>NZ_FOJN01000030.1 GCF_900111805.1 Rhodococcoides kroppenstedtii
ATCACCGACGTGGACCTGGTGCAGTCGCAGTTGCGGATCGCGTCGGGGGAGTCGCTCGAGGACCTGGGACTGCGGCAGGAGGACATGCGCATCCGCGGTGCCGCGATGCAGTGCCGCATCACCACGGAGGATCCGGCCAACGGCTTCCGGCCGGACACCGGTCGCATCACGGCGTACCGCACGCCGGGCGGAGCGGGCATCCGACTCGACGGGGGAACCACCCTGGGTGCCGAGGTGAGCGCCTACTTCGACTCGATGCTCGTGAAGCTGACCTGTCGCGGACGGACGTTCGAGGACGCGGTCGCGCGATCGCGGCGAGCGTTGGCCGAGTTCCGTATCCGCGGCGTGTCCACCAACATCGGGTTCCTGCAGGGTCTGTTGCAGGAACCGGACTTCCGGGCGGGCAATGTCACCACGTCGTTCATCGAGGAGCGCCCGGAGCTGTTGGCGGCCCGCTCGTCGGCGGACCGCGGCACCAAGATCCTGCGATACCTCGCGGACGTGACCGTGAACAAGCCGCACGGTGAACGCCCGAGCACGGTGTATCCCCAGGACAAGCTTCCGAACGTCGACCTGTCCGTGGCGCCGCCCGACGGATCGCGCCAGCGCCTGCTCGAGCTCGGACCGGAGGGCTTCGCTCGCGATCTACGCGACCGAAAGGCGTTGGGGGTCACCGACACCACGTTCCGTGACGCGCACCAGTCGCTGCTGGCCACGCGGGTGCGCACCTCGGGGCTGCTGATGGTCGCCCCCTACGTCGCGCGCACCACCCCGGAGTTGTTGTCGGTGGAGTGTTGGGGCGGCGCGACGTACGACGTGGCGCTCAGGTTCCTGCACGAGGATCCGTGGGAACGGCTCGCCGCGCTGCGGGAGGCGGTCCCGAACATCGCGTTGCAGATGCTGCTGCGGGGGCGCAACACCGTCGGCTACACCCCCTACCCGGAGCGGGTCACCTCGGCGTTCGTCGAGGAGGCCGCGGCGACGGGCGTGGACATCTTCCGCATCTTCGACGCACTGAACAACGTCGATCAGATGCGCCCGGCCATCGACGCGGTCCGCGCCACCGGCACCACGATCGCCGA
>NZ_FOJN01000029.1 GCF_900111805.1 Rhodococcoides kroppenstedtii
ATCACCGACGTGGACCTGGTGCAGTCGCAGTTGCGGATCGCGTCGGGGGAGTCGCTCGAGGACCTGGGACTGCGGCAGGAGGACATGCGCATCCGGGGTGCGGCGATGCAGTGCCGCATCACCACGGAGGATCCGGCCAACGCCTTCCGGCCGGACACCGGGCGGATCACCGCCTACCGAACCCCGGGTGGGGCGGGTATTCGTCTCGACGGGGGGACGACGTTGGGGGCGGAGGTGTCGGCGTACTTCGACTCGATGCTCGTGAAGCTGACCTGTCGCGGACGGACGTTCGAGGACGCGGTCGCGCGGTCGCGGCGAGCATTGGCCGAGTTCCGCATTCGCGGGGTCGCCACGAACATCGGCTTCCTGCGCGGTGTCCTGGAGGATCCGGCGTTTCGCGCGGGTGAGGTGACGACGTCGTTCATCGGCGATCGACCCGACCTGCTCACCGCTCGGGCGTCGGGGGATCGGGGAACGAAGATCCTGCGCTACTTGGCGGACGTGACGGTGAACAAGCCGCACGGGGCGCGTCCCACCACGGTGTATCCGCGCACGAAGCTGCCCGACATCGATCTGTCGACCACGCCGCCGCCGGGGTCGCGGCAGCGGCTGCTCGACCTCGGACCCGACGGGTTCGCTCGCGCGTTGCGTGAGCAGAAGGCGTTGGGCGTCACCGACACCACGTTCCGTGATGCGCATCAGTCACTGCTCGCGACGCGGGTGCGCACGTCGGGGTTGCTGATGGTCGCCCCCTACGTTGCGCGGACCACGCCGGAGTTGTTGTCGGTGGAGTGTTGGGGCGGGGCGACGTTCGATGTGGCGCTCAGGTTCCTGCACGAGGATCCGTGGGAGCGGTTGGCGGCGTTGCGGGAGGCGGTCCCGAACATCGCGTTGCAGATGCTGCTGCGGGGGCGCAACACCGTCGGCTACACCCCCTACCCGGAGCGGGTCACGTCGGCGTTCGTCGAGGAGGCCGCGGCGACGGGGGTGGACATCTTCCGCATCTTCGACGCACTGAACAACGTCGATCAGATGCGCCCGGCGATCGACGCCGTCCGCGAGACGGGCACGACGATCGCGGA
>NZ_FOJN01000028.1 GCF_900111805.1 Rhodococcoides kroppenstedtii
TGTAGTGACCTGACACGTTGTTCTCAGGCGGTCAGTCGGGTGATGGGTGGGTGTCCGCCGAGGGCGGAGTGGCCTCGTCGAGTGTTGTAGCGGACAAGGAAGCGGTCAAGGCCTCGTGTGCGGTTCCGGTTCGACGACCAGGGGCGGGCGTAGGCCCATTCGGTGAGCAGTGTGCGGTTGAAGCGTTCGGCTTTGCCGTTGGTCCATGGGCAGCCGGGCCGGATGAAGCGCCGTTTGAGGCCCCAGGCGGTGCAGACCCAACCCCAGTTCGTGCCCCGTCGGTAGACCAGAGCGTTGTCGGTCAACAGGCGTCGTACGCGGATGCCGTGGCCGGCGAACCAGGCCAGGGCGCGGTGCAGGAAGCCGGCGCTGGTGAGGTCCTTCTCATCGGGTAGGGCCTCGCTGTAGGCCAGCCGGGTGTGGTCGTCGATGGCGGTGTGGATGTAGTCGTATCCGATCCGAACTCGCTTGCGGCGGTTGGCAACCGAGACCGCAGCATCACGTCCGTGCAGCCGCCAGCCGCCGCCGGTGGGGATACGGCCGAGCTTTTTGACATCGACGTGGACCAACGAGCCCGGGGTGCGGTGCTCGTAGCGGATCGTGCTGCGCCGCGACGCGCGTACCGGTTGGCCGGTGATCGGGTCGATCGCCGCCAGATGGGGCATCTGATGGCGGGCGAGGATCCGCCCCACGGTCGAGGGGTTCAATCCGAGCTCGGCGGCCAACACGACCGCCCCGCGACGGTGACGTCGGCGCGCGGCGAGAACCCGTTGCTCCACCCGAGCCGGAGTTCGGCGTGGCATTCGCAGCGGGCGCGAGGACCGGTCGGTCAGGGCCGCGTCACCACCCTCACGGTGGCGGCGCAGCCATTTGTAGACCGTGGCCCGCGAGACCCCGAGTTGCTCGGCGACGTGAGCTGGTGGCCACCCGGCCGCGACACGCTCGACTATCAGGCGGCGAGCGAACACGGTGGTACGGGCATTAGCGTGGGACACGAGGACCTCCTACGGATAGATGCCAGACACATCCACTCCGCCAGGAGGTCCTCCCCATTTCAAGACGGCACGCCGTCAACAACCTCTCAGGTCACTACA
>NZ_FOJN01000027.1 GCF_900111805.1 Rhodococcoides kroppenstedtii
TGGGCAAGTTCAACCGGTCGTTGCAACACCGGGCTGTTGGAGTGAGCTTAGCTGCTCGGTGAAGACCTCGGTCGGGGTCTTCCATCCGAGAACTTTCCGTGGCCGGTTGTTGACTGCAAGTGCGACGGCTTCGAGGTCCATGGCAGACCACCGAGACAGATCCGTACCTTTCGGAAAGTACTGCCTCAGAACGCCATTGGTGTTCTCGTTCGTCGGTCGTTGCCAAGGAGAGTGGGGGTCGGCGAAGTACACTTTGGTGCCTGTTTCGAGCGCGAACTGGGCGTGCCCGGACAGTTCTTTGCCGCGGTCCCAGGTGAGGGTCTTGCGGAGCTGCTCGGGGAGCTCGGCCATCGATTCCTTCAGGGCGGTGTTCATGGCGACGGCACCGTAACCGCCCAGCGATGGACCGTTCTTCACCACTGGGTTCTCGCCCCAGCCGTCCAGTCGAGGGAGGTGAACGAGGATTGTTGATCGACTGCTGCGCTCGACGAGTGTGCCGATTGCAGAGCGGCCCGTGCCGATGATCAGGTCACCCTCCCAATGCCCCGGGAACGCGCGATCATAGGCTTCCGCTGGGCGTTTGGAGAGTACGACATCTGCGGTGACATGCCCCTGCGGTTTGTTCTGCGACCGAGCGCGTGGCTCCCTCAATGCGCGGCCTGTGCGCAGACATGTCACGAGATCGCGCTTGAGGGCGCCGCGGCCCTCGATGAACAATGACTGGTAGATAGTCTCGTGGCTGATGCGCATGGACTCATCATCCGGGAAGTCGATTGTCAGCCGATGCGAAATCTGCTCCGGGCTCCACGCCGTTGCCCACTTCCGGTCTTGGCGATGCGGCTTGTTCAACCCCTTCCACGCCGGTATTTGCGGCCCACCGACCACGGTGCCGTCGGGGAGCCGGACGCTGCCGGCCAGACGTTCCTGTACGTACTCACGTAACCGTTTGTTGCTCAACAGCTTCGCGGACTTCGGGCGTTTCGAGGCCTGTTGCGCTTTCCACTGCGCGACCAGGGCACGGTAGACCTGCTTCCCGCTCCGGGTTGCTGCGTTACGGCGCAGTTCGCGTGAGATCGTCCCCGGGTCGCGGCCGATCCTGCGGGCAATTTCGCGCACGCCGACTTCCTGGGCGCGTAGCAATGCGATTTCCTCGCGTTCGGCGAACGAGAGGTAGCGGCCGGTGGGCTCATCCATACTCAGTGGCGTCATTCCGCCAGCGTGACGGAACCATCGCGACCCAACCGGGACCGACACGCCTACCGTCAAAGACGCCTCAGCAGTGCTCATTCCGGTTGCGATCAGCCTCCAGAACTGACGTTGCACCGCCCGCGAGGGCTCCGGCCTCCCGGGCGAGCGCATCGCTGGCCGAAGCGCACGATCAGCACGCCACTGCCGACGAACCCCCTCTGGAACATCGCTGGCCTTCTTACTCCAGTCTGCTGTAGCCACGTCGCATACCTCCGAGATCAGGGTGTTGCGACGACCAGTTGAATCCGCC
>NZ_FOJN01000024.1 GCF_900111805.1 Rhodococcoides kroppenstedtii
GTCTTCGGCGACCCGCCGACCCCGGGCAAGCCGCCCCCGAAACCCACCGAACGCCAACGACCAGCTCCACGCACCGAACAGAAACACGCCCGCCGACGACAGGAACGCAACCGCAACCGACTCCGCAGGGTCATCACACCGGACGACACCCCACCCCCGTTCTGACCGGGGCTGGGTCGTCCTCCTAGCGGGGCCGGCCCACTTCGTACGTTCCCTGGTCGTCCTTGACGGTCACGGTGACCGTGCGCGGCGCGCCGTCCGCGACGAGGGTGCACGTGAACTGCGTGCCCGTCTCTGCCTTCTGACCGGAGGGGCACGACACGTCGGACACGTCGATGGCGCCGTAGCTCTCCGTGACGATCTTCGCGACACCGTCCTGCACCGCGGCGTTGTCGAACGTGTTGCTGCGGAACAGGATCAACCCCGCCGCCACGACCACCACGATTAATGCCGCGATGATTCCGACGACGATGAACAGAACCTTCTTCGACGACGAGGACGACTGCTGCGGGTTCTGCCACCCCTGGCCGCCGTAGGGCTGCTGACCGTACTGCGGTTGCTGGCCGTGAGGCTGTTGGTCGTAGGCGGGGGCCTCCCCGTACGCCTGCTGCCCGTACTGGGGCTGTTGTCCGTACTGGGGTTGACCGTACTGGGGCTGCTGTCCGTACTGGGGTTGACCGTACTGGGGCTGCTGACCGTAGCCCGGCTGCCCGTACTGGGGTTGTCCGTACTGAGGCTGGCCGTACTGAGGCTGTCCGTACTGGGGCTGCTGGCCGTAAGCCGGTTGCTGCCCGTACCCCTGTTGGTACGGGCTCTGCCCGGGCGGCGGGTACTGGCCCTCGAACGACCGGGTGGACGGGTCCGACCCGCCGTCGCTCTGCTGCGACGGATCGTTCTTGTCGTACGGGCCGGTCATGGTCGCCTCCACTGCGTCGGTCGAGTCCGCGTGCGTCGCGCCCGCGCGGATCGTGCGATCACCGCGTCGGCTGCTCCGGTCGCACCGTACCCGGTCAGGCGGCGTCGACGGCGACGACGCCGCGTCGGATCGCCGAGATCGCCTTGCTCGCCGCGGACGAGACCTCGGTGTCGGGGGCTGCCGTGCGGATCTGGTCGAGGAGGTCGATCACCTGGCGACACCACCGGACGAAATCGCCGCCGGACAGGGCCCGGCCGTGCTGACCCGCGGCGAAGAGCACGTCCTCGAGGGACTCTTTCCGCGCCCACTTGTACACGGCGATCATGAAGCCGGTGTCGGGCTCCCGCGTGGGTGGCAGCTTGAGTCGGATCTCGTCGGCGCGCAGGTCGTGCCACGTGGCCAACGTCCGCGCCAGGGCATGACGGATGTTGCCCGTGGGGCCCTGCGCCATGCTCTCCCCCTCCTGCCGGGACTCGAAGACCACCGCGGACACCACCGATGCCAGCTCCGCCGGTCCGAGTCCGCGCCATACACCCTCGGCAAGACACTCGGCCACCAGCAGATCCGATTCCGAGTAGAGCCGGGTGAGCTTGGAACCGCGCTCGGTGACGCGCACTTCTCCGTCGACGTGCTCGACGTATCCCCGTTCGGACAGCAGCGCGAGGATGCGGTCGAACGTCCGCGCCAACGAGTTCGTGGTCGCGGCGACCTTCTGCCGCATGGCGTCGGTCTCGCGCTCCACGCGGCTGTACTTCTCGGCCAACCGGGCCAGGTGCTCGCGGTCGGGCCAGGTGTGACACGGGTGGGACCGCACGGCCCGCCGCAGGGTCGACAGTTCTCGGTCGTCCGCGGCGGACGATCTCACGCGGCGGCCCCGTCCCGGCGGTGTGATGCCGGTGCTGCGGAGCGCCGACGCCAGATCGCGCCGGGTGCGGGCCGTCCGGTGATCGACGTGGCGCGGCAGTCGCATCGAGCCGAGAGCCGAGACGGGCGTCGGGAAGTCCGCCGAGGAGACCCGCCCAGCCCACTTGTCCTCGGTCAGCACCAGGGGCCGCGGGTCCACGGAGTTCGCATCGGTCTCGAGCACCACGGCGAGTCCGGATCGTCGGCCCGACGGGATGGAGATGACGTCGCCGCGTCGCAGGCTCACGAGCGAGGTGACGGCGTCGTTGCGACGGTCCGTGCGGCCCTGGCGTTCCAACTCGCGTTCGCGTTCCTTCAGCCGCGCACGCAGTTCGGTGTACTCCACGTACGGCGAATCGGCGCCGCCGAGCTTGGTCAGCAGTTCGTTGCGGGTGGCGGCGCCACGTTCGATGCCGCGGACCAGCCCCACCACCGACGCGTCGGCCTGATACTGCGCGAAGGACCGCTCGAGCAGCGCCCGCGAGGCGTCGACACCCATCCGCTCGACCAGGTTGATCGCCATGTTGTACGACGGCCGGAAGGAGCTGCGCAGCGGGAACGTGCGCGTGGTCGCCAGGCCGGCCACCTCGGTCGGTTCGACGCCGGACTGCCACAGCACGACGGCGTGCCCTTCGACGTCGATGCCGCGTCGACCGGCACGGCCGGTCAACTGGGTGTACTCCCCCGGCGACAGGTTGGCGTGCGTCTCACCGTTGAACTTGACCAGACGTTCCAGGACCACGGTCCGGGCGGGCATGTTGATGCCCAGGGCCAGCGTCTCGGTGGCGAACACCGCCCGCACCAGGCCGCGGACGAACAGCTCCTCGACGGTGTGGCGGAACACCGGCAACATCCCGGCGTGGTGTGCGGCGAGCCCTCGCTCGAGCGCGTCGCGCCATTCCCAGAACCCCAGCACCTCGAGGTCGCCGCGCGGGATCTCGGCGGTGTGACGCTCGATCACCTCACCGATCTGCACCGCCTGTTCGTCGGTGGTCAGACGCAACCCCGACCGCAGGCACTGATCGACCGCGCTGTCGCAGCCGGCGCGGCTGAAGACGAACGTGATCGCCGGCAGCAGGCCTTCCTCGTCGAGGAGCTTGATCACCTCCGGCCGCGGGATGGGTCGACTCTCGGGCCGCCCCGGCCGGCCGCCACCTCCGCGTCCGGAGCGCCCACGCCCGCGCGGCGCTTCCCAGGCACCCATCCGCTCGGCGTTGACCTTCTCCTTGACGTAGCGGACGAGCGTTTTGTCGATCACCGGCCCGGAGGCGCCCGCGTTCGCGTCGACGTCGAAGAGGTCGAACAGGCGCCGACCCACCAGAATGTGCTGCCACAGCGGGACCGGGCGCGTCTCGTCCACCACGACGGCCGTGTTGCCGCGCACGGTCTCCATCCAGGCGCCGAACTCCTCCGCGTTGCTCACGGTCGCGGAGAGACTGATCAGCCGGACGTCCTCGGGCAGGTGCAGGATGACCTCCTCCCACACGGCGCCGCGGAACCGGTCGGCGAGGTAGTGCACCTCGTCCATCACCACGTGCGAGAGTCCGCGCAGCGCAGGCGATTCCGCGTACAGCATGTTGCGAAGGACCTCGGTGGTCATCACGACGATCGGCGCGTCGGAGTTGATGCTCTGGTCACCGGTGAGCAGCCCGACGTGGCCGCGTCCGTAGCGAGCGGTCAACTCGGCGAACTTCTGATTGCTCAGCGCCTTGATGGGCGTCGTGTAGAAGCACTTGGCGCCCGACGACAGGGCGAGGTGGACGGCGAATTCGCCGACGACGGTCTTGCCCGCCCCCGTGGGAGCGCAGACGAGAACTCCGTGCCCGTCCTCGAGGGCGCGGCACGCCCGCCATTGGAACGGATCGAGGGGAAACGGCAGCAGCGACGTGAACTCCGTCAGCCGGGGCCCGTCCAGGTCTGCCACGATGACGCGGTCGCTCTCGGTGGACACGAAATCCACAGTAACCGTCGACCAGCGTCAGACCGTGTCGGAGTAGTCCGCCCGCTCGTCGAGTCGGACCGACGTCGGCCGCGACACCGGCGTCGGGGCGCTCTCGACGGGCGTCGGTGCGCCGACGGGGGTGGCCCGTGTCTCGAGGGGCGACGCCTCGTCGTCGGACAGGTCGCCCCACTGTTCGGTGTCTCGGCGGGCTCGCCGCCGGTCGTTGAGGCGCGCCACCTGGATGGCGATCTCGACGAGGATGCACAACGCGAGCGCGAGCGCGGTCATGGAGAAGGGATCGCCGCCGGGGGTGACCACGGCCGCGAAGGCGAACATCGCGAAGATGAGGCCGCGTCGCCAACTGCGGAGTTTCTCGTAGCGCAGGACGCCGACGGCGTTGAGGGCGACGATGAGCAGCGGGATCTCGAAGCTGACGCCGAAGATGACGAGCAGGTTGATGACGAACCCGAAGTACTCGGCACCGCTCAGCGCGGTGATCTGCACGTTGTCACCGATGGTGAGCAGGAAGTGCAGGGCCTTGGCCACGACGACGTACGCGAGGACGGCGCCGGCGACGAACAGCGCGGCCGCGGCGGTGACGAACGCGACGGCGTAGCGACGCTCGTGCTTGTACAGCCCCGGCGTGATGAACGCCCAGATCTGGTACAGCCACACCGGGCAGGCGAGCACGACGCCCGCGGTGATGGCGACCTTGAAGCGGAGCATGAACTGCTCGAACGGCCCCGTCGCGAGCAGGCGACACGCGTCGTCCGCACTGAGCTCGGCGCGGCTCTCCGGGGGCAACGAGCAGTACGGGCCGCGCAGCAGGTCGCCGAGGGACTCGATGCCTAACAGGGAGTGGGAGTACCAGAAGAAGCCGATCACCGTCGTGAGCAGCACGGCGAACATCGACCAGAGCAACCGCGTCCGCAGCTCGTACAGATGCTCGACCAGCGACATGGTGCCGTCGGGATTGACGCGGCGACGTCTCTGCCGCGGGTCGAACGGTATGCGCACGGATCAAGTCTTCCGGATCGACTCATCGCTGCCGTGACCGCGGAACGGTCACGGCAGCGGACGAGGAGAACGAACGGTCAGGCGGAACGCGGGTGCTCGTCGCGCACGTCGGACGACGGTGCGACGGGGCTGGGGTCGACCTGCGCGGCGGAGGGCGGCAACTGTGCCGGCGGCTGCTGCGCGGGAGCCTGCGGAGCCGGTGCATCGCCCTTCTTGCCGTCGTTCTGCATCTCCTGGACCTCGCTCTTGAAGATGCGCATCGAGCGACCCAGACCACGCGCCGCCTCGGGCAGCTTCTTGGATCCGAAGAGCAGAACGACCACGATGATCAGAACGATCCAGTGCCAGGGCTGTAGGGCACCCATGTTGAAACCTCCCAGTATCGGTGGAGCCGATGCTACCGGACCGAGGTGTGCGTCAGCGGCCGTGAATCGGCCCGGAACCGCAGGATTCGCTCAGTGTTCATCGGCTGCCTCTCGCGCCTGTCGATACGCCGCGAGCGCCGCGCGCGACCGTTCGGTGACGGCCTCGACCAGCTCGTCCGGTCCGAGCACGGTCACGCCCGAACCCAGGCCGATCGCCAACCGGGACATCCAGTCCAACGTGGCGAACCGCATGGTGACCTCGACCGACCCGTCGGCATGATCGAGCACGCGCACCATCGGGTAGTAGTCGAGGATCCAGATGTGGTCGGGCCGGACGAGCAGGCGCGCGACCGGCAGCGACGGGTCGTCGTGGAACAGGTCCAACGCCTCGTCGCCCCCCACGGCCTTCTCGGGCGGGGTCGACGGCTCGGCTCGTTCGGTGGCGGCGTCGATGCGGTCGAGCCGGAACAGTCGCACACCCTCGGCGGAGCGGCACCACGCCTGCAGATAGCTGTGCTCGTCCACCAGGACGATCCGTACCGGGTCGACGGTCCGCATGGACACCACGTCCCGTGACGCGGAGTAGTACGTCAGATCGAGAGCACGTCCCCGGGCCAATGCCCCGCGCACGGTGGCGACGGCGGGACTCTCCTCCGGCGCGTCGTCGTCGGCGGGTCCCGACGTCGGTGCGGCGACTCCGGCCGCCTGTTCGATCTTGGCGATGGCGCGGTGGGCGGCCGTCGGGTCCACCATGCCGGGCATCTCCACCAGCGACCGCAGGGCGATGAGCAGCGCCGTCGCCTCGGTCGACGTCAGCCGCAACGGACGGTCGATACCGGCGGAGAAGGTCACCTGGATGCTCTCCTCGGAGAAGGAGAGGTCGATGAGATCGCCGGGGCCGTAGCCCGGCAGGCCGCACATCCACAGCTGATTCAGGTCCTCCATCAGCTGCTTGGTGGTGACCCCCAGCTCCGCGGCCGCGTCGGCCGCGCTGATCCCGGGGTTGGCGATGAAGTACGGCACCAGGTTGAGCAGGCGCGCCAGGCGCGACGACAGGCGAACGCTCACGGGGACACCACTGCTCCGTCGCGGTCCGCGACGTCGTTCGTTCCGTCGCGGTCCGCGACCCCGGTGAGGATGCGGACCACCTGGTCGCGGAGCTCCTCCGGCTCCAGCACGATCGCGTCGGCCCCGTGGCCCGCGATCACTCGGGCCACCCACTCCCAGGACCGCACCGACAGGTCGACGACCTCGCCCGCGCGACCGGCGACGGTGCGGGTCTCGGTTACCGATCCCAACCGCCGCACCTCCTCGGCGCGCCCGTCGGCCACCCAGACCCGCGCCGTCCCGGCGACGCCCCCGGTGCCGCGGAGGCGGGCGACCAGCGCGGCCGGGTCGACGTCGTCCGGCTTGCGCACCGACCCCGCGCGGCCGAACGCGACGACGTCGTCACCGATCCGCGACAGTCGAAAGGTGCGGACGTCGCGACGATCGACGTCGTGACCGACGAGGTACCACCGTCCGGACTGCGTGACGACGGCCCACGGCTCGACCGTGCGCGTGACGGCCTCCGCCGTGGGCGAGGCGCGGTGCGGGAAGCGGACGGACTTGCCCGCGTCGATGGCGGCGAGCAACTTGCCGAGCGCGGGTTCCGATCCTCGACTGCGGGCCGGAATGGCGGTCACGGCCGCGGGCGAGTGCTCGGTGTCCACCTGGACCCCGGCGGCGCGGAGCTTCAGCATCGCGCTCTGCGCGGCGGAGGTGAGCTCGGGGGATTCCCACAGCTGCACCGCCACGGCCACGGCGGCGGCCTCGTCCTGCGCCAGGTCGATGTCGGGAAGCTCGTAGCGATCGCGGTTGATGCGGTAGCCCTCGGTGGTGGAGAACCGGGACAGCTGGCCGGTCTCCAACGGCACTCCGAGATCGCGGAGTTCGTTCTTGTCGCGCTCGAACATGCGCCCGAACGCCTCGTCGCTGACCGACTCCTCGTAGCCGGCGACGGACGCACGGATGCGCTCCGCGGTGAGGAACTGCCGGGTGGAGAGCAGGCAGATCACCAGGTTCATGAGTCGTTCGACTTTGGACACCGCCACCGACCCAGACTAGTGGGTCGGCTCCCCCGTGCCCGGCGGCGCAACGCCGACCCGGGGACGAACGCTCACATGGAGGCGATGAGCCGTTCGACCCGCTCGTCGACGGACCGGAACGGATCCTTGCACAGCACGGTGCGCTGAGCCTGGTCGTTCAGCTTCAGGTGCACCCAGTCGACGGTGAAGTCGCGCCCGGCGTTCTGGGCGGCGGCGATGAACTCTCCGCGCAGTTTGGCGCGCGTGGTCTGCGGCGGCGTGTCCACGGCCTCGTCGATCGCGGCGTCCTCGGTGATCCGCGTGACCAGGCCTTTGCGTTGCAGGACGTCGAAGACGCCCCGGCCGCGTTTGATGTCGTGGTATGCGAGGTCGAGCTGCGCGATCTTCGGATCCGACAGGTCCATCGAGTACCGATCCTGGTAGCGCTCGAACAGCTTGCGCTTGATGACCCAGTCGATCTCGGTGTCGACCTTGGCGAAGTCCTGGGCCTCGACCGCGTCGAGGGTGCGGCCCCACAGGTCCACGACCTGTTCCATCCGCACGTCGGGCGTGCGGTTGCGCAGGTGCTCGACGGCCCGCGCGTGGTACTCGCGCTGCACCTCGAGCGCACTCGCCTGCCGTCCGCCCGCCAGGCGCACCGGACGTCGACCGGTCGGATCGTGCGAGACCTCGCGGATGGCGCGGATGGGGTTGTCCAGCGCGAAGTCTCGGAAGGACACGCCCGCCTCGATCATCTCGAGGACCAGCGCGGCGCTGCCGACCTTGAGCATGGTGGTGGGCTCGGCCATGTTCGAGTCGCCGACGATCACGTGCAGCCGGCGGTACTTCTCGGCGTCGGCGTGCGGTTCGTCGCGCGTGTTGATGATGGGCCGGGACCGCGTGGTGGCCGAGGAGACGCCTTCCCAGATGTGCTCCGCGCGCTGGGACAGGCAGAACGCAGCCGCCTTCGGGGTCTGCAGAACCTTCCCGGCGCCGCAGATCAGCTGGCGCGTGACGAGGAACGGCAGCAGAACGTCCGAGATGCGGGAGAACTCCCCCGCGCGGACGACGAGGTAGTTCTCGTGGCAGCCGTACGAGTTGCCCGCCGAGTCGGTGTTGTTCTTGAACAGGTAGATGTCGCCGCCGATGCCCTCGTCGGACAACCTCTGCTCGGCGTCGATCAGCAAATCCTCGAGGACCCGCTCCCCGGCCCGATCGTGCGCGACGAGCTGCTCGAGCGAATCGCACTCGGCCGTGGCGTACTCGGGGTGCGACCCGACGTCGAGGTAGAGCCGCGCACCGTTGCGGAGGAACACGTTGGAACTGCGCCCCCACGACACCACGCGCCGGAAGAGATAGCGCGCCACCTCGTCCGGGCTGAGTCGGCGATGTCCGTGGAACGTGCACGTGACACCGAACTCCGTCTCGATCCCCATGATTCGTCGCTCCACGACTCGACAGTACAACCACCGGCGGACCGTAGGGTGGCAGCGATGAGCGCACGATCGCTTCGCAACCGGACCCGAGCCGTCGATCTCGCGCTGGTCCGGTCGAGCTACGCGACCCGGCCCGGACCGGCCGATCCCGTCCTGCGCGGCCTCACCTCCCTGGCGAACCACAGCGTGCTGTGGGTGCTCGTGGCCGGAGCGCTCGGCGCCACGGGCGGTGCCCGGCGTCGCGGGGCGGTCCGTGGACTGCTCGCCGTCGCCGGAGCCAGTTCCGTGGCCAACGGCGTTCTCAAGCCCTTGCTCCCCCGCGACCGACCCCCGGCTCTCGAGGTGCCGGCCCTGCGTCGGCTCGGCGTCCGCCCCGTCTCGTCGTCGTTCCCGTCGGGTCACGCGGCGTCCGCGGCGGCGTTCGCGACGGGGGTCGCCCTCGAGTCCCCCGTCGCCGGGGTGCTCGTCGCGCCCCTCGCCCTCGCGGTCGCGTACTCGCGTGTCCACGTGGGGGTCCACTGGCCCTCCGACGTCGTGGTCGGCGCGGGCGTCGGAGCCGGCGTCGCACTGGCGACCCGGCGGTGGTGGGCGGTGCGCTCGGCCACCCCCGCGCAGGTGGGCGGGCGCGGCTCGGCCCCTGCTCTGCATCGAGGCCGGGGGCTGGTCGTCCTGGTCAATCCTGCTGCGGGAAAATACAATTCGGAGGTGGTCGCCGCGGTGGCCGAGGCGCTCCCGGACGTACGGTTCGTCCAGCCGGACGAGGGCGAGAACTTCTCGGCACGATTGCAGGCCGAGGTCGACGGGTCCGTCCACGCACTCGGCGTGTGCGGCGGCGACGGCACGGTGGCCGCGGCGGTCGCCGCCGCGGTCCGGACCGAGCTGCCGCTCGCCGTCTTCCCCGGCGGCACGCTCAACCACTTCGCGCGTGACATCGGTCTGACGCGGGTGTCCACCACCGCGGCCGCCGTCGAACAGGGGCATGCGGCGCGGGTGGATCTCGGCAGCGTGACCATCGACGGCGGGGAGCCGACGCTGTTCGTCAACACCGCGAGCATCGGCGGCTACCCGGACACGGTGCGGCTGCGCGATCGATGGACGGACCGCGTGGGAAAGTGGCCCGCCGCGGCGGCCGCGATGGTGGCCGTCCTCGCCGTCGCGCGGCCGTTGCACGCCGTCGTCGGCGGGCGCGTCGATCCGGTCTGGATGTTGTTCGTGGGCAACGGAAGCTACGCCCCGGCCGATCAGGTGCCGATGTCGCGGCCGTCGATCGCGGGCGGCGTCCTCGACGTGCGCTACTTGCGGGCGCGGATTCGGTTCTCGCGGACCCGCCTCGCGCTGGCCGCCCTGACCGGCAGCCTCGGCTCGTCACCGACCTATCGACAGGAGCGGGTGACGACGCTGTCGGTCCGGCACGACGGTCCACCCGTCGCGGTGGCCGTCGACGGCGAGATCGCGGGCGAGGGCCGGGCTTTCGATTTCGAAGCCCGACCCTCGCTCCTCACGGTCTACGGACCGGGCGGCGTCGGCTGATCGGACCCCGTCCCGGCGGGCGGGTCGACGGACCCGGTACCCGACGACGGCAGCAGCTCCTCGAGCGCCGCTCCCCCGATGCGGCGAAACGCCCGCCGCGGCCGATGGCGTTCCAGCACGGCCACTTCCAGACTGGCCACCTCGAGCACCCGGCGTTCCGCCGGCTCGCCGCCTCCGTTGGTCGGAGCCGACGTCCCGTCCTGCAGCGCGGTGATCGCGATACCGACCGCCGACGCCAGGTCGAGATCGCCGCGGTACGCCTCCCGCAGCGCCGCCGTGATGGGCTCGGTGGTCCCGCCCATCACCACGAAGTCACGCTCGTCGACGATGGACCCGTCGTAGGTGATCCGATAGAGCTGCGGCACACCGGTTTCGCCCGGCCGCGGCACTTCCGCCACGCAGATCTCCACCTCGTAGGGCTTGAGTTGCTCGGTGAAGATGGTGCCCAGGGTCTGGGCGTACGCCTTGGCCAGCGAGCGGCCGGTGACGTCCGCGCGGTCGTAGGTGTAGCCCTTGGTGTCGGCGTGCACGATGCCCGCGCGGCGCAGGTTCTCGAACTCGTTGTACTTCCCCACGGCGGCGAAGCCGAGCCGGTCGTACAGCTCGCTGACCTTGTGCAGCGCCGACGATCGGTTCTCGGCGACGAAGAGCACCCCGTCGGCGTACGTCAGGACGACGACACTGCGCCCGCGGGCGATTCCCTTGCGCGCCAACTCCGAGCGATCGCGCATGATCTGCTCGGCGGACGCGTAGTACGGCATGGTCATCGGCGCTGTCCCCCTTCCGTGCGGTCCTGCACGATCGCCCGGGCCAGGGCCTCGGTGCGCGTCGACTCGACGAACGCTGCTCCGCTCGCACCGATGGTCACGGCCGTGGGCAGGATGCCGCGCACCAGATCGGGCCCGCCCGTGGCGGAATCGTCGTCCGCGGCGTCGTAGAGCGCCTCGACCGCCACCCTCAGTGCGTCGTCCTCGGTGAGCCCGTCGCGGTAGAGCTTCTTCATGGCCGACTTCGCGAACAGCGAGCCCGACCCCACCGCGTGGTATCCGGACCGTTCCTCGTACCGGCCGCCGACCACGTCGTAGGAGACGATGCGCCCGGCACGCCGGGCGTCCGCGGCGTCGAGGTCGTACCCCACGAGCAGCGGAACCACGGCCAGGCCCTGCATGGCCGCACCGAGATTGGCCCGCACCATCGACGACAGCTTGTTCGCCTTGCCGTTGAAGGTGAGGGGAACGCCCTCGATCTTCTCGTAGTGCTCGAGCTCGACGGCGAACAGCCGGACCAACTCGATGGCCAGGCCGGCGGTGCCCGCGATACCGGCCGCCGAGTACTCGTCGGTGACGTAGACCTTCTCCACGTCGCGGCTCGCGATCAGATTGCCCTGCGTCGCCCGACGGTCACCGGCGAGGATCACGCCGCCGTCGTAGGTGACGGCGACGATCGTGGTGCCGTGCGGCGCGATGTCGCTCATGGCGGCCTCCTGCGCGAGCTCCGTCGTGGGATCCGAGCGGAATCGGTTCTCCGGCAACAGGTGCGGCGCGTACGCCCGCAGGTGATCGGTGAAGGACGAGAACGGGGAACCGTAGGCGAGGGTGTCGCCAGTGTTGCGGCGCTCGGGTTCCGTCACTGGCCACCCTTCTGAACGTAGGCCCGCACGAAGTCCTCGGCGTTCTCCTCGAGCACGTCGTCGATCTCGTCGAGCAGATCGTCGGTCTCCTCGGCGAGCTTCTCCCGGCGCTCCTGGCCCGATGCGCCCTCGGCGCCGCCTTCGTCGTCGTCGCCACCACCGGAGCGTGTGGTCTGCTCTTGTGCCATTGCGGGCCTCCTCGTCGTACCACCGGTTCGTCGCGTGGATCTTCGAGCCTACCGAGCGCGTCGCGGGCGGGGGTGGCAACGCGCGGTCGGACGGATCAGCCGGTGAGTTGATCGACCAGTTCGGCGGCCGAATCCACCGAGTCGAGCAACGCGCCCACGTGGGCCTTGCTCCCCCGCAGCGGCTCGAGCGTGGGGATGCGCACCAGGGACTCCCCGCCGAGATCGAAGATGACGGAGTCCCAGCTGGCGGCGGCGATGTCGGAGCCGAAGCGCCGCAGGCATTCCCCGCGGAAGTAGGCCCGCGTGTCCGACGGCGGCGTGGAGACCGCGTCCATGACCTGCTGCTCGGTGACCAGGCGCTCCATCGACCCGCGGGCGACGAGACGGTTGTAGAGGCCCTTGTCGAGGCGGACGTCGGAGTACTGCAGGTCCACCAGATGCAGGCGCGGCGCCGACCACCCCAGGTTCTCCCGCGTCCGGAATCCCTCGAGGAGGCGCAGTTTCGCGGGCCAGTCGAGCAGGGTCGCGCATTCCATCGGGTCACGCTCGAGCTTGTCGAGGATCATCGCCCACTTCTCGACGACGTCGTCCGCCCGCGGATCCCGCTCGCCGCGGCTGTCCAGATGTCGCGAGACCCGTTCGAGGTAGATGCGTTGGAGCGCCAACGCCGTCAGCTCGCGGCCATCGGCCAGCGCGACCGTGGTGCGGAGCGTCGGATCGTGACTGATGCGGTGGACGGCCGTCACCGGCCGGGCGAGCTGCAGATCCGTCAGGTCGACCCCCGCCTCGATGACGTCGAGGACCAGCGCGGTCGTCCCCACCTTGAGATAGGTGGCCATTTCGGCGAGGTTCGCGTCGCCGATGATGACGTGCAGGCGGCGGTATTTGTCGGCGTCGGCGTGCGGCTCGTCGCGGGTGTTGATGATGCCGCGCTTGAGCGTCGTCTCGAGCCCGACCTCGACCTCGATGTAGTCGGCGCGCTGCGAGAGTTGGAAGCCCGGCTCGTCACCCGACTGCCCCAGCCCGACGCGTCCCGAGCCCGTGAAGACCTGCCGCGAGGCGAAGAACGGCGACAGTCCCGCCACGATGGCCGAGAAGGGCGTCTCGCGGGACATGAGGTAGTTCTCGTGGGTGCCGTAGGAGGCGCCCTTGCCGTCGACGTTGTTCTTGTACAGCTGCAATCGGGGTGCTCCGGGCACCGACGAGGCGTGTCGGGCGGCCGCCTCCATGACGCGCTCGCCCGCCTTGTCCCAGATCACCGCGTCGAGCGGGTCGCGGACCTCCGGGGCGGAGTACTCCGGATGCGCGTGGTCCACGTAGAGCCGGGCTCCGTTGGTGAGGATCATGTTGGCCGCGCCGACCTCGTCGGCGTCGATCACCGGCGCCGGCCCGCTGAAGCGACCGAGGTCGAATCCGCGGGCGTCCCGCAGCGGTGACTCCACCTCGTAGTCCCACCGGGTGCGCTTGGCTCGGGGCACCCCGGCCGCCGCCGCGTACGCCAGGACGGCCTGAGTGGACGTGAGAATCGGGTTGGCCGTCGGCTCGGTGGGTGACGAGATGCCGTACTCGACCTCGACACCGATGATGCGCTCCATGATTC
Organism: Rhodococcoides kroppenstedtii; assembly: GCF_900111805.1. Lineage (GTDB taxonomy): Bacteria > Actinomycetota > Actinomycetes > Mycobacteriales > Mycobacteriaceae > Rhodococcoides > Rhodococcoides kroppenstedtii. Next base: position 13,594 of record NZ_FOJN01000024.1, read on the forward strand.
GAGCCTAGGCCAGGAGAGACGACGAGCCCCCGCGAGCGGGTGCTCGCGGGGGCTCGGGCGGCCGGTCCGGCGTCGGACTACAGGTACTGGCCGGTGTTCGACTCGGTGTCGATGGATCGACTGGTGCTCGCGTTCTTGCCGGTGACGAGGGTGCGGATGTAGACGATGCGCTCCCCCTTCTTGCCGGAGATGCGCGCCCAGTCGTCCGGGTTGGTGGTGTTGGGCAGGTCCTCGTTCTCCGCGAACTCGTCGACGATGGAGTCGAAGAGATGTTGGACACTCAGGCCCTTGGTCCCGGTGTCGAGCACCGACTTGATGGCGTACTTCTTCGCCCGGTCGACGATGTTCTGGATCATCGCGCCCGAGTTGAAGTCCTTGAAATACAGGACCTCCTTGTCGCCGTTGGCGTACGTGACCTCGAGGAACCGGTTGTCGTCGCTCTCGGCGTACATCCGCTCCACGACCCGCTCGATCATTGCGCGGATGCAGGCGGCGCGATCACCGCCGAACTCGGCCAGATCGTCGGCCGCGACGGGCAGCGACTCGTCGAGGTACTTCGAGAAGATGTCCAGCGCCGACTCGGCGTCGGGACGCTCGATCTTGATCTTCACGTCCAGGCGGCCGGGCCGCAGGATGGCCGGGTCGATCATGTCCTCGCGGTTCGAGGCGCCGATGACGATGACGTTCTCGAGGCCCTCGACGCCGTCGATCTCGGCCAGCAACTGCGGTACCACGGTGGTCTCGACATCGGACGACACGCCCGACCCGCGGGTGCGGAAGATGGAGTCCATCTCGTCGAAGAACACGATCACCGGGGTGCCCTCGGACGCCTTCTCGCGAGCCCGCTGGAAGATGAGCCGGATGTGCCGCTCGGTCTCGCCGACGAACTTGTTCAGCAGCTCCGGGCCCTTGATGTTGAGGAAGAACGACTTGGCCTCGCGCGCGTCCTCGCCCTTGGCCTCCGCGATCTTCTTGGCCAGGGAGTTGGCGACGGCCTTGGCGATCAAGGTCTTTCCGCACCCGGGCGGGCCGTAGAGCAGCACACCCTTAGGCGGACGCAGCGCGTACTCGCGGAACAGATCCTTGTGCAGGAACGGCAGCTCCACCGCGTCCCGGATCTGCTCGATCTGCCGACCGAGGCCGCCGATGTCCTCGTAGCCGACGTCCGGCACCTCCTCGAGCACCAGGTCCTCGACCTCGGCCTTGGGGATGCGCTCGAACGCGTAGCCGGCCTTGGTGTCGACCAGCAGGGAATCGCCGGGACGCAGCCGCCGCGACGGTCCGTCCGGATCCTCCGGCGACTCGTCGTCGTTCATCTCCTGCAGCGGCGTGGCCAACCAGACGACGCGCTCCTCGTCGGCATGGCCGACCACCAGCGCGCGGCGGCCGTCGTCGAGCACCTCCCGCAGCGCCGAGATCTCGCCGACGCGCTCGAACTCGCACGCCTCGACGATGGTCAGGGCCTCGTTCAGCCGCACCGTCTGGCCGGGACGCAGGGCGTCGACGTCGATGTTGGGCGAGCAGGACAGGCGCATCTTGCGGCCCGAGGTGAAGACGTCGACGTTGCCGTCGTCGAAGACGTGGACCAGGACGCCGTACCCGCTGGGCGGGGCGCCGAGTCGATCGACCTCCTCGCGCAGCGCGATGAGCTGCTGGCGCGCCTCCTTCAGGGTCTCGAGCAGCTTGCCGTTGCGCGTGGTCAGCGTGTCGATCTTGTTCTCGAGGTCCCGCACCTCGGCGGACGGCAGTGTTCCCCCACGGGTCGACGCGAGTTGACGACGAAGGGCAGCGGCTTCCGCGCGCAGCGACTCGAGTTCCGCCGCCAGTGCGGCCTGGTCCGAGTGATCAGTAGGGCTCATGCAGGACTCCTCCCGAAACGTATCGATCAACGCTACCGCCAGATACGGGAACGTGCGGGACGTCGAGGTCAGCGGCCGGGAGTCGCGGCGGCCGTCAGGCGGGCGTGTTCCCCGTCTTGCCCGCCCGCCGCTGCGGCTTGGGGGTGACCGTGCCCTCGGCGAGACGGCGGGCGGAGACGAGGAACGCGGTGTGGCCCTGCATGCGGTGCTCGGGCCGGACGGAGAGTTCGACGACGTGCCACCCGCGCACCATGGACTCCCACGATCGCGGTTCGGTCCAGCACTCCTGCGCCCGCAACGCCTCGACCACCTTCGACAGCTGAGTGGTGGTGGCCACGTACACGATGAGCACGCCCCCGGGGACGATCGCCTGCGACACCGCCGGCAGGGCGTCCCACGGCGCGAGCATGTCGAGCACCACGCGGTCGACGAGACCGCCGTGCCGCGCGACGTCGAACGCGGCGACGTCGTCGATCACCAGATCCCAGTTCGCCGGGCGCGTTCCGAAGAACGTCTCGACGTTGCGGACGGCGTGCTCGGCGTGGTCGTCGCGCACCTCGTAGGAGACGACCCGTCCGGACTCCCCCACCGCGCGCAGCAACGAGCACGTGAGGGCGCCGGACCCGGCGCCGGCCTCCAGGACACGGGCGCCGGGGAAGACGTCGCCCTCGTGCACGATCTGCGCGGCGTCCTTGGGGTAGATGACCTGCGCGCCGCGGGGCATGGAGAGCACGTAGTCCACGAGCAGCGGACGCAGGGCGAGGTACGGCGTGCCGTTGGTGGACGTGACCACCGAGCCCTCGTCGGCGCCGAGCAGATCCTGATGACGGATGCCGCCGCGGTGGGTGTGGAACTCCTTGCCCTCCTCGAGCACCACCGTGTAGTGCCGACCCTTCGCGTCGGTGAGCTGGACCCGGTCGCCCACCCGGAAGGGTCCGCTCCGGCTCGGTGCGGACTCGGTGCCGGTGGGCTCCACGGTGGGGGGTTCCTCTCGAACGGGGATCACGGGACGCGCGACGCGCCTCGAGAACTGTAGGGCAGGTGCCCGCGGTTGTCGGTGGTCGGGCTTAGTGTCGTGAGCCGTGAGCATCTCCACCGAACCGCGGGTACGGCGTCGTCCGGCGCTGTCGCCCTCCCGCGCAGCCGATTACAAGCAGTGCCCGCTGCTCTACCGGTTCCGCGCCATCGACCGCATCCCGGCGCCCCCGTCCAAGGCGCAGCTGCGCGGCACCCTCGTCCACCGCGTGCTCGAGAACCTCTTCGGACTGCCGGCGGCGGATCGCGTGACCGAACGCGCGGTCGCGCTGATCGACCAGTCGTGGGACGAGGTGAAGGCCGAGCGCGAGTTCGCCGGTGACGTGGTGGCCGAGCACGAGGTGGAGAAGTTCCTGGCGGAGGCGCAGGCGCTGGTCGCCGGGTACTACGCGCTGGAGGATCCCACCCGCTTCGAGCCGGAGTCCTGCGAGCAGTCGGTCGAGACCGAACTGGCCGACGGCGTGGTGCTGCGTGGCATCGTCGACCGCATCGACGTCGCCCCCAGCGGCGCCGTACGGGTGGTCGACTACAAGACGGGCCGCGCTCCGCGCGAGCTCGCCGAGCCCAAGTCGCTGTTCCAGATGAAGTTCTATGCGCTGGTGCTGCTGCGCACCCGCGGCGTGGTGCCCGCGCAGCTCAAGCTGATCTTCCTCGCGGACGGTCAGGAACTCACCTACACACCGGACGCCGACGAGCTCGTCCGGTTCGAGCGGACGCTGACGGCCATCTGGGCCGCCATCCGCACCGCCGGCGAGACCGGGGACTTCAGGCCCCGCAAGAGCCGGTTGTGTTCGTGGTGCGATTACCAGGCGCTGTGCCCGTCCTTCGGCGGCACACCGCCCGAGTATCCCGGGTGGCCCGGGGCGGAGGCGGTGTCGTGACCGCCCTCTTCGTGCCGATCGCGGCGCGGCGCGAGGGCTACGCGAGCGTCCGCGCGACGGCCTTCACCACCAGCGTGTGGGCGGAGACGATGCAGCACGGCGCTCCCCCGTCCGCGCTGCTCGCCCGCGCGCTCGAGCAGTGCGCGCCGCAGGAGGGCAGTCGCCTCGCTCGGGTCACCATGGAGATCCTCGGGCCGATTCCGGTCGGCGAGCTGGACGTGCGTGCCCGGGTGGAACGGCCCGGGCGCCGCGTGTCGATGCTGTCGGCGGAGCTGGTCGCGGACGGTCCGGACGGCACCGCGCGTGCGGTCGCTCGGGCGACCGGATGGCGCATCGCCACCTCCGACACGGCCGACGTCGCGCACGATGTCGACGCGCCGCTGCGTCCGGGCCCGCACGAGAGCGAGTCCCGGTGGGTCTTCCCCGAGCACTGGCACGGCGGGTTCCTCGACAGTCTCGACTTCCGCGGTGGCGAACCCGCCACCGACGACGGGCCCGGATCGGTCTGGGCCCGGCCGAAACACCCTGTGGTGCTGGGCGAGTCGACCTCACCGATCGTGCGACTGTTCGCCGTCGCCGACATCGCCAACGGCGTCGCCGCACGCGTCGATCCCACCCGCCACACGTTCCTCAACACCGACCTCACCGTGGAGGTCGTGCGCGTGCCGCGCGGTGAGTGGGTCGGGGTGCAGGCGAGCACCGCGCTGAGCGACGACGGCGTCGGGCTGTGCTCGGCCGTCCTGCACGACGAGCACGGCCCCGTGGGCCGGTCCTTCCAGACGCTCGAGGTGCGTGCGCGGACCTAGAACGCCCGGCAGGACCGGATGTCGGACGCCAGAATCGCTTTCGCACCCAGATCCGCGAGGCGATCCATCACCGCGTTGTGGCCCTTGCGCGGCACCATCGCGCGGATGGCCACCCACGCCTCGTCGGCCAGCGGCGACAGGGTGGGCGACTCGAGTCCGGGGGTGATCTCGACCGCCTGGTCGAGCAGCGTGCGGGGGCAGTCGTAATCCAGCATCAGGTACTGCTGGGCGAACACCACCCCCTGCACGCGGGCGATCAACTGGTTACGGGCGCGGTCGTCGCCGTCGGACCCCTCGCGCTCGATGAGCACACCCTCGGAGTCGCACAGCGATTCGCCGAAGGCCACCAGATCGTGTTGACGCAGTGTGCGTCCGGAGCCGACGACGTCGGCGATGGCGTCGGCCACACCGAGCTGGATCGAGATCTCGACGGCGCCGTCGAGCCGGATGACGGTGGCCTCGAGGCCGCGTCGGGCGAGATCGGCGCGCACCAGGTTGGGGTAGGAGGTGGCGATGCGGAGCCCCGCGAGATCCTCCGGGGACCAGTCCCGGCCCGCGGGCGCGGCGTACCGGAACGTACTGGACCCGAAGCCCAGGGCGAGGCGCTCCGCCACGGGTGCACCGGAATCGAGCGCGAGGTCGCGCCCGGTGATGCCGAGGTCCAACTCCCCCGACCCGACGTAGATGGCGATGTCCTTCGGACGGAGGAAGAAGAACTCGACGTTGTTGGCGGGGTCGAGCACGGTGAGATCCCGAGAATCGGAGCGGCGACGGTAGCCCGCCTCCGTCAGGATCTCGGCGGCGAGTTCGGACAGGGCGCCCTTGTTGGGAACGGCGACACGCAACATGGTTCGACTTTCGGCTTGCAGTGGGAGGGAGGGTCGACGGCGGGCGTCACAGATGTCGGTAGACGTCCTCGAGCGAGATGTTCCTGCCCACCATGAGCACCTGCACCCAGTAGAGAAGCTGCGAGATCTCCTCGGCCAGGGCCTCGTCGGACTCGTGCTCCGCGGCGATCCAGACCTCGCCGGCCTCCTCGAGAACCTTCTTCCCCTGCGCATGCACGCCGGCGTCCAACGCAGCCACCGTGCCCGACCCCTCGGGGCGGGTCGCGGCACGATCGGTGAGCTCGGCGAACAGGGAATCGAAGTTCTTCACGGGGCTAGATTGTTCCACGCCGCGGCGACGCGATCTGCAGCGGTCACGCGGGTCGCCGCGTGACTGTCACGCGGGTCGCCGCGAAGCGACGTCGCGGAGCTCGTCCACGGTGACGCCGACGAGGCCGTTGCGGAACGTACGCCCGGGTCCCGCGGGCACCGGCACCTCGGTGCCGACGACCAGAACCGCGCACCCGGCGGTGCTCGCGGCCTGCGTCCCCGTGGGCGAATCCTCGACCGCGACACAGGACGTCGTGTCGACCCCGAGCAGGCGGGCCGCCCGCAGGTACGGGTCGGGCGCCGGCTTGGCGGAGGCGACCTCGTCGCCGCACACCGTGGCGTCGAACCGGTGGCGACCGAGCGTCTCGAGCGCGACCTCGGTGAGGGCCCGTTCGGTGTTGGTGACCAGCGCGCAGCCCAGGCCGGCGGCCTTCACCGCATCCAGGGTCTCCGCGGCCCCGGGCAGCCACGGCAGGCCCTCGGCGAACAGCACCCGGACGCGCCCGTTCAGCCACTCCGCGGCCTCGGCGAGGTTCTCCGGCGTCGCCTCGCGGCCCACGTGAGCGAACACCTTGGCCAGCGCACCCTGCATGGAGTTGCCCAGCGTCGACTCCCGGACCTCGTGCGTCAGCTCGCGGCCCAGCCGAGCGGAGAGTTCGTAGACGGCGACGTCCCAGAGCCGTTCCGAGTCGAGCAACGTGCCGTCCATGTCGAACAGGACGGCCTGGAGTTCAGACATCGAAGTTCTCACACATTGAAGTACTTGGCCTCCGGGTGGTGGAGCACGAACGCATCGGTCGACTGCTCGGGATGCAGCTGCAGCTCCTCCGAGAGGTCGACGCCGATGCGCTGGGGCTCGAGCAGCGAGACCAGCTTGATGCGGTCCTCGAGGTCGGGGCAGGCGCCGTAGCCGAAGGAGTAGCGCGCGCCGCGGTACTCGAGCTTGAAGTACCCCTCCACCTCGTCGGGATCCTGGTCGACCAGTGACCGACCGCCGGGGAGCACGAGTTCCTCCCGCACGCGGCGGTGCCAGTACTCCGCCAGCGCCTCCGTGAGCTGGACGCCGATGCCGTGGACCTCGAGGTAGTCGCGGTAGGCGTCGGCGGCGAAGAGCTCGTTGGCGAAGTCGGCGATGGGCTGGCCCATGGTCACCAGGTTCATCGGCAGGACGTCGACCACCCCGGTCTCGCGGGCGAGGTCGCGAGAGCGGACGAAGTCGGCGATGCACAGGAACCGGCCACGGTCCTGACGGGGGAAGGTGAACCGGAACCGTTCCGGCGCATCGGGTTCCGGGGCCTCGAGCACCACCACGTCGTTGCCCTCGGAGACCGCCGGGAAGTACCCGTAGACCAGCGCGGCATGGGCCAGGATGCCATCGGTGCTGAGTCGGTCCAGCCAGTACCGCAGGCGTGGCCGGCCCTCCGTCTCCACCAGATCCTCGTACGTCGGGCCGTCCCCGGCGCGGGCACCGCGCAGACCCCACTGGCCGAGGAACAGTGCCCGCTCGTCGAGCAGCCCCGAGTACTCGGCCAGGGCGATGCCCTTCACGATGCGGCTGCCCCAGAACGGCGGGGCCGGCAGCTCCTTCTCCACCGCGACGTCGGACCGCGCCGGGATCTCCACCGGAACCTCGGCTGCCTTGCGCTTCTCGGCGATCCGCCGTGAGCGCTCGTGGCGTTCCTTGCGCTCGGCCACCTTGGCGGCGGCGGCGAGCGCCTCGGGACTGTCCGGGGCGGGAGCCGCACCCCGCTTGGTGCTCATGATGCTGTCCATGAGCCGCAGACCCTCGAACGCGTCGCGGGCGTAGGAGACCTCGCCCTCGTACACCTCGGCGAGGTCGTTCTCCACGTAGCTGCGGGTGAGCGCCGCGCCGCCGAGCAACACGGGGAACTGTTCCGCGACCCCCTTGGCGTTCAGTTCGAGAAGGTTCTCCTTCATCACCACGGTGGACTTGACCAGCAGTCCGGACATGCCGATGACGTCGGCCCGCTTGTCCACCGCCGCGTCGAGGATGGCCTGGATGGGCTGCTTGATGCCGAGGTTGACCACCTCGTAGCCGTTGTTGCTGAGGATGATGTCGACGAGGTTCTTGCCGATGTCGTGCACGTCGCCCTTGACGGTGGCCAGCACGATGCGACCCTTGCCGTCCTCGTCGCTCGCCTCCATGTGCGGTTCCAGGTGCGCGACAGCGGCTTTCATCACCTCGGCCGACTGCAACACGAACGGCAACTGCATCTGACCCGAGCCGAAGAGCTCGCCGACCGTCTTCATGCCGGACAGCAGGGTCTCGTTGATGATGGCGAGCGGCGGCGTGGTCTGCATCGCCTCGTCGAGGTCGTCGTCCAGGCCGGCGCGTTCGCCGTCGACGATGCGCCGTTCGAGCCGGTCGAACAGCGGCAACCCGGCGAGCTCCTGCGCCCGCGACTCGCGCGCCGACGCCGCGGAGACTCCCTCGAACAGGGACATGAGGGCCTGCAGCGGGTCGTACCCGTCGCGGCGGCGGTCGTAGACCAGGTCGAGCGCCACCTGGCGCTGCTCCTCGGGGATCCGAGCCATCGGCAGGATCTTCGACGCGTGCACGATGGCGGTGTCGAGTCCGGCTTCCGTGCACTCGTGCAGGAACACCGAGTTGAGCACCTGGCGCGCCGCGGGGTTCAGGCCGAACGAGATGTTGGAGATGCCCAGCGTGAAGTGCACCTCCGGGTGCCGCTCGTGCAGGATCCGGATGGCCTCGATGGTCTCGATGCCGTCGCGCCGCACCTCCTCCTGACCGGTGGAGATGGGGAAGGTCAGCGCATCGATGATGATGTCCGACTTCGGTACACCCCAGTTCCCGGTGATGTCGGCGATGAGACGCTCGGCGATGCGTACCTTCCACTCCGCGGTCCGCGCCTGACCCTCCTCGTCGATGGTCAGGGCGACCACGGCCGCGCCGTGGCGGGTCACCAGCTGCATGATGCGCTCGAACCGCGAGCCCGGCCCGTCGCCGTCCTCGTAGTTGACCGAGTTCACCGCGCAGCGGCCGCCGAGGTGCTCGAGACCGGCCTCGAGCACGGCAGGCTCGGTGGAGTCCAACATGATCGGCAGCGTCGACGACGTCGCGAACCGCGATGCCAGTGCCGCCATGTCGGCCGCACCGTCACGTCCGACGTAGTCGACGTTGAGATCGAGCATGTGGGCGCCGTCGCGAGTCTGATCCTTCGCGATGTCCACGCACTTCTGGTAGTCCTCGGCGATCATCGCCTCGCGGAACGCCTTGGAGCCGTTGGTGTTGGTCCGCTCACCGATCATGAGCACCGACGAGTCCTGGTCGAACGGCACCGCCGCGTAGAGCGAGGACACCCCGTTTTCCGGCGCCGGGGTGCGCTGCGCCCGCGGCGCGTCGTGGACCGCGTCGGCGACCTGGCGGATGTGCTCGGGGGTGGTTCCGCAGCAGCCACCCACCAGCGCGAGCCCGTAGTCGGTGACGAACCCGCGGAGGGCCTCGGCCAACTCGTCGGGCGCAAGGGGGTACTCCGCGCCGTTCGGCCCGAGCTGCGGCAGGCCGGCGTTCGGCATGACGGACACCGGCACCGTGGCGTGCTTGCTCAGGTGACGCAGATGCTCGCTCATCTCCGCCGGACCGGTGGCGCAGTTCAGTCCGATCATGTCGACCCCGAGCGGCTCGATGGCCGTCAGGGCCGCCCCGATCTCGCTGCCGAGCAGCATGGTGCCGGTGGTCTCGACCGTGACGTGCGTGATGATCGGGATCCGCACGCCCAACTGCTCCATGGCGGCCTGCGAGCCCAGGATCGCGGCCTTGACCTGGAGCAGGTCCTGGCAGGTCTCGATCAGCACGGCGTCGGCACCGCCGTCGATCATGCCGAGCGCGGCCTCGGTGTAGGCATCGCGCAGCGAGCGGAACGGGGCGTGCCCGAGCGTCGGAAGCTTGGTTCCCGGACCGAGCGAGCCGAGCACGAACCGGCCCATCCCGTCCCGGCCCGGTCCCATCTCGTCGGCGACCTCGCGGGCGAGGGCCGTGCCCTTGTACGCGAGTTCCCGAATCCGATCCGCGATGTCGTAGTCGGCCAGATTCGGGAGGTTGCAGCCGAAGGTGTTGGTCTCCACCGCGTCCGCACCGGCCTCGAAGTACGCGCGATGGATGGAACGCAGCACGTCGGGGCGGGTGTCGTTGAGGATCTCGTTGCACCCCTCGAGCCCACGGAAGTCGTCCAACGTGAGATCCGCCGCCTGCAGCATCGTGCCCATGGCGCCGTCGCCGATGACAACGCGCTGGTTCAGCGCATCGAGCAGGCGTGACCGGAATTCGACAGGCATGGTCCAAGCGTAGAGGGCGACCACGACACATCGGCGCGGGAGAGGGGGGTCGTAGGCTGGGTGGGTGAGCGAGCCATTCGAGCCCCCGGGCGAACGCGAGACGGACGACGGCGACGATCGGGCCGTGCCGACGCTGCGTGACCCCGTTCTGGTCGCGGCCTTCGAGGGATGGAACGACGCGGGGGACGCGGCCAGCGGGGCCGTCGAGCACCTGGAACTGATCTGGGACGCGACGCCGCTTGCCGAGCTCGACTCCGAGGACTATTACGACTACCAGGTAAACCGGCCCACCGTCCGGCAGGTCGACGGCGTCACCCGCGAGATGGACTGGCCCTCGACCCGGTTGTCGCTGTGCTCGCCTCCCGGCAGCGACCGCGACGTGGTCCTGCTCCGTGGGATCGAGCCCAACATGCGGTGGCGCAGCTTCTGCGACGACCTGCTGGACTTCGTCGAAGAACTGGGTGTGCGGACCGTCGTCATCCTCGGCGCGCTGCTGGCCGACACGCCGCACACCCGGCCCGTTCCGGTCACCGGCACGGCGTACAGCACCGAGGCCGCCGAGCAGTTCAACCTGGAACAGACGCGCTACGAGGGCCCGACGGGCATCACCGGGGTCCTGCAGGACCAGTGCGTCCGCGCCGGGGTGCCCGCCGTGTCGTTGTGGGCGGCCGTGCCGCACTACGTCTCGCAGCCGCCGAACCCCAAGGCGACGGTGGCGTTGCTGCAGCGCGTCGAGGACGTGCTCGACATCGAGGTCCCCCTGGGCGAGCTGCCCACGCAGGCGGAGGACTGGGAACAGCAGGTCACCGAGATGACCGAGGACGACGAGGAGATCGCGGAGTACGTCCGGTCGCTCGAGGAGCGCGGCGACGCCGAGGTCGACATGAACGAGGCCGTCGCCAAGGTGGACGGCGACGCGCTGGCGGCCGAGTTCGAGCGCTACCTGCGACGACGCGGACCGGGCCGGTTCGGCGCGTGAGCCCCGCTCGTCCCCCGCGCCGGTGGTGAGCGGGGACCGTCGGGCGTCGCTTCGGGTCGCCGCGCTCTATGCCGGCGGGTTCCTCGGGCCGTTCGGCGGCGGCGTCGTCGCGTCGATGCTGCCCGAAATCGGCCGCGACCTCGGGGTCACGCCGGGCACCGCGTCGTCGTCGCTCACCGCGTACCTGCTGCCGTTCGCGGCCGTCATGCTCGTCTCGGGCACGCTCGGCGCCCGGTGGGGACGCGTACGGACGGTGCGCTGGGCGTACGCCCTCTACGCGGTGTCCTCGCTGGCCTGCGCTCTCGCGCCCACGCTCGGCCTGCTGCTCGGCGCCCGCGCGATTCAGGGCGTCGCCAACTCGTTCACCACTCCCCTGCTGCTGGCGGCGCTGGCCGCGGTCACTCCGCGGGAGCGACTCGGGCGCGTCCTCGGCACGTTCGGTGCCTGCCAGGCGGCCGGTCAGACCAGCGCACCGCTGGTGGGCGGGCTGTCCGCCGAGCTCGACTGGCGGCTGGCCTTCGTGATCCTCGCGGTGGTGTCGGTCGCGCTCGGCGCCGCCGGACTTCCCGGCGACGTCGACGCCGACGACGCCTCCGAGCAGGGGGCGCCGGCGGGACGGCTGCGCGATGCGCTGACCCTGCCGGTCCTGCGCGTGGCGACGATCGCCTTCCTCGGGTGGGGTGCCCTCGGCGGCCTGAGCTTCCTCGTCGCCTTCCGCGGCGAGGACACCTTCGGACTCACCGCCGCGCAGCGCGGACTGCTGCTCACCGTCTTCGGTGTCGCCGGCATCCTCACGGCGCGGCGCGCGGGCGGGCTGATCGATCGGTGGGGCGCGCGCCGGACCATCGTCCTCGCCGCACCGCTGGGCGCGGCGGCGGTGCTCGTCGCCGGCACCGTCGACCTCCTGCTCGTGGTGGCGCTCGTCTGGGCGGCCGCGGGCGTCGCGTCCCAGATGATCCTGGTCGGAGTCAACACCGCCGTCCTCGGATCGTCGGGCGCCAACCGCGGCGGCGCGGTGTCCGTCGTGCAGTCCTTCCGGTTCTTCGGGGCGGCCGCGGCGCCGCTGGCGCTGACTCCGCTCTACGCGGTGCACCCGCACGTGGCGTTCGTCGTCCCGGCGTTGCTGTTGGCCGTCGCCGCTCCCCTGCTCGTGCTGCGCGGGACCGCCCGGTGACCGCCCCCATTGAAGAGTGACCCATCAAGGAGACGAGCATCGCAACGCGCGAAGCGGGCACGGTCAAGACCTCTGGTTGTTAACCTCTAGGCAATTTGAGCCTGAGCAACCCCACGAAGGAGTCTGAATGATAACTCGGCAGCCCCTTCTTGAGATTGCTCGCGAGATGCCCCTGATGTCCAGGGTGGACTTCGAGACCGGCAGGATCGATCGCAGTTTGGAACAAGCCTCAGGAGCGCCTTCCTCGTACGTGTGGCCCGATGTGCTGATGGACGAGTCGGGGCCGAGGAGTTCGGCATTGCTCATCTCAGCGCCCGGCGCAATGGGCAAATCCATGGCCGCCTCAGCCCTCGCCGCAGAAACCCAGTGTCTACACGCGGACCTTTCGAAAATCCGGGTGGGTGAGAGCAGCCTGACTGGCATGATCTTCAAGAGCCTAACCATCTCAGATGGCGCAAACTTCATGGCTGGGCTAAAAAGTGGCACGTCTAGGGCGTGTCTCCCATAGTTAAGCGGTAACCCGCGAGACCGTGGCCGTATGGGACAGACGAAGTCACGATTTCGCCAGTTCACCGACGAGCAG
>NZ_FOJN01000010.1 GCF_900111805.1 Rhodococcoides kroppenstedtii
TTCGACACCCACCCCGGCCTCGACATGATCGTCTTCGGCGACCCACCCGCCACCCGGCCGCCGTCACCCGGCTCCGAACCCACCCGACCCGCCCCCCCGCACCGAGCAGAAACACGCCCGCCGCCGCCAGGAACGCGACCGAAACCGCCTGCGCAACAACCTGAGCGGGATCCGACCACCCGAACCCGACGACGCACCACCCCCGTTCTGACGAGCGGAAAGGTGTGCCCCGGTCAGCCGAGGGGAAGGACCCGCCGGAGGTAGTCGTTGTCGAACACCCCGGTCGGGTCGACCTCGGCGCGGACAGCGAGCGCGTCGTCGTAGCGCGGGTAGAGCGCGCGGAGCTCGTCGGCACCCAGGCTGTGCAGTTTGCCCCAGTGCGGCCGACCTCCGACACTGCGCGCGATCGCCTCGAACGCGGCGAAGTAGTCGCCGTCCGGTCGGCGGTGGTACTGGTGCGCGGCCACGTACGCGCTGGGTCGACCGTGCGCAGTGGACAGCCACACGTCGTCTGCTGCCGCGCAGCGGATCTCGACCGGAAAGGTCACTCGGTAGTCCGTGCGTCGAATCCAGGCGTCAAGTTCGCTGACCACCGTGGGCACGGCGTCCGGGGGGATCGCGTACTCGCTCTCGCGGAACCGCACCCGCCGGCTCGACGTGAACACGCGGTGGCTGCGATCGGTCATCGTTCGTCCCGACCATGCCGCCGCCGAGACGCGGTTGACGCGCGGGATCACCGCGGGCACCCGGGTGCTCGCTCGGTTGAGAACCTCGAAGGCCCCGTTGGCCATCACGTCGTCGTCGAACCAGCGTCGGATCCGGCTCAGCGGCGCCGCCGTAGCGTCCGCGGGGAGGCGCGTATTGCGTTTGACCAGAACACGATCGGTGTGGGGAAACCAGTAGAACTCCGGATGGTCGATCGTGGCGGCGTCGTGCGGGAACCGCTCGAGGGTGTCGCCCAGTCGACCCGGCGTCTCCTCGGCGCGCAGCAGGAACGCCGGCACACAGCGGAGCGTCACGGCGGTGAGGATGCCGAAGGCTCCGAGCCCGAGTCGGGCACACTCGAACACCGGACCTTCCGTCACCGTCCGTTCCGTTCCGTCCGCGAGGACCACGCGGACTCTTACCACCTGACCGGCCAGCCCGGTGAATCGTGCTCCGGTGCCGTGTGTCCCGGTCGAGATCGCCCCGGCCACCGATTGCACGTCGATGTCACCCATGTTGGTCAAGGCCAGGCCGCGGTCGTCGAGCATCGCGCACAGCGCTCCGAGCCGAGTGCCGGCGCGCACGGTCACATCAGTGGTGCCGTCCGGGCCCGGTGTCGTCGATTCGATGCCCGTGAGCAGGTCGAGTGAGACGAGGGTTCCGTCGGTCACCGCGGCGCCGGTGAAAGAATGGCCGGCGCCGACGGCCTTGACACGCCCCGGAGCCCGACGGACGACGTCGCACACGTCCGCGTCGTCGCGGGGTCGTGCCACCTCGACGGGACTCGCCTGCTGATTACCGGCCCAGTTCGACCATGTCATGCCTCGGATCAAATACTGGACAATCGTCCAAGTCAAGCCCTAGGGTCGTCGACGTGCCTACTCGACTCTCCGTCGACGACAGACGTCGACAACTCGCCGACGCCGGACTCGCTCTCGCCGTGGACCAGGGCATCGCCGCCGTGACGGTCCGCGGAATCGCGGAGCGCGCGGCCGTGTCCCTCGGCGTCGTGCACTACTGCTTCGAGAACAAGGACGCCGTGGTCGGTGCGATGGCGGACGTCCTCGTCGCGGAACTCGGTGAGGCCGTCCGCGCCGCCCTCGACGCGGTGCCGCGTACCGGTGTCGGCCCTCGGGCCGTCGGCCGGACGGTGCGACGCGGGCTGGCCGCGCTCTGGGCCGCGATCGAGGCGACCCCCGAGCGTCAGATCCTCACCTACGAGATCACGGCGTACGCGGTCCGCGCCGACGGCCCGCATCGCACCATCGCGGAGCGGCAGTATCGCGCGATGGACGACGCCACCGCCCCCTTCCTGATCGACGTGGCCGAGGCCACCGCCACCACCTGGACGGTGCCCGTGCCCGTGATGGTCCGCTCGATCCTGGCCACCCTCGACGGCGTCGTGCTCCGCTGGCTGGTCGACCGCGACTCCGATTCCGCTGCAGGGGAACTCGATGCGTTGGCCGATCGGGTCGCCGCGTGGGCGGTGGCACGATGACGGCCACCGATCCGCGGATCGACCGTCTGAACTCCGCGACGGCCGATCTCGATGCGCCCCTGCTCGCCGCCGACGTCGCCGCGATCGACACCAACCTGGCCGCCCTCGTGCGCCGTGCAGGTGGGACGCCCATTCGGGTCGCGTCGAAATCCGTCCGGGTGCGGGCGGTGCTGGATCGCGCGCTGGCCACCCCCGGATTCGCCGGGATCATGGCCTGGTCCCTTCGCGAGGCGCTGTGGCTGGAGTGCGACGACGTGCTCATGGGCTATCCCACCGTCGACCGCGGCGCTCTCACGCAGCTCGCATCGAATGATGTTGCGATACAGCGCATCATGCTGATGGTCGATTCCGCCGCCCACCTCGACCTGCTCGAGGCCGTGGGTCCGTGGGCATCGCCGCCGCGGGTCTGTCTGGACGTCGACGCCTCACTACGGCTCGGCCCGGCGCACATCGGTGTGCGACGCTCCCCGTTGCGGACGCCGGACGACGTCGTCCGGCTCGGACGCGACGCGTCACGCCGGGGGATGGCCGTTCAGGGTGTGATGTTCTACGAGGCGCAGATCGCCGGCCTCCCCGATTCCGGGCGAGCCGTACGGTGGATGAAGCGAAAGTCCGCCGGTGAGTTGGCCTATCGCCGCGCCGCGGTGGTGGACGCCCTGCGGGACGCGGTGGGCCCGCTGCGCATCGTCAACAGCGGTGGCACGGGGTCTCTCGAGGTGTCCGCGGCCGACCCGTCGGTCACGGAAGTCACGGCCGGGTCGGGCATCTTCGCGCCCACCCTCTTCGACGGGTACGACGCGTTCACGCCCGCCCCCGCACTGTTCTTCGCCCTCCCCGTCGTGCGGACCCCCACCTCCCGCATCGCGACGGCATTCGCCGGCGGGTACATCGCGTCCGGACCGACCGGGCGGTCGCGCGTGCCGAGCATCGTCGGTCCCGGCCGCCTGCTGCGCGCCGAGGGTGTCGGCGAGGTCCAGACCCCGATCGTGGGATCCGGTGCGACACTCGGCGATCGGGTGTGGTTCCGGCACGCCAAGGCGGGGGAGGTGTGCGAGCGGTTCGACACCGTGCACCTGGTGGAGAACGACAACCGCACCGCGGTGCCCACCTACCGCGGCGAGGGACGTACCTTCGGCTGAACGAGGTCCGGGCTGACCCGCATGAACGCCCCCAGCAGTGACAGCTCGACGGGCGTGCCGGGCAGGTAGTGCGTCAGCGCCGGTGAGCGCACCACGTACGACACCCACTGTCCCCGCGAGAGGGCGACGTTGATCCTGTTGCGCGACAGCAGGAACGGCATGCCGCGCGGCACGTCCTCCGGCGCGGAGGCCGCCATCGAGACGATCACCACCGGCGCCTCACGGCCCTGGAACCGGTCCACTGTCCCGCAGGCGGTGTCCGTGAGTCCGGCGTCGTCGAGTGCCGCCCGGATCACGGCCACCTGCGCGTTGTACGCCGCGACCACCAAGACGTCGGACGACTCCAGCGGCCGCGACTCCGCGCCGGTCCGCCACGTCCGTCCGATCACCGACCGCGCGAGCCGCACCACCTCGTCGGCCTCCTCGCGAGACGACGTCGCATTCCCGACATGGTCGACGAACGCCGTGTGGACGCCCGGCGAGACGCCGTCGAGAGACCTGGCCCCGACGCTCTCGTGTGCGTGCAGACGGCCGTCGTACGACAGGTCGGACACGACGCGGCACACGTCGGGATGCATGCGGCGCGTGGTGGCGAGGAAGTATCCGAGGTCGGCGGGCAGCGTGTCCGCGCCGTCGGCCAGCCACCCGAGGGCCGAGGCGTCCACCGGCTCCGGGTGACTGCCCTGGCTCACCTGGGGGAGTTGCTGCGGGTCGCCGAGCAGAAGAAGGTTCCGTGCGGCGCGGCCGACGGCGACGGTGTTGGCCAGGCAGAACTGGCCGGCCTCGTCGATCACCAGTAGGTCGAACGCGTTCTCGGCGATGTTCTTCCGGTTGGTCATCGTCCACGCCGTACCGCCGACCACGCAGCCGCCGTCGAGGGCGGCGACGTCGACATCCTTGGCCGACGCGGTCCAGCGGCGAGGCCGATCCGATCCGGGCTTCTTGTGGACGCGTGTCCCGTCGAGTCCGGCGTCGACGACGGCGTCGAGGAAGTTCTCGACGACGGCGTGCGACTGGCCCACGACGCCGACGCGCCATCCGTGCTCGCGGACCAGCGCGGCGACGACGCGAGACCCCGTGTAGGTCTTGCCCGTTCCGGGCGGGCCCTGGACGGCGACGTAGGACCGATCGAGGTCGAGCAGCGCGGTGGTGATTCCGGCGACGGACGGGTCGTCGGTGCGTAACGGGTGACCGGACCGGGTGCGCGGTCGGCGGCGCAGGAGCAGGTCGAGGACGGCCGACTCGGGCACATGGGGGAGTGCGTCGGCGACCTCTACCGCCGTGGTGGCCACGGCGGCGCGCAGGGTGGTCGTGGCGGGTCCGCGCGTGGGCGCGGTGGCCACGGGCTCGAGGTCGTGCGGGTCGGCGCCCTTCGGAATCGACTCCTCGAGCGTCACGGAGGACCCGTCCGCGGAGACGTCCACGATGGTCCCGGCGGCGGTCCACCGGTACTGCGGATTGGCGCGAAGCTCGGGCTTGATCCACTCCGGTGCCGGGGGCGCGTACAGCACGGCGACCTCCGCGCCCCGGACGGCGCTGCCGGGACCGAACTCACCGCGCAGCACCGAGGTTCGGCGAACGTTGTGTCGGGGCGTGGGCTTCGCCCAGTCCGACATCGACTCGACGCTCTCGACCACGAAGACGTCGCGGGTGTCCGCCCACTCGTCCACCGGTGACGAGAGACGGTCGAAGTGCGCCCACCAGAACGGCTTCTCCTCCCGTCGGTGGTAGTCCACCGCCGCGGCGAGCAGCGCCGCGCCCTGGCGTTCGGGCGTGCGCCCGTCGGTCGGCCCGGCGAACTCGCGCAGGGCATCTCGCGCCGGGTTCGGCGAGTCGTCGTCGGTCGGCGGTGTCGGCTCGATCGGCCCGCGGGGCGTGACGCCCGCTTCGGCGGCGTGCGCCAGCAACCAGTTCCGCAGCTCGAGCGTCGACTCGCAGTCGTATCGGTTGTAGTCCGCGATCTCGGCGAGCACCGTCGCAGCCTCGTCGAGCTCGCCCCGATCGCGCAGGTCCCGCCACCGGGCGTACTCGGTGATCGAGGCGACCGCGTCGGCCACATCGCCGCGCACGTCGGACATGTACGCCGGCTCGAGCTTCTTGATGCTGTAGCTGCGGGCCCCGATCCTCAGGGTGCTGCGCACCACGGGGTAGAGGTCCACCAGCACCTGCTCGCGCAGCAGGTCGTCCACCTCCTCCTCGTACACGCCGTGCCGCGCCGCCAGCCGGAGCAGGGCCGACTTCTCGTACGCTGCATAGTGATACACGTGCATGGCGGGGTACTGTCGTCGCCGCTCCCGCACGTAGTCGACGAAGGCCACGAACGCCGCGCGCTCCTCGTCGCGGTCGTGGGCCCAGAACGGGCGGAACGCGCGATCGGTCTCGAGCACGCCGAACAGGTACTCGAGCCCCCAGTCGGTGGACCCGTTCTCGGTGTGCAGTGGGTCGCCCTCGAAATCGAAGAAGATGTCGCCGTCGTCGGGCGCCGGCAGCGCGCCGAGGGCCGACGGCGTGTGGAACTCGACGACGGGTGATTCCGTGGACTCCTGCTGAACCTGCACGCGCGCCTGGTCACGCAGCCCCGCGAGGCTGCGGGCCGACAGATCGGGCACCGGGCCCGACGACGCGGCCAGCGCGTCGATCGTCGCGACGTCCGCCGCGAGCAGAGCGGCCCGCTGCGACACCCGCATCCCGGCGACCAGCAGCAGATCACGACTTGCCTCGACCTCCGGCGCGCAGTGCTCGCACCGGAAGCAGGCCCGCACGGTCGCATCGGCCCAGTCGGCCGGGAGCAGTTGAGTGCGATGCTCGTCGAGCAGAGCCACGAGCTCCGCTCGCGCGCGCCGGTGGACCGGCAGGACGTCCGGAAGGTGGACGGCGGTGCGCGTGCCGTCGCCGAGCACGAGGCGGGCGGTGTCCGACACCGGAATGCCCGCCGCGGTCAGCGCCTCCGCGTACGCCGCGAGCTGCAGGATGGACGGAACCCGTTCGGTCCGTGACAGTTTGGTGTCGTGTACCTCGTAGGCGTCGGCCTCCTCGTCGTACACCAGGAAGTCGCCGAACCCGAGGAAACCGTCGCCGAAGAACGTGCCCTGATAGATCACCGGTGCCCGCCGCGCCGCCGCGTCCAGGGTGGTCGCAGCGGCGGCGGTGAGCTCCGAGCGCAGACGTCCCGGCCGCTCCACCGCGATCGCGTCGTCGCCGAACTGCCGACGGTACGCGGCCCACTGCCGTGCCTCGTGCTGGGAACCCAGCCGGGACAGCCGGGCGAGCATCGCGTCGTCCGTCCCTGCGGTCGCGCCGGCGTCGAGGCGTCCGAGATGCGCGTCCAGGGTCCGCAGCACCGCGAACTCGCACTGCGCGGCGAGAGCGAGGTCCCCCGCACTGTGGATCAAGTCGTCGTCGAGAACGAACACGAGTGCCAGCGTAGTGAGAGGGTCCGTCAGCGGGTGCCGAGCGCCGGGGCGATCGTGGAGTACCACGCGTCCCGCAGCTCGTCCTCGAACAGCGCCCAGCTGTGCGAGCCGTGATCGCGCATCGAGATCGTCGCGGGCACGCCGGCCGCGCGGACGGCGTCGGCGAAGAGGCCGGTGCACACGTTCACCATCGCCTCCACGGCGGCGCCGCCCACCGGGAAGAGGCTGCCCGCGGGGATGTCGTCGACCGGTCCGGGCATGCCCGAGGCCGACGCCGCGTAGACCGCGGTGCCGCGCAGTCGGTGTGCGTTCTGTGCCGGGTCGTGCTGCGTCCATCCCGGCGCGCCGGGGACGCCCCACATGGCGAACGGGTTGGTGAGCGCGCCGCCGATCATCACCGAGATCGCGGCCTGCGCCAGCGGGTGCGACGACGCCGGGCAGCCGCTGAGGGACGCGGCCGCGCGATAGAGACCGGGCGCCTGGACCGCGAGATCGAGGGCGGGTCCGCCGCTCATCGAGACCCCGGCGACGGCGTTACGACGGGTGCTGCCGAGGTGGCGGTCCATCACCGCGGGCAGCTCCGCGGTGAGGTACGTCTGCCACTTGTTCCGACCGATCAGCGCGTCGTCGGCCAGCCAGTCGGTGTAGAACGACAGCCGACCGCCGATGGGGAGCACCACGTTGACGGCCTTGTCGGCGAAGAACCCGACCGCGCCGGAATTGTTGATCCACCCCACGCCGTCCTCGTTGCCGAGGGCGCCGTTCAGCAGATACAGCGTCGGGGCAGCCCCTCCGCCCCGGGGCCGCAGCACGTCGTTCGAGACCACCTTGTCCATGGCGGGGGAGTAGACGTCGACCACCGAGTGCGTCGGCGACAGGTCGCGGACGCCGACCACGCGCGGACCGTCCTGCGCCGCCGCGGTCGGGACCACCACCACGGACACCGTGAGAGCGGCGACCGCGGCGGTCACCACCGAGGCGAGACGGGAGACGGCGCGACCACGGAAAACGGACTTCATGGTCCGATCTTGTCAGACGGCGCCGCGCGGCCGGAGTCGGTCGCGCGTCGATGCCGTCACAGCTCCGTCACGACTCCCGGCGCTCTGCGGACCAGAATGGTCCTCATGCCGTTCTTCGAGGGATCACGCGGACGCGTCCACTACCGCCGGTGGCCGGTCGAGTCGCCCCGCGCGCACGTGGTGTTCCTGCACGGGCGCGGTCAGCACTCGGGGCACTATCACCGCTTCGCCACGGCCCTGGCTGCGCACGGCATCGAGACGACGGCGCTCGATCACATCGGCCACGGGCTGTCGGAAGGCGACATCGGGGACGACGTCGCCTACCTGGACGCGCTCGCGGAGAACGCGCGCCTGCTCGTCGAGCAGGTGATCGGCGAGCAGGACGACGACACGGCCGGTCGGATCGCCGTCATGGGGCATTCCCTGGGCTCCGCGACGGCGGTGCGAATGCTGGCCGACGGGCCCCCGAGGGCCGTCACGGCGTTGGTTCTCGTCGCCCTGCCGACCCGACTGGTGGATCGGGCCACGCTCGTCCGGGCGGCCGCCGTCCCGACGCTCGCGCTGCACGGTGTCGACGACCGGATGGTGCCCATCGACGGCGTCCGCGACCTCGTGCGCGGCACGGCGGTGACCCTGCGGGAGTACGACGACGCCGGGCACGACCTGTTGCACGAGAAGATCCACCGCGTCGTGACCGACGACGCGGCAGCGTTCGTCGCCTGAGACAGTCGACGCGGCAGCGTTCGTCAGCTGACGATGATCGTGCGGGTGTGCCAGCCGGTGGACCCGCCCGGAATCGGCGGCGTGCGCTCCTCGGTCTGCGTCTCGCCGGTCCGGTCCGTCGCGCGGACCTGGACGTTGTGGTTGCCGGCCGTCGCGTCCCAGTCCCAGTACCACTGACGCCAGGTGTCCACCGAGTACTCCTCGGCGAGGGTTGCCTCCTGCCACGGCCCGTCGTCCACCCTGACCTCGACGCGGTCGATGCCGACGTGCTGGTGCCACGCCGTTCCGGCGATACGGACCCGGCCGGGCGACACCGGCGCGAATGCGGCCGGCACGTCGATGCGCGACGCGGTCTTGATCGGTCCGCGTTCA
Source organism: Rhodococcoides kroppenstedtii (assembly GCF_900111805.1). Classification (GTDB taxonomy): domain Bacteria; phylum Actinomycetota; class Actinomycetes; order Mycobacteriales; family Mycobacteriaceae; genus Rhodococcoides; species Rhodococcoides kroppenstedtii. Next base: position 8,870 of record NZ_FOJN01000010.1, read on the forward strand.
CCCCAGCCGCGCTCGGTCCAGTACGCCTGCGCCTGGTCGAACCGAGTCAGCTCCCAGTCGACGACCCACTTCGTGGCGGAGACGTAGCCGTAGAGGCCGGGCACCACCTGACGCACCGGGTAGCCGTGCTCGAGGGGGAGCGGTTGCCCGTTCATCGACACCGCCAGCATGGCGTCGCGGCCGTCCCGAAGGGCCTCGACGGGGGTGCCGATGGTCATGCCGTCGATGGAGGTCGAGAGCAGCATGTCCGCATCGGCCTGCACGCCGGCCTCGTCGAGGATGTCCGCGATCGGGAACCCGACCCAGGTCGCGTTGCCGGCCAGCGGCCCTCCGACCTCGTTGGAGACGCAGGTCAAGGTGATGACGCGCTCGATCGGCGTCCGTGCCATGAGGTCGTCCCACGACAGGGTGATCTCGCGGTCGACCATTCCGTGGATGCGGAGCTGCCATTCCTCGGTGGTCAGCTGCGGTACCTGCAGAGCCGTGTCGATGCGGTAGAACGTGTCGTTCGCGGTGACGAACGAGGTAGCTCCGTCGACACCGATGTCGGTTCCCGCCGGAATGGCGGGGGCGGCATTGCCGGCGGGCACCGTCGGAATGCGGAAATTGCGCATGTCGTCCGCGAGTCCGGCGGCCCGCTCGCCGACGTAGCGTCCGACGGCGCCGGCGGCCACGGCCACCGCGGCGGCGGCGCCCGCGAGGACGAGGAACTTTCGGCGCGGCATCGCACCGTCCCGCTCACCGGGCGGCGGGACGAGAGCGCGGGTCAACAGGCGGAGCAGAACGATGCCGACGATCACGCCGACGACGGTGGGGATCACGTCGACCGTGTCGGCCGTGGGTCGCTGGGTCACCGCGAACACACCCACCGCGCCGAGCACGGCGAGAATCACGGACCCGATCGGCCGGGACGGCCGCTCGAGAAGACCGGCGACGGCCGAGATCAGCACGATCAGCACGCTCATGCCGACGAAGAGCGCGACCTTGTCGTTGGTGCCGAAGGTGTCGATGGCGAACTCGCGCGCCCACGCGGGCGTGCGGTCCACGGTGGTCGACCCGACGGCGAGGAACGGCGACGACGACGGGGAGAAGAACAGCGACAGCACTTCGCCCACCGCCAGTACCAATCCGGCGGAGATCACGCCCGCGAGCATCCGGGAGAACGGGTGGATGCGGGTGCGGGCGTCGTCCGGCGGGGTGTCGACGGTGGGCGAGGTGGTCATGTGCGGTATTCGAGGCCGTTCCTCGAACGGCTTGCCGGAACGGCCCCGAATGTCCGGTCCGCTCAGCCGTAGATTTCGGAGACCTCCTTGGCGTGCGACTCGAGAATGACGTTGCGCTTGAGCTTCATCGTCGGGGTGAGTTCACCGGATTCGATGGTGAAGTCGCCGGGCAGAATCGTGTACTTCTTGATCTGCTCGGCGTTGGACACCTTCGAATTGGCCGACGCGACCGCCGCGTCGATCTCCGCGACCAGATCGCTGTTGGTGGTCAGCTCGGAGGCCTGGGTGTCCTTGTCCAGCCCGTGACGCTCGAGCCAGCCCGGCAGTGCTTCCGGGTCCAGCGTGATCAGCGCACCGATGAACGGCTTGGCGTCGCCGACCACGAGGCACTGGCTCACCAGCGGGTGCGAGCGGATGGCGTCCTCGAGACCGGCGGGGGCGACGTTCTTGCCGCCGGCGGTCACGATGATCTCCTTCTTGCGACCGGTGATCGACAGGAAGCCCTCGTCGTCCAGCGAGCCGATGTCGCCGGTGTGGAACCAGCCGTCGCGGATGGACTCCTCGGTGGCCTTGTCGTTGTGCCAGTACCCGGAGAAGACCACCGGCCCCTTGACCAGCACCTCGCCGTCCTCCGCGATCTTGACGGCATGGCCCTCGAGGGGGCGACCCACCGAACCGATGCGCTGCTTGTCGGTGGTGTTGACCGTGACGGCCGCACTGGTCTCGGTGAGCCCGTAGCCCTCGCGGACCGGGACGCCGATGCCGCGGAAGAAGTGTCCGAGCCGGGCACCGAGCGGACCGCCGCCGGACAGCGCGCTCTGGCACCGGCCGCCGAGGGCCGCGCGCAGCTTGGAGTAGACCAGCTTGTCGAACAGTGCGTGCTTGAGCTTGAGCCCCAACCCGGCGCCGCCGGCGTCCTGCGCCTTGCTCCACTCGATGGCGACCTCGGCCGCCTGGTCGAAGATCTTGCCCTTGCCGCCGTCGTGTGCCTTCTGCTTGGCCGAGTTGTAGACCTTCTCGAACACGCGGGGCACCGAGAGGATGAAGTCCGGCTGGAACTCCGCGAACTGCTCGACCAGCGTCGTCGTGTCCGAGGTGTGGGCGACGGTCACCTTGGCCTCGAAGGCGCCGAAGGACACTGCGCGGGCGAACACGTGCGCCATCGGCAGGAAGAGCAGCGTGCGCTTGCCCTCGGTCATCTGGTCGTGCAGAGCCACCTGCGTCGCCGAGGTCTCGGCGTAGAAGTTGCCGTGGGTCAGCTGCACACCCTTCGGGCGACCCGTGGTCCCCGAGGTGTAGATGAGCGTCGCCGCAGAGGAGGCGGTGACCTGCCTGCGTCGAGCGTGCAGATCCTCGTCGGAGACCGACCGGCCGCGGGTGACCAGCTCGTCGACCGCGCCGCCGTCGATCACCAACGTCTCGCGGAGCGCCTCCGCCTTCTCGGTGACCTCCTTCACCCGCTCGCGGTGGTCGTTGGTCTCGACGATGAGCAGCTTCGTCGCCGAGTCCTCGAGAATCCACGACGCCTGGTCGGCGGCCGAGGTCTCGTAGATGGACACGGTGCAGGCACCGGCGGTCCAGATCGCGTAGTCGAGGACGACCCACTCGTACCGGGTCGCGGAGAGGATGGCGACGCGGTCGCCGAACTCGATGCCGGAGGCCATGAGGCCCTTCGCGGCGGCGGCGACCTCCTCCGCGAACTGCTTCGCGGTGACGTCGACGAACGCGGACCCGCTCCGACGCTGGAAGGGAACCCAGCTCGGGGTGTCCTGCGCGTACGTGAAGACGCTGTCCGCCATGGAGACGTCGTCGGGAACTTGGTAGGACGCGGGGACGGAGTATTCGCGCACGGTCGTGATTACCTTCCAGTAGCACCAGATGTGCTGTGTATTGGATCACAGTTCGGGCCGAAGCGGGCGGTCTCCCCGGTATCCCGTTTGTCCGAATCGAACCACCGCGCGAGGCGTGCCCCGGGCCGGGGGCGCGTCGGGTGGGAACCGTGGGGCCCGATCGGGACTAGACTCTGGTGCACATGAGCACTTCCGACGGTGAATCCACCGGCGATCGCCCGGCGTCGACCGCGTCCGAGCCCACCCCCGAGCCCGACCACGAGGCACCCCGCGACGCGGCCCCCGAGCAGACCTTCGCCGATCTCGGCATCGACGATCGCGTCCTCGCGGCGCTCCGCGATGTGGGGTACGAGTCCCCGTCGCCCATTCAGGCGGCCACCATTCCGCCGTTGATGGCGGGCAAGGACGTCGTCGGACTCGCGCAGACGGGCACGGGCAAGACGGCGGCGTTCGCCGTTCCCATCCTCTCGCGTCTCGACGTCGCCAACCGCGTTCCGCAGGCGTTGGTCCTCGCCCCCACGCGTGAGCTCGCGCTGCAGGTGGCCGAGGCGTTCGGCAAGTACGCCGCCAAAATCCCGGGCCTGCACATCCTGCCGATCTACGGCGGCCAGGCGTACGGCGTGCAGTTGTCCGGTCTGCGGCGCGGTGCGCAGATCATCGTCGGCACCCCCGGCCGGGTCATCGACCACCTGGAGAAGGGCGCACTGGACCTCTCGCACCTCGAGTACCTGGTGCTCGACGAGGCCGACGAGATGCTCAAGATGGGCTTCCAGGAGGACGTCGAGCGCATCCTCGCCGACACTCCGGAGTACAAGCAGGTCGCGCTGTTCTCGGCCACCATGCCGGGCTCGATCCGCAAGATGAGCAAGCAGTACATGCACGACCCGGTCGAGATCACGGTGAAGACGGCGACGTCCACCGCGCCGAACATCACGCAGCGGTACGTACAGGTCGCGCACCAGCGCAAGCTCGACGCCCTCACCCGCATCTTCGAGGTCGAGGACTTCGAGGCGATGATCATCTTCGTCCGCACCAAGCAGGCCACCGAGGACCTCGCCGAGAAGCTGCGGGCCCGGGGCTACTCGGCGGCCGCCATCAACGGCGACATCGTGCAGGCGCAACGCGAGCGGACCATCGGCCAGCTCAAGAGCGGCGCCCTCGACGTCCTCGTCGCCACCGACGTCGCCGCGCGCGGACTCGACGTCGACCGCATCTCGCACGTCGTCAACTACGACATTCCGCACGACACCGAGTCCTACGTCCACCGCATCGGCCGCACCGGTCGCGCCGGCCGCACCGGCCAGGCGCTGCTCTTCGTCGCGCCGCGCGAGCGCCATCTGCTCCGGGCGATCGAGAAGGCCACGCGCCAGCCGATCACCGAGATGCAGCTGCCGAGCGTCGACGACGTCAACGCTCAGCGCGTCGCCAAGTTCGCCGATTCGATCACCACGTCGCTCCAGTCGCCGTCGCTGCACCTGTTCCGTCGCCTCATCGAGGACTACGAACGTGAGCACGACGTGCCGCTGGCCGACATCGCCGCGGCGCTGGCCACCCAGTCGCGGGACGGCGAGGCGTTCCTCATGGCGCCCGAGCCTCCCCCGGCGCCGCGGGAGAAGCGCGAACGGCCCGAGCGGACGTTCGACGACCGGAACGCGCCGCCCGTGCGCAAGTCGCGTCGAACCGATCAGGACATGGCGGTCTACCGCATCAGCGTCGGAAAGCGGCACAAGGTGGTGCCGGGCGCGATCGTCGGCGCCATCGCCAACGAGGGCGGTCTGCGCCGCAGCGACTTCGGGCACATCAGCATCCGCCCCGACCACAGCCTGGTCGAACTGCCCGCCGACCTGGCGGACGAAACGCTGGAAGCGTTGCGCCGCACCAGGATCAGTGGGCAGTTGATTCAGCTGCAGCGGGATTCGGGACCGCCCCGCGGCCGCCGCTGAGTCGAGGCGACGGCCGCCGCTGACTCAGCGCGCGGTCGGGTGGGCCTCCGTGTCCACCCCCGGGACGGCGCGGCCGCGCAGCGACGCGCCCGCCGTCTCGGCGACGAACAGCAGGGCGATCAGGCCGACGACGCACGCGCCCATCATGTAGAACGCGGGCACCAGGTCGTTGCCCGTGCGTTCGACCAACCATTCGTTGGCGGCGGGTGCGGTGCCACCGAAGAGCGACGTCGACACGTTGTAGGCGATGGCGAAGCCGGCGAACCGCACGTGGGTGGGGAACATCGCCGGGAACGTCGCGGAGATGGTCGACAGCTGCAGCACGTACAGCAGCCCCAGCACGGTGAACGCGACGATCGCCCAGGCGAAGTTCACCGCCATCAGCAGGTACATCGGAATGGCGAAGACGAACAGGCCGACCATCGAGACCAGCCAGAGGGGCTTGCGGCCGACCTTGTCGGAGAGCGACCCGGCGAACGGAATCACGGCCATCATGGCGAGCTGACCGATCACCACCAGGAACAGCGACGATGTGCTGGTCAGCCCGATGCGCTGTTCGAGATAGGTCGGCATGTAGCTGAGCAGGGTGTAGTTGCAGACGTTGAGCGCGACCACCAGACCCATCAGGGTGAGGATCGGTCGCCAGTACTGCGCGATCAGCTCGCGGAACTGCGTGCGGGTCTCGTGCGCGACCTCGTTCGACTGCTCGAGCTCGCGGAACACCGGGGTGTCCTCGAGCTTGGAGCGCATGTAGAGGCCGATCAGGGCCAGCGGGCCGGCGACGAAGAACGGGAGCCGCCAGCCCCACGTGTCCATGAACGCGTCGGTCGACGTGAGATCGACGGCCAGCACCACGAGGGCACCCAGCGAGAAGCCGCCGAGCGTGCCGAATTCGAGAAAGCTGCCGAAGAATCCGCGCTTGCGGTCGGGGGAGTACTCGGCCATGAACGTCGCCGCGCCGCCGTACTCGCCGCCGGTGGAGAAGCCCTGGATCATGCGCAGGAGCACCAGCAGCACGGGCGCCCAGAATCCGATCGAGTCGTAGCTCGGGATCACGCCGATGAGGAACGTGGCGGTGCCCATGAGCACGATCGTCAGGGCCAGGACGTGCTTGCGGCCGAGGCGGTCGCCCAGCGGGCCCCACACGAGGCCGCCGAGCGGACGCACGAGGAACGAGATCGCGAAGATGCCGAGGGTGAAGAGGGTGGCGGACTCGAGGTCGTCCGGGAAGAACGCCCGCGAAATGTACGTGGCGGTGTAGGCGTAGACGCCGTAGTCGAACCACTCGGTGGCGTTGCCCATCGCCGAGGCGCCGATCGCGCGGCGCAGGACACCGTCCGGTGGGTCGTGAGGAGTGCTCGGGTCGGCGGTGCCGCCCGGTCGGTCGGGACTTCGGTCTGGGGTCGTATCCGGGGAAGTCACCCACCGTGCCTACCCAACCGGGGTCGGAATCGTGGCATCGAGCGGGACGGCGATCGCCTTCGTTACGCCATCGTGACCCATGCGAACGACGGTCGACGCTCTCACCTGCAGCGCTGCAGAATGTCCTCGACGAGGTCCGACGTCCCGTCCCTGCCCTCCGCCGCGGCACGGGCGGTCGCCACCGCGGCGGCGGCCGTGTCGGCGGGGATCGACTCCGTCAGCTCGGCCACGTAGGGCCCGAGGTCGACCGGATCCATCGCCGCGGGCCAGTACCCGATGGACTCGCTCCGGAGGTCGACGACGGCGCGCAACGCCGCCGCGTCCTCGACGTGGCCGCGGCGGAACAGGGCGTAGGCGAGCGTCATGAGCCCGACCATCGTCGACGTCGTGTCCGCGGCCTCCTCGCACGCGTCGATCATGCGGACGAGGGACGCCACGGCGCGGTCGTCGTCGTGCTCGGCGAGCGAGACCTTGGCGTCCAGCCACAGCGCCGATGCCTCGCACCAGCGGTAGCCCGACGTCGTGGCGACGCCGATCGCCCGTGCCAGGAAGTCGTGGGCCCGGTCCGCGTCACCGGCACGCAGCCACGCCGTGCCGGTGCTCATCAACGCCTCCGCCTCCGAGTACGGCGCCCCGAGCTCGCGGGCGAGCACGACGGCGTCGGCGGCATGGGTCAGCGCGGGCTCGACCAGTCCGGCCCCCGCCTCGAAATAGGCCAGCGCCACCAGGGCGTCGGACCGTGGCACGGGATCGCCCACGGTGGTCGGCTCGAGTTCCGCGAGTCGGCCGAAGGATTCCATCAGCCCCGCGATGTCGCCGGCGAGATAGCGCGTGATAGTCAGCCCCGCGACCGCGCGCACGGTCACCGCGGCGGGTAGATCGCGGGCCTTCATCGCCGGTTCCAGGTAGCGGAGGCCCTCCGCGACGTGCCCGCGCCGATACCAGAACCAGTACAGACCACCGGCGATGTGCAGGTGGGTCTCGAGGTCGTCCGCGCAGTACTCCAGTGCGGCACGAACGTTCGGCATCTCCCGGTCCAGGCGGTCCATCCACTGCGCCGCACGCGGGCCGCGCAGTTCCACGTACGCGGCGTCGGCGAGGTCGGTCACCCACTGCACGTGCCGACGCCGAACCCGCGCGGTGACGTCGTGGTCCCGCACAAACGCGGCGTAGCTGCGCAGGGTCTCGAGCATGCGGTACCGACGCGGGTGCCCGCCGAGGGCCTTGACCAACGACTTCTCCACCAGCGGAGCGAGATCCAGGACCGCATCGCGCCGATCGACGACGGCCGTGATCGCCTCCAGATCGAAGCCGCCCTCGAAGATGCCGAGCTCGGTGAACAGCAGCTTCTCGCCGTCGGTGAGAGAACGGTAGGACCACTCGACCGCCGCGGCCATCGTGGCGTGCCGCGGGGTCGCGCGCGAGCCGCCCCGCAACACCGCCAGCCGATCGTCGAGGTGATCGAGCAGCTGCTGCACCGACAACGTGCGTGCCTGTGCCGCAGCGAGTTCGATGGCCAGCGGCATGCCGTCGAGACCTTCGCAGAGGCGGGCCGCCGCGAGTCGATCGTCCTCGGTGGCCGGCGCGCCGCCGGTGGCGTCGGAGGCGCGTGCGAGGAACAGTTCCACCGCCGGTCCGTCGCCGGTGGTGGCCAGAGGTGGTGTCTCGTGGACGAATTCACCGGGCGTCCCCAGGCTGACGCGGCTGGTCGCCAGCACGGTCATGCCGGGGCACGATCGGAGGATCTCGGACACCAGGACGGCGACGGAATCCGCGACGTGCTCGCAGTTGTCCAGCACCAGCAGGGCACGGCGATCCGCGAGGACCGCGACCAACGCGTCGACGCCCCGGCCGCTCGTCACACCGAGCGCGGTGGCGACGGCGCCGGCCGGGTCCGCTCCGACGTCCGGTCCCGCCTCGTCGGCCGACCGCCCGGGGAGACCGGCGAGTTCCACGAACCACGGCCCGTCCGGATCGTCGCGACGGCCCGCGACCTCGAGGGCGAGGCGGGTCTTGCCCATCCCACCCGGTCCGGTCAGCGTCACGGACCGGTGGTCGCGCAGGGCGTCGGCGACCGTCCGGACGTCGTCCTCCCGGCCGACGGTCGGGGTCAGCGGCACCGGAACCCGGCGGTGCCGACGTGCGGGGGAGGTCGTGACCGGCGTGGGCAGGACGGCCGCCACCCCGGCGTCGTCCTGTCGCAGCACCGCGTCCTGGAGGGCGACGAGGTCGGGTCCCGGGTCGGCGCCGAGTTCGTCGGCCAACGTGCGCCGCGCCGTGCGCAGCGCCGTGGAGGCGTCGCCCTGGCGTCCGGATCGGTAGAGCGCGGCCGCCAGCAGGACCCACCCGCGCTCGCGGAGCGGGTGCTCACGGGTGTGGGCTTCGGCCATCGCGACGGCGCGGGTGTGGTTGCCGAGCACCAGGGCCGCGGCGGCGCGGTCCTCGGTCGCGCCGTGCCGCAACGCGGTCAACCGGGCGATATCGGGTGCGGCGAACTCCCGATCGAGACAGTCCACGTAGGCCGGGCCGCGCCACAGGGCCAGTGCGTCGTCGAGCAACCGCGCCGCCGTCTCGGCCTCCCCGCGGCCGAGCGCAGTCCGGGCCTCGGCGGCCAGGGTCGCGAAGACGGCCGCGTCCAGGCCCCCGGGCGGCAGGCGCAGCGCGTACCCGGGCCCGTCCCGGACGAGGACGCGGGCGCCGAGCCCGCCTCGCGCGTTCGCCGGGTCGAGCGACTTGCGCAGCGACGAGATGTAGCCCTGCAGGGTGAGCAGGGCGGTGCGCGGAGCGCCGTCGCCCCAGACGTCCTCGATGAGCGCGTCGTCGGTCACCATGCGACCGTCGGCGACGGCGAGACGGGCGAGCACCGCGCGGGGGCGGGGACCACCGAGTGACACCGGGGCGCCGTCGACCTCCGCGATGAGGGCGCCGAGCACCCGCACCACGACGGGGGGAGGACCGGACGGAACGGGCGCCACGCCGGGAATAGTAGATCTCTCCCGGCGCGGCGCCACTCGAATCGTGCTCCCCGGTCGGTGTCCGGGAACCGCGAGGTCAGGTCATGTCCACCGCGAAGGAATTGACCACCCGGTCGGCCGCGGCGACGTCGTCCGCCGAGTTCGCCTGCACCGCCACCAGCACCAGGTACTCGCCGCTGTCCGCCGCGGCGCCGACCAGCATGTACTTCGCCTTCTCGGGTCCGCAGTTCTCCCACACCTCGAAGGTGCCGGTGTGCAGGGCGTCGGAGTAGGGCTGGCGGCCCTTCGACGTGCAGCCGGACTCGGGCAGGGACTTCCCCGCCCAGGTCAGCAGGTCCTCCGGGGACGACGTGCGCACCGCCGTGTCCGACGCCAGGACCGACGCGCCCACCGCGCCCCAGCCCCCCTGGTAGGTGGCCAGATCGCTCGACGCCTCGACGCCGTAGTACCGGTTGCCGCGGTCGTCCTCGAACTGGGTGCCGTCCACCTGGTTCCATTCGGCCGGAACGTCGACGCTCACGACGCCGGAATCGTCGGTCACCGTGGTGAAGCCGGTGGTGTCCACGCTCGTCTGCGCGGTGGTCGACCCGGCCACGCCGGCGACGCTGCTCGAGATGGTCGTGGTCGCCTCGAGCGGCGTGCCGTTGACGCGGCCGCGCAGGTAGGTCCCCTCGTCCGGTCGGTACACCTCGACGGCCAGGGCCGAGTCGGTGCCGTGGGTCTGCAGCACGTCGCAGTACTCCTTCAGCGTGCCGTCGGTGCCCAGGGTGACGCCCTCCATCGAGGTGAGGATGTCCCCGGGGCGGATGCCGGTCTCGTCCGCTGCGGACCCGGAGGCCACCGAATTCACCCAGATGCCGGCACCCTCGCCGGAGTCGTCGACGAGCGCCTCGCCGTTGATGCCGATGCTGAGCACGTTCTCCCCGGCCCGGAGCTTCTCGACGATCTTCTGCACGTCGTCGCGGTGAATGGCCAGGTTGGTGTCGTTGGTGTCGCTCCCGGCGTAGTTGACGCCGACCAGGCGACCGTCGGTGTCGACGAGAGGTCCACCGGAATTGCCGCTGCGGATCTTCGCGTCGTGCTCGATGACGTGGTCCAGCGAGGCCCACGGGGTGTCGGCGGGGGTGTCCGCCTTGGAGACGATGCCCTTGGTCATCGTGAACGTGGGGTCCCCCAGGGGATAACCGGCCGCGTAGACCTCGTCCGCGACAGCGATGGGGCCCTCGTGGAACCCCACGTACGGCAGGTCCGTCGCGTCGAGTTTCACCACCGCCAGATCCATGCATTCCGACGAGGCGACGATGCGGGCCGACAGCGTCGTCGACTGATCCCCGCCGCGCCACACGTCGAGAGTGCCGGCGCCGGTGACGACGTGGTTGTTGGTCAGGGCGTAGCCGTCGGCGGAGAGAATGACACCCGATCCGCGGCCGGCCGACTCGTACCCGCCCTCCTCGGGCGAGACGAACGAGCCGCGTGCCTCGAGCTGGATCGTGGCGTCCTGCAGACGGTCGAAGGGCACCGCCCCGTCGGACGCGGCGGATCCGGAACCGGTGCCGACGGAGAACGAACAGGCGGACAGGGCCAGTGTGGTGACGGCGAGCGCGGCGAACGCAGCGCCAGTGCGTGGTGTGGTCATGGTGCAGACCGTGCACGGACCTGCTTGGAGAATGCTTGGAGCCGACTTCTCGGGTCAGAAGCGCCGGCGGTGTCGACGAGCCGGCTACCGCCGGCGGTGTCGACGAGCCGGCTACCGCCGGCGGCGTACCGGGACCGAGTCGATCGTCCGCACCGTCCATCCCGCGCCGTCGGTCTCGACGACGGAGATGCCGGCGTTGGAGATGCGCGGCGGCGGATGGCCGATGATCGTCTCGAGGATCGCACGGATGACGCCGCCGTGCGCGACGGCGATCACCGACCGGCCGCGGTGGTCCTCGGCGAGCAGGTCCAGTCGTCGGCGACCGCGTTCGGCCAGGTCGGCGCGACTCTCCCCGCCGGGATAGCGGCCGTCGGGCCAGTAGGCCCACGCCTCGTACCCGGTGAGTCCCTCGGCGTGGCCGAACCGACGTTCGACCAGGTCGTCGTGGTCCGCCGAGCGGGTCAGCCCGACGACGTGGCCGATGATGTCCGCCGTCTCCGCCGCGCGCACCAGCGGCGAACTCACCAGGACGTCCCACGACCCGGCGGAGAGGGTGATGCCCGCGTCGCGGGCCTGGCGGCGGCCCTCGTCGTTCAGCGGAATGTCCGACGAGCCCTGCAAGCGGCCCTCGAGGTTCCAGTCGGTTTCGCCGTGGCGGACCAGGGCGACCGTGACGTGGTTCGGGGTCGAGTCGGGGGACGGGGTCTCGGGCATGGTCGGCCCAGCGTATCGGGGGCGGGCGGGGTCACCGGACGGGCGGGCCGCGTGCCTGGTCACCGCCCCTTCGCCCCGGAGTTACCGGGGAGTACGGTGCAGAGCAGACGACATGCCGACTGTGAAAGGTCACTCATGAACCTGGCACTTACCGAGGACGAAGCCGCGTTCCGCGACGAGATGCGGAATTTCTTCCGGACCGAGATCCCGGCCGACATCCGCGAGCGGAACGCCGCCGGCGAGGAACTGTCCCGCGAGGACATGGTCACCACGCTGCAGATCCTCAACAAGCACGGGATGGCCAGCCCGCACTGGCCGCTCGAGTGGGGCGGCAAGGACTGGACCCCGATGCAGCACCACATCTGGCTCGACGAGCTGCAGCTCGCGTCGGTGCCGGAGCCGCTGGCCTTCAACATCTCCATGGTCGGGCCGGTGATCGCGACGTTCGGCAGCGAGGAGCAGAAGCAGAAGTTCCTGCCGCCGACGCAGAACCTGGACATCTGGTGGTGCCAGGGTTTCTCGGAGCCGGAGGCCGGCTCGGACCTCGCCTCGCTGCGCACCGTCGCCATCAGGGACGGCGACGAGTACGTCATCAACGGGCAGAAGACGTGGACGACGCTCGGTCAGTACGCGGACTGGATCTTCGTGCTCGCGCGGACCAATCCCGATGCGCCGAAGAAGCAGGCCGGCATCTCCTTCATCCTGGTGGACCTGAAGACCCCCGGTATCACCGTGCGCCCCATCAAGCTCATCGACGGTGGCCACGAGGTCAACGAGGTGTGGTTCGAGAACGTGCGCGTTCCCGCCGAGAACCTCGTCGGCGAGGAGAACGCGGGCTGGACCTACGCGAAGTTTCTGCTCAGCAACGAGCGCACCGGCATCACCCGACTCGGCTTCACCAAGACCAAGCTCGCCCGTGCCAAGGAGCTTGCCGCGCAGACCGCCGTCGGTGACGGCACCCTGCTCGACGATCCGGTCTTCGCCGCGCGGTTCGCCGAGATCGAGAACCAGGTACTCGCACTGGAACTGACGCAGCTGCGCATCGTGTCGAGCTACGTCGAGGGCAAGGAGAACCCGGCGTCGTCCGTGCTCAAGTTGCGCGGCAGCGAGCTGCAGCAGCTCGCCACCGAGATCCTCACGGACGTCGCGGGACCGGACTCGCTGCCGTTCGAGGCGGGCGAGGACATTCCGACGCCGGTATGGGCGCAGCGCGCCACCCCGACGTACCTGAACTTCCGCAAGACCTCCATCTACGGCGGCTCGAACGAGGTGCAGCGCACCATCATCGCCTCCGGCATCCTCGGCCTCTAGACCTCACGCAGGAGAACGTCACATGCAATTCGAACTGGACGACGAACAGAAGTTGTTGCGGGACACCGTCCGTGAGGTCCTGAGCCGCAGCTACGACAACGAGAAGCGCAAGGCCGCCGTGGAGAGCGAGCGCGGCTGGACCGAGTCGGTCTGGAAGCAGTTCGCCGAGCTCGGTCTTCTCGGCCTCAGTTTCGCGGAGGAGGACGGCGGCATGGGCGCCGGCCCCGTGGAGACGTTCGCGGTGATGACCGAGATCGGTCGACGCCTCGCTCCCGAGCCGCTGCTCGACGGCGTGCTCGTCCCCGGTGGTCTGATCTCCGAGGTCGGCTCCGCGGAGCAGCGTCAGCGGATCCTGCCCTCGGTCGCCGAGGGGCAGACGCTGCTGGCGTTCGCGCACACCGAGCCCGGCCGTCGGTGGCCCGCGGCCGAGGTGTCCACCACGGCATCCGAGTCGGGCGGCTCGTTCACCGTCTCGGGCACCAAGAACCCCGTGCTGCACGGGAACTCGGCGAACCACCTCGTCGTCAGCGCCGCCTTGCCGTCCGGCGGTGTGGGGCTCTTCCTCGTCGACGCGGACGCCGACGGGGTCGCCCGCACGCCGTACCGCACGCACGACGGACTGCGCGGGGCCTCGATCGTGTTCACCGAAGCCGCAGCCGAGCCGCTCGGCGACGGTGGGGACGCCACCGCCGCGATCGTCGCCTCGAACGTCCGCGCGCAGGCCGCGCTCGCGGCCGAGGCGTTGGGCGCGATGGAGGAATCGCTGCGCCTGACCACCGAGTACCTCAAGCAGCGCAAGCAGTTCGGTGTCCCGCTGTCGAAGTTCCAGGCGCTGACGTTCCGCGCGGCGGACATGTACGTCCAGCTGGAACTGGCCCGCAGCATGGCGCTCTACGCCACCATGTCGCTGGCCGACGGCACCGCGGACCCCGTGGTGGCCTCCCGCGCGAAGCTGCAGATCGGGCGGTCCGCCCGGCAGATCGGCCAGGAGTCGATCCAGCTGCACGGCGGCATCGGCGTGACCGACGAATACCCTGTCGGACACTACTTCTCGCGCCTGACCGCCATTGAGCACACCCTCGGTGGAGTCGACGACCACCTCCGGGTCATCACAGGGGTGGTCAAGGACCACGAGATGCTCGGGGTGTCCTGACACCTGCGTCACGACGTCGGCCGGCGATCCCCACGGGGGTCGCCGGCCGCTCGTGCGTTCGGGGCGTGCCGCGTCAGTCGCGCGTGAACCGGCCGTCGACGCGACGCACGATGCCGTCGGGATTGCCGTCGGCGATCGCGCTCGGCAGCAGTTCAGCGGGCACGTTCTGGTAGGCGACGGGGCGCAGGAATCGGTCCATCGCTCGGGCGCCCGCGGACGTCGAGCGGCCGTCCGATGTCGCCGGATACGGGCCGCCGTGCACCATCGCGTGGCCGACCTCGACGCCCGTCGGCCACCCGTCGAACAGGATGCGACCGGCCGTGCGTTCGAGAATGCCGAGCAATCGCCCGGCCGTCGGCAGGTCGCTGTCGTCGGCATGGACGGTGGCCGTCAGCTGGCCCTCCAGCGCGCGGGCCACCCGCTCCGTCTCGGTCGCATCAGCACACCGCACCACCAGGGCCGACGCGCCGAACACCTCGTCGTGGAGCGTTGATTCCGAGAGAAAGGTGCCGGCGTCGACGGCGAACAGCGCCGCGCGTCCGGCGTTCGGCGCGTCGGTCGCCGGGCCGCGGGCGATCTCGGTGGCGACCGTCGTCAGGGCCTCCACTCCGGCGGCGTAGTTCCGTGCGATGGCCGACGTCAGCATCGGGGCCGGTTCGGTGGCCGCGATCGCGTCGGCCGCGGCGGCGAGGAAGGCGTCGAGCCCGGGCCCGTTCTCGGCCACCACTATCCCCGGGTTGGTGCAGAACTGCCCGACCCCGAGGGTGAGGGAGTCCACGAAGGCGCGGCCGAGCTCCGCCCCTCCTGCTGTCAGTGCGCCCGGGAGCAGGAACACGGGGTTGACCGCGCTCATCTCCGCGTAGACCGGAATCGGGACCTTGCGCCCGGCCGCCGCGCGCATCAGAGCGGTTCCGGCAGAGCGCGATCCGGTGAAGCCGACGGCCGCGATGCGCGGATCCGTGGCCAGCGCCGTGCCGAGCCCGGGGCCGTCGCCGTAGAGCAGGGAGAACACGCCCGGAGGCATGTCGGTCGCGTCCGCGGCGGCGACGACGGCGCGGGCGACGTATTCCGACGTGCCCGGGTGGGCGTCGTGCGCCTTGACGACGACCGGACATCCGGCGGCGAGCGCGGAGGCGGTGTCGCCGCCGGCCACCGAGAACGCGAGCGGAAAGTTGCTCGCCCCGAACACCGCCACGGGGCCGAGCGGAACGGCTCGGCGGCGGATGTCGGGTCGGGGGAGCGGAGTGCGGTGGGGCAGAGCCGGATCGAGATGGGCGTCGGCCCAGCTGCCCTCGCGCACCACATCGGCGAACAGCCGGAGTTGCCCGGTGGTGCGGCCCAGCTCGCCGGTGAGGCGCACGACGGGCAGGCCGGATTCGGCGGCCGCCCGGTCGATCACCGTCTCGCCGAGGGCCTCGAGGTGCTCGGCGACCGCCTCCAGGAACCGTGCGCGACGATCCGTCGGGGTGGCGCGAACGAGGTCGACAGCGTCCTCCGCGGCCGCGCAGGCGTCGGCCACGTCGGCCGCGCTGCCGTAGCGGTAGGCGGGGGACAACGTCTCGCCCGTGGCGGGGTTGCGTCCGTGGACGGTCTCGCCGGCGCCGCGTCGGGTCGCGCCGGCGACGGTCATCACGCCGGCCAGGGGCGCGGTCAGGGCGTCGGCGTCCACGGTCAGCGACGCTGTCGCGCGGTGACGCGCAGGGCGAGCGTGCCCACCAGCACCACCGCGGCCGCGAGGGCCGCCGTCCATCCGACCACCGTGTCGACGTTCTCCCCGGCCAGTCGCCCCTGCGCCACCCACGCCCCCCAGGACAGCGACAGGGCCTGGGCGATCCGACCGCCCGACACACGGGCGAGGAACAGTCCGACGAGCGCGGCGACGACGAGCACGACGACGGCCCACAGGGTGGCGCCTCCCGTCCAGCCGATCGACGCGAGCCACGCACTGGTGTTGGCGACGGTCGCGATGCTCACCCAGCCGAGGTAGAGGCCGAACGTCCCGTCGGTCACCACGGTGTCGACGGCGGTCGCCGCGGTGGAGGTTCGCTCGCCGGGATGCCGGATCAGCAGTGCGAACACCACGGCCAGCGAGGCCAGCAGAGCGACGATGACCACCACGCTGAGGAACACCTGGCCCCACTGCACCACCAGGATCCACGCGGCGTTGAGGATCATGGTGGCTGCGACCGGGCGCCGCAGGACTCGCTGCCGTGCCGATCGTTGCTGCGCCGGGAGCGCTTGCCACACCGCGTAGGCGATCAGCCCCGCGTAGATCACGGACCAGATCGAGAACGCCGGACCGGCCGGAGCCACGAGCGTCGCGGTGGCGCTGAGTGCGCCGCCGGCGGCCTCCGCGATGGGTGTCCCGACCACGGCGCCGGAACCGAGGAAGCCGCCGAGCACGGCGATCAGGGCGCTGACGATCACCAGCATCACGCCGGGCCTGTCCGGCGCGGTGACCGATCGTCCGGCGTGGGTGGTCTTCGTGGTCATGGCGTCTCCGGGGTCGTGTCGTTCGGTGACCTTCGTGTCGTTCGGTGACCTTCGTGTCGTTCGGTGACCTTCGGAGTGCCCGAATTGCCGCGACCGAAAACCGCGGTGTTCTGACTTCGTCCAACAATGGCGCGTATGGCGATTCGTTGTTAACGAATGGGTACATCAATGGCGAATCGATGGTCGGGGTCGGGGCGACACGACAGGAGAGACGACGACATGAACAGAACCACCAAGGGCGCACTCGCCGCCGGCGCAGCCGGAGTCCTGCTCCTCGGCGGGGCGGGCAGCTTCGCACTGTGGAGCGACAACGAGGCGGTGCAGGGCGGCACCATCACCGCCGGCGAACTGGACATCGCGCCGGTGGCGAAGGGCGTCTGGACCGATGTCTCGCCCGGCGCGACGAGCACGGAAGGCGGGGTCGACCCGGCGACCTTCCGCATGGTGCCGGGAGACGTCCTCGAGTACCGCGCGTCGTACCGGGTGAGCGCCGACGGCGAGAACTTGCGCGCCGTTCTCACGGCGGACCCCAACAGCGTGACGCGGAGCGGGGACCTGAACGAGGCGAACACCCCGGTCACTCTCACCACGACCTACAACGGAACGCCGTTGGCCGGCAACCAGATCACCGAGGCGGACAACGGCCGCGTCGTCGACGTGGTCGCGCGGGTCACGTTCGTCGAGACCACGCCGAATCAGGTGGGCACCAACGACACGGTCAACCTGTCCGGATTTCGGATCAACCTGCAGCAGTCGGCCCGAACCTAGAGGTCCGGTCTGCCTGGTCCGGCTCGACGACGCGGGACGCATCCGTCCCGAGACGAGGTGAATCACCGTGTCCCGCAGGGTGTGGACGGCGGCGGCCGTGCTGGCCGCCGCCGGGTTGACGTTCGCGTCGGTGCAGACCACCGGCGCGTTGTGGCGCGACAGCGAAGCGGTGCCCGGCGCCACCCTGCGCGCCGGTTCGCTGGGGTTGTCCACCGGTGCCGGCAGCGGAAGCACGTACACGTTCACCGCGTTGGCCAAGAACCCGGTGCTCGTGAACCAGGCGGTGCAGGCGCCCCTGACGATCACCAACACCGGCACCGCGCCGCTGCGGTTCCGCCTGACGAACGGGGGACCGACAGTGACGTCGGCAGGGACCACGGGAGGCGTCACGGTGTCGCTGGCCGGCGCCGTGGTGACCGACGCGGAGGCGTGCACCGCCACGACCGGAATGGGGTCGGCGTTTCCCACGTTTACCGCGACCGCGCCCACCCAGGGCGTGGTGGGTATCTGGCAGGAACTCGGTCGCGGCGACAGTCAGACATGGTGCGTTCGAACGACTCTCACTGCAGCGCCCACGACGGCGTCGGTGACCTACCAGCACCGTTTCGCCTTCGCCGTGGAGCAGGTGCGATGACCCCGAAACATGCTCGGCCCGACACCGACCCGGACGCGGGTCGGAACCTCGACACGGACACCGGCGCATGGTGGTGGGTCCGCACCGTGCTCTCGTGGGTTCTCCTGTTGGCGGTACTCGCGGTGGTGTCCGCGGCCGTCGTGGTGCCGAAACTGGCCGGGGCGCAGCCGTACACGATTCTCACCCAGTCGATGAAGCCGACCTACCCGCCCGGCACGCTGGTCGTGGTGCGGCCGGCCGACACGTACGGCGTCGGTCAAGCGGTCACCTACCAGATCCGGTCCGGTGAGCCCGACGTCGTCACACACCGCATCATCTCGACCGGGCTGGACCGGGACGGGGACCGCGTCTTCGTCACGCAGGGCGACAACAACCCCCAGCCGGACGAGCCCGCCGTGCAACCCGGCCAGATCCGCGGCGCGGTGTGGTACTCGGTTCCCTATCTGGGACATGTGAACACGTGGCTCACCGGCAGCACCCGCACCACAGTCGTGGCGATCGCCGCCGGTGCCCTGGGCGTCTACGCCCTCGCCCAGTTCGCGGGAGCGTTCCGCGCCCGCCGCACGTCGGGCGGGTCCGCGTGATCTCGGCGCGGTCCTCCGTTCGTCTGCGGGCGGTCCTCGCGTTGGGGGCGGTGCTCGGCCTCGGATCGGTGGGCACGCTGGCCGCGTGGTCGGCCTCGACGACCACGACGTCCGGCAACTTCGTCACGGGCCACGTCGACATCAAGGTCAACGGCAGCGAGGGCGCCCCGACTCCGACGACCATCTCTCTGACCCCGAACACGCTGGTGCCCGGCCAGTCTCGCGCGACGATCGTGACCGTGAGCAACGTGGGGTCGATCGGATTCGACTACACCACCGCCGCGGCCGCGAGCGGAACGCTCGGCGCGAACCTCGCCGTCACCGTCCGCCCCGGCGCGACGGTGGCCGCCGACGGCACGTGCCCCGGAACGGCCGTGGTCACGGGCACGGCGCGACGCACGGCGAGCGGCGCGTCCGATCCGTTGTGCGTCCAGCTGACGCTCTCGTCGACCGCGCCCACCACGGCGCAGGGGCAGACCGGCACGGCGACGGTCACCTTCACCGCGACGGGGGTGGGCAGTGCCTGAGTCGGAACCGACGGACGTCGACGCATCCCGTCCGCTGCCGCGGCCCCTCGACCGCGCCCTGTCGGTCATCGCGGTGCTCGGCGCGCTGTCGCTGACCTTCGCGCTGTGCGCGACACTGTTCTCACTGACGCCCTTGGTGTTTCGCTCCGGCTCCATGGAACCGGCTATTCCCACGGGCTCCCTCGCCGTCGCCCGTGACGTACCAGCGTCGGAGGTGGCCGAGGGAGACGTGGTGAGCGTGCTGCGCACCGACGGCTCACGCATCACCCACCGCGTCGAGCGAGTCGACTCCGTCCACGGCGACACCGCCACGCTGATCCTGCGAGGGGACGCGAACGACGCCCCCGACGCCGACCCGTACGTGGTCGCCGACATCGACCGCGTCGTCGGCCATGTTCCCGTACTCGGCTACGCCGCATCGTGGTTGGCGACGCCCGTCGCGTGGGTGGTCGGCGCGCTGCTCGCCGTCGGACTGGTGGTGCTGATCGTGCGGCCGGACGTGCCGGCGCCGAGCAGTTCCCGTGGGCGACATCGTGTTGCGGCGACCGCGGGGGCGGCGTTGGTCGCCGTGATCGTCGTGCCGTCCGTCGGCCGCACCGACGGTACGGTCGCGGCGTTGTCGGACAGCGCGCAGGTGTCCGTCCAGGTGGCGGCGGTGACGTTGTCTCCGCCCGCCACTCTTCGGTGCGACCCCGTGAGCTCCAATACGGTCAGGCTGACGTTCCCCCGGGTGAGCATCCCCGGCGCGACCCCGGAGTACCGGCTCGGACTCCGCGGGAGTACGGCACAGGTGGTGCCGTCGACCACGGATCCGGTCACGTTCGACTTGAACAGGTCCTTTCTCGGCGGATTGTTCCTGTCCGGCGATCGTGTCGTGGACGTCGTCACCGTCCTCGGGACGTGGACGTCGGGGTCCGCCGTCTCGCAGACCGTGACGTACGGCGCGGTGACCGGCCTGACCTGCAAAACACCCGGTGCCGGGGGCGTCTCGAGTGCCCCGGTGCGGTCGTTCGGAGCGCAGGCGCTGTCCGGTCCGACCTCGACCGCGACGTCCGGACCCTCGACCACCGCCCCGCCCACCACGACGACTACGCCGACGACCGCGTCGACGTCTCCCGGCGCGGCCACGCCCGGCCCGTCGTCCTCCGCGAGCGCGGCTCCGACCCAACCGACCACCTCGACACCGCCCACCAGCACCACCCCGCCACCGCCGCCGGCGAGTGCGTTCGTCGCCGAGGGGGGCTCGTCGTCCAGCGGGGGCGCCACGGCCTCGGTCTCCGGCGGCACGTTGACGGTCACCGACGCGTCGGGGGCGACGCTGCTCACCCGGCCCGTCACCACCAGCGCCCGCTACGGCACCGGCGTCGTGTGGTCGTCGACGGGTGATCTCTACGTGCTCTCGGACGCCGGTGTCACCCGCATCGTCGTCGGGAACGGGACGGCGAGCGCCGGACCGGCGTCCACCGAGTCGCTCCCCACCGACATCCGGGCGCTGCTGTAGGCGTGTGAGCGCGCCGCCGCTCGGGCACTCCCGACGAGGAGCATGCGCGAGCGCGCATCGGTGAGAGGAGTCAGCGGTGGACCACAGAGGTGTCCTGATCGACGGATTCGAGCGGGTGAAGGAGACGGTGCACGCCACCCTCGACGGGGTGAGCGACGACGCCCTCACCGCGCGGCTGGATCCGGAGGCCAACACCATCGCGTGGCTGGTCTGGCATCTCGCCCGCGTGCAGGACGATCACATCGCGGGCGTCGCGGGGTCCGAGCAGGTCCATACCTCGGCGGGCTTCGCCGCCCGGTTCGGCCTCCCGTTCGACGACGGCGACATCGGGTACGGCCAGTCGAGCGACGACGTCGCTGCGGTCGTGGCCCCCGCCGACCTGCTGCTCGAGTACGTCGACGCGGTCCACGACCGCACCGTCGACTACCTCCGCGGGGTGTCCGCCGAGGATCTCGACCGCGTCGTCGACGAGAACTGGGACCCTCCGGTCACGCTCGCCGTTCGCTTGGTGAGCGTGCTGTCGGACGATCTGCAGCACGCCGGACAGGCGGCCTACGTGCGCGGGGTCCTGGAACGCCGGTAGGCGGGCCGCTGTCGGTGGGCCGTGCGAGGGTGTGGCCCTCGCGGCCCGGGTGGGCCGCCCGGCCCACCACGAAGGGACCCTCCTCATGACCACCTGGCCCGCGTCCTGGCCGCCCGCTGCCCACGACCTCGCCGACGCCGTGCTCCGGCTGACCACGGCGATCGCGCGGGACCCGGAGGACACCGACCCTGCGGTCGCGGCGCTGGTGGCGATGCCCGTCCGCGTCGAGGACGTGTTCGCGGGCATGCTCCGGATGCTGCTCGAAGCCGCGTTCGCGGACGGTGTCGATGCCGACGACGTCTCCGGTCTGGTGCGGCAGGTGGCCCAGCGTGATCCGAGCCTCGACCCGACCGACGTCGTCGCAGTCGTGCTCGGCACGCTGGGAATCCACCCGGAGCCGGTGCGGCACGATGCCGACTCGGCGGAGACCGGCAGTCAGGACCCCGCGGACGCGCCGACGGTCACGCCCGTCGACCGGCTGGTGCCGTACGTGGCCCTGCGCGTCTCGTCGGCCGTGGCGGTGGTGCTGGCCGAGCGGGTGCGGACGCCGCTCGCACCGGTCGTCACCGCGGTGCTGAACGACGTCGCGTCCGCCGAGTCCGTGGAGTGGGCCTGACCGCACCGGTCACGTGAACCGGTCAGGTGTCGAACGGGACGCCGTCAGATCGACGCGATGTCGACGAGCACCTTGCCGGTCGCGCCGTTCTCGACCGCGGCGTGGGCGTCGGCGGTGCGGTCCAGCGTGTAGCGGTGGAGCGGCAGACCGTGCTCCTCGCCCACCGGGAGTGCGCCCGCCGCAACGGCATTCGCGACGTCGTGCTTCGCCGCCTCGAGGGCCGCGGTGCCGACGGTGTAGAGCAGCACGAACTGGTAGCGCAGGTTGCCGACCATGCTGGGACGGATGTCGAGGGTGACTGCGTCGCCGCCGTTGTTCGCGTAGATCGCGATCGATGCCCGCGGCGCGGCGACGGCCACGTTCAGTTCGGCGTTCTGGGCGGGTGCGACCTCGACGATCAGGTCGACCCCGTCCGGCGCGATCTCGCGGATGCGGCTCGCGGCGTCCTCGGTGCGGTAGTTCACCACGTGGTGGGCGCCCGCAGCCGTCGCCAGCGTGCCCTTCTCGGGTCCGCTGACGGTGGTGATCACGGTGCCGCCCGCCCAGCGCGCCAGCTGGATCGCGGCGTGGCCGACGGCACCGGCGCCGCCGGCGACCAGCACGGTCTTCCCGGACAGGGCACCGGGGTGCAGCCGGTCGGGGCCGTCCTCGGCGACGGTCAGCGCGCGGTGGGCGGTGACGGCCGGGACGCCCAGCGAGGCGCCGAGGTCGAAGGAGACGTCGTCGGGAAGGCGCACCACCCGGTCGGACGGGACCACGGTGTACTCGGCGGCGGTTCCGGTGGGGCGCTGGTGCTGCGCGAGGAGAAGCCAGACGCGGTCACCGACGCCGAGGCCGGCCACCTCGGGCCCCACGGCGTCGACCACGCCGGCGCCGTCCTGGCCGGGGACCACCTCGTCGAACGCGGGCTTCTGTCCGGGGCCGGCGCCGGTGCGGGATTTCCAGTCCGTCGGGTTGACCCCGGCGACGGCGAGGCGCACACGCACCTCGCCGGTACCGGGGTCGGCGACCGGGCGGTCGACGGCGGTCAGGACGGACGGGTCACCGGTTTCGGTGTAGACGATTGCCTTCATGTCCGGTCCCAACCACCGCGACCCCCGCTGGTGTTCCTGCCTAGGCGCCCGTCCGCACCGTCTCGTGGCGGGCGAGGAGCAGACCGAGCAGGGCGTACCCGGAGATCAGCTGGGCGGAGGCGACCCACAGACCGGCGTCGCGCACGATCAGGACCACCGGAATCGAGGTGACGAACCAGGACTGCGCCCACAGCGTCGTCCACCGGATGCTGCCGGTCCAGCGGCCGGCGATGGCCACGCGGACACCGATGCCGACCATCGTCGCCATGGACAACGGCCAGCAGAGGTCGAACGCCATCCACACGGGTGTGCCGTGCAGCAGCCAGAACGCGTCCAGCAGCGTCGACACCACCGCCCCCGCGAGGAACAGGAACTGCAGGCGATAGACGCCGCGGGCGAGGGGTCCGTCGCCCATGGCCGCGGTCCGGTACTGCAACAGCAGGAGCCGGGCGATGCCGGCCTGGAAGAGCAGGGCGGTGGCGCCGCCGAGCAGCGACTGCCATCCGAAACCCTCGTGGTCGCCGGCGATCGCCATGCCGACGGCCCAGGCGACTGTGCCGACGGCCAGCAGAGCGCCGGTGGTCCGAACGGTCGACGCGGGTGCGGTGTCCGGACGCGTCTCGACGAGACGGGTGGGGCCGGCGGTACGGGACGGAGCGGTCATGGTCGTGTCCTTCGTGTTGGGGGGGTATCGGCGGGGACCGGTCGGGGAGATCCGGTGCTGGACGTACCGTGCCGCGGCCCCCCGGGAAACCACTGGGAACCGGCTGGCAGCGAATCCACGAGTTCACTTGACCGCGAGGCGTCCGTGCCCTGAACTTGCTTGCGTGCCCGTGACCCGTCGCCGCTTCCTCGAGTCCACCGCCGTCGCCGCCGGAGTGGGAGCCGCGTCCGTGCTCACCGCGCGCGCCGCGTCGGCCGATCCCGCCGCGGTCTTCCGGCACGGAGTGGCCTCCGGCGATCCGCTTCCCGACGCCGTGATCCTCTGGACCCGCGTCACGCCGACGCCGGACGCGGTGCCGGGCTCCGGTCGCGGGCCGGCCGTCGTCGTCTCCTGGGTCGTCGCGCGCGACGCTGCCCTCACGGACGTGGTGCGGTCGGGAACCGTCACGACCTCCGCCGACGCCGACCACACCGTCAAGGTGGATGTCTCTGGTCTGTCGCCCGCGACGTCGTACCACTACGGATTCACGGCCGCGGGGCAGTCGTCGCCGACGGGGACGACGCGCACGGCGCCGGCCACGTCCGCCGAGGTGGACCGGTTGCGGTTCGGTGTGGTGTCGTGCTCGAACTGGGAATCGGGGTACTTCGGTGCCTACCGACATCTCGCGGCTCGCTCCGACCTCGACGCGATCGTGCATCTCGGCGACTACATCTACGAGTACGAGTCCGGCGGCTTCGAGGGCAAGAACGGGGTGGTGCGGGTCCACGACCCGGTGCACGAGATCGTCACACTCGCCGATTACCGAATCCGCCACGGCCAGTACAAGACCGACCCCGATCTGCAGGCCGCGCATCTCGGCGTTCCGTGGATCTGCACGTGGGACGACCACGAGTCGGCCAACGACGCCTACGATACGGGCGCGCAGAACCACCAGCCGGCCACGGAGGGCGACTGGGCCACCCGCAAGGCGAATTCCGTTCGGGCGTACTACGAATGGATGCCCGTCCGTGCGGCCGGGACTCCGGACAACCGACACCTGTACCGGCGTCTGCGGTTCGGCACCCTCATGGAACTGTCGATGCTGGATCTGCGCACCTACCGGTCGCAGCAGGTGCTGCCGTTCCAGGGCGCCGCGGTGGACTCGCCGGACCGCACGATCACCGGTGCCGGGCAGATGGCCTGGCTCACCGACTCCCTCGTGACGTCCCCGACGCGCTGGCGCGTCATCGGCAACCCGGTGATGATCACCCCCACGCTGATCCCGCCGCTCGAGCCGGAGACCACCCGCGCGGTCACGCAGCTGCTCGGCCTCCCGGCCGGTGGAGTGTCCTACAACGCCGATCCGTGGGACGGCTACACCGCCGACCGGGCGCGGCTGCTCGACGCGCTGCGCACGAACGGCGTCGACAACGCCGTCTTCGTCACCGGCGACATTCACTCGTCCTGGGCGTGCGACATCCCGGTCGACGCCGCGAACTACCCCGCGGCCGGCACGGTCGCGACGGAGCTGGTGGTCACCTCGGTGACGTCGGCCAACATCGACGACTTCCTGCGGGTGCCGGAACACACCGTCGGCCGCGTCGCCGAGGGCGCGTTCCGGGGACTGAACCACCACGTGAAGTATGTCGACCTCGACACCCACGGGTTCGGTGTCCTCGAGGTCACGCCCGCGGCGGTCCAGATGGACCACTGGTACCTGGTGGACAAGGAGGATCCGAACACCGCCGCGTACGTCGGTGCGGGCTACCGGGTGCCCAGTGGAACGCAGGCCGTCACCCCGGCGGCGCCGCTCACCTGACCCCCGACGGCCGGTATTCTGGCCTTCCGTGTCGACCCCCAAGATCGTGCTGTTCTACGTGTTCACGCCGTTGCCGGACCCGGAGGCGATTCGCCTGTGGCAGCTGGCGCTGGCGTCGTCGAACGGTCTGACGGGACGCATCGTCGTCTCCCCGCACGGCATCAACGCGACCGTCGGGGGAGACGTGCGGGCGGTCAAGCGGTACGTGCGCGGCACCCGTGAGTACGCCCCGTTCGCCGGGGCCGACGTCAAGTGGTCGGACGGGCGCGGCGACGACTTTCCCAAGCTCAGCGTCAAGGTCCGCCCGGAGATCGTCACGTTCGGCGTGCCCGATCGCGTGCGGGTCACCGCGGACGGGGTGGTCGGCGGCGGTACGCCGCTCTCGCCGGACGAGGTCCACGCGTTGGTCGCCGAGCGCGGTGACGACGTCGTGTTCTTCGACGGTCGCAACGCCTTCGAGGCGGCCGTCGGCCGGTTCGACGGTGCGGTGGTGCCGGACGTGGAGACGACGCGCGACTTCGTCACCCAGCTCGACGCCGGGGTCTACGACCATCTCCGGTCGACACCCGTCGTCACGTACTGCACGGGTGGGGTGCGGTGCGAGGTGCTCTCCGCCCTCATGCGCGAGCGGGGGTTCGAGGAGGTCTACCAGCTCGACGGTGGCATCGTGCGCTACGGGGAGAGATTCGGTGACGACGGGCTGTGGCAGGGATCGTTGTTCGTGTTCGACGAGCGTCGGACGGTCGCGTTCTCGCCGGACCCGGCGGTCATCGGAACCTGTTCGGGCTGTGGACATCCGACGTCGCGGTACGTCGACCTCGACGACGGTGACGGTCGCTCGCTGACGCTGCGCTGCCCCGAGTGCGCGCCGGCGTGACGCCGCTTCCGTTCCGCGGCGGTCTGCCGCCGCTGCGGGTGCGGTTGCCGCACGGGGCGCACCCGCCCGCCACGCTCGACTTCCTCGCTGCCCTCGAGCCGCCCGAACCCTGGGCGGATCGCATGGCGGCCGGCGAGGTGGTCGACGAGCGCGGCCGCCCCTGGGCGCCCGAGAGTGCCTATCGCCCCGGCGCCTTCGTATGGTTCCACCGCACCCCGGCGCCCGAGGTGCCGGTGCCGTTCGAGCTCGAGATCCTCCACCGCGACGAGGCGATCGTCGTCGTCGACAAGCCGCACTTCCTCGCGACCATCCCGCGCGGGCGGCACGTCACCGAGACGGCGACGGTGCGACTGCGGCGGTTGCTGGACGATCCCGATCTCACGCCCGCGCATCGACTGGACCGGGCGACGGCCGGGGTGCTGCTCTTCACCACCGCACCGCGATTCCGCCGCGCCTACCAGGATCTCTTCGTCCCCGGCGGCGGCGCCGTCAAGGAGTACGAGGCGCTGGCGGGCTACGATCCCGCGCTCGAGTTTCCCCGCACCGTGCGGTCACGAATCCTCAAGGAGCACGGGGTGATGACGGCCGTCGAAGTGCCGGGAGAGCCCAACAGCGAGACTCGAATGGACCTGATCGAGCGGCGGGGCGGTCACGCACTCTACCGGTTGCGTCCACGGACAGGGCGAACCCACCAACTGCGAATCCATCTGTCGTCGTTGGGCATTCCTATCGTGGGCGACCCCTTCTACCCCGAGTTCGTTTCCGTGCCGGCGGACGATTTCTCCACGCCGTTGCAGCTCGTGGCCCGTCGACTGGCGTTCGACGATCCGCTCACCGGCGTCCGGCGGGAGTTCGTCAGCCGGCGTCGGCCGACCGATGCTCCATGAGCCCGTTCGGATCGTCGACGTGGACGTCGCGCCCGTCGCCCCGGAGTCGCTCGATCAGCTCGGTCAGCAGCCGGATCGCCGCCCCGTTGATCGCGCGGGCCGGTTCCAGGTCGAAGGTGACGGGGTCGCCGCCGTCCGCTGCCGATTCGGCGTCGTGCGGTTCCGTGTCGTCCAGCACCCGGTTCATGATGTTCTCGGCGCCCGCGAACCGGATGTCACCCTGCAACTCGTAGGTGGTGCCGGCGCCGTCCGTGCGTACGGCTCGCACGGCGGAGTGCCCGGACGGGGCGATGTCCATCATGTGCAGATCCATGTCGCGCGAGAGTCGTTCGAAGACCCGCACGCCCCGCACGCTGTTGCCGCGGTCGTCGAGACCCGGTGAGTGCACGGCGATGCCGAGTTGTCCGGGCAGGACCCCGATGACGGCTCCGGACACGCCGCTCTTGGCCGGGATCCCGACGGTGGCGATCCAGTCGCCCGTGCCGTCGTACATCCCGCACGTGGTCATCGTCGAGAGGACCTGGCGCATCACCGCACTCGACGCCACCCGCTCTCCGCTGTCGGGGTGCACCCCGCCGTTGGCCATCGTGGCGGCGAGCACCGCGAGGTCGACGCTGGTGACGTCGATGCTGCACTGGCGGGCGTAGCCCTCGACCACCTCGTGCGGATCGCACGCCAGCACACCCACGGACGCGAGCATGTGCGCCAACGCGAGATTGCGGTCCGCTCCGGCCATCTCGTCGTCGACCACGCTCTCGTCGACAGCGAGCTCCCGCCCGACGAAGGACGCGTGCAACGCGAGGATTCGATCGGCGCGCTCGGTCGCGTCGGACCCGTGCACCAGCGAATGGGCCGCGATGGCACCGGCATTGATCATCGCGTTGCGCGGTCGGCCCGTCTCGGCTTCGAGCGAGATCTCGTTGAACGCATCGCCGGACGGTTCGACGTCGATCTTCTCGTGCACCGCGTCCAGCCCGTGGTCACTCAGCGCCAGCGCGTACGTCAGCGCCTTCGAGATGGACTGGATGGGGAAGGACACCTCGGTGTCACCCGCGCTGTACCGCGTGCCCTCGACGGTGACGACGGCGACCGACAGCGGCGACTCGTCGTCTTCCTCGGTGCACTCGCTCACGACGTCGCGGAGGTAGTCGGTGATCGGACTCCTCACGCGTCGTGCTCCACCCGCGCCCGGCGGCGGACGTCGTCCGGCGAGACTTCGTGCAGCGCATCGAGATACGCGACGGCGAAACTCCCGGGTGACGACGCGCGATCGGCGGCGACGTCGGCCGCCACCGTCACGTGAGTGTGGGCCGCGGCGACGGCGAGTCCGACGTCGGGCACCGCGGCGCAGTAGGCGGCCACCAGCGCCCCGAGCGAGCACCCGGTGCCGGTGACCCGCGTCAGCAGGACGGAACCGCCGGTGACGCGGGTGGTTCCGGCCGGGGACACGACGTGGTCCACGGCGCCGGAGGCGGACACGGCACCCGCCCACTCCAGCAGCCCGCGGGCGGCGGGGACGGCGTCGGCGGGGTCGTCGGAGGAGTCCACGCCGCGTCCTCCCCCGCCCTCCGTCCCGCCGGCCGTGAGGCCGTACAGCCCGATGATCTCCGACGCGTTGCCGCGCACGGCTGTCGGACGGTACTCGAGCAGGTCGCGAGCGAGGGCGCCGCGCCAGGGGAGTCCGCCGGCACCGATCGGATCGAGCACCCACGGGGTGCCCGCGTCCTGCGCACCCCGCGCCGTCGCGTGATAGACGTCGGCGGTGTCGTGCGGGGTGCCGAGGTTGATCAGGACGGCGTCGGCGACACCGGCGAAAAGTGTTGCCTCGTCCCGGTTGTCGACCATCGCGGCGCTCGCCCCGGCGGCCAGCAGCACGTTGGCGGTGAACCCGGCGGTGACGTAGTTGGTGACGGCATGCACCAGGGGAGCGCGGTCGCGCAGCGCGGCGAGAGCGTCGGCCAGGGCGTCGGCGGTGATCGGAGCGGAACTCATGACCCCGGTGTACCCGACGCCGGGTGGCTCACGCGAGGTGGCCGAATGGCCACCACCGGCCGCGGTGCGGTAGCCTCGTCGGTAGCTGAATGGTCGTAGTTTTTGTGTGTTCGTGTATCCGCACGCTCGCTGGGAACTTGTCGTTGCGAGCGTGGTCGTCGTCCTGGAGCCTCATCCGAGGTTCTCGGAGTCTCGCCCCGCTTGAAGAGCCGGCCCGGGTATCGCACAGTGCGGTATCCGATGTACGTCAGCTGTAGGGAGCTCATCATGACTCAGGGAACCGTCAAGTGGTTCAACGCCGAAAAGGGCTTCGGCTTCATCGCTCAGGAAGACGGCCCGGACGTCTTCGTTCACTTCTCCGAGATCCAGGGCAGCGGCTTCAAGAGCCTCGACGAGAACCAGCGCGTCGAGTTCGAGGTCACCACCGGACCCAAGGGCCCGCAGGCCAGCAGCGTTCGCGCTCTCTGATCTCGCATCACCCCGACGGGGTCGTCCACCGCACTGCGGTGGCCGGCCCCGTCGGTCTTTTTCGGGCAGGTGCGCGGCGGACGTCGGTGGCTCGGGTTAATGTTCCTTCACAGCCTCCCGGCGCGGGCACCATCCCGGCGCCGGCTCCCCGTCCGAAACGGAGTACTCCCGTGCCGAAGACCCTGTCCACTCTCTCCGCCCGGTCGCGGGTGCCCGCACTGGCCGGTGTGTCCGCACTCTCGCTGCTCGCCGCCGCCTGTGGCGCGGCGCCGGAGGAGAGCGGCAACGGCGGAGCCGCCTCGGGCGACTTCAAGCCCTGCATGGTGTCGGACTCCGGCGGCTTCGACGATCGCTCGTTCAACCAGCTGAGCTTCGAGGGCCTGCAGAAGGCGAGCGAGGACGCCGGCCTCGAGCCGATCACGGTGCAGTCCAACTCGCCCACCGACTACACCCCCAACCTCAACAACCTCGTCGACCAGGGCTGCGGCCTGATCGTCACGGTCGGATTCGCGCTCGCCGACGCCACCAAGCAGGCCGCGGAGCAGAACCCGGACGTGAACTTCGCCATCGTCGACGACAACTCGATCGAGCTCGACAACGTCAAGCCCCTGACGTACGACATGGCGCAGTCCGCGTTCCTCGCCGGCTACGCCGCGGCCAGCTTCAGCACCACGGGTGTCGTCGGGACCTTCGGTGGCTCGCAGTTCCCCACGGTCACCATCTTCATGGACGGCTTCGCCGACGGTGTGCAGTACTTCAACGAGCAGAAGAACCGCGACGTGCGGGTCATCGGCTGGGACGTCGCCGCGCAGAACGGCTCGTTCACCGGCGGATTCGAGGCCAACGAGGTCGCGAAGAACACCGCGCAGGGTCTCATCGACCAGAACGCCGACGTGATCTTCCCCGTCGGCGGTCCGATCTACCAGTCGGCGGCGCAGGCCATCCGCGACACCAACCGGCCCGTCGCCCTCATCGGTGCGGACGCCGACGTCTACGTCTCCGATCCGACGGTCGCCGACCTGGTGCTGACGTCGGTCACCAAGGGACTGGCCACCAGTACCGAGGAGGTCGTCACCACCGCGGCCGACGGCTCGTTCGACAACACCCCGTACGTGGGCACCCTCGAGAACGAGGGCGTGGGCATCGCGCCCTTCCACGACTTCGAGTCGCGGGTCGATCCGGCTCTGCAGGGTGAGTTGGACGCCATCCGCGCGGGCATCGTCGACGGGTCCATCGAGGTCGTCTCGCCCTCGTCGCCCAACTGACCCAACGGTCCATGACGTCTCAGCAGCCGCCCAAGCTCGAACTGCGCGGCATCACCAAGCGGTTCGGGTCGCTGGTGGCCAACGACTCCATCGATCTCACCGTGGAGGCAGGTCAGATCCACTGCCTCCTCGGGGAGAACGGTGCCGGTAAGTCGACCCTGATGAACGTCCTCTCCGGCCTGTACCGGGCGGAGGAGGGCGAGATTCTCCTCGACGGTGTTCCGCAGGCCTTCGCCGGACCGGGTGCCGCGATGACGGCCGGCATCGGCATGGTGCACCAGCACTTCATGCTGATCCCGGTGTTCAGCGTCGCCGAGAACATCGTGCTGGGCAACGAGAAGACGTCCTTCGGTGGGCGGCTCGACCTCGACGCCGCGCGCGCCCTGGTGCGTGAGGTGTCCGGTCGGTTCGGCTTCGACGTCGATCCGGACGCGATCGTGGGCGATCTGCCGGTCGGGGTGCAGCAGCGCGTCGAGATCATCAAGGCGCTCTCCCGCGACGCGGACATCCTCGTCTTCGACGAGCCCACGGCCGTCCTCACGCCGCAGGAGACCGACGAGCTGATGGTCATCATGCGTCAGCTCGCGGACGCCGGCACCGCCATCGTGTTCATCACCCACAAGCTGCGCGAGGTGCGCGCGGTCGCGGACCGCATCACGGTCATCCGGCTCGGCTCGGTGGTCGGCGAAGCGCAGCCCACCGCCACCGACGGCGAGTTGGCGTCACTGATGGTCGGCCGCGACGTCCAGTTGCGAGTCGGCAAGCAGGACGGGCAGTTCGGTGACCCGGCGCTGGTGGTGCGCGACCTCACCGTGCTCGGATCCACCGGCCCGGTCGTCGACGCGGTGTCCTTCGAGGTCCGATCCGGCGAGATCCTCGCCATCGCGGGCGTGCAGGGCAACGGTCAGACCGAGCTCACCGAGGCGCTGCTGGGCCTGCGACCCCCGGTCGCCGGCAGTGTCGAACTCGACGGGCGCGAGCTGGTCGGGCGATCGGTGCGCGAGGTGCTCGACGCGGGGGTCGGGTTCGTTCCCGAGGACCGCTCGCACGACGGTCTGGTCGCCGAGTTCTCCGTGGCGGAGAACCTCATGCTCGACCGGTCCCACGGGGAACCGTTCACCCGGCGGGGCGGCGTCGTGCGGTCGTTCCTGCGCCGGTTCGCCACCGAGAAGGTGAAGGAGTTCGACGTCCGGACGCCCGACGTCGACACGCCGGTCGGTCGCCTGTCCGGCGGAAACCAGCAGAAGGTGGTGCTCGCGCGCGAACTCGGCCGCGAGTTGCGTCTGCTCATCGCCTCGCAGCCGACGCGCGGCATCGACGTCGGCTCCATCGAGTTCGTGCACAAGCGCATCGTCGCGACGCGCGACGCGGGCACACCCGTCGTCGTGGTGTCGTCGGAACTCGACGAGGTCGCGGCGCTCGCCGACCGCATCGCCGTGATGTATCGAGGGAGGATCGTGGGCATCGTGCCCGGCGACGCCTCCCGTGAAGAGTTGGGAATTCTCATGGCCGGTGGACCCGCCGATGCCGCCGACGGACCCGCCGATGTCGCTGCAGGTCGACGGGAGACGTCGGCGTGACCACCACCGACACCGCGCCCACCGGATCGACGCCGCCCGCGGCCACCGAGACCGAATCGGTGCTCCGGCGCATCGCGACCGGCAGTGTGCTGCTCTCGTTCTTGTCCGTCGTCATGGCGCTGGTGGTCGGGGCGGTGCTCATCGCCGTCACCGATCCCGAGGTCCGCACCGCGTCGGGCTACTTCTTCTCCCGTCCGACCGACACACTGTCGGCCGTGTGGGACGCGGTGTTCGGCGCCTACTCCTCGCTGTTCCAGGGCAGCGTCTACAACTTCCGCCGTCCGCGGTTCGTCGACGGCATCCGTCCGCTGACCGAGACCCTCACCTTCGCGACGCCGCTCATCGCGGCAGGTCTCGGTGTGGCCCTGGCCTTCCGGGTCGGCATGTTCAACATCGGCGGCCGCGGTCAGATGTTGATCGCCGCCGCGTGCGCCGGGTACGTCGGCTTCACCTACGACCTGCCGCCGGTGGTCCACCTGATCGCCGCGATCGTCGCGGGTGTGGTGGGCGGCGCGCTGTGGGGCGGGATCGCCGGTCTGCTGCGCGCCCGCACCGGCGCGCACGAGGTGATCGTCACGATCATGCTCAACTACGTCGCGTTCTACCTCATCTCGTACCTGCTGCGGACTCCCGGAGCCCTGCAGGCGCCGGGGTCGAACAACCCCAAGACCCCCGCCATGGCCGACACCGCGGTCCTGCCCTCGCTGTTCGGGTCGCGGTACTCGCTGCACTGGGGCTTCGTGCTGGTCGTCCTCGTCACGGCGGCCGTCTGGTGGCTCATGGAGCGCTCCGCCGTCGGGTACCGGTTCCGGGTGGTCGGCGAGAACGCCGCGGCCGCGCGGGTCGCCGGAATCCGGGTCGAGCGCACCTACGTCTGGGCCATGGTGCTGTCCGGTGCTCTCGTCGGACTCGCCGGCGTCGCGCAGGTGCTCGGCACCGTGACCACCGGATTCACCGCGGACATCGACGCCGGCATCGGCTTCGACGCGATCACCGTGGCGTTGCTGGGCCGCTCCCGGCCGTGGGGCGTGTTCGCCGCGGGCATCCTGTTCGGCGCGTTCAAGGCAGGTGGCTTCGCCATGCAGGCCGCGGAATCCATCCCCGTCGACATCGTCCTGGTGGTGCAGTCGGTGATCGTGCTGTTCATCGCCGCCCCGCCCTTGGTGAGGGCCGTGTTCCGACTACCCGAATCCCGATCGAAGGCGGCAGCCCGATGAGCACGGTGGTCGCCGAGCGCGCCCCCGAGGTGCGGCCGGGCGTGTCCTGGAAGCTGCCGATCGTCTTCGGCGTCGTCTCCGTGCTCGCCCTGGTGTTGTTCGGCCTGCGGGGAGAGAGCGGCACCAGCACCTTCCGCCTCGCGTCCGACGGTGATGTCGTGGCGCTGCCTGACGTCGGACTGCCCGCGCGGGCCACGTGCGTCGTTCTCGTCGTGGTCCTGTTCGCGCTGACGGCCCTCGCCGCGGCGCTGACGCGAGCGGGTCGTCACACGCCACTCGCGGTGACGGTGGTGTTCGCCGTCGCGTTCGTGCTCACCTTCCTCACGTGGTCCGCGGCCGGCGAGACCATCCCTGTGCCGGGCCTGCTGCTCGGCACCGTCGCTCTCAGCACACCGCTGATCTTCGGCGCCCTCGGCGGCGTGATCTCCGAGCGCGTCGGTGTCGTCAACATCGCGATCGAGGGTCAGCTGCTCGGCGGCGCGTTCGTCAGTGCCGTCGTCGCGTCGGTCACCGGATCCGCCTACCTCGGCCTGGCGTCGGCTCTCATCGCGGGCGCCCTGGTCGGCAGCGTGCTGGCGGTGTTCGCCATCCGCTACTTCGTCGACCAGATCATCGTGTGCGTGGTGCTCAACGTGCTCGTCGTCGGCCTCACCAGCTTCCTGTACTCGAAGGTCCTGGTGCCCAGCGGCGCCACCCTGAATTCGCCGCCGCGGTTCCCCCGGCTCGAGATCCCGGTGCTGTCTCAGATCCCCGTGCTGGGGCCGCTGCTGTTCCGTCAGACCGTCATCGAGTACGTCATGTTCGTCGCCGTGATCGCCGTCTTCGTCGGTCTCTTCAAGACCCGCTGGGGGCTGCGGCTGCGCGCCGTCGGCGAACACCCGCGGGCCGCGGACTCGGTGGGTATCGACGTGCGCCGCACCCGGTTCTGGAACGTGTGCCTCGCCGGGGCCATCGCGGGACTGGGCGGGGCGTACTTCACGCTCGGCTCGGTCGGCGCGTTCGGTAAGGAGATGACCGCCGGAGCCGGCTACATTGCGCTCGCCGCCGTCATCTTCGGGCGGTGGGACCCGGTGCGCGCCACCCTCGCGGCCCTGCTTTTCGGCTTCGCCTCCAACCTGCAGAACGTGCTCGGCATCATCGGCTCGCCCGTGCCCAGCGAATTCATGCTGATGCTGCCGTACGTGGTCACCATCCTGGCCGTCGCCGGACTCGTGGGGAAGGTGCGCGGCCCCGCCGCCGCCGGCAAGCCGTACCGCTGACGAGTGCAGATGTTTGTGGTCGCTCCCGCTCGATGTTTGTGGTCGCTCCCGCTCCGGGCATCCCGAGCGCTGGTAGGAGTAGGGCCCCGCGCCCCGCTCGACACGCACTCGAAGGGAACACCATGTCTCGCATCGCCATCGTCGGTGGCCACGGAAAGATCGCACTGAAGCTCGCGAAGCTCCTCACCGAGAGCGGTCACGAGGTGTCCTCCCTCATCCGCAACCCCGACCAAACGCCGGACATCGAACAGGCCGGTGCCACCGCCGTCGTCGCGGACGTCGAGAACCAGACCACGGAGCAGATCGCCGGCACCATCGCCGAGCACGACGCCGTCGTCTTCGCGGCCGGCGCGGGTGGCGGCAACCCCGACCGCACGTACGCCGTCGACCGCGACGCTGCCATCCGCACCGTCGACGCCGCCCAGTCGGCCGGGGTGTCCCGCTTTCTGCTGGTGTCGTACTTCGGTGCGGGTCCCGATCACGGTGTCGCGCCGGACAACTCGTTCTACGCGTACGCCGAGGCCAAGGCGGAGGCCGACCAGCACCTGAAGAACAGCGACCTCGACTGGACCATCGTCGCCCCGTCGTCCCTCACCGACGACGCGGGCACCGGCTCCATCCGGACGAAGGAGCAGGGCGCGACCGGGGAGAGCGTCAGCCGGGACGATGTGGCCGCCGTCCTCGCCGCAGCGCTCGACACCCCCTCGACGTCACGTCGCATGATCGAGTTCGACCAGGGCGACACCCCGATCGCCGACGCCCTGGCCTGACGCCGGGCGTGCGCCGCAGGCCTGACCCTGCGGCGCACGGGGGCCGTCAGTCGGGGGCGCCGATGTTCAGATCGTTCGGATGCGCCCCCACCCGCTCGCCGGTGTCGAGGGCGTCGATGCGCTGCAGGTCATCGTCGGACAGTTCGAAGTCGAACACGTCGATGTTCTGCGCGATCCGTTCCTCGTGCACGGACTTGGGGATGACCACCAAGCCGTTCTGCAGGTGCCACCGGATCATCACCTGCGCGGCCGACTTGCCGTAGGCGGCGCCGATGTCGGTCAGCGTCTCGTCCGTGAGCAAGGTGTTCGGCTTCGAGTCGCGCCCCCACCCCGAGTTGCTGGTGCCGCCGAGCGGGCTCCACGACTCGACGGTGATGCCGTGGTCGCCGGCAACGTGCCGAATCTCCTTCTGTGCCAACCGCGGGTGCAGCTCCACCTGGTCCACGGCGGGCAACA
The DNA here is from genome assembly GCF_900111805.1 of Rhodococcoides kroppenstedtii. Classification (GTDB taxonomy): domain Bacteria; phylum Actinomycetota; class Actinomycetes; order Mycobacteriales; family Mycobacteriaceae; genus Rhodococcoides; species Rhodococcoides kroppenstedtii. The sequence continues at coordinate 45,109 of NZ_FOJN01000010.1, forward strand.
GTCCGCCGCGGTCGACCAGCAACCCCAGGTGGCGCGGCTCGAAGTTGCAGACACCCACGGCCTTCGCCCGGCCGGACTCGGAGATCTTCTCGAACGCATCCCACGTCCGCAGCAGCCGCTCGTCGTTCTGCAGCGGCCAGTGGATCAGGTACAGGTCCACGTAGTCGGTACCGAGCTTGCGCAGGCTCTCGTCGAACGCGGCCAGCGCGGAGTCGTATCCCTGGTCCGAGTTCCACAGCTTCGTCGTCACGAAGAGGTCCTCGCGCGGCACCGACGACGCCGCCAGTGCCCGCCCCACCCCTTCCTCGTTGCCGTACGCCGCGGCGGTGTCGACGTGCCGGTAACCGGCCTCGTCGATCGCGTAGCGCACGGCTTTCTCGGTCTCGTCGTTCGTGGCCTGCCAGACGCCCAGTCCCAGTGCGGGGATCGACGTTCCGGAATTCAAGGTGATCGTCGGAGTGGTCATACCCCCACGGTAGCCACCTGGAAGAGTGGTCGGTGTGAAGCTGTTCGCGACGGACCTCGACGGCACCCTCCTGCGCTCGGATCGCACCGTCTCCCCGCGCACCGCGGCCGCACTCCGGGCCGCCGGCCACGCGGGGATCGAGGTGGTGTGGGCGACGGCGCGGGCGCGGCACTCCGTGCACGAGTTCGCCGCGGCCTGCGGTTTTCGCGGAATCGCGTTGTGCGCCAACGGCGCCGTGGTGATCGACCTCGCGGACGGAACGCCGATGATTCGCAGCACCGTCGGACTGGACCCGGCGGCGGGTGCCGCTGCCGTCGACGCGGTACGACGGGCCGTGCCGGGCACGGTCTTCGCCGCCGTGGGCCCGACGACGTTCGTCGCGGAGTCCGGTTACGCCGCCCTGTGCGTGTTCTCCGACCATCATCGCGAGCCCGAGTCGATGGTCCTGGCCGACGAGCGTTTCCCGACGCTGACGGAGGACGTCGTCAAGATCGTCGCCCGGCATCCGGAGATGGCGAGCGTCGATCTCTACCGGGCGGCGGCGGACGCCGGGCTCGATCTGGCCGTGACGCATTCGGGTGCGCCCTACGTCGAGATGGCGGCGCGCGGGGTCTCCAAGGCCGCCGCTCTCGCCGCGCTCTGTCGGGAGCGGGGGATCGACGCGGTCGACGTGGCGGCCGCGGGCGATGCGCGCAACGATCTGGAGATGCTCGCGTGGGCCGGGACCGCGGTGGTTCCGAAGAACGCCATCGCCGAGGTGCGGGCCGTGGCGGATCGGCTCGTGCCCGCCAACGACGACGACGGGGTAGCCGTGTACCTGGAGGAGCTCACCCGCGCCGAGCCGACTTAGGTTACCCTCACCTCTCGTGAGCACTCAGACCAAGGGCTGGCAGGGCACCGTTCTCAAGTTGATGGGCGGCGCCGACGTCCGGTTGACCGTTCTGCACACGGACGACGTCACGCCGCACTATCGGCGCGTGCGGATGAACGCGGGTGGGCTGTTCGTCCGCAAGGCCTACCACCCGACGATGTGGCTGCGGTGCTGGTTCCCCACCGACGACGGCTCGTCGACGCTGCACCACCGCGCCTACACGGTCGTCGACCCCGATCCCGAGGCCGACGAGTTCACGGTCGAATTCGCCCTCCACGCCGGCGCGGCATCGGACTGGGCGCGACGCGCCCGTCCCGGCGACACTCTGGACGCGACCTTCCAGGGATCGAAGTACGCCGTACCCGACCCGCTGCCCGCCGGATACCTGATCGCCGGGGACTCGGCGTCGGTGCCCGCGATCAGGTCTCTGCTCGGCGCGCTGCCGGACACGCTTCCGGTCACCCTGTGGCTCGAGACGGTCCACGAGTCGGACCACGACCTGCCGATCGCGGCCACCCCCGCGACCACCGTCCACCGCATTCCGCGACGCGACGGTGGTGCGGCCCTGGTGGAGGCCGTCCAGGCCGGGGTGTTCGACGCCCCCGATCACGCCGCCTGGATCGCGTGCGACACCGTGACCACGCGCGCTCTCGGGTCGATCTTCAAGTCCCGGTACGGGGTCGCGCGCGGGGCGCTCAAGGCCCAGGGGTACTGGATCGCCTGACGCGCGGCGCCGTGGCCGGGGCTAGGGCCGACCGTGGTACGTCTTGGCCGCGGTGGTCGACAGGAGGGCGACGATCACGAAGCCCATCAGACCGTTGACGATGGCCGCACCGATCGCTGCCGTGATCGCCCCGGCCGCGAGGAACGGGAGCACGATCACCGCCACCACGATCAGTCCCGCGATCCAGGAGAAGAACGTGTTCGGGGACGGCACGGCCTGGAACAGCAGGAGCATGAACGCGCCCGCGAGGACCGCGGCGAGCGCGCCGTAGATGCCCGCGATCCACGGGTCCGACAGCCCGTACATCCAGAAGACGCGGGTGTCGGTGCGGTTGTAGACGGCCTGCACGATCGCGGTGGCGACCCAGCCCGCGAGGAACGTCGTGATCGCGGTGGCGACCACCCCGCCCACGAAGGGGCCGACGTCGAACTTCAGGCCGGAATTCGGCTTCTGCGGCGGCGCCGAGTAGGGCTCCTGACGGCCGTAGGCGCGTGTCCGATCGTCGTACCCGCCCTGGTAGCCGCCCTGGTACTCGTCGCGGTAACGATCGCTCATCAGCTCCGTCCTCTCCTCGGTCGTGTGCCGGCCCAACCCTAGCCGCGTACCCCGCCGGGCGCGGGCGACACGGCGTCGTCCTCGCGGTCGGGGCCGGTGAGCAGGTGTCGAACCAGGGCGACCGTGGCAGCGGGGGAGGCGGGCTGCACCGTCAGGGTCGTCGCCGTCGAGGTCAGGAGGTAGCGGCCGCGTGCGGTGTCGATCCATCGGACGCTGCGGTCGGCCGCGAGGGGACCGTCCGGATCGTCACCGAGGCGGCCGACGACGACGTCCCCGATGCCGGTGCGCGGGAGGGCGAGCACCGACCGCACCCGGGTCGCAGCGTCGTCCCGATCGCGGACGGCGGAGCTGGACGCCTCGATCGCGACACGGTCGGCCGTCGCCGCGGGCAGGTCGCCCGCACGTCCACCGATCGCGCCGACGACGGCACTCGGCAGCGCGGTCGCGGACAGCTCGTCGACGGTGACGACGCCGTCCGGCTGCTGCACGACGAGTACGGCGCCGGCGCCGGTGTCGCGCACCGCGGCGCGGAGGCGGAGCCGCGTTCCGTCGACGTGGACGCCGCACACGGTGAGGTGGCGGGCAGTGGAATCCATCGTGGCCGCGCCGGTCACGACGTCCCCGGCGACCAGCGCGCGGAGTGCGTCGCGACGACGGCCGGCCAGCGCCGCCGTGTCGGTGACGGTGTCGTCCGCGGCGGTCACGATCGGGAACGGTGGCCGCGTCCGACCCACCACGGCGCTCAGGACCTCGAACGCGAGCGGCGAGAACACTCGTGCCGTCATCCGATGACCGGCGGTGCCACCAGCGGGAGGTCGCCCACCAGCGCGTCGCCGTTGTCCGCCGTCACGAGGTAACTCGCTGGACGATGCTCGCTGTCGTCGGCGCCGCCTCGACCGGGCATCATCGCCGCCGGCCCGTACATCCCGCCCCGGCCGACCGCGGCGGCGCCGGAGGACCCCGGTGCCGGGGATGCTGCGGCACCGGTCCCGGCCGGTCCCACCACGCGCTCGCCGAGGATGCGCGAGCCGGGCCCGTCGGGGTGGGCCGCTCCGCCGCCCGAACCGACTCCGCCCCCGCCGACTCCACCCCGGCCGACTCCGGGTCCGCCGATGCCGGGACGGTCACGAGGTGCACCGGCCGAGGAGGACGATGCCGCGCGGACCGGGGCGGACTCGCTCGCTCCGAGCCGCCCCGGAAGGACGCCGCCGGGACCGCCGCCGGCTGTCGAGGTGGGTCCCGTCGACGCGCCCGCGCGATCGGCCACCCCGGGAGTCCCCGCACCGGTCCCGTCGACGGCCGCCGGGCCCGCGGACTGTCCCGCGCCGGCGGCGACGGTGTCGGCGGGCCCCGACGTCGTCGATCCGACGACACCGCCCGCTCCCGAGAGGGTCGACGTTCCGTGTTCGACACTGCCGAGGCCGACACTCCCGAGGCCGACACCGCCGAGGCCGCCGCCGGCCCCGGACCCGCCGGGGGCAGGGTCGACCGGGGGCGGCAGAACGGGCGCGGCCCCGTCGGCCCGCAGCACCGTCGGCACGTACACGGTGTTCATGACCGCGACGGCGGCGGCGCGACGTTCCTCCTCCTCAGCGAACAGGGAGGTCACGCTCTGGACGGAGGCGAAGGGGTTCAGGGCCGCGGACGCCAGGGCGACCCGCGCGAAGTCCGACGGGGTGAAGGATTGCGGAGGGGGCACGTTCTCGCGGGTGGCGGCCAGTCCGTGACGAGCCACGTCCAGCTCCGCCGACACGGCGCCCATGAGATCCACCGACGCCGTCGACCGGTCGCGGTAGGTCGCCACCGCGGCCAGGGCGGCGTCGGCCGCCATACCCTGCCAGTCGGTTCCGAGTACGGCCTCGAGGTCGTGCCAGAGCGTGGTCACGGCCGCGGCGAGGCGCTCGTGCGCCATACGCCAGGTCTCCGCCCCGGCGTCGAGCATCGCCGGGGTCAGCTCCACCGCATGGCCCCAGATCGCGGGGTGCGACATGGCCTCGAACGCCTCGGGCACCACGCCGCCGGGGGCACCCGTCGGCCCGGCGACGGTGCCGTCGAGGTCCCGGTACCGCGCGAGCGCCCGCTCCCCGGCGGCGAGTCGTTCGCTGTCGTCGCCGGTCAGCAGATCGCTCAACGCGACCCCCGCCCGGTCGATCACGTGCGCTCCGACGTCGCGGGCCGACTCCACCCACGCCCCGAGCGTGTCCATGCCGCTCATGTCGATCCCTCCGGCCGTCCTCGGTGACGAGTCACCGATCCCCTGCGGAGGTTCGACGCAGCGAGGACCCGAACGGTTCCCCGCGGGTCAGGCCCGCGAGTCGGCGGCACCCACCGCATCCGACCAGTGGCCCGACCGCACCAGGGCGAGGGTGAGGATCAGGCGGTCGTCGGGGTCGGCCGTACTGCGGCCGGTCAGGTCCTCCACCTGCCGCATCCGGTAGATGACGGTGTTGCGATGGCAGTAGAGCAGTTTGGCCGCGTTGGTGGGGGAACCGTCGGCCACGAGCACGTGCGCGAGCGTGCGCAGCAGCGTGTCCCGGGTGGCCGCGGGTTGGTGCACCAGGTCGCCGAAGGCGTGCTTTTCGATCAGATCGCCGATCTCGTCGTCGGCGGAGACGACGATGGCGGGCAGTCTGTCGGTGGCGACGACGGCGAGGCGGTCGCCGGTCGCGACGGTCGCGGCGGCGCGGGCCGCGGTGCGATACGCGGAGGCGAACGACGCCAACCCGTCGGCGGACGACGCGATGCCCACCGGTCCTGTCGCCCGCGGTGCGACGGCGTCGGCCACGGCGGACGTGCCACCGGGCCCGAGCCCGAGAAGACCGAACTGCACGCCGTCGCGCACGTGCCAGTACGACGAGGTGGTCACGTGGTCGACCGTGTCCTCGGGTGCGGAGAGCGGCGGCTCGCCCAGGTCGGACACCGCGCCGACGGCGCAGGCGATCGCCTGAGATGTGCCGAGCCCCAACGTGGCTCGGGCGTCGGCGGCGAACTGCGGGTCCGCACCGCGGCCGTCGCGCAGACCGTCGAGTACCGAGAGGATCTTCGACAGGTCGCGCTGCTGCATGCGCGCGGTCTCGCGCCGGTAAGCGTCCACCAGGATGGTGTTCTGGGTGTCGAGCGCCTGCCAGAGGCGTTGTCCCGCAACCAGAAGCAGCCGAGCCTCGAGCAACGACGGTTTCTCGGCGACGGCCGCGGCCAGTTCCTCCCACAGTGTTCGGGACCCGAGGGTGTAGGCCTTGAGCACCAGTTCCATCGGGATGCCCTGGCGTGCGCGCTCGCGCCCCGTGCGCCGCCACACGTCCGTCGTCGCCTCGGGTGAGTCCGGCATGCCGCTCAGTCGACGGAGCCCGAGGCGGATGTGTTCCCGCGTGCTGGAGCGAACGATGGACGGGATGTCCGAGCCGGCCGCCATGTACTCCGGGTCCTGCTCGAAGAGCGCCAGCGTGATCGAGTCCGCGAGCGCGTCGGACTCGGGAAGCAGGGTCGCCCAGGCACGTCGCACCGCGTCGCGTTCGTCCGGTGACAGTCGCGCGAGCACACCCGTGGCGCGGGCACGGGCGCGACCGACGTCACCTCGTCCGTGCGGCGGCGAGCCCATGAGCAGAGCTTTGCGCACCGCGCCCGGAGAACGGGGTGAAATGACCGAAAACAGTGCCCCGGGACCCATCAGATTTGTGCGCTCCGCCCATATCCAGGACTGTGCGCAGCGTCCATAGTGAGTGCCACCCGAACTGTGAGGTGGACCACTGTGCCGCTGACCGAACCGTCACCCATCACGACCGAATCCGTCTTCGCCCTGACCGACGTCACGGTCGAGTTCGGCGGCATCACCGCTCTGTCCGACGTCGGTCTGTCGGTCGGCTCGGGCGAGATTCTCGGCGTGATCGGGCCCAACGGGGCCGGCAAGACCACGCTGTTCAACGTGGCCTGTGGGCTGGTGCGGCCGCAGGCGGGCTCGGTGGTCCGCAGCGGCGAGCCGATCGCGCGCCTCCGGCCGAAGGACCTGCCTCGACTGGGTATGAGCCGCACTCTGCAGGGCCTCGGGCTGTTCGACCGCATGACCGTCCTGGACAACGTCATGGTCGGCGCGGACCACCTCTCCACCACCGGCGTCGTGAGCGCCCTCCTGGGGCTGCGATCGGCGGGCCGGGACACCGCGGCGCTCCGGGACCGCGCACTGGCCGTGCTGGTCGAACTCGGCATCGACGGTCATGCGTCGCGGTATCCGCCCAGCCTGCCGTACGCGGTCCGCAAGAAGGTCGCGCTGGCTCGCGCTCTCGTGTCGGAGCCGACTCTGCTGCTGCTCGACGAACCCGCGTCGGGACTGTCCGACGCGGAGATGGACGACCTCGCCGAGACGATGCGGTCGCTGACCACGCGCATGTCCATCCTGCTGGTCGAGCACCACATGGATCTGGTCATGAGCGTCTGCGACCACCTGGTGGTGCTCGATTTCGGCAAGGTCATCGCCCGCGGGACACCCGACCGGGTGCGTCGGGACCCCGCGGTGCTCGCCGCGTACCTGGGAGACGAGGTGGACCGTGAAGAGTGACAGGGGAAGCGCTGCAACGGACAGGGCGGCAAAGGACACCGCGGCAACGGACACGGCGGCGCTGAAAATCCGCGATCTCACCGTGCGGTACGGCGCGGTGACGGCGTTGGACGCGGTGTCGATGACGGTTCCCGCCGGCGCCGTGACGGCGGTGCTCGGGGCCAACGGAGCCGGCAAGACCACGTCGCTGCGCACCGTGTCCGCCGTGCAGAGCCCGGTGTCCGGGAGCATCACGATGGGCGATCACGACCTGATCGGTGCCGGGGCCGAGAGCATGTCCCGCCGTGGACTGTCCCACGTCCCGGAGGGGCGCGGGGTGATCGTCGAACTCACGGTCGAGGAGAACCTTCGCCTGGGACTGTTGGGCCGCAACACCTCTCGCCCTCGCATGGACATCAGCCGCGTCTGGGACATGTTCCCGCCGCTCGCCCAACGGCGGCAGGCAACGGCGCACACGCTCTCCGGCGGTGAGCGGCAGATGCTCGTGATCGCGCGAGCGCTCCTGGCCACCCCCTCGGTCCTACTGCTGGACGAGCCGTCCCTGGGCTTGGCTCCCCGCGTGGTCGCGCAGATCTTCCGGCAACTCCGAGATGCAGTGGACACCGACGGACTGACGGTCGTGCTGGTGGAACAGAACGCCCGCAGTGCGCTGTCCATCGCCGAGCACGCGGTGGTGCTCTCGCTCGGCCGCGTCGTGCGCGAGGGCCCGGCCGCGGACCTGCAGGGCGACACGGAGCTGCGCCACGCCTATCTCGGCTTCTGATCCGCGGGAACGCATTCCGGACCTCCCGGCCACGACGGCCCTCCCGATCTCGAAAGGTCATGCGGTGCAGCAACTTCTCACCATCGTCATCAACGGCATCACCAACGGGATGATCTACGCCGCGTTCGCCCTGGCGTTGGTGCTCATCTGGCGGTCCACCCGCATCGTCAACTTCGCGCAGGCGCCGATGGCGATGATCACCACGTACGTCGCCCTGACCGTCATCGACGCCGGCTACTCGTACTGGATCGGGTTTGGCGTGGCGCTCCTGTCGGGCCTTCTCCTGGGCGCCCTGGTCGAGCGGCTGATCATCCGGTACGTCGACAGTGCGTCGCACATCAATCCGGTGATTCTCACCCTCGGGTTGTTCATCGTGATCCACGCCGTCGCGGCGCTGGTGTTCGGCAACCAGTTCCGCTCGTTCCCGGCACCGTTCGGACTCGACGGGCAACGCATCGGGTCCGTCGACGTCGCGCTCACGGGGAACGACGTCTACACCGTCGTCGCGGTGCTGGTCGTGCTCGCCGCGCTGGTGGCCCTGTTCCGCTTCACCGACCTCGGCCTCACGATGCGCGCCAGCGCGTTCTCCCAGGAGGTCTCGCGCCTGTTGGGGGTGCGGGTCGGTCGCATGCTGACCCTCGGATGGGCTCTGGCCGCGGCCGTCGGGTCGGTGGCGGGCCTGCTCATCGCGGGCGGGTCGCTGGTCCACCCCGGCTACATGGATTCGGTGGTGGTGTTCGGCTTCGTCGCCGCGGTGCTCGGCGGTCTCGACAGTCCCGTCGGAGCGGTCGTGGGGGGACTGCTCATGGGGGTCGGACTGTCCGCGGTGAGCGGATACGTCGGCCAGGACCTGGTGTCGTTCGCCGCCCTGGTGATCCTGATCGTCGTTCTGCTGTTGCGCCCCAACGGATTGTTCGCCGCCGCCTCGGCCAGGAGGGTCTGACATGAGCGCACCCACCCGATCCCGCCCGTCGTCGTCGCCGACGCAGACCTCGCGGTTCGGCCGCCTCGTCGCCACCCCGGTGCGGCGGCATCTGCTCGGTGCTCTGGTGGCCGTCGTGGTGATCGTCCTCGTCCTCGAGAGCGTGAGCACCTTCCGCCAGAGTCAACTCACCTCGGTCGCGTATCTGGCGGTCGCGGCCGGGGGCTTGACCGTGCTCACCGGCCTCAACGGACAGTTGTCGCTCGGGCACGGGGCGTTCATGGCCATCGGGGCCTACACCGCCGCACTGCTGTTGCGCGCGAACGCATCCGGATGGTCCGTACCGCTGGTGTTGCTGGCGGCGACCGTCACGGCCGGCGTCGTCGGAATCGTCGTCGGTCTGGCCGCGGCGCGACTGCACGGGCCGTATCTCGCCGGCGCGACTCTCGCCCTGGCGGTGGCCGTACCCGGTCTGGCGCTGTACTTCTCGGAGTACCTGGGCGGCGAACAGGGACTGATCGTGCCGTCCCCGGACGTGCCGCGTGCGCTGGACGACATCGCGTACTTCGTCACCGGGAACGAACTCACCTCCACCAAGTTCGTCGCCTACGTGGCCTGGTTCCTCCTCGTCCTGGTGTTCTTCTTCCTCGCCAACCTCTCGGTCGGCCGCGTCGGTCGGCAGTGGCGCGCGGTGCGTGACGACGACGTCGCGGCGGAGATCGCGGGAATCGACCTCGCGCGCAGCAGGATTCTGGCGTTCGTCGTCAGCGCCGCGTGCGCCGGTGCGGCCGGGGCGGTGATGGCGATGGCGTCGAGGATCGCCGCGCCCAGTGGGTTCACGCTGGTGCTGTCGCTGACGTTGCTCTCGGCGGTGGTCATCGGTGGGTTGGGCACCCTCAGCGGTGCGTTGCTCGGCGCGGCGTTGCTGACGTACATCCCGCCCGTGGTCACCAACCTCGGCCTCGACGGCGGACTGACCAGCCTGCAGGCGGCCGAACTGGCGCCGCTGGTGACGGGCGTCTTCACCGTCCTGGTGATCCTCTTCGCTCCGCTCGGGCTGGTCGGCACCGTGCGGATGCGCTACCTGCGGTACCGGTCGACCACCGCTGCTCGGGACCTGAACGACTCGAACGATCCGGAGAAGGAAGGGACGCGATGACATACCAGACGCACTCGAGGAGAACGGGTCCGCGGCGCTGGGCTCTGCGGTCCACGGCACTCGCGGCGGCCGCGCTGCTGGCGGTGTCCTGCGGGGCCGGCGGCCGCGAGGAGGGCGAGACCTCGTCGGAGGGATCCACCGTCGGTATCACCGACACCACGGTCAAGATCGGCGCCCACTACCCGCTGACCGGCGTGGCGGCACCGGGCTACAGCGAGATCCCCACCGGCGCCAAGGCGTACTTCGACTTCGTCAACGCCGGCGGCGGGGTGAACGGTCGGCAGATCGAGTACGTGGTGCGTGACGATTCCTACGACCCCACCACGACGACGCAGGTGGTCAACGAACTCGTCCTCCAGGACGAGGTGTTCGCGATGGTGGGTGGACTCGGCACGGCGACGCACAGCGCGGTGATCGACTTCCTCAACGAGGAGGGCGTGCCGGACCTCTTCGTCTCGTCGGGCGCGATCATGTGGGGCAACGATCCGGAGAAGTACCCCAACACCTTCGGATGGCAGCCGGACTACCAGGTCGAGGGCAAGATCATCGGGGACTGGGTCCTCGAGAACCGCCCCGACGCGAAGGTCGGTCTCTTCCTCCAGGACGACGATCTGGGACGCGACAGCGAGGAGGCCGTCCGCCAGTACCTCGGAGATCAGATTGTCGGCGTCGCGCGCTACACGTCCGGCAACACCGACGTCGCACCGCAGATCGCCCAGTTGCAGGCATCCGGTGCGGACCTGGTGCTCGGGTTCAACGTGCCGTCGTATACGGCGCTGAGCCAGCTGGTCTCGCGTCGTCTGAACTACACGCCGGAGTGGTTCTACTCCTCGATCGGGTCCGACGTCGATCTCGTCGGCTCCCTGCTGGGCCGCTTCTCGCAGGGAGCGGTGACCGACGGCGCGTCGTCGCTGGAGAACATCCTCTCGCTGCAGTACATCGACGGCACCGATGACGAGGAGAGCCCCTGGACCCAACTCTGGCAGCGCGTGTGGGAGCAGAACGGTACCGGGGAGCCGTTGACGAACTACCGCATCTACGGCATGAGCCACGCCTACGCGTTCGTGCAGGCGCTGCAGGCTGCCGGGGAGAACCCGACCCGCGAATCGATCGTCAGCGCCCTTCAGTCGGAGGGCAAGTCCTTCCAGGGCCCTCAGTTGGCACCCTTCCGCTATTCGCCCGAGAGTCATCTCGGCATCTCCGGAGCCAACGTCTACCGCATCCGGGGAGGCGTGCCGGAGAACCTGACGCCGGTGCTCGTGACCGACATCGGTGACGCCCCCGTCGAAGAGTACACCGGCGAGCGAGCGACACCGCCGGAGAGCGGGATCCCGGACACCCCTCCGGCGGGCTGAGGTGGTGGCGGGCTGAGGCGGCGGCGGCCCGGTGTCTCGACGCCGGGCCGCCGCACTCGGCGGCCCGGGGTGGATCAGGCGGGGTCGAGCGAAACTAGTCGAGGTCGCGATTGCCGAACACGTCGGCCTCCGCCACCCCGTCACGCACGGCGTGTTGCAGCTGCGGCGGCACCAGCACCACCTCGCCGTCGACCAGCAGGCCGTCGTCGACGAGGGACTTCAGGTGCGCGGTCACCAGTTCGGCGGTCCGGCGGTCCTCGCCCTCGAGACTGCCGTAGTCCTCGTCGAGGTTGCCCTCCGGCGGATCCGGTGTCATGGCCGCCAGCACGGTCTGGGCCACGAACGACGCGGCGACGGACGCCGAGACGTCCACCTCCGAGCCGGCGGAGAGAGTCGAGCTCACGTACCCCGCCACGGCGGCCCGCAACGCCGGCACGTCGCGCGCGGTGAACGCGTCGGCCTGCGGTCCCGGGGCGGCCACGCCGTTCACGGCCGTGACCAGGCCGCCGAGCAGAGCCCCGGACCAGAGGTCGGCGATCTCGGGAACGTCCGCGGGTCCTTGGAACGTCGAGGTCGGCACGGTCACCCGCAGGGCCGCTCCCACCGTCGCCGCGTTGACGGCGTCGCCGCTGCGCCACCACTCGATCAGCGCATCCCACCGCGGGATCATCGGCAGGTCCGCCAGGGCCGCCGCTTCCTCCTCGGCCGGCACGTCCGGTAGTTCCACGTCGTCGGCGGTGAGGGTGTCGGGCATGGAGTCGACGAAGGACGTCAGGTCGTCCATACAGTGCTCGAAGTCGGCGTCGGTGCCGCTCCAGAGGTCGGACTCGTCGAGGAACGCAAGATAGGTGAGCGCCGAGAACACCAGGTGCAGTGCGGCGTCGTCGGCCTCGTCCGTGTCCTGCGCCAGCACCGATTCCGCGGCGTCGAGCACCAGGTGGGCGTCGTCCGGAACCCACCCCGTCGCCGAGAACTGCGGCCGCACCCGGTCCAGCTCGCGGAGCAGGGACTCGATCACCCGCACGGTGGCCCGCGGATCCGAGTCCGGCTCCTCGGCCTGGTCGAGCCAGTCGGAGAACCGCCCGAGCGCCTTGTCGATGGTCGACGGTGTCGGCGCGCCGCCGCGTTTGCGACGGCGGGCGGCGGACTTGGCGGCGCGCTTCTGCCCGCGGGACAACGGTCGCTGTGCACCCATGGGTGACGACCTTACGGGCAGCCGGCGACGCCGACGGACCGGTGGAGACCCCCTGCGCGCTGGCGCGGGTGTGACGTAGATCATGTGACGACGGCGTGCGCTTCCGCGTTCTTCGTACGACTGACCTCAGACACCGAGCGCGCCCGGACCGGGCGGCGCCGAAAGGAGCGGATCATGGCCGATTTCGTCGACAAGGCACAGAGCAAGGCCGAAGAGGCCGCAGGCGCTGCGAAGAAGAAGGTCGGCGAGGCGACCGGCGACGACAGCCTGCGCACCGACGGCGCGGCTCAGCAGAGCAAGGCCGACGGCAAGCAGGCTGCCCAGAAGGCCGGCGACGCGGCGAAGGACGCGGCCGGTGCCGCGCAGGACAAGGCCGAGGACGTTGCCGAGAAGGCCGGTGACGTCGCGAACAAGGCCGAGAAGAAGGCCGATCAGGCCGCCGGCGCGGCGCAGGACAAGGCGTCCGACGTCGCCGACAAGGCCGAGGGCGCTGCCTCCGACGCGGCCGACAAGGCCGAGGACGCCGTGTCGAATGCCGCGGACAAGGTCAAGCAGTCCGACGCTCCCGACGCCGTCAAGAAGGCCGCGGACACCGCCCAGGACGCTGCGTCGCAGGTGGCGGGCAAGGCCAAGCATGCTGCCGACGAACTCGCCGGCGCGGTGAAGAACTACGACGCCGACGCCAAGGACGTCGCCAAGGCCGGCGCGGTCAGCGCCCCGGTGATCGCCGCCGTCGTGGGTGCGGTCGTTGCGCTCGTCGTGGTCCGTCGCCGTCGCAACGATCCCCGACGCGTCGCCGAGCGTCGCCTGAAGAAGGCGCGCAAGAACGCGCGGAGCTTCGGCCACGATCTGGCCGAGACGGTGAAGCAGGCGCGCACGCGCTGATCCCGTCACCTGTCGACGCGACCGCCGACGCGGGAACCGAGAGGGCGAGGGGGCTGCGTCGGGTCGCGGAGGGAGGACAGTACGACGAGCGGGGCGGGCACATCTAACCGATGTGCCCGCCCCGCTTCGTCGTGGTCGTTCCCCTCGAGGCTGCACGGAACCGATCGCTCCCCGGCGTCGTCCAATCCCCCGACGAGCCGCAACGATCGGGGGAGCGACATGGACCACGTCGACGTCGGGGTGGAGGAACTCCGCGCCGCGAGCAGAGCGATCGCGGAGACCGCGGGCGCATGGGGGTCGGAACTGGCCGACGCAGCGGCCACCGTGCGGTCGGGGACCGTGGGGTGGCAGGGCGCCGCGGCCGCGGCCTTCGCCGCCGGGTGGGAGCAGGTGGACACCGGCGCCCGGCGGGTCGTGGTCGCTCTCGGTGAGCAGGCCCGACTGCTCGAGACCGCCGCCAGCGGCTACGAGCACGAGGACAACACGGCCGCGACGCGTCTGGACCTGACGTGAGCGCGTTCCGGGTCGAGTTGGACCCGCTGATGGAGGTCGTGTCCCGGCTGCAGGCCGTGGCCGAGAGTGCCGACCGCCGCCTCGCCGAGGTCGACGCTCGGGTGGCCCACCTCGGCTCCGCGTGGACGGGTGAGGCCGCGGCGGCGCATCGACGAGCCCACGACGCCGCCGTAGCCGGCGCCCGCGAGATGGCCGAGGGGCTCGCCGTCATGGCGGAGGCGGCGCGGTCCGCTCATGCGGCGTACTCGGCCGCGGTCACCGCGAATCTGCGCATGTTCGGGGCTCGCTGATGGCTCCGATCGTCGTCGACCTCGCGCCGGAGGCGCTCACTGCTGCTGCCCGCGCCCTGTACGACGAGGCGCACACCGTCTCGACCGCCGTGCGTCGTCAGTGGGTCCGCTCGTCGGACTGGGCCGGGATGGCGGGCAGCGACGAGGCCGGCGAGCGCTGGGGCACGGCGTACGACGAGGACGTCGACGCCTTCTCCCGCGCCGTGCGCACGGTGGTGTCGGCGCTGTCGTCGCTCGGCCTGCTGATCGAACAGTCGGCCGTCAACCATGCGACGGCGGACTCGATCGCGGCGTCCGCGACGCCGCCGGATCCGATATCCGGTCCGCCCGCCACCCTGGAGGACCTGGCCTTTTCCAGCGCGGTCGGGGACGCCGGGCCCGGCCTGCAGGGAGCGGTCGAGATCGCCGACGCCGTGGGCGTGCCGTGCCCCAACGGCGACACCGATCGGTTGCGCGCGGCGTCGGAGGCCTGGATCACCGTCGGCCGCGAGTTGCTCGACGTCCGCACCCGACTGCTCGGGGTGGCCGACGGCCTGCGTGAGTCCACGAGCCCCGAGATCGACGCCATGCAGGACGACGTGCGCCGTGTGCTGAATGCGGTCGAAGCGGCGGCCGGGGCCTGTTCGGGTCTCGCGGCCCTGTGCCGGGACTTCGCCGATCAGCTCGCCGACACGCGGTCGCAGATCCGCGATCTGATCGAGCAGTTCGCGCTCGAGGAAGCGGCGGCCGTCGCCGTCGGAATCGGGTTGGCGTTCGTCTCGGCCGGACTGTCCGCAGCCGCGGGTGCGGCGGTGGCGGCCGGACGATTCGCCCGCACCGCGTCCCGGGTCCGCGCCGTCGTGGCCGCACTCGGGGCCTTCGCGCGGATGCGCCGGAACGAGACCGCGATGGCCACCCTCGATCGCGTCGTCGACGACGTCGAGGAGGTGACCACCCGCATCCCGGTGCGCTGGGACGACGTCGTTTCTCGGGAGACGCCGCCCGTGGCGCCGGGATGGTCGTCGTCGAGGGCGCTCGACGACCACTTCGCCCGGCACGGCGCCGACGTCGGCGCCCGGACGGCTCGGGAGTACGCCGAGCTCGCGGCCCGATTCCGCGACGACCCGTCGCATCTGGTGAAGATCGGACCCGACGGCACGGTGCGGATGTACGAACCGGCGACGAACACCTTCGCCGCCTACACTCCCGACGGCATCACCAAGACCTTCTTCCGACCGGGGTCCGGTGCCGCCTACTGGGACCGTCAACCAGGAGTTCCTCGATGAGCGCGCATCTCTGCCCGGTCTGCCGCTACCCCGAGCTCGCGGAGCCGCCCCGAACGGACGCGGGTCCGTCGTACGAGGTGTGCCCGTCGTGTGGTTTCGAGTTCGGTGTGACCGACGACGATCTCGGCATCCCCGAGAGCGAGTGGCGACGGCGGTGGCTCGCGGAGGGCGCGCGCTGGCAGTCGTCGTCCCCGGCCCCGCCGGGATGGGACGGTGCGGCGCAAGCCCTCGGGTGAGCCGTCAGGGAAGCAGGTGCGAGTAGGCCGAGCATTCGGCCGCCACACCGATGTAGACCAGGCCGTCGGACTGCGCGTCGCTCCATCCGAGGGGTGCGGTGCGTCCCGACACGTCCTCGAGCACGTCGATGCCGGCGCGCCCGACGGCGAGGTCACGGCAGATGTCGGCGGCCGTGCGATCGATGAACCCGAGAGTCGCGGGGTCGGCGGGGTAGCCGACCGAGGTCAGGACCTGCGTCAGGGTCGTGTCCGGATCCGACACCGACGCAGCCGACGCTGGTGCGGCGATGTCGATCGCCGACGCCGTGATCGCCGAGGGTGCGGTGGGGGTCTCGACCGGGGCGGGCCGGTCGGCGGGCGCGACGTCGCTCGCCGCCACGGCAGACTGGGTGTCGACCACCGTGGGGAGGACGGCAGCGGGCAACGCGACCGCGGTGATGCCCGCAGCGGCCCACAGAACGCGTCGACGGGTGCTGGTCGGGCGGCGGTGAGCAGGCATGTCGAGTCTTCCGTGCGGGGGTCGGACGCTGACGTATACCCAAGATCCAGTGAAATGTTACGTCGATCTCACATCATGGAACGGAGGGCGCGCCGATGGCGGCGGTATCGCGCGCGAACCTGGGCGCCTGGCTGATCACGGTGAATCCGCGCCTGTCGTTCCTGACCCGGCAGGAGTGGGCAGCGCTCGCTCCGAGGACGCCGAGAATGCCGGGATTGCCGTGGTAGCCAGTACCGTTCGGTTGGTACTCTTGTTGCTGAAGTGACTTGTGTTACTGATGTGACTCCAATGCGGGTCGGGTGCCGTCGTCGCACCCGTGTCGGGTGGGAGTCACCATGGTCCGTACGGTCGTCACACGAATCCTTCTTCTGCTGGCGGTGATGCTCATGACGCTGACGGTCACGCCGGCGTCCGCCGCCAGTTCCTACGTCGGGCGGCAGGGAATCGGCCTCAACGGCATCGATTTCCGAGCCTCGTCGACGGTGCAACGTGCCCAAGCAGCCCGCATCGCCGGCACCGGCGCTGCCTGGGTGCGCATCGAGATCGACTGGTGGTGGGTGCAGGACGGCGGCCCGTCGTCGTACAACTGGGCGGGGCCCGACGGCGCCGTCGCCGCGGCGCGCGCCCGCGGCCTGAAGATTCTGCTGTTGATCCAGAAGACACCGCCCTGGGCGCGCACCACCGCCGACGGCAGCACACCCCCGACGGATCCCGCCGCCTACGCGCGCTTCGCCGCCACCACCGTCGCGCGCTACGCGCCGCAGGGAATCCGGGCGTTCGAGGTCTGGAACGAGCCGAACCTCTGGATGTTCTGGGCCGATCCCGTCACCGGCAAACCCAACGTCCAGGGGTATGTCGACCTGCTCCGCGCGGCCTATCCGGCCATGAAGGCGGCCACGCCGTACGCCATCACCGTCGTCGCCGCGGGCCTGTCGCCGTGGGGCACCACCGGTCAGTCACCCGAGGGGCACGCGATCGCGCCGCTCACCTATCTCGATCAGATGTACGACCTCGGGGCGGGTGGATCCTTCGACGCCCTGGGCTGGCATCCCTACACCGCACCCGCTCTGCCGAACGACGTCGCCGACTGGAACGCGTGGTCGCAGATGAGCATCGACTTCCGGAACCCCGACGGCTCGATCTACCAGAAGAGCGCGCGGACGATCATGACCGAGAACGGTGACGCCGGGAAGCTGATCGTGATGACCGAGGCCGGCGCCGCCACCGCGGGCGACCCCAGCCTCACCGAGCAGGCGCAGGCCACCGCCTACCGCCAAGCGGTCGACCTCCGCCTCTCCTACACCTGGGCCGGCCCGATCTTCTTCTACGAGACCACCGACCGCGCCCCCCTCACCACCGTGAACCCCGACAAGGAGAACTACTTCGGGGTCTACCGCAACGACGGGTCCGCCAAGCCCGCCGTCGCGGTGCTGCAGTCCGTCCGCTGACCCCCTGCCCGGTGCGCTGACTCCTGCCCGGTGCTGCGCACCGCGGCCCGCGGCGGCCCGCTGCGCACCGCGGCTCGCTGCGGCACTCGACCCCGAGCGCCTCACGGCAAACCCTGCAGCACCTCCACGACGTCCGACGCCCCGGCCAGCCCGTCCACTACCCCGACGATTCGCTCTGCATCGGAGGCCCCGACCAGCCCGACGATCTTGGCGACCACAGCATCCCGGTCGAGCGGGAAGTGGTCGCTGTCGCCGACGGGGTTGGGTGCGCCCGCGGCGACCACCTCCCCGGACCGCAGCGCCAACTCCACCTCGACGGCCCGGCGGTCGGGGAGCAGCGCGGTCAGGTGGTCGGCCACCTCGACGTGAACCCGGTCCACCACCGACGTCGCGCGGACGAAGGTGGCGCCGTCGGGGTCGAAGGTGTCGACGCCGATCTCGTCGGCGACCAGCGCCGCGGCGACGACGACGGGAAGCGAGAACATCGCCTGCAGACGATTCGTCGGGGTGCGCCCGAACAGTGGCTCGGCGAGCCCGTGAATGCGCACCCGCACGTCGGTGACGTCGTCGGCG
The DNA here is from genome assembly GCF_900111805.1 of Rhodococcoides kroppenstedtii. GTDB lineage: Bacteria > Actinomycetota > Actinomycetes > Mycobacteriales > Mycobacteriaceae > Rhodococcoides > Rhodococcoides kroppenstedtii. Next base: position 63,380 of record NZ_FOJN01000010.1, read on the forward strand.
GACAGGCCGCCGGTGCGGCGCAGGTGCTGAATCACGTCCACGGCGGCGTGGGTGTACGAGCAGCTGGCGTGGCGTTTGGCGTAGCCCCGGTCGATCGACAACACACCCGGCTCCACTGCGAGCCGGTCCGCGTGCAAGGTCCCGACCACCCCACCGAGCGTGGCCGACGCGATCCCGACGTTGTCCACCAGTCCGGCCTCGGCCAGCCGTGCGGCGTCGAGCCCGGCGCGAACGGCGTTGCCCATCCACAGGTTTCGTCCGAACTGCCCCTGCAGCACCACCTCCCACGGAGCGATCGAGACGAGGGACGTCGAGGCGTCCACCGCGGCGGCCGCGCGGTCGACACTCAGGCCCCACACGGCGGCGGCGGCCATGGCCGCACCGGTCGCGCCCCAGTGGCCGTGGGTGTGCCAGCGCGGGTCGCGGTCGAGGGCGTGGCCGAACCGGGTGGCCACCTCGTAACCGGCGACGACGGCGGTGAGAAACGTGGTCCCGGAGACCGGTTCGTCCGCGAGGCGTGCGGCGGCGACGGCGGCGGGAACGACGTGCGCTGCGGGGTGGCCCGCGGCGTACTTGTTGCCCTCGTCGAGTTCGAGGCAGCACGACGCCACCGCGTCGAGGAGGGCGACGGCCTCGGCGGAGCCAGTGGCCCCACCGCCGAGGGTGATCCAGCGCCCCGGTTCGCGACGGCGGGAGGCCACCAGGGCAGCGACCTCGGGCGTGCGTGCGCCGGCGAGGCCGACACCCCACAGGTCGATCAGCACGGTTTCGACCCGCGATGGCCCGCGGGTCACGGCGGCGGCCAGGGCGTCGATCACCAGGGTGTGGACGGCGTCGCGGGTACGTTCCGCTGAGCGAAACAACGAACCCCCACACCGTCGAGGGTCGCCACGGCAGCGTGCTGCTCGATCACCTGACGCGCGCCGTCGCCGAGCACCCGAACATCGACGTCTACGCGCCCGCCCGGGTGACGGACGTGCGGACCGAGGACGGACGCGTGAGTGCCGTCGTCGTGACGCTGCCCGACGGCACCACCGACGAGATCCCGACGCCGGCAGTTCTGTTGGCCACCAACGGATACGGAGCGGACCACGCGGCCGTCGCCCAGCATGCCCCCGAGATCGCGTCGGCGGTCTATCACGGCAGCGAGTACTCGACGGGCGACGCGCTCGCCATCGGCACGCGCCTCGGTGCCGAGGCCAGGTTCCTCGACGCCTATCAGGGACACGCGGCCCTGTCGAAGAAGGCGGCGACGCTGGTCGGCTGGGCGACGGTGATGCACGGAGGCGTCGTCCTCGATGCCACGGGCCGACGCTTCGGCGACGAGACCACCGGCTACTCGGAGTACGCGGCGCAGCTCGCGGCGCGCCCGGGGTCGGAGGGCTGGCTGGTCATCGATCGCGAGATCCACGATCGGTGCCTGGCGTTCACGGATTTTCGGCAGACCGTCGAGTCCGGCGCCGCGGTGTGGGCGGACGGCGCCGCGGGTCTGGCTGCCGCCACCGGATTGCCGGTGGACGCGGTCGTCGACGAGATCGCCGCTGTTGGCCGCTACGCTCGCGGTGAGGCCTCGGATCCGTTCGGACGCAACTCGTTCGAGCACGAGATGGTCGGTCCGTACGTGGCCGTCGCCATCGTCCCGGCGCTGTTCCACACCCAGGGCGGTCTCGTGGTCGATGGGCACGCGCGCGTCCTGCGCACGGACGGCTCGCCCATCGACGGACTGTTCGCCGCCGGCGGCGCCGCCATGGGCATCTCCGGTCACGGCGCCTCGGGTTACCTCGCGGGCAACGGCCTGTTGCCCGCCCTCGGATTGTCCTTCCTGGCCGCGGACGCTGCGGCCGCTTCTCTCGATATGCAAAGGACCTCGTCATGACGACACTGCTCATCACCAACGCCCGCGTCGTACGTCCCGGTGCGGACCACCCCGAGGAGGGGGAGTTCCTCGATCTCCTGATCGAGGACGGCAAGTTCACGCAGATCGCGGCCGGTATCGATCCGTCGGGGGCCGACACCGTCATCGATGCTGCGGGCAAGGTCGCCTTCCCCGGAGTGGTGGACGCGCACCAGCACTGGGGCATCTACAACCCGCTGTGTGAGGACGCCGAGGCCGAGTCGCGGGCCTGCGTGCAGGGCGGCGTCACCACCTCGCTGTCGTACATGCGCACCGGCCAGTACTACATGAACACCGGCGGGTCCTACGCGGACGTCTTCCCCACGGTCCTCGAGGCCACCGAGGGACGCCCGTACGTCGACTACGCGTACCACCTCGCGCCGATGTCGAAGGAACACATCGGCGAGATCCCCTCGCTCATCACCGATCACGGTGTGACGTCGTTCAAGATCTTCATGTTCTACGGCAGCCACGGTCTGCACGGTCGGTCCACCGACCAGAGCGAGTTCCTCATGACCCCCGAGGGCGAGCGGTACGACCTGGCGCACTTCGAGTTCGTCATGCGCGGCATTCAGGCTGCGCGCGAGCAGCTTCCGGAGATGGCCGATCACATCTCGCTGTCGCTGCACTGCGAGACCGCCGAGATCATGAGCGCCTACACCAAGATGGTCGAGGAGGAGGGCACGCTGACCGGCCTCGCCGCCTACAGCGCGTCGCGTCCGCCGCACTCCGAGGGCCTCGCGGTCACCATCGCGTCGTTCCTCGCCGACGAGACGCAGCTGCCGAACATCAACCTCCTGCACCTGTCCTCGCGCAAGGCGCTCACGGCGGCCATGCGCATGGCGAAGGCATTCCCGCACGTCAACTTTCGACGTGAGGTCACCATCGGGCACCTGCTCGCCGACATCGACACGGCCTACGGACTCGGCGGCAAGGTCAATCCGCCGCTGCGCCCGCGCGAGGACGTCGAGGCCCTGTGGGAGCACCTCATCGCCGGCGACGTGGACTGGGTCGTCAGCGACCACGCGTGCTGCAAGGACGAGAAGAAGTTCGCCGAGGATCGCGGCGACATCTTCGCGGCCAAGTCCGGCTTCGGCGGCGCCGAGTACTTGCTGCCCGGCCTGGTCAGCGAGGGCCGCAAGCGTGGGCTCAGCTGGCGTCGCATCGCCGAGCTGACATCGCTGAATCCGGCCGAGCGCTACGGACTTCCGGGTAAGGGCTCGATCGCCGTGGGCATGGACGCCGACCTCGCGCTCGTCGATCCGGACCACACCTGGACCGTGCGTCCGGAGGATTCCGAGTCCACCCAGGAGTACACGCCGTTCGAGGGCTTCGAACTCGGCGCCAAGGTGACCGACACGTTCGTCCGCGGACAGCGCGTTCTGGCCGACGGCGCCGTTTCCGGCGCACCGGCCGGCCGCTACCTGCACCGGCCCTACAAGTGACGGGTCCGCTCGACGGGATCCGCGTTCTCGACGTCTCGACCATCCTGGCCGGCCCGCTGGTCGCACAGATTCTCGGGGACTTCGGGGCGGACGTCGTCAAGATCGAGCACCCCACCAAACCGGACGGGATGCGCGGTCACGGGTTGGACAAGGACGGGCATCCGCTGTGGTGGACCATGGTCAGCCGCAACAAGCGGGGGCTGACCCTGAACCTCGGCAACCCGGACGGCGCCGAGGTGTTCAAACGGCTCGTCGCCGACGTCGATGTGGTGGTCGAGAACTTCCGCCCGGGCACGTTCGAGCGGTGGGGATTGGGTTACGACGTGCTGTCGGCGATCAATCCGGGTCTGATCCTGTTGCGGGTCACCGGGTTCGGTCAGACGGGGCCGTATTCGACGCGGCCGGCGTTCGGCACCCTCGTTGAGTCGATGAGCGGGTTCGCCCACCTCACCGGTGAAGCCGACGGTCCGCCGACCCTGCCCGCGTTCGGTCTGGCCGATTCGCTCGCGGGGATCGCCGGGTCGTCGGCGGTGTCGATGGCGTTGCTGCACCGGCACAAGACCGGCCGCGGTCAGGAGATCGACCTGGATCTGCTGAGCCCCATCATGACCGCCGTGGGGCCGGGCGTGATCTACGCCGATCAGCTCGGTATCGATCAGGAGCGCACCGGGAACCGGTCGACCAACAACGCGCCCCGCAATCTCTACCGCACCAAGGACGGTCACTGGCTGGCCATCTCGACCAGTGCCAACTCCATCGCGGAGCGGGTGCTGCGCCTCGTCGGGCACCCGGAAGTCCTCGACGAGCCGTGGTTCGCCACCGGCCGCCAACGGGCCGCGCACGCCGACCTGCTCGACGACTACGTCGGTGGGTGGATCGGGGAGCGCACTCGGGACGAGGTGATCGCGGCGTTCGAGGACGCGGGCGCCGCGGTCGCCCCGGTCTGCAAGCCGTCGGAACTGCTCGACGACCCCCAGGTCACCGCCATCGAGATGGTCACCAACGTCGACGACGAGGATCTGGGACCCGTGCGCATGCAGAACGTCATGTGGCGCATGGGGGAGAGCCCCGGCAGCATCCGGCACACCGGACGCGCGCACGGGGCGGACACGGACGAGATCCTCGCCGAATCCGGTTACTCCGCCGAGGAGATCGCCCGGCTCCGGGAGGTCGGGGCGGTCTGAACCCCGCCCCGGCCCCGGTGACCCCCCGCACCGTTGGCGTCGGACCGCCGTGGACCATCCACCCGGCACACTGGTCACATGACCTCCGCCCAGAGCATCGCTGACACACTCGGACGTCGCCTCGCCTGGTGGGGAGGGGGCAGCGTCGTCGGCGGGCTGGCGCTGGCCGCGTCGTCGTCCGAACGCGTGCGGGCATTCGGCCTGCAGAGCGCGGGCTGGGGGGCGATCGACCTGGCCATCGCCGGCATCGGTGCGGCCCGGTCCAAGCCCGTGACCAGCCCGTCTCTGCGCCGCACGCTCTGGATCAACACCGTTCTCGACGTCGGCTATGTCGCGGGCGGTGCCCACATGATGTATCACCGACCGTCCTTCGGTGGACGACTGACCCGCGACCAGTCGTGGGGTCACGGTGCAGCAGTCGTGGTGCAGGGTGCAGCCCTGCTCGTTCTCGACGCCGCCCACGCGCGGCAGCTCGAATCACACTGATGTAGTTCACGTTTCGCGACGGCATTCGGTTGCGCGCCCCCGCCCCCTCGGTAACACTCGTCACATCATTCACTTGAGTAACACCGCGACGGGTGGGGTTATGCGCGCAATCGGTCGATCTGCCGTTCACAGGGCGATCCTGGCTCTGACCATCAGCGGGCTCGGCGTGGCGACGTCGTCCGTTGCTTCCGCCGAGCCCTGCGGTGGCCGCATGGGTCCGGGGTCGTCGATGTTCGGCAGTTCGGGCGGCGGAGGAACCAATCCCCGCGGTCCCCAGGGCCCGTTGGCGCCCATCCGCTCGTCGAACACCCAATCCGTCGGTTGGGTGACGGGCCCCGCCAGCGCGAACAGCACCTATGACCGCTTCGGCATCTCCGGTACCGATCTCGGCATTGCCTGGGACAACGGCGCCGGCCAGGTGCTCTACGCCTTCGGTGACACGTTCGGCAACTGCTCCGTCAGCGGCGGGCAATGGCGCAACAACGTGCTGCTGCGATCCGGTGACACCGCGCTCGGCGACGGCATCTCCATTCCGGACGCCGCGCCGGGCAACACCGCGTCGGGGTCGGTGGTGACCGCCGACGCGCCTCGGTTCGCACGCCAGATCGTCCCGACGCTCGGTCTACCCGAGATCGAGGCGACCACCATTCCGACGGCGGCCATCGCCATCGACGGGGTCCAGTACCTGAACTACATGTCGGTGCAGTCGTGGGGCGCACCCGGCCGGTGGGTCACCAATTTCTCGGCCATCGCCACCTCGCGGGACAACGGTCAGACCTGGACCACCGATCCGCTGACCATCAGGGTCAACAAGGGGGTCACCATCCCCGGCGTTGCACAGGTCAACGAGGCCAACGGCCGATTCCAGATGAATGCGTACGCGAAGGGGAACGACGGCTGGCTCTACCAGTTCGGCACGCCGAACGGCCGATTCGGTGCGGCATTCCTGGCGCGCGTCCGTCCGGCCGACATTCTGGACCTCACCAAGTACGAGTACTCGACGGGGAAGCCGGAGGCGCCCTGGTCGCCACGGGTCGAGGACTCGATCAAGGTGGTCCAGGAGCCCGTGTCGGAGATGAGCGTCGCGTGGAACGAGTACCTGCAGAAGTACGTGATGCTCTACGGGGACGAGACGCAGGGCTCCATCGTGGCTCGAACGGCCACCGAACCGCAGGGGCCGTGGAGTGCGCCGCGCACGTTGCTCGGCCGGGCCGAGACGATCGGCGGGGTGTACGCGCCGTACATCCACCCGAGTTCGTCGGGCCGCGACCTGTACTTCACCGCGTCCCGTTGGTCGGACTACAACGTCATGCTGCTCCGCACGAATCTCGACGCCCTGCGCTGATCACCGGGGTTCGGTCGGACGCAGCGATGCGGCGACGGCCTCGTCGGTCTCGACGTACTGCTCGCCCATCCGGCGGAACGTGTCGGCCAACTTCGTGGCGACCTCGATGTGGCCTTGCATCATCGCCGTGAGCGAGCCCGATGCACCCGACGTGAGATCCGTGTACTTCGCATTCAGCGCCATGCCGGAGGGGAGGGTGCCGAAGCCGGAAATCTCTCCTCGCGATTCGACTTCGGCGTGGGCCTGTTGAACGCCTAGTGCGAATCGCGCGCACGCCTGGGCGCATTGCTCTGCGGCTCCCGGCGACAGTCTTATTTCATTCATGAGGTGCTTCTCTTTCAGAACGGCACAGTCGGGAGGAGAAGGAGAACGATCCGATCGAGGGAGACGCACATATCGTCGGTTGGCTCCCGCCCCGGACCGGCGCGAACCTCGAATTCTGCCGAGCCGTCCCAGGCGTCCAACGCGATTGCGCACGTCGGCAGACCGGCTGGCGAAGAGGCGCGGTAGCGAACCGCGGCGCGATCAACAACGAGCACGCGATCGCCCAGACTCGAACTGGGTACCCTCGCTTCGACGGGCTGAGCGAAGCTGTACGCCGTGAAATCGAAGTTCTGGTGGACGTAAGTACAGAATGCGGCCACCCGGCGGCTGCCTTCAACCCGTTCGCCGGGAATCGCTGCGTTCGGGTCGAGACCGGCCTCGGTGAGTGCCTCAAAAGGAATGCTGCACGGATCCCATAGCTCCGCGACCGGTGTCCCCGCGACGCTTCCGCCGCATCCGCCAATGAGGACCGCGGCGACGCCGGCAACTCCGACCATTCGTGACCGCATGTCCGGCACTATCAACCGACCGTGTCCGACGGCCGCAGCGACGCGGCCACGGCGTCGTCCGTCGCGACGTAGTGCTCACCCATGCGGCGGAAGGTGTCGGCAAGTTTTGTGACGACATCGATGTGGCCCTGCAGCGTCGAGGTGAGTGACCCGGCCCCTCCCGACGTCAGCTCCGTGTACTTCTCGTTCAATGCGATGCCGGAGGGAAGAGTGCCGAAACCGGAAATTCGCCCCTGTGCAGCAACGTCATTGAGAAGTCCTTTTATCTCTGCGCCAAGACGCTCGCACGCCATAGCGCATTGCAGGGCGTCCTCACGCGACACTTTCACATGGTTTGTCATGCGCACCTAACGCGGCAGTTGGGGAAGTAGCGATTTTGCGAGCTCCGTGGCGACCGAACAGGAGTTCTCGCCCGACGGTGCAATGACGTCGGGTCGGGCTTCTAGTTCGACCGACGAGCTACGGGCGTCGAAGCCGATAATGCACGACACCCACGTCGGCGTGATGGACCTGGTGAACCGGATCGCCCTGCGGTCACCGACGCCAATCTCGTCGCGTACTTCCGCGGGGGACGATCGCGATTCCAGCGGTGAACGAAAGCTATACACGGTCAATTCGAAGCTGTCAGTTGCGTAAGAGCAGAAGGACGCGTCGGCAACCCCATCAGCGGGGTTTGTTTCGGAACCAAGAGGCGCCGGATCGATACCGGCGTCGACCAACGCCTCGGTCGAGATGCTGCACGGATCCCACAACTCAGCCACCGGCGTTCCCACGACACCCCCACCGCACCCCGCGACGAGCGCGCACGCCAACCCCACCCCGACGGTCCTCACGACCCGTTGGACGCCCCCGACCCTCGGGCGGTTCCCCCACACCCCATGTGATGTGTGTAACAGACGGTCGCAGGGGGTACCACCCGAGCAAACCGACGTCTCATGGGGGGACACCATGGCTTTCGATCTGACGCTCACGCAGGCCCAGCACGATCTGGTGGCGCGGACGCACGACTTCGCGGAGAACGTGGTCCGCCCGGTCGCGCAGCACTACGACCAGCAGCAGGAGTTTCCGTGGCCGGTCCTGCAAGAGGCGGCACGGGCCGGGTTTTATTCGCCGCTGTTCTACCGCGATCTGATCGGTGATCCGACGGGGCTGTCGCTGCCGGTGTTCATGGAGGAACTCTTCTGGGGTTGCGCCGGAATCGGCCTCGCGGTGGTCATGCCGGCCCTCGCTCTGTCGGCCATCGGCCAGGCGGCCACCCCGGAGCAGATGCTCGAGTGGGCGCCGCAGTGCTTCGGCACGCCCGACGACATCAAGCTCGCTGCCCTCGCCATCTCGGAGCCGGAGGGCGGCAGCGACGTGCGGAACCTGCGCACGACGGCCCGCCAGGACGGCGACGACTGGGTCATCGACGGCCACAAGATGTGGATCGGCAACGGCGGCATCGCCGACGTGCACGTCGTCAACGCCAACGTCGACCCCGAGCTCGGCCACAAGGGTCAGGCGCTGTTCATCGTCCCCGGCGGCACCAAGGGCCTCGAACTGGTCCGGAAGCTGGACAAGCTCGGATGCCGGGCGTCGCACACCGCGGAACTGAAGTTCGACGGCGTCCGGGTTCCCAAGGCCAACCTGCTGGGCGGCTGGGACAAGCTCGAGCACAAGCTCGCCAAGGCACGGGAAGCGGAGAAGACGGGCATCCGCGGCCGGTCGGCCACGCTGGGCGCCCTGGAGCAGACCCGGCCGATGGTCGCGGCGCAGGCCCTGGGTATCGCGCGCGCATCGCTCGAATACGCCACGCAGTACGCCAACGAGCGTGAGGCGTTCGGCTCACCCATCATCGACAACCAGGGCATCGCGTTCCCGCTCGCCGATCTGGCGATGCGTATCGACGCCGCCCGCCTCCTGACCTGGCGAGCAAGCTGGATGGCCGCCAACAAGATTCACTTCGAACGCGGCGAAGGCTCGATGTCCAAGTTGGCCGCGACGGAGGTCGCCGTGGCGGCCACCGAACGCGCGATCCAGACGATGGGCGGATGGGGCTACATCACCGACCATCCCGTGGAGAAGTGGTACCGAGACGCCAAGCTGTACACCATCTTCGAAGGCACCAGCGAGATCCAGCGCGTCGTCATCAGCAACGCCATCGCGCAGAAGGACGGCGACGCCCCGCTGCACGCGGAGATGGATCCCGACGGCGGCCCGCTGAACAAAGCCTTCGGCCGGGGCACCGAGACGCGAACCAAGATGATGAACAAGGCGATGGAGGCGAAGGACAAGGTCCCCGAGCCCGTCCTGCGCGGCGCCATGAAGCTTCTGCAGCCGCCCAGCCGGAAGTAGTTCTACCGCAGCCGATCCTGCACCGATCGGACGACGTCCGCCCACACCTCGGAGCCGGGGTCGACCACCGCGAAGTGCCCACCGGGCCCCTCCACGTGGTCGACCTCGTCCCCGGCGTCGCGGGCGGCGTCGACGTACTCCCGTCCGATGTCGTTCAGGTTCGGATCGTCCTCCGTCGCGCACGCAACGACGGTGGGTACGCCGAGCGGCAGACGCGCGCGTGGCGACGCCGCACTGTCGGCTTCGTCGATGACGTCGGCCGCGCTGTTCCCGAGCAGCCGAGTGCGGGCGACGGCGAGATCGAGGACGCCCGCCAGGCTCACCACCGCGGCGGGCCGGTGGTCGGCTGCCCACCGCAGGGCCAGCTGACCGCCGGCCGAATGACCCAGGGCCACCACCGTGTCGGCGTCGACCACGCCCATCGCCGCCTCGACGTCGGCGGTCGTCGTGGACCACCCGTGCGCGGCGGGGCGGCGGTACTCGATGTTCCAGGTGTCGAAGCCGTGCGCCAGCAGGTCGATCGCGATCGCGTCGAGCGAGTCCAGTTCGAACGCTTCTCGCCAGTACCCGCCGTGCACCAGCGCCGCGGCGGGGGCTCCTGCGCGGCCGCACCGGCGCACCTCCACCCGCTGCTCCCAGTGCTCGCCGTAGCGCACCACCTCGGCCGGGTGGAGTCGGTGATGGAACACCCGGTCGACGGCGTAACGCAGCCCGTCGAGTCCGCGACCGCGGATGTGGGCGAACAGGTTCGGTGCTCGGTCGGGTTCGGCGAGTCCGAAGTCGACCCGCACGACGCACCGACCGTCGCCTCCGAGGTCGACCGCACCGCCCGGTGCCGGGACCACCACCGCGTCACCGGTCGCCGTCGAGACGTCGTCGGTCACCAGGACGTCCCCGGCCACCTCGCGTGCGTCGAGAGCGCGCCGCGCCAGGTCCGTCGCCGTGCGCACGTCGAGAACGGAGTCGGGATGCAGGAGGACGTCGATCCGGGTCACGGTCATGGACCTCACGCTACGTCCTACGCTCGCATCGACCCGGCGACATCACCGGAACCCACAACCACAGCATCGAGGGAGCCCGCGTGGACCACCTGACCCGAGCGGCCGAGCTCGACGCGACCGACCCGCTGCGGCACTACCGCGACCGCTTTTACACCGACTCGCCGGACGCCGTCGTCTCCTATCTCGACGGGAACTCGCTGGGCCGGCCCACCACCGCGAGCATCGCGAACGTCACCCGCTTCCTGACCGACGCATGGGGTGGGCGGCTGATCCGCGGGTGGGACGAGCAGTGGTGGGACCTGCCGATCACGCAGGGCGACACCATCGGTCGGGTCGTGCTCGGCGCGGCCGCGGGGCAGACCGTGGTCGCGGATTCCACCACGGTCCTGCTGTACAAGCTGATCCGAGGCGCCCTGTCCCTCCGCCCGGGGCGCACCGAGATCGTCGTCGACCGCGACAACTTCCCGACGGACCGGTACGTCGTCGAGTCCATCGCGCAGGATCGCGGTCTCGCCGTGCGGTGGATCGACTCCGACCCCCGCGGGGGCGTCGACACCGACCAGCTCGCCGCCGTCGTGACCGACCGGACGGCCGTGGTGGTCCTCAGCCATGTCGCCTACCGCTCGGGCTTCCTGCTCGACGCCGCCGCAGCGGCCCGGACGGCCCACGAGAAGGGTGCGCTCCTGTTGCTCGACCTCTCGCATTCGGTGGGATCGGTGCCGCTCCACCTCGACGACTGGGCCGTCGACCTCGCCACCGGCTGCACCTACAAGTACCTGAACGGCGGGCCCGGCTCCCCGGCCTTCGCCTACGTGCGCCGTGAGCACCTCGACGGGCTCGACCACCCGATCCACGGGTGGGCCGGCCGCGCGGATTCGTTCGCCATGGAGCAGGGCTGGGTCCCCGCGGACGGGATTCGCCGGCTGCTCAGCGGTACGCCGCCGATCACGGCCATGATCGCGATGCAGGACACGCTGCAGATGATCGACGAGGTGGGCATGGACGCAGTCCGCGACAAGTCCGTGGCCCTCACGACCCTGGCGCTCGATCACGCCCACACCGAGTTGACACCGCTCGGCGTCGAGATCGCCTCACCGGAGGACCCGGCTCGACGCGGAGGCCACGTCACCCTCGATCACCCCGGCTTCCGCGACCTCACGCCGCGACTGTGGTCCCGCGGTGTGGTGCCCGACTTCCGGGCACCGCACGGCCTCCGACTCGGACCGAGCCCGCTCAGTACGTCGTTTCGCGAATTGGTGACGGGAATGGATGCGATACGGGACGAGGTGCGCCGTCCTCGGTGCGCGGAAGAAAACTGAACCGACCACTCCGAAATGGACGCTGTCGGGTTAGTCTGACGCTCCGAGTGACCGGGGGGTGGGGTGGCAGCACGTATCGGCATGGTGGACGACCATCAGTTCACCATCGACGGCCTGCAGGTTCGTCTGGCGGACTGCACCGACATCGACCTGGTGGCGCACGCGTCCACGGTCGCGGACCTGTTCGCCGACCCCGCGGCACTGGACCTGGTGGTCCTCGACCTGCGGCTGCGCGACGGCTCCTCGCCCACGGGAAACGTCGAGGCCATCCGCGAGCGTGGTGTGCCGGTCCTCGTGCTCACTTCCGGCGAGGATCCGTATCTCGTTCGGGAGGCCGCGCGGGCGGGCGTGCTCGGCGTAGTCCGCAAGTCGCGTAGTCCGGAAGAGATCGTCGACGCGATCCGGGTGGCGGTGCGCGGTGAGGTCGTGCCGACGACGGACTGGGCGGCGGCCATCGACGGCGATCCCGAGATCGATCTGGTCGATCTGAGCCCGCAACACCGCAAGGTGCTCGAGCTGTACGCCGCGGGCGAGACCGCCACGCGCGTCGCGTCGGACCTGAAGATCTCGCGCGAGACCGTCAACGACTACCTCCGCCGCATCCGCACCAAGTACGCCGACGCCGGCCGTCCGGCCCCCACCAAGTCCGAGCTGTACAAGCGCGCGCTGGAGGACGGGTGGCTGCCCTTCCCACGTCGACGCAAGAAGTGACCGCGGGCGCGGATTCTCGTGCGGCCGATCGCATCCTGCGCATGTTCGGTCGCTTCATCGGCGCGGGCTACGTCTTCTACCTCCTGGTGTCGATGCCGCTGATCGTGCAGACGACGTCCATCACCCGGCCCTGGTGGACGCCCGTCGCGGTGGCGGTGTTCTTCGGGCCGGGTCTCGTCTTGCTCGGCGCCGCATTGGTCGGCTCGCCGCGGTCGATCACCGCGCTGGCCCGCGCGTCCGTGGTGGGGTACCTCGTCGGGTTGGCGACGTGGCCGCTCGGCTGGACGGGTGAGTCGTTCCTGAATGCGGAGCCGGTGTGGTTTTCGTTCTTTCCCGCCCTCGCGGCGCTCGGTGCGGCGATGACGACGACGCCGGTGCGGGTCTTCCTCTACCTCGCGGTGGTGATCGTGGGTGCGCAGTCGATCAACTATCTCGTCCGAGAACCCGCGGACCGGAGTCCACTGCTACCGGATCTGGTGTACGGCTACGGTTTCGGCATCATCTTCGTCGGCGCCGCCGTCATGGCGGCGCGGACGGGCCGACTACTGGATCGCACCCGAGCGTCGTCGTACGCCCAGGCGGCGCGGTCGGCGGCCCTCGACGCCCGCACCGTCGAGCGGCGTCGATTCGACGGACTGATTCACGACGGCGTGATGTCGACCCTCCTCGCCGCGTCCCGGCCCGGCGCCGGAGACGCCGTCGTCCGCCAGGCGAGATCGACACTCGCCGAACTGGACACGTTGCGTGACGACGAGAGGTCGGGGGAGGACTTCACGCCCGACGACGTCCTGGCTCATCTGCGCCTCGCGGCCGGTGGGGTGGACGGTTCCACTCCCGTGATCGTGCGCGGCGACGGGACCACGACGGGTTCGTTCCCCGCCGAGACGGTCCGCACGGTCGGCGCGGCGCTCGCCGAAGCGCTGCGCAACAGCGTCCGCCACGCCGGATCCGCCGACAGATCGGTGGAGGTCGCTCTGGCGGACGACGGTCTGACCGTCGTCGTGCGGGACGACGGCCCGGGATTCGACCCCGAGGGGGTCCCGGCTCATCGACTCGGAGTACGGGTGAGCATCGTCGACCGCATGTCCCGACTGCCCGGCGGGTCGGTCGAGGTGCGGTCGGCGCAGGGTCGCGGCACGCAGGTGACGCTCGGGTGGCGGCGGTGACGTCCGTGCTGGGACCGGGGGAGGTCGACGGCCGGGACGCCGACGTGACCACGCTGCTCGGGATGCGTACGCGAGCCGCGGCGGTCGTGGTGGCGGTCCACCTGATCGGCGTCGCGGCGGCCGCACTGGGCGCGCTACCCGGTATCGATCCGCCGATCGCACCCGTCCTTGCCCTGATCGCGCACTCCGCGTGTGTCGTGGCGCTCGTGCGCGTGCACGGCGACCCGATGCCGTTGCGCTGGACCGTGGCGATCGTGCTGACGGGACCGCTGCTGTGTGCTCTGGTGCTGTGGTCCCTCCCGGTGCCGAGAGACAATCCGCTGCAGACCTGGCCCATCGGAGTCTGTGCCGGCGTGGTCACGTTCCTGTGTGTGCGGGGTCGCGCGTGGTGGGGATGGGCGGAGTACGCCGCAGTCGTCGGCGTCACGGTGGTGTGGGTGTGGCAGACCGGCCAGGGGTTGGCCACCGCCGTTCCGCTCGTCACGCCCGCCGTCGCCTTGATTCTCATGGGCTCGTTCTTCGCGCTGGCCATCCGGAAACCGGTCGCCGACATCTTCCGGCTCCGGGCCGAGACCACCCTGCGTGCCGCCGAGGAAGCGGCCGCGGCGGCGTCGCTGCACGAGCGGGACGTCCAGCTCACCCGTCTCGACGAGCTCGCGCGTCCGCTGCTCACCCGTATCGCCTCGGGGGAGCCGCTGGCCGACGACGAGCGACTCGCCTGCCGACTGCTGGAAAGTCAACTGCGCGACTCGTTCCGAGCACGGGGACTGTCCGACGTCAGCAGCGCCGTGCGCGCCGCACGCAGCCGCGGAGTGGACGTCCTGCTGCTCGACGATCGTGGTCAGCAGGACACCGAGACGGTCGACGACGCGATCGTCGACGCGGTGGTGGCCGCCCTCGAGAACCCGGCGGTGGAGGCCGTGACCGTCCGGCTCCTGCCGCCCGACCGCGATTCCGCGGCGTCGATCCTGGTCGACGGGGTCGACGGTCCGCGACGGGTGGACCTGCCCCATGCGGTCCGCGGTGACGAGACGCCGCGGCCCTCGACCTGAGCTACGGTGACCGCGATGGCCTCCCCGACCTCCTCCCGGATGTCCCCGGTAGTGCATCCTGTCGCTCGCTCCGCAGGCTCCGCTCGAGCGCGCGCACTCGACGTCGCCGTCTCGCTGATCGTTTTCGCCTACAACCTGCCGATCCAGGGCACGGCTTCCCCTGCGGCCCTGCTCGTTCCGGTCGGGTTGTGTCTGGCGTACCTGCTGAGTCGCCCCCGGCCGGTTCTCGCCTTCGTCCTCGTCATGGCGGTGGCGTTCGTGCAGCCGCTCGTCGGGCTCGGCCTGCTCGTGGCCGACGTGATGGTGGTTCTCACGCTCGTCCGGGTGGCGGCCACGCGTCCGTGGACTGTCTCGATCCCCGCGGCGACGGTGGCTGCAGCATGGACTCTGGCGATCACGGTCCCCACGCGTCACACGGATGGTCTGACTCCGGGGGACATCGGATTGTTCGTGGCCATCGTGCTGGTCGCGTGGCTGGTCGGCACCCTGACCCGGACCCGGCGGCTGTACGTCGAGAGCCTGGAGGAGCGCGCGCTGCAGGCCGAGCGTGAGCGCGACACGGGCACGCGCATCGCCGTTCTGGACGAGCGGGCGCGGATCGCCCGCGAGCTGCACGACGTCGTCTCCCACGGTCTGAGCGCCATCGTTCTGTTGTCCGAGGGGGCGGCGTCGATGGCCGAGACGGACCCGGACCGCGCTCGCAACGCGATGCTGTCGGTGCGCGACACCGGCCGCCACGCGATGACGGAGATGCGGTCGATGCTGTCGGTTCTCCGGTCGGAGGACGACGCGACGGATCCGCAGCCGACCCTCGCCGGCCTCGAGAATCTGCTGGAACTGTCGCGAACGGTCGGGGTTCCCGTCACGCTGCGCGTCGAGGGGGCACCTCGCACCCTCACGGTCGGAACGGAACTCGTGATCTACCGTGTGGTCCAGGAAGCGCTGACCAACGTCCGGAAGCACGCCGGGCCCGTCGAGACGGTCGAGGTGTGCATGCGGTGGACCGACGGCGGAGTCGCCGTGTCCGTGACCGACGACGGGTGGGGCGGTGACAGCGCCACCGGCGGACTGGGGGTGATCGGAATGCGTGAGCGCGTCGAGGCGGTGGGCGGCAGTCTGACCGCCGAACCGGCCAACCACGGATTCGTCGTCCACGCGTGGATCCCGGCGCCCGCATGAGCATTCGGGTGGTGCTGGTCGACGATCAGGACCTGGTGCGCACGGGCCTGCGCATGGTGCTCGAGGCCCGCGGCGTCGAGGTGGTCGGCGAGGCCGCGGACGGGCGCGCGGCCCTCGACGTGGTGCGGGAGACGAGTCCCGACGTCGTCGTGATGGACGTGCGGATGCCGGTGATGGACGGGGTGGCGGCCACCCGTGAACTGTGTCGGCAACCGGGCGCACCGAAGGTGTTGATCCTGACCACTTTCGACCTCGACGAGTACGCGTTCGACGCCTTGCGGAGCGGAGCCAGCGGCTTTCTCCTCAAGGACGGCCCGGTCGACGAGTTGGTGGCCGCCCTGGCACACGTGCGAGACGGTGACGCGGTGGTTGCTCCGTCGACGACTCGGCGGTTGGTGGACCACTTCACCCGGGGCGTCCCCTCGCTCGTGACCACCGGGAGTCCGGCCGACCTGACGCCCCGCGAACTCGAGGTGTTGCGGGCGATCGCGTCGGGCTTGTCCAACGCGGAGATCGCCACGGCCCTGGGTGTTTCGGAGGTGACGGTCAAGGCGCACGTCGGCCGCATTCTGGCGAAACTCGGCCTCCGGGACCGCACGCAGGCGGTCATCGTGGCGTACGAGAACGGTCTGATGGACCGGTCCTGACGCCCTGCCTCCTCCTCAGGTATACCCCCGAAGTTCCGTCCTCGGGCCGACGATCTCGGCGCCGCTTCCGAGCAGAGTGGCGGCATGGACATCGTCAGCACACAAGCACTCGGCAAACGGTACGGCTCCACGACCGTGGTCGACGACCTGCACCTGCGGATTCCCGAGGGCTGCGTTTACGGGTTCCTCGGGCCCAACGGGTCGGGCAAGTCGACGACCATGAAGATGCTGCTGTCCCTGATCGCCCCGACCAGCGGTCGCATCGAGCTGTTCGGGCGCCCGATGACGCGGGAAACCTGTCGCGACCTGCTCGCCGGCGTGGGGTCGCTCATCGAGGCGCCGCCCGGCTACGGCCATCTCACGGGGGCGGAGAACCTTCGGATCGTGCAGCGCAGTCTGGGTCTGCGGAACGATCAGGTCGAGCGCGCCGTGCGCACCGTGCGCCTGCAGGACCAGATGGACAAGACGGTGCGGCACTACTCCCTGGGGATGAAGCAGCGTCTCGGCATCGCCATGGCGCTGGCCCGCGAACCCCGACTGCTCATCCTCGACGAGCCCACCAACGGTCTCGACCCCGCCGGGATCGAGGAGATCCGCGGACTGCTCCGACACCTGGCGTCGACCGGCGTGACCGTGATGGTCTCGAGTCATCTGCTGGGCGAGATCGACAGGATCGCCGACGTGCTCGGGATCCTCAACGGTGGTCGGATGATCTTCCAGGGCTCACGCGCGGACCTCACCCGCTCCGCGAGCCCCGACGTCCTGATCGACACGTTGGACCCGTCGCGGGTCGAACCCGTTCTGCGGAGCGACCTCTCGGCTCGCCTGGACGGCCACACCGTGCGGCTGTCGGGGATCGACGATCGCACGACGGCGCGGGTGGTGGAAGACCTCGCCGGCGCCGGTGCCGGCGTGGTCGGCGTCCGGCGCGACGAGCAGTCCCTCGAGGACGTGTTCATGTCCCTCACGAGCGGAGGTCGACCGTGACCCGCGCCATGCCTTCCGTACGCCTCTCACCGGGCCGTGCGACTGTGTTGCGCAACGAGATCGCGAAGTGCCGTCATCTCCGGCTCGGACTCGTGACCGCCCTGCTCGCCGTCGGCATCGTGGGGCTCACCCTCGTCGGCACGCTCGCGGGAGCGTCCCCCGACGGCGGCCTCACGGCCGCCCTGCCGCTGGCGGGATTGTCGCTCGCCGTTCCCGTCGCGTCACCGGTGGTTCTGGCGATCCTCGCCAGCCGTGCCGTCGACATCGAGCACCAGGGTGGAGGGTGGCTGCTGAACCGCACCACGGGAGTCGCACCGGGCCGGCTCTGCCGAGCCAAGCTGGGGGTGCTCGCTGCGGCGGTCGCCGTCGGCACCGGCGGGGCGTCCGTCCTCGTGGCGGTCCTGACCCGAGTGGTGGGGGCGACGGGCCACGTCCCGGTGTCCCTCTGGCTCGGCCACACCGTGGCCGCGATCGTGGTCTCGCTGGTGGTCCTGGCCGTGCAGGTGCTGATCTCGGCCCGCGTCGACAATCAGCTGATCCCGCTGGGGGTGGGCATCGTCGGCACGGTGGTCGCGATCGCGGCGTCCGCGTTTCCCTCCTGGGCAGCACATCTGACGCCGTGGGGGTATTGGTCGCTGATCGCCGCGGCCGACTACGCGGGCGAATCGGTGGTGATCCTGCAGCCGTCCTACGTCAGCGTCGTCGCGCTGGCACTGCTGGCCATCGCCGGCGTCGTCGTGGCGACCCGGCGACTCGATCGACAGGAGGTCTGAGCATGCTGTCCGCAGAAGTACTCAAGCTGAAGCGTTCTCAGGTGTGGGCCGTCGTGGTGGTCCTTCCCCTCGTCGTGTCGGCACTGGGGGTGATCAACACTGCAGCATCCGGCACCGGACTGGCCGAGGGATGGGACACGCTGTGGCTGCGTACCGCCGTGTTCTTCGGTCTGTTCCCGCTGTCCCTCGGTGTCGCCGTCCTGGCGTCGCTCGTCTGGCGGCCGGAGCATCGTGGCGGCAACTGGACCGCGTTGATGTCCGGACCGGTGTCCTCGGCGCGAATAGTGGTGGCCAAGACGGTCGTGGTCGCCGGACTCGGAATCGCCATGCCGGCCGTACAACTCGTCGCCGTGTGGGTGCTCGGTACGGCGTTCTTCGGTCTGGACGGCGCCCTCCCTCCGCGGTACCTCGCGGTGGCCGCGGTGACGGCCGCGGCGGTGATTCCCCTGGCCGCGCTGCAGTCACTGCTGTCGATGGTCATGCGCTCGTTCGCGGCGCCCATCGGGGTCGCGCTGGTCGGCGCGGGAGTAGCCGTGGTGTTGTTGACGGCGAAGGTGCACGCGGCCATCGCCGTCCTGCCCTACGCGCTGGTCACGCGGGCCAGCCACCTCGCCTCGGGCGCGTTCGGCGATTCCGGCGCACTCACCCCCGGCTCTGTCGTCGAGGTGCTCACGGCGACGGTGGTGCTGGGCGCCGCCGTCGTGGCGGTGGCGATCCGTGTTCTCGATCATCGAGACGTCGTCACGCCGTGACCGCTACCGTCGGACCCATGACGTCCGCCCTCGCCCGCCTGGCCTACTCGACGCTCGAGCCGTATCACGTGGCGGCGTACTTCAATCCGGATCTGCCGAACGCGTACTCCGACACCGGGCTGGACGGGCACGCGTTCTACGTGGGTGCCCGCGGTGCTCCGCTGGGACCGTGCGTGCCGGCCGTGGTGTCGTCGACGTTCTACAACTTCTCGCCCGCGCTGATCGCCGCGGCGTGGCCGGCGGCGGTCGAGGCCGGGCTGGAGCGAGTGTCGGATCGCCGCTGGGCCGCGTTGGACACCGTGCTGGCGGACGCGTTGGGGGAGCGGGCCGGGGATCCGCACCTCGCCGAGCTGGCCCGACGACTCCACGAGATCGGTGACCGAGCGGACTTCGCCGGCCGGCCACTCTCCGCCGCCTGGCACGCCGCGAGTCACCCTAATGCCCCGCACCTCGCGCTGTGGCACGCCATCGCGGTCCTGCGGGAATGGCGTGGCGACGGCCACCTGGCCGCGCTGGTCGACGCGGAATTGGATCCCACCGAAGCCGTGGTGTTCCACGAGGCGCAGCATCCGGATCCGGCGGGGCGTCGGACGCTCGGGCGCCGCATCACGCAGATCACGCGCGGGTGGTCCGACGAACAGTGGGGCGCCGCGATCGAGCGACTGCGGACGCGCGGGCTCCTCGAGCCCGACGCGGAGGCGTTGTCCGAGGGCGGCGTCGAGCTGGATCGCCGTATCGAGGAGCGCACCGATCGCCTCGCCGCGTCGATCTGGCGCGACGTGCCGGACGCCGAGGACCTGCTGACGTCGGCCCGCCCCTACGTCAAGGCCGTCATCGCGGCGGGGTTCCTGCCGGGGACGAAGAAGAAGTCCTGACCGGATCGGATCAAGTCATGTCGACCGTGCGAGAAGGGTTGCGGCGCTGAGGTCGTCGATCACGAGGTCGGTGATCAGCCCGCCGGTGAGAGCGGCGTGCAGGGCGCGGAGTTTGTCCTCGCCGGCCACGACGCACAGGCGCCGCGGCACGCTCTTCAGGGCGTCGAGCGTCGGCCCGCTCGCCCGGTCGTTGAGCGTGATGCGGTCGTAGCTTCCGTCCGACCGGAAGAACACGGTGGCGATATCGCCCACCACGCCGTCCCGGTCCAGTTCGGCCAGGTCCGACTTCTCGAGGTACCCGGCGCTGTAGACGTGGCTCGGCACTGCACCTCCGTGCACGCCGATGCCGAACAGCGCCAGGTCCATCCGATCCCGCAGATCCAGGACGCGGCGGATCGATCGCTCCCGCCACAGCAGCCGCCGCGTCTCGGGATAGTCGAACAGCGCGGGGACCGGAAATCCCTGGGCCACAGCGCCGTACGCGTCCCCGATGGTGCGGACGATGTCCGTCGCGTAGGAGACTCCGGTGGTGCGGGTGTTCGCCGCGCCGTTCAGCTGGACCACGTGCGTATTGTGCGTGCGTTTCGGGGCGACGTGCCGGCTCACGGCGCTGACCGTCGTGCCCCACGCGATGCCGACCACCATGTCCGAGGTGACGAAGGTGGTGAGCAGGCGGCCGGCGAACATCGCGACGCGATCGAGTCGGTCGACGTCGCTCACCGCTTCCGGCACCGGAACCACATGGGCCCGCACTCCGTACCGGTCGGCGAAGGCACGCTCGAGACTCGGCCCTTGGCCGAGAGCCGTGCTGATCCTGATCTCCACCAGGCCCGAGTCGCGCGCAAAGGTGATCAGACGCGAGACCGTCGACCGGGAAACGCCCAGTTCACGGCCGATCGCAGCCATCGTCAAATCCTGGAAGTAGTAGAGCCGGGCGGCCCGGACGGCGTCGGACGCGCGCGGGTCGGTCGCCGGAGACGGCACGAAATCGGAGGCCACGGGCGTCGAGAGTAGTCCGTTTTGCACATATGTGCAGACGTTGTGTGCCGACGTGCATCTGGATCTAGTCTGACGACACCGAGCGTTTCTATGGCGCGCATCACAAATGTGGAGGACGAGGCGATGACGGAAAAGCGGGCCCGATGGGGTCTGGGTGCGGAGATGGCGGCCGAGTTCGCCGGAACGATGATTCTCATTCTGTTCGGTGTGGGCGTCGTCGCCCAGGTCGTCTCGGGCGGTGAGGAGGGCAGCCTCGGCGACCACGACTCGATCGCGTGGGCCTGGGGTCTCGGCGTCATGTTCGGCGTCTACGTCGCCGGTCGCGCGACGGGCGCGCACCTCAACCCCGCCGTGACGGTGTCGTTCGCCCTGTTCCGCGACTTCTCGTGGGCGAAGGTCGGACCGTACGTCGCCGCGCAGATGCTCGGCGCCTTCGTCGCAGCGCTGATCGTGCGCTGGAACTACAACGACATGATCACCGCGATCGACCCCGAGCACACCACGGCGACGCAGACCATCTTCTCCACGTTGCCCGGCAACGGAACGCTTCCGGTGAGCCTGCAGTCCGCGCTGATCGACCAGATCATCGGCACCGCGATCCTGTTGTTCCTCATCGTCGCCGTCACCGACAAGCGCAACAGCCCACCGATGGCCAACATCGCCCCGTTCGTGATCGGCCTGATCGTCGTCGCCATCGGCTTCGCCTGGGGCACCAACGCCGGGTACGCGATCAATCCGGCCCGCGATCTCGGACCCCGCCTCGCGTCGTACATCACGGGATACGGTGGGGCATGGCGCGATCAGTACGGCAGCCTCTACTTCTGGGTCCCCATCGTGGGACCGCTGATCGGCGGGCCCATCGGGGTGTTCCTCTACGACCGTCTGGTCGGCAAGCACCTTCCGCCCGCCGACGACGAGGGCGCCCTCGAGCCCGGACGGCTCCCCGAGAACGAGAAGACCGCATGACCACCGTTCACCCCGCCACCCTCGCCGAAATGGAGAACCGATGACCGAGCAGCGCTACGTCGCCGCGATCGACCAGGGCACCACGTCGACCCGGTGCATGATCTTCGACCACGCGGGCACCGTCGTGTCCGTCGACCAGAAGGAGCACCGGCAGATCTTCCCGCAGGCCGGATGGGTGGAGCACGACGCCGTCGAGATCTGGGAAAACGTCCGCACCGTCACCGCCGGCGCGCTCGCGAAGGCCGACCTGACGCCGTCGGACATCGTGTCCGTGGGCATCACCAACCAGCGCGAGACCGCGCTCGTGTGGGACCGAAAGACCGGCGAGCCCGTGTACAACGCCATCGTCTGGCAGGACACGCGCACCGACCGCATCGTCACCAAGCTCGGCGGCGGCGACGCCACCAAATACACCGCCACCACCGGCTTGCCCCTGGCCACCTACTTCTCGGGGCCCAAGGTCATGTGGATCCTCGAGAACGTCGACGGTGCGCGGGAGCGCGCCGAGGCGGGCGACCTCTGTTTCGGCACCATGGACACCTGGGTGCTGTGGAACATGACGGGCGGCACCGACGGCGGCCTGCACTACACCGATCCCACCAACGCCTCGCGCACGTTGCTCATGGATCTCGATTCCCTCACCTGGGACGAGGGAATCTGCGCCGACATGGGTATCCCCATGTCGATGCTGCCCGAGATCAAGAGCTCCTCCGAGGTGTACGGCAAGGTGCGCGAGCGCGGTTCCCTGCGCGGCGTACCCATCGCCGGCATCCTCGGCGATCAGCAGGCCGCCACCTTCGGGCAGGCGTGCCTGTCGCCCGGTGAGGCCAAGAACACCTACGGCACAGGCAATTTCGTGCTGCTGAACACCGGCACCGACAAGGTGATGAGCAAGAACGGTCTGCTCACCACCGTCTGCTACAAGATCGGCGACCAGCCCACGGTCTACGCGCTCGAAGGATCGATCGCGGTCACCGGTTCGCTGGTGCAGTGGTTGCGCGACAACCTCGGCATGATCGCCACCGCCGCCGACATCGAGAACGACGCGAAGTCGGTCGACGACAACGGCGGCGCCTACTTCGTGCCCGCGTTCTCCGGTCTCTTCGCGCCGCACTGGCGGTCCGACGCGCGCGGCGCCATCGTCGGTCTGACGCGGTTCGTCAACAAGGGCCATCTGGCGCGAGCTGTGTTGGAAGCCACTGCGTATCAGTCGCGCGAGGTCATCGAGGCCATGAACGCCGACTCCGGCGTCGACCTCGAAGTGCTCAAGGTCGACGGCGGTATGGTGGTGAACGAGCTTCTGATGCAGTTCCAGTCGGACATTCTGGGTGTCGACGTGGTGCGGCCCGTGGTCGCCGAGACCACCGCACTGGGCGCCGCCTACGCCGCCGGACTCGCCGTGGACTTCTGGGCGAGCGAGGACGAGATCCGCGAGAACTGGGCCGAGGACAAGACATGGACACCGTCCATGGACGACGCGGAGCGAGAGAAGCTCTTCGCCGGGTGGAAGAAAGCCGTGACGAGAACACTCGATTGGGTCGATGACGAATGACAACCACCAGCACAGCACTGAGTCCCGACGCGCGCCGTGAGGCGTTGCGCCGCCTCGCCTCCGAGGAGATGGACGTCCTGGTCATCGGCGGCGGTGTCGTCGGTACCGGGGCGGCGCTCGACGCCGTCACCCGCGGCCTGAAGGTCGGTCTCGTCGAGGCGCGGGACTACGCCGCGGGCACGTCGAGCCGATCGTCCAAGCTCTTCCACGGCGGCCTGCGCTACCTCGAGCAGTTCAACTTCTCGTTGGTGTTCGAGGCGCTCAAGGAGCGGTCGCTCGTCCTCAACGATCTGTGTCCGCACCTCGCGCGCCCGGTGCCGTTCCTCTACCCGCTGCTCAAGCTGATCGACCGGCCGTACGCGGGGCTCGGCATAGGGGTGTACGACGTCATGGGGGCCGGTCGCGGCGTGCCGTCGCACCATCGCCACCTGGGCAAGAAGAAGACGCTCGAGGCCTTCCCCTCCGGGAAGCGCTCTGCGCTTCGCGGCGCCATCAAGTTCTACGAGGGCCAGGTCGACGACGCCCGGCACACCATGATGATCGCGCGAACCGCCGCGGCGTACGGGGCGTTGTGCGTCAACAGCACTCGCGTCACCGGATTCCTGCGCGACGGTGACCGGGTGATCGGCGTCGTCGCGACGGACCTCGAGACGGGGGAGTCGTTCGAGATCGCGGCCAAGCATGTCATCAACGCGGCCGGGGTGTGGACCGACGAGATCCAGGAGATGCTCGGTGGCCGTGGGCAATTCCAGGTGCGCGCCTCCAAGGGTGTCCACCTGGTCGTGCCGCGCAACCGGATCAACGCGGCGGCGGGCATCATCACCCGGACGTCGAAGTCGCTGCTGTTCGTGATTCCGTGGGGGAGCCACTGGATCATCGGCACCACCGACACCGACTGGAAGCTCGATCTCGCGCATCCCGCGGCGAGCAAGAGCGACATCGACTACATCCTCACCGAGGTCAACCGGCTCCTGCAGGATCCGCTGGACCACGAGGACGTCGTCGGCGTCTACGCCGGACTGCGCCCGTTGCTCTACGGCGAGTCGGATTCCACCAGCACCCTCTCGCGCGAGCACGCGGTTTCCAGCCCGGTCCGCGGCCTCACGGTCATCGCGGGCGGCAAGTACACCACCTACCGCGTGATGGCCAAGGACGCCGTGGATTCCGCTGTGCACGGTCTCGAGCGCCGGGTTCCCGAGTGCGTCACCGAGAAGATCCCGCTGCTCGGTGCGGAGGGGTACTACGGCCTGTGGAACTCCCGCGAGCTCGCCGCGCAGCGCGCCGGGATGCGGGTGGGGCGGATGGAGCACCTGCTCGGGCGCTACGGATCCCTGGTCCACGAGGTGCTGGCGTTGATCGACGAGCGGCCCGAGCTCGGGCAGCCCCTGGAGACGGCGCCGGCGTACCTCAAGGCCGAGGCGGTCTACGCCGCCAGCCACGAGGGCGCGCAGCATCTCGACGACATCCTCACCCGTCGTATTCGCGTGTCCATCGAGCTCGACGATCGTGGTGAGGCCGCGGCGTCCGAGGTCGCCGCGCTGGTCGCCCCCATCCTCGGCTGGGACGAGCAGCACGTGGCCGACGAGATCGAGCATTACCGCAAGCGCGTTGCGGCAGAACGGGAATCGCAGATGCAGCCGGACGACGAGACCGCGGACGCCGCGCGGCTCGGTGCGCCGGACGTGCGGGTGCCCGTGGCCTGATCGCTCTCGCGCCGTGCGCCTTTTGCACATCCCTGGATGTGCAAAAGGCGCACGACGAGCGCAGCTCGGCTCACGAGTGCCGCTCCTCCTTCACCAGTTCCTTCGTGCGCACGAGGCGGAGAACGGTCACCAGCATCACGCCACCGACGATGTTGAAGCCGACCGTGTACCCGAACCACTCGATCCACTGCACGTAGTCGACCTCCGCACCGGCATGGATGGCGCCGAAGATCAGCAGCGAGTCCAGGATCGAGTGGAACAGCTGCAGCCCGGCGAGCAGGAATCCGGCAGCCATGGCCGCGATGATGCGGGCGACGTCCGACGAGGTTCCCTGTTGCATCCTGGTCAGCAGCGTCATGGTGCTGCCGCCGAGGATCGCCAGGCAGATCGACTGCGTGTTCAGCGGCGCGTCGACGAAGTGGTGCGCGGACTCGGACAGGACGGTCTGCCACTGCGGAAACGCCTGCGCGACAAGCCACATGACGCCCCAGCCGCCGACGAGGTTGGCCAGCAGTGTGCCGATCCACAGCTTGGCGAGTTGGGCGGGCGTGCCGTCGCGGGAGACCACGGCGGCGACCGGCATGAGGAAGTCCTCGGTGAACAGCTCGCTGTGCGCGAGGTAGATCGCGACGAGTCCGATGCCGAACGCCAGTCCGGCGAGCAGGTGACTCCCCGTCTCGTCCAGGACGGCGAGATAGGCCATCACGCCCAGGGCCACTTCGAGGCCACCGAACAGGCCGGTCACTATTACCGCCCGCACGGTGCGGTGCAGGCGCTCTGCCCCCTCGGTCACGACGGCGTCGAAGCTCGACTCCAATTCTTCCTCGACGGGTCCGTCGTTGTCGCCGTCGTTGCGGCGCGCTTCCTCGCTCATCGCTCGGTGTACCCCGCGAGGGGGACGGCTACCGCCGCACCCCATGCCTCACCGCACACAGGTCGGCCGGATCGGCGGGATCCCGCCCGTTCCGTCGTCCTGTGTGCGGCCACGCAGCATCACCTTGTGGAGTCCTCATGAGGGCGGGGCAGCGAGGCGGCCCACCTCCATGCCTCACCGCACACAACTCGCCCGGATCGACGGGATCCCACCAGTTCCGTCGTCGTGTGTGCAGCCACGCAGCACCACCCCGTGGAGTCGTGGAACCGATCCGACCCGCGCCCGCGTCCAATCCCCGAGCAACCGCACCACCGCACGAGGAGGAAACGCCGATGTCCGACGGCACGACCAGCGATCGCAGCGAGTACGTGGAGCCGCACATCCAGGAGCGGAACGTGCTTCCCGACGGCACCACCATCCAGCTTCGGACCGCCAGCAAGCGCGGCGGGCCCGTCATCGACATCGCGCCCGGTGACGGCGGCCGTATGATCCGAGTGGCGACCGCACGATGAACGTGGAACTCGAGACCGAGCTGCTCGCCGACATGGAGGACGACTGGATGTCCTTCTGGGGGTTCCACACCATCGTCTCCTCCCTGACCCCCGAGCCGGTGTCCCCGGAGGACACCGCCCGTGTGATCGAGACCCTGCTCCGGAGGGGACTCATCACCCTGGGTCAGCTGGCGTGGAACGACGTGGGACGAGAGGTGTGGGACGTGCCCCCGGGTGTGGCCATGGAGCGGATCCGGTACGGCCACAACGGTAAACACGGATACGCGTCCGCGCCGAGCTGGGAGCACCTCATGACCACCGAGGTCATGCGCGCGGACCTCACCCCGCTGGGCGAGGAGCGTCTGACGGAACTGGCCTCGAGTGAGCGGCCGGTGAATCCGGTGCAGTAGACGGCGTACAGCACCGCCTGCTGCACCGGATCCCGGCGGGGGCGTGGGGCCCACCACCCCATGCCTCACCGCACACAACTCGCCCGAACCGCCGGGAACCCACCCATCGACGTGTCCTGTGCGCAACCAGGCCGCCACGCCCACGGAAACTCGAATCGGACAACTTCGCGCAAACGCTTACGCAAACGCTTGCGCCCGTCTTACGCTCCCCCGGTCACGCGATGCGGTCGGCGTCGCGCCCGTCGGACAAGGGAGTCCACATGTTCGAAACTCGCAGCAGGACCACGCTCACCGTCGGCGCGGTTCTCATGGCCGGTTCGTTGGCGCTCGGCCTCACGGCCTGCAGCAGCTCCGACTCGGACAGCGTCAAGGTCGGTCTGATCACCAAAACCGATTCCAACCCGTACTTCGTGAAGCTGCGCGAGGCCGCCCAGGCGCAGGCCGACAAGGACGGCGCCGAGCTCATCGCCCTCGCCGGCGCGTTCGACGGCGACAACGAGGGCCAGGTTTCCGCGATCGAGAACATGGTCGGCCAGGGTGTGAAGGGCATTCTCATCACGCCGAACTCGTCCACCGGCGTGCTCGACGCCATCCAGAACGCCCGCGATGCCGGTGTCGTCGTCATCGCGCTCGACACCGCGACCGACCCCGAGGACGCGGTCGACGCCACGTTCGCCACCGACAACCGCGCGGCCGGCGTCAGCCAGGGTCAGTGGGTCAAGGCGGCCCTGGGCAGCACCGCTCCGCAGCTGGTCATGCTCGACGGCACCGCCGGCGGCACCGTGGACTCCTTCCGCCACGAGGGCTTCCTCGAGGGCATGGGCCTCGCCGAGGGTGCGCCGCAGATCGTCGGCCAGGAGAACACCAACGGTGATCAGACCAAGGCGCAGACCGCCATGGAGAACCTCATTCAGCGCGCACCGCAGACCAACGCGCTCTACACGATCAACGAGCCCGCCGCGGCCGGTGCCTACCAGGCCATTCAGGCCGCCGGGAAGGCCGACCAGGTCACCATCGGCTCCATCGACGGCAGCTGCACCGGCGTCGCCGACGTCAAGGCCGGCAAGATCGGCGCCACCGTCATGCAGTTCCCGGCCAAGATGGCCGAGCAGGGCGTGCAGGCCGTCGTGAAGTTCGCGCAGGACGGCACCAAGCCGAGCGGTTTCAACGACACCGGCTCGGTCCTCATCACCGACAAGCCCGTCGCCGGCCTCGAGTCCCAGGACACCACCTGGGGCGCCGAGAACTGCTGGGGCTGAGTCGTCCCATGACCAGCAGCAACACCGCCGTCGCCCCGGCGACGGAGAAGCCCCCGGTGTCGAGCCGGTTCACGGTGGGCAACATCCTCCGTGAACCGCTCCTCGGCCCCATGGTGGCCCTGGTTCTCGCCGTCATCGTCTTCAGCGCGATCTCGGACTCGTTCCTCAACCCGCAGAACGTCTCGCTGATCCTGCAGCAGTCGGTCGTCGTCGGAATCCTCGCTGTCGGACAGACTCTCATCATCCTGACGTCCGGCATCGACCTCTCCATCGGTGCGGTCGCCGTGTTCGGCACCATCGTGATGGCGCAGACCGCGGGCGCCAACGGCCCGATGGTCGCGCTCGGGTCGACCCTGCTGGTGTGCCTCGCGTTCGGGGCGATCAACGGCGGTCTGGTGACGGTGCTCCGGCTACCCCCGTTCATCGTCACCCTCGGCACCTTCACCGCGATCCAGGCGGCGACCCGCCTGCTCGCGGGGTCGGAGACCTACCGGGTGGAGCAGGGCCCGCTGACGTTCCTCGGCACCTCGTTCAAGATCGGCTCCTTCTCGACGACGTACGGCGTGGTCGCGATGCTGCTGGTCTACCTGGTGATGTGGTACGCGCTGTCCCAGACGTCGTGGGGCAAGCACATCTACGCGGTGGGCGGTAATCCGCAGGCGTCCAACCTCTCCGGTATCAAGTCGGGGCGCGTGCTGTTCTCCGTCTACATCGTCACCGGGGTCATCGCGGCCATCGCCGCGTGGGCCGCGTTGGGCCGCATCCCGAATGCCGATCCGAACGCGTACCAGAACGCCAACCTCGAGACGATCACCGCGGTGGTCATCGGTGGGACCAGCCTCTTCGGTGGTCGCGGCGGCGTCATCGGCACGCTGGTCGGCACCCTGATCGTCGGCGTGCTGCGCAACGGTCTCACCCAGGCCGGCGTCGACAGCCTCTACCAGAACATCGCCACCGGCATCCTCGTCATCGTTGCGGTGGCCGTGGATCAGTTCGCCCGCAGGAGGTCTCAGTGACGACGGTGGAGAATCCCGGCGGTACGTCCGGGAGTGCAGCCACGGGCGTCCCCGTGCTCGAAGCGCGCGGACTGGTCAAGCGGTACGGCAACGTCACGGCCATCAACGGTGCGGACTTCGAGCTCCGTGCCGGCGAGGTCCTGGCCGTCATCGGCGACAACGGCGCCGGAAAGTCCAGTCTCATCAAGGCTCTCGCGGGTGCGGTGATCCCGGACTCGGGCGAGATCCTCATGAACGGGACGGTGCAGTCCTTCAAGAACACTCGTGACGCGCGGGCCGCCGGTATCGAAACCGTGTACCAGGACCTCGCCGTCATCCCGGCGCTCGACATCGCGTCCAACCTGTACCTCGGACGCGAGATCAAGCGAAAGGGTGTGATGGGCAGTGTGTTCCGTCGTCTCGACATGCCGCGGATGCGGCAGGAGGCGTCGCAGCACCTCGCCGATCTGAAGATTGGCATCAAGTCGGTGAACCAAGCGGTGGAGACCCTCTCGGGTGGCCAGCGTCAGGGTGTGGCAGTGGCGCGTGCGGCGGCGTTCGGTCGCGGCGTCATCATCATGGACGAGCCGACGGCGGCCCTCGGTGTGCGGGAGTCGGGGATGGTCATCGACCTGATCCGGTCGATCCGTGATCGCGGCATCCCCGTGGTGCTCATCAGCCACGACATGCCGCACGTGTTCGAGGTGGCCGATCGCATCCACATCCACCGCCTCGGCAAGCGCGCCGGTGTGGTGGATCCGAAGCAGCGCAGCATGTCCGAGGTGGTGGCGCTCATGACCGGCGCCACCGAACCCACCGACTCGGAACGCGCTGGTCTGTAGTGACACCTCCCCGCGGCGTCTTCGTCGGACTCGCGACGCTCGACGTGATCCACCGCATCGCGGCTCCGCCCGCGGTGAACCAGAAGATCACGTCGAGCGCGCAGTTCGTCGCGGCCGGTGGACCGGCCGCCAATGCGGCGGTCACGTTCGCCGCGTTGGGCGGACAGGCCGTTCTCGTCACGGCGCTCGGTGACGAGCCGGTCGCCGACCTGGTGCGGGCCGACCTGGCGCGCCACGGTGTGGAGGTGCACGACGCCGCGGCGGGCACGGTGCGACCCGTGCCCGTCTCGGCGGTGTCGGTGGTGGAGACGACGGGCGATCGATCCGTCGTCTCGCTCGACGCGGTGGCGTCCGAGGCCACGCCACCGCCCGATCTCGACGACGTCCTCGGCGGTGCCGACGTCGTCCTCGTCGACGGCCATCACCCCCGCATCGCTCGTGCCGCAGCCGAGTCGGCGTCGCGGACGGGCAGAAGGGTCGTCGTCGACGCCGGCCGGTGGAAGCCGGTCATGGCCGATCTCGTCCCGTGGGCGTCGGACATGGTGTGCTCGGCCGACTTTCGTACCCCCGGTTCGGACGACGCCGAAACGACCGCGTCGTCGCTGATCGACGACGGCGTCCCGACGGTCGTCACCACTCACGGCGGCGACCCCATCCGGTGGCGCGTGGGCATGGAATCGGGCTCCGTCGACGTGCCCGCTGTCACGGCCGTCGACACGCTCGGTGCGGGCGACGTCTTCCACGGCGCGTACGCCTGGTTCTCGACGGACGGTGAGAGCAACCTCACCGACCGTCTCGCGCGCTCGGCGCGCGTGGCTGCTCTACGGTGCTCGGTGGTGGGACCGCGGTCCTGGATCGAACACGTTCCCTCCCTCGACTTTCGAAAGCGGTGACCGTCATGAGCGGCCAGGACGTGCAGGACGCCTCGTTCGACGAGCTCGTCGCGTGGGCGAGTGCGCTGGCGGTGCCGGGTCAGCGGCGCATCCTCGGCCTGACGGGTGCTCCCGGTGCGGGCAAGTCGACGGTGGCGGCGGAGCTTGTCGCGGCCCTCGGGTCCGACCTCGCGGTCCTCGTCCCCATGGACGGCTTTCATCTCGCCAACGAGGTGCTGATCGACCTGGGTCGTCGGGACCGCAAGGGCGCCCACGACACGTTCGACGACGACGGGTACGCCCGACTGATCGAGACCCTCCGCGCGCAGCCGACGGACGCACCGCTGGTCTACGCGCCGCGCTTCGACCGGGACCTCGAGGAGTCCATCGGCTCGGCCGTGCCCGTGCGTGGCGATGTGCCCCTGGTGGTCACCGAGGGCAACTACCTCCTGCTCGACGTCGACGCCTGGCCGCGCGCCCGTCGTCACGTCGACGAGGTCTGGTTCCTGGCCCCGGACACCGACATTCGGCACGAGCGCCTTCTCCGTCGCCATCTGTCCTACGGCAAGACGCCACAGGAAGCGTCGTTCTGGACGCTGGGGTCCGACGAACGCAACGCCGAACTCATCACCTCCACCGCGGTGCACGCCGATCGCGTTCTGCGATTGCGATGACGGTCGTGTCGTCGACGTCGCTTTGGGTGGCCTGACATGGCCACCATGGGCGATGTCGCGCGCCTCGCCGGGGTATCGGTGTCCACGGTGTCGCACGTGCTCAACGAGACTCGCAAGGTCAACGCGACCACGCGCGAACGCGTCGAGTCCGCCATCGCCGAGACGGGCTACCGTCGCAACGTCGTCGCGCGGTCGCTGGCGGCGGGGCGCACGCACACCATCGGCCTGTCGATCTCCGCGCTCACCAACCCGTATTTCGGCAGCCTGGTGCACGCCATCGAGGAGCGTCTCTCGGCCGCCGGTCTGGTGATGTTCCTCGGGGATTCGCACGACGATCCGGCGGCGGAACGACGCGTCGTCGATTCGTTGCTCGACCGACAGGTCGACGGCATCATCGTCGCGCCGTCGGCGGACGCGGAACGGAAGACCATCCCGACGATCCAGGCCAACGGAACGCCGTTCGTCCTCATCGACCGTGGCGTCGAGATCCCCTGCGACCAGGTCGCTCCGGAGAACGTCGAGTCGGCCGCGCGGCTGACCGAGCACCTGCTCGATCTCGGCCACCGCCGTATCGCGGTGGTGCGCGGTCTGGTCGGCATCACGTCGTCCACCGAGCGGATCGACGGGTTCTTCCGCGCGATGGCCGACCGTGGAGTCGCGATCGATCCCCGCTACGTGCTCGACGGCCATTCCCGTGTCGACGACGCAGAACATGCTGTGCGCGAGGTGTTGTCCGCTTCCGATCGGCCCACCGCCATCGTCAGCCTCAACAATTCCATGACCATCGGCACCGTGAAAGCCGCTCGGGCACTGGGTCTTGATATCCCGTCCGACGTCGCGCTGGTGAGTTACGACGACTTCGAATGGTCGGACCTGTTCGAGCCGCGCCTCACCGCCGCGGGGCAGGACGTCGGCACCATGGGCCGTGCCGCCGTGGACATGCTGCTCGAACGGATCGATGGGTACGACGGGCCGGCGCGCCGTGTGCAGGTGCCCACCAGCTTTCATCACCGCAATTCCTGCGGGTGCTGAACCACTCTCGACCAGAACAGGATTCCCATGCCGATCGCGACTCCGGACCAGTACGTCGCCATGCTCGACCGGGCCAAGGAGGACGGGTTCGCGTACCCGTCCATCAACGTCACCAGCTCGCAGACACTGAACGCTGCGCTCCAGGGCTTCGCCGACGCGGAGAGCGACGGCATCATCCAGGTGTCGGTGGGGACGGCGCTCTACCTGTCGGGCAACCGCGTGCAGAACCGGTTCGCCGGGTCGAAGGCGTTGGCACTCTACGCCCACGAGGTGGCGGCGCACTATCCGGTGACGGTGGCACTGCACACCGACCACTGCCCGGCCGATAACCTCGACGACTGGGTGCGCCCGCTCCTCGCTGACTCCGTCGAGCGACGAAGCCGCGGTCTCGACCCGCTGTACCAGTCGCATATGTGGGACGGGTCCGCCGTGCCGCTCGACGAGAACCTCTCCGTCGCACGGGAACTGCTGGACCGTTCGGTCGAGGCGAACACGCTGCTCGAGATCGAGGTCGGTGTCATCGGTGGCGAGGAGGACGGGGTGAGCCACGAGATCGACGAGAAGCTGTACTCCACCGTCGACGACGCCCGCGCCACCGTCGCCGCACTGGGAGTGGGAGAGCGGGGGAGATACCTGACCGCGCTGACGTTCGGCAACGTGCACGGGGTCTACAACCCGGAGTCGGTGCACCTGCGACCCGAGCTGCTCGACGAGATTCAGACCGTCGTCGGCGGCGAGACCGGCCGGGACAAGCCGTTCGACCTGGTGTTCCACGGCGGGTCGGGGTCTTCCGCGGAGGACATCGCGGCGGCCGTGCGGGCCGGCGTCGTGAAGATGAACATCGACACCGACACCCAGTACGCGTTCACGCGGTCCATCGCCGGCCACATGCTGAGCAAGTACGACCAGGTGCTCAAGGTCGACGGCGCCTACGGCAACAAGAAGGCCTACGATCCCCGCTCCTGGGGCAAGCCCGCCGAGCACGCCATGGCCGCGCGGGTGGTGGAGGCGACGCAGATGCTGGGGTCCGCCGGGCGGGCGATGCGCTGAGGCCGCGGCCTCCCGACCTGCCTGGCTGCACACAGGTCGCCCGAATCGACGGCATACCGCCGATTCGTGTGAATTGTGTGCGCCTGCGCAGTTAGAGCGAGATCGATTCACCGCGATTTCAACTGTGGCGTTTCCTCCCGATTGCGCCGATCGTCGTCGGGTCGGTGTTCGGTCGATCGGAAGGCACGCCCCATGGTTGTCACGTCCTACGCGGTTCCCACCGGAACCGTGCGCGGGACCGCGGCGTCGGAACCCACCCGCGCGCCGTCCTGGTGGCAGCGCCGCCGGTGGACCGTGCTGCGTGCGCTGTCGCCGGTGGCGATCCTGCTGCTCTGGCAGGTGGCGAGCGCCGCGGGTGTGCTGTCCGAGCGGGTGCTGCCGGCCCCGTCGCTGATTCTCGACGCCGGATGGCAGCTGACGACCAGCGGCGAGCTGGCCCACGCACTGGCCGTCTCGGGAACCCGTGTAGTGCAGGGACTTCTGCTGGGTGGTGTCATTGGTGTCCTGCTCGGCACGATCGTCGGGCTCTCCCGGTTCGCCGAGGCCACCGTCGACCCGCCGCTGCAGATGCTGCGCGCGCTGCCCCACCTCGGGCTCATCCCGCTGTTCATCCTGTGGTTCGGCATCGGCGAGACGCCCAAGATCCTGCTCGTCGCCCTCGGCGTGGCGTTCCCGCTGTACCTCAACACGTTCTCGGCCATTCGGCAGATCGACCGCAAGTTCCTCGACACCGCTGTGGTGCTGGGCTTCTCGTGGTGGCAGCGGTTCACCGTCATCATCGCGCCGAGCATCGCCCCGCAGCTGCTGGTCGGCCTGCGTCAGTCCCTCGCGATTGCGTGGCTCTCGCTGATCGTCGCCGAGCAGATCAACGCCGAGTCCGGGCTCGGGTACATCATCAACAACGCCCGTGACTTCCTGCGTATCGACGTCATCATCTTCGGTCTCGTGGTCTACGCGCTGATGGGCATCGCGACGGACGGCATCGTCCGCATTCTCGAGAAGCGCTCGCTGCGCTACCGGTCGGAGGCATGAGCATGACGACCACCACGTCCGTAGCGACGCTGTCCGGAATCGACAAGTGGTACGGCGACTCTCACGTGTTGCGCTTGGTGGACCTCGAGGTCGGCCGCGGCGAGATCGTCGCGCTGGTCGGCCGGTCGGGCTCCGGCAAGTCGACGATCCTGCGGGTGCTCGCCGGACTCTCCACCGACCACACCGGACGACGCGACGTCGCCGGCCACCCCGCCGTCGCCTTCCAGGAACCACGCCTGTTCCCGTGGAAGAGCCTGCGCCAGAACGTCTCCTACGGGCTGAACACGGCCGGGGTGACCGGGGAGCCGGCCCTGACTGCCGCCGACGCCACGCTCGCCGAGGTGGGCCTGGGCGACAAGCTGAACGCTTGGCCGCTCACCCTCTCCGGTGGGCAGGCGCAGCGCGCCGCGTTGGCCCGCGCCCTCGTCGGCGAGCCCGAACTGCTGCTGCTCGACGAGCCGTTCGGCGCGCTCGACGCGCTGACGCGGCTGTCGATGCAGTCCCTGCTGCTCGACCTGTGGTCCCGACACCGCTTCGGCATCCTGTTGGTGACGCACGACGTCGACGAAGCCGTCGCGCTCGCCGACCGTGTACTCGTCCTCGAGGACGGTGCTGTCATCGACTCCGTCCCCGTCTCGCTCGATCGTCCCCGCGACCGCGGGACCGCCGAGTTCTCCCGCATCCGCAGCCGCCTCCTCGGCGCGCTCGGCGTGCACTGATCGTTCCTGTTCACCGATTCCGAAAGTAGCCCTCTCCATGTCGTCGTCCCTCCGTGCGCGTTCCACGCGGACAGTCGCTGCCGTCGCCGTTCTGGCCCTGAGCGTGGCCGGTCTCGCCGGGTGCGTGTCGCGGGAAAGCGCCACCGCGTCGTCGGACGCGCCCGCCCTGGTCTCGAACGACCAACTCTCGACCGTCACACTCGATGTCGGCGATCAGAAGGGCGGCACCGAGGCGCTGCTGCGTGCATCCGGTGAGCTGGAGGGGACGCCGTACGCCGTGGCGTTCTCCACCTTCACGTCCGGCCCGCCGCAGGTGGAGGCGGCCACCGCCGGGCAGATCGACTTCGCCGTCACGGGCAACACGCCGCCGGTCTTCGGCGTGGCGGCGAACGCTCGCATCAAGATCGTCTCGGCGTACACCAACGACGCGAGCGGCGATCAGATCCTGGTCCCGCCCACCTCGACCGCGACGACCTTCGCGGATCTGAAGGGAAAGAAGATCGCCGTCGGCAAGGGCTCGTCGGCCCACGGCCACGTCCTGCTGCAGCTGCAGAAGGCCGGCCTGACTCTCGACGACGTGCAGCTAGTCTTCCTGCAGCCGGCCGACGCATCGACGGCGTTCTCGTCCGGGGACGTCGACGCATGGGCCATCTGGGACCCCTACACCGCGATCGCGCAGGTGCAGAACGGATCCAAGACTCTGACCACCGCCGAGGGCGTCGCCAACGGCTACGGCTTCGGCATCGCCTCCCAGCAGGCGCTGGACGACGCCGCGACCAATACGGCGTTGCAGGACTTCGTCGTTCGCCTCGCCAAGGCATCGGCGTGGGCCGACGCCAACCCGGCCGAGTGGGCTGCGGCCTACTCCGCGGCCGTCGGCATCGACCCGAAGGCCGGCGAACTGGCGCAGGGCCGCAGCCAGCGTCCTGCCATCGCACTGGACGACAGCGTCGTCGAGTCCGAGCAGACCTTGTACGACGCCTTCGTCGACGGTGGCGCCATCCCGGGTGGCAACCGGTTCGCGGACTTCGTCGACACCCGCTACAACGACGCGGTCGCTCAGGCGACCACCTCTAACTGATCGCAGGAGTTCTCACTCGTGACCGCACGCATCTTCTGGTTCCTTCCCACCGCCGGTGACGGCCGCTCGATCGTGGGGGCGTCGCACGCGTCGTCGCATCGCGTCGAGCCGGCCGGGTTCCGACGGCCGTCGCTCCGCTACCTCACCGAGGTGGCGCAGGCCGCTGACCGCCTCGACTACGAGGGGGTGCTGACACCGACGGGCACCTGGTGCGAGGACGCGTGGCTTACGACGGCGGCGCTTCTGCAGGCGACGCGGCGGCTGAAGTTCCTCGTCGCGTTCCGTCCCGGCTTGACCCCACCGACGCTCGCTGCGCAGCAAGCTGCCACGCTGCAACGCTTTTCGGAGGGGCGGGTGCTGTTCAACGTGGTGACCGGCGGTGACGATGCCGAGCAGCGGCGGTTCGGTGACTGGGTGGATCACGACCGTCGCTACGCGCGCACCGACGAATACCTCGACCTCGTGCGCCGCATCTGGACGGAGGACTCCGTCGACCACGACGGCGAGTTCTACCGCGTCGAGGACGCGCGGGTGTCGGAGGCGCCGGATCCGTTGCCGGAGTTCTGGTTCGGTGGGTCGTCGGACCCCGCCCTGGCCGTCGCCGCCAAGCGGGTGCAGACCTACCTGACGTGGGGCGAGCCGCCCGCCGCCGCGAAGGCGAAGATCGAGCGGGTGCGTGCCCTCGCCGACGCGGAAGGCCGGAAGCTGACCTACGGCATCCGGTTGCACACCATCAGCCGTGACACGTCGGAGGAGGCGTGGGCCGTCGCGCAGCGTCTGCTCGACGAGCTGCCCGACGACGCCGTCGACAAGGCTCACCAGCTGCACACGGCGTCGCAGTCCGAGGGGCAACGTCGCATGGCCGCCCTGCACGGCGGCAGCAAGGACTCGCTCGAGATCTACCCGAACCTGTGGGCGGGGGTCGGCCTCATTCGCGGCGGGGCGGGGACCGCGCTGGTGGGCTCGCACGAGGAGGTCGCGAACCTCGTCGGCGAGTACCACGACGCCGGGTTCGACGAGTTCATCCTGTCCGGTTATCCCCACCTCGAGGAGGCGTACCACTTCGCGGAGGGGGTGCGGCCGATTCTCGACCAGCGTGGGGTGACGGCGCCGGCGAGGAGGTAGGGGCAGCGGGCGCGAACGTCGCGGGTCGCGTGTGTCGGCGGCCGATTCGGTCGCCAACGACGCGTTGGGGGGTCCGTTGGCCGCAGTCGGGAGACGGTGTGTCGGACGCTTCGGTTAGCCTGACGGCCATTCAGGGGAGGAATGGATCATGGCAACAGGCGAAGTAGTGGTACCGGTGTGGGCTCTGTCAACGGAGCCCGAGGCCGACCCGGTGTTGGCCGACAAGGACAGCCTCACGGCTGAGCGGCTTGCGGAATTGCGTACGGTGCTGGCGACGATGGCCGACACCCCTGTGGTCACGCTCGAGGCCCACGACGTTCCCCGTGATCTCGACCGCCGGGCCGGAATTCGGTTGGACAAGGCAAGCCCGCTTGCCTCGCAGCTGGCAATGCTGGTCAAGAACACTCCGAAGGTCACGGCCGAGGTCGACAGCGAGACCCTGTACCGAATGGTGGTGCCGGCGAAGGTGGCCGGCCAATTCGGAAGTGGACTGGTCAAACCCATGATCGCCAAATCCGTGAGCGCCGGCATCCGGTCACCGTTGATCGGGAAGGCGGGCATTGTCGGGCAGGCGGCGTTCGTTCCCGTGACGGGTGGAACAGTCGCGAAAGCCGGTGCTGCTGCCGGCGCTGCCGGAGCAATGACGGTGGCCGCCCCGTTGGTACTGGCCGCTGTCGCGGCTGGACTCACCATGCATGCGGAGAAGAAGCGAACGGACGCACTGGACAACATGGCCCGTTTGCTCGACAAACTGCACGACGACGCCCTGGCCGGTGAGCGGGATGCGTTGAACGGTTGCGTCGACGCAATCGAGAAGGCGACGTCGATTCTTCTCGACCGTGGGCGGGTCGGGGCATCGCTCGGGCTCGATTCGGCGGCCCACGCGATCAGTACGGCAATGTCGAAGGCGGAGGCTCGGCTGACGAGCTGGCGTTCGAAATTGGGTCAGATCGGTGGTACCCGAGTGGAGTTGTCCGCGCTGAGGGAGACGTTCAAGGGCATCGACGAGGAGGGGGGGGGAGTTCCGAACCCACCTCGAAATCGCGGCGTTGGCCATTGCTCTGAAGAAGCGGGTCATCGTCCTCCAGGCGGTGGAGCACGCTGAGCTGAACGAGGGGAACGTGTTCCAGAACTTCACCCAAGCGTTGCGGGCGGACCAAGCCAGGGTGATGAAGCTGGAGACAGGTATCAGTGAATTCCTGGGCGAACTGTCCGAGGTCCGACTCGACCGATCGCACGGTGTACGCGACATCGTGTTTCGCGCGAGCGAGGTCGACAAATTGCTGGAGGCGTCGTACCGGATCAGAGCGATCGGATCTGGTGTCGACCCCGGAGGTGAGCTCGCCGACGTCTCGATCGACATGGTTCAGGAGCGCGACGGCTCCGTGGTGGTGTTCCCCGCTCAGGCTTCATGAGCATGTGAACACGAGCCAGAGGTAAAGGACGATCCGAAGAGTGTGGAACCCATTCGACCGGCGCACCGACAATCGGCGGGCACTCGATGCTGTGGTGTCGGGACTGCCTCGCCCCGCGTGGGTCGACGACAATTCGCATCGGTCCTCCCGGTTCGTGCACGACGCCCTCGTGGGGTGGAGCGGTTCGCACCCCAAGACGCGTCCGAGGGGCGGGATGCACGGCCTTCGTCGGTATCTCGCCCGTCAGCCGCGGGTGACAGCGGGTGACATCGCGGAACTCGAACAGCTGCGCCGCAGCGAATGCGGGTTCGCACTTCACGCGGTTGTGGTCCTGGCGTCGCTTCTCGATTCGTTCGATGTCTGGTCTGCGAGCGAAACATCTCATCGTGTCGTTCCACTCGACTTGGCGCATGAGGTGCGCTCCGTCGGTCTGAGCGCCGGACAGCTTCAGCGGGCAATCGACGAACTCGGCGACAGGCCGGGCGCGAACCTGGCCGACAACGCGCGCGTTCAGGAACTCTATGTGGCGCGATCCGAGGCCCTGGCTGATCGGATGCGGGCATTGATCAGCCGAGTGAGTGCGTTCAGGGCATACTTCGACGGGGTTGCCCACATTCAGCGCGATCTCGAAGCTCTCCGATGGATTGCGCGACACGGGGAATCCCACAGGAGCGAGTTCGACGCACAGGCGGTCGACGAATCTCGTGCGGCCGACCTCGCCGCAGCACGTGAATCCATGCGCACGGATGCCGAGGAGATGGCGCGATGGAAACAAGATCAGTAGTCCGGCCTGCATCCGTCCTCTGGGACTGACAACGGGAGCCCGGGTTTGCCGATGCACGTCGTACCCCTGTGCCACGGTGGTTCCGAGCACCAACCGAGTCTGAAGGAGTGTCGGTGACCGAACCCGTAGTGGACAGGCCGTTGACGGACGATGTGCTCGAGGCCATCGACGCCGACACCGATCTGGCGGATGCCGCCAAGTATCTGGTGATGGCGGCACTGGAGGGCGACGACGCCCTGGCCGGGCTCCTCGACGGGACGTCCATACCGCAACCGAGAACACCGTCGGACGTCGAGGCAGCGGAGCCGGTGGGGGCCTTCCTGACCTCGATCAGCGTCGCGGGTTTTCGCGGGATCGGGCCGAAAGCCGTCTTGAACCTGCATCCGGCACCGGGAATCACGGTCGTCAGCGGGCGCAACGGCTCCGGTAAGTCCAGCTTCGCCGAGGCACTCGAGTACGCCGTCACGGGGAAGAGCTACCGCTGGGAGAACAAGGCCAAGCTCTGGCGGGATTCCTGGCGCAATCTGCATCAGGCGACCCCGTGCGAGGTTCGGGTCGGTCTCACCGTCGAGGGGGCCGAGCCCACCGTCGTCGGGGTGGACTGGGCCGACGACGCGCAGCTCACCGATTCGGTCACCTGGACACAGCAGGGAAAAGGCAAGCGCCGCAGTGGCACCGACGACCTCGGGTGGAACGCCGCAGTCGAACTGCACCGGCCCATCCTGTCCTACGACGAGATCGGGGGACTGGTCGAGGACAGTCCCTCCGCGTTGTACGACGCGCTGGCCACCCTCCTCGGCCTCGAGGAGATAACGGACGCCGAGAAGCGCCTCGCCGCAGCACTCAAGGCGGCGAAGGTGCCACGGTCCGAGGCGTCCGCCGGCTTGCGTGAACTCAGAGCACTGGTCGCGGACATCGACGACGATCGCGCCCGGTCGGCGGCCACCCTGCTCAAGAAGCGAGCCCCGGACCTCGACGCGCTGCTCGCCCTGGCCAGCGGTACCGACAACGCCGGGGCACAATCGCTTTCGGGTCTTCGGGCGATGGCGGAGCTGTCCGTCCCCGAGCCGGCGCGAGCGGAGTCGGTCGCGACGATGCTGCAGGCGGCCGTCACTGCCGCCGTCGATGGCGCTGACGACTTGTCTGCCGCCGTCGCACGGCGCCACGACGTCGTCGAGGCCGCGCTTGCGCTGCACGACGAATCCGGCGACGGGCCCTGCCCGGTCTGTGGTGTCGGGGAACTCGACGCGGCCTGGGCAACGCGCACGCGGACCGCGTTGGCCGACGAGAACGAGGCCATGGCCGACTATCAACGTTGTCGACGAGACCTTGACGACGCCCGTCGGTCGGCTCGCGCTCTGATAGACCAGCTCGTCGACGTCGTGGACGACGACGGCCTCGACCCGGTCGTGGTGAGCGCCTACCGCGCCGCGGTCGGTGCAGCGCGCGCCGTGCCGACGGACGCCGCAGAACTTCCGAATCACCTCAGGTCGACCGTGCCGGCTGTCGTGGAGGCGGGGCACGCCGTGCGCGCCGCCGCCACCGCGGTTCTGACGGCACGCGAGGACCGGTGGGCCCCAGTCGCCGGTCGTATCGGGGCGTGGGTCACGCTCGAAGCCGACGCTCGGACGCGAGACGCTGACGTGGACAACCTCGACGCCGCAAAGAAGTGGATCACCTCCCACGCCGCCGATTTGCGCAATCGTCGCCTCGAACCCATCGCCGCACAGGCGCGCGAGATCTGGTCGGAGCTGCGCCAGGAGAGCAACGTCGACATCGGGTCGATCAGTCTGCAGGGCAACAACACCCGTCGAAAAGCGGTGCTCACGGGATCGGTCGACGGCGCACCGTCCGAAGCGTTGGCCGTGATGAGTCAGGGTGAACTGCATGCTCTCGCGCTCGCGCTCTTCATCCCGCGGGCGACCACGCCCACCAGTCCATTTCGCTTCATCGTGCTCGACGACCCCATTCAGGCCATGGACCCGGCGAAGGTCGACGGGTTCGTCCGGGTGCTGTCGAGGCTCGCCGCGACGAGGCAGGTCGTGGTCTTCTCGCACGACGACCGGTTGGCGACGGCGATTCGGCAACTCGCCGTCGACGCCCGCCTGATCGAAGTGACCAGAGCTACGGGTTCGGCGGTGACGGTGAGCGAAGCGTCGAACCCCGCGACGCGCTACGTCGACGACGTGTTCGCTCTGGTTCGAGACGAGAACGTGCCGGACGTCGTCAAGCGTCGTGCCTGTCCCGGGCTCTTCCGGTTGGCTTTGGAATCGGCTGCGCAACAAGTGTTCTACGCGGAGCAGTACAGGACCGGCGCGGGCCGCGTGGAGACCGAGAAGCGGTGGAGCGAGGCCGGTTCGACCCGGAAGCGTCTCGCCCTGGCCGCACACGGGGACGCCGAACGTGACCTCAGTGGATGGTTGTCGTGGCGAACGGAGCGTCACCCCACGTTGCGCATCGCGAACGCCGGAACACACGGCACCGACGTCGTCGTGGATGACATGGCGGTCAAGGACCTGCGCAGCATGGTCAAGGGAATCCTGAACCCGTGACCACCCAGCCGGCCCTGTCGCTCGCCCACGCCGAGCGACTTCTCGACAGCAGCGGTGTCGCGACGCCGCACTCCGCCCGTCTGGCGGCGGTGTTGGCGCGCCAGGCGTTGGAGGAACTGGTGTCCACCCGGTGCGCGGAACTGGGCGTCGCGGTTCCCGACGCGACGATGCGGTCGAAGCTCGTCATTCTGCGCGCTCTCGACTCGCAGGATCGTGCCGACGCGGCCGCTCTGGCCTGGAACCGACTCAGCAGCGTGTGCCATCACCACGCCTTCGAACTGTCGCCGACCGTCGTCGAGGTTCGTCACCTCTGTGCGGCGGTCGCGACGCTGCTGAAAGGCCCCTAGGTAGTGACCTGATCGTGCCTTGCCCGCGATGTCCGGTCA
Source organism: Rhodococcoides kroppenstedtii (assembly GCF_900111805.1). Lineage (GTDB taxonomy): Bacteria > Actinomycetota > Actinomycetes > Mycobacteriales > Mycobacteriaceae > Rhodococcoides > Rhodococcoides kroppenstedtii. The sequence continues at coordinate 106,176 of NZ_FOJN01000010.1, forward strand.
GGAACTCAGGTCGTCGCACCGCTGACGTATGACACGGGCCATCCGTGCTGCTGTCTTGTCGTCGAAGCCGATCGCGCGGAGGCCGTCCACAGCGGCACGGACCCCGTGTACGACGTCGTCGAGAACTCTCCCTGCTGCTTTGGTCGGGATGAGGTGCCGGGCCGCACCGTCCAGGACGTGCCGGCGATTCCAACGGTTGTTGCGCCCGTAGAAAGTGAGAGCCATCGGGTCGTCCCACCCCATGTAAGGCTGCGTGCACAGCAGGTCGTAGGCAGGAGTGACTTCCCAGTGCCCGCGAGGGTGTCGGCGAACGGAGTAGTTCTTTCCGTGCAGATCACCGTTTCCGATGGCGTACGAGTAGACGGTCAGCCTCAGTAAGTCGAGCGTGGCCGCGCGAGCGGAACCGCCGCCGCGCTCGACGACGGACGACAACGAGTCGAACACCGTCTCGCTCTTCATTCGATACTTCGCCGAGGGATACAGGGCGTTGATCTGGCATGCGTCTTCCTGCGCCAGCGCGGAATCTCCGTCCCGGTCGAATCGCTGGACGAGCAGTCCGGTGACTCCGCGGTCGTCGGTGATCATCTGTGTCCGCGGAACGGTCAACCCGCACGTCTCGGCGACCGTCATGAAGAAGTGTTCGTTCTCCACCAAACGCGGAAATCTGTTGGTAGGAGCGAGTTTCAGGATCGCTGCACCGCGTGTGGTCGACACGGGGGACGTGTGCATCTGAGCCGACACTTTGCCCTGCACCCCCGGCAGGCTTGCTCGATCGACGGTGACGGACTCGGGCCCGGACAATCTGTCGAAGAGGGCGCGAAGGTCGGGGACACGGTCATTGGGGTCGATGGTGCCGCTCCGCGTGGTCAGACCGGTCGATTGCGGTACGACCCGAACGTCGCCGACGGTGTCGGAACCGACCGCGAGGAGGATGGTGAGGTGATCGTCCTCGGACGTTTTCATTCCGGCGACGATGCCGGACAGGCGAATCCCCTCGGGGAGAAGGCCGGCGAAGAACGGGGGCACACTGCCTGCACCCGCACTCAGCTGGGTGATCGTTTTCGGGATGGTCCATGCGACGGCGTCCGTGTTCGGGTCGTCTCGGTAGGCGTCGTCGTACGAGAACACGACGTCGTCACCCGATCGGGCCAAGGTGCCGGCAAGAACGCCACCTTTGTAGACGTCGGCGCTGGCAACGTGCCGGAGGTCGACCTGCGCGGTCATGGGTTCCGGCCGTCGACGACAGTGCCGGCGCGCGTCATGAGGACCAGGTCGCACCCCAACGCGTCGGCAATGGCTTGGACGCCGTCGATCTGGGCGGAGTCCTTGCCACCCTCCACGGCCTGAACGGTCGACCGGCCGACCCCCGCCAGCAGGGCGAGCTCAGATTGAGTCAACCCGAGCTGGAGACGTCGGGCTACGAACGAGCGCGCGAGCGGTGGGTTGTCCGGGCGTCGCGATCGGCGGGGTGTCGCCATGGGTCCCCCTGTGCTTGCGTTCGGAAGCGTTGGAAGGAATGTACGGCGTCGATCTCTGTCATTCAAGGCTTAAGCTTGCTGACGCAAGCATGGAGTCGCAGGCTCGGGTATCGCGAGTTCAGTAATCGTCCGGGCGTGCCCACGCGATCACGACGAGCTGCCGCAACACGTCGAGGTCGATCCGGTCGAGCGACTTGACGTACACGCAGCCCGCTCCTTCGGTGTACGTACCCAGCGACGGGAGTAGAGCAGCCCCGTCGGGAAGGTCCTTCAGCCCGTAGAGCGAAAGCTGCGCCTTTCGTGGCGAGAACGCAACCCGCGGCCAGATGCCACGCGTCCGCGGGTTGGCCGGTGAGGCATATCGGTAGCTGCCGTACCCGACCATCGACGGTCCCCACATGACCGGGTCGGTGCCGGTCACCTCGCGGAACAGGTCGGCCAGCCGCAGGCCGTCCACCCGTCGGCGAGCAGGGGTCGCCGCAGCAAGGAAGTCGGCAACACTGGCATCGGTCGGCTGGGTCTTGATCTCGGCCACGGACGCATCATCACATGAGCAAGAACGGCGTCGGCATCTGTTCGAGCGGGTGCCAGCGTGCCGTCGCTTTTCCAACAGCTCGCAGTCGGGTAGCCGCGAGTATGACCACCCCAGCCGCACCCAAGGTCTTCGTCTTCGACGTGGTCGGAACCCTCGCAGATCTGCAGCCCGTGGAGAACCGCATGCAGGCCCGCGGACTCCCCGCCGGCTCGCTCGACCCGTGGTTCCGCCACATGCTTCGCGACGCCATGGCTCTCACGTTGGCGGGGGACTACCGCCCGTTCCCGGACGTCGCGGCGTCCGCGCTGCGCAGCCATACCCGCGGGGCGCTGTCCGACGACGATGTCGAATGGATCCTGGGCGGCTTCTCCGAGACTCGACCCCACCCCGACGCCGTGCCTGCCGTCGACGCCGCACTGAAAAGCGGGGCGCGGGTGTTCGCGCTGTCCAACGGTGCGGCGTCGTCGACCGAGGGCTTTCTCGACCGGGCGGGGATCCGCGACCGGGTGGAGCAGATCCTGTCGATCGACGACGTCCGCGCTTGGAAGCCGTCGCCCGCGCCCTACCGCCTGGCCGTCGAGCGGGCCGGGGTGCCCGCATCGTCGATGGCCATGATCGCCGTGCACGGGTGGGACCTGCACGGCGCCAGTCGAGTTGGTCTGCGCACCGGGTGGTGTTCCCGCGAGGAGGGCGTGCTGACGCCGGCGTTCGCGCGCCCGGACGTCGTCGCCGACAGGCTCGACGACGTCGTCCGGGGGCTGGCGACCCCGAGCGTCACCAGCGAGTGACGGCGCCCTCGATCCGCCCCGCCCATCCGTCCATCACCGTCGCGATGCTGCCGCCGGACGGCTCGCGATACGCCGACGGGGACAAGTCTCCGACAACCCTGAGCAAGGCCCGCGGCTCTCTCCCGCGCCCCCGTCGTGGTTGCATGGAACTCGACACGGGGTGCCGGGCGGCCGGCTGAGAACACACCCGTCGAACCTGACCGGGTCATGCCGGCGGAGGGATGTCGAGATGGCGACAGCGATCGCTGATCAGGTGGTGCTCGTGACCGGTGGCGCTCGCGGCCTGGGTGCGTCGATCAGTCGGGCGTTCATTGCCGAGGGTGCCCGCGTGGTCGTGAACTACCGTCGCAGCGCGGAGTCGGCACGGGCGTTGGTCAGCGAATTCGGGGCTGACCGGACGTTCGCCGCGCGGGCTGACGTCACCGTCGACAACGACGTCGTCGACATGGTCGAGGCGGCACGGGAGCACTTCGACTCGCCGGTCACGACCGTCGTCAACAACGCTCTCGTCGACTTCGTGTTCGACGGCGATGCCCGCGCCTCGGTGGAGACCATCGAGTGGGACGCGTTCGACCAGCAGTTCAGGGGTTCGGTCGCCGGCGCGCTCAACACGACCAAGGCCGTGCTGGCAGGTATGAGAGAGGCCGGATTCGGCCGAATCGTCACCATCGGAACGAATCTCGTGCAGAACCCCGTCGTCCCATACCACGATTACACGGCTGCGAAGGCGGCCCTGTTGGCACTCACGCGCACGCTCTCCGCCGATCTCGGTCCCGACGGGATCACCGTGAACATGGTGTCCGGCGGCCTTCTCCGAACGACGGACGCCAGCGCCGCCACCCCCTCTGCCGTGTTCGACATGATAGGCGAGAGCACCCCGCTGCGCCGGGTGACGACGCCGGCCGAGTTCGCCGACGCCGTCCTGTTCTTCGCCTCACCGTGGGCGCGGGCGGTGACCGGTCAGAACCTCGTCGTCGACGGCGGGTTGGTCAAGGATTGACGCCTCGGCCCGATCTCCGACACGCGAAGTGCTGAGCGGTCCACAGCGCGGCCGAGATCGCGCGTGACTTGACTGCGCTGTTCCAGCGAGCAGTTCCACTGACGTAGGTTCAGCCGAACCCGAAGGTTCGGTCCGTTTCCGTGCGAGAGTGGTCGCGTGATGTTCAGAACGCCGGCGGCCAGCCCCGATCGTTGGGTGGTGGTCGACGTCGAGACGTCCGGCCTGAAGGCGCACCGGGACCGCGTCCTCAGCGTCGCGGCGATCACGTTGGACGACGACGGCAGGGTGGGCCAGGAACTGTCCACCCTGATCGACCCGGGGTGCGATCCCGGTCCTGTTCACATCCACGGTCTGACGAGGGAGCGTCTGCGTGGAGCGCCGCGTTTCGACGAGGTGGCGCCGCACCTGATGACCCTGCTCGCCGGCCGCACCATGGTGGCGCACAACGCCAGTTTCGATCACGGGTTCCTCCACCGTGAACACCTCCGTGCCAAGGTGACGATGCCGACGGAACACCGGTTGTGCACCCTCGCTCTGTCCCGTCGGTTGCAGCCCGATCTCGAGAATCACACGCTGTCCACGCTGGCGCGGAGGTGGAAGATTCGGCAGTCTCGGGCCCACGACGCGTACGACGACGCACGCGTACTTGCCCAGATCTTTACGCACAGTGCGCGATTGGCGCGCTCGCTCGATCTACCGTTACCCGTGGTCGCCTGCACCGAACGCATATCGGTCTACCCCGACTCCATCCCGCGAACTCCATGCCCGTGGCGGAATCCCGGTCCGTTGGACCCGACGGTCGGCCTGGTGCAGGGCATGCGCGTGGTCATCAGTGGCGACACCCGTGTTCCGCGTCTCCGACTCGCCGAACAACTCACCGCCGCCGGCCTCGACGTGATGAACTCGGTCAGTCGCTACACCAGTGTCGTGGTCTGTTCGGATCCGTCGTCGGACAGCGTCAAGGTGCGTCGAGCCCGTGAACACGGACTCCAGGTGGTCTCCGAACAGCGAATCCTCGATCTCGTCCGCACAATTCGGCCCGGCACGCCGAAGGCGGAGCGGACACCGGCGGTCGTCGTCGCACCGAAGCCGACACCTATCGTCGGTCCGTGGGCTAACCGCCGCGTCCTGGTGATGGGCGGAACGCACGGTGAGGCCGTTGTGATGCGTTCGCGTCTCGTGCAACTCGGCGCGCGTCCTGCCGTCAACCTCCACGCGAGCGTCTCGGCGGTGTTGATCCTCGACGGCGGTGACGGGGATCCGAGAATGCCACGCGTCGTCGAGCGGGGTCTGACGGTTCTCGCTGCCGACGACGTCGATCGCGCCCTGAACCTGGACGTCCCCGCCGCGGCACCGCTGACCCCGCGCGAGGCCGAGACGACTTATGCGCCACAGCTTTCACGCGGGGCCGTCATCGACCTCGAGGCGTCGAGCACCGCGTTCACCATCGACGCCTCGTGGAACGCGTCGGGCCCGACGCTGCCGGTCGACGTGGTGGCGTTCCTGCTCACCCGAGACGAAGTGGTGTCCGAGGACGAGGATTTCGTGTTCTACAACGCCCCCGCAACGTCCGACGGTGCCGTCGCTCTGACGGTCGACGGCGATCGCGAGCAGGGTGTGCGTCTCGACCTCGCGCTGGTGCCCGACGACATCGAGCGCATCGTGGTCGCCGCCGCGGTTGACGGCGAGAACACGTTCGGCGACGTCGGTGCGGTGTCCCTGTCGGTCGCGGGTCCCGAAAGATCGATTGCCACAGCCGTTCTCGATGCGGCGACCACGGAGCGGACCCTGCTGCTTACGGAGGTGTACCGCCGGGGGACCGGTTGGCGCCTCCGTGCGATCGGACAGGGTTACGACGACGGCTTGGGCGCGTTGGCCGTCCGGTACGGCGTGGAGGTCGACGACTGATCGGTCGAAGCCGGGTGCACCGGGGTCACCACTGCGGGATGACGTCCAGAATCCACACGACGCCGAACTTGTCGATCAGCTTCCCGTACAGCGGCGAGAAGCCGACCGGGCCCAGCGGCACCAAGACCGTTGCCCCGTCGGACAATCCGGTGAAGGCCGCGGTGATGACGTCGGAGTCGGGACTGCGCAGCGCGCTGTAGAACGCGTTCTCGCCGGGGTGGTACTCGAGCGAGTCCTGGATGTCGTACGCCATGATGCGGAACCCGTCGGGCGTGCTCACCTCGCCCCACGCCACCTGATCGGCCTGATCGGGCCCCTGGCCCGACGGGGTGTCGCCGTACGGAAAGGCCGTCAGCTCGCCGCCGAACACCGACTGGTAGAACTCGAGCGCCTCGCGGGCGTTGCCGCGGAGGTTGACGTGCAGTGCGCTGACGATGGTCACGGTGAGTCCTTGCTGTCGAGGTTTCGGCCTCGGTGGCCGCTGCAGACCACGTTCTCAGTGATATAGGTCAGATCCTGTCCTAGTGGTGCGCGATAGTGGGACGCATGTCGGAACCGTCGTCGCGGATGCTCGCCTTGCTCTCGCTCCTGCAGCTGCGTCGGGAGTGGTCGGGGACCGTGCTGGCCGACCGCCTCGGCGTCACCCCGCGCACCATCCGGCGCGATGTCGACCGGCTCCGCGAGCTCGGGTACTCGGTGTCCGCGGTGCGGGGTTCCGAGGGTGGATACCGACTCGACGCCGGTGACGCGGTACCGCCCTTGTTGCTCGACGACGACCAGGTGATCGCGTTGACGGTCGCGCTGCAGATGGTCCCAGCGATGGGTGTCGACGTCGGTGACGCGGCGGAGCGCGCCCTGGCCACGGTGCGACGGATCATGCCCGATCGAGTACGACGCCGCGTCGACGCCGTCGAATTCGCCTCGATGTCGACAACGGTCGACCCCGTCGATGCGGAAATCCTTCGCTCGATGGGCGAGGCGACGCGGGCGCGGGAAGTGGTGCGCTTCGATTACGTTGTTGACGAACAGAACTTGCCGGTGGGTCTTCCGCGCCGGGTGGAACCGCACGGCGTCGTCGGGGCCGGGTCGAGGTGGTACGTGGTCGGTTTCGATCTCGACCGGGACGACTGGCGTCTGTTCCGCGTCGATCGCATGAGACCGAAGATGCGTACCGGCGTGACGTTCACGGCGCGGGAGATCCCCGGTGGGTCCGCGGCGGAATTCGTCCGTCGCCACTTCCGCGGGACCGCATCCGGGGAGTGGGCGTGTACCGGAGAGGCGACGGTCGTCTTGCCCGCGTCGGCCGTCGCGCCGTTCGCCGGTGACGGCACCGTCGAGAGCCTGGACGACGACCGCTGCCGCGTGCGGATCGGCGCGTGGTCCTGGGCCGGGGTAGCGGCGTCACTGCTGCGTTTCGACGCTGCGTTGTCCGACGTCGAACCCCCCGAGTTGGTCGACGCGATGCGGACGATGGCCGGCCGCCTCGAAGACGCCGTTCCCTAGCCTCACGGGCACTCACCTTCGTCGTGTCGGCCGCCGTACGCTCGGCTCATGACGCCGACCATTGCTGTCACGGGTTCCACCGGTGCGGTCGGGGGTGCAGTAGCGGCACTCCTCGCGGACTCTGGAATGGCGATTAGATTGCTGGTTCGTGACGTGGGTCGGGCACCGGCGATCCCGGAGAGTGCCGTCGCGCAGTGTTCGTACGACGACGCGGATGCATCGATTCGAGCCCTGCGCGGCGTCGATGTTCTGTTCATGGTGTCGGGGTCGGAGAGCGCGACTCGACTCGACGAACACCGGACATTCGTCGACGCCGTGGCCGCGGCAGGGGTGCGACATGTGGTGTACACGTCGTTCTTCGGCGCGGCCCCGGATGCCACATTCACGTTGGCGCGGGACCACTTTCACACCGAACAGCACATCGCAGCGTCGGGAATGGGCCACACGTTTCTGCGCGACAACTTCTACGCCGATGTGATGGAGCACTTCGCCGGCGAGGACGGCGTGATCCGTGGGCCCGCCGGCGACGGTCGGGTGTCGCTGGTGGCCCGAGCGGACGTGGCGCGGGTGGCCGCGGCGGTGCTGACCGACCCCGCGTCACACGTCGGCACGTCCTACGACCTCACCGGCCCCGAGGCACTGACCATGGCAGAGGTGGCCGCCACGATTGCCGAGGTGCGGGGGCGGGCGGTGACGTTCCACGACGAGACTCTGCAGGAGGCGTATGCGTCGCGGGCGCGGTGGAACGCGCCGGACTGGCAGAACGACGCGTGGGTGTCGACGTACACCGCCATCGCGTCGGGGGAGTTGAGCCGGGTGAGCGAGGATGTGGAGCGGGTGACGGGGCGGCGTGCGATGACGTTGCGCGAGGTGTTGCGCGCGGGCTGATGTCCGCTCGCACAGATTGGCGGAACCGACGGGGGCCGTGCTGCGTCCTACCCTCGGGGGTGAGGCGAGATGCTCGTCGATGCTGACATCGAGGCCATGCAGTTCGTCAGTCGCACCGTTCTCGTCGAGGCGGAACGATTCACCGCGGTGCCCGCAGCGCGTGCCGTGGTTGCGATGCCGGGCGCGGCCACGGCAGCGGCGATGGTGAGGGCGGACACGCGTCTGTCGTCTGCGGTGACAGAGCTGGCTGCCGGCGTTACGGCGACGGCCCGGTCGGTGGGGGAATCCGCGGTCGGGTACGACGCCGTGGACTCCGCGAATGCAACCCGACTCGGTGGGGTCGTGCATGGCGGTCTCTGAGGCCGTTCTCGATAGAGCGACCGTAGAGGCCTGGGAACCGGCGGCGTTGCTGAGCGACGCGACCGGGATCGCCGACGTCGCGCTCTCCGTCGAGCTTCGCGCCGCGGCCTTGGATACCGGTCTGGGGCAACTGCGTGGCGCTTGGAGCGGCGAAGCCGGGGATGCAGCGGCACGCAGCCTCCAGCGCCACGTGGATGCTGCCCGGCAGCTCTCTCGTGGAGCTCGTGCGCTCGAACGCGCGGTCAGTGACGGCGAGGCGACCCTCGACCACGCGCGGACGCAGCTCCTGGACGCCGTTCTGGCCGCGGAGGCGGCGGGCTGCACGGTCACCCCCGAGTGGTCGGTGGCCGGTCCACCCGACGCTGTCGAGGTGCACGCCGCGGTGGTCTCGTCGCAGGTGCGGGCCTTGATGGCTGCGGACGAGTCGGTCGCTCGGTCGATCGACGATGCGTCGCGGACCTTGGGCGACACTCGTGCGCGGACCTTCTTGTCGGTCGCGATCGGTATCGCGTGGGCTGTGGACGCGGCCGTGAGTGCCATGATTGCGGCGGGGGTTCTGTCGGCCGGAGCGATCGCATTCGCGTTGGTCGACAGGTTCGGAATCGAGGCGTGGGAGAGTATTCGCGAGGCCATTCCGAATGCATTCTTCGAAAGTTCCGGCCCGATCGACGAGGCTGGCGTGCGTGAGGCGGTTCAGTCGGCTACTGAACCAGGGAAGAACCCGCCGTTCCGTCAGGTGGACACTCCGGCGGAGGTGGCTTCGATCTACGACAGAGTGGCCTCTGAAGGGCGGGTGCTCGACGTCGGACGTTACCCCGGGACCGGAGTGGTTTTGCCGGACGGGACCGAGTTGCGGTACCGACAAGACAGCAAGTCCGGAGGTCCAACAATGGACATACGCTATCCCGACGGTTCGATTGTGAAAGTGCATGTGAAATGACTGATATCCGACTCGAGAATTTTCTACTCTCCTCCCTGGCTGAGGACTGGATGTCGTTCGGGGAGTTCCTGTTCTTTGCCGGGCGAATTACTCCTCGAACATCGGCTCCCCCCGACGTCGCGGAGGTCGTTCGAGATCTGGCAACACGTGGGTTGATCGAGCTGGGCGGCTGGTCCGACGACGGCCGTTTCGAGGTGTGGGACGTGTCCGTCGACGAGGCGCTCCACCGCATTGCGCACGGGTACCAGGGGGAGGCCGGGTACCTGAACGGGAATACCGAGGTCCTCGGCCGAACCGAAGTGTTCAGGGCGAACCTGACCGCGCTGGGGGAGGAGCGGCTGTCCGAACTCGGGGACCCGTACGACAACTACGGTGACCCCTGGTCCGAGGTCCCGCATCTGCGCATCGCTCGTACGGTGCCACCGTGGCGCGAAGTCGACGACCGTCCGTGATGTCGGAGCAATCCTCTACGTTCCGTGCACTCGGACGCACCGCACCCCAGGAGTCACGATGACCGGTCCTTCGAACTCACTCGTTTCCGTTCTGCTTCACCACTCGGCGTCGAGGCCGTCGATCGTCGACGCCATGTACGGCGGCTTCAGCCGCTTCGCCCAGGCAGAGCGCCGTCGATCGAGCTCGACCATCGTCGAACTCGCGCAGCTCGACGACCCTGACGAGTCGGACTACGGGCCGGGTTACTTCGAGATGGACTACGAGGCGGAGTCCTTCGGCGGGGCCGGACTTACAAGGCTCCAGGGGTTTCCGCGAAGGCCAACCGCGTTGTGCGACGAATTGGGCAAATGGATCACGGCGGTGGATGCGCTTCACTCGATACTGACGGCGGAGAACCGGCCGGGGGCGGTCACCGTTGTGGTTCTGACGGCCGGGCATGCCGTTGCTGGCCGTCAATGGTCGCTTGACGACGTGCGCCGACTCATCGAGCGGCAGGAAGCAAAGTTCGGCTGGGACTTCGTCCTTCTGGGCGCCAACATGGACGCGGTCGAGACGGGGGCGAAGATGGGCTTCGCCCGAAACAAGTCACTCACGTTCGACGCGTCGTCTGCGGGTATCGACTCGGCCTTCTCCGCTGTGTCGCACTATCAGATGCGAAAACAGGAGGCTGGTACACAAAGAATCGCGGGGTTCTCCGACGAGGATCGTCGGCGCGCGTGTCGACGCTTCGCTGCAGTGTCACGGCGACGTCGGTAACAGGGAGGTCTTTGTAGCGTGCCGCGCTCGGGATCGCGACTGGTGCAGAGCCCGAATGATCGCGTTGGACAGCCGTGGCGCACCAACGGCTGCTTGCTCACGAGCTACTCGACCAGTCCGCACCGAAAGGCCGTGAGTGCGGCTCCGACTCGGTTGGACACCCGCAGCTTGTGGTTCACCGACGCGAGGTGGGACTTGACCGTCGTCTCCGACATGAACAACCGCCGCGCGATGTCGGCATTCGTGGCGCCGGACGCCATGACGGCCAGCACTTCCCGCTCGCGATCCGTCAGCGAGTCCAGAGCGACCGTCGGTCGCTGCGACGGTGAGTGTCGAACGATGCGGCGTAACGAGTCCTCGGAGAAGAGGGTGTTGCCGGCCGCGACGGCCCGGACCGATTGGTGATAGGTCTCGGGCGGCTCGGATTTGCTGAGGAAGCTGTGGGCACCGGCTTTGACGGCTTCGACCACCAGGTCGTCGACATCCATCGCCGTCATCGCGACGACTTTCGGCGGATCCGGCATCGTCATCAATGTCCGTGTTGCGTCGAGCCCGCCAACACGTCCCATCATCAGGTCCATCAGCACGACGTGCGGGCGCGTGGCCTCCACAGCCGCGGGGACCTCGTCGCCGTCGGACACCGACCCCACGACGACGATGTCCGTGGTCGCCGCGAAGATGTCTGTCATTCCGCGCCGGACGAATGCATCGTCGTCGACAACGAGAACGGAAATCTGCGCTTCGGAACCCATGATGCGTCGACCGTAGCGAACGACACCGACACGGCCGACCCATTGGATCTAGAGATTCCGTCGTGGACGTCGAGTCGAACTGAGCCGGGTCACGAGTACCAGGGCAACCACGCCGACAGGACGAACTCCCCACCGTGGACATCCCACCGCACCCATCCGCCTGCCGTCTGCGCTTGTTCGGCCAGACCGACCAACCCGCTCCGCGATCCCGGCCCTGGACTCCCGGACGCCGCCGGGTTTCGCACGACCAGGCTGATGCCGTCGGTGTCGGCACCGCTGACAGTGATCTGCAGCGGCGAACCGGGTGCGTGCTTTTGGCTGTTGGTGAGGGCCTCTTGGACGATGCGATACGCGGTGTGACTGGTCAGGTCGCCGACGGTCCCCGGAAAGATGTCCTGGATCAAGGTCACCCGACATCCCGCCGAACGCGCCGCATCGACCAGGTCGCCGATACCCGCCAGGCTGCGCCGGCCGGCGTCGGCGCCACCGGTCGCCGATCCACGGAGAACGCCGATGATGCGTTTGAGCTCGTCCAGGGAGTCGTGCGCAGTGGCACGGATCAGCGCCGAGGTGTTCGAGACCTTCTCCGGTCCGTCGGTACTTCCGACTTGTAATCCGCCGGCGAGCAGCGAGATCCGGCTGAGGCCGGCTGCGAGCGTGTCGTGCATGTCGCGCGCGATGCGCGCACGTTCCTGCTGAATCAGCATGTCTTCGTGCAGACGCCGAGACTGCGCGGTTGCTTCGTTTCTCGACCGGACCGCCACGTCGAGGTCGGACTTCGTTCTGCGTAGTTGCGAAAGGCCCACGACCACGGCGACGAGCACCGCGGCGACGAGCATTGGGAGCCACCACGGGAGCGACCAGGTCGGAGGGGGCTGACCTTCGACCTGCTTCACGCCGAGGGTCAATACCGAGAAATCACGTCGTCGGGACGCGTCGTATGTCAGCGAAACCGCGCAGGCCAGGTACACGGCCGCCGCCGCGCCGACCAGGCGACGCCCGCCCGCCCTGGCGCCGACTGCGTACAACGTGATGAGCGCGGCCGTGGCATCGGTTGCAAAGAACAGCGGTCCGGCGACCGACATGGCCAGGACGATCCAGGGCTTGTCGTGCCGCCAGACCAGCGCCACCGCCGCCGCGACGTTGAGGACAAATCCCAGCCCGGCGTTCCACGCGGGAGTACCGGATATTCCGGCCAGGCCCACCGTCATGATCGTGCAGAACAGGCTGAGCGTCACCGCGCCGACAGTCCAGGCGCGACGCCGAACCGTGGCTGCAGTCGTGGACACCTTGCCGACGTTACGGGGACCGTCCGACACGGTCGTCGGTTATTCGGTCGCGGAATCCGCCCGAAAGGACGAGAAAGGTCGACCGGTTCGACGAGGTGGAGAGCGGGCTGGGTGCGGTGTGCTCGTCGTGAAGCATCGACCGGTGCTCGACGTGTCGAGAGGAAACACCATGACTCAGCCTCCGCAGAACCCCTACCCGCAGCAGCCGCCCGCCAAGAAGAACTGGTTCTTGCGCCACAAGATTCTCACCGTCCTCGGCGCGCTGATCGTGATCGGCGTCGTCGTCAACCTGGCCGGCGGTGGCGGTGAGAGCGGGTCGGGCGGTGCCGACAGCACGACCTCCCAGGCTGCGCCGAACGGCGAGGAGCCCGCGGAGGGCGGTCAGGCACCGGGAATCGGGGCCGCGGTACGAGACGGCAAGTTCGAGTTCGTGGTCCAGAACGTCGAACGCGGTGTCACCTCGGTGGGGGACCAATACACGTCTCAGACGCCGCAGGGTGAGTACGTGCTGGTCACTGTGAATGTCGCCAATATCGGCAACGAGCAGCAGTTGTTCGACACCACGTCGCAGAAGCTGCTCGACGCGCAGGGCCGGGAATACTCCACCGACACCGTGGCCACGGTGACCGAGGATCCGAATCTCGGCTTCTCGCAGATCAATCCAGGGAACTCGCTGGTCGCAACCCTGGTGTTCGACATCCCGACCGGGGTCTCTCCGTCGGAGATCGAACTGCACGATTCCCTGTTCTCGGGTGGCGTGACCGTCGCACTCGGGTGACCAGGAATTCGATGTCGGACCCATGCTCTACAGTCCCGCATTCGATCGCACCGCGTGTCAGGAGCCCTCATGACCGATCCGTCCCTCTCCCTCGTGGCCGCCCTTCTCGATCGCTCCGGGTCGATGGCGTCGATTGCCGACGACACTCGCGGCGGTTTCGACAGCTTCATCCAGTCCGAGCGCGGACACGACGGCTCGACCGTGGTCACGCTCGCGCAGTTCGACGACCGATACGAGATGGTCTATGAATCGAAACCCATCGACGAAGTGGGCGGTCTCGAACTGCTGCCGCGGGGGTCGACCGCGTTGTACGACGCGGTGGGCACCTTCGTCACCGAGGTCGGGTCGACGCTGGCGGCACTGCCACAGCAGCGGCGACCGGGATCGGTCACGGTGCTCGTGATGACGGACGGCCACGAGAACTCCAGTCGCGAGTGGTCGCATCGGAAGGTGCGCGCTTTGATCGAGCAGCAGGAATCGCAGTACGGGTGGGATTTCGTGTTCCTGGGCGCCAACATGGACGCGGTGGAAACCGGGGCGCAGATGGGCTTCACGAGGGACAAGTCGCTTACCTACGCCGCGTCGTCCGAAGGGGTGAACGCGGCCTTCTCTGCGGTGTCCGATTACCAGGATCGGAAGCGGGCGTACGGGATGCGCAAGGCCGCAGGGTTTTCCGATGACGATCGGCGTCGGGCGGGCCGGTGACTAGAGATGCCGGCCCAGCGGTGACCGGCCACATGATTACGACAAATCGACCGTAAGGTCGGGTCTGCTGTATCGAGACCGGCTATGTTATCGATCGGTGTGAGGGAGGATTTGCGATGTGGTGTGGAGACGCGCGCCTGGCGAGGTGGTCGACCGACAACGGCTTCGGAGCCGAGCGGGGGTACAGCCGTGACCGGCTCGACGAGCTGACGCCGAAAACCAATGGCCTGTACATTTTCGAAGCCGAGAATCACGAGGCGTACATCGGCATCTCCACCGACCTGCGTGCGCGGCTGGCACAGCATTCCCGGCTCCACGGTGACATTCGAGCTTTCCGAGTGCGTGAGATGGCCGGCACCCCGATGGAACTGCGGACCGTCGAGCGAAAGCTGGTGCACGACGCCCAGAAGAACAGTTTCATCCTGCGCAATCGCGAACACGCCATGACCTTGACCGGTGAGAGCGTCTTCGATGACGTGATGGCTCCGGCGGAGCAATCCGCGTGGTTGCGAGACCCAGCCGGCGTCAACGCGGCGGACTTGTCGTCACCTCCTCCGTACGACAGCAACCACCTGGCTGCTCATGCATCGTCGTTCGCACGTTTGCAACAGCATCCCCGCAGCAGTGAGGTCATTGATGCGGTTGGCGTCTACCTGCGCACCTGTGTTCCTGTTCCGGTTCGCACCGAGGGCACCTTCTGGACGATCAGTTGCTATCCCGGCTCCTCTCGAGCACGCCTGACGTGCATCTCCATGGCCACGCTCGAGACGTTCTATGTGTGGTCCCCGCCAAACGAGGACCGGCTCGAAATTCGCATGTTCGTCGACGGAAGCCGGATACCGAAGAGCTGGTTGACGCGCGACAGGGCCTGGCGGAAACTCGCGCCGGGGGTCAAGCTGGGCCCGCGTGCGCACAAATCTGCCGGAGTGCATGAACGGGTCATCGTGATCGATGACGTATCGACGATGTCGGCGGCACTCGACATAGCCGGCGTTGCGGACGCGGCAGCTCACCACGCTCTTGCCGTGATGCGGAAGCGGCAGTCCGGCTACAAGATTTCGCACTGCCCCCAACTCGCGGCGGCGGTGTCCGTGTCGGCGGACCACCGCGATATCTCTCCCGTTCCGGCGCAGGCGGCAGTAGAGAGGGCGACTGCAGGCGTCACTCTCGACGATGAACTGGAAGACACTGTCGCTGACGTGGTGCCGAACGTCGGTGCCGACGCAGTTGACAGTTCTCAACAGCAGACGAAGGTGGACAAGTTCCTCCGACTCGATTCGGATGGAACCGTACTGCGCTGGCTCGGCGCATTCATCGAATCGGCTGTCCCGGACTCGTTCACGGACGCTGGAGTGAACTGGGGCGTGACCTGCCTGCCGTCGACGAAGTCGGGGCCCGGTTCGCAGCGGCTCTTCACGGTGAATGTGGGTGCGATAGAGGTGGCGTACGTTCGTGCTGCTACGAAGCCCGCAGGGGAGAACCCGAACGTCACTGTGGTCGTCTCGCGTTCCGCGCTCGAGGCCGAATCGGGTCTGTCGATCGATGAGTTGATTCGCGACTTTCCCTCGGTCACTTTCACTACGCATGGTTACGTTGCGGCAGGGGGTGACGACATCTCGTTGACCTGGTCTCTGGCGGCGCCACCAGAGAACATCCCGTGGCGTTTCGCGTCCGCTGTTCTGGTCGACGCCCTTCGCGGTTCGCGATCACCCTACGGGCGTTACCACTCTCCGGCACTGCACAAGGCGTCGTACGAGACACTCGCGTAACAGTCGGCAGACCCGGACGCGAGCCGCCCCCCAGTTGGCTGCGGCATTCGGGATCCCGCGCCGGGAAATCCGACCACCGATGCTGCGAGATGGCACCCTCGTCCTATGCCGCATGTTCCCGGTCCCCCTTCGCTCGTGAACGGTGCTGAGAGGACCGTCTACGAAGCGCTCGTCGACCAGCTCGGCGAGCACGACATCGTTCTGTCGAACCGGCGGGTCACCAACCACCACAAGGACTACGAGATCGACTTCGTGGTCCACCTCGACGGTCTCGGTGTCGTGTGTGTGGAGGTCAAGGGCGGGCAGGTATCGCACGACGGCTCGACCTGGGTGCAGACGCGTCAAGGCATGGACCACGCGATCGACCCTGTCGCACAGGTACGAGAAGCGAAGTACGCGCTCCGGACCTACGTGGAGGACGACCCACGATGGACGCTGGGCAAGGGGTTCCCGTGGACCCATGTCGTCGTCCTGCCGAACACCGAACTGCAGCAGGACTTCTCGCTCCCCGACTGCCCACGGTGGAGCGTCGTCGATCGGACGGGGCTGTGTCTCGGCTCGGGCACTCGCTGCGTTCCATTCTGCGTCACAAGTCGGACGGCACCCTTGATCCACGATCTGGTGAACAATTGCTGGCGGTGCTCGGTGGGCGAGGGTTGCCGCAGAAGGACGTCCTCTCGCGAGCCATCGCGAACGAGGACGCCGCGGAGACGTTGACCGCGCAGCAAGCGGTCATCCTGCAGGCCACCAGGCTGCTGAAGCGTGTCGAGATCCGTGGCGGCGCCGGCAGCGGGAAGACGTTTCTCGCGCTCGAGCAGACCCGCCGCCTGCAGAAGGAGGGTAAGCGCGTCGCGCTTCTGTGTTACTCGCACGGTCTGGCGTCGTATCTCAAGCGGCTGACCGCGACGTGGCCGCGCAAGGAACGACCCGCGTACGTCGGCGAGTTCCACGCATTGGGCATGCAGTGGGGCGCGGCGACGGGTCCCGACGAGTCGGTCCGGACCGCCGAGAGCGTGAAGTTCTGGGAAGAGGACCTGCCCGCCCAGATGGCCGACTTGGCCGCCGCTCTCGCCCCGGGCCGTAAATTCGACGCCGTGGTCGTCGACGAGGCGCAGGATTTCGCCGATGCGTGGTGGAGTCCTGTGGTCGAATCCCTCCGGAGTGCAGAGGACGGCTCCATCTACCTCTTCAGCGACGAGGCGCAACGCGTGTTCGACCGGCACGGCACTCCGCCGCTGGACCTCGTGCCGATCGTGCTCGATCAGAACATCCGGAACACCAAACAGATCGCGACGTGCTTCGGTCCACTCGCCGGACAACGCATGCGCTTGCTGGGTGGGGACGGACCCGCGGTAACGATGGTGGCGTGCTCGGCGGTAGATGCACTGGACCATGCGGACGACCAGATCGACGTGTTGTTGGAGTCGGGGTGGAGGGAGCAGGATGTCGCGCTCCTGACGACCGGTACTCGGCACCCCGAGCAGGTCTCACGTCAGGCAGAGGGGCAGGCCGAGTACTGGAACAGCTTCTGGGACCACGATCAGGTGTTCTACGGGCACGTTCTCGGATTCAAGGGTCTCGAACGCCGAGCGGTCGTACTCGCGGTGAACGAGTCAGGCGGGCGGGATCGGTCACGAGAGCGTCTCTATGTCGGACTGTCGAGAGCGCGAGACCAGTTGGTGGTGTGCGGGGATCCGGCTTACATCCGAGATGTGGGTGGGGCGGAGTTGGCTGCGCGACTGGGGATCTGAGGCCGCACGACGTGGCCGAACTCGCCGCCGCATGGGTGCGCCGCGAATCAGTTCGAATACCATCCGTGGACCGTCAGTCCGTGACAGGCTCGTTGCATGACCGACTATGTCTACGGTGATGTCGATGGTGCGCTGGTCTTCATACCGAAGGCTCGCGCCGAACAGCTTTCGATTCTGCGGTCGGATTTCGCGACCTGGGGTGATGCAAAGCAAAACTTGAGCTCGGACACCTGGTCCGGGGTCGTCGAGCAATTCGACGCGGGCGAGGTCGATGTTCCTGCAGACGACGAGCCGTACGATCTCGACGCAGTTCCGGGTCATGCTGACGGCAATTGGCCGGCGTGGCCCGCACGCGACATGCTTCGAGACGTGCCGGCATCGGTGCGCGAGAAGTTCGGCCGGACGGAAGACAGCGTCCACAGCGGCTCGTACCTGCACCTCGATGCTGCCGACGAGGACGAGATTCTGGAGGCTCTCCGGCGCCACGGCTGGACCTGCACGCGCGATGACGTTCTGGTGAGCAAGGCGAGCGGATATTGAGCTCGAGCAACGGACTGGAGCTCGACGCCATGCGCCGAGTTCATCGTGAGTACGAACGAGAACTCGCCGTTCGTTCGTCGGAATCCGTTCGCTATGCGGGACCTCGCAATGGCCTGTGGACGGGCTCGGGTCTGCCGACGCGGCCGCGCAAGATCGATGCCGTTCTCCTCGGTCGGGTGGAATTGGCCGAGGCGGACATGGACGTTCTGAACGGGCGCACGAGCTTCTTCGTCGGTAGCGCGCACGCAGAACTGCGAGACGTCGAGGTCTTCAACTGGACGGCACCCGTGGCGTGTGCGTTCTTCAACGGGGCGGATCACCACGACCTGTGTCGGACGGTGAACCGCGTACGGACCCTGTTCTACGAGAACGGTGAGGTGTCCACGTACGTCGATGACACCGGCAGTCATGTCGTCGAACATGCGGATATCGATGCCGACGACAGGCGGGCGAACCGGCGACCCCCACTGGCCGTTCCAAGGACGCGCAGTGGTCGACCCCCGCACGAGGACCAGCGCATCGAGAGTCATCACGTGGTCGAACGAGCGCAGGGCAGGGGGCTCCGCAACTCCGCCGCACTGCACGCGAGCTTGGCGCTCCCCAAGAAGATCGCCCTCGCATCGCATCTCGCGACCTTGCAGGGCGAGCAGTACGACTTGGCAACGAAGCCCGCCATGCACACCACGCTGATCGAGGGTCCGCCCGGGAGCGGGAAGACTGTCGTTGCCGTTCATCGCGCAGCGTATGTCGTCAGCGGAGACACTCCACCGGAGAATGCGATGGATGGAAACGTCCTCCTGCTCGGGCCGACGGAGGGCTACGTGACGCACGTGTCGGCCCAGGTATCGGCACTTTCCGACGACGCCGACCGCATTCGTGTCCGGGCAATCCCTGCCCTGATGTGCGACGTGGCCGGGCTGGCGACGGAACCAACCGGGTCGCCGACACGAAGTTGGCGAGACGCACAGAGTGAACTGGGGCGGTTCGCGTTGGCTGCGGTGACCAGAGCGCGTGCTCATCACGACGATCGACTGACGGTCAGACATGCCTACGACCAATTGCGGCAGGCAACGGTATCCAACGCCACGCGCGATGCCGCGGACTGGCGTCGATACCTCGGCCAGCTGCCGCCGTTCGCCCGCGCAGTGATGACCCGCGCTTATCTGCCGCTGCTGGCCATCCTGCGCTGGGCCGTCGAGCCAAATCCCGTCTACGCGAACATCGAGCACATCATCGTCGACGAGGCTCAGGATCTGACCCCACTGGAATGGTTCTTTATTCACCGGTTGAACGAGACGCGCCAGTACACCCTTCTCGGCGACCTTGACCAACGACGGTCGGACCACACGCCACCGAATTGGGAGGCGGTGTTGGAGATTCTGGAGGTCGAGCACGGGGATTACTCCCGTCGCCGACTGGAGCGCGGCTACAGGTCGACTCAGCCCATCCTCGACTTCGCGTCACGGTTGCTTCCGCGAGAATCGGGGGCGACCCAAGCGTTGGTGACGGACGGTCCGAGTCCGCGGGTCTTAGCCACTCGCACGTCCGAACTGGGCGCGACCACGCTGCGCGTGGTGAAGCAACTGGTCGCACATCACGCGAATGGAACGGTCGCGCTGATCGGTCATGACCGGACAGCCGTGCGCAGCCGTTTGAAAGCAAGGGGCTGGTCGCACACGCGTGGTGCGACGTGGTCCGACGGCGAAAGCAAGGTCGAGGTCCACGATGCCGACTCGTCTCGTGGGCTCGAGTTCGACGCCGTGGTCGTGGTCGAGCCAACCGATTTCACCAAGAATCTCCGCAGATGGGGCCCCCTCTACACCTCGCTGACTCGTGCGAACAAGGAGCTCGTCGTGGTGCACGCCAAGCCGCTCCCTCTGAAACTGGAACGCGCCCGCTGACCCTCGACGCGCATCGAGCCACAGGTCCATCAGAGGCAACGTCGATAGCGAGCCGATCAGGTCAGCAGTTCGGCTGCACGACGCATAGCGCTCTCGAAGCTCTGCCGGTTCGCAGGGGTGTAGATCCCCGGCCGTGCGGAGGACGCCCCGGCGACGACCGCGACGTCTCGCGGAACCCCGAATCTCCTGCTGCTCCACCCGTCCCTCGCTGGTCTGCCCAGAAGGACGACGACCCGAAGGCGGGGCAACAGCTTCACGAGTTCGACGTGATACGGCACCGATTGCTGCAACTCCCACGACGACGGATTCGAGCCCACGATCGGGAACGGGCAGATGTTCCAGGCCGCGCACCGTTCCCTGCGGATACCGTTGCTGGCCGCCGATTCGAACATAATCGCCGCACCGACGTCGTCGTTGTCCAGGCTCAGGAAGCGAACGCCGTCTCGGTCGGGATCGGCGTCGGCTTCACGGGCTTTCAACACGTACAGCAGTTCCGCCTCGACCCCGCCGACCGTGGGATCCAGATACGGCAACCGGGAATTTCCGGTCTCGTGCGCAATGCGATCGATCAAGTGGTTGATTGGTTCGACGTGCGGTTCACGGATACGACGCGCTCGACGAGAGCGCACCACGTCGGATGCGAGGGCACGTGGTGCTGTCGGAAGAGTGTCGTGCTCCATACGACGGATTCGACCATGACCGGCGGACCCGGGGAAGCGAACCTCGTGACCTGTTTGTCGGGGTCTCCCGCTACATTGGCCCCGACGCAACGTGAACAGGAGCGCAGTGGTCGATAGTGGTAATGCCGAGGTCCGCGCTCGGGTGCGTCGGCTGCTGGAATTCCTGCGCGAGACGGTCGCTGCGCGCTCCAAGCCCGTCCGTGCGTACGGACCCACCACGCGGCTCGAGTGGCTGTATCGCCCGGACCGTCGGCTCGAGATCGATCGCGACGCCGCGCCGGGACAGGCCGCCGTCCGGGTTCCTCGGGTCAGTGTCCAGTCGCCGCCTGCACCGTCGCCGGAGTGGACCTCGTACGTCAGTGGTTCGTGGGACGACGCGCGACAGCGGCCCTCGATAGACCATACGATTTCTCGCGACCATCGAGCCGCGGCCGACCAATGGTTGCAGACGTGGACCCAGTGGGCTGCGAATGACGGCCGGGACCGCCCCTTCGCCGCGCTGTACCTCTCCATCGACCGCATGCGGGAAGAGGTTCTCACCCAGCCCGAAACGGTCGAAGTCGTCCTCGCGTCCGGCCTGCTGACGACCACAGTGGCCGGGGTTCCCGTCGACACCCACCTGGTGACGCAGCCTGTCGAGATCGTGCGCGACGACGCGACCGGTGACCTGGTCGTTCGTCCCACGCTCGGTAGTAGCGCCCGACTCGAGGACAGGCAGGTGCTCTCGGGACTGCCGGGGTTCGACGCGAAGTCGACCGACCGAGTCGCGTCCACCCTCAGAGAGACCGTGTCGACTCCACTGTCTACAGACGCATCCGTCGTCCTGCGTGAGTGGGCGTCGATGACGAATGGAGTGCGATACGTCGGTGCTCTGGACATGCCGCCGGCGAATCGCCGCGGCACGGTGCGGGAATCTCCCGCGTTGCTGCTCCGGCGCCGTTCGGGGTTCGCCCTCGTGTCCTATTTCGACGCCATGATCGCGGAGATGGAGGCCGGCGCACCGGTCCCGCTCGGGTTACAGCAACTGGTCGAGAGCATCGGTTCCACCGATCGGCTGGACTGGCTGTCGACCACCTCGAACGACGCGACGACGGAAACGCTGTTCCCGCTGGCGGTCAATCGAGCTCAGGGCAGCATCATGGAGAAGCTTGCTCTCGACACGGGAGTCGTCGTCGAAGGTCCCCCCGGTACCGGGAAGACCCACACGATCGCCAATGTGATGTCCGCGATGCTGGCGCAGGGCAAGCGGGTCCTGGTGACCAGCGAGAAGGCTCAAGCTCTCCGTGTTCTGCGGGACAAGCTCCCTGTGGAACTGCAGGACCTGTGCGTCTCGGTGACCGACCTCGCCCGCGGCGGTTCTGCCGAACTCGACCACAGCGTGTCCGTGATCGCCGATCGACTGGAGAACTACGAACCCGCTACCGCGGACCGCCGCATCGACGATCTGACTCGACGCCGTCACGGTGCTTACCATCGCCGGCACGTCGTGAAGGAGCGCGCTGTGTCCGCGCGCCTCGCCGAGGCGGAACAGCACCGGATCGGAGGCCGCTACACAGGAACGTTGGCCCAGATTCTCGACGAACTCGGACAGCGTGCGGACGTACTCGGGTGGATACCCGGTCCAATTCACGACGAACGCCCACCGATCACGTCCGACGAGTTCCGCTCTCTTGCCACGCTGCTCGTCACCAGCGAAGAACACCGCGGTGACCGCCGTGCGCAGACTCTGCCGCCACTCGCCGACGTCCTCCCGCCCGCTGCGACGATCCGACGCCTGCTCGACCGGGCCGGCCGTGCGTCGCAGCCGACGCTTCTCGCTGATCTCCGTCCGACCGAGGCGCGTCAGCACGCGGCGCTGGCACGTCGCATCCTGAGCCAGGCGCAGGGCCTCGACGCTGATCTGCACCGCGTGCTCGACGAGGACCTGGCAGGTCGGCGGCGTTCTGTCCGAACCGCCGTGAGTGACCTCGAACAAATCGTGGAGTCGGCGCGAGAGTGCGAACAGCGCCTCGGCTCAGCCGTGGTCACGATCGACCACGTCCGGCGAGAGATCGTCGAGGCGTACGACTCGGCTGCTCGTGCTCTGGCCGACGGGAGGGGATTGCGACGCCTCCGGACACCGCGAGAGCTCGCCGCGGTGGCTCAGTTGGGTGTCGAGGTCCTGATCGACGGCTGCACGCCTCGGACCGCCGCTGAGCACCGCGCCGTCGCCGACCACGTCCGTCACCGTCTTCTTCTCGACGAGGCGCGGTCGGTTCTGTCCGACCTGGGGATCGACCAGTCGGCCGTGTCGAACGACCGGCATGCGTCGGACAGGGTGGAGGCGGAAGTGCGACGTCTCGCGGACGTCGAGAAGGTCGCTGCTGCAATCGAGTCGCTCGGCTCCGCGCTGGACGGGCGACTCGCGCTGCGCTCGGTCGACGACGTTCGCTCGGCGCTCGACGGTCTCACCGCCGTCGTCACCGCAGGGGAGAGCAGCAGCGTGCGTGCGCAGCTTGTCGGCCACGCCGAGGAGTTCGACGCGGCCACCGACGGTGCGGACAGTCCCGAGGCGCTGCAGCTGTCCGACGCACTCCGCCTCGCCGATCGAGTCGAGTTCGACGACGCCGTGCGTGCTTACGAGCGAGCGCAAGACGAGTGGCGTGAGCAGTGCGAGCTCGACGGTCTTCTCGACAGGGTGGACCTCGGAGCGCCCAGCCTGCGCACGCTGATGGTCGACGATCGCACAACCGACTGGCCGGCTCTGGCCACGCAGTTCGACGAGGCGTGGGCATGGCGGTGGGCGCGCCAGCAGGTGGAACGGCGGCTCACGCGCCCGGCGGACCCGAACGCGGACGACGACTTCGACGCGGCCGACGCCGAGGTGACGTCACTGACCGCTGCGCTCGCGGCGGAGTCTGCGTGGCGTGAATGTCTACAGCGCATGACAACTCGGGAGGTCCAGGCTCTGCGGACCTACCAGGACAGTGTCGCCCACATCGGAGATGCGCGGAGCAAGCGATCTCAGCGGTATCGGGCAGCCGCCCGAACGGCCATGGGTGAAGCCCAGAGTGCCGTGCCTGCCTGGATCATGCCGATCAACGAAGTGCTGTCGACCATCCCGCCGGTACAGAACAGCTTCGACGTGGTGATCGTCGACGAGGCCAGCCAGGCCGAGCCCAGCAGCCTCTTCCTCTTGTGGCTCGCTCCGCGCGTCATCGTGGTCGGGGACGACCGGCAGTGCGCACCGAACCTCGTTCCGCAGGAAAGCGAGGACCGAGTTCTCGCACGGCTGGACAGCTACCTGACGGATCTGCCGATCCACGTGCGGAACAACTTCGGGCCCGGGTCGAGCCTGTTCTCCCTGCTCCGCAGCCGCTACGCGCAGCGAGTCCGGCTCCGGGAACACTTCCGTTCGATGCCGGAAATCATCGAGTGGTCGTCCACTCAGTTCTACCGCGACACACCGCTGGTTCCCGTTCGTCAGTTCGGTGCCGATCGTCTGAAGCCCCTGCGGTCGACGTTCGTGTCGGATGCCGCCACCGCCGGGACCGGAACCACGCTCGTCAACGAGGCGGAGGCGCACGCTCTGGTCGACGCGCTGTTCGCCTGTGTGGCAGATCAGGACTACGAGGGCCTCACGTTCGGCGTCGTGGTGCTGCAGAGCCAGGCCCACGCGGAGTTCATCAGAGCGCTTCTGGCCGAGCGCATTCCGGCGGAACAGCGGGAGGAACTGCGCCTGCGTGTGGGAACGCCCGCAGACTTTCAGGGCGACGAGCGTGACGTGGTGTTCGTATCCATGGTCGTCGCCGCGACCTCGGTCACCAATGCGCTGACCAGCGCCCGCTGGCAGCGCAGCTTCAACGTGGCGGCCAGCCGCGCTCGTGATCAGCTGTGGCTGTTTCACTCGATCCGCCTGGACGAGTTGTCGCCGAACGACCTTCGAGCATCGTTGCTGTCGTACGTGCAGGCGTTACCGGCCGTCCCCGTGCCGCCCATGCCCGATGTTCCCGAACCGCGCTCGCCGCACCCCGCCTTCGCGTCGATGACCGCCCAGCGGATGTTCGTCGTGTTGCGGGACCAGGGCTATCAC
The DNA here is from genome assembly GCF_900111805.1 of Rhodococcoides kroppenstedtii. Taxonomy (GTDB): domain Bacteria; phylum Actinomycetota; class Actinomycetes; order Mycobacteriales; family Mycobacteriaceae; genus Rhodococcoides; species Rhodococcoides kroppenstedtii. The sequence goes on from NZ_FOJN01000010.1 coordinate 131,022, forward strand.
GTCAATCCGTCCGTTGCGATCAATGATCTGGAATTGGATCTGGTGGTCACCGGAGCGGGAACGCGGTTGGCGGTGCAGTGCGACGACGACCGGGACCAGACCGCCGATGCGATCGCTTTCCGTTTCGATCGCGAGGCCGACCTCCGCCGCGCCGGATGGAACGTCGTGCGCGTTCGCGCGTCCGACCTCATGGCCGACCCGGCCACGGCGCTGGGGCCGGTCGTCGAGGCTCTCGATTCGCTGGGGATCCTCCCCGGTGAGGTCAGCATCGACCAGGAGCGGCGGGCAGGCAATTGGCAGCCGGTCGCGCTCACGGCGGTCGAGGACGACGAGGAACCGGAGGAGCCGCCGGTCGTCGAGGCGGCTATCCCCGCCGTCGTCGAGGTTGCCCCACTGCCCCCGACGGTGACCACCCGACGTGCGCCGGACACGATGCCGCCTGCCGAGATGGAACCCGGCGAGACGCGGCCGCCGCGTTTCGATGGCTCCGCGCCCATTCGAGTCGACTCACGGTACGGCACGTCTCGGCACTCGCCGCCCAAGGCCGCAACGGCCCCCGTGGCGTCGCGGCCTTCGCCCGCCGTGATGCCCCGACGAGTGCAGAAGGCCGTGTCACCGCCGGCGGTGACACCCGTGCCCACGTCCGGAATCGAGTCTCTTCCGCGTGACGTGCAGGCAAAGTTGGCCGCGCTGCCCCCGGCGTCGTTAGCAACGGGCCGCGTGGTCGCGGTTGCTGCGGCTCGCCCCGGCGAACCTCTCACGGTCCGGCGGTGCTCTCTGGTCACTGGACTGACACCCGTCGTTGCTACGGAGATGTTGGGAGACCTCGAACGGGCCGGGAAGTTGGTTCGCCGCCAACGACGGGACGGCGTCGCCGAGTGGGTTCGACCGGAGGACGCCGCATGACCGAGTTGCGTCCCTGGCAGAAAGAAGCGTTCGAGGCCTGGCGTGCTGCGGGGTCCCGCGGCATTGTCGAAGCGGTCACCGGGACGGGAAAGACGCGGGTCGGCGTCGCAGCGATGCTGGCCGCGCGGAGCATGAACCAGCAGGTTCTCGTGGTGGTTCCGACGATCGACCTTCTCGAACAGTGGTTCATCGAGATAAAGAATTTGCTTCCTTCGGTGTCCGTGGGCAGGCGCGGGAACGGCCACAAGGACGACTTCCGGCACAGCAGCATCCTGATCAGCACCATTCAATCGGCGATCATGAGGGGTGCCCCGCAACCCCGACCCGGTGCGCTGCTCGTTGCGGACGAGGTGCACCGATACGGCACCGACGGGTTCGCGCGAGTCTTCAGCGATCGCTTCGACCACCGGTTGGGGTTGACCGCGACACTGGAACGTCAGGACGAGGGCGTCGACACCTACATCCGGCCGTATTTCGAGACGACGATCGCAGGGTGCGACTTCGCGCGGGGGCGGCGGGACAACGTCCTGGCCCCGGTGCGGGTCATGACGGTCGCGGTGGAGTTCACGCCAGACGAGCGTCGGAAATTCGACGAGCACGACGCCGTCGCTCAAGACGCTCGACAGCAGCTCGTCGCTCAGTATGGCTGCACAGCTGCACCTTTCGGGGCCTTCATGAAGGATGTTGCTGTCCTGTCCGAGCAGCGAGATCTGCCCGAGGGGCGGCTGGCCGGTCGCTACATGTCGGCGTTCAGCAAGCGGCGGAGTCTGCTCGCCGACTGCGCGGGCAAGCTGAGTGCGCTCGCTGTTCTCGCGCCCGCGCTGGCGCAGTCGGACCGATCGATCGTGTTCTCGGAGACCAAGGCGTCTGCGGAAGCCGGATCGGTAGTACTCCGTGAGCACGGAGTGAAGTCCAGCGCTTACTCCAGCGGGCTCGACCGACTCGCGCGAACCCGTGTCCTCCAGCAGTTCCGAGCTGGGGCGCTGACCAACCTCGTGGCACCGCGTGTGCTGGATGAAGGGATCGACGTTCCGGCCGTCGATGTCGGGGTCATCATCGCGAGCAGCAGCTCGCGACGCCAGATGATCCAGCGGATGGGCCGCGTTCTCCGTCCGAAACCGGGCGGCCGCGCGGCCGCGTTCGTCATCCTCTACGTCCCGGGAACCATGGAGGATCCGGCGCTGGGGGCTCACGAGGCATTTCTGGAGCAGCTTCTCGACGTGGCGGAGGAGCAGGTCGATGTGTCACTACAGGACGCCGCGGGGTTGTTGACCGAGTGGCTGTCGCGGCCGATCGAGAGGCCGGCCCAGCCTGCCCGCCGACCAGTCGAGCTGCCGTCGTTCATCGAACCCACGCTGGCAGTCATCGCGCCAGCTGCATTGAGCAACGGCGCAGACGCGACGACGCAGACCGCCGGCGAGACGACAGGCGGGTTCGACATGATCCTGCGATACACAGCGACGTTGCCCGCGAAGAACGCGCGAGTTGTAATCGACGTGCTCGGACTGGGAGGCGAACCACCTCGTCCGGTAGCCGAGATCGCTCGGATGGAGGGCGTGGCAATCGAGGAGGTCATCAGGATGCGGCAAGCAGCGATCGAGCGCGTTCGCGCCCTCGCGGCCACAGGGCAGCAGGACATCACAAGGAAGCAGGGCGCATGACGCAACTTCAGCTCACCCACGATGAATATCGATTGTTCACGATTACCCCCGAAGATGGTTCGGCCATCGGAAACGTCTCGGCCCGTACACGCCTGGGCTTTCCCAAGAACCGATACGGAAGAGCCAAGGACGGCTTGCTGGCGAAGCGTTTGATTCTGCGAGCACCGGGTGGTGGCGGTGCCATCAAGCGAGCCCCCGCGGCGGACGAGTCCGACATCGAGATGGATTCGAACCGGGGGATCGCGGTCGTCACGCCGCCGGTGGCCGAGTCGAACCTCTATGCACCGATGCTGGAGACATTGAGAGGCGCGTGGGGAGCGGATCGCGGATTCGAACCGATCGCAGTGGAGGACGTGGCCAACCTCGGGAGCAGGAAGACAGGTGGGAAGTGGACGCGCCCTGATCTCGTGGCAGTCGGTGTCACCACGTTCGACTTCGTTCCGGATCTTCTCTTCGACGTGATTACTTTCGAGGTCAAGCCTGCTGATCAGGTCAATGTGCTGGCGGTATACGAGGCACTGGCTCACCGGCGCTCTGCAACGCACGCGTTCGTTGCCGTCCACATCCCGGCGGTCCTGTCCGATTCTTTGAAAAGGGGTGTGCAGCAGGTGGTTGCAACGGCCGCAGAGCATGGAATCGGTGTCATCAGTTTCGCCGATCCATCGGACTACGAGACCTGGGAAGTACTTGTGGACGCAGTCCGAGTGTCGTCTCCGCCGGAACAGATCGATGCATTCGTGCGCAGGAATATCTCGCTTGACGGCCAAGGCCGCGTTTCCAATGCAGTCGAGAGATTGCGACGCGGACTTCCCCCGACTTCGGACGGCGACGCCATCCTCGCCTCGGCTGATTCGTAATGGCAAAGGTTCGTTCGATAGCTCCGAGCAATCAACGGGTGAAGGCACACCCGACCGAGGTCGATTGCCAGTTCGCAGTCATCCGCGACGGCGCAGGCGACACGTTGATCCACCTGTCGACCTTCGGTTCCGACAACCGTATGTCTGCACCGAAGAGTAGCCAGTCTTTCCAACTCGATCGCCCGATGGCAGAGCAGCTCGTCGAACTGCTGATCGACACGTTCGGTCTGAATCCAGGCATCCCGTCTGCAATCGAGCCACCGTCTCCCGCCAATGTCACAGCAGAATCGACGCCTCGCGTCGACATCGCGTTCCCCGCAGTCGCCGAACAGGGCGTCGACGAACGCATCGCCGCTGTCGTTTCGGACCACGAATTCATGGCGCGATACGAGAGGTTTGCGCCACGGTTCTCACCGATGTCGATCGGGATCCTGCTGTCCGCCGCGATCACCTCGAACGGACGGCTCCCATTCGATACCGTGGCGCAGCTTCTCGGAATCCGAGTCTCACGGGTTCGCCAAGCAATCGCCGTTCTGAGTCAGGTCATCAACGGCGAGGGTGCCACGCTTCTGGAAGAGAATGGGGTGGAAGTCGTACTGCATGAGAGATTGATGTTCGAGGAGTTCGGAGTTCCCAGCCGGTCGTGACTAGTGCACAGAGTGAATCTGTACCGGATCGGTGAGGACCATGTTCGCGGATTCGCTGTCCAGCAGCCGGGAGGACAGCGTCAGTGCTGCAAGCTTGTCAGGAAGTGCCGCGGAGAACTTCAGCCCCCGGACAGCTTTCGGATCGACGAAAGGGAGTGGCTTCGGTGCATCGGGCCGACGTGCTGCAGCCAGAGCGTCGCTGATCTGCCGCGGGTCGAGATCGGAGTGGAGCCGGATGTAATCGCTGCGTGCGCTCTGACGCGGTGGCACCAGGTCGGGCAACCATGCCGACAGGGTTCGGTTCGCCCTCGATCCCGCCCATGTCCACCACCTCCAGTCACCTCCGTCGCGCGTGATGACCAGAGCGTCCGACGACACGGCCACATTCCGGTCTGCGCGGGTTCCTTCGATGTCATCGCGTGCTCGCCGGGTCAATGTCACCCCGGCGGGGGCAGCGCCCAGTATCACCGCTCGCATGCCCCTGGCGATCGGGAAAGACGCGCCTTCTCCTGCTGATCCCCACTTGGCACGTCCGGTGACCGTCGTGGATTCGACGTAGCAGAGCCGTCTTTTCCAGTCGATGTGCGTGACCAACCACGAGCGTCCGCCGAGCAGCAAAACTCGGGGTCCCTCGACGGATTCGGTGAGAACCTCGGTCTCCACGAAACCGATGTCGTTTCGCCCTGCCATCACGGTGAATTGTGGTGCGGCGGTGAATACTGCCAGAAGGTCCATGAAATGGCGTCGACCGAACCTCTGCTCTGCCGCCGGCCCGATGAATGCGATCCCTCCGTCACGTTCGAGGAACTTCTCCTCGAGCAGGTAGTCGAACGCTTGCTGGGCCGTCGAATCGAACAGTGGGAGCGTGCCCCAAGGCTTCTTCCAGTCAGTCAGTGGGATCTTGTGGTGTTGCAGTGCGTAGGCGAGTACCTGCTGAGCCGCGATGTGGCGAGGAGCCACGGGCGGCGTCACGGGCTCGACCCAGCCTGCGCTCCAACACATCAGCATCCCCAGAACGGATACGAGATTGCTCGAATCGAGCGCGAGGAACAAGCAGTTGCGGGACGTTCCAGGACGCCTTCCGGTTCGCCCGAGTCGCTGCAAGAACGAGGAGACGGTCCTCGGAGCGTTGATCTGAATCACTCGATCGAGGTCGCCGACATCGATACCGAGCTCCAGCGTGGAGGTCGCAACGATCACGCAGTCGCGCGCGTCCGCGAAGGCCTCCTCGGAGCGTCGACGCTCCGTAGCGGACAGTGACGAGTGTGAGAGGAAAACGGTGATGCCTGCGTCATGCAAACCCTCCCCTAATTCTTCTGCAAGTCGACGTGAGTCGACGAAGACGAGTCGCTTCTCTCCGTGGTGGAGTGCGGCGATGACTTTGACCGCGTTCTCGACACTCCCTACGTAATCGACGGTGACATCGACCGACGCCAAGGCTGGCAGGATAGATCCCTCGCGAACGACGAGTGACGTCTCCATGGCTGCAATGGCATTGGTGGGTACCTCCGGTGCAATGACGCTGCCGACGCGGGTGGTGTCGGCGGACTGCAGCCACTGGAGGAGCTCTGTCGGGTTACCGACGGTGGCGGACATGCCGATGCGCTGGAGCGGGCGCCCCAGCAGGCTTTCGATTCGGGCCAACACGGCCAGCAGATGCCATCCCCGATCGTCCCCGGCGAAGGCGTGCACTTCGTCGATCACCACCGCCTGGAGGTTGCCGAACAGCTGTTCGGCATCGACGGACCGGGAGACCAGAATCGATTCCAGTGACTCGGGCGTAGTGAGGAGGACGTCGGGTCGATCGCGCATGATGGCGGCGCGCTTGGCTGCGGTTACGTCACCGTGCCACGTCGCGGCGGTGTGGCCGGTCCACGCGGAATATGTCGCTACGCGCGGTTGCAGGTTGTTCAGCAGCGCCTTCAACGGACAGAGGTAGAGGACGGACAACCCCTGCCAGCGCTGTGCCGACATTCGACTCAACAGTGGAAACAGCGCTGCTTCCGTCTTGCCCCCGGCCGTCGGTGCCAGAAGAATCGCGTCTTCGCCGTCGAGTACGGGTCGAACCGCCGAGTCCTGGAGAGGGCGCAATTCCTGCCACCCGAGGCTGTTGACGACGTGGTGCTGAATCACCGGATCGAGAAGGTCGAAACCACTCACAGCTCTACCTCGTCGGCGGACGCCGCGTGCCGTTCGGTGTCGGTCATCTCGGAGTCCGTCACAGTGAGCGAGTAGTCGCGCCTCGGATCGAAATCCACGAATTGGTCGACCTTGTCGAGCACATCCAGAACAATTTTTTTCAGAAACAGGCGAGGAGACGTCCCGACCTGGCCTCCAAGCTTTCCCGCGACGGCGCTCGCCAAGACGGAGATGTACGCGTCGTCCACCATGGCATCGATTCGAGCCGGCGACGAGGCGCCGTCGCGGTAGACGTTTCGCACCCGTACACCCACCTCCACAAGCTTCTCGAGGTCGAATGCGCTGAGTCGAATTTGTGGCGCCCTCGGATTGTCGAATCGAGCAGGTCCTGTGAAATCGGTGTGCAGTCGCTGCGCGAGAGGCGGGAGGGACTGCACACCCATACGCCCGTCGAAGAAGGCCGGAGTTCCCGTGATCACCAAGTACAGGCCGGGGTAGCGACCGGTGTCCAACTCGTCGATCCACTGCCGCAGAGCATTCAGAGCTTTCTCGCGCGTGTCCGACCGCATGCGCTGCAACGTTTCGACCTCGTCGATCACCAGTAACAGGCCGGGGTGCCGAGCGCCCTTGAGTACAGCGAGAAGACCCTGAAGGAAGCCCATGGCCAGGAAGTGATCGACGTCCTGTCGCACCCCGGCAGCCCGCTTGGCTGCAGCGCTCACGTGCGGTTGACCACCGAGCCACGCGACGAGGGCATCAGCCGTCGCTGTGTCGTCGCGCTCGAGGCAGTCACGATACGCACGCAAGACCATCGGATAGATCGGTGTGACGGCGGCGACGGCAGACAGTCGCGTTTCCAGGAGGGCCTCGACCTGCTCCGATGTTGCCTCGCTCGTACCCGCTGCCGTAGCGGCGTCCTCCTCGATCCCGTACAACCACGAATCCAAGACGCCCCGAAATGCGGACGGCGCGAAACTCGACGTGCGCAGTGATTCCGTGGTGCGGCGGTACACGGTCTCCAGCTTGTGCAGCGGGGTTTCGACCTCGCTGATCTGCACCTCCGCGACGGCCATTCCTCGTTTGAGCGCTTGCTGCTGAAGCCACCGCGCGTAGAAGGTCTTGCCCGAACCGTACTCTCCTCGAACAGCTTTGAAAATGGAGCCACCAGCAGAGACCGCGTCGAGCTCCTCATTGACCGTTGCCTCGAACTTGTCGATCCCGACCGCCAGGACGTCGAGATTTCCGGACGGGACCGTTCCCTGGCGTAGGGCTTGGAGAATCTCGCGTCGACGAACCGGTGACAGTGTCATGGGGCTACTCCGAACTGCTCGAACATGAGGTCAGCGGACAATTCCACTTCTGTCCCGTTGTCGCTCAACGCTATGACACCATCGGCATTGAGCACCTGACTCAATGCGGCTACCGCACGACGTGCCCGACCCGGTTGGATACCGAGGATCGACGCAGCATGAGACAGGGTGATCCGGCCGTTCGACTGGATCAGCCTGACCAGTAGGGCACCGATTTGCTGTTTGGCGATGCGCGGAGGGAACGCAGCGCACTGCTGCGCGAACAAGGGCGATCCGAGAAGGTCGGCGACGCGATCTCGGCCCCCCACTGGCTTGGCGTCACCTGGTGACGTCGGCTCGGCCACGTCGAAGAGTGTGTCGGTGGGCGCGGGACGTGGTACCTGCTTCTTCGAGCGCGGCCGTACCGGTGGAGCCGTGTCCACGACAGTGATTGCAGGTCGCGCGGCGTCCCACCACGCGGGTGCCATATTGGGGCGTTCCACCAGACCCAAGTGCTGAGGCACGGCACCGTTGACGAGAATGCTCACCGGAATCACGGCCTCGGACAGAGCCGCGCCTCCGTGATAGCCGGCTTTGAGACCGGTGTAGCGCACGTGCTCGTCGACAGCCAGCACGGCTCGGTTGTGGTCTGTCAAGACGCGTTCGCCCTGCACGATGACCTCGTCCGCGTGAACGGAGGCGGGATCGGCCTCCGACAAGCCTCGGTATCGCGCGGATTCACGGGTTCCACGCTGAACGCTGGGGTGCTCACGGCGCTCCACCACATGGCCGTGATCGCTCGTGAGCACTACCGTTCTTCCGACGACGGCGGCAGCAGCCAACAAGGCATCGAGATGTTTGAAACTCGACGTCGACCACGAGGTTCCGATCGGGTCGGACCTGTCGAGGGCATCGTCGATGTCGTTGAGCACGCACGCCACTACGGGACGTCGCTCGGTGTCTTCCAGTGCAGTTCGTACCTCGGTGGCGAGGGCATGCCCACGCGACACCGCGTCCATATCGGCCTTGTGGAACAGCACCTGACCTGACGCGGGGAGACCGTTACGCTGCAGCCAGGCATTGAAATTGTGCCGTTCGGTGCCCTGAGTGCCGGTCGCCAGGGCGCCGGACAGCAGCGAGCACCTCGAGAATTTCGTGACGGTCGGTAGTACGGCAAGCGCCGCTCGTACTCCGACGGCATCTTCGAGTTCGCACTCCTGCCATTGCGGGCGATAGCGGCGAAGTGCATCGGAGACGACGTCGTTGGCGACGGGTGCGCTCATGCCATCGCAGACGACGAGGAGGACCGGAGTCGCCGGCGATCCCGGAGTATGGCCGGTGGCCCCCGGTGGCGGAACGGTCAGAGGTTCGAGGACCCGGTCGAGAAAATCTTCGATGAACAAGAGTCCCGGCGAAGAACTGCGGTGCACGCCATTGGAGGCAACAAGCCGAGCGAAGGACCTATCGAAGTGCCCTCGCTGGGTACGGGCGGCCTCGACAATCCGGTGGGTTGCCGCCGCGAGCATTGTGTTGTCCGCACCGGTGAAAGCGACGTTGACTGCGCCGTCCACCCAGGACAACTCGGACCGGTACGCAGAGAGCCATCCGGGCAGGGTATCGGGTTCTGTGCTGGGAGACTTCAGGTAGCGGAGCAGCCTGACAGCGGCGGCGCCGACTCGCACATCGCGCGGTGCATCGGTGGAATCGGGCTGCGCCGACCGGTGTGCGACCACGTTCGCCCACGCGTTCTCCACTTCGCTCAGGTCGGAGGAGTCGATCGCCGCGGCAAGTGCCTCGGCAAAGCGGTCGATCCGGGGTCGCAACGCCGATGGCAGAACATCCGACCTTCCCACCAGAGCAGCCGCGTCGAATCCGTCCACCAGCGACTCGGCGCGGCGAATGGTGCTGGCCGGAACATCGGGACCGGATACCGCCAACGTCGCTGTGTTCCCCCAGGCAGTCAGGTGGCTTTCGGACAGCTGGATCGAACCGCCGACGAAGACGTCGAGAAGCGTGCGCACTCGGATCGACTTCTCGTACGGAACAGGAAATGCCGCCGAGGCCGAACTTCCGGTGTCCAGCAGTGCTGCGACGAGACCCACCGGGACGACATCGGACGGTCCGGACTGCCTGATCAGCTGTGCGATGGGCTCTCCGAGCGGCCCGAGTGATCGAGCGATCCATCGCAGGAGCTGCTCGAGCAGCGCAGCGTCAGTGGCTGTTTTCCAAGTATCGAACCGAGTTGTCGCGGCGGGGTTCATCGACCACCGGGCGAGGCTGTGGGGCGTGAGTCCTGCAGGGTCGAGGCCGAATTTCTCGCGAGCGAGCACCGTGAACAGGTGATCGGTCGTCAGAACACCGTCCGGGGCCGGTGTGACGCGAGCGGTGTGCAGCTCCCGGAGCACGGCGCGAGCGCAGTCGTTGTTCAGCCCGAGAAGATCGAACTCCTGGTGTGCTGCCCCGAACAGTTGTCGGAGAACCGGCCACGGGTCGAGGTTCGAAAGCCGACCGGCAACTAGGTGCTCGAGCACTCCGACAGGGATCTCCGCCGACGTCCGATCGGTCAGAATGACCACCCAATCGACGTGGGATCTGTCGATCAGCGCGTCCCTGATGGCCAGGACGGACGGAGCAGTGCGCACGCGAACCGAGTAGCCGTCGATGGTCAGGTCGGTGTCACCTTCCCATTCGGGTGCGGCGGACACCGCGATGACGCCGTTCTTGTGTCGCGACTGCGTGAAGGATGCGACGAGAGTGCTGATGCTCACGACGTCGGCGGTCGGAAGACTGTTCACCACATCACCGTGGCATTTTCGAGATGGTGATCTGGAACCGCGCGTTCGGATCTGCGGCCAACAGCTCTCGCACCCGTTTTTCGAGAACGGAATAACCGACCATTCTGTCGACCAGGAACACGTGATCGGGCTCGATCGGCGGATCCACGGGCGGCTCCGGGGGATTGATAGGCGGCCCCGGTGGGCCCGAGGTCACGCCCTCTTCCAACCAGGAGTCGCGATCGCGCGCACACGTTTCCAGCGCAGCCGACAACGGGCGGACGAGCTCGTGCGCAGCCAAGGCGGCGGCCAACGCGTCGACGATCATTCCCGCGCGTCGGCCACGGTCGTCGTTGGCGGTACGTGCGTTCTTCAGCACGGTCAGCTTGTCGAGGGAGAACGATGCGAGTGCGGTCGACACGCTCGTCGTAGTCGCCAAAGACTTCCCTGCCTCGACGTCCGTCCCCGTGAACGTGGTCTCGGCCACTGCCTTGACGAGCGCAAGAGAGTCGAGATGCGGAATGCGGATGTCGAGTAGGTCGACCAACTCCACAGCCAGAGTGAGCCTGTCCTCCGACTCCGGAAGCGCCACAGCTGTGTACGCGGCGCGTAGTGCATCGACCAGACGTGATCGGTCGGATCTGCCGGACGCCGCGACGTCCTGAACCTCACGTGCGAAGACAGCGACATTGGTCGCGGTGAGGTAATCGTTGACCGGCCGGCCCACGAGTGTGTTCCACCGACGACACGCCGCACCCCACATGCGAGGGTCGGGGAGCGGTTCGAGCCGCGCCACGGTTCCTCGCCGGAAGTCTCCGACAGCGGGTTCGTCGATCGGGGACCCGTGGAGAAACCATGAGCGTTTGCTCTGCGCTGCCCATGCTCCGGCAATGAGGTCGACCATGTCGTCGGTCAAACCGCGCCGGCTGCCCTTCGGAGCGATGGCGGTGCGGAGCACCTCGATCGGTACGTCGTCGCCTTGATCGATCGAGACTCGCGACAGTTCCTGCGTGATGCGGCTACGCCACGATGCGAAATGTTCCGGGCCGAACAGCAGGTGCGTTTCACTGGTGCGTGCCAGCTCTATCGGCTCGACGATGCGTCGCGCCGTATCGCGTTCCGCCCGATCGAGTGGGAGACGCCCATCGGCCTGAGATTGTGCCTCGCGCAGACGCTTGAGTACCAGGTTCAGTTCGGTACGCGTGATCGCTCTGTCCGCCGGCGTGAAGTCCGGATGATCGGGGTAAAGGGCGTCGAAGGCATCCCGGAGCAGGCGGTTGGCGGCTTCCGCCAACGTGTTCCCGATGGGTGGTTGCACCGCGAACCCAGCATGCAGCGACCGTAGGGGAGGCTGTCCCTCGGGGAAAGTTGCTCCGGCCGCCACGCCGTAGGCGATCTGAACGGCTGTACCGAGCTGGCCGCGTACCTGTGCTTGCTGCTGTTGCAGGATCGACCGTGCTGCGGCTCGGTCGGCCTCGGACAGCTCGTTGGCGTAGCTGGCCCACCGGTCGCCGGCGAGTACGTAGTTGAGAATGACCAGTCGTCCGAGTTGTCGGGTGACCTTCTCGGGGAAGAAGCTGGGCAGCCACACCACGGTGAAACGGTTCTGACTAGTCCTGGTCAGTTGATCGACACGGTCGTGGTCCTCGGCGGTCGTGTGTCCGGCGTCGTCGAACGGCAGATCCACGACCAGCCGCAGCGCACCGTCCACCGAGGGACGGAAGGACTCGTCCGGCAGATACCCGTGGTCGCGAACATTGCCGAACACGATCTCGACCTGTCGCCGCGTCGCTCTCCACGTCACGCTACGCAGGAGCGCGTTGTCAACGGTCTGTTGTGCATCCGACACACCGAGCTGTTCGGCGAGGATTTCGCGCATGAGTTCCCGTCGACGACCGTCCGTGTCCTCGGCCTGCGCGCGCGAGACGATCCGCTCGTAGTCAACCGATTCGAGAGTGACGGAGATGATCGGGTTGGGATCATTGGTGACGGAAAGCTCGGGGATGTCCGCGGCCCACTGCTTGACTTTGCTGGTGATCTGACCGATCTGATCACCCGGAATCAAGCTGACGACGCTTCCGTGGTTCAGCGAGGCGAGCCGTGAGGCGTCGATTTGCTTCAGCGCGGGAACATTGGGGGCGACGGCCGACATCAGCAGCGTCTTCGCCACGCGGATATCTGCTCGTAGGCCTGCCGGGACGTCTCGGTCCGCCACCGTGTCGGCGACGCCGGCGTTGCGGAACAGCAGCGGCCGCAGTTTCTCGGTCCAGAGCGTTCGTGCGGTCTTGAAGGTTCGCGCCGCGGCATCATTGATCGGCGTCGCGTTCGCGCTGTCGATGATGTAGTCGAAGGCATCACCGACCGGAATGACGTTGTCGATGGTGAGCTCGTCGGCCTTGTCGGAAAGTATCTGCTGCATGACCTTCAAGGCGGTGCGTTCGCGCTGCATCTGACCCGACAACGATCGAAGGGTGTCGAGCAGCGCGGGGGAGAACGGGTAGGTCAGCTTGAATGCATCCGAGTCGGATCCCCGATGCTGGTCGTCGGTGTTGACGCCGTCGAGCAGCACATCCCAGACTCGGGGGCTTCGATCCAGGCGAGCGAATGCAGTCGCGAGATCCGCTGAGGCGGCGGCGCTGCGTGGTTGCAGAAGGCGCCGGTTGGCGATGTAGGGAAGGTTCTCGTCGCCCAGGACGACGGTGCCGAAGCGCCCGGCCTGGTGCGCGAAAGCCTGCTCCAAAGCCTGTTGGGTGGCGCCGGACTCCGCTCCAGTGGAGAGCCAGCGGCTCAGGTCGTGCTGTCTGGCGAGGAAAGAAGCAATCGGTACGGCCAGGCGTCCTCGACTCGTCTCCACCAGCTTGGTGATCTTCTGAACCTCGCCGTTGAACCGTTCCCGAGCGCTCACCATGAACGTGAGCCACAGAACCAGCTCGTCGAGCATCAGCACCACGGCGTCATACCCGAGGGATTTGGCGTGATCGGCGATGACCGCCAGGCCGTCTTCGAGGGGAAGCCAGTCGGTATTGCGCGAGTAGCTCGTGAAGTATGTGGCGATGAGTGCTTGCTGCAGCTTGGATCTGGACGCCAGGTCCGCGTTCGGAGCTGTAGCGGCTGCGTATGTCTCGGCGTTCCACGTGCCTGTTCCCTGTCCGAGCGCGCCCCAGTTAACGGTGCTGCCGGTGTTGGGCGCGGCGGCGCTGAGAGTGGCGAAGAAGGCGTCATCACCCACTTCTCGACGCCTGTTGTCCGCGTCGGCGAACAGTCCTCCTGCAGAGTGCAGAACAGGAGGAAGGGTGTTCGGATGGAGCATGGCCATTTGTCGTAGGTACTGGTCGAAGAGTGCTGACTCGATGGTGTCCGCGTCGAGGAAGTGAAATGTGAGTCTAAGTATTTTCGCGTTCTCCAGTGCGGAGTGCTTCGCGATCAGCGGTTGGAGTTCGGGAACTGCGAGTGCATCGGGGGATCGTCCCAGCACGGCATGCAGGACGGCCATGAAGTGCGACTTACCGGAACCGAAGGAGCCTTCCAGGAAAGCGGCTTTGTTCTCGCGGGTCCGTAACGCTTCGTCGACGACGGACAGTGCGCTGTCGAAGGCGTCGACGAGTGCCGGTGTGACGACGTAACTGTCGATGGTGGCGGCGACGCGGGCCGACTCGACCGAATCGGACAGTCGTAGAACATAATCGTCCGTGCCGCGCGACTCCGGGATGGCGAAGGTGTCGCGGATTGTGCGAGCCGATGTGTGTGAGGGTCCGGACAGGGTCACTGCGGGGCTACCTTTCGTGGTGCAGCTGAGCGGCCGCGGGTCGTGGAGGCTGGCCGCCAGCGCTTCAGGTCGTCGACAGCAGTGTCCACGGCGGCCGACTTCTCGTGAAGCTGCGCTGTGAGGTAGTCGGCAAGGTCGAGGCTGAAGGTCGGATCGACACCCGAGTGCCATTGACGTACCCAGGGAAGGAGCTCGGCGATCCCGGCTACGAGAGGAGTCAGACGTTCGAGGTCGACACCCTCGGCTTCACGTTGCGCGTAGATCGCGGCCAGTGCGATGCCCTGTTGCGCGTGGTCCCACCCCGCCCAGCCGAGCAGGGGTGTCGGATCGGTTTCACGACCGGCGTTCGGGTACAGGATGAAGCGTTCCTTGGGTACATCCAGCTTGCCCCGGTGGGACCAGTAGGACTGTTTGGCGAAGTCCGCACCCGTGTACTTGGGGGGCACCGGTATATCGGTGGCAACGACGAGTCCGGCGTCCTCCTGCCGCTGGAGGTCCCAAACCCGTTCCCATTCGGCACGTTTCCGCAACCCGGACTCCTTGTATCGCAGGGCTGCGAGGTAAGGGACGGATTGATCGGAAAGCAACGTCACCAAGGTGGCGGTGACGGGCGCATCCTTCCGACCGGCCCAGAGATCGAGTGCCTCGATGAACTCCGAATTTGTCTCGACGTGGCCGGCAAGCTCACCGACCGAGCGGGGCGCGGGTGTCCCCTGCGCGCCGAACCACAGCGATCGGTCCTCGAGCTTGTCCAGCAGCCAGTTCTTCAACGCTTCCTGGAGCTTCGTATCCCACGAGTCGCCAGCCCATCGTCGCTTGTACTCGGGCCTCTCGAGCAGGCGAACGAACTTGTTCGATTCGATCGCCTCGATGCGCTTTTCGACAAGTTGTTTGTATGCGTCCGGCCAATGTGAGGGGATGTCGGTGATAGGTGTCGAGCCGTGTCGCGAGAACCATGCGGTCTCGACGTCGCCCGCAGCAACCCTACGCGCGAGAACTATCTCGAATGCACGTTGTCCAGTGCGGATCTCCGGTGAGGTGCCTGCCGGCACGGTGAGATCGGCATCGATGAGCCCATAGTTGAGGTACATCTCCCAATCGAGCTCCTCTTGCTCGGCAATCATCAATGCGCGCAAGCGTGTGTGCTCGGTATGAGCGGACTCGATGACGGGCTTGGTTGCGCCATTCTCGAGAGCCGCGGCGGGCTCATGTTCCGCAACTCGCCGAGCAAGTTTGTCGATCGTCGCGCTGCGATTTAGCGGTAAGCGCTGAGGTAGCGGGAAGTCTTTAAGAGTGGTTCCGGTGAACTCGAAAAATCTCTCCCACTCCTCCGAAGCAATTCCCCCGCCAATGCCGCCATTACCTTTGTCGTGGCTGTTCTGCTTCAGCCAGAAGCAGGCCGTTGAGCTGTTCAGCGTGCCGAGAAGTCGGAGGTGGTCGTCTTCCGTCGCGTCCTTCGGCAACTTGATCACCGGCGCGGACTGCTTGAACACCTTTCCGCCGCGATCCAGCACGAAGTGGTTGTGAGTGGCCACGAAGGCGAAAGCTATTCCCAGCGGGACGCTGAATCGTTCAGGATGCCATCGGCTCCATTCGAACCATGTGAGTCCTATCTCCGCGTGGGTGCCACCTGGCTCGCGACGCGCGGAAAGTAGCGTTCGATTTCGCCATAAAGCCCTGTGGAGGTACGGGTCTGCAATGGTGGGCTTTAATGATTGATCGTAGGGAAATATTGAACTCACCTCGACGGTGCAGGTCCAGTCGCGGAGGGCGTTTCCAGTCACCAGTTCGACCGTGTGCCTATCTCCGATAGAAATGCGTTGCCAGCAACCGGCCCTTCCGAAGTAGCCTTCATCTGCTCCGGTATGACATGTACGTCCAATTACTCTCGTGTGAGCGCCGAGTGCGGAACTACTTGCTTCTTCGATAGCGACCTGGAGCTCAGCCGCACCACCGCCTGACAACGACCACGGGTGCCTTTCAAGCAAATTTCTGGGGACGTCGACAACCGATATCAACTGGTTCTCGAAGCCTGGTTTGTCGAGATTTTCAACGATTGCGCGCCAAACAAGACCATTTTCCGGTTCTACTGGGGCTCCGGGCTCGCCTTGAATCCCCAGAACCGCCCTGACTGTATCGGTCCGCCGACTCCTATTTCGGCCTGTCAGAATAAGCGTGGGCGTGCCGTGCCCCGGAATGTAGGCTCCGGACGTGTCGGCGATCAGATGCAGATCTCGATTGGCGAGGAAGTCCTCGATCAGTGGCACGCCGAACTGACGTTTCATGAATGAGTTCGACGTGATCTGACCGGTCCACCCGGCCCGATCTCCACTACGGGCTAGCTTGAAGAAAAGCTCCATGAACGGAACCGTCAAGGCGTATGTGCCTTTGCAATACGAGTACAGCTCGCGGTAGCGGTCATTCAGAGCTTTGTCGCTGACAACGATATAGGGCGGGTTCCCTACGACCACGTCATACGAACCGGGAGTGAGAAACTTCCTCAGGGTAGAAGCGTCTTCTGTGCTGTAACTGAAGCCCGAGGCAATGGCATTTTTGTCCACACGCCGATCGTCGAAGTCGAAGGCGTCAGTGCCATCACGCTCCGGACCGTGGAGTAGCGCGTCTCCTGCTGCGAGATTGAGCGTGAATTTGGGGGCATCGAGAAGTGACGCTTCTCCGCACGCCTGGAGAGCGGCGACGATCAACCTGAACTTGGCGATTGCTACGGCGAACGGGTTGATATCGACTCCGTGAACCGAAGCCAAGGCGCGATCGACTCTCGCGCGGAGTTCCATCCCCGGAGCAGCTTGGTGCCACCGTTCCACCAACCGTGCAAACGCTCCGAGAAGGAAGTGGCCACTGCCGCAGGTCGGATCGATGAGCGCGAATCCCTCGAGCGGGCGATCCCGGAGCGCCGGCTCCATCGTGCGGTCGAGGATGAACTCCTCTACGAACTCCGGCGTCTGCAAGAGCGCGTACTTCTTCTTCGCGAAATCCGAGAGATCTTGATAGAGATCACCCAAGAAGCGTGTGGACAACGTGGGGTCAGCGAAGCTCCAGATCAGTTCTCCGTCGTCGGACGTCCGTCTCCAAAACGCCAGAAGTGCTTGCACGGCATCAGAACTGGGGGACGCAATGTTCAGCGCAGCATGGTTGTCCACCAATGCGCGAGTGGCAGCGCAAGCACTCAGCGCTTCGAACGCGGTTTCCAACCATTCGCGGTAGGACAGCGACTGGTTTTGACGGTAGAACTCGTTCTCGGCATCCTCGGCGCGTTGACGAAGTCCGCGGTCGGGACCTGCAATCCAGACGCGGTTCTTCCCGAGCAGGAGGTTGTCTTCGCAGAAGCGCACGAACACCGAGGTCAGCAACCACCCGACCGCCGCCTGGGTGATCTGGTCCTCCGACCAGTCCGTCCACGACGCCGCGGTTCGCTTCTCGGCGATCGCCTCAGTGTGAGTCGCACGCCATACTTCGAGCTCGTCAGGATCCGCGCTGATGCGTGCGCGAATATCGTCGACAAGCATCACCAGTTGCGGCCTCAAAGCTGCTGTCAGCTGTGCTCCGGCAGTGGTAGCCAACGCCATCAGGAGGTCTCCTCGATCGAAGCGGGTGACGTCGAAGGCGTGCGCGTCAGCAACGACGCGACATCACGACGACCGAACTGTACGAACTGCTCCGGGCTATTCAGCGCCATCGGTACGCCGTCCACCACAGAACCAGGCAACCCGCCGGATTCCGGGCGCTGAGGAATCAGGGCCCAGATCGCGTGTGTGGGCGGCGACGACAGGTCGGCCCAGGTACGCAGGACCCCCAGCTGCCCGTAGGCCGCCAAGGTCGACAGGTCCGTCAAGACGACGGGCGCCCCTGCGTCGTTCACTGCGTCGAGCAGCACAGGGATGGAGTCGGCGACGAATCCGCGCAGATTACTTCGGTCATTCGCCGCGCCGGCATCGGCCGCCAGAATGTTCGCCCACGAAATTGCAGCCTTGCGTGCCTGACCGCGTAGATGCGTCAGGAGCAGTTCGGTCACGTCGATGTGCAGGGCACCGTACAGGGAGACAAGGGCCGCCGCGACCTCGTCCGTCGATCCCAGGGGTACGCCGAGTGCACGGAAGGTGCGGTCCTGGATACTTGCGCGCAATACCGCGTCGAGGTGATCCGTACCGGGTGCTTGATGCGCGAGAACCGCGGTCCTCGTGTGTCGAGTGGGAACGTGCGATGCCAGATTCGGAGCCTGTCCGAACACGTAGCGTCGTGCGGCCTCGTCCCAGTGCAGCCCGGGCACCAGCCGGCCGACGAGTGCATCCAAGCCGGGACGGCGGGGCACAGTGTCCGTCAGGGCAGGGAAGCGAGCGGCCAGGCGCGACTCGAGTTCGGAGCGGTCGAACGAATCCGACGTCGACAACCCCCGGAGCAAGATTCCCAGCGAATCGTCCGGCCGCAACGTGCGCGAGTGCAGCTCGTCCCGCGCGGACAGGGCGGCAACAGCCGAGCCTGCAGTGGCAATGCGGACGAGAACGTGGCCCGGAATCTCGATATCGAAGGGCGCCACGTCGAGCACGCCGGCCGCGACCGCGCGGAGCGATGTCTCGGCATCGGGGGGACCGACGACGTGTATCCCCTGGGACGCTGCCTCGGTTACGAGACGCTCGGCCTCAGCGGCCAGCGCGGCCGGCAGTCGCCGGGGAATCGCTGCGGTGGCAATCATGGCCACAGAACGCGATTCCCGTCGCCGGATCATGTGCAGGGTGTGGTCGACGCCGTCATCGGATTCAACGGTAGATCCTTGCGACGCGAGCAGAAGGCGAACCAAGCCGAACCCGGCGCGCCCGGGTCGGTCGACGCCCTCGGAGGACATGTCGCGAATCAGCTCACGAGCGAGTAAGTCCGGCGTCGACGCGCCGCCGCTCGACTCAAGGACGACCGTCATGCGCCCGATGAGGTCCCGGACAGTCGTATCGAGGGCCGGATTCTTCGCCCAGATGCTGTCGAAATCGCCGAAAATTTGTGCGACCCGTCCAGATGTGACGCCAACGAGCGAGGCCAACTCCTGATACGTGACGAAAGCGTCGTCCGGGGCCTGGGCGTGCGACCCCAGGACGAGCTCGACGACCTGGCGACGGATGGTCGCGGGCTTCGCTCCCGCAGTCTTGACGAACTCGGACATGAGATTCCGAAGCGACGTGATCGACGCGGGCGCGGAGTCGGACGCACGAGGGACGGACGGCTTCGCGGGGTTTGTCGGACGCCCGTTCGGCTTCGTATTCGCTGCAAAAACTGCGGTCCAGGCATCGCGCATGGCCGATGACGTCTCGAATCGTGACCGTGCGTCTCGCGCCAACGCAGTCCGGAAGAAGTCCACCAATGCTTCCGCGCGGCTGCGACTGAGACCGCCGGCGGTAAACATTTCGGGAGCCACGGTCACTTCGTCCTGCAGTGCGCCAGGATCGCTGATGCCGTCCCCGTACTGCGGAGTCGACGCGGTGGCCATCTCGAAGAGCACAACCCCGACCGAATAGCGCTCGGCGGACGAATCGAAGGCCGTGCGCAACCCCGAGCCCAGGAACGGGTCCCGGTAAGGCGGCGTGCCAGCATCGAGCTGATCCACGGATGCGCGCGACAGGGAGAAGTCGAACAGTGCAAGGCGCACCGTGGATCCGCGAGGCTTTCCCTCTGTGCGGGCGAGGCCGAGGTTTGCTGGCTTGATGTCGCGGTGGGTGATGCCTGCTGCATCCAGAGCGACCACCGTGTCCAGCAGTTCCTTGCCCCACCTCTCGAGCTGCGCCTCGCCCAGCGGCGTATAGCGGACAACATCTGCGAGTGTTTGGTCACCACCATGGCTCAGTAGCAGTGCCACACGGTTCTCGGCCAGGTCAAGGGGTCCCTCGAACAGGGTGACGACGCCCGGCACCGGAGGAGCGAGGGCGGCGATCGTGGACAGCACCTCGGCTTCATCCCGAAGCCGATCGACTGCGCTGTCGTCGAGGCCGATCTTCAGCACGCGAAGCGCATCGTCGTGATTGCGGTCTTGGACCAGGACTCCGCGTGCCGTCGATCCCGAGCCCAAAACCTTCACGACTTCGAATCGACCGCTGAGAAGGGCACCTGGCGTCGGATTGAGAGGGTCTATCTCCAGTTCGACGGCGGGCAGCTGGCGGTGCCGGAACGCGTTCAGTTCGGATGCGAATTGTTGCGCGCCGAAGCTCGGCTGCCCGGACTTGGGGTCGGTTCCGACCCTCTTGGTCACCGCGGGGTGTGTCGCGCGCAGAACGAGTGCGCGCACCTGTTCGTCCACGAAGCGACCACCCGACGCAGCAAGATCGAGGCCATTCTCTCGCCTCAACCGCTCGAGCAGCGCACCGCGATCGCGGGCGGGGGGTTGGCCTCCCGACAGAAGGAAATACGCGAGGGCGCCGAGCGAGAAGACATCCAACGCCATGCGGTCGCCGTCGACAGCCCAGCGATCCTCGGGCGCTTGATACACGTCGTCGGAGGGTGCTGTGCCGGTGGCAATCGACGTACCGAGAACTGTGACCGCGCGGGTGTCGCCGCTGTGTACACGGCCGGCCCACGACCAATCCGCGAGCCGAACGCTGATCTGGCCCTTGTCCAGCTTCTCGGTGTGTATGAGAACCGTCGACGGCCCGAGGCCGCGGTGGGCGACCGAGTTGCGATGCGCGTATCCCACCGCCTCGGAGATGTCGGTCAGGATCCGCAGCTGCTGCTCGGCCGTGAGAGAACGAGTCGTCAACGCGAGATCCAGAGGCTCGTAGCCCGGCGTCTCGGGGTAAACGATGACCGTGTTGCCGTCGTCGTCCTGGACCAGGTCACGGGGTGCCACGATGCTCTCGTGTCGGAGCGCGCTCAGGAGCGAGTACTCACGTTCGAACTTTCGGTAGGCCGCGTCGCGCGCGTTTGCGGGCGTGCCGCGCCGCAGAGAGACAATCCGCGCGCGCCCGAGCTCCTGAGTGACCTTCTGCTTCGCCGGCCACTCCTGCCAGTCCTCGCCGCTCGCGATCGGCGTGCCAGTGATGGTCCACGAACCGGCGTCCCTCTCCGTTCGCCTGGAAATACCCAGGTTCTTCAGGGCCAGCGCGATGATGACGCTGAGATCTTCGTCGACTCGCCTGCTGTCGGTCGGAGGTTCGAGGAGACGGTTCGAAAGTCCAGGCAGCCCGGTTTTCTGCTCGGAGCCATCGGGTCCGAACAGGCTTGACTTGGCCAGGTCGGAGAGATCGGTGGTGAACGGAGACCCGTGCAGAAAGACCGACTCCTGAACGAACGGTAGGGCGCGCCGTACCTTCTCGGGATCGAGACCGTTCTCCACAGCGACCTTGCGTGCTTCTTCTTCGATGCGCGTCGCCAGTCGCTGGGCTTTACGCCGAGTGATGAGCAACGGCGACCGTTGTGTGTGCGTCCTACCGCCTGGGGTTGTGCGGACCCAGCTGTTCTCGTTGCCCTGAAGAACTCCGGTGTAGCTCTTGAGTTCCACCAGGTGCAACCGACGTCTGCCGAGCACCAGAGCATCGATTTCGTGCCACTGGCCGTGGTTGTCCATGAACTCGAAGTTGGTCCACGCTCGGTACGGAGACGAGTTCGGAAGCAAGGTCCTGATGAGCTCCAGACCTGCGGTTTCGTGCGCGAACGCCGACTTGGATACCTCGACCCACCGATCGTTCACGTACGCCACGCCACCGCCTCGAACTCTAGGAACCGGCTTCTACGGGGTAGTCACCGGATGCTGTGCGACCCTATCAACACCGGATTGGCTTCGCCGGTACTCCCGAGATGCTGGCACTTCCTGCTGAGGGGCGGCGTTGACAATCGGCGTCGGCTCAGCGGCCCACCAGCGGGGTTCGGGTTACACGAGCGACCTGGAGGGGTCTGTGCTGATCGACATCACGACTGTATGCGGCATTCTGGTGGCGGTCTTCGCCCTTCTGGTCCAAATCGGTCAACGTCGTTTCGAACTCGCCCAGCAGTACTCGGAAGGTTCTGGGCGATCGACGACGACATCGTGGCGGCAGGAACCGATGATGAGCGAGCACTGCACTGTCTCAGGTACGCGCGGTTGTGTTAGGACGAAATGGAGGTCGTTGCCCTGGGATGGATCGATCGACGCACTTGGTCGGTGTGGCACCAGGGGATCACCAGCGCTGCGGGCCGGGAGCGAATCAGGTGAGACTGTGAGTTCTTCGAAGTACTAAGGGAATGCTTTGCGCAGCCAGATGATCATGGGACAGGTTGCCCGGCATGGAAGCGGCGCGCGCCCTGGCGGCGGATGGTGTGAGCTCGGTTGGCGCAGAGCCCACCGGTTGAATGTTACATGCGGCTCACGTGTATCAGACCCGTCCACAAGTAGTTTGCCGGCAAAGGGGCTTTTGGCGCGGACGCCGAGATCGAACATGGTTAAGCGTGGGGGGTGGGAAGGGAAATACTGAGGCGAGCCGCAAATACCGAACGCGCGAGTGCCTATCTCGCAGACGGCGGCCAAACCAGACGCCGCTTTCGGGCCGGGTTGCGCGATCACGCGGCGAAGAGCACGCTGAGAGACCGTTGGACAGGCTCTAGCATACACAAGGCACGATAACGACGCCGCGGTAAATGTGAAAAAGGCCAACCAATCCTTGGAGGAGCAAGGGCTACAGGTCTGCGTCCGCCACTGACGCAAACGCGCCGGAGCGTCGTGTAAGATTCAACAATGGACGTCACCTCAAGCGGCATCGGCTCGGGCAGTTTGCAAGCTGATACGGTCGAAGCGAGGTTAGTGGCGTGAGCGTTCCGGTTCCAGCCCCCCTTTGGTTGCGCCGATACACCGATGAATTCCTCACTTTGGAAGAAGTGGGCCAAATCGAGGGCATTACGCGCGAGGCCGTGCGACAACGGCTCAAGCGGCTCGGTTTAGAGCCCCGGACCTTGGCGGAGACCAAGCTAGCGCGCGAGCGGCGGGCAATCTCATTGCGGTCTCTCGAAATCCGTAGCAAATTTTTAGATAGTCGCAACGTCGATGAAACTGCTTCGGCTCTTAACTTGCCATCAAGCTGGGTCCGAAAATGCTTGGCGGAAACCATTCCTGATTATGAGGTTTTGGCTCGAGCCCCGCGCAGGCCAAGCAAGAAGTACACGAACAACGAATTATTCGAATCCCTGAAGGCGGCCGCAGCTAGAACCGTCGGAAACCTCACGGCCGCGTCTTACGACGAATATGTCCGGGCAGAATCGACTTTACCGGATGGTCGAGCTCGACCCGGAAAGCAAACTATGTTGCTGCGATACGGATCATGGAGGGAAGCCCTTTTAGCTGCGGGGCTGACCCCGAACCCCCACTCGGGTCCAGCTAAAGATTTCGACGAAGTCGCGGCGGTCCAGTCGGTAGTCGATTATTGGAGGGCAGTGGGGGGCCCGCCTACGGTCGAAGGCTATGACGAGTGGCAGCGACATCGGATTGGTTACCCAAGCTCAGCAACAATACGAAAATTGACTGGTTCGTGGAACCTCCTTCTTGTGCGCGCTTGGCAGTTGGTGCATGGAATTGTTCTCGACCAGGTCGACGACGATGTGGTTGTGCCTGCGCCGATGCTCTCCGCGGACCATGAAACCGTTCACGCATCTTACTTCGTTCCCTATCGCGCGGCTGCCGATTGCATGGAAATAGCTCTCCCAAGTAACCTCAACACCGGTGAGTATAGGCTTCTCGAACGCGCGGTGCGTAGTCATTCGAAAATCCAGAACGAGGTGGCCCGCGCTGCATCACAGCTGAATCTATCGTGCTGGAGTCCAGCAGTAAGCGGACCACTGTTCGATTTAGTACTGTACGACGCCGAGTCCAAACGTACTTTTGTTGTGGAGGTGAAGTCGGCCACCGTCGACAATTTAGAATTCCAGCTCAGAATCGGATTGGGGCAAGTTCTCAGGTATGCGCATGCACTCCAGGCCGGGCTCGAAGCAGTCGTTCCGGTAATTGCGGTCGAGCTGCCGCCCGACGAAATGTGGCGGAGTTTGCTTGAGAAGGTTGGTGTAGGTCTTCTTGTTTCGGACTGCATCAAACCGAATCTTGAAACTTTGATCAATACAATTTGAGTTCAGGTCCAGCGGTTGGACGAGCTGCTCATAGTAAGTTTCTAGTTCTTGACTCAGCGCATGCAATATTTGTTCAAGTTTTTGTCGGCGTTGACGCCTGGTGCCTGGCCCTCCGTGGCGGGGGTGGCGAGCGGCGGGGTGGTCTCGCGTCACTGCTGGAGCAGCGCCGACTCCGGCGGGGTCCGCGGGTCCTTGTCCACCATGGACTACACGGCCGCTTACGGATTGGCGATGACTGACTACCGCTCGGACCGCGGTTCCACCGCTCGTCGGACCGCCTCGCCGACGACGAGGCGACGCCGCGCAATCTCGGCATCGTCCCATTGTCGATGGGTTGGCTGACCGAGATCCGGTGTGGTGAACCAACTGAACAACACCCCGAAAATCATTGTCATCAGATCTGCCGCACCCCAGTGGGAGTCGATGAACCCGTCGCGTTGTGCCTGCTCGACCGCGCGGACACGCTCCTGCATCACCTCGGAGTGCTCGGTAGCGGGGGAATGGCCTTGCAACTGCGCCCAGAGCAGCATCCTGTGCTCGTCCTTCTCGCTCGCGAGACGGGTGAAGGCATTCATGGCGTAGCCGGGCAGGTCGCGTGGTGTGAACTCCACGGCCTCGACAAACCCTCGAAAACCGTGATCGAGCGCAGCGCCGAACAGCCGTTCCTTGTCGCCGAAATACGCGTACAGGCGCTCCTTGCTGGAGCGTGACGCCAGTGCGATCCGGTCGACGCGCGCGCCGGCGAGACCGTGCTCGGCGAACTCTCGGCGTGCGGCGATCAGTATGCGTTCGCGGGTGGCAGAGGCGGCGGGCGAAGGTGTCGTGTCCGACTTCACAGCCCGAATCGTACGCCAACCAACTAGTTAGTTTGACCGTTGTCGGTCCGCGACGCTACATTCCTCGTCGTCGATCAGACGCCCCACCGCACATCTGCTCAGGACCGAGGCACGCCCGTGACCACCAATCCCGACATCGTGTCTTTCCAGAAGAACGATGCCAATCCGAACTACGAGCGCCGCTGGCTGGTGCTGTGCATCGTCGCCATCACGCAGCTGACGATCGTGCTGGACGCGACCATCGTCAATATCGCCCTGCCGCAGGCGCAGGAAGACCTGGGCATCAGCGACAGCGGTCGCGCGTGGGTCATCACGGCCTACGCGCTGGCCTTCGGTGCCTTGCTTCTGCTCGGCGGCCGCATCGCCGACTACTGGGGTCGAAAGCGTTCCTTCTTGGTCGGCATGGCGGGATTCGCGATCGCCTCGGCCATCGGCGGACTCGCGCAGGAGGGCTATCAGCTCTTCGCCGCCCGTGCCGGCCAAGGCGTCTTCGCCGCCCTCCTCGCCCCTGCTGCTCTGGCGATCCTGACCACCACGTTCACGGACGAGAAGGAGCGCGCCAAGGCGTTCGGCGTCTTCGGTGCCATCGCCGGCGGCGGCGCGGCCGTGGGCCTGCTGCTCGGCGGCGTGCTCACCGAGTACGCCAACTGGCGGTGGTGCCTGCTGGTCAACGTCCCCGTCGCGATCATCGCCGCAGCAGCCGCCATCCCGCTGGTGAAGGAGAGCAAGGCAGAGGGCGACACGCGGTACGACGTCCCCGGTGCGATCCTGGTCGCACTCGGGCTCGGTTCACTGGTCTACGGCTTCACCGAGGCGGAAGACGGGTGGTCGAACGTTTCGACCCTGAGCTTCATCGCGCTGGGCATCGTTCTGCTCGCCGCCTTCGTCGTGGTCGAGTCGCGCTCACCCAATCCGCTTCTCCCGCTGGGTGTCCTGCTCGATCGTGACCGTGGGTCGGCATACCTTGGATCGGCGATCGTGGGTGCCGCGCTCCTCGGCGGAACCCTGTACCTCACCTTCTACTTCCAGATCGTCCTCGGATTTAGCCCCGTCATCGCCGGTGTCGCGTCGCTCCCCATGACCGGCGGCATCATGATGACCGCTGCCGCGGCGTCGGCGCTGATGCCCCGGGTAGGGCCGAAGCCGTTGATGGCTGCCGGACCCGTTGTCTCGGCTATCGGTCTGCTCTTGCTCACCCAGATCGGTGTGGACACCTCCTACTGGACGCACGTGCTTCCCGGAGTGGTGCTCCTCGGGCTCGGGCTGGGCCTGCTCATGGTGCCGATGCAGAACGTCGCCCTGATCGGCGTCGCCGATCACGACGCCGGCGCTGCCAGTGCGTTGGTCAACGCGGCCTTGCAGATCGGCGGCGCCTTGGGGACCGCCGTCTTCACCACGATCTACACGTCCGCCAAATCGTCGTACCTGTCGTCGAACACCGCGCCCGTGCCGCCCGCCGGAGTCCCTCCGGAGGCCCTGGCCTCGCAGACGGTGCCGTCCGACTCCGAGCTCGCGGCCTTGCCGGAACCGATCCGCAACTTCGTCACCTCGACGATCGATTACATGTTCTCCGCAGAGGTCTCCGGGTACGCGCATGCGTTCGCGGCAGCGGCGATCATGGTCGTCCTGATCTCGCCGATCGTGCTGGTGTTGGTCCGAGCCCGCAAGACCGACCTGCCGGCCGGGGACACCCCGGTCCACATGGGCTGACGCGAGTCGTCGTCACGACCGACAGGCGTGGAAACGGTCGTGCATCCATTGCTGGGTGAAGATCGCGAAAGATGAACTGGCCGCTCGGATGTGCGGGGTTCGATGACGTTCAGGCGTCGCCCAGGGCGTCCGCGAGCATGTGCATCGCGACGGTGACCGACAGCGCCCGGACACTCGCGCGGTCACCGGGCAGACGCAGCGTCCGCGTAACGGTCGGTCGGCCCGCAACAGCGATGCCGAAGCACACCGTGCCGACAGGCTTGCTCTCCGTGCCGCCGCCCGGCCCCGCGACCCCACTGGTCGACACGGCAATGTCGGCACCGACGCGGTGGAGTGCCCCCTCTGCCATGCGGGCCGCCACCGGTTCGCTGACGGCGCCGTGCTCGTCGATCATGGCGGCGGGGACGTCGAGTGAGCCGATCTTCACCTCGTTGGCGTAGGACACCACGCCGCCCATCACGTACGCCGACGAGCCGGCCCGATTGGTGAGCCGTGCGGCGATCATGCCGCCGGTGCACGATTCCGCTGTCGCGATGCGGCGGCCACCGGCTCGGGTTGCCACGATGTCGTCGATGGTGGATCCGTCGGTCGAGAAGATCTGCGCGCCGTGGTGCTTTTCGATGAGCGCCAACACCTCGGAGTACGCAGCGGCCGCGGACTCCTCGTAGCGCGTGACCATCTCGAGCTCACCGCGCGACAGGCACGTGGTGATCGCGAGGTCGCCGAACCCGGCAATCGAACTCTCTGCGGTGCGCAAGGTCGCGGCGAGGTCGGCCTCCGACAATCCATAAGCCCGAATGGTGGCTTCGACTACTGACTCTCGCCGCGCGAGCACTGCGGCGACGGGTGCGCTCTTGATCGCTTCCGGCCACATCGCCTGCAGCTCGGAGGGAGGTCCCGGCAGGATGAGGACCGCGGGGAGTGTCCCCGAGTCGTCGGCCATCGCCACGCCCGGTGCCGTGCCTGTCGGCGAAATCGACTGCGCTCCGGCGGGAACCATGGCCTGCTTGCGCACCCCGGCTTTCAGGGGTTCGGAGTCGGCGACGCTGCCGAGCCGACTGCGCCAGCGTTCGACGATCGCCGTGATGCTGCCTTCGAGTTCGACGTCGAGATGCATCTCGCGGCCATACAGCGCGGCGACGGTCTCGACGGTGAGGTCGTCCGCAGTGGGGCCGAGGCCACCGGTCGTGACGATGAGGTCGACGTGCTGATCGGCGAGGAACCGGACCTGGGCCGTGAGATCGGCCGGCCGGTCACCGCACACCGTCAGGTGGGCGACGTCGACACCCATCCTCAGGAGCTGCTGGGCCACCCACGGCCCGTTGCGGTCGGTGACCCGACCGGCCAGAACCTCGCCACCTGTGACGACCACACCCGCACGGACTGTCATGCCTCGACACTACGGCCAACGACGACAAGAGCCAGTCGCCGTGGTCCGGCTCGCGGATCGGGTATCGATCCGATTCATCGTGCTCGGTGTCGGGTGAGTCGAAAATCGGGTGTGCGACCTCAAGGAAGGCTATGCGTCGAGGCCGGTGGTTGACCGGAGGTCGAGAAATCCATTGTCAACAGGCGGGCAAGCGAGTGCGGAAGCGGAAGGTCTAGTGACTGATCGCCCGCGGCGCCCACCGTACGCGAGTCGCCCATTACCACTCCGAACCACCGTTCGCGGGCCTTCACCACTCGATACATCTTCTCGTCGTGGGTTCCACCCAGATACGGTTCGTCGACCGCGATGGGTTGTTTCTCGAGGATAGCCGCAGAGCCCAATCGATCCAAGCGGCCGGTTCGCTGCTCGAGAGTAGCGGGATTCCAGTCGAGATCGTGATGAATGACGTGGCGGCATGCGGTATGCAGGTCAACGCCTTCGGCCATGATGGAACTCGCTACCAGGACGTCCGGGAAAAACGGTGAGTTGAAGGACGCCATGAGCTTCTGCCGCGTCTCGCGGCCGACTTGTCCATTGGCCAGCCGCACGTTCGGCGCAATGCTCACGTGCTGCGAGGAGTTCTCAGCCGGATCGAAGTCGTCGATAGTGATGTCTCCGGTTTTGGCTGTCGCCAGCACGTCGAGAATTCGACCTCTATCCTCCGCGGTGCGCCTCGACAAGAAGGTCGCGAAGGAGATGACGCGGGATTTGAGCGATACGCTTCCGGGGCTGGCGCTGTCCACCACGGACCACAGGTCGTCGACCGTCATTCCGGCGTTCGGAGCGGCAAATCGTACAAGGAACGACTGCGTTCGCAGAAATCGAATCACGATGTCGACGAGTAGTTCTCGCGAAGTTTTGTCGAGAGCAGGAAGCCACGACTCTATCTCGGCGCGAAGCCGACGGAAGCTGCTGGTGTCGCTTCTGAAGAGCCGGTCGCTCAGTCGGTCCAGCGCCACCTTGACGTCGTTGTCGGACTGGCCGTCCATGGACATCGAGACTCGTGCGAGGTCGAGCGTACGTCTCTCCAGAGCCCGCGCGATGTGTAGCCGCAGCGCTCGTCCGGTCTCTTGATAGAAGCAGAAAATAAGCACTTTGTGGCCGGCGCTCCACAGCTGCACGGTTCGCTTCACCGTCGCAGCGATCTTCGGATGCGCGGCCAATTTTTCAGGATCGTCTGGCAGATACTGGGCGATTCGATCCAGGTACCACTGAACCTCGGGTGATTCGACGCGCTGAGTGGATGCGTCGGCTGCATCGTCGAGGTCCGACTGCCCGGTCGCGCGGGTACGTAGGTACGTCTCGTAAGACGAGGCAATGCCGTACGAGAAGAGGGAGCGGGTGGCCCCGCCTTCGGTCTTCGTCAGACGCGAGACGGCATCCGCACGACCGGCCAACAAGAACGGCAGTGCCGCATCGTCGTCGACTGGGAGACCCCTGTCTACAGCACCTGGAGACACGACAGCTGCGCCCGCACGGTACTGACGTCGCTCCGTATCACTTGTCTTCAAGTGACGAATGATCCACGGTCGCAGTTTTCTCTCCGCTTCGCCAATCACGGACTGGGCCACGCGGCCCTCATGGAGGGCCGCTCGTCCGGCCGCGCTCAATTCGTCGCCCAGTGGTTCCTCGAAGTTCGTCGCGCGCGACAACGCTGCGTCCTCTCTCGGATCCAAGGCCGACCAGCGCTTCTGGAAAGTCGCCGCGGCTGCCTGCGCCGTGTCGAGTGCCGTGCCGATGTCGTCGAGTGACGCTTCGAACGCTGCCCGATCCTCGGCGCTCTCCCATCGGACGCCCGTAAAACGACCGAGGACGCTGAGCAATTCGTGGTGCCCGAGTTGGAACGGGGTTGCGGTCAAGAACAGCATCCGCTCGAAAATGCCACCCAATGGGCCCCTCAGTGCTTCCAAATCAGTGTCAGCTGCGTCGTTCGCGAACAGCGCGGCCATCGTGTTGTCATTCTTGACATGATGCGCCTCGTCCAGAATCAACAACGGAAGTGTCAGGTCCAACTTTCTGAGTCCGTCCTCCCAGGCGCCCCGCATTGCGGCGGCAAGAGCCTTCTTGGCGGAGCCCAAACGCTTCTCGAAATTTGACGACCGATTAATAGGTAGTTCGACCAGTGCATCGCGAAGGGGTTCGAGTACCTTACTGTCGATCGCGTCAGCGAACACCAGAGGCACCGGATCGTCGTCGAGGAGTACGGCCGAGTGGTTGTTCCACACCTTCATCCAGTGACGCTCATGGGTGTTGAGAAGCTCGGTTACCAAGGGTGTGTTGTTGAAACGCTTGTCGGAAACCAGCGTAGCGGCGTCCCTGATGATCGCGGGCAAACGGTTCTGGAGATCCTTTCGGCGTCCCACAGCTTTTTTCAACAGGCTCAATTTGACGAACGGGTCGTTGATAGTTCTGGTCAGGGCGCCGTGTGTCAGGAAAATGATGTGGGATCGCCGATCCGGCGGGTCATCCAACAGCTTCAGGAAGTCCGTACCGTGGCGGATCGCGCCGGACACCTTGATGTCCGATGCGTCAGACAGTCCCAGCGCGAAGCTGTTCCAATCCCGTGGCCACTTGTCAACCACCGAGCTGGGAACCATCACCACGACAGGTTGCTCGTAACGAGTGGCGCGAACCACGGATGCCGCTATCGCGAGTGCGACGAAGGTCTTGCCCATACCCACCTCGTCGGCGAGCACCTGGCCTGGCCGGTGGGCGAGACGTTCCAGAATCTCTGCAGCTGTTCTACGCTGGCGTTCCGCATCAGCAGCAGGGATGTTCTCGCTGGACAGGTCAATGTCCGGGCTCAATTTCCACACAACGACCGGGCCTCCTCGAAAGCCTGCACCACGTATCGCGAAAGCTGGCTCTTGTTGTTGGCCGCTGGGCAGATCGATTCGAGTTCCGACAGCGCTGTGGCGAGTGTGTGCCTCACGGTGTCCCAATCGAGGCCCACCGTCGACGACCGCCAGTCAACGGTACCGATAGTCAAGGCAATCTCCGCGACAAGGAATTGCAGTTCGGCGTAGGACACGTTCGAGTCGGGTACTTCTCTGTCGGCCAGTTCCTCGGCGATCCTGCGCACGATCGCGATCGGTCCGATCACTCCGTACAAGCGACTCCGGAGTACCTCGATGGATCTGCTTCGAGCACTCATCCGCGCCTTCATCTCCCAGAGCGCGGCCGAGCGAGCCCGGGTTCGATACAGCAACAGTCCGCTGGAATCGAACTGGCGCAGGGGATCGAGAGGATCTCCCGTTCCACGAGCTTCGTGCCGACGCACCAGTTCTTCGATGGCTGCGGCAAGGGGCCGCGTCGACGCGAGGGCGCTCAGGAGCAGGTCGGTGGGTAGTTGCTCCAGTTCGTCGGGCGGTGGCAAGCCGTCGGTATCCTCGATATTCGCCACCCACGTTCCGGAGTACGAGCCCGACGAATCCGTCCAGACCACGTCGAATACAGAAGGGATCGAGCGTCGGTTCAGGTCAACGGTCGCAGCTGCGGGGTTTCGCAAGTCCGCCCAGCTGCCGCTGTCCAGCGCCATGGTGCCCGCAGGCTCGCGCACCGACCATGTCAGCGGACTCAGTTCGGACTGGGAGAACGAGAATGTTGCATGTGCGGTCGATCTGTCGACCGCGACCGTGCACCGATCGAAGAACAACGGCAGGGCCGCGAGTGATGTGCTGTCCTCATCAGCATTCTCGAGATCGACACTTCTGAGATCAACGAGAGCTCCGGTCCGGGCCAGCCCGCGTAGCGATTTACCCACCTTCGAAGTACGGGGGGCACCGATCCACACGTTCAGTTCACGATGCCCCGTATCGGCCCTCAATCCCCATCCGGCTGACGTCGCATTGGAGGAGCCGATCATTGCGGCCACCCAATCGTCGTTTTCCAGCAACAGCACCTTCGCGTGCAGAGTCCGTTGCTCGGAGTCGTCGATCTTGAGTGCTCTGACATCGTCGACCTGGTGCGCCAACTCCAGCGGGGCGAGCCAGTTACCGATTCGGTCCTGGCCTATCGCGGCTGTAACAGAACGCGCAGATGCCGGCCTACCCGTGAGTTGCTTCCGAACCTCGTCGATGGGTCTGGAGGACTTCGAATCCCAGAAAGGCGCCAGAACTACTGCATGTATTGGTTTGAGTGCCGAACCCCAAACGGCTCCGTGAACTCCGAGCGGACATCTACCCGGGGAAGCGGGTGCGGCAGCGAAGCGGAGGTCACTTGTTCCTCGCTCGGGAGCGTGCTCGGTGACGCGGTCGCGCATCATCGTCAAGGTCGCGCGTGCACGTCTGCCCTCCGACGCATCCGCAGGGAGGGACGCTAGGTAACTCTCGATCTCGCTGATGATGCCGAGGAGGAAATCACGAGGAATCCCACACCCTTCCAGCACATCGAACGCCACCGCTGACTCGAGCTGTGAGCGGTACCCCGCTCGGGTCAAGTTTGCCGATCCAACCACGATACGCGCGTGGTTCTCCCAGACCAGAACCACTGCCTTGGCATGAAACAGGCCACCGCGCACCGGGATCGGAATGAGATCCCAACGCAGATTACGCTTCTCGGCGGGGGTTGCTCGGTCGACCAGAACCGATACAGCTGTTGTCTCGCTGAGCCGGATCTCTTCCTCGATGACCGCGGCGATCGTGCTGGCTTTGTCGCCTTCACCGGTGACCGCGGTGAGTGCGAGGAATCGACTCAAACAGTCGTCCGTGAAGAATTGAGAGTCGAAGGTGAAGGTGGTCGCCAAACAGGCGATTGGTGCTCCGGCGTCCGCTGGAGCTGACCAATGGTCCAAGAGTTTCATTGTCACGCGACCGTGTCCTGGAGGAAGCGCCGAAGCGCGTGGATTCGAACCGGGTGAATGAACGGCCCATCGAACTCGGGGACCGACAAATGTTCGAATCCCGGCCGAACCAGCCACAGGCCCTTGTACGTTTCGAACCACGGCCTCTTGCCGTGCGGAGGTTTCGAACTCTGGATGGAAACGTGATGGTCGTGGACTGTTCGGGCGAGTGCGGCCCCCGTCAGAGGTACGGAAAAGGCCTCGAACCGCTCTGTGAATCCGCCCGCTTCCGTGTTGATCGACTGTAAGCCCTGGAGGGCGTCTCGGAAAGCTCCGGGCAGCAAACGAGCCCCCTGCACGACGTTGGGATGGTCGGCGACCTTGTCAGGAGTAATACCAGCAGACCCATAGGTGGACGCGGCGTGCCGAAGTGTGCGGAAGAGGACGTCAAGCACGCGGGCGAACGTCTCGTAGTGCTCGATCGCATCCAGTAGGTCACCCAGCCCCTTTGAAGCAAGACCTCGAATCCTCGACACGATGGCCCGCTCCGACAGGTCGCCGTCTGTCTCGAGCTCGAGCAAGAGCAGGTCCGCGAGTTCAGCGCGTTGTGGGTGCTTTGTCCGCAGTGTACGTCGGAGCAACGCGCGCTCTTCTTCTCCGGCGGAATCAGGGCCCAGTGTGTTGGCGAGAACTCCGCTGGACCAACCGGACAGCGGTAAATCGCTGCGTGCTTTCCCCAGTGACCGCTTCACCGTCGCCTCGAGATCACGCCGCAACCGCCCGCCATCAGTATCACGGGACCGGTCGAGGAAGCCGATCAGGTCGTTGTCGCGTTCCCAGGCGGAGACGAGTTCGTGCTGACGTTTGCCGGGGCCGAGCGTGGGAGTCACTATGTCGAACTCGATTGCCAAGGGCTTGTAGACGCCATGAAAGCCAAAAATGGAGGGGGCCTTCAGATAAGAGTTGGCCGACAATCGATCTCGTCGGTCGCGTACCGCTCGTGCCTTCTGCATGCCCGGCACTCCGACAGGCACTTCGGAGGAGCGATGCGCGAACGACTCGAGAACCAGCCACTCGAACGCTACTTGTGGCGTTGTTCGACCATCGTTGCCCTGCTCGTCGTAGAAGTCCTCGCAGACGGCACTGGCGACGGCGATCGCCGTCAGAAAGCGAAACCGATTCATGCGTGCCCTCAAACCCGGCACAAGCTCGTTCGCCAGCCTCTCCGAGGTGGTGGCGAGGCCCATCGGGTCCAGGCTCCCCTCGCCTGCAACCGGCGGATCGAACTGGGACATGTGAGGCAGGGTCAAACCAGCCACCGTCAAGACGGCACCTTTCCAGTACGTCGCGGGTTGGCATTCGCCTGTGTTTTCTATCAGGTCGCGCCATCTCCCGCTGCGACTACGGTGGTTCGGGGCAGGGCGAGCCACCCGAGAACGACTCAGTGTGACGGATGGCGATCAGTGGTCGTCTGACACCAGTCGCCATACGGCCGAAGGTCGCACCCGCTACGCGGTCGGGAAGTCCGCAGACATTGCGGAAGGCGTCTGACAGCCAGCGAGTCCGGTTCGCGATGAATCGGTCCCGAAGAGCTAGTCGCGGGGGCTTTCGTCACGCGCGTGTTGCTCTCCTGCAGGTCGCAGCGCGTGACGCGAGCCCCTCCGGCATGGCAGCGCACCGGCGCCTTCGTGTAACGCCGTTCGGGACAGAGGCGACAACACGGACGTACTGCTGACCTAGGGGCGCGTTGCCGTCCATTGTGAGTTGAGGAACCCTTGTATTCGAAGCGCGGGCTGTTCGTTTCTGCTCTGGCTGTAGCGGTACTCGCTGCGTGCGGTTCACCATCGGCCGATACCCCTGCGTCCGACCCTGCCAGTCCCAGCGATACAACTACTGCGATCGAATCGCCGACGCCCGATGCCGGACCGACGTTCGATCGATCTATGGTGCGGACGGAGTCTGTCACGAAAGAGTCCAAGGGCGGTCAGTCGAACGTCCGTTTCGTGGCAGACACCGTCGACTACGAGGAGATCGTGTCTCTGACCGACCAATGCGTGAAGTCGTACCTGGCTGAGACGGCAGCGGCTTACTGCTACGGCTACGCGAACGCTGCGGACTACGAGGTCACCGCTTTCGACTGGACGCCCGAGTCGGACCAGGATATTTACGGCACTGGCAGGCCGTGCTGGATCATGTATTCGGGACAGCCCGTCGCCGGCGCTGACGGCCGCACCGACACGCCTGCGATAGCGACCTCCTACATCGATCAGTGCCCCGGTGGTGTGGAGTTTCCGGATCCGGATGGCTCGCTTGCGGACCATCGAGAGAAGCGTGAATCCTCCCTCGCCGCTGCAACCGACATTCGTCGTCGTGACGCCTGCGCGCTGATCGACACAGAAGCCCTGACTCGCAATGGTTTCAACGCGACACTCGGCGATGTCACCGACGACCCGACCGCCTATCTCCCCGACGGTGCCTCTGCTTCCTGGGTGTGCTCGACCGCAGAAGGCGAAGTCGGATTCACTGCGACCGAGTTCGCCGATCCAGCAAGTGCGGCGGGGGACGTTGAATCTGCAGAGCTCGCTACCAACGACTTCCTTCTCGACGCCGGCCGGCTGATCGCCCTCGACGGTGGCAGCGCCATCGTCAACGACGAGTTCGGTCTCGTCGAGGCGGCATGGTCGGTGGGGACGGTGAGCTTCAGCGTCACGATGTCGTCCGTGCCGGTAACTCCCGGGCTGTCCGGTGGACAGAGCAATTCCGAGTTGGCCGACGCGATCACGTCGTTGGCGTCGACCGCGGCTCAGCGCGTGGCGGCAGACGCGTGGTGACTCGCGATCGCCGCCGAAGTCGTACTTCGGGTGGATGCGGTCGAGGTCGCGTGCTGCAAGGCGCGCTCGCAGAGATACCCGCTCGACCCGGGCGGCCCACGACCGCTGAGCTCGCGATCCGCTGCTCTCGCGCGGCATGATGGGCGACGGAGTGATCGACTTCGGCACCATCGGCCGCTGGGTGCACGACGCCGGCTACCGCGGTGACGTCGAAGTCGAGATCTTGAACGCGGCGGTGTGGGCGACGGACGGGGACCAAGTGATCGAGACGATGAAGCAGCGGTACCGCGATCTGGTGCTGCCGGCGCCGGTCGGATGAGAGTGCTCTTCGCCCCCGACTCGTTCAAGGGGACCATCGGATCCGTCGATGCCGCAACGGCATTGATGGAAGGGTGGGCATCGGTGCGGGGCGACGACGACCTGGTCGCGATGCCCCAGGCCGATGGGGGCGAAGGGACGCTTGACGTGCTGGCGGCGTGTTCGCCGGACTCGTCGTGGTCGGTGGCGTCGAGCGTGTGCGGGCCCGACGGGCGGCCCGTCGACGCGCGGTGGCTGACCCTGGCCGACGGTCGAGCGGTGGTGGAGCTGGCGGAATCGTCGGGGATTGCGCTGATGGAGGAGCTGGATCCGTTCGGGGCGACAACGCGCGGGCTCGGCGAGGTGCTGCGGGCGTGCGGGAGCGACCGCGTGTCGGTGGCGCTGGGGGGCTCGGCGTCGACGGACGGTGGGCTCGGGGTGCTGCGGGTGTTGGGGGTTCGCGTGCTGGACGCTGACGGCGCCGACGTGCCGGAGGGCGCGGCGGGACTCGTCGCCGCCCGGTCGGTCGACATTTCCGGACTCGATGGGGTGCCGTCGGACCTCGAGGTGCTGACCGACACGCGTGCCGTGCTGTGCGGAACCGACGGCGCGGCGCAGGTGTTCGGACCGCAGAAGGGTGCGTCGGACGACGACGTCGCGGTGATGGACGAGGCGCTCGAGCGGTGGGCGGGGTTGCTCGCCGACGCCGGCTTGCCCGCCGATCCGGGGTTGCCGGGCACCGGTGCGGCTGGCGGCACGGGCTTCGGGTTGGTCGCGCTAGGGGCCCGGATAGCCGGTGGAGCGGAGCGGGTATCAGAACTCACCGGCTTGGTCGCGGCGGTCCCGTCCGCCGACCTGGTGGTGACGGGCGAGGGGAAGTTCGACCGGACATCGCTGACGGGGAAGTTGGTGGGGCACGTCGTTCAGATGTGCTCGCACGCAAGCGTTCCCGTCGTCGTGGTGGCCGGAGCGGTGGACGTGGAGTCCGACGTGCCGTCGGTGTCCCTGACCGACCTGGCCGGTGGGTCGGACGCGGCGATGGCCGATGCGCGGGGGTGGTTGGTTGAGGCCGGGAGAGCGGTCGCGATGCGCGATTGATTTCCAAAGATCGACGGGCGGAAGTTGCGCGTCACATCAGTAGTTCGCGAGAACAAGCTGGCCGGTCCACTTGCCCATTGGCCGTGGACCGGCGTTGCTCCGACTCGATCGCGCACGTAGGGACGTCGAGCTTCAGTCGCAGGCCGAAATCTCCTCCGGTGTGTCCGCGTTCTCGATACAGTTCGAGTAGTTCTCGAAGTCGTCGCCGATGTTGTTCAGGTCCGTGCCGAGTTGATCGACAGCGGTGAAGACGATGACCATGCCCCAGATGCCTCCGGCGATGGCCAGAGCGCCCAGGATAGTGCCCGCGATAGATGTTTTCTTGTTCGTTGCCTTGTTTTTTCGGACTCGGCTGATTCCTGCGATGCCGAAGATGAGAGCGATCACGCCGCAAATGAAGCCAATGAACCCGGTAAAGGGAACCAGGCAGAACAACAAGCCGACAATGCCCAGAATGAGAGCGGTGAGACCGAAGCCGTTCTTTTCCGGGTTCGGTGGTGGCCCATAGTTCCCGTATCCTGCGGGTTGGTAGCCGTAAGGCGGTTGTCCCTGGCCACCCGGAAAGTTGGCGCCGTACGGCTGTGACGCGTCCTGGGAACCAGGTCCGTGGGGCTGCCCCTGCCCGTACTGCTCGGGGTGGGGCCCGGCCGCTCGCCGCTGGGTGGGTATGTCATATCGGTTCCTTCTGTCCGGTTGGCTACTCTCACATCTAACCGCCGACCGCACCTGTTACAAGCCACGTGTAGCAGCTAGGGCGTGTCTCCCAATTGGCGTAGCCAGGTGAGAATTGCGCAGAGGGTGACGGCGGCTCGGTAGGTGATTGCGAGTTTGTCGTAGCGGGTG
>NZ_FOJN01000008.1 GCF_900111805.1 Rhodococcoides kroppenstedtii
TGCGTACCGACCTCGTCGTAGACGCACTGCAGATGGCGCTGTGGCGACGCCACCCCGATACCGGGACGATCATGCACTCGGACCGCGGATCTCAATACACCAGTTGGGTTTTCGGTCAACGACTGCGCACGGCAGGACTGCTCGGGTCGATGGGTCGGGTGGCCTCGAGCGTCGACAACACGATGATGGAGTCGTTCTGGTCGACGATGCAACGCGAGCTGCTCGACACCCGATCGTGGGACAGCCGAGACCAGCTTGCCTCCGCGATCTTCGAATGGATCGAGGCCTGGTACAACCCGCATCGCCGGCACTCCGGGATCGGCTACTCCTCGCCAGTGGACTACGAACACGCCTACCATCGACGGGTCACCTCACAAGTGGCCTGAACACCCAACCCGAACTGTCCGGGAAACCGGGTCAAGCTCCAATTACAGCCAGCTGCGCCTGCTGGAACGACATTCCATTGAACAGGTGCGTGTGTCCGCTCTTGTTCGAGGCGAAGGTGGTCGACTCGTTGTACGTCACGTCGTAGCTGTTGAGCTGTCGGCAGATCTTGAGATCGACGCCGGCGGCCTCGGCGGAGTTGGCACCGAACGCATCCATGCGACCGCCGTTCCGCGTCGTCTGGTTCACCTGTCCGGACATCAGGACGCAGATCGACTGGGCCGAGTCGTTTCGACGTTCGACCACCATGCCGTAGAACTCCATGATCTGGATCGGGTCGAGGGCGTCGACACCGCCGCCCTGGAACCAGATCTGGGCACCGGCGAAGTTGTACACACGGACGCAGTCCCACTTGGCGTGCCACAGGCCGGATGAGCCGGCTTTGGAGGTCCCTCGGCGGGCCCAGATGTGTATTTCGTGCTGGCCCGCGTTACCGGCGGCGACGATGCCAATGTCTTTGAGCATGGTGTGCTGGGTGATGCCCTCGGCGATTCCGAAGACGAACGTGTTCGCGCTGCCGGCGACTGCGGTGATGATCGATTGCTCGCGACCGTCGCCGTAGATCATGAACCCGGAACGGAACAGCAGCCCGTCTGCTCGGTAGTTCGCTTTGGGCAGGTAGACGCTGCACGAGTTGGCTGCGGCGTAGTCAATTGCCGCCTGGATCGCGGCGGAGTCGTTAGTGGTGCCGTCGCCCTTGGCGCCGAAGTCCTTCCCGTTGATCGCAATTTCGTGAGCGCGAGTGGCACGACGGAGGTTGCGGGTCTGGGTAGACCCGTCGCCGCCCTAGACGTATCCCCGCACGTCGACCACCAATTCCCCGCTACCGAGCGAGGTGGTGTTAGCGAGCAATTTCGCCAGGGTCTTGCGATACCAGGGTCGCGCCCCAGCCTCGAAGGGGTTGGCCATCAGTATTCCGTTCCTGCGTCGAATCCGCCGCCGCCGCCGGCGCCGGTCGTCCTGGTCCAGGCCGCCGACTCGGTGGCGTCGAAGGTGGTGCGGGTGGTGCCCGCGGTGATGCGGGTGCCGATGGATCCGTCGGGGAGAATGCGCAGCGCGCCCGCGGCAACCGGGGTCTCCTTCACCCAGAGGGGGCATAGTTTTGGTCAGCGACACCTTCGTCAAGGATTCCGGCGCCCAGATCGAAGCTCCTGCCGACCGGGAGTTCTTCAACTCGCTGAATCAGACGAGTGCGCGGTACACCTCGAACATCCGCCGCCCCAGCTCCCGCTGGCCGGTCGCGCTGTAGTGCCGATCCTCGGCGCTGTTCGTCATGCCGGCCGGGCCGGGGACGAAGGCGCACATTGGATGCCGAGTGGGGGTATCGACGTGAACGGCGTTGATGGCCGGGTACTTCCGGTGCCCCACAGCCATCTCTTCGGGGACCATGCCACCGAGGATCACGGGGACGGGCCCGTACCGCTCACGGAGGAGCGTCAGCAGCCGGTCGAGCTTCGTGCGGTACACAGCTGCGTCGAGCAGCGGAACGTCGGATTCGCCCTGATGCCAGAGGATTGCAGTCAGAATGTTGCGGGGGTCCGTCGCCAACGCGGAGTCGATCTGCCGCACGGCCCGCCGGTACAGATTGACCCGCGTTCGCGTGTCGTCCGCATCCCAGGTGAACCCGTTCTTCGGAGCGAAGGACGTGTCACCCCGTGCATACGGCACCAGCAGGACGCGGTCGCCGCCGTCCGCGGCGAGAAGCGAGGCGAACGTGCTGCCGAATCCGACGCGCTTGCCGGGAACGTCGTGCAGCAGCGGTTCGCCCCCCAGCAGGATCGTTCCCTTGCGCCGTCCCGCCGACGGCCACTGGTGGACACGCGGGTCCGGGGCGTCGAGGCCGGCGCGGTCGAGGCCGAGCCCCGAGCCGTACGCATTGGATTGTCCGAGCACGGCCACGACCCGGTAGGGCCCGCTGTTCGGGGGCGCCGGCGTTCCCGAGGCTCGCGCACGGATGACGACTTCCTTGGCTCGGGTGATCAGTCGCTCACGCCACGGGGAGTCGCCGTGGCGCTGCCGGTCCAGAATGTCGTCGGGGTCGCTCACCTAGGTCACGCCCTCCGCGAGTAGTGCGCGGTCGTGCTCGACCATGGCCGCCACGACGTGCTCGAACGAATGCGTCGGCGTCCATCCCAAAACCTCTTTCGCCTTCGACGCATCGCCCACCACGACGGCGGCGTCGGCGGGGCGGAGGAGGTCCTCGTCCAGAGTGACCACGCTGCGCCAGTCGGCGATACCGACGGCCGAGAACGCCGCAGCGACGAAGTCCTCGATGGTGCGGGCGTGGCCGGTGGCGACCACGAAGTCGTCCGCGACACCGCGGACGGCCATGGCGGCCATGGCCTCGACGTAGTCCGGCGCCCATCCCCAGTCCCTGGCGAGGCGCACGTCGCCGAGCGCCAGCGAATCCTGGCGCCCCGCGGCGATGGCCGCAGCGGCCTTGGTGATCTTTCGGGTCACAAAGGTATCCGGGCGCCGGGGTGATTCGTGGTTGTACAAAATGGCGTTGATGCCGGCGAGCCCCTTGGACCGATACACCTGAACCAGGCTGTGCGACATGGCTTTCGTGGCGCCGTACGGAGAAGTGGGGACGACCGGCGTCGATTCGTCCTGCCGCGCGACGCCGGATCCGGCGAAGATCTCGGCCGACGACGCGTTGACGAACACCACCGGCTTGTCGGCGTCGTCCTGCAGGTGAACCGCCGCGTTCAACAGTGCGGCCGCGGACACCGAGTTGACCCGGGTGGTCAGCACGGGGTCGTTCCAGGACTTCCACACCGACGAGATCCCGGCGAGGTGAAAGATGTGGTCCGGCCGAACATCTGCGACGGCAGCGGCGGCCACGTCGGGGTCCGAGACATCGCCGAAGCGCACGTCGACACCATCCAGGAACTCCTCGTAGGGCGGCGCGTCACGGTCCGGACGAGTGATGCCGTGCACCGTCCACCCACGCCGTAAGAGGAGTTGCGCCAGGTACGTTCCGTCCTGGCCGGCCACTCCGGTGATGAGGGCGACGGGGCTCGAAGGCGGAGGGCCGGATTCGGCATCACGGTCGCGCATGGCGACAGTATGCCCCGTCATCGGCCTCGGGTCGTCGGGGCGCGAAACCACGTTCCCTTGCTCGAGGCCGCCCCCGCGGTGGTCGGCTGTGTCGGGAGGGCGACGGCGCGAACGTCCACCATCGGCACGGCACCGGCTCCGACGGCCCGCGCGACAGGAGGTGCGCCGTCGCC
This sequence comes from Rhodococcoides kroppenstedtii, assembly GCF_900111805.1. Lineage (GTDB taxonomy): Bacteria > Actinomycetota > Actinomycetes > Mycobacteriales > Mycobacteriaceae > Rhodococcoides > Rhodococcoides kroppenstedtii. The sequence goes on from NZ_FOJN01000008.1 coordinate 3,678, forward strand.
GAGCCTCCGCTCGGCGAAGGCGTACGCGGCGGAGAGGCGGGTCTGCATGCGCGAGAACGAGAAATCCTGTGCGATGCGGGAGCTGCGGCGAACCACGTCGGCGTGGAAGTCGGCGTCGGCGAAGAATCGGTTCGTGGTCGCCGCCACCTCAGACACCGTGGCGCCGGCCAGGGGATAGCCGAGAGCCGCCATGCTCGGAATCGAGCGGCACAGCACGGGGCACCCCATCACCGAGGCTTCGATGGTGGAGAGCGGCGCCCCTTCCCACGCCGCGCTGTGGAGGTAGAGGCCGGCGGACCTCAGCAGGGACCGTGTGCGCGCGGGATCGACCCACCCGGTGATGCGTACTCCCGCCCGGTCGAGATGGTGGCGGCCCTCGTCGCCCTCGCCGATCCAGACGTAGTCGAACCTGCCGGTGCCCAGCTGCTCGGCGACGGCGGCAAAGAACTGTGGGTCCTTCTGGTCGGCGACGCGCCCCACCATCACGATGGTGGGTTTCGACCCGCTCGGAGCCACGGTGTCGTCGTCGACGGGTGCCACGTCCGGCGCGCTCACGGGCGTGGCGCAGTTGGGCACCTCTCGGATGGGCAAGGCCGACCGCAGGTGGTGACCGAGTTCGGCCTCGCGTGGACCGACGGCCATGAGCATCTGCGGGCGCTGAGCCAGCATCCGCTCCACGGACCAGTACACCGCCCGCTTCATCGCGGGGCGGCCGGTCTCCATCGCGTAACAGTGCGGCGAGTAGACGATGCGGATACCGCTGGGAAGCAACGCGCGTAACAGGCCCGCGTAACTCGAATGCAAATGCACGATGTCGGCTCGCTGCTGCAGAACGAATGCACGCGCCTCGAAAAGAAAACCAAACAGTCCACCGCGGTATTCGACGAATCGCGCGGAAACCGGCACGTCGAAGGTTTCGTGGCCCGCTCGCGCACGGGCGAAGATCAGATGCTCATGATCGTCGGTCGCCTGAACGTAATTGATGATGGCGCTGCGCAACCCGCCACCGAAGGCTTCCGAGACGTGGATGATCCTCATAGAACCGCTGCTTCCGGGTAAGCGATCGCATCATGACAAGAGCCTCGATCCCGACCCGCAAAAGGGTATTGGCCTGCACGCTTTTTCGCAACCGGTGGAGAATCCGAGTGACATCAATCACAGTATCATTCCCGGGCCAATCCCGTCGGCCGTCGTTCGGATAATTTTTACCCGCAATCGACAGGCGCGATCAGAGCGAGTCAGACGGAGGAAACACCATGACGGTTCCGGATTCCGGCCCGATCGACACGGCCGATCGGTCGCCGTCCCCGGTGACCAAGCCCCCGAAGAAGTTCGGCACCGAAGTGCCCACCAATGCGCGGGAACAGATCGGCGAGCGCCTCTTCAACTTCGCAGTGACTCACATCCCGTCGCACACGATTCGTCAAGCCTGGCTGCGCGCGTTCGGCGCCCGCATCGGCAAGGGCACCTCGATCATGATGGGCACCCGCGTCCACGGCCTTCAGCAGATCGTCATCGGGAACAACTGCTCCATCGGCTCGCGGTGCCTGCTCGACGCCCGCGGTGATCTGGTGATCGAGGACGACGTGGTGATCGCCTCGGACGTTCACCTCATCAGCGGTCAGCACGTGGTGGACTCGGACGATTTCGGCCGCTACCACTCGCCGATCACCATCGGACACCACGCCTGGATCGCCAGCCGCGCCATGGTGGTGGTGGGCGTCGACATCGGCTACGGCGCGGTGGTGGGGGCGGCATCGCTGGTTCGCGACGACGTCGAACCCATGGAGATCGTGGCCGGCGTACCCGCGAAGCACCGAGGTGTCCGCAAGTCCACGCTCGACTACCACCCGACTTTCCGGCCACTGCTGTACTGACCCGCCGGCCTGATCGACCGACGCCGTGCCGAGCCGGTCAGCAATCGTCGGGCGCGTCCATGCCGGCGAATCGTTCGCCCAGCCATGTGACCGAGGCGTTCCCGTCGACGTCCGCGTGACCCTTGTCCGGCTGGAACGAGATCGCGACCGTGCTCCCGCTGTCACAGGACTGCTCGAGCGCGGCGCGAGTCCACTCCGGGTCGATGTACGTGTCCTCGCCGCCGTAGTAGACGGTCATGGGTGCCGCGGCGCGGGTGCCCTCCACGGCCCAGGACTCCAGGATCCCGCGCAGCCGGTCCGCGGCGTCCGGTGACGTCGGCCGAAGATCGTTCGGCTCCACGGCATTCAAGGCGCGGGCGCGGTCCGCTGCGAGCGGGCCCGCGCACACCGCCAGGGCGTCCCACGACGCCGCGAGCGACTCGCTGCGGTACTGGTCCAGGTCGAGGTCCGGGAAGGTGGCGGCGACGCGGTTGAGCAACCAGATGTACGCCGCGTTCTGATCGTCGGTGAGCGTGCCGGCCTCGGCCTTGTTCACGAGTCCCGAGACATCCGCCGCGGGAACCAGACTCACGGTACCGACCAGCGACAGCTCGGGGGCGTACTCGCCGGCTTGCTCGTTGGCGGACCAGGTGGCGCCGCCGCCCTGCGATCCGCCGAATGCAGCCCACCGCGTGGACACCCCGCCCACCGTCTTGCGCAGGGCGCGGACGGAGTCGATGACGTTCCGGCCGGCCGTGCGTGCGTCGAGGTACGGGTGAACGCCCGGCGTCCCGAGCCCCTGATAGTCGGTGGCCGCCACGGCGAAGCCGAGCTTCAGGTAGCTCGCGATCAGCGCGGTCCCGCCCGCGAGATCGGGCGTGGACGTGGGTGCGCAGCTCTCCAGGATCCCGGTGGTGCCGTGGGCGAACGCGATGACCGGCCACCCTCCGGCAGGCGGTGCACCCGCGGGCGTGAACACCGCGCCGCTCACCTCGGTATCGCTGCCGTCGACGGCCGAGGTGGATCGGTAGACCACCTTGACCGCCCGAGCGCCGAGAGCGCGGATCCCGTCGTCGATGGCGGGCATCGTCTGCGCGGACACCAGAGTCCCGGGTCCGGTCCCTGAAAGATCGGCCCCCACCACGGGTTGGGGCTCCGGCACCGGTTCACCGCCCGTGTCACGGGCACACCCGGAAACCAGGACAACGAGCGCTGCGAGCGCGGCGCCCACCGCGGTCGACCTTCGACCCATCACGTCCCCCGTTTCCCTCCGCGCGAGCCCGCACGGGCCGCTGTCACCGCGCACAGCCGTTCTCGGCCCGTTGCCCGTCGAATCGGGCACCGATCCACGGAAAAGCCTGCGCCGCATCGATGTCGCCGTGACCCTCACCGGGACGGAGAAACCACGAGATGGAGCTCCCCAGCTCGCAGCCTCGCTGCAGGGCCGACTCTATCCAGCTCTGATCGACCAGGCGATCGGCCGAGCCGTAGATCACGATCATCGGCGCGGCCGCACGCTGACGGGGCACCGCGATCTCCCGGAGCCACCCGGACATCCGCTCGGCGGCCGCGTCGTTCACCGGCACCAGATCGGCGGCCGATGCGGTCTCGAGGAAGTCGACGGCCTCGGGGATGCGAGGGCCCGTGCAGAGAACCAGCAGGTCCCTCTTCTCGTACATCTCGCCGCGCACGTAATCGCTCAGCACCAGATCCGGATGCAGCGTCGCTTTCATCGACATGATCGCCAACAGATACAGGTGCAGTTGGTCCTGCGTCAGGGTGCCGGCCGCGGCTTTCCGGGGTAGCTCGGACGCGTCGACCATCGGCACCCACGAGGCGGCGCCCACCAGATCGAGTCCGTCGCCGTAGGTCGAGGCCTGCTCGTTGGCGGCCCAGGTGGCCAGGCCGCCCAGCGATCCGCCGAACGCCGCCCACTGCCGTCCGACGGAGGGCACCAGGTCGGCCGCGGCGCGGACGCCGTCGATCACGTTCCGGCCCAACGGCGCAGCATCGAGCAGCGCGTGGGCGATGGCCGAGCCGCCGGCGCCGCCGAGTCCCTCGTAGTCCGAGGCCACGACGAGGTAGTTGTTGAGCAGTAGTGCGGCGATGGGGAGCCACTGCTCCTTGAGGTCGTCGTAGAGCGACGGCCCGCAGTTCGGGGCGATGCCGGTGAAGCCGTGATTGAACGCGACCACCTTCCACCCGCCCTCGGGTGCCGCGCCGCCGGGAACGAAGACGCTCCCCGTCACCTCGACCGGGCCGCCGCCGATCGCGGCGGTGGACATGTAGCGGATGCGATAGGCCGTGGCCCCGGTGTCCGTGACGGTGTCGATCACCGAGTCGAAAGGTTCGACGGCGGTGAGCGATCCGGGCTCGGTGCCGCCCAACTTGGGGAAGAGGCTCGCATCGGCCGATTCCGACGGTGTGGACGCGACCGGCGCACGGCTGGTGGTGAACGACGCGGTCGATCTGTCGGATTCGTCCACCGGCGCGGCCGAGCAGGACACCATCACGGCCGCCGTCGCCAGGATCGCTGACACCCGCAACGCCGTACCCGGGACACCACCCGATATTCGTTGCCTCACAGACGTCTTCACCGATCTCCGAACCTTGCTGTCGGCTCCTGCTCGCACTGTCAGGAACACGAATCGGATGCCCGCCCGACACCGTCCACCGTATCCCGCAGCCAGGGGACCGCGGGCGAGGTGTCGGCAGTGGCGTCCGTCTGACCCACCCGCACCAACACCTCGATCCGGGAGCCGAGGCCACAGGCGGCCCGGACGGCCGCGGCGGTCCACTCCGGCTGTGACGTGGCCTCGGTCGTGGCGTAGATCAGCAGCATCGGAGCGGTCGAGGCGAGGCGAGGGAGTGCACGCTCGCGCAGCCAGCCCCGCAGCCGCTCCGTCGCCTCCGAGGATCTCGGCACGGTGTCCGACGCCGGTAGCGACTGCGCCAACTCCGCCGCCCGGTCCGCATCTGGACCGACGCAGGCCGACAGCAGCTCGAGATTGCGGAACGTCTCGCCGCCGATGTAGTCCTCGACGTTCATCTCCGGGTGCGACGTGCGTTTGATGGACAGTACTTCCAGGACGTACTGATACCGCTGCGCCGCGGAGAGGGTCGACGTCGCCGCTGCCGCGGGCATCTCCGTCAGGTCCGGGGACGGCACGAGGGACACCGACCCCGCCGGATCGAGCTCGGGCGCGTACTCGGCGGCCATCTCGTTGGACGCCCAGGACGCGGTGCCGCCGATCGAGGCGCCGTAGGCGGCCCACCGCGGCGCGGCATCGGGCGCGATGCGTCGTGCAGCTCGGACCGCGTCGATCATGTTGGCGCCGAGCGTGTCCGGGTCCGACATGGGGAACGCGCCCGGTGAGCCCAGACCCTGGTAGTCCGGGACGGCCACGACGTACCCGCTCAGGAGCAGACCGGCCACCTGGTCCGCGTGTCCGAGCAGATCCGGGAAGAGCGACGGTCCGCACTCGTTCCGGACACCCGTCTGGCTGTGGCCGTAGGCGATCACCGGCCACCCGCCCTCGGGTGGGGTGCCCGCCGGCACGAACACCGTGCCGCTCACGACCGTGGGAACTCGCGCGTCGGTAGGTCCGGTCGAGGAGCGATAGGTGATGGTCATGCCGCGGGCACCGGTGTCGAGAATCTGCCGCGCGGCCGTCGTCGTCTCCGTGGCGGTGACCACCGAACCGGCTCCGGTGTCGGTGAAATCGGGGCGCAGGACCGCGGTGGCCGAGTCGTCGACCGCCGCGCCGCCGCCGTCGGAGGGCGCACTGGTCGCCGTCGCGAAGCGCGTCGGCTCCGTGTAGTCGTCGGTGGGAGCGGGTGTGCAGGCACTCGCCACGAGAGCGATCGCCACGCCGACCGCACCCGCCATCGAGACCGTTCGCCGCATCGCGCCGGTCTGCGTCAACGGAGGAGTCGGCGACGGCGCGCGCTGGTCGCGACCGCGCCGATCACTCGTCCGCGGGCCAGGGTGATCTTCGAGACCGTGTCGCGCAGTTCCGGCGCGGACGTCGACCCCCGGCGGGCGACGAGCACGGCGCCGTCGGCCAGTGCGGCCAGGACGGCGCTGTCGGAGGAGGTGCTCACCGCGGGCCCGTCCACGACGACGATGTCGAAGTCGCCGTGCAGTTGCTTGATCAGGTCGGCCATGCGGGTGCCGCCGATCAGTCCGCTGCTCGACGCGTCCGCTGCTCCCGTGCCCACGATGCTCAGATTGTCGACGGCCGTCGGAACCACCACGGCATCGAGATCCTCGTTACCGCGGAGGAAGTCGACCAGTCCCGGTCCGGCTTCCGCGCCGAACGCCGCGGCCACCGAGCCTCGACCGAAGTCGGCGTCGAGAAGCACGACGGACCGCCCGGTCTCCGCGACGGCGACCGACAGCCCGACGGCGACGGTGGTCGCGCCGGCACCGACACGCGGACCGGTGACGACCACCGTCCGGAGCGATCCGTCGTGATCCATGGCGAGCAGATTGGTGCGGATCTCCCGGAACGGCTCCGTGACGACGGGCGTCGGCGCGGCGTCGACCGACCCTGTCTCGTCCCGTGTGCCCTCGGCGGGAGGAATCGATCCGAGCACCGGACCGCCCACTGCCGCGGCGATGTCGTCGGCGGTGCGGACCGAGCGGTCCAGCTTCCACCGGACGACGGCGGCCACGAGTCCCAGGATCAGACCGCCGACGAGGCCGAGTCCCAGGTTCCGGACCCAGGACGGACTGCTCGGCGACGTGGGCAGGTCGGCCAGGTCGACGATGGTCGCCGACGCGGCCGGCACTCCGCCGCGCGCCGAGGTCTCGAGCTCCTGGACCAGCGAGCTGGTCTGCGAAGCAACGACATTCGCCAGGTCACGAGCGAGCCCCGGGTTGGTATCGGTCACGGTGATGTCGAGGAGAACCGAATCGGGGACCGGCTCGGCGCTGACTCGGGACATGACGTCCTCGGCGCTGGCTCGCAGACCCAACTCGTCGACCGCCCGCTGCGCCACCTGCTTCCCGGTGGCGAGGCCCGCATAGGAGGTGACGCGGTTGGTGGAGAAGAGATTGCCCTGGTACGCCTCGCTGACCGACGCGCCGCCGGTGGTGGTGGTGAACAACCGGGTGGTGGCGACGTACTTCGGTGTCATCAGTGCGGACACCCCTGCGGCCACACCGAGCGCGAGAACGACGCACGCCACGATGATCACCCACTGTGCGCGCCACGCCGCGAGATAGTCGCGAATGTCCACGGATGTGCCCCTGTCGCATGGTGGCGAGAAATGGTCGAGACCGACTCGGCGCAATACTAAGCAGACTCGGTCCGATGCCGCACGACGGAACGACGCCGGTCGCTTACGGTCGGCACCGGACACCGCATTGTGTAACGATGTTCCCGCCTGACGACGAGGTGTGGGCAGCGCTCGGCCCGGCCCGTACCGGACGGTGCCTTCTGCGCGGCAGGCCGATTCGAGGAAACGAGGTCGAAAACCGACTTCGATCCTGCTTCGAGCGCATAACAGGGGCTCTTTCCGAAATCGATTCCATGCGGTGCGAGCAATGACAGAAAGGCGGGTCGGCGTGAAACGCGCACTGATCACCGGAGTGACCGGACAGGACGGTATGTATCTGTCCGAATTGTTGCACGGCAAGGGTTACGAGGTGTTCGGTTTGGTTGCCGGACAGAACAACCCGAAAGCCGAGTTGCTGGCGAAGAGTCACCCGTACGTCCGCATCGTCAGTGGCAACCTGCTGGACCTGGTGAGCTTGATCCGCGCCGTCGCGGACTCCGAGCCGGACGAGGTGTACAACCTGGGCGCGGTCTCCTTCGTGGCGTACTCCTGGCAGAACGCCCGCCTGACCAGCGATGTCACCGGGGGCGGGGTGCTGAACATCCTCGAGGCGGTGCGGTTCTATCAGGACAGCTCGGGCAAGGCCGTCCGCTTCTATCAGGCGTCGAGCTCGGAGATGTTCGGCAAGGTGCAGGACGTTCCACAGCGCGAATCCACCCTGCTGTGGCCGAGGTCGCCGTACGGAGTGGCCAAGGTCTTCGGCCACTACATGACCATCAATTACCGCGAGTCCTACGGCATGCATGCCAGCTCGGGGGTGCTGTTCAATCACGAATCGCCCCGGCGCGGACCGGAGTTCGTCACACGCAAGGTGTCCCAGGCGGTGGCCAGGATCACACTCGGACTGCAGGCCGGGATCGCCCTGGGCAACCTGGACGCCAAGCGGGACTGGGGCTTCGCCGGGGACTACGTCGAGGCGATGTGGCTCATGCTCCAGCAGGACGAGGCGGACGACTACGTGATCTCCACCGGGGAGACACACTCCATCCGCGAGCTGTTGACCATCGCGTTCGACGAGGTCGGCATCACCGACTGGGAGCCGCTGGTGACCATCGATCCCCGCTTCATGCGCCCGGCCGAGGTGGACCTGCTCATCGGCGATTCCACCAAGGCGCGCGAGAAGCTCGGTTGGAAGCCTCGCGTCGAGTTCGACGAGCTGGTGCGCATGATGGTACGCAGCGACCTGGAGTTGCAGGCCGCCGCAGGCAGCGAGCGTTCCTCGTGAGCGAGCTGTACGTCAGCTCGCGCAAGGAGCAGTTCGGGGAGCGGATGTTCAACTTCCTGATCACGAACATTCCCTCCCACACCATCCGGCAGTGGTGGTTGAGGTATTTCGGCGCCACCCTGGGCACGGGATCGTCGATCATGATGGGCTCCACCGTGTTCGGACTCCACCGGCTCCGCATCGGGAACAACGTGTCCATCGGGTTCTCGGTTCTCCTCGACGCTCGGGGCGGCATCACCATCGACGACGACGTGGTGATCGCCTCGGACGTGCAGATCATCACCGCCCAGCACACCGTCGACAGCGACGATTTCCACGTCACCCTCGGGCCCGTCCACATCCAGCATCACGCGTGGGTGGCCAGCCGGGCGATGGTGCTCCAGAACGTGACCATCGGCGTCGGTGCGGTGGTGGGTGCGGCCTCGCTGGTGCGCACCGACGTCGGCGAGCTCGAGATCGCCGCGGGCATCCCCGCGAAGGCCCGTGGCACCCGCAAGTCGACGCTCGACTACCACCCGACCTTCCGACCGTTACTCTACTGACCACTGCACAGACCCGTCTCGGGAAGAGGAACGACGTGCCCGACCTCGCGAACACCAGCCTCGTCTATGTGGCCCCCGCCGCCGGCAAGAGCGGCGTGGGCGATTACGCCGACGACTTCCTCGCCGCCGTGGCGCCGCGGTTCCGGGAAGTGATCGACTACCGAATCGACACCGAGGGTGCGGAATCTGCGGCCGACGTCGTCCGCCACGTCCGTGCCGTGCGAGCGCTGGCCAAGAAGAAGAGCGCCGAAGGTCCGACCATCGTCCATTTCGAGCAGAGCGGCGGATCGCTGTCGGTGTTCTGGGCGTCCCTGCTGCCGCGCGATATTCCGGTCACCGCCACGGTCCACGATCCGCCGTTCCAGGTGTGGTGGCCGTTCAAGACGCGCTTCGTCGGTCAGCATCGCCTGGTCCATCACGCGATCCATTACCCGTTCAAGATGCTGACCAGACGGTTCCAGCGCCGGGTCATCGCCGGGCGCACCGTCTTCACGCTGACCGGCATCGGCGCCGAGGTGCTCGGGCAGAAGGCGCCCGAGAGCAACCCCGTGGCGTCGCGCATCTTCGTCCCGGCCCGCCGCGACCTGAAGCCGCTGTCCTCCCGGCCGGTGGCCGTCGGACTGTTCGGACACGTGTACCGCGGCAAGGGGTTCGATCTGCTCGGCGCCCTGCGGGAGCGCATCGATCCCGACGTCGGCATCATCGCCGCCGGCCGGGGAACCGCCGCCTTGCCGCCGGTCGACGGAGTCACCCTGCTCGGGGAGGTGAACGGTCCGGACGAGGACGACTTCTTCGAATCCATTCGGCTGCTGCTGGTTCCGTACTCCAAGCACAGCCAGTACGGGAAGGCCTACCCCGCGTCGAGTGCGGTCACCCGCTCCTACGCGTACGGCACGCCCATCGTCTGCATCATGGACGGCGCGCTGGGCGAGGCCGTGGACGAGGGCGGCGCGTACGGCGTGGAGCGCGTCGAGCAGATCGCGGAGGCGGTCAACAGCATCGTGCGGGACGACGTGCAGCTCGAGAAGCTCGGTGACCAGGTGGCCGTGCTCCGCGTCGAGCACGATCTGGACCACTGCGTCGTCCCGTTCCTCGAGGCCTGGGAACGCTCGTGAGAGTGGTCGACAGCCACCTGCTGCGGGCGGGGTTGGCCTCGTTCTGGAGCTACAGCGGGCGTGTGTTCGGGCTCGGGTGGACGTTCGCCCTCATTCACGTTCTCGGCATCGGGTCCTACGGTCAGTACGCCGTCGCGGTGGCCGCCGCTGCGATCCTCAACGCCGGTATCGACAATGCCTTCTTCGTCCGGTCCCTCCGCCTCGACGAGGCCCGCTACGAGCGGGAGCGCTGTGCCCGTGTGCTGTTCGGCATCGCGGTGGCCGCCGTCGGCGTGCTCTGCTACCTGCAGTGGTTCGTCGCGGGGTTCGCCGTCGTCGTGGCCGCCGGCGAGTTGCTGTTCAACACCTACAAGTCTCGCTTCCTGCGTGCGGGCCGACCCGACGTCACCATGCGTTTCGACGCCGTCCGCCAACTCACCAGCATCGCGCTGGGAGCGTCGTACCTCTACCTCGCCGCGGACCCGACGGTGGCGGTCGCGGGCGCTCTCTACCTGCTTCCGTACCTCGTGATCGTCGTCCTGTGCCTCGGCTACGTCCCGGGCCGCTCGCCGGCATTCCCCGGTGGCGGAAAGGAATTCGGCCTGCTGTCGGCCGAGGCGTTCGTCGGCGGTGTGTACACGCAGGGTGACGTCCTGATCATCGGGTGGATCGCCGGGTCCGACGTCGCGGGGTACTACTCGGTGGCCCTGGTCACCGCCATCGCCATCTCGATGATCGGCCAGAATTTCGCGAACACTTACATCGAGAAGATTCGCGACGCCGACGGGCACCTGTCGAGCGCACCGTCCCGTGGCGGAATCGCCCGCGTCGGTCTGATCACCGGCGCGTCGATGGCCGCCGTCGGTGTCGGCGTCCTGGTGTGGGGCGGTGCCGACGAGACGGGATGGATCGCCGTGATCCTGTCGGTGTTCGTCTTCGCGCGCTCGGTCGACCACTCCTTCATCGTCGTCCTGTTCGTCCAGAAGCGGGACGCTCTGCGCGTGCGGGCCACCCTGGGGGTCGCGGCGGTGAAGCTGGCCGTCCTGCCCGTGACGGTGGCGTCCCTGGGCGGCGTCGGCGCCGCCGTCGTCTGTGCTGCCTGCGAACTGCTCCTCCTCGCCGTCTACTACCGCGCCGTCTACCACTCCCCGGTGGCGGCACCTCTCGACCGGGAAGTGGTGACCTAGGTGAAGGCGACCTTTCTGTTGCCCAAGGACCCCAGTGTCGAATCGACGGGCGACCTGACGATGGCCACGCTGGTGATGACGCTGGCGGCGGAGAAGTGGGACGTGCAGGTCGTCTGCCTGTCCTCCGACCCCGGGTCCTCCCGCGACGGATACACCCGCGTCCCGAAGACGATGCCGCCCGCTCCGGCGCTGCTGCGCGACAGCCTACGTAGCGGGCGATCACTGGTGCACTCGCGCTTCGTCTCTCGCGAGCTTATCGACGCGATCGACGCCACCGAGACGGACATCTTCGTCGCCGACCACAGCTACATGGCCGAGGCGTTCCTGCAGTCGTCCCACGCGCACGACCGACGGGACGGCGAGTCGGTCCTCGCGGTCAGCACGGTCGTGTCCGAGTCGCTGGTGTGGCGGGCGACCCGCGGAATTCTCGGCAAGCTGGACGGCCGTCGCATCGTCCGTGACGAGCTCCGCGTGGCGCGCCACGCCTACAGTGTCGGCACGTACGACGCCGAGGAGGCCGAGTTCTACAGCCATCACGGCATTCCGCGCGCCCACTGGCTGGACCTGACGCTGCCCCCCAAGAAGCAGGTGGATCTGGGCAATTCGCGTTCGCGTCTGGTGTTTCTCGGCGACCGCAAGTGGCCACCGAATCAGCAAGCGTACGAACGTCTTCTGCGGCTGTGGCCGGACATCGCCCGCGGCATCCCCGGAGCGGAGCTCCGCATCGTCGGATCGCCCGATCCGACCAGGACCGTGGCGCCCGTCGACGGCGTCGAGGACCTGGGCTTCGTCGACGACCTGGACGAGTTCCTGTCGAGCTGCCGCGCCATGATCGCCCCCATCGTCACCGGGGGCGGTGTGCGGGTGAAGATTCTCGACGCGGCCAGTCGCGGCATGCCCATCGTCGGCACCACCGCGGCCATCGGGTCACTGGGGTCGGTGCTGGGCATCGACGGGATCGACGACCCGGCTGCCTTCGTCGCCGAATGCCGTCGGTACCTGCTCGACCGGGACGCCGCGGTGGCCGAGGGCGAGCGCCTGCACGGTCGCAACGCGGAGCGGTGGAACACCGGCGCCCCGCATCGCACCGTCCACGAGTGGCTGGCACCGTGACCACCCGCACCGACCGGCCCGTCTCCGGCTCCGTCGCCGCCGGCGTGCTCGCGGCGCTCGGGGCGGTCCTGGTCGGCGCCCTCGCCGGCGGTGACGCCGGCCCGTCCCAGCTGCTGGCCGTCGCCGTGACCGCGATGGTGGCCGGTATCGCGGTCACGCTGTCCTCGCCCGTGGTGGTCTACGCGGCCCTCGCCTTCGTGCTCGGTGCCATTCCGTTCGCCGTGATACCCGGTGTGGGACCGGCGATTCTGGTCCTGAGCCTGGCGGTCTGGGCCGGCGTCCTCACGCACCCCCTGGCGCACCTCCGCACGCACGCGCTGGAAGTATCGGTGGCACTGCTGATCCTGGTCTCGCTGGCCTCCGTGACGATGAGCGCCGCCGGGGCGGTGCACGTCGCCGAATTCGTCAAGTGGGTGATCGCCACCTCGCTGCTGTTCCCGCTGATGCGGTTGAGCCGCCGCGACCTTCGAGTCGTGGGTCTCACCTACGCGGTGGGTGCCGCTGTGGGCGGCGGGTTCTCGTTCTTCCTCTTCCTGTTCGACCGGTCCGGCACCATGATCGGCCTGCTCTCGCCCATCGGGTACGGAGTCGCGGGCACCATCGGCACCACCCTGCGCTTCTTCGAGGCCGGCGACACCTCGATCGTCCGGCTCACCGGAACCTACGTCGACCCCAACGCGGCGGGCCTGTTCCTCTTCCTCGGTCTGATGCTCGCGCTGGCACTCATGCGGGGGTGGGTGCGCCTGATCGCGGCGTCCGTGATCGCGGTGGCGCTGCTGGTGAGCCTGTCGCGCTCGGCCATCTTCTCGGTGCTCGTCGCCGTCGTCGTCTTCCTGATCTTCCAGAAGCTCTCCACCACGGCCCGTTTCGGCGTTCTCCTCGCCGGGGCCCTCGCGGTGGCCGGCGCCTTCGCGGTGCCCGCGGTCAACGCCCGCATCGTCAACTCCTTCGACTCGTCCGATCGGGGCACCAGTGACCGCGCGGACGCCCTGGCGAACTTCCTGCCCTCCATGCAGGGCAACTGGTGGTTCGGACGAGGCTGGGGAGCGAAGGAGTTCATCGACGAGGTGGCCGGATACGAGGTCAACTACGTGGCCAACACCCCGTTGCTCACGATCTACCGAGGCGGCCTCGTCGTGGGCATCGTGTTCCTCGTCCTGCTCGGCATCGGCGTCGTCACGGCGTATCGCAGCATGCGCACGTCCTCGTGGGAGGCGGGCGTGGTCGGTGCCGGGTTCATCGGATTCACCCTCGTGGCACTGCAATTGGATTTCCCGGTGGTGACCAACGCTGCGGCGACGATGATGTTCGCCATCATGCTCGCGGTCCTCGCCCGCTACCCCGATCTCACCGAGCGCGCCGACGACGTCGTTCTCGATCGTCCCGTCCCCGCCGGGGCCGTGCATCACCGAACGCCGGAGGTCACCCATGGATGACATCACCCGTCAGCGCCCGCCCGAGGCGTCGCCGAGCGCACCGCCCGCCGACACGCTGTCCCGTCTGGCACCGCAGACCAAGGGCACCCGCCTGGCCGGTCTGGAGGGACCGCGCGGCCTCGGCGCGATCTGCGTCATCGTCGCGCATGTGGGGGTGCACACTCCCGGCATCTCGACGGCGGCCCGCCTCGATTTCCTCGGCCAGGCGCTGACGTTCTTCTTCGTGCTGTCCGGTTTCCTCCTGTACCTGCCGTACGTCCAGCGCTACCTCGACGGCCGGCCCCGGCCGGATGCCAAGCGGTACTTCGCCAATCGCGTCCGCCGCATCTTCCCCGCCTACCTCGTGATCTTCCTGATCGTGAACTTCGTTCTGCGGGTGAGCTATCTGGAGAACCCGGTGGTGGCGGGCTGGGACAAGTCGGACAACAGCACGGGCATGATCACCGACCCGATACCTCTGCTCGCGCACCTGACGCTGACGCAGTCGCTGTTCCCGTCCACGCTGCAGACCGGGATCAACCCCGCGTGGTCCCTCACCGCCGAGTGGGGTTTCTACCTCGTCCTCCCCCTCGTCGGGTACTTCCTGTTCCGGTCCGTGCGGCGGCGCTCGGCCACAGTGACGGGAGCGCTGATCCCCGCGGCTGCGTTGATCGCGGTGGGCTTGGTGGCCAACACGGTGACCGGATTCCTGCAGCGGGGAGCGACGAATCTGACTCCGCTGGAGGCGTACTGGGGCCCCAACTGGATCGCGGTACTGTCCCGGAGTTCGCTCGCGTTGGCCGACAACTTCGCGTGGGGGATGGTCGCCGCCGTGATCTACGTGGCCATCGCCCGCGGTGCCTTCCGCGGCACGTCGACACGCACGGTGGTGCGCGTCTCCACGGCTGCCATGCTGATCGCCCTCGTTGCCTCGATGATCGCGTTCGTGCTCGGCAGCCGGTACATCTCGTCGATCTTCGCCGTCTCGTCGTGCGCTCTGATCGTCATGATCGTGGCGCCACTGGCGCGGGGGGAGGAGTCGCGGCTCGCGCGGATCACCGACTGGCGCCCACTCAAGTACCTCGGCATGATCTCGCTGTCGGCCTACCTCTGGCACTACCCGGTCCTGATCCTGGTCGAGCGCTGGGGGGTCCCCATTCCCAACAGTCCTCTCGGCTTGCTCTGGGGCTCGGCGGTGGTCATCGGCATCACGGTCGCGCTGGCCACCGCCACGTACTACCTGGTGGAGAAGCCGATGATGTCGTGGCGTACCTGACGCTGCCGTGACCGCACTCGACCGACGCCGTTTCCTGGGGGCCGCATCCGCCCTCCTGCTGGGTTCGGTGGCGGGGTGTGCGGGGGAGTCGGTGCCGTCGGAATCCACCCGTCCGGGACCCACGGGTACCACGCCGCCTGTGTCCGCGAATCCGACGGCCACGGTGCTCGGGTACTCGACCGGGGCGTCGGTGCTGTGGGCGGATCCGGACCTGTTGGCGCGAACCATGGACGCCGTCCGTGACGGCGGTGTGTCGTCCGTCCGCGTCGACATCTCGTGGAACTTCGCCGAGCCGTCGCGCGGTCGTTACGACTGGACGTCGTCGGACCGCGTCGTCGATGCCGCGGTGGCGCGCGGTCTGACGGTCCTGGCCACGCTGACCAATACGCCGACGTGGGCCGCGCTGGGCGGGAGCGCCGTGCACACGACGGCGCCGCGAGACCCCGCCGAGTACGGGCGATTCGCGGGAGCGGTGGCCGAGCGTTACCGCGGCCGCATCGCCGCCTACGAGATCTGGAACGAACCCAACGGCACCATCTTCTTCGGTCCACAGCCGGATCCGGTGCGCTACACCGCCATGCTCCGCGAGGCCTTCGCCGCCATCAGGGCCGCCGATCCCGACGTCGAGGTGATCGCCGGTGCCACCGGGAACACGGCGACGGAGAACGGTCAGGTCGACGCCAACGAGTTCGTCGCCGCGGTGTACGACGCCGGCGGACAGGGCTACTTCGACGCCCTGTCCTACCACCCCTACGACTTCGGCATGCCCTTGGGCGACGCGACGCGGTACCCGAATTCTCCCATGCAGCAGATGATTCGGATGCACCAGCTGATGGCCGAGCGTGGTGACGGGGGCAAGCGCATCTGGATCACGGAGTACGGCGCCCCCACCACCGATGTCGACCCGGTCGGACAGGCCCGGCTGATCTGCGATTCGGCCCGGCAGTGGACCGAGGTGTCCTTCGCCGGGCCGTTCTACGTCTACACGGTGCGGGACGCCGATAGCGCGTCGGACGATCCGGAGGACCGGTTCGGCGTGCTGACGGACACGTTCGACCCCAAACCGGGGTATGAGGAGTTCGCCGCTTTGGCGGCGAGCGGTGTGCCGCCGCGGCCCATCGTCGCGGACTTCGAGGCCCGGGCACGTGAGGCTTCCCTCGGGGAGGCCTGGAGTCCGGTCTTCCCCCTGTCCGACGGGTACTCCCAGCAATTCGCGGGGGGTAGCGTCTATTCCACACCGCGCGGTTGGTTCGTCTCGCCTCCGGCCATTGCCGATCTTCTTCGACCGGCCGGTCTGCTGCCTGTCGGACCATTCGTCGACGGCATTCAGGATTTCGCGTCGGAGATCGACGTCCGTGCCTATTCTCATCCGGTTTTCGGGACACATGCGGTGTACGGCGCCATTCTTTCGGCGTGGGAACCACGATTGGGCTTCCCGGTGACCGCAGAGTATGCCGTCGAGGACGGGGGTCGAGCCCAGGATTTCGAGAACGGACGCATTACGTGGGCCGTGACAGGAGAAACGCGCGTCTTCTCCTCCTGACCGCCGTTCTTGGGTTGGGCAATGTGTTTGCTAACAACGCCATTCGGGAATCGATGTGATTAATTGAGCACCTACCTCACCGGGAGGTAGCACTACCGATTCCGAGGCGGCCATGGGTGAGTTCTCGCGTCGTATCGTTCTGACCCACGCGGCCCTCGCAGGAGCGGCCGTGACGAGCGCGCTCGTGCTGGGACGCAACGAGAGCCGAGAGGCGGTACTCCCGGCCGCGCGCTCGCTGAGTCCGGTGGGGTTCTCCGCCGGGTCCGCGATTCTGTACATGAACGACGCCGACCAGAACCAGACCCTCGACGCACTCGTGGCCACCCGAGCCACGCAGATCAGGTTCGACATTCCGTGGGTCTTCGCGCAGCCGTCACCGACGACGTTCCAGTGGGATTTCGTCGACCGGGTGGTGGACAAGGCTCGTGCGCGCAATCTGAGCATTCTGGCCGTGCTGACGTCGTGTCCGCCCTGGGCCGCGCTGAATCAGAGTTCGCAACCCATGACGCGACCCGCGCAGGCCTCCACCTATGCCACGTTCGCCGCCGCCGCAGCCCGTCGCTACCGCGGCAAGATCACCGCCTACGAGATCTGGAACGAGCCCAACGGGGACATGTTCTTCGCCCCCGCACCCGATCCCACGTTCTACGCCTCGATGATGGTGGCCGCCTACAACGCGATCAAGGCGGTCGATTCCTCGCTGACCGTCGTCGCGGGCGCGATGGGTCCGGTGGACGACGGCGTCGGCACGATCTCGGCCAACAAATTCCTCGCCACCATGTATGCGGCCGGGGTGGCAGGGAAGTTCGACGCTCTCTCCTTCCACCCGTACGAGAACGACGCCACGTTCGCCGGGGCGTCGCTGTACGAGAATTCGCCGGCGCGACAGATGATCGGCCTTCACAACACCATGAAGGCGCGCGGCGACGGTGCCAAGAAGATCTGGCTCACCGAGTACGGGGCTTCCACCTTCGACATCACGGCCGACGCGCAGAACGCATTGGTGACCGGATCGCTCCGCCAGTGGCCGGAGGTGTCCTTCGCCGGGCCGATGTACCTGTACACGGTTCGGGACGCCGACAGCTCGCTCGCGGAATCGGAGGCGCAGTTCGGCGCCTTCACCTCCACGTACCAGCCGAAGCCCCTGGCCTACAGCATCGAGTCGTACGTCCGCCTCGGCATGCCAGAGCGCGAGGAAGGGCAGGTGTTCGACGCGAATGCCGATGCAGCACTGGGCAAGTCCGTCACACCGGTCTTCCGGATCAGCTACGGCTACGGCCAGGAGTTCGAGCTCGGTTCTCGGTTCCTCTCCAACGGCGGCTTCCTCAGCTCCCCGCCCGCCGTCGCGGAGGTGGCCAGGCGCAACGGCCTGGTGCCTATCACGCCCTTCACCAACGACATGCAGGACTTCGACAAGGACACCGGCTTCCGGGTCTACAGCCGGCCCGCCACCACCGGCACGCACGTTCTGGTGGGCTCCTTCATCACCACCTGGCAGCCCAGCATGGGCTTCCCCGTCACCGACGTCTACGCCGTGCCCGGCACGCAGAACTGGGCGGTGGACTGCGAATTCGCGCGGATGACGTACTCGCCGACGACGGGGATGTCGGTCACGCCGACATGACGGGACCCCCGGTCGCCGATCCGGTGCAGTAATCGGTGTACAGCGCCGTTGTCCGCACAGGATCCGTGAACCCGTCGCACATGCCCCCGCACCGCGGGCGAAGGTCGGTCGATTGATCCTCGCCTGCACAGTCACCGACTCGCCGTACTCCCCGCAATCGGGTGTGTAGCGCTGATGAGTTTCGCGAAACAGTGGTCGGCGTCGAGGCCGTTCTGGTCACACCACCGGTTGGCCCCGGCGGGGTCCGAGAACGTGGTGCCGGCGGCCGTCACCCAGAAGTCCGAGAAGCTGAAGACACTCCACTCGCCGGACCACATGAGCTTGACGTTCGGGTACCTCAGGCGCAGATCGAGGTGCTCGGCAAGCGTGGACGAGTTGTTCCACGTCGTCCCGTCGGCGACCAGGCCCGGCTTCTTCGAGCTCAGCTGCGGAACCCACCGCTCGCCGAGGTCCCGCAGGATGACAGGCCGGTCGGCGTTCGCGATCGCGCGCAAGGCGTCGAAGGCAGCGGACTCGGACGTGCCGGTGACCGGCTCGGCCGGTGCGGAGGCCGTGACCGGTTCGATGTCGGAGCCGAGCTGCGCCCGCGCGCCCGAGGACTCCCCACGGTCGCAGTCCACCACGTACCTGGTCCCGCCTGACGTCGATCCCCTGGTCGAGCCCGTGGAGGAGTCCGGGGGCAGCCAGAAGGAGCCGACCGGGAAGCGGAACGACTGCTGGACCGAGCTGTTCCCACCTCCGCTCGAACCCAAGCCGGTGGTGTCGGCCCCCGGAATCGCGAGGGGAGCCTCCGACATGTCGAACACCGCGGAGGCCACGTTCGCTCCGCCACGGGTGATCGACAACCGCATCGCGTCGGACGACAGGACGTCACCCGCCGGGCAGGTGGCCCGCACCTCCATGGTCACCACCAACGCGCCGCTGTCGGTGGTCACCTCGGTGGGGGTGAATGTCGGCGGAGTCCCGCACGCCGTCACGTAGGAGTCGGACGAGTCCGAGCTCCCGGCGTCGGCGTCACCGGCCGCGACCGCGCCGGCGGGCGGGCCGGTCGGGTCGAAGCGGTGCAGGACACCGGAACCTGCATACAGGAGCCCATCGCCGACCGTCTCCAGCGTGCCTCCTCGTTCGTCCAGGGGGTACAGCGGAACGCTCCACAGTGCCGATCCGTCCTCCAACGAGAAGGCGGCCAGCGTCGAGTCCGCCGTCGACAGGAACGCGCGACCGTCGGTCGCGTCGACGGTCGCGCCGTAGCGCGGCGCCGTCCACAGGGTGTCGCCTGTCGCCACGTCGAGCGCCTCGGTCACGTCGCCGGACGGCACGACGATCGTCGATCCGATCATCGCTGCCTCGGACATCTTGTCCGAGAGATCGGGACGGGCCCAGCGGAAGTCACCCGTCACGGGGTCGAGCGCTCCACCGCCGCGATACAGGAACGGTGCGGACGGGTCCGCGTCGGCGACGAAGGCGTAATCGACCGGGAAGTCCTGCGGTGTCGCCGTGGTCAAACCGTCGCTGGAGACGATCGCCGGCGTGAATTCGCCGCTCGACGGGTTGTCGGGACACCGGCTGGCCATGACGGCGCGCCCGCCCATTGGATACGAGTACCCGGTGTTCGAGATGACGAGGTCGCCGTCCGCGGTGTTCGCCACCACCGACGTGCCGGAGTTCTTGACCAGCACGTCACCGATGACGTCGAACGTGTTGCTGTCCCCGCTCCCGGTGACCGAGCAGCGGTTGTCGGGATAGGACCGGGACCACGACGCCGTTGGGTCGTCGACGGTGCCCTTGCTGATGACCGAGGCTTCCGCGTTCTGGTCCCAGCCGCTGACGTAGAGGTCGGATCCGCTCACGTAGACGGCGCCGACGTACGCCGCCACCTCGTGGGTGGAGTCGGCGGCACCGGTCGAGGCGTCGAGAAACTGGACGCTGCTGGACCCGGGAGTCGAGCCCCGGTCGATGCAGGGCAGCCGTCCGTCGAGCGTGGCGTTGGCGCACCCACCGAAGTTGTCGATCACGTGCGTCCACTCGACCGTGCCGTCGGTGGCGTCGACCGCCGCGATGGTCGTCGACCGGGTGGATCCGTCCCGTGCGGCGACGAAGGCTCGCTCGCCGTCGACGACGGCACCGGGCCGTTCGTAGTCTTGCTCTCCGAACAGAGGGTTGAAGAAGTAGCTGTCGGACCCCGGAACCACCGTGGACGGCTCCAGCGACCAGACCGCGGTCGGCGCAGTGGGGAACGTTCCCCCGGTAAGAGCGTCCGCGACAACCGTTGTCTGCGAGCCGAAATCGGGCCGTACGACCACGACGACGGCCGCCGCCAGAGCCACGACGACGGCTGCGACAGCAGCGCCCAGAAGGACGACGCGACGACGTCCCGACCTCGGCGCGCTGCCCGGTTCGGTCGACGACGCGGGTGCGTCGCCCGAACCGGCGAGGGGCGCGGGCGCCGGTTCCTCGGGGGTCAACGGACGGTTGGGCGCAACCGGTGGGGCGGGGGGCGTGTCCGTGGTCGACGACGGGGTCTCCGGCGTGGTGCGCGGCGACTTCGACAGCGACACAACGGGTGTGGTCTGTCGGGGCTTCTCGGTGCGCTTGGTCAGCGGGATTACCGGCCGCTCCTGCGGAGGCGGTGGTGGCGACGGCGCCGACTGCGAACCGGTGGACGGCGGGGGTCCGGGTGGCGGCGGGGGCGGCGGTCCGGGTGGTGGCGGCGGCGGTGGCGGCGGGGGAGCCCCGGTCATACTCGTGCGGCCAGGGCGCGTTCGACCTCCGGGTCGCCGAGGCCGCGAAGCCAGTCGAGCAGTCCCGGATAGCAATTGGGGTTGGCCGCCACGGTGGACCTCAGTGAGGGCTCGTGCTCCGCGATCTGCGAGAGCACCGCCTGCGGAGTGGTCGGGTCCGACGCCTGCGCCGCGGTGAAGCGGGACGGAGCGGACGACGGGGCCGCCGACGTGGGCGCGGGGATGACGACGGTCGGGTCGGTGACCGGCGCCGCCGGAACCCCGGACTCCACTGGCTGCTCACTGGCGAACACGATGTCGTTCACCGCCCGCTTGGCCGCCTCCACCTTCGCGCGCTCCGATTTCGAGGCTGCAGCGAAGAGGACGCCACCACCGTGGTTGCGGAAGCCGATGCCGAGTTCGTGCGCCGTGTAGAGCAGAAACGCCCCCAACCCGATCACCAGCAGACCGATCACGGAGAGCGCGGGGCTCAGCGCAGCCATTCCCGCGGTCAGGTACAGGCCCATGATGACCCCGAGGCCACCCTGGATGAGCTTCCGTGTCGAGAACGACTCCCCGGCATTGATCTGGGAGACGTGACGCAGTGGGCTGGTCTGTTCGTTGTAGCCCCTCGGGATGATGCCGAAGATTGCATTGGGCTGTCGCACGATGACCCGGCGGTCGGTGATGACCATGGTCGTCTTGAACTGCGTCAGAATCATATTGGGGCTGAACTCTTCCGAGAAGCGCGCTCGCTCTCCGGTGGCGAGCGTGATGTCGGGGATCTGGTTCATGGCCGTCCGTTCTGTGTGTATCGACCGGAGAGCCAGTGTTTCCCGGAGGATTGTCGGCCACAATCGCCCGAACGAACGACACCCACACGCCGGCGGTTGACGAGTTGTCCTTTGAACGAAGCAATCTGCGGCAGATGTACTGTCGCGGAAAGTCGGGCGTGCAACCTTCAGTCGTGGCCTCGAACCTTCTGACATCGGTTCCGTCGGCGCGGGTGGTCCGTGGCGCTGCGTGCCGAGTCGACCGGTCGCCGTCCCGTCCAGCCGAGGATTTTTTCGAGGTCAGGTGCGGGGGCCGTCGCATACCCGGGCGTCAGCGCCCACAACTCGCGTCGAACACCGGGATCCCGGAGATTCGACCGAATTCAGGGCACTCGCGCCCGCGAGTATCGCCACAAGATCCGCGCGATAGCCGCGAATTCGCGGATTGTCACCCGATAGTGTGCCGAAACTCGCGCCCCCACCTACCTCCGCGACGATCTCCTCCGCGGTACCCGGGGCGTGAGGACTGCGCCGACCGATAGTGGAACCTACCCCCCCGCGTTCCGGGCCCACATTCCACGATCCGAGGTCGCGTGCCTCCCGAACCGACCGCCGACCTTGCACCCATGTCCCCGAACCACTTTCGTGCGCCCACATCATTCACACCCATCCCACCGCCCGGGTTGACTGAACCCATCGGGGGAGCGGCATCCGGCCGCCCCCGGGTCGATGGGGGAGAGATCAGATGGTGGGTTCGGCGATCGTGGCGGCCACGGCGATCACGGCGGCGCTGGCGGGCGGGGGGCTGCCCTTCACGCCCGACATCCAGGGCGTCGTGGAGTCCGCCGAGGTGCAGGTGGACGAGTGCTCGCAGGCCGTGCTGTCCAACGGCATCGGTGCGGCCGGTCTGGGGGCGGCGATCGGGGCGTCCGGCGGTTGGGTCGGGACGGCGGTCGGTGCCGTGCTCGGCGGTGCCGGCGGGGTGGCGGCGGGCGTCGTCACCGAGTGCCCCCGCGAGATCGAGGGACGACCCGTGCCGGCGCCCGACGAGCCGCGGGTGGGTCACAAGCGCAACTCGCACAAGTGACGCGCAGTCGGCATCTGTTCGTGGCCGCCATGTTCGCCGCCGCGGCGTCGGTGGGGTTTCTCACCGGCGCCGGGGCGGTGGCGTCATGGTGCTTCGTCGGCGCGTCCGTCGTGTTCGTCGTTCGCGGTGCACGAGCACGTGAGTGACCCGTGGGGCGTCAGAGATCCATGAGGCGGCGAACCGCACGCCCCTGTAACAATTCGTTGCAAATACCGAAGAACAACCAGGGAACGGAGTCGGAAACGGTACCTTTCCCCAAAACGGAGACTTCCACCCCAGGAGCACGAGATGCGGCGCCCCCATACCGGCCTTCATGCGGCCCTTCTTCGTCGCTACCCGCTGAGCCCGTGGCTGCACCTGTTCCCGGCCAAGCCGGCGCAGCAGGACGTCACGTCGACGACGGTGAACCCGCCCAAGACCACCCACGCGGCCTGACGCGCGGCGCGGCTACTGCAGCCGCGACTCCACCACCTGCTCGGCCAGCGTGACCACCGGGGTGTTGGTGTCCTGGGAGAGCTTGCGCAGCATCTCGAACGCCTGCACGGCGTCCACTTTGTACTCCACCATGATCATGCCCTTGGCCTGACCGATCACGTCGCGCCGAGCGATGGCGCTGGCGAACCCGCCGAACTGCTTGCTCGCATGGAGAGCCAGGGCGGCATGGGTGGCGTAGACCAGGCCGATTTCGGCGGAGTCGTTGTCGAACGCCCCGACCGCGTTCGAGAAGAGGTTCAGCGCGCCCTGTGAGCCCTGGTGGGTGAACAGTTGGAACGACATCGACGACCGCGCGGGCGTCTCCGCGACCACCCGCGCCGAGAAGTCCGGCCACCGGGGGTCGGACTCGATCTCGTCCACCCGCACCATCGGCTGCTCCCACGCAGCCTCCAGGCACGGACCCTGGTCCGTCTCCTTCTGCAGCCGATCGAGCGTGTTCATCAGCGGATCCGTCGGCGCGAGCGTCCGGAACGTCTTGTCCTTGCTCACCAACAGCACGCCGGCGTACTGCGCGCCCGGCACGTGCTCGATCGCGCCCGCGGTGATGGCGTCGAGAACACGGCCCTCGCCGCCCTCCTCGCCGACCCCGGTGGCGTGCATCTGCCGTGCCGTCTCGGCGATGGCGCGATGGACGTCGATCGTCATGATGCTCCTGCTCCTGTTCACGCTCGGAAAATCGGACTCGTTCTCGGTACTCATCTCACCACGACCGGTTCGACGCAGCGCCGAGAACCAGACGAGCGGGACCGCGCCGCGAACCGTGCCGTATGTCCGGTTCTTGCGATTCGCGAGCCGATCGATCACCATTCCACGGTGTCGGAAGCCCCCACAGACCCCCGCATCACCGTCGTGGTCCCCACGTACAACGAGCGCGAGAACCTCCCCAAGCTCGTCGGCATGCTCACCGACCTGCAGTTGCCCAACCTGGGAGTGCTCGTCGTCGACGACGGATCGCCCGACGGCACCGGCGACGTGGCGGAGCAGCTGAGCCGCGACGCCGCCATCCCGGTGAGTGTTCTTCATCGCACCACCAAGGACGGCCTCGGCCGCGCGTACGTCGCCGGCATCGTGCGGGCCCTGGACGACGGCGCCGACATCGTCATCCAGATGGACGCCGACCTCTCGCACCCCTGCGAGGCCATCCCGCGCATGGTGGCCGAGTTGCGCACCACCGATGCCGCCGTCGTCCTCGGCTCCCGCTACGTTCCCGGCGGCGCCGTCGCCGAGGATTGGCCGTGGCATCGCAAGGCCCTGTCCAAGTTCGCCAATCTCTACGTGAACGCCATCCTGCGGCTGAAGGTGCGGGACGCGACGGCCGGCTTCAAGGCCTGGCGCGCGTCGACCCTGCGTACCATCGACGTGGCGTCGGTCGGCAGCAACGGCTACGCCTTCCAGGTGGAGATGAACTACCGCGTCATCAAGCACGGCCTGCGCATCGCCGAGGTCCCCATCCGCTTCGAGGAACGTGTCGACGGCACGTCGAAGATGAGCCTGGCAGTACAGCTGGAGTCGGCCGCGGTTCCGTGGCGGCTGCTGCGCTCGGGCATCGGCCGGTAGCCCGCAGTCGACCCGTCCGTCAGTCGGTGCCGAGCCGACTCTTGGCCGCTCGTCGCCGCGCTGCTTCACGATGGCCGAACGTGGCGCCGAGAATCTGCTCCTGGTCGGCAACCGTGGACCCGACCGCACCGGCCACCGTGCCCAGCGAGGCCGCGAGCCAGGCCAGCCGCACGTAGTCGACGGCCCCGGCCTCGCGGCCGATCTGCTCGGACAGGAACTCGGGAGAGATCACCACGGCCGACGCCGCTCCCACCACGACGAACAACGCGGCATACATGACCATCACGCCCGCGAGAACCGTGGCCAGGGTGGCCATGTTGTACATGGCGCGGTCCACACCGGTCTGGCGACGAGTTCGCCGCTCCCACAACCCGTTCGGCAGGATCAGCCACGCCGTGATGAGCGCGAGGGCGGTGACGGAGACCCACATGAGCCGCAGGATCGACATCGACGCCGCCATCTGCCAGATGCTCGAGTAGAAGACACCGAACGCCGACGTCGCGGTCGCGGCGGCCAACGCACCGGACAGTGCCGGCACCAAGCGCCACGGCCGGTTGGTGCGAATCATGCCCGCCACCATCCGGGTTCGGCCGAGCAGCGCCGGGGCCACCAGGATGTCGTGACCGGAATCGACGGCCCAGTGCGCGAGACCCGTGGCGGGAGTGGGGTGATCGGGCGCGATTGCGCTGCCGTCGTCCGTCTCGTCGTCCCGCCGACGCATCGAGTCGATCGCCGTGAGCGCCACGGCGCCGGCCCGGCGGGCCACGGCGCGCATGCCGAACGAGGGGACGTAGAGCACCACCATCGAGGTGCCGACGATCTCGGCGAGTACGGGGCGCGACCCCACCCGCCGGGGAATCTCGGAGACGCACACCGTGATCGTCTCGGCCTGACCCTCGTCCGACCCGCCGGTCGCGAGCAGCGACGCCCATGTCTCCATGTCCGGTCGCCCGCTCTCGACGGGCGGCAGGGGGAGCGAGACCGACTCCGCCCGTAGCACGGTGCCCGACGCGAGCCGATGCCCGTCGAGGCGATCCGTGACCTTCTCGGCGACGGCGGTGGCGAAGCCCGGGTCCGCCGCGATACGCACCGTACCGGTGCCGTCCTTGGTCCCCGACGCGCTCACCCCGGTCGGCTACCCCCGGGGGCTGCCGTGAAACTGGACGTTGTCTCGTCCCGCGCTCTTGGCCCGGTACATCGCGATGTCGGCGCGGTGCATCCCGAGGCGGATGGTGGACCGGACGTCTTGCTCGGCGACGTCGTCCGGCGTCACCAACGACGCGCCCACGCTGGCGGTGATGGGGACCGCGTCGGTGGGCACGTGCAGGCGGTGCCGGGCGGACTCGGCACGGTCGACCAGTTCGGCCGCGTCGACGTTCTTCGCCGTGATCACCACCAGGAATTCCTCCCCGCCTCGCCGCGCGACCAGGCCGTCGTCGCCGACGAACGTCGCCAGGCGGGACGCGGCCAGCGCCAACACCTCGTCGCCGACGAGGTGGCCGTGCAGATCGTTGACCCGTTTGAAGTGGTCGAGATCGACGAGCAGGAAGCCCAGGGCCACGTCGTCGTCGACCCGCCGGAGGACCATCTGCTCGAGACCGCGCAGGTTGAGCAGGCCGGTCAGCGGGTCGGTCTGCGCGCGCCCGATCTGCGTGCGCAGGTTGCTGTGCAACGTGGCGGACGTCTGACTGATCACCGTCATCGTGCCGTTGACGGCCAGCCACAACGACACGCCCGCGGCGGCGAGGGCCAGGGTGTCCGCCGCCGGGTCCATCGCGGCGCGCAGCGTGATGATCAGGATGACCGCGGTCGTCGCCACGACGTGGAAGCCGACGGCGACGGACGTTCCGAAGAACGCGACGAACGACGAGACGACGGCGAACAATGCGCAGCCGAAGAGTGCCGTGCCCTGGTCCCGGAAGAGCAGCAGGAAGGCGGCGGTCCCGACGTCGGCGTAGACGGTGAAGGCCAGGGCCAGAGCCGCCTGACGGCTGGGTCTGTTGAACCACAGGAAGGCCGTGCGCGTGCGGTAGACGATCAGGGACACCGGCACGGTGCTGAGCAGGATGCCGACGGCGGCGATGCGCGGCGCGCCGGGCGCGGGCCCGGCCGGAGAGCCGAGAATCAGCAACGCACCGGGGAGCGCGAACGCGGTGATGAGCACGGCGATGCGCCGACGCACCAGGTCGACGATCGCGGGCTGGTCGGGAGTGTCCTTGGTGAACCGGCGATCCGCCGGCGGCGTCATCGCGACGTCCTCCCGTCGTCGTCGGCGAGACGCTCGATGAGTGGCTTGGTGCGATAGGGAATGGCCTCGCGCATGATGACCGAGACGGTCGTGCGTTCGATGCCGGGCACCGCCAGAATGAGGCCGGCGACGCGATAGAGATCGTCCGCGTCGGTCGCGGACACCCCGATGTGGAGATCCGCCTCGCCGGACACCCCCACCACTTCGGTCACCTCGGGAATGTCGCGCAATCGATCGATGACGGCCTCGAGTCGGTGTTGATCGGTGACCGCTCCGACGTAGGCGCGCAGGGGATAACCCAAATCCCGGGGTGAGACCAATCGATCGATGCGGCCCAGCACCTGTGATTGATCCCAACGTGCAAGCCTGGCCTGCACCGTGTTTCGCGCGAGACCGAGCAACGACGCCAGATGGACGCCCGTCGCGCGCGGCACGTCGCACAGGGTCAACAACAGCCGCGCATCGGTACGGTCCAGCTTGCTCACGGGGAAAACTGTCTCACAGCGGACGCCCGTGCTCGGGGGTAATGCGGCGGGAAAACAGGGCAGTTTCCGGTTATCGATGCGGGTCTCGGGGCCGGGTACCGACCGGTGTGCTCGAGGTGCTCACACCCCGCCCAGTCGATAGGGTGAGCCGAACACGATCGAGTTCCGCGGCGTCACGCCCGTCCTCGACGCGGTGGGGAGACCCGGACGAGGAGCAGTCGGTGGAGATATCGGATTACGTCAGAATCCTGCGCGCGCGGTGGATCGTCATCGCCTTGACGACGGTCGTCGCCGCCGCCGCGTCCCTCGTGTTCTCGTTGGTCTCGACGCCCGTGTACGAGGCCTGCACCCGGCTCTACGTCTCAACCGGATCGTCGTCGTCCTCGGTCACCGAGGTCTACCAGGGCAACCTGGCCTCGCAGCAGCGCGTCGCGTCCTACACCCAGCTGCTCGGCGGCGAAGCGGTCGCGGCCCGCACGGTCGACGCTCTCGGACTCTCGCTCACCCCGGCGCAGCTCGCGTCGAAGGTGCGCACCACCTCCTCGCCCGACACGGTGCTGATCGACACGTGCGTGTCCGATGCGAACGCCGTCACCGCCCGCGACCTCGCCAACGGCATCGGCACCACGTTCGTGGACTTCGTCGACGATCTCGAGACCCCGCCCGGCGGCGGCGCCGCGCTCGCTCAGGTCAGCGTCGTCGAGCCGGCGCAGGTGCCGGCCGCGCCGATCTCACCGAAGACCACCCGCAACCTCGCGCTCGGCATCGCCGTCGGTCTGCTGCTCGGCATCGCCCTCGCGGTGATCCGCGACCGGCTCGACAACACCGTCAAGGACCGCGAGACACTCGCGGGCCTCAGCGACAGTCCCGTGGTGGGCGTGGTGCCGTTCGACAAGACCATCAAGGAGGAGAACGCGCTCTCGTTCGCCGAATCCTCTTCCGGTACCGCCGAGTCGTTCCGGGAGCTGCGCACCAATCTGCAGTTCCTCGAGGTGGACTCGCCGCCGCGCGTGCTCGTGGTCACTTCCGCCGTTCCCGGCGAGGGCAAGACGACGACGGCCGTCAACCTCGCGCTCGTCCTCGCCGAGGCCGGGCACCGCGTCGTGCTCGTCGAGGGCGATCTCCGCCGGCCCCGCGTCTCCAAGTACCTCGGCCTGGTGGGATCGGTCGGACTGTCCACCATCCTGTCCGGACAGGCCGACGTGGACGACGTCCTGCAGCCCACCAAGTTCCCCGGCGTCGACGTGCTCGCGTCCGGACCCCTGCCGCCCAACCCGTCCGAGCTGCTCGGATCCGAGGCGTCCCGCACGGTCATGGCCACGCTGCGCAGCCGATTCGACTACGTGGTGGTCGACGCGCCGCCGCTGCTGCCCGTCACCGACGCGTCCGTCATCACCGCCCACGCCGACGGCGCCCTGGTGGTCGCCCGCCACGGGCACACCAAGCGGGAGGAGATCAGCCGCGCCCTCGGCAATCTCGCGCAGGTCGGCGCGCCGGTCCTCGGCGTCATCCTCACCATGACGCCGAACAAGGGGCGCAAGGACTACGACTACCGGCACTACTACGAGACCGACGCCGACGCGCCGCGCCAGGAGGCCGCGTTGCGTCCGCAGGCGCCCGCGGCCGTACCCGAACCGCCGCGCACCGAGCCCGCCCCGCCGCCGCGCAGCGAGCCCGGACCGCGCTTCCGGCGTGGAACCTCGGTTCCGCCGCGCACGTCCTGACGGGTCACCTGATCCGGACGTCGCTGCCGCGCAGGGCGGGTGCACCGACGAGCGCGGCCCAGCCGGGCACGTCCTGCGGATCCAGTCCGCTGCCCTGCCCGTAGACGACGGCGAGGGTGTCGCGTTCGAGCTGCGACCCGGCGTACTGGGTGGCTGCTGCGGGGAGCGGTGAGAACTGCGGCGGGCTCACGGTGGTCACGGTCGTGGGACCGGGGTTCCGGGACGGCACCGCGTAGGACCCGTCGTTGATGCCGCTGCCGGGGTACTGGGGGAAGAACGTGCCGGGTGCCGTGACGTCGTCGTAGCAACTGCCCGGCCGGTCGTCGAACAGGCGCGGCTCGTCCTGATTGGGCAGGTAGCGGCCGCGGGGGTTGACGAAGTTGATGGTGGCGCGGGCGCCCGGGTACGTCTCGTTCACCCCGAGAATGCGCTGCGCCTCCGGGTAGAGCGCGGCGAACTTCGGCAGCACGCACGCCAGGGTGGGGGAGAACTCGGCCAGCAGCTCCACGGCCCCGCGCGAATCGGCGGCGAAGGACACGATCGACTCGGCGTTGGTGTTCACCAGATCGGCCAGCGATCCCGAGGCGCCCGCTGCGCTACGCAGCAGGGTGTCGACGTCGCTGCGCCGTTCCACCACCGTTCCCGTGGAAATGCGCAGATCGTCCAATGCGGCGACCAGATCCGGTGCGGCCGTGGAATAGGTCTGGGACAGGTCGGCGAGACCGCGGAGATCCTCGCGAATGGTCGGGATCTCTCCCGCCAGCTCGGTGACGATGGTATCCAGCCGATCGATGGTGCGACCCAGTTGCTCCCCGTTGCCGTCGAGTGCGGACGCCAACGCGCCGAGGGTGGACGAGAGGTCCTCCGGCGGGATCGCCTCGAGCAGGGGCAGCACGGAATCGAGCACCCGGCCCACCTCGACGGCGTTGCCGGTGCGGTCCTGCTCGATCTCCGCGCCGTCGATGAGACCCGTGCGGCCGGGGTTCTCGGGAATCTGCAGGGCCACGTAGCGTTCGCCGAACAGCGTCTTCGGGAGCAGCCGGGCTGTGACGGTGGACGGGATCCGTTCCGCCTGTGCCGGGTCGAGATACAGAGACGCCACCACCCGGCCGTCCTCCGTCGCCGTCTCCCGCACGTCGCCCACCAGCACGCCGCGCACCTTGACGTCCGCGTTGAGGGGAGAGCGTTGCCGACGTCGTCGAGGACCAGGCGCACCCGGATCGACTCGTCGAACGCCC
The DNA here is from genome assembly GCF_900111805.1 of Rhodococcoides kroppenstedtii. Taxonomy (GTDB): domain Bacteria; phylum Actinomycetota; class Actinomycetes; order Mycobacteriales; family Mycobacteriaceae; genus Rhodococcoides; species Rhodococcoides kroppenstedtii. The sequence continues at coordinate 34,223 of NZ_FOJN01000008.1, forward strand.
GCGCGTACTGGGCGGTGGTGAATCCGACGAACGCAGCCACCGCGACGAAGAACGTCAGACCTGCGAGGCGACGCTTCACCATTGCGGAATGGTATAGCCGGAACGCCAGGGAAATGGGCGAAATGTCAGCGAGAAGTGGTGGATTCCGGATCGGTGAACAATGCCTCCAACGGCGTCTCCGGCATCGTGATGCCGCGCGAGGACGCCAATCCGAGAATCTGGATCCACACCGTGTCGGAAAGAAACGCGACCACCTGATCCAGGGCAACGCTGTTCGGGCCCTGTCCCTCCCAGGCGCGCACCGACGCCATACAACCCGAGATCAGACCCGCCACCCACGGGCCGGTGAGCCGCTGATCGTCCGGGTCGAGTTTCGCGCCCACCAGGGCGAGGAAGCCGTCGACGGCGAACTCGATGAGTTCGGCGATCCGGCCGATGACGTCCGCCATCGGGTTCTCGGTGGCCCCCGGTACCGCGCGCTCGGCGAATCGTGTCCACGACGGGTGAGCCACCGCCCATCGCACGTAGGTGTCCACCACGCGGTGCACGGCGGTGCGCGCCTGGCCCTCGAGGACCACCGCGCGGCTCAGATCCGCCTGCAGCCGGTCGCAGATCTCGCGCTGGATGGCGACGTCGAGGTCGGTCTTGTCCTCGAAATAACGGTAGATCCCGGTGCGGTGGATCCCCGCCTGGTCCGCGATCTGCTGGGCCGTCACCGGACCACCCGGATCGTCGTTCCGGTCGAGCACCGCGAGCGCCGCGTCGATCACCTGCGCGCGGCGGTCCGCATTGTGCTGCGCCCAGCGTCGTTTACGACCGTCGTCGGGTCGGCCGGCGGGCGAGGGCGTCTTCTGGCTCATGTGGCCAGAAGTGTCTCACGCCGGGACGACTCCCCATGCTCGCTTGGTCCGCGGCGCCCTTGGCGCCTCTCGGGGCTCCTGGACCCGCGCCTGTTCGTGAGGATCGGAGATCTTCGTCCGGGGTCGGTCCTCCGCCGCACCGCGCGCCGTCTCCGCGGCGTCGAGGCGTCGCCACCCGTCCAGGTCGACACCCCGCCGTCGTGGCTGCGCGGTCGGTGCGGGAAGGCCGGCGTCGAGGTCGTCGAGAATCGACTCGACGGTCTCCTGCGCGCACGTCTTGTTGGTGCCGATGAACCCGCGCGGACCCCGCTTGACCCACCCCGCGACGTAGAGGCCGGGTTCGATGCGACCGCGATCGTGACGGGCGATGCCGGTCACCGGGTCGGTGGGCAGATCCGTGGTGGCCGTTCCCCGGAAACCGATGGCGCGGACCACCAGACCGGCGTCGACGACGCGGGTGGAGCCCGTCGGGACGCCGTCGGCGCCGGTGCGGGCGATCTCGACGGCGACCGTTCGGTCGTCGCCGAGGATCTCGACGGGGGCGGCGTGGAATTCGAGGACGATACGTCTTGTCGCGGGGTCGGTGGGAGCGGGGCGCTCGGCCAACTCCCGGAGTATTCGCGTGTGGCGATCGGTGCCGGCCAGGGTGGCCGGATCGGCCTCGACGACGACGTCGACGTGGGTGGCTTGCTTCAGGCCCAGCAGCTCCGGCACGGTGAACGCGGCGTTCGCTGGGCCCCGTCGTCCGAGGATACGAACCTCGCGGATGGTGCTGTGGCGCAGCTGGTTCAGGGCGTGCGGCGCGATGTCGGTCTGCTCGGCCAGCCACTGTGGGTCACGGGTCAGCATGCGGGCGACGTCGAGGGCGACGTTGCCGTTGCCGATCACCACCGCGCGCTCGTGGTGAAGCGGAACGGTGAGCTCGCGTCGATCCGGATGGCCGTTGTACCAGCCGACCAGGTCGGTGGCGCCGAGGGAGCCGTTCAGGTGCTCGCCGGGAATGCCCAGCTGCTTGTCGTGCGACGCGCCCACGGCGTACACCACCGCGTGGTACTCCGAACGGAGTTGCGCGAGTGTGACATCCGTGCCGACGTCGACACCCAGGCGGTAGCGGAAACCGGGCTGCGACTCGATGGCCGCGAACAGCTCGGTCACCCGCTTGGTCGACCCGTGGTCCGGGGCGACGCCGTGGCGAACCAGGCCGTAGGGGGTACGCAGGCGGTCGATGACGTCGACGGTTTTGATCTCCGGATGCCGGAGCAGCTCGTCGGCGGTGTACAGCCCGGCCGGGCCGGCGCCGATCACGGCGACGCGGAACGGGCCGGGACGACGGAGCCGTCGCTGTTTCGGCACCAGCGCCAGCGGGGTGCGGTCCTCGTGCGGATTCTGTTGGTAGTACTGGGCGTTGAGCTCGAGGAACGGCAGCTCGGCGGGGGTGAGCGCCGTGTCGGGCTTGATGGCGCCCACCGGGCACGCCGTCACGCACGCACTGCAGCCGACGCACGTGGCCGGATCGACGAACAGCATCTCCGTGGTGCCGAACCCCGGTTCGCCGGGGGCGGGATGAATGCAGTTGACCGGGCACGCGACCACGCACGAGGCGTCGGCGCAGCACGACTGCGTGACGACGTGCGGCATCAGGCCGCCGCGGACGCGGGCTCGCTGCGGAACCGCGAGGGCCGACCGTCGATACCCAGGGCGCGCCACACGCGTCGGGACACGGGGTTCATGAGCTGCAGGTCGTCGGCAAGCATCCGGACGTCGCCGAACATGTCGCGCAACATCTTTCGCGATGCTTCGCCATCCCACCAGACCTCGTCCACCACGTGGTCGGGGATCTGCAGATCACGGCGCATGGCGGGGGTGGGCTTGATGATGGCGTCGCACAGCACGCGCATGATCACCGGCATGATCACCGAGATCAGGCCGCGCTGGTAGGTCTTCAGGCGCGGGGCCTTGTGGCGCAGGTACTGGTGGGCGAAGCCGATGTGGCGTGCCTCCTCCGCGACGTGGATCTGCATGATGCGCGTGATCAGCGGGTGCCGGTTCTCGCCGCTGCGCAGGATCGACTTCTGCACGTGGTCGATCGGCTCCTCGCCCGCGAGCACGCCCACGAAGAATCCGAAGGACAGCGGGCCGGCCGCCAGCGGCATGATCGGTGCCAGGGCGCGGAACCAGCGGGGCCCGCCGGCCACCTCGATCCCGATGCGGTTCACCAGCTCCTGGAACATCTGCGTGTGGTGGCACTCCTCCGTCGCCTCGTGCGTGGAGTAGCGGAATTCGGCCTGGCCGTTGGGGAGCCGGAAGGCGTAGTTCATCAGCCCGGCGATGAGGATCTGCTCGAACTGCAGACCCACCTTCATGATGTTCGCCTGCCGGTACATCCCGATCTCGATCTGCCGCTCCGTGCTGAGCGAGCGGTACCAGTCCGTGGCGCCGAGCGGATCCGCCTCGGGGAGGATCCAGCGCGGATCGTTCGGGACCACCGCGTACTCGGGGTCGTCCCAGGGGATGTCGGTGAACGCGTCGAAGTGACGCTCGACGGACGCCTCGGACAGGATGCGCAGCGTGTCCTGGTAGGCGGTCGGGTTCTCGTGCAGAGCGGTCATGGTGGGTCCTCCGCAGGCAGCCGGGGTGTGTGCAACAGCGTGTTGCAGACAAAGTTAGTGCAACTGGCTGTCGCAGACAAGGGGTGGATGGGTCTCGGGGCCGTTTCCGCGGGTGGTGGGGGTGTTCGGCGGGGGTGATCGCGCCGATCCGCTGCAGTTCCAGCAGTCCGCGGCACCTGCAGCCGACGCGGATCACCGGAAGTCGCGCGGATCCCGCCGCGCTGCGCAGCGGGCCCCCGACTACCGCGCCCGGTACCAGGCCTCGAACAGCGGCTGCAGGCAGTCGGCGATGACCTCTCCCACGGCCTCGAAGACGGCCGGGTCCTGGCCGATGGGGTCGTCGATGTCGAGGTCGGTGACGGGGGAGGCGGCACGGGCGGAGAACCAGGCCGCGGGGTCGACCACTCCGGTGCGGCGGGCGAACTCGGCGGCCTCGCGGAGGGTGTAGGTACGACGGAGGGTGCGCGGGGCGACGGTCAACACCTCGTCGCGGTGCCCGGCGGTCATGGTGACGACGATGTCGGCGTCGGTCGCGATGGCAGGGGTGAGCCGTCGGGCGGCGAAGCCGGTGGGATCGCCGCCGAGCGATTCGAGCACGGCGGCGGCGTGGGACTCGACGCCGTGGCCGACCACCGCGCGCACGCCGGCGCTCTCGGCGGTGACGTCGACCTGCAGCTCGTCGGCCCACGCCGTCGTGAGGCGTTCGGCCGTGGGGGAGCGACAGATGTTGCCGGTGCAGACGTAGAGCACGCGCATGAGCGGAGTGTAGGGGTCCGGGTCAGGCCACGTCGTCGTACGGCCGCCGGTGCGGCGTGGAATCGGAGCGCGTCGCCGGACGGTCGCCGGGAGCATCCGGAGGGCAGTGCGCGATGTCGAGGCGGTCGCCGCCGTCGCGCTTCGCGTCGTACATGATGCGGTCGGCCCGTCGGAGCAGGTTGTCGACGTCGCTGTGATCGCGCCGGAACTCGTCGGCGCTCTGCCACGCGAGTCCGGAGCTGGCCGTGACGGGTACGGGATCGTCGCCCCAGTGCACGGCCTCGTGGACGGCGGTGAAGCGGTCCCGGAACGCCGAGGCGGGCACCGCGGCGACCACACCGAACTCCTCGCCGCCGAGTCGCGCGGCGACGGCCCACCCGTCCGTGGCGGCGCGCAGGCGTTCGCCGACGCGGCGGAGGACGTCGTCGCCGCCGGCATGGCCGAGGGTGTCGTTGACGCGCTTGAAGCCGTCGAGGTCGATCACCAGGGCACCGACGACGTGATCGGCCGGGAGATGCATGTGGCCGTGCCCCGCCACTACCTGATGCAGGCCGCGCCGGTTGAGCACGCCGGTCAGGGGGTCGTCGGCGGACCGGTAGGCATCGTCCCGCAGGTGGAACAGCGGCACCTGCGTGAGCAACGGCATGAAGACGAACAGCGTGGCCAGTACCAGCAGCTGCACGACGAGAAGGGCCGTGTCACCGTCGGACGCCCGCGCGGCGATCACCATGAGGATCGCGGACCCCGACACCGTCGCGCCGACGTGGAGGAACAGAGCTGTCATCGGCAGGAAGTGTCCGCAGTAGACGCCCACCACGAGGAACGCGGTGGACAGCGTGAACGCCGTCGGCGCGTCGGCCACGGACAGCAGAGCGCAGAAGATCAACAGGTCGGCGCAGACGACGAAGAGCACCGACTGGCGGTACGTCGGCCACGGTCGCACCCACCAGAGCACGGCGACCACGGCGCCGCCGACCATGGCGGTGATCATCAGCGCCGACTCCGCCGCTCCGGTCGGGCCGATCGGGCTGAGGAACAGCGCTCCGCCGGCCACGACCATCGTCAGGACGATCCCACCGATGCTGCGCCGGTAGTGATCCAGCAGCCCGTGTCGCCGCATGTAGTCGGGGAGCGCTGCATAGTCGAACGGCAGGCGCCGCCACCGAGCCAGCAGACGGAACATGAGGACAACTCCCGAGACACAGGGGGGATCAGCGACGCGAAGCAGAACCGAATCTCGGTAGAAGAGTACCGAAACCTACCGAACGGATCGTTAATCCGGCAGAAGTGTTACAGAAGCAACTTTCACCGGGCGGTGAGACAGCGGGCAACCGGGTACACCTCGACGCACCGTTCGCACGCCGAGGAGGATGACCAGGGTGACCGCGCAGCAGACCGACCCCGACGCCGATCGACTCCCGCGTCGCCGCCCGTCCGTCGTCGTCATCGGGGGTGGATTCGGCGGCCTCTACGCGGCGCGACGTCTTCGCAAGGTCGACGGCGACGTCACCGTGCTCGACCGCGGCACCTCGCACGTCTTCCAGCCCCTGCTCTACCAGTGCGCGACGGGACTGCTGTCCGAGGGATCGATCACCTCTCCGTTGCGCCATCTGCTGCGGCGGCAGAAGAACACGCATGTGGCCCTCGGCGAGGCGTCGGGCATCGACCCCGAGAATCGGACCGTCACTGCGACGCGCATGGACGGATCGACGTTCGAGCTGCATTACGACTACCTCGTGGTCGCCGCGGGCATGCGGCAGAGCTATCACGGGCACGAGGAGTTCGCGCGGCACGCCCCGGGCATGAAGACGGTCGACGACGCCCTGGCGATCCGACGCAAGCTCATCGGTGCGTTCGAGATGGCCGAATCGCTTCCCACCCCCGAGGAACGACGCCCGTGGCTCACGTTCGCCGTCTCGGGCGGCGGCCCGACAGGGGTGGAGATCGCCGGGCAGATCCGCGAACTGGCCACGCGGGCCCTCGAGCACGAGTTCCGGGCGATCGACCCCGGTGAGGCGCGGGTGCTGCTGTTCCACGGCGGCGATCGCGTGCTGGAGTCCTTCGACGAGCGCCTGTCGGCGAAGGCGCAGAAGACGTTGGACGCCGTCGGTGTCGAGACGCACCTGGGCGTGCACGTCACCGATGTCCGTGAGGACGGCATCGAGACGACGACGAAGAAGGACAAGAAGGTCACCTCCTACGACTGCCGAACCGTCCTGTGGACGGCGGGTGTCGAGGCGGTGCCCTTCGCCGGGACTCTCGCTCGCGCTCTGGGAGTCACCCAGGATCGCGGCGGCCGCATCCCGGTCCAGCCCGATCTGTCCGTGGCCGGCCATCCCGAGATCTACGTGGTGGGCGACGTCAGTTCGCTGAACGACCTGCCCGGTGTCGCCGAGGTGGCCATGCAGGGCGGACACCACGCCGGAGCGATGATCGCGAAGACGCTGCAGGGCGAGCGGCGGTACTCGACCCCGTTCCGGTATCGCGATCTGGGATCGGCCGCGTACATTGCTCGTCGTCACGCGTTGCTGCAGGCGGGTCCGATCCAACTGTCGGGGTTCGCGGGGTGGGCGGCGTGGGGCGCCATCCACATCGCGTTCCTTTCCGGCCGACGCAATCGGGCCGGAACCCTGATCAACTGGGCGGCCACGCTGGCCTCCGGAACGCGACGCGAGCGTGCGGTGACCTTCGGCGATCCCGAAACCGCGCGCACACCGTACGCCTGAGCCGAACCGGGCCGTACGTCTGCCGAGGGCGGTGAAAACCGTCGGGGTGACGCCCACTGGGGTGTGTCGTTACACTTCGGGACGGAAAGCAGCGCCCGTGGTTCGGTCCGCTGCACGCGAACTGTCGAAGGCGGCTGATGAGCTCGGTTCTCGGTGTGTCCGTGGGCACCAGTGCGGTGCGCATGGCCAGCCCCGTGCACGAGGTGCACGCAGGTGCGGCCGCGCGGTTCCGCCACCGTGTCATCGACACCAGCTTCGACCCGGCCGAGCAGCTCGCCGCCCAGTCCATCGGCGAGGTGCTGGCCGATCCCGCCATGCCGGACCCCATCGCGGCCACCGGCGTCGCCTATCGCGACGATGCGCAGGCCGGCGCCGTCGCCAAGGCCATGGCCCGCCAACACATCGCGAACTACCGCCTGGTGCCGGAAGTCCACGCCGCGATCAACTACCTGCGCACCACCGGTGACCTGGAGGGCCTGCGGACGGTCGCGTTGTACGACCTTGGCAGTTCCGGGCTGTCCGTCACCGTCGTCGATTTGGAGTCCGGCGAGGTGCTGGCGTCGGAGCGCAGCTTCGTGGTCAGCGGCAACCTGTTCGACGCGCTCATCCGAGACAACCAGATCGGACGCCAGCAGCCGGGTGCCGACGGCGTCGACGAGCGGGAGTTCGAGGCGCGCTGCCGGGTGGCCAAGGAGCAACTGTCCACCAACGGCGCGGTGTGCGTCCCCGGGATGGGCGGCCTCATCCTGCTCTCCCGCGAGGCGTTCGACGCCATGGCGACGGTCCCGATCGAATCGTCCGCGCGGCTCACCCGCGACGTCCTCGCCCGCGTCGACCGTCCCGTCGACGCGCTGGTCCTGGTCGGCGGTGGCGCTCGAATCCCGCTGGTGCGGGACACGCTCGCCTCCTGGGTGGGGCTGCGCACCATCACGCCCGACGAGCCGGAACTGGTCGCCGCCAAGGGCGCTGCCCTGTCCGCGACGCCGGTCGAGCACGCTCCCACCGTCGCGGCGCCGAGAGAGCACGCTCCCACCGTCGCGGCGCCGGTCGGCGACGCCCGTCCCGCGCCGGTCGGTCCTCGGCCGGGGCCGCCCGTCGATCCCGGGCCGGTCGCCGACGAGTCCGCGCCCGAGGACGCTCCCCGGTCGAGCGGCATGGCCTACAGCGAGGTCGCGGATCCACGCGCGGCCGAGACGCCGGCATGGCTGTCCGGTGACACCGGCGCGCCGTCGTCGGACGGGTATCGACGACGATCCAAGGCACCGCTGTTCGCCGCGCTCGGGTTGGCCGTCGCGGCGGCGGTCGGCCTCGTCCTGGGCTACGGCGGTACCACGTCGCAGGCGGTGGACGACGCGTCCACCGGTGCTGACGTCACGTCGTCCTCGACGCCCGTGACCACCACGCCGCGGGCGACGACCACGAGGCCGACGACGACGCCCCCGCCGCCGTCACCGACCACCACCGTCGCACCGCCCGTCGTCGAGGATTCGGGCCCGGTGTACGAGGCGCCCGCTCCGGCACCCGCGCCGGCTCCGGCACCCGCGCCACTGATCCCGGGTCTGCCGCAGATCCAGCTGCCGCCGCCGATTCAGTTGCCTCCGTTGGTGCTTCCGCGCTTCTGATGCCGACGCGAGCGCCGTAGCCCCCCGACGACGCCACCGGATGGGTGGCGCCGCTGCTACGGCGTTCGCGTCGGTGTGCACTCGCTGTCGAGTGCGGCCTTGAGGTATCCGGCGGTCTGATAGACGTAGCTCCACGCCCACTCGGCGATGTTCTGCGAGGTGGGGTTGGCTGCCATGGTGACGCGGCCGGAGAAGCACTGCTCCACGATGAAGCGCGCGCGGGACAGGTGCGGGGTGTAGGTGACCACGATGACGTGGTGCCAGTTCTTCTCCTCCGCCAGGGCGGCGATCTCCTCGGCCTCGCCCTTGGTGGAGTACGGATCGGGGAGGAAACAGCTGACCGTCACCGAGTAGTCGCCGTCGCAGATCTGTTGCATGCGAACGTCGTCCGGCCCGACGGAATTGGACAGCACCACCTCCGGTGCGAGCCCGCTCTCGGCCAGGTCGATGCCGTAGTGGAAGCGAGCGTAGGGCTCCCCGCCGAGCACGACGACGGCGTCGGCGGGCTCGAGGGGATCGACTTGCGGGTGGACGTACACGGGCCATCCCGCCGCGATCACCACCGCGAGCAGAGCCGTGAACGCCACCACGAGGCGGCGGAAGGTCATGGTCGATCAGCCGCCGGTCCGTCGGAGCACGGCCATCACCGTGCGCAGGAGAATCTTGACGTCGAGCCAGAGGGACCAGTTCTCGATGTAGTAGTTGTCGTACAGCGCACGGTCCTGCAGCGAGGTGTCGCCGCGGAGTCCGTGCACGGCCGCCCAGCCGGTGAGTCCGCCCGGAACACGATGGCGCGCACTGTATCCGGGGATCTCGCTGGCGAACTTGTCCACGAAGTGCGGCCGCTCGGGCCGCGGGCCCACCAGGTCCATGTCGCCCTTGACCACATTCCACAGCTGCGGGAGCTCGTCGAGCGAGGTGGCGCGGAGGAACCGGCCGAGGCGTCCGATGCGCGCGTCCTGCGAGATGTTCCAGGTGGTGTCGGCTTCCTCGCGTGACGCCGGCTTCATCGAGCGGAACTTCAGGCACTCGAACACCCGACCGTCCGCGGTGACGCGGATCTGACGGAAGAGCACCGGCGCCGAGGGATCGGACAGTCGCACGGCCAGCGCCACCAGCGCGAGGACGGGCGCGAGCGTCACCATGGCGAGGCCGGCCAGCACGCTGCTCACCACCCGCTTGACACCCCACGCGAGGGACCGGTGGACGTCGCGACGGATGCGGACCAACGGGATGGCGTGGAGTCGGTCCATGTCGCCGGAGACCGACACGAACTCGAACAGTCGGGGAACGACGAAGATCTCGCAGTCCATGCGGTCGCACTCGCGCAGCAGGGTGAGCAGTGCGGACTCGCGCATGGCCGAGAAGGCGATGACGACGGTGTCGATCTGCCGCACGGCGATGTAGGCCCGCAGTTGGTTGGCCAGCGGCTCCACCGGGATGTGGCTGGCCACGATCGCCGGCATCGGCGAATCGTCCAGCAGCGCATGGGGAGCGAGTCCGTGCTCGGGGTAGGCCTGCATGCTCTCGACCAGTCGTCCCGCGACCTGGCCGCTGCCGATCACCACGGTGCGCCGCTGGAACCGGGTGGACCGGCGCAGGCGGCGGGTGACCACGTAGGAGAGTTGACGGCCCACGATCATGGCCACCAACACGGCACCGGCCACTGCGGTGGCGCCGCCGACGGACGTTCCGGGCGCGGTGATCACCACGGCGATCAGGGTGGCCACGGCGACGGTGGTGGCCATGCGCGGCAGGTCGTCGAGCACCGAGAGGGTCAGGCGCTGCCGGCGCTGGTGGGGGACCACCACGGCGAGCACCACCAGGACGGCGAGAAGGAGGCGGTTGCCGGCGAACGGCACCGCAGCGAGGGCGACGACCAGGGCCGCCGTCTCGAGCAGCACGCCGAGCACACCGTTGAGATGCAGCGCCAGCCACCGGGACCCGCGGCTCCGCGGTGCGGACATCCCGGGCCGCAGGGGGATCGGCTCGGCGACGTGGTCGTCGACCGGCTCCGTGCGCGGTGCCGGGGCGCCCAGCCGTGCCGTCGCGCGCTCGTCCGCGCGAGGGGATTGGTACTGCACTTCCTCGGCGCGACGGGCGAAGCGCGGCAGCAGGTTGTCCGGCTCGGATTCCGGGACGGAATCGGTGAGGCGGAGAGGTGCGGTGTCGGAGTGCGACGTGGTCATCGACGGCTTCCCGGTACGGACGCGGCGGTGCCGTCCGTACCCTCCAGCACCCGGGCGAGTGCGGCGCGGATGGTGGCGATCGAGGCGAACGTGGACTTGCGCAGCAACACGTCGGGGAACTCCGCGCCGATGGAGTCCTCGAGGTCGACCAGAACGGCGACGCTGGCGTGCGACGTCAGCCCGGCGTCGAAGAGGTCGTCGGAATCGGTGATGGTCCACGCGTCGACGGGAAGCCGACCCGCCCGCTGCAGCGAGCTCCGCACGAGGTGATCGTGGGAGGCGGCGGGTGCGTCGCTCGGTGCGGGCGCCGACTGCGTCACGGGGCTCACTCCTTCGAAGTACCTCGGACCGGCGACGGTCCCCTCATGTGCGTGCACACCGTCCGACGACGGCTGTCTGCGCCCCGCGGCGACACCCGTCGACGACCGATGAGAAACTGATACCGCCCGCTGCTGCGGAGCGACTCGGTTGTCACGGAGAACTATATACGAGTCGTTTCCGTACCGCACGATTGTTTCTGGGCCAGCGAAAGAACCGATACTCTGTCGAGGTGTCCGTTGTGTCCGATCTTCATCGCGTCCGCCGTGCCTTCGGCGAATCCGCCGCCCCGTGGGCTGTCACGACTCACGACGTCGGTGAGCACCATTGGACGGCCTTCAGTGGTACGCAGCAGATCGACTACAACATTGCGCTGGTGCACGGCGGTGACGTGCAGGTTCTGGTGGCCGCGGCCATGGCGGCCCTCGCGGACCACGGAGTGCCCGGCCTGATCATGCTCGCCGGGGAAGGCCTGTCCGGTGCGCAGGTGATGGCCGACGCGGGATGGGTCGCCGCGCGGGCGATGCCGCTCATGCGCCGCCCCGCCAACGCGGGCGTCGCGGCGGTCGACGTGCGCGAGATCACCCCCGCGGACCTGCCCCGCACCCGCGAACTTGCGAGCGAGGCCTTCGGACTCGGCCGTGAGTTGGCCGGCGCCGTCTTTACCGAGGATCTCCTCGCGCGGGACGACGTCGTCTTCGGCGGGCTGTGGGAAGGCGCCCCTGACGAGACGTCGTCGATGGTCTCCTGCGGGCTGCTCTGTCGTGCGGAGGGAACGTCCGTGGGGTGGACGCTCGCGACGGACCCGGCGCGGCAGCGTCGTGGGCACGCCTCCCGGCTCGTGGCCGGCGTCAAGCACATCGACGCGGGAACGCGCGGTCCCACCGAGGATCTGTGCCTGGCGTCCATCCCCGGTGCGCCGCTGTACGAGCACATCGGGTTCGAGCGGCTCGAGCACTGGCAGGTCTGGACACGCCCCCGCTGGATGCTCGGCGCGTCCTGACCCTCGGACGCGCCGATCTCGGCGGTTCGCCGACTCGCCCCCCTCGAAACAGGGCGCAGGTCCGGCATCGGCCGGATTGTCGATCGCGGTGGTCGGTCTGTTTGCGCCACAGGTGTTTTCGATCACGCACCTCCGGCGAGTCGCACCCGCACGGCGTCCCACCGGTGCTTTTCTGTGCCCGGGGTGACCGGGGGGGGCGTGGCATCCCGTCTGCGAGCGAGGAGGTTCCATGGTGGGTCCGGGGCGTATGGAAAAGATGGGTCGACGGTCTTTGCTCGTCGGCGGAGTGGCGGCAGGAGTCGGAGCGGCCGCGCTGGTCGGCTCGACGCGGGACCCGGTCGCCGTCGAGATGACCGCGGGTGAGACCGATCCCGGCTCCCTGCTCGGCTGGGTCAGCGTCAAGGCGGCACCGTTCAACGCGCAGGGCAACGACACCGCGGACGACACCGCGGCCATCGCCGCCGCGTACACCGCGGCGCAACAGCAGGGACGGCCGCTCTATTTCCCGCCGGGCGAGTACCGGGTGCGATCGCTTCCCGCGTTCGACAACTACGCCACCGTCTTCGGCGCCGGCGCGGATCTGACGACCATCATCCACGCCGCGTCGGGAACGTTGCTGACCCTGAAGAACAAGCAGCGCGTGGCCATCAAGAACCTCGGGATCTTCTCGCTGGACCCCAATTCCACTGCGGTGGTGCTCGATCAGTGCTTCCGGTGCTCGTTCGACTCGGTGGTCTTCCGCGGAAACCACACCGCAGGCACCCACCCGCGGTTCCTCCCGCAGCGCGGGGTGTCGTTGATCAACAACACCGGCGGCACGTCGTTCGTCAACTGCGACTTCAACAACTACGGCACCGCCATGTCCACCACCGCGATCCAGTCCTACATCGCGAACTGCAAGTTCACCACCAACTGGGTGAGTCTGCTGGGCACGGGGAACAACTTCGCGTCCGGAATGTCGCTCGCCAACGTCGAATTCACCTCCGACATCAACCCGAAGACGACGTCGGTGCACCTGCTCGTGGACGGCCGCGCGAACGACTGGTGGCTCACCAACGTCTGGTTCGAAGGTGCCGGCACCGCCCTGCAGATCGGCAAAGCCGGAGTGGGTGGGCCGTCGCAGTTCGGCATGGTCAACTGCAAGGTCGCCGCGCGCACCATCGGACTCGACCTCATGCACTGCCGGCAGCCCTACCTGGCCAACGTGGCCTTCGATCCCGACCAGCAGTCGACGCCCCGCCTGATCCGCATCGACCCGAACAACGTCCCGGAGGGGACCGCCGTCAACCTGATCACCAGTCAGGGTGCGGACTTCCCGCTGAACACCTTCCCCCGCGGGTGGGCCGTCCAGGGTCGCGGCAAGACGGTGTCGGCCGGTGGGGGACCGATCGTCGTCTCGCCCGACGGCAAGGCCTGGCGGCTCACCATCTCCAACTCCGGACAGGTGACGGGGCAGAACCTCGGCGTCATCTGACCCGTGCGCCTTTTGCACATCCAGGGATGTGCAAAAGGCGCACGGGGGCGGAGCCCACTACGGTCGGGTCCGGCCGAGCGAGTCGGTGCGCAGCGCCCCGTCGGTCCCGACGACGAGTCGCCAGTACCCGCCGTCCGAATCCTTGAGCACCACACCGGCTCCGGGATCGTCGGAGACCCAGGTGCCGTCGGGACGGACCACCGCGGTGGTGCGTCCGTCCCGTTCGGTGCGCAGTAGATCGTCGTCGCCCGTGGCCCGGGCGACGACGGTGCCGGTGTACGTCGCGCCCGCGGAGGCGCCGCGGCCGGTCACCGTCCAGTCGGGTGGGAACGCCGAGAAGTCGACGTCGTCGTCGGACCCGGAGATGAGATTGATCGCCGTGCCGGTCGGGGTGTGCACCGGGTCGATCACCACCTCGGCGGGCGTGCTGTCCGGGTCCGGATCGAGAATGACGTTGGCCAGGTACGGCTGTCGGCAGTAGCGCAGTTCGATGCACGTGGTCCGCGCCGCGACCTTGCAGTTGACCATGCCGAACTGCGACGGGCCGCCGACGTCCGGCGCCCCGACCGACACCGCGACGTCCGACCCCTCGAACCAGACGTTGGTGAGCCACCAGTCGTTGGCCGGGCCGTCCACCACCAGGTGCTTGTCGGTGGTGTCCCGGTTGTTGTCCGAGACGAACTCCACGTTGGTGAGCGCGAGCCCTGCGGTGAAGTCGCCGCCGGTGCCGAGCACCCCGACGCGGTTGCTGGTGAACTTCGACGCCGTGACGTAGTTCTGAATGGTCCGGGTGGTGAGGCCGACTCCGAAGTTGTTGATGTCGCAGTTGGTGAACGTGGTCCCACCCGTGTTGTCGGACAGCACGATTCCGCGTTGCTCGACGAACTGCGGGAACGTCGACGACGAGTGGTTGCCCCGCACGGTCACCGAATCGAACGAACAACGGAAGCAGCCGGCCAACACGATGCCGGTGGCCGTCGGGCCGGTCAGGAAGAACCCGAGCCGCCGGAAGTTCACTCGCTGCTTGTCCCGCAGCTCGATCAGAGTGCCGTTCTGCTCGTACAGCACGGTCGTGACGTCGGCGCCGTCTCCCGAGAGGGTGGCGTAGTCCGGCATCGTCGGCCAGGACGTGACGCGGTACGTCCCCGTCGGCAGATACACCGCCGTCGGACGGTCGAGGCCCTCGAAAGCCCGCGCGATCGCGGCGGTGTCGTCCGTGGTCCCGTCGCCGGTCGCGCCGAAGTCGCGGACGTTCCGGGCGGCCGGAGCGTCGCCGATCGGGGCGTTGGCGAATTCGGTCGTGGGGGCGTCGTCGTCACGCGAGCAGGCCGCGGCCACGAGGGGCAGCGACGCTGCGCCGAGACCACCGAGCAGCAATCGTCGGCGGTCGACACCGGAGGACGTCATGCGCTGAGCACTCCGTCCCGGTGAGCCTCGGTCACCGACAGCGCGCCGAGCACGGCGTCGGTCACCGCGGCGCGGAACGTGTGGTGGAACCCCGAGTGATCGCCGACGCCGACCTCGACGACGGACGGCGCACGGCCCGTGCGGGCGATCCGGCGGACCCCTTCCGTCCCGCGCTGGTCGACGAACCACCGGTGGTCCGCCGGGGCGAGCACCACCGTGGTCTGCACCCCGCGCTCGGCCAGGGTGCTCAGCAGGACCTCGGGCACCTGGGTGATGCCCCGCCGTCCCAGCAACAGCCACGCCCGGTACGGAAGATGCTTCTGCAGAGCGGCTTTGATGCGTGCCCGCGGCGTCTTCTGCCACTCCGGGTCCGTGCGCGGCACGCCCATCGTCGCCGGATCCACCGCGCCGACCGCGGACTTCTTCTGGCGCCAGCTGTAGCCGATGGCGTTCACCAGCACCACCGAGGCCGCGCCCGTGCGCGACGCCGCGTAGGCGGCGTTCCACGACCCGGAACAGATGCCCGACAACACCACTCGACGCGAGTCGGCGTGTGCCTCCCGCGCCGCGGTCACGACGTCGTCGGCACCCTCGGGCGAGTAGATCGGGGTGTGTTCGCGCGCCGTCACCGGGCCGGTCTCCCCGGCGCCGCGCCGGTCGTATCGGAGGGCGCTGCGGCCGGACAGCGCTGCGCGACGGGCGGACTCGACCCAGAGCCGCGCCGGCCCGATGCGCGTGTCGTTGGCCGTCGCGCAGAACACCACCGTGGCGTCGGCGTCGCGCCCGGCCGGCCCGTCCTCGGGAGTGGTCGGCGTGGTCCTGATGGCGAACAGCCCGTGTTCACCGAGCGCGTCGATGGTCTCGGTCACGTGGCCGCCGCCGGTGCGGATCGTCGCCGATCGACGCGGGGTGAACGACACCGGGTCGGCCGCCAGGCCGTCGTGTGCGTCGTCGACCGCGCCGACGATCGTGCGGACCGCATCGGCAGGGATGGGCACCAGAAAGCTGGCGGGCGAGACGAAATCGGCCATCGGGCCCACGTCGATCGTGCGGGCGTCGGCCGCCTCGAGAGTGGCGGACAGGCGCGCCGCGGCGCCGCCCTCACGCAGCGCGGCGATCCAGGTGCCGACGGTCGGGGCGGACAGGGTGAGGTTCAGGGCGGACAGCTCGGCCGCCGCCTCGCGGGACAGGGTCTGTCCCAGCGTGTGCAGCTCGGCGCCGTCGCTCGGTGCCGGATCCGTGTCCGACCCGACGCCCAGCCGATAGAGCGCCTGCTGCTCACGCACGTAGCCCCGCCCACGCGGGGTCGGATCCCACAACACCACCGTGTGCAGCGGCCCGAGATCGGCGGCGGCGTGATCGAGCAGCAGTGCGCCCACGCGCAGACCGATCGCGGAGACCGTGCGGCACCCCATCTCGCGCAGCGCCGCGACGCCCTCGGCGATGCTCGCGGTCCAGCCCGCGAGGGCATCCGAGGCGTCCTGCTCGCCCGACGAATCACCCACGCCCGCATAGTCGAACCGCAGCACCGCGAACCCCGCCGCCGTCAGCTCCTGCGCGAGGAACTTCATCCCGCGGTAGGTGTCCACGTGCTCCTTGCCCATCGGCGGGCACAGCAGCACACCCGCTCGGGCACGTCCGCCCTCCGGCAGGTGTACCACCCCGAACAGGGGGCGGTCCGTCGATCCGAACCAGGTCGGGGACGTGGTCATCGGGCAGAACTCCTTCGGTGCCGAGCGTCTGAGGGGCGGGTTAATGTGGGCGGGTGGATCAGTCCGTGTGACGACGCAGGCTCGACGGTCGGTGCACCCGGCCGTTGCGCGCTCCCGCGAACGGGGACGCATCCTCGTCGCCGTTCCCGGACTCGGATGCAGAATCCTCCGACGACGGGTTGCGGCCGGAACCGGCACCGCGCGAGCGCATTCGGCGCAGCGCCGAGGACGACGGCGCGGTCTTCTTCGGCGCCACTCGTGTGGGTGCCGATTCCTCCACCTCCGGCGACTCGTCGGTCCCGGTGCCCGTCGACGCGGTATCGGACAGCTCCGTGTCGGACGACTCCGTGTCGGACGACTCCGTCGACGCGACGTCGGGCTCGGTCGACTCCGCCGTCGAGTCCGCGCCCTCGGCCTCCGGGGCATCCTCGGTCGCCGACGTGTCCGCGTCGTCGCGGTCGACGTGCTCGTCCCGCGCCGCGGCGTCGTGATGCTCGACCACGGTGAGCCGGTCCGTCACGGCGTCGGCCGGCGACACGGCCGCACTGTAGGTCTCGCGACCGTCGTGACCCCGGTAGTCGTCGAACTGCCCGTGGTCGTCGTACTGCCCGTGGTCGTCGTGGCCCCGGTGCTCGTCGTAGCCGGCGTCGTAGCCCCGACGGCCGTCGTGACCCTGGTGGTCGTCGTCGTACGGCTCGGTGGGGTCCTGGTACGGACGGGCCTCGTTCTGTGCCTCGTCGCGGCGGGGAGTGGGCCGCCGTGTGGCCGGGGCAGGGGTGGGCGCGGGGGCGGCCGCCGCCGGGGTGAGCGTGTCGGCGGCGGCGTCCTGCCCGCGGCGACGGAGCAGGGCGGGCGAGAAGCTCGCCGGGCGATGCGGCACCAGGATCGTGCCGGCCACGGACGCGCCGATGTCGGTCAGCTCGGTGAGGACCTCCTCGAGGTCCGCCACCGTGGTGGTGCCGGCCTCGACGACCACGACGGTGTGGTCGGCGTGCGCGGCGAGGGCGAGGGCGTCGGTGCCGTCGGTGGTCCCGGTGGCGTCGACGAGCACGTAGTCGTGCTCGCGGCCGAGTTCCTGCAGGATCGTCGCGAAGCGTGCGGACACGAGGAACGTGGCGGTGTCGCCGTCCACCTGGCCGAGCGGCAGGACCCGCAGATCGCCGACCTGCGTCGGTCGGGTCAGCTCGCTCGCCGACCGACGCTGATGCGCCAGGTCGGCCACGCCCGGCATCGTGGCCGGACGCATGCGGGAGGAGATGCCGCGGCCGGAGGTGGCGGCGTCGACCATGAGCGTCGACTTGCCGAGCACCGCCAGCGCGCGGGCGACGGGGAGCACCGTGTCGGACGCGGTCGACTGGCGCGACCGGGACGACGCGGCCGTCGACCCGACGAACACGACGACGCGCGGCGACGCCTCGGCGAGCACGCCGTCGAGACGCAGGGCGACGCGGCGGGTGTCGGTGGTGCGCGACGACGCCTCGACACCGCCCAGGAAGTGCGTGGTGCTCAGCGCGGCGACCTGGCCGGTGGTGCGAATGCGCTTGTCCAGCCGGTCGCGCAGGTACGCGAGTCCGCAGCCGAGGAGGAGGCCGACCATCGTGCCGGCCGCGAGGTTCTTGGTGGGTGCGGGGCCGGCGGACGCCGACGGCGTGGTGGCGGGGTCGATCACCGTCACCTTGGCGGCGGGGGCGGCGCCCACCTGCGTGCTCTCGAGCTCGCCGACCAGATCTCGGAACTTGGCGACGACGAGATCGTTGATCACGCGCGCCTGGTCCGGGGTGTCGGCGGAGACGTCGACCGTCATGATGACCGTGGCGGGGGCGAACGTCGCGGTGGTGCGCGAGGCGAGCTCGGCGGCCGTGGTGTCGAGCGAGAGTTCGGTGATGACGTCGTTCATGACGCGGTCACTGGTGACGAGGTCGACGTAGGACGTGATGCGTTGCTGCGCAGCCATTCCGCCCTGGTACGAGTCGGACACCGATGTCCCGGTCGCCATGCTGACGTACATGCGGCTCTGCGCGGTGTACGAGTAGGTGAGCGACGAGGTGTACACCGCGCCGGCAACGATCCCGGCGACGACGCACGCGAGGATGATCATCCAGCGCCGCTTGGCGATCTCGAAGTAATCGTTCAGACCCATGATGGCGATCCTTTACGTCGACTGTCGATGTCGGGGTAGTCGAAGGTCGTGGGCGGCGGTATCGCCCGCGACTGTCTGCCGTACTCCCCGACCACGAGCGTCACGATCCAGACCAGGATCGCGAGTTGGAGAGACTTGCCGAGAGATTCGGTGGTGCCGAGGATTCCGCGCTCGAAGAGCACCGGGTACTCGATGAGCGTCAGCCCGAGCACCACCGGGACGAAGTGGCGCGCGGTGAGCATGCGCACGGTGATCAGCACCATGACGAAGGTGAAGGTCATGGAGACCGCCACCCCGGCGTAAC
Source organism: Rhodococcoides kroppenstedtii (assembly GCF_900111805.1). Lineage (GTDB taxonomy): Bacteria > Actinomycetota > Actinomycetes > Mycobacteriales > Mycobacteriaceae > Rhodococcoides > Rhodococcoides kroppenstedtii. The sequence goes on from NZ_FOJN01000008.1 coordinate 53,343, forward strand.
CGCCGAGGACGAAACCCTCGCTGATGTTGCCCTCGGCGAGCGAGACCGAGACGGTCCGCATGTCGACCGAGGAGCCGCGAACCTGTTGTGCCCAGGCGGTTCCGGATTGGAACTTCTCCGCCCCCAGGATCTGCGACGGAATGAAGTTGAGGACGGCGTTGCGCGCGACGTCGAGGTGCGAGATCCACTCCCGCCCGTTCATGAAGTACGCGTCGGTGGCCGCCTCGAGCAGGTCGAACCGGCGCAGGATCGGCAGGAACGGCTGCACCACAGGGGGATAGCTCGCCTCGGCGAGCGCACTGATGGCCTCGGTCTCCGGATCGACCTTGAGCGCCTGCAGGAGGCCGAACGCGCCGATCGCCGTGACCGAGATGCCGGCGACGCCGAGCACGGTCCGGCGGGTCCAGCCGATGAAGGCGAACCGCACCGCGACCGCGAGGGCCGCACCCATGACGGGCGTCTTGGACTCCACGATCACCGTCCAGACCAGCTCCATGCCCAGCAGGAAGCCGAGCAGGATCGTGGTGCGCTGCCACGTCGCCGGGCGGGCGAAGACGATGAGCCCCAACGCACCCACGGTGGCCATGGTGGCGGCGAAATCGAGGAAGGGGTTGGCGCTGGTGACCTCGCCGGCCGAACCGGCGCTGCCGGTGGCCCACGAGACGAAGCGCCCGCCGAGACCCATCACGTAGACGACGGCGAGACCGCGGAAGAAATCCGGGTCCGCGGTCGGGGCGACGGGGGAGCGGGGGACGACGTTCCGGGAGCGCTGCCACAGCACGTACGCCACCACCAGGGCGACGTAGAACCACAGGCCGAACGTCACCGGCTTCAGCACCTCGGCGATGCCCTTGTCGTAGCCCATGGTGGCCAGGCGCGGGTCGGCGAGACTGTCGGCGAACTGCGGTTCCGGCAGCACCCACAGCAGCACGACGGGGCGTGCGACGTAGCTGAGCGACCAGTACGCGACCTGGGCCACCACGAAGACGCGCGCGACGCCGCGCAGGTTCAGGCCCGCGATCAGCAGCGCCGTCAGCGCGAGTGCCGTCACCACGACGGACGTCACGGCGCTCATCGGATCGCCGCCGTGATCTCGCGGGCGCGGTCGACGTACGCGTGACCGTCGGCCACGATGCGGACCCGGCCGCGTTCGGCCATGTCCCGGGCCTTGTCCGGTTCCGTCTCGGCCCACGCCAGGATCTCGGCGAGCTCCTCGGGGGTGGAGAACAGGCGGCACTCGGTTCCGTCGTCGAGCAGCCGGGCGTGCTCGTGCGTGCGCTCCCCGACGAACAGTCCACCCGCCGCCGGCACCTCGAAGGTGCGGCACGTGTGGGTGTCGCGGTTGTCGGAGTTCAGCAGCACCAGGTTGGCGCCGATCGAGGCGACGGCGCCCGAGAACTCCTCGCCGTACACCGCACCGCCGAGGTGCGCCGAGGTGGCCCGCAGCGCGGGAACACGACGCCAGCCGGGACCCAGAACGGCCATGCGTGCGCCGTGGATGCGGGCGAGATCGGTGACGAAGTCGCGCCGGTCGGGGCGGCACGCGCCGACGAAGCCGACGGTGAACTCCTGCGGGGATCGTCGCGCGGTGGGCCGGTGCCACGCCGGGTCGTAGGCGCTGAGGACGAACAGCGTCTCCCGCGCCCCGCGCTCGGCGAGTTCCGGGACGTTGTGTTCCTTGGTGGTGATCACCAGGTCCCAGTCCCGTTCGCGCCGCAGGTACTCGGGCGTGGTGTTGTACGGGTTGGCGACGTCGTCCGGGCTGTAGTGCACGCGGACGGCGGCGGGCAGGGCCAGCAGCCGATCCTGGTCCAGATGCACGGTGCGGAAACAGAACAGCATGTCGGGCCGGAAATCCCGCGCCGCGGCGTCGATCCGCCGATGCAGATCGGCCAGCACCCACGGCGCGCGGCCGCGACCGAGCTTGGCGTAGACCCACGGCGGAGTGAGTCGACCGGGGAGGGCGACGGGGGTCGTGTCGATCACCAGGACGTCGTGACCCGCCTCGCGGAACCCGTCGGCCATCGAGCGTGCGTTGCTGCCCACCCAGTCGTCACCGAGGAAGAGGATTCTCATCGCTCACCTCCCGGAGCGGCAAGCCGCACCGGAACGAGCGGCTCGGTGATCGCGTCGTCCTGGCGGACGTCGCTGCGCCGACGCAGCATGCGCACGCGCAGCAGATACCAGGTGGCAACGGCGATCTCGCAGGTGAACGTGCCGAAGACCAGCGCCCAGACCGACCCGGTGGCCACCGCGGCGAGCAGCGCGCCGCCCGCGAAAATCGCACCGACGACGGCCCCGATCAAGGTCCCGCGGGTGTCCTGCTGGACCGGCAGCACGGCCGTCGTGACGAACGACGTCAGCGCGGTGAAAGGCAGAATGAACGCCTGCACGCGCATGATCTCGACGGCGCCGGTGAACTCGGCGCCGAAGATCAGTGGAATGACCCAGGGGGCGGCGATCCACAGCGCCACCGAGACGCCCGCGGCGATGGCGACGGTGGCTCGGAGCCCGCGGAACGCATTGCCCCAGAAGTGATCCTCGCGCCCCCGAGCGAGCCGGGGCAGCAACCCGTAACCGATGGCGTCGAGCAACGACTGGAACGCCCGCACCAACCGGTCGCTCGCGGAGAACAATCCGAGGGACGCCGCGGTGAGTGCGACCGAGTAGAAGCTGGCCGCGCCCTGGCCGTAGCTGGTGATGAGCAGACGCGACGTGAGCACGGGCGCACCCATTCTCACCATGGCGAGCACCCCGTCGGGCCGCGACGGCAGACCGTGCTCGGTGAGCGTCAGGCGCCAGGTGAGCACCACGTTCACCAGCGTCGAGAGCAGGAGGCACAGCATGGCCACCGACGCGCTGGGGAAGTGCGGGAGCAGACCGACAAGCAGCACCAGGTAGAGGACGCGGCCGATGGACTGGTACACGACGCCGATGCCGAACCTGGCCTCCGCCACCAGAACCCAGTCGTCGCCGAACGAGGAGACCCCGCCCGCGAACAGTCCGAGCAGCACCATGTGGAGGTGGACGTGGGCGTCGATCAGCATGCCCAGCGCGAGCGCGACGCCCATCGTGCTCAGCACCCCGGCGCGCAGGGCCAGGTAGTTGCCGCGCAGGCGATTGACGTTGTCCGCGTTCATCATCGCGGCCAGGAAGGTCGTAATGCCCATGTCCACCAGCAGCGCGCCGATGAAGTAGGCCGACATGCCGATGGCGAGCAGGCCCAGGCCCTCGGTACCGAGGATGCGGGCGGTCAACGGCAGCGTGACGATGGTGACCAGGTACTGCCCGTACTTGCCGAAGCTGACGAACGCGATGTCGCGGATCGCCGCGAGGCGCGGCGGAACACGCAGGCGCCGACGCGGAGTCCTGGGTGCGGCTGCCTCGGGTGCGCCGGGCTCGGTACGTCCCGTCAGGTCGATGCGGTCGGTGGCGTCATCCCACACGGGATTCTCCCTCCGACTGCGACTCCGACCCGGGCAGCGCGCGCACCGGCGCGGGCCGACCGACGATGCGGGCGAGGAAATCCTCGACGGCACGGGCGGATTCGGCCACGTCGAACTCGGCGGCGCGGGCCGGCGCGGCCTCGGCCAGCCGCGCGCGCAGACCACGGTCCGCGACGAGGCGGTCCAACGCCGCGGCGAGGACGGCCGGGTCCCCCGACGGCACGAGCAGGCCGTCGACCCCGTCGCGCACGATCTCGGCGGGCCCGCCCGGTCCCGACGCCACGACGGCGCAGCCGGCCAGCATGCCCTCGACGATCACCTGACCGAAGGGCTCGGCGGTGAGGGTGCAGTGCACCAGGACGTCGGACCGGCGCATGTACTCGGTGGGATCGTCGACGTGACCGGTGAACAGGACGGGGACGTCGAGCGTCGCCGCGCGCGCCTCGAGCTCCTCGCGGTACGGCTCCTCACCGAAGAACGTGCCGCCGACGAGGTAGACCCGCTCGGGGCGCGTCGTCATCCGCGCGAGCGCGTCGAGCAGCACCACGTGCCCCTTCCACGGCGTCAGGCGCGCCACGAGGCACAGCACCGTGCGGTCGGGCTCGGCCTGCGCGCGGCGCAGCGGGCTGCGGCCCGTCGGGTCGATGCCCGGGTACGCGACCACCGACGGGCGGCGACGCGCGGGCAGCGAGTCGAGCGTCGACACGCTGTTGGCGACGAAGCCGGCACAGACCACCCGGCCCAGTAGACGCAGGACGGCGGACAGCACGGTGCCGAAGTACTCGGCCGAGATGCGATCGTGCGAATGCCACACCAGCGGGATGCCGGCGCGTCGTGACGCGACGGTGCCCATGAGCAGGGCCTTAGTGGACTCGGCGACGAGCACGTCGGCGCCGCGCTCGCGCGCGACGCGGCCGACCTCCCAGCCCAGCCGGACCAGTCCGGTGACGCCGCGGAGCACCCGCGCCGGGGACAGGCCCCCGATGGTCACCGTGCGGCTGTCGAACGACCCGTCGACGACTACGGTGTCGATGCCGTCGGCCCGGACACGCTCGACCATGGGGCCGTACTCGGTGAACGCCACGGTGACGTCGGTGTCGCGCATCGAGCGGACCAGACGGTGCAGGGCGATCTCGGCGCCCGACGGGGCGGCGGTGTGCGCGAGGAACAGGGCCCGGGTCACGACGCCACCTCCCGGTACAACTCGACGTGCTCGGCCGCGGCGGAGTCCCAGGAGAAGCGTTCCGCGTGGGCGCGGCAGGCCTCGGCACCGGGGACGACGCCGCCCAGAGCGGTGGTGAGGCGGGCCGCGAGCGCGTCGCTGTCCCCGGCCGGAACGATGAGCGAGGGGTCGAGACCGGCGACGGCGTCCGGCAGACCGCCGCAGTCGGTGACCACGGGCGGGCACCCGACCGCGCACGATTCCAGGGCGATCAGCCCGAAGCCCTCGAGCGCGACCGTCGGGACCACCGACACGGTGGCCGCCGCGTAGAGGCTGCGCAGCCGCGCGTCGTCGACGCGGCCGAGGAACTCGATGGACGACGACGCGGGCGAGCTCGCGGCGAGCGCGCGCAGCGCACTTTCCTGCGTGCCCTCGCCGACGACGAGCAGCCGGGCGTCGGGATGGGCCGACGCCACCGCCGGCCAGGCCGCGATCAGACGGTCGATGCCCATGCGGTTCTCGAGCCGACGTACGCACAGCACGGTCGGGCGGTCGGACCGGCGCTGGGCCGGGACGGTGAAGCGAGCGAGGTCGACGCCGGGCGCGATGACGCGGATCCGGTCGGCGTCGACGCCGTAGTCGGTCCGCAACAGCCGGGCGGAGTGTTCGGAGAGGACGACGAACCGATCGATGTCCAGGAAACGCAGCCGCTCCACCCAGTACTTGGCGCGGACCGCGGCCGGACTCTCTCCGGAGGCGGCGCTCTCCGCGGCCCAGGGACCGTGGAAGTGCGCGACCGAGGGCAGCCGGCCCCGGCGACCCAACGCCGGGCGGCCGAACAGGCTGAAGTGACGATCGACGACGGTGGAGGAACTCAGACCGCGGTCATCGCGGAGGGAGGTCCACACGCGAGCCACCGTGGAGCCGGAGCTGGGCCCCCACGAGTGCCCACCAGCGGCCGCGTTCCCGAAGGCCGACGCGCTGACGCGGGTGTCCGGCCGAGCCTGCAGCGACTGGAACAGGTCGGTGAAGTAACGATTGAGCCCGCCCGGAGTGGTGGCGAACCACTCGGCGCCGGTCATGTGGACCTGCACCGTCGAAGTGGCCGTCACGGATGCGGGTGTCATCGGGGTCCATAGCCTTTCCCTCTCGTGGGTGTGCGTGTGCACACGGCGTGTCCGTCCGCATCGCTGTTTCTGTGAGGTGGAACCAGGAGGTGCCTGGTTCCCGCTCGCGAACCGGTCGAGTGCGGGCGATGCCGGCAATGTGGTCTCCCCCGTCCGTCGACTTCTGCTCCGGCCCCGCTCGGAGCAGTACGTCCGGGGTATCGGCTGCGCTGCCGATGCCGTCCCACCCGGTCGCGCATCGCACTACCAGGCAGTAAGGTGTGATCCGGTCGTGTTTGTGACTGGAAACGACGGCGCAGTACCCTATTGCTGGCTTTAACATACCGGAAGAATCTTTCGTCCGCCATAACGCTCACGAGGACCGGTTTGCCGATCCGCCGGTGAGTGTCCGTCCGGGAGAGTTGTGAGAGATGACAACGCGAGTGGAGTCGCGCTGATGCGAGAGACGGTCGACGCGACGGTCGTCGCGTCGGTGCGTGACGACGCTCGTGACTCTCGTGGCGGCGTCGGCGGTGCCGACTTTCGTGCTGCCGCTCCGGTGCGGACCGGGTGCGCGACCGTGGTGGTCCTCGATTTCGGGCGGACCGGGACCGGCGTGACCGTGGTGGGGGTCGACGAGGACCGGGTGGTCGACGAGGTGCGCTGGCCGTCGCCGAGCGGCGACGCGTGCGACCTGATCGTGCTCGACCATCTGCGCGCGCAGGGGATCCTCGGCCCGCGCGACGGCGACCGCGAGTCCCCGGAGATCCTCACGTTCTGCCGGTCGGTGAAGGAATCGCTGTCCACGTCCACCGCGGCCCGGACGCCCGCGTCCGGTCCGGGCGGGCCGGTCACCCTCATCACCCGCGCCGATTTCGAGGACGCTCTCCGGCCGTCTCTGGAGGACCTCGTCGATCGGGTCGCCGCCCTGGTGCGCGACGCCGGTCGGGTCACGGAGGCCGTGGTGCTCACCGGCGGCGGGGCGGCCGTGCCGCTCGTGCGGACGGTGGTCGAGGAGCGGTTGGCGCCGATCCTGCCGGAGGTGGCGGCGGCCGCCGACGCCGTGCCGGCCGCGCGGGTCGTCGAGGCTGCCCGGGAGCCCTCCCCGGAACCCTCCCCGGAATCCGAAGTCCCGACTGCCGAGACCCCGGCACCTGCCGTCGATCGGCCCGCCGCTCCCGATGCTGCTGTGCCAGGTGCCGGTCCCGAGCCCCGCGCGCACGAAGAGCCCGACCGTCGGGACTCACGGTCGTTCGCGTACTCGGCCGTCGAGACCGCGCCCGTGCAGGACGACGCGGACTGGGACCTGCTCGACGACCCACCGCCCGGCCCGCAGCGCCGCCGCCTGTGGACCGCCGTCCTCGTGGTGGCGTTGATCGTCGTCGCGGCCGGTGCCGCCGCCTGGGCGTACCTGGGGACGGCCACGCCGATGGACGGACCGGACGGCGCCGGACCCGCCGTACCGCCGACCGCCACCGTGGCGACCGACCCGCGGGGAACGTCGGTGGCTCCCACCACGGCGGCGAGCGACGAGGACGCCGACGGGGACGGGTTCCCGGACAGCTGGGGCGACGACATCGGGTCCCGGCTCGGCACGGCCAACTGAATCCGGCCGGTCCCGCGCGGGGATCGGCGCACACACGGTGTCGGGGGACACGACCAACGGTTCGACAAAGGAACGAGGACACGACGGTGCAGACCACGACCCCCCTCCTGGACGGTCTCGAGCCGGGCACGTACCGCCCGCACGCCGTGCACACGACGGACCGCATCTGGTCGGAGACCAATTGCTACGTCGATCTGTGGATCGAGGTGTTGCACGCGTCGGGTGTGGATCCGGTGCCGGCCTTGTCGTTCGTCCTCGGCGCCGGGTTCGACGGTCGGCAGTGGGACTTCGTGAAGTACCAGCCGGAGGATTTGCGGCGCCTGCACGGCATCGAGGTGAACGAGATGAACGTGTGGAAGCCGTTCGCGGAGCACCTGATCGAGAACATCGAGGACGGCGTCGCCAGCACCGTGGAGGTGGACGCGTTCCACCTTCCGGACACCGCCGGGGTGTCGTACGGACTGCAGCACACCAAGACCACGGTGGTGCCCACCCGGATCGACCGGGCCGCGCGGGAGATGGACTACTTCCACAACGCCGGCCTGTTCCGGCTGTCCGGGAACGATTTCGATCGCGTTCTCGGCCTGGAGGTTCCGGACGGGGCCGTCGCGCTCCCGCCGTACCTCGAACGCATCACGCTGGAGGGCGGAGTTCTTCGGGTGGACCCGACCGAGGACGACCGCGACCTCGACGTCGCCCGGACGCATCTGCGACGGGCGGGGACGGACAACCCGGTGGCGGGCCTCGCGCAGCGGGTGGTCGACGACGTGGAGTGGATTCGCGAGTCGGGTCCCGACGCGTTCCATCTGTGGTCGTTCGGCACGCTGCGGCAGTGCGGGGCCACGGCCGAGCTCGCAGCCGACGTGGCGGCGTACCTCGAGGGTCGCGGCGTCCAGGGCGCCGGCGCGGCCGCCGAACCGTTCCGTGAGGTCGCGACGGGCGCGAAGTCGGTGCAGTTCCGGATGGCTCGTGCGGCCCGCGGGCGGGCCGTCGATCCGCGAGAACCGTTGGACGCCATGGCCGTGAAGTGGCAGCAGGCCGTCGACATCCTGCGCGCCGCGCTGTGACCACCGGGTACGGGCCGGTGGCGGCGGACTGGACCGTCTGCCGCACGGACGCCGGTGCGGCCGACGCACCACCCGGCCCGGAGGCGGAGCGCATCCCGGCGCGGGTGCCGGGGACGGTCGCCGAGGCGCTCCGGGACGCGGGTCGCCAGATATCCGACGGCAACGATCTCGGCACCAACGACCTCGACGGCGCCGACTGGTGGTTCGAGACCACGCTGACCGTGCCCGACGTCCCCGGGCGGCTCGTGTTCGACGGGCTCGCCACCGTGTCCGAGGTCTGGGTGGACGGCGTGCTGCGTGCGTCGAGCACCTCGATGTTCGTCCCCGTCGTGGTCGACCTCGCCGACCTGGCCGGCCGGACCGTCGCGGTGGCGGTGTGCTGCCGCGCGCTGTCCCCTCACCTGCGTCGACGACCCCGCGGACGGTGGCGCTCGTCGATGATCGCGCAGCAGGGGCTGCGGTGGGTGCGGACCACGATGCTCGGTCGGGCCCCCGTCTTCGCCGGTGCGCCGGTGCCGGTGGGCCCGTTCCGTGATGTCCGCGTGGTCCCGGCGAGTCCGGACCTGCAGGTGCGCGGCCGAGTGACGCACGGCCGCTGCGAGATTCACGTGACGGGACGCGCGGACTCCGACGTGACGGTCTCGATCGGAGGCGACAGCTACCCGGTGGCCGTGGACGGCTCCGGATCGGTCGACGCCGTGGTCGACGTCGGAGAGCGCGAACGTTGGTGGCCGCACACGCACGGCCGTCCCGCGCTCCACGACGTGGTTCTTGAGTCCGCCGGCACCCGTATCGCGGCGGCGGTCGGATTCCGCTCGGTCGACGTCGATCCGTCCCGGCCGGGGGAAGCCCTCCGCGTCAACGGCATTCCCGTGTACGCGCGTGGCGGCTGCTGGGTTCCGCTGGACCCCGTTTCGCTGCGGACCGATCCGACCGCCCTCGACGCCGCGCTGGACGACGTGATCGCGTCCGGCGGCAACCTGATCCGCCTGACGGGCACCATGGTGTACGAGACGCCGGACTTCCACGCACGGTGCGCCGAGCGAGGCATCATGGTCTGGCAGGACGTCATGATCGCCACCGTCGACCCGCCGGACGACGACGTCGTCACCGCGCAGGTGGTCGCGGAAATTCGCGCGGCTCTCGCGGCGTCCGGGCCGGCCACCGTCGTCGTCAGCGGGGGGAGCGAGACCTACCAGCAGCCGACGATGCTCGGTCTCGCCGCCGACGATGCCCGTATTCCGCTGCTGGACAGCGTCATACCGGACCTGCTGGCGTCGTCGTACCCCGATCTGGCGTACGTCCCGTCGTCGCCGTCCGGTGGGGACCTGGCCACGCACGGCCGCGCGGGCGTCGCGCACTGGTTCGGGGTCGGCGGGTACCTCCGGCCGCTGTCCGACGTGCGCACGGCCGGGGTGCGCTTCGCGGCCGAGTCGCTCGCCTTCGCGATCCCGCCCGAACGTCGCTCGGTGGACGCGCGTTTCGGCTCGGCCCACCCCGCCGGGCACGATCCCCGATGGAAGGCCGCGGTGCCGCGGGACCGGGGATCGTCGTGGGACTTCGAGGACGTGCGAGACCACTACGTGCGCACGGTGTTCGGCGTCGAACCGTCCCTGGTGCGCCGCGACGATCCGGAGCGGTACCTCGACTACGGCCGCGCCGCGGTGTGCGAGGCGACCTCGGCGGTGCTGGGGTACTGGCGGCGCCCGGACTCCGAGTGCGGCGGGGCACTGGTGCTCACGCTGCGGGACCTCATGCCCGGCGCGGGATGGGGTTTCACGGATTCCGACGGTGAGGTCAAGGCTCCGTGGTACGCGATGGCGCGGGTCCATGCGCCCACCACCGTGCTGGTGTCCGACGAGGGGATGGACGGGCTCGCCGTCCACGCCGTCCACGACGGGGCCGATCCACTTTGCGCCGCCGTGACCGTGCGGGCCGTGAGTCGAACGGGGAGCGTGATCGCCGACGGGACGTGGCCGGTGGACCTACCGGGCCACGGACATGCGAGTACGACCGTGGATGCGGTGCTGGGCCGCTTCACCGACGCGACGCACGCACATCGCTTCGGCCCCCGCGCGGTGGACGCCGTGGTGGTGGACCTGGTGCAGGACGGCGCCGTCTTGGCGCGCTCGGTGACGCTGATCGGCGGACCCGCACTGCCCGTGCAGGATTCGGTAGGGCTGACGGCCGGCGTGGAGCCCGCCGACGACGGCACATGGGTTCTCGAGGTGGCGGCCGAGTCGGCCGCTCAGTACGTGTGCGTCGACGTGGACGGGTTCCGACCGTCGGACAACTGGTTCCACCTGGCGCCGGGTGTTCCGCACACCGTGACGCTGAAGCCCACCGGACGTGCCACCGCGCCGCGAGGGCACGTCCGGGCGCTGAACAGCTTGACGCGAGGGGCGATCAGGCCGGCCTGAGCGCGCTGGGCCAGCGAGTGACGTCGAGGCCGTGGGTACGGAACATGGCCAGCGCGATGCGCTCCATGCCGAACCCGACGCACGCGCTGTGGGCTTCCTCGCCGTCCGCGGTGCGGATGTCGAAGGTGTGGCCGAAATGTTCGCGGTGGCAGTTGCACGAGACCACGGCGGTGCCCTGGTCGAGGTCGCCGTAGAGCCGCACCACCAGCTCGGTCTTGAGGTTCTCGTTGCGCTGGTTGGCCGCCAGCATGCGCCCGGCCCGTCCGAAGAACGGGTCGTTGGCGATCACTGGTGTGGCCTCGAGACCGAGGTGATCGAGGACGGACTGCCCGCGCTCGATCCACGACTCGCGGTGCTCCACGGCCTGATCGGGGGTGCCGACCTGAACGAACTCGTGCATCCGGAACGCCTGCATGCGAGCCGGATCCACCGCGGGCTCGTGCCGGAAGCAGTAGCCGTACACGTCCAGCGTGCTCCCGCCGGCGGGCAGATCACCGGTGAGCATGGAGTACGCCGGATGGCAGGCCGCGGACACCAGCATGGTGCCGGCGGAGCCGAGGAAGTGGTCCCAGTCCTCCCCGGCGGACCGCGCCGCGAGCAACTCCGCATGCGCACGGTTGTCGCCGGTGAAGGTGGTGATGGCCCCGGTGAGGTTGGGGAACGAGGCGACGTAGTCGGTCTTCTCGAAGGACTCGCGCGGGAAGACGGGCGGGAACCGGAAACGCTGTGCGGAGCTACCGTGAGCCTCGCGGCCGGCGGCGCGGACGGCGGTGTCGATGACGTCGATGACGTCCTCGAACACGCCGGAGCGTCCGTAGAGGCCGTCGAGCGAGCTGCGGACCAGCAGGCCGGCGTCGACCAGCTGATCGCGGAACTCGGCACGGGCGAGATCGAGGTCGGACAGATCCGTGCGCGTATCCCTGTCGAGGGTGGAGGTCATGTCAGAGACCCCCGCCCGGCACGCCCTTGTGCACCAGCGTGAGCTGGGCGTTGTGGGCGAGGATCCGCTCGTTGCTCACCATGATGGCCGAGCCGTGGGAGTCGCGGAGGTGGCGGCTCATCCGTAGCTCGCTGTCCTCGCGGTAGCCGGCGATGCCGCAGATCAGCAGCGCGCGGGCGACGATGTCGATGAGCAGGTTCGACGCCGTGACCTTGACTGAGTTGATCGACAGAGCGAATCCGATGGACCCGAGGAACCGGGCGTCGTCGGCATGGGCGTCGAACGTGGTCGCGGCGGTGTGGACCGTGTCGTGCAACTGCTGGTGCACCACCATGAGCTCGGCCAGGCGGGCCGCGGCCGGCGGCGTGACGCCCGGCGTCTTGCGGGCGGCCTTCTGCACCGACGTCCGAGCCTTGCGCACCGCGGCGTCGGCGATACCCGTCCAGGCGCCGCCCCACAGGACGTGCGCGGACGGCAGCATGGACTGCGCCGAGATGTCCGCGTAGGGCGCCGGAACCACGTGCTCGGCGGACCCCGTCGCGTGCAGCATAAAGCCGGGGCTGCAAGTGCCGCGGAAGCCCATGGTGTCCCAGGTGCCGGTCTTCTCCAGCGTGAGGTCCTCCCGCAGCGCGGCGACCAGGACCTGATCGCTGGGGGCGCTGTCGACGGAGCGACGGGCGGTGACCAGGACGACGTCGGCGTACTCGCCGTACGAGATCACCGGCGCGTTCTTGGTGAGGCGGTACCGGTCGCCGTCGTACTCCACGGCGCAGCCGCTGGTCCGCACGTCGCCGCCGATGTTGATCTCGGTGGTGGCCGACGCGACCAGCAACTGCTCGCTCACGATGCGCCGCAGCAGGTCCGCGAGGGCGGGCGAGGACAGCCCGTGGCGCGACAGGCTCATCACCTGCGTGTGGTGCATCGCGAAGATCATGGCGGTCGAGGCGCACGCGCCGCCGAGCGCGCGTGCGACGCGTGCGAGGTCGGTCAGCGAGTACCCGCCGCCGCCCAGCGAGGCCGGGATCGACGCGGAGAGCAGACCCGCGGCGCGCATGGCCGCCACGGATTCGGCGGGGAAGCGGGCGTCACGGTCGACGGTGTCGGCGTGCTCGGCGGCCACGGCGACGACGTCGTCGACGGACAGCGCGTGGGTGGGGCGTTCGAGGGTGGTCACGGGCCTACTGCTCCAGCGTCGCGAGCGCGTCGGCGATGGCGGTGATGGAGGAGAACGTGGCCTTCTGCAGCAGCTCGTCCGGGAACTCGACGTCGAACTCGTCTTCGAGGGCGATCATGACGTTCACGCTGGCGTGCGAGGTGAGGCCTGCGTCGTACAGATCGTCGTCGTCGGCCACGGCATCGACCGCCACCGGGAGCTTGCCGTGGGTGGCGAGGATCTGCCGGATACGGTCGACGTCCAGTGCGGCGGTAGTGCTCATGCGTCGGTCCTTCACGTGTCGATGGTTTCTGCGGACGGAATCCGTCACGCAGGGTCCCCAAACCCTCGGGAAACAGTACACGAGTTTGTTTCGGCAATCATGACGAACCACGAGACCGGATCGGTTCGTGATTTCTGTGTACGTCGTCGCCGGGCCGTGGCGAGTCGGCCCTGGTGAGCCGGCCCGATCAGCCGGCCGCGTGCCGCCCCGTCGACTTCCGGTTTCCCGCCGCCCGTGCCGCACCACGGCGGGGTGGCCGGGCGAGCACCACCGCGATCGCCGTGGTCAGGGGTACGGACAGGGCCAACGCCGTACCGCCGACGCACGATCGGACGATCTCGATGGCCACCGCGTCGCCGGTGATGACGTCGTGAATCGACCTGCCGGCCACCGAGAACAGCAGGAGCAACGGCAACGCACCACCCGCGTACGCCAACACCAGCGTGTAGACGGTGCTCGCGATGTGGTCGCGGCCGACGCGCATCGCGGAGGCGAAGATGGACCGCCGGGTCGCGTCGGGATCGAGCGAGGCCAGTTCGAACGCGGCCGACGCCTGGGTGATGGTGACGTCGTTCAGCACGCCGAGCGAGCCGATGATGAAGCCGGCCAGCAGCAGCCCGGTGATGGAGACGTGGTCGAGGTAGGCCTGGACGTCGGTGTTCTGTTCCTCGGACAGCCCGGTCACCGATGTCAGACGGATCGCGCCCTCGGACAGGACGGCGGCGATGCCCATCGACACGACCGTGCCGAGCAGGGCCGACGACGTCCGCAGGTTGGGTCCGTGCGCCAGGTACAGCACGCCGTACAGGATCACGGTGCCGCCGACGAGCGCGACGAGGATGGCCGATCGCCCGTCGAGAATGGCCGGGAGGACGAAGACGACGAGCACGCCCAGCGCGATGCCCAGACCGATCAATGCGCGCAGTCCGCGCCAGCGCGCGACGACGCAGATGACGACGGCGAAGATCGCCGCGACGAGGGCGAGCGGAAGGGTGCGGGAGTAGTCGTCGAAGGCGTAGATCGCGGTGCCGGTGTCGTCGGTGCCGCGGACCAGCCGGATCTCCTCGCCGACCCGCAGATCCGGAGTGCCCGGTCCCGGCGTGATCTCGAGGAGGGTGCGCGTGCCCTCGTTGGTGCCCGTGTCGATGGTGACGATGCTTCTGCGGCAGTCGAATCCGGACACCGTGGGCGGGGTGGGCGAGCTTGCGAACACGCGGCCGTTGGACGGACTGCCGCACGGTCCGATGTCCTGGGACACCACGGTGCCGTACTCCGTGGTGACGGCACCGCCGGTGGAGCTCTGGAACGGGGCGGGGACCGCGACGTCCCGTCCGCTCGGCCAGAGCAGGATCATGCCGACGACGGCGGCGAGTCCGATGACGGTGAGCAGTCCGACGACGACCCGGGCGGCGGTGCGCCCGATGGGGGCCGGGCCGGAGAAGTGATCGTGGCTCACCGGGGGCAGCCTACTTGCCGCGGTGGGGGCGTCGAGGCGCGAGAGTCCGGACGAAAGCAGGTGGCGGGAGAGCAGGGGGGGTGTCTCCCGCCACCGAACCGTGCGACCCGCCGGGGGGGTGGGGGGCCGAGCGGCGCTTTCGGAATCCCGAAGGACTCGTTGGCCAATCTACCCCTGCAGTCAGAGTCCAATCGTCACGGGGGTGCAAAGAATGCGCGTCTTGTTGTGACCTGTCACACAGTCGGGGCGGGAACGGCCTCCACCGCTGCGCGGACGCGAGCACGGGTCGCCGGCTCCGCGAACGACGCGTCCACCGCCGTCCGCGCGGCGGCCCGCAGCGCCTCCGCGTCCAGGCCGAGACGATGGGCCGCCAGGTACTCCCGGGTCAGATCGGTGCCGAACATCGACGGGTCGTCGCTGTTGATCGTGACCGGGACGCCCGCCGCCACCAACCGGGGCAACGGGTGGTCCTCGAGTCGCTCGACCACCCGGGTACAGAGGTTCGACGTCGGTGACACGTCCACGGCGATTCCCCGGTCGGCCAGGTAGGCCATCAGGTCGGGGTCGGCGGCCGCGGCGATGCCGTGGCCGATGCGGTCGGCGCCGAGGTCGTGCAGCGCCGACCACACCTGCTCCGGCCCGCCCGTTTCCCCCGCATGGGGGATCGAGCGCAGTCCGTGCGCGCGGGCGCGGGCGAACACGTCGCGGAACGGCGCCCGCGGAACTTCGACACCGCCGATACCGAACCCGACGATCGACTCCGTCCGGTGCGCGAGCACCGCGTTCAACGTCCGATCCGCGGCCTCGACGCCGAAGTCACCGGGGAAGTCCGGAATCCACCGCGCGACGATGCCGGACTCGGCCCCCGCGCGTCGTCGTCCCTCCTCGAGGCCCTCGAACACCGCGGCGGCGTCGACACCGCGCATGAGGTGACCGAACAGGCTGACGTGCATCTCCGTGTAGGGCACGCCGTGGGTCGCGAGCTCGGTCAGGCTGTCGTACGCCAGACGGGCGAAGTCCTCGGCGTCGCGCAGCACCCCGATCGAGGTCAGGTACACCTCGATGAAGTGCGCGAAGTCGCGAAAGGTGAACCAGCGCCGCAGCTCCTCCTCGGTGCGCGGGATCTCCGGGATGTCGTGGCGGTCGGCCAACGCCTTGGCCGTGCTCGGCCACATCGACCCCTCGAGGTGGACGTGCAACTCCACCGTCGGCAGCGCCCGCACGAACTCCTCGATCGTGCGCGGTGCGTCCGCCATCCGCTACTGCCGATACGAGGCGAGGAAGTTGCCGAACCGCTCGATCGCCGTCGACAGGTCCCGCGCCCACGGCAGTGTCACGATCCGAATGTGGTCGTGGGCCGGCCAGTTGAAGCCGGTGCCCTGCACCACCAGGATCTTCTCCTGCAGCAACAGGTCCTGGACCAACTTCTCGTCGTCGTGGATGTCGTGCACCTCGGGGTCGAGGCGAGGGAACGCGTACAGCGCGCCCCGCGGCTTCACGCAACTGACACCGGGGATCTCGTTGAGCTTGGACCACGCGACGTCGCGCTGCTCGAGCAGGCGCCCGCCGGGCAGGATCAGGTCCTCGATGCTCTGATGGCCGCCGAGCGCCACCTGAATGGCATGTTGCGCAGGCACGTTCGGGCACAGACGGGTCGACGCCAGGAGGTTCACACCCTCGAGGAACCCGGCGGCGTGCTTTTTCGGCCCGGTGATCGCGAGCCACCCGGCGCGATATCCCGCCACCCGGTACGCCTTCGACAGCCCGTTGAAGGTCAGGCACAACAGGTCCGGCGCCACCGACGCCAGCGAGACGTGCTGAGCGTCGTCGTAGAGGATCTTGTCGTAGATCTCGTCCGCGAGCAGCAGGAGGCTGTGCTTGCGCGCCAGATTCGCGATGCCCTCCAACACCTCTCGCGAGTACACCGCACCCGTGGGGTTGTTCGGGTTGATCACCAGCAACGCCTTGGTGCGCGGCGTGATCTTGGATTCGATGTCGGCAAGGTCGGGATTCCAGCCGTTGTCCTCGTCGCAGAGGTAGTGCACGGCCTTCCCGCCGGACAGCGTCGTCATCGCCGTCCACAGCGGGTAGTCCGGCGCCGGGATCAGCACTTCGTCCCCGTCGTCGAGGAGCGCCTGCATCGTCATCGTGATGAGCTCCGAGACGCCGTTGCCCAGGTAGATGTCGTCGACGTCCACCTCGGGGAAGCCGTCGACCAGCTCGTACCGGGTCACGATCGCCCGGCGGGCGGACATGATGCCCTTGGACTCGGAATAGCCCTGCGCGTAGGGCAGGGCCGCGATCATGTCGCGGACGATGACGTCGGGTGCCTCGAAGCCGAACGGCGCCGGATTGCCGATGTTCAGCTTGAGGATGCGGTGGCCCTCGGCTTCGAGCCGGGCGGCATGGGCGTGCACGGGTCCGCGGATCTCGTAGAGAACGTTCTGCAGCTTGACCGACTGGTCCAGTCGACGCGTGGCGTTCTGCCGCCCTGCGGAGGTGTCGAGGTCGCGCGAATCCGTTGTGCTCACGCCGTCCATACTGACACCGGTCCCGCCGGAAGTGGACTGCCCGGGTGGGGACCACTTCCGGCGGGTGGGCTCAGTCGTCCTTCGCGGCCGCCTTGCTTGCCTCCGCGACGTCGTCCAGACGCTCGGCGTCCTCGCGCTTGGCCTCGGCCTCCTCGAGCTTGCGGGCGGCCTCGTCCAACTCCGCCTGGCGAGGCTCCTTCTTCTCCTCCTCGCGGCGCTCGACCTCCGCGAGCTTCGCCTCCCGCTCGGCCTCGGCGGCCTCGATGCGACGGTCGGCGATCTCGTCGGCCTGCTCCTTGCGGTCCTCGAGGCGCGCCGCGGCCTGCTTGCCGGCCTGCACCTTGGCGTCGATCTCGTGGTCCGCGGCGGCCTCCTGTTCGGCCTCGGCCTTCTTCCGCGCCGTCGTCGCCTCGGCGGTGGCGGCGTCGACGCGCTGCTGCGTGCGACGGGCCGCGTCGGCGCGCTCCTTTCGGGCGCGCGCCTCGAGCTCGGTCGCCTTGGCCAGCTCGGCCGCGGCGGTGCGCATCTTCTCCCCGCGGCGGGCGAGGTCCGAGTCACCGAGGAGGGCGCCGACCGTACCGTCGAGACTGCCGACGACCTGCTCGTAGGTCGATCGCACCTGCCCCTGGCCGTCGAGCCTGCTGACCACCGTCGCCTCGAACACCTGGAGCGGCAGTCGGGCGATGTTGTACTGCAGTCGCAACACCCGGCGCGGCAACGACATGCTCACTGCTGATCTCCGTTCGTCTCGAGGTCGCGCTCCGCCTGCGCGGCGCGTTCCCGGGCCTCCGCTGCCTTGCGCTCGAGGGCGTCGGCCTTGTCCAGGGACTCGTCGTAGTCCTCACGAGCGGCCGAGATTTCGTCCGCCGCAGCGTTCTCCGCGGCGCGACGGGAGGCGTCGGCCTCCGCCATCCGGCGCTCGGCCTGCGTCTCGGCCGCGATCCGCGCTTCCTTCGCGCACCGCATCGCGTCGGCTTCGGCCTCCTGATGCTGCCGTAGCCGATCGTTCTGCGCCGCAGCCTCGTTGGCGTCGGTGCGGTCCTCGACGTTCTGGCGGGCGACATCCGCCTCGGCCTCGGTGGAGGCGATGTCCTGCTCCGCCTCCTCGATCTCGAGCGACGCGGCCGTCTCGTCGGCCTCGGCCTCGCGGCGCTTCTCGGCCTCGGCCTGCTGCAGACGGCCGCGATCGGCCAGATCGTCGTTGTCGACGATCGCGCCGGCGACCTCCTTGACCCGGCCGGCCACCTTGTCCACCAGATCGCGTCGTGCGCTGGATGCGGCGCCGTCGTCGTCACTCATCGTCTGTGCCCCTTCTCTCGTCTCACTTCGGATCGGTGTTCGCCAGTGCGCGAAAACCCTTGGCGCCCGCTCGATCCACGCCGGCCTTGACCAGCCCGAAGACCAACCCGTGCAGGGCGGCGGCGATCAGCACCTCGCGATTGGTACGGGAGAGGTCCTTCGGATCGGGCATCTCGGCGTCGTTCTCGCCGACCCGCTTGTAGATCTGGTTGAACAGCTGCCCGGCGAGCACGCCACCGAGAATGCTGGTGGCGAGGGACAGGGGCTTGTAGAAGGCCTTCGAGGTCGCGCTCATCCCAGCAGGCTCCGTTCCCGACGCGTGCGTCGACGACGGATCACGAACACCAGCAGCAGGGCCGCCGCGACGCCCGCGAGCGAGATGCCGGCGGTCTGCGGGTTCTCCTTGACGGCGCTGACGCCCTCACGGGCGAGGTCCTGCGCCTTCTCCGTCTGCTCGCGGGTGGCCGCGGACACCCGCGCCGGGACGTCGACCTTGGCGGCGAGGGCCTCGACGGTCTGCGCCAGTTCCTCGCGCTGCTGCTCCACCGGGGGCGGAGTGTCCTCGGGCAGAGCGTGTTTCGGTTCTCTGGACTCGGTCACGGGTGCTGTCCCTTCCGGGCTGCGTTCACGGTGTCGACGTCGCGCTGCACGCTCGCCACCGTGGCGGCGGGCGCGGGCGGGACGGCGTTCTTGGCCTTCGACGCCCCCACGGCGGCGAGGATCCCGCCGACGACGAGGAGTGCGGCAGCGACGATCAACGCCGCCAGCCAGGGGTCGAGTGCGGTCGCGAGGCCGAGCACGGCCGTCGCGACCAGGGTCGCGGTGCCCAGGAAGAGCAGAAGGGCACCGGCACCGGAGATGCCGATACCGACGCCGAGCTTGGTGCCCTTCGACTTGACCTCGTCGAGAGCATTGCCGACCTCGGTCCGCACCAGGGTGCTGACTTGCGTGGTGAGCCGCTCCACCAGCTGGACCGTCGACAGGTCCGCGGGGGAGCGCTCGGGATGGGATCGTTCGTTGGGCGCTGGATGCATCTGCCCGAGGTACCCGTGACCCGGGTGGGTGAAACGGACGTCCATGCGGACCGGCACGTCGCTGGAGCAGAATCGGGGCCATGTGTGGTCGCTACGCCAGTACCCGATCCGACGACGACCTGTCGTCGCTCTTCGACGCCGTCGTCCGCCTCGGTGACCCGCCGGAGCCGTCGTACAACGTGGCGCCGACCGATCCGGTGCGCATCGTCCTCGACCGTGACGACGACCGGCAGCTGCGGACCGTCCGGTGGGGGCTGGTGCCGTCGTGGGCCAAGGACAAGAAGATCGCCAGCCGGTTGATCAACGCGCGGTCGGAGACCGTGACGGAGAAGCCCGCGTTCCGGAAGGCGGCCGCGAAGCGGCGGTGCCTGATCCCCGCCGACGGTTACTACGAGTGGGAGAAGCGCGAGGGTGCGAAGGTCCCGCACTTCCTGCACACCGACGGCGTGCTGGCCATGGCCGGGCTCTACGAACTCTGGCCGGACCCGTCGCTGGACGACGACGACCCGAACAAGTGGTTCTGGTCCACCACCGTTCTGACCACCACGGCCACCGACACCCTCGGCCACATCCACGATCGGTCGCCGGTGGTCGTGCCCGACGACCTGTGGTCGGCCTGGCTCGACCCCGGGCTCACCGACCTCGCCGGCGTGGCCGACCTGCTGCAGTCGATCCCCGAGCCGCACCTGACGCCCTACGAGGTGTCGACGGCGGTCAACAGCGTGCGCAACAACGGTCCGGAGCTGGTGGCGCCGGTGTGAACGCCTTCTGGTGGAGGGGATGCTGCACGGTCGGCTGGGACGTGGCCGGACGTCGTCGGCGGTCCGTCGGTTGCTGATCGCCGACGCGGTGCGGCTGGTCGGGTCCTCGGTGTGTGCCGGATGTGCGTTGGCGTGGTTCGTCGGGTGAGGGTCGTTCGGTGCAGCGACGCCGCGGTGCGACGCCGGTGGGCATACTCGCAGGCGTGACTTCGTTCGAGCATTCCGATTCCGTCGTCGTCGAGACGACTCCCGACGCGCTGTACGCCCTGGTCTCCGACGTCACCCGCACCGGGGAGTGGAGTCCGATCTGTCAGGCCTGCTGGTGGAACGACGACGCCGAGGCCGGCCGGGTCGGGGCGACGTTCACCGGGCGCAACGTCACCCCGGACCGCACCTGGGAGACCGTGTCCACGGTGACGGCGGCCGAGCCCGGGCGCGAATTCGGCTGGGTGGTGGCCGGGAAGGTCGTGCGGTGGTCCTACACCCTCGAACCGGTGGGGTCCACTGCCACGCGCCTGACGGAATCGTGGCACTTCACGCCCGAGGGCATCGAGTTCTTCCATGACAAGTACGGCGACGACGCCGAGCGGGAGATCGCGGCCCGCCGCGACGCCGCCCTCGACGGCATCCCGCGCACCCTCGCCGCGATCAAGCGCATCGCCGAGTCCTGACGGGCGGGCGTCAGCGTCCGGAGGTCGGGGCGATCGACGGGATCCCGGCGCTCGACGCGAGTTGTGGGCAGATGCGCCCGGTCCGGTGCGAGTTTCGCCGCATTTTTCAGCCGAGTTCTGCGGATTCGCCGGATCGGGGCGGATCGTGTGGCATTTCTCGCGCGGCCTGAGATCGTGGTGCGTTGACGTCGGGTGGGGCGGCGTGCCTGAGTGTCCACAAGTCGGTCGGATTGCCGGGATCCCGTCGGTTCGGTCGACTCGTGTGCAGTGGCGCAGGCCCTGAACGCCGAACACCCCCTGCCCGACGGACAGGGGGTGTTCGGTGAGTGGGGTCAGGACTTGCGGCCCGGAGCCTTCGCGCCCGACTTGAAGCCCAACCCGCCGGCCTTCGGCTGCGGGGGAGCGGGGCGCTCGGTGCCGTTGGACTCCGAGCCGTTCGACTCGGCCGCGCCATTCGACTCGGCGGCACCGTTCGATTCGGCAGCGGGTTCGGGCTCGGTGGCCGGCTCCGGCGTGGCCTCGGGCTTCGGTGCGGCAGCCACACCGGGAGCCTTTGCGCCGGGCTTCTTGTAGCCCGACTTCACCGCGAGACCCTTGGCCTTGACCGTGGGCTTGACCTCGGCGGGTGCCGCGGGAGCCTCGGAGGTCGGTGCCTCGGCTGCGGGTGCTTCGGGAGCAGTGGCCTCGGGTGCCGGTGCCGCTGCCTCCGCGGGGGCAGCCGGAGCCGCCGAACCCGGAGCCTTCGCGCCCGGCTTCTTGAACCCGGACTTCACCGCGAGACCCTTGGCCTTGACCGTCGGCTTGACCTCGGTGGCACCGGACTCGGAAGCGCCCGACCCGGAAGCGCCCGACTCGGCCGGGGTCGATGCGGAAGCCTCGGCGGGAGCCGCCGCCTCGGCCGGCTCGCCCGGTGCCTTCGCGCCCGGCGGACGACCCTTGACCTGCAGACCCTTTGCACCCGGAGCCTTCGCCTTCCCGGCCATGCCCAGCCCCTTGGGCTTGGCGGTGGGAGTGGCCGGAGCCGCAGAGGCGTCGGTGGCGTCGTCACCATCGGCGTTGGGCGATTCGGCAGGCTTCGCCGAACCCGGGGCCTTCGATCCCGGAGCCTTCGCGCCGGGAGCCTTGGCCAGGCCCTTCATCTTCAGGCCCTTGCCGGAGGCGGTGGCGGGGGGCGTCGCACCCTCGGCAGCGGCCTCGACCTCGGACACGCGGCCCTTCTCCTCGGCCGCGGCCTTGTCCTCGGTGGCGACGGCGTCGGCCTTCGGGGTCTCCACCGGCTCCTCGGCGGGAACGACCTTCGGCTTGGCGCGCGGAATCACCTTGACGTTCTCCCCGAGTTGCTTCGGCTCGAGGCGGGTGATGGAGCTGAGCAGCATCTGCGAGACGTCGATGACCTCGACGTTCTCGTTGGTGCCGCCCTCCTGGCGGGCGGTGACGCCGTCGTTCAGCATGACGCGGCAGAACGGGCAGCCCGTGGCGATCTTCGACGGCGCGGAGCCGTTCGAGCCGAGGGTGTCCAGCGCCTCGTCGACACGGTCGATGTTGATGCGCTTGCCGATCTTCTCTTCCATCCACATGCGCGCACCGCCGGCGCCACAGCACATGGAGCGCTCGCCGTGACGCGGCATCTCCTTGAGCGTGGAGCCGGACGCCGCCATGAGCTCGCGCGGCGCGTCGTACACCTTGTTGTGGCGGCCGAGGAAGCACGGATCGTGGTAGGTCACGTCCTCTTCGACCGTGGCGACCGGGATCAGCTTCTTGGCCCGGACCAGGCGGTTCAGCAGCTGGGTGTGGTGGACCACCTCGTACTTACCACCCACCTGCGGGTACTCGTTGCCGAGCGCGTTGAAGCAGTGCGCGCAGGTGACGACGATCTTCCGACGCGATTCCTCGACACCCTCGAACACGGAGTTCAGGGTCTCGATGTTCTGCATCGCGAGCTGCTGGAACAGGAACTCGTTGCCGGCACGACGGGCGGAGTCACCGGTGCAGGTCTCCTCCGCGCCGAGCACCACGAACTTCACGCCGGCGGTGGCGAGGAGTTCGGCGACGGCCTTGGTGGTCTTCTTGGCGCGGTCCTCGTAGGCGCCGGCGCAGCCGACCCAGAAGAGGTACTCGTAATCCTCGAAGGTCTCGGCGTCCTGACCGAAGACGGGGACGTCGAACTCGAGCTCGGAGATCCAGTTGGTGCGGGCGGAGGCGTTCTGGCCCCACGGGTTGCCCTTGTTTTCCAGGTTCTTGAACAGGCCGGCGAGCTCCTGCGGGAACTCGGACTCGATGAGGACCTGGTAGCGACGCATGTCGAGGATGTGGTCGACGTGCTCGATGTCGACGGGGCACTGCTCCACGCACGCACCGCAGTTGGTGCAGCTCCACAGCACCTCGGGGTCGATGATGCCGCCGAGGCCACCGTCGTCGAGGGTGGTCTCGCCGACCAGGGGGCGCTCGGCCTCGTCCCGCGCGGACTGCGGGATCTTGTTGAGCTTGGCCTCGTTCGGCTTGCCGTCGGCGTCGACCAGGCCGACCTCGTCACCGCCCATGTCCTTGCGGCCACCGGCCAGCAGATAGGGGGCCTTGGCGTTGCCGTGGTCGCGCAGCGACGTGATGAGCAGCTTCGGCGAGAGCGGCTTGCCGGTGTTCCACGCGGGGCACTGCGACTGGCAGCGACCGCACTCGGTGCAGGTGGTGAAGTCGAGCCAGCCCTTCCAGGAGAAGTCCTCGATCTTGCCCGCACCGAACGCGTCGACGTCGGGGTCGGCATCCTCCATCTCGAGGACCTTGCCGCCGGACATCATGGGCTTGGCGGCACCGAGCGCGCCGCCGCCGTCGTCCTCACGCTTGAAGTAGATGTTGAAGAAGGCGCTGAAGCGGTGCCAGGCGACGCCCCAGGTGATGTTGCGGCCCACGATGAGCAGCCACACCATGCCGGACATCAGCTTGACGAAGGCGAAGACGGACACCAGGTTCGGGCTCGCGGGCAGCAGCTCGGCGAGACGCATGGTGAAGAAGTCGGTCCACGGGTTCGAGTGGCCGTAGGTGGCGATCTTGCCGGCCTTCACGAAGATCATGCCGAGGCCCTCGATGAGGACGACGGCCTCGACGAAGTACGCCGCACGGAAGTTCGAGCCGGAGAACCGGGACAACCGCTCGGTGGAGCGCGGATGGTTGCGCTGGCGGATGATGATCAGGGTGGTGATGCCGATGACGGTGCCCAGGCCCAGCAGCTCGTCGATCAGGTGGTAGGCAGCGGTGTCACCGATCAGCGGCCAGTGGAATTCCGGGTTGAACGTCTGCCCGTAGGCCTCGAACCAGACGATCGCGCCGAGCATGAAGCCGATCATCACCAGCCAGTGCGCCCAGCCGACGGAGCGGAACTTGTTCATCCGCGTGTGCGCGGCGAACTCCACCACCATCTGCTTGAAGCGGGGGACGAACGGACGCAGGCGCGTCCGGTCCGGCTGGCCCAGCGCGATCGAGCGCACCATCAGGATGGCGCCGCGGAAGAAGTACGCCCAACACACGATGCTGAGCAGCGCACCCACGGTGCCCAGCGTGATCGTCAACGCGTTCATGACGCCGCCTTTCGTTCGACGGCGGGGCCGCCGTCGTGTTCTCCCGACCGACCGCGTGTCGACGCGAGGGGCTGTCCCGCGACAAGCGTTCGGTGGGCGTTCGCTACCGAAGAGTAACAAGCCCGAGGCTACCGGCCGGTAACTTTTCGGTCGAGAGGGGTTCTCGCTGGTGAGGTTCGTGGACCACGGCCGGCGAGAGTGTGACGGGGGCTACGTTAGGCGCGCGGTACGACAGCGGCGCGTGAAGGCCTGCCTAACTCGCCGACGAACGTGGACGGCGTCCCGATTGCGGACAAACACACCACGATCGCGTACTGGTTGTTATCCTTCACGAGCTCGAACTGCAGCTGCGCTGATGTGGACGAAACCAACCGTCGATTCGGTTGTGTCGGCGGTTACGGCTACAGTGCACGGGTCGGGGCCCGACACCTCTCTCCTTGAACGAACGGAACATAGATGAACCTGCGTCGACTCGTAGCGACCTCCGCTATCGCTGTTGCCTCCCTCGCGGTGTGGACCGGAACTGCCTACGCTGACCCGGCTGCCCCCACAGCCGACGAGAAGGGCACCGAGAACTCCGAGATCAACTGGGCCTCCCGCGTCGAGGCCGGTGGCGTTGTCACCACCGTCGACGCCGGTCTGTTCCGCGCCTCGGACGACGACAAGTCCGTCGTCCTCGAGGACAACGGGGGCAACGAGGTCCTGAGCCTTCCCCTGTCCTTCAACCTCAACGGTGTTGAGTTCCCCTACGGTGTCGAGTACACCAACGAGGGTCGCACCGTGAAGCTGATCCCGAACCTGTCGGCTCCGATCGGTGAGCAGGCCAGCGCCCTTGAGCAGAACGTTGCGTCGCCCGACGAGAATTACAAGGCTCAGCAGAACTTCGCCTCGCAGTTGGGTCTGGCGTCTGCGGTCGGTGGGTTGACCGGTACCATCGTCGGCGCCGTCGCCGGTTGCTTGCTTGCCGGCGGTGCATTCCTTTCCCCGACCTGCTTGGCCGGAATCGTTCCGGGCGCCGGAGTCGGTGGCGTCATCGGCACGATCGTTGTCGGCGGCCCGACCCTCGCAATTGCCGGTGCGGACTTCGTCAACACCCTCCTGGCTCCCCCCGGCACCACCCAGTGGGCCAACTGATTCATTAAGAGTTTCCGGCTGTCGACCGACGGCTGACGTCGATCCCCGCACAGCCCGATTCCGGGAGGTGCGGGGATCGCGTCGTTTCGGGGTTGTCGACGGCCACCGGCGCTTCCTTGGATACAACGATGCCCGGCCGCGAGTGCGGCCGGGCATCGTGCGTGTGGGGTTCAGAAGTACGGCAGCGTGGCTCCGAGGAACACCAGTCCCGCGACGAGGCCGACCACCCCCGCGGCGATACCGATGCCGGCGTCCATGCGATCGGCGTCCGGGATTCGCAGCGCTACGGCGCCGAGCACGAGAGCGCCGAGTCCCAGGACGAGCCCGAGGCCGAAGGCCCAGAACGTCACCACCGACAGCGCGCCGAGGAGTAGAGCGGCGTCGGCATGATGACCGTCGAGTCGGTGCCAGAGTCGAACGACGGCCGACTGTCGGGGCGGCGTCGCTGTCTCTGCCGTGTGGTCGGTGGACGGCGCGTACTCGACGGTGGGGGTGGCCTCACCGACGGATCGGTCGAAGGGAACGGACGAGTCGGCGACGGTCACGATGCACCCCCGATGCGCGTGACGATCGACCCGATGACCTGGCCCGGGTGTGGTTCTCGGCGCAGCACAGCAGAACACCTCCTCGTGAGTGTGCGGACAATCGAAGCTCGACGACGTCGGACGGACGACGGAGCGACTGCGCACCTCGATGTTACCACTGGGGCGGATGTGGTTCAGACCACGAAGCGCGCTACAAGGGTCGAAGGTGTTGACCGACAACGGTTTCGGCTCGGAAACGACTGCGGCCCCGCAACCGTGAGGTTGCGGGGCCGCGAGTACCCGATGCTCAGCTGGCTGCGCCCGAGTTGCTGATGATTTGGACGATGTATCCGAAGACCTTGAAGATCAGTCCGAGCATGTCAGGATCCATGTGCCGTTCCTTCTGTTCCGTTCGTCGACATCCCGCACCACCCCGAGGGCGCGGAGGCGAGTGCCTCGGGCCGGTACT
Source organism: Rhodococcoides kroppenstedtii (assembly GCF_900111805.1). Classification (GTDB taxonomy): domain Bacteria; phylum Actinomycetota; class Actinomycetes; order Mycobacteriales; family Mycobacteriaceae; genus Rhodococcoides; species Rhodococcoides kroppenstedtii. Next base: position 79,977 of record NZ_FOJN01000008.1, read on the forward strand.
TTACCGAACACATTCCGTTCGGTCTCGTGCTTGGTCACGATGTGCGCAGGCGCAGCCCGGGATTGTCCTCGAGAATCTTCGACACGGGCGTCGCGAAGAGTTGCGGTCCGGTACCGGACACGAAGGCGACGGCGTCGGCCACGGCGCACTGACCGTATTGCCCCACGTTGGACGCACTCGAGACCCCCACGGCGGAGGTGCCCGACACCAACGGTCCACCGCTGTCACCCTGCAGGGCGCAGATGTCGGTGACGACGGCGTCGCGCAGCACCCGAGCCCCGACGTCGACGGTCCGTCCCACCGCGGTCACGGTGCCGCACGTGAATCCGGTGGTGGCGCCGGCCTTGCAAACGGGCATGCCGACCACGGGTTCGGCCACACCGGTGATGTCGAGTGGCGCGGCTCCCGGCACGCGGATGTCGTTGTTGCGGAATCGGTCCGCCACGTCGTCGTTCAGGCGGACCACGGACCAGTCGTGCCCGTCGAGGGACCCGCGCGCGACGGTGCCCAACGGTGACCCGTCCAGGCCCTGCACCTGCGAGGCCCCCGAGGTTCCCGCCGCGGCGAGGTTCGGGTCGCAGTGGCCGGCCGTGACGATCACGGGCGCACCGGAATCGGTGCCGTTGAACCCCACCGAGCACCGCAGACCGGCAGTGCCCGAGGACGCGACGATGCCGTCGCCACCCGACGACGTCGCGTCGGCGATCGACGTGGCGGAGAGGGTGGCCTGCGGTGCGCCGTCGGCGGTGACGGTCCCGACGGTGAACCCGGCGCGCAGGACCGCGGCACGTGCAGCGTCGAGCGTGGTCCCGCTGGTCAGGTCGACGACCCCCTGCCCGGTGGCGTCGAGGCGCACCCCGGCGACGCTGTCGGCGAAGTCGACGCGGGCACGATCGGCGAAGGCCGTGAGATCCGCGGCGACGGCCGAGCGCTGGAGCCAGTCGGACTCGGTCAGCCCGAGGTCGCGCTGGAGTGCGTCGGCGAGTGTCGCGGCCACCGTGTCCTGCGCTGTCGCGGCGGGAGCGGTGGCCAGCGCGGCGCTCGTCAGTAGAACCGCGACGACGGCGGCACGAACGATCACGACGTGCGCACCGTGGTGCCGGACTCGGCGGCGACAGCCTGAATCGGGATGCCGAGGCTCGCCGTGCCGCCGTACTGCGCGAGCGCGAGATTGGCCTCGCCGCAGCTGGGGGCGCCCCCACTGTTCGAGCCGCTGGTGATGCCCAGGGCGAGTGTGCCCGTGACGATGGCGCCGCCGCTGTCGCCGGCGAGAGTGCAGGCGGTGCTGGCGAATCCGCGGATGGTGGCTTCGCTGCCGTCGCCCAGGATCAGCTGCGTCTCCACCCGGTCGGCTGCGACGACACCGCACGTGAACGACGACGCCTGGCCGGACTTGCACACCGGGGCGCCGATGACCGGCGCCGCCGTTCCGGTGATCGTGAGCGTCGTGCCTCCGGCACCGCGCACGGCAGGCTCGTGCAGACCGGCCGCGACGCCGGCGTCGTCGAGCGCGATGACCGACCAGTCGAGTCCCGCGGGGCCGCCGACGGTGGACCGATCGAAGCGACCGACGGGCGCGCTGGCCCGCACGTCCGCACCGGACGGGAGGTACACGCGGGCAGTGCCGTCCGGGCCGGGACCGGGATCGCAGTGGCCGGCGGACAGGCTGACCGGGCGGCCCGACGCGTCCGTTGCGGCGAAGCCGAACGAGCAGATCTCGATGCTCTCGAGCGGTGCGGTGGCCAGATTCTCCGACGACGTCACGTAGTCGTCACCGCCGGTGACGGCCGGAGTGCCGCCGGGCGCCGGGGCCGGCGGCGAGAGCACCACCTGCAGGTTGGCGATGGCGGTCGGGAGATCGAGTGCGCGTCCGATCGGGCTGTTGGCGATGTCGACGACCACCTTGCCTCGCAGCACGTCGACGGCCGCGGAATTGATCTGCGACGAGACATCGCGCGGGAGCGCCGAGACCCAACGACCGAACTCGGCGAGGGACGCGTCGAGGCTGTCGGCCGACACGGGCGACTGTCGGCTGCGGAAGCCGTCGTCGGCCACGCGCGCCGCCGCCTCGGTGGTGGTCACGGCGACCACCGGGACGCCGTCGTCACCCATCCACGCGCCCGCGAAGTCGGCGGGGTTCTGCTGCCGGAAGTCGTCGGCGTAGGACCGCAGCTGCTGCGCCGCCGCCGCGCGGTCCAGGTATTCCTGCGGACTCAGATGCAGGTCCCGCTGCACGGCGGCGACCAACTCGGCCGGCAACCGGTCCGCGGGCAGTTGGGTGGGCCCGCTCTCGGTCGGTGCTGCGGTGGCGACGGCTGCGGAGAGACCCGTTCCGAGAACCGTGGCGCCGAGCAGGGCGGAGAACCGAACGAGGGCGGCGTGACGCATGAAGTCCTTTCGGGGGCACTGATGTCCACCGGGGTCGTGGGGCGATCGGTCTCGACCGGAGGGCGCACAGGAGCCTAGGGCATCGAGATGAGCGAACCCTGTGAGCCGTATCCGGTCGCCTCAGGGTGTGGGCGTCACCGCGCCGGTGGTGCCGCTCGGGGACGGCGTCGTGGTCGGCGCCGCCGTACTGGTCGGAGCCGGCGCCGTCGTGGCGGGGAGCGGGAACTCGGGCAGGGTGGGGAGACCGGGCAGGTCGGGGAGGTCCGGAAGGTCCGGGACGGAGAACGGCGGCCACTGCCCGTCGGGCGGAACCGGCACCGAGGTGAGACCCGGGGCCGGCGCGAACCCGGGCACGGTGGTCGCGCTCGCGGGCGGCGGTTCGACTGCAGCGGAGTCCGTAGCCTCCGGCGCGGGCGCGCTCTCCGGGGCGGCCGGATCCGGAGTCGACGACGGGTCGACGGCCTGGTCTTCCGGCGTCGCGTCACCGGCCGTCGCGTCACCCGACGTCGCGCTGCCGACCGGAGGCACGACGTCGCGTGAGGTGGCGGGCTCGACGTCGCGAGCGTCGTCCAGGTGGGTCGCCGCGGTGGCGCCGCCGACGAGGACGACAAGGGCACCAGCGGCTGCCAACACGGCGGCGCGGGTCGGAGCGGGCGCGCGGCGTCGGCGACGGGCCGGCCGGTCGAGCCGGGGCTGCGGGGTCAGCTCGGAGCGGGCGGCGATCTCCGGATCGACCGAGGTGGCGGCCCGCAGCGAACCGGCGAACCCTCCGTGATCCAGACCGTCGCGCAGCGCCTCGACCGCGTCGGGCGACAGGTGCGCCGGGTGGAGGACGGTGACGTCGGTGTCGCGGGGAAGGCCGTACAGCTCGGACACGGCTGCGACGACGGAGAGGACGAAACCCGCGGCGACGTCCTCGGTGCGCAGGTGGCGGCCGTCGAGGACCCACGCCCCCGTCCGGTCGAGGCCGTCGACGAAGCCGGAGGTCCCGGCCGCGGCGGCGACCACCTGCCCGCTCGCGTCGCTGCCGGCGACGGTGGGACACCGGAACAGGTGCGCCTCGGCACCGTCGATGCGAGCGGCGACCACGGTGCCTGCATCGACGAGTGCGAGGGCCAGTTCCGCCGAGGCCGGTGCGGCATCGCCGAGACGCCCGTCCGCACGGGTGTTCCGGCGCGCAACCACAGCTGTCGTCCCCCTCGGCGAGTCGTGTCGGTCCGGGATAACAGAACGCCCGGTACGCCCACCCTAACGGCTGGGTCCGACACCCGCCGAACTACGAGACGGCTCCGTGATGTTTCCCGAACCCCGCCGTCGTCATCCCGCGGTCGGCGGTGCCGGCGACGGCGAATCACTCGGGGACTCGTCATCACCCGGCGTCTCTTCGTCCGACTCGCCCGGTTCCGTTTCCGAAGGATCGGTGTCGCCGGGTTCGGTAACGGGGTCCGGCTCGGGAGCGGGCGAGTCCGACGGGGCCGGATCGACGGTGGGTCCGGGCGGGGGACCGACTGGCACGACGGGCAGCACCACGGACGGCGACGGGACGGGCGCCGACGCGGCCGGCGGGGACGCCGGTGCGGCGACCTCCGGCGCGGTGGCCGCGACGTCCACGGCGGAGACCGCGGCACCGGCGGGGACCGTGGGGAACGGTCCCGCCGAACGGGACACCCCGGGCCGGGGCGTGGTGGTCGGGGACGCGGGATTCGCGTCGGCGATGACGGGGACGGCGGTGCTCACCGTGCGGTCGCTCGTCACGACGATCGCCCCGGCGACCGCGGCAGCGATCGCGATCGTCGCGACCGCGGCCCCGACGACGAGCGGAAGCCGACGACGGCGCGACTCCGGCGCGAGGTCCGTCGACTCGACGACGCCCGGAACGGGACTCGGTGCGAGGCCGGCGGCGGTGCGGGCCGCGGCCAGTGCGACGGCGAGGTGGTCGTCGACGGTGCCGGCGGGAGCGTCCATGACCGGCACCAGGTCCACGCCGGACAGCGACAGGAACGCGAGCGAATCCTGGAGTGCTGCGGTCTGTTCCGTCGACCACGTGGTCGGATGTGCGACGGCGACGATGTCCGCGTCGGGCAGTGCCCGGTCGATCAGCAGGAGCAGCACGGTGGCCAGCAGGTCCTCCGCGCGCAGGACCGCGCCGTGGGCGGACACCACACCGGCGGGATCACCGAGGTGATCGGAGAAGCGGTCCACCACATCGACGGTCGGGCTCGGCTCGTCCGGTCGCGTCAGGGAGGACGACCCGTCCGGGAGAAGATAGAGGACACCGTCGGTCACGACGGGCACGCGCACCATCTCACCCGTCGTCGACGAGAGCACCACCGCCACGGCTGCGCGGTCCGTGACGTGCAGTCCCAGAACGCGACCGGGCGCGGGGGTGTCGGTCGTGGGCATATCGGGCGTCATGGGTGCTCGCGTTCCTCCTGCTGCCCGTACCCCGCGGCGCGCAGCATCGACAGCAACTCCGACCGGGAACCGGCGTCCAGCCGCCGCCGGATACGGGCGACATGGTGCTCGACGGTCTTCGCCGAAATGTACAGGCGGGCGCCGATCTCCCGGTAGGTCAGGCCCAGCACCAGGTGGTGGGCGACTTCCGCCTCGCGGTCGGTCAGCTCACCGGTCGACGACGACGCGTCGGGAACGGCTGCGGCCGAGGTGATCTCGCGCGCGGTCTGCAGGAGTGCGGTGGCGGTGCGGGTGTCGTCGACCCGCAGGGCGGCGTCGCTCGCCAGGCGTGCGGCCTCCCAGGCGTGGCCGAATCGTTCGAGGGACCTGGTGGACGCGCGGACGTCGTCGGCGTCGGGTTCGCCCTGCAGGACGCGGAGCCAGCAGCGGCCGGCCGCTGCCACCGCCGCGGCGTGTGGGCTGTGTGCGGCCAGGGCTCCCAGCGTGCGGGCGTGGGGCACCAGGTCCGCGGGCGCGCCCGCCAGAATGGCGGCCTGGACGCCGTACCAGTGCCACGCCGTGGCCCACAGGGGAGGCTCGCCGAGACCGGCCAGGATCGCGGACGTGCGGTCGACGGCGTGCCGGATGCGCCCCGCGTCGCCGAGGCGCGTCGAGGCGAGCCACAGTTCGCCGACGGGAAGGACGGTGTAGAGGTCGGGTTCGACCTCCACGAGCAGACGACGAGCGTCGGCGAGAGTGGACGCCAGGGCCCCGGTGTCACCGCGTCGCCGTGCGACGGCGGCACGGAGTCCGCTCCACCACAACAGGTCTCGGCGGTCGAGGCAGTCGGGTTCGGTCCTGCGAATGCGGGTCTCGGCGGCGTCGACGTCGCCGAGGAGCATGGCGGCCCACGCGCCGAGAAGGCCGGTGCGGGTCGTCGACGCCTCGGTCAGCACGTCCCGCGCCGTCCGCGGGTCGCCCAGGTGTATCGCGAGAAGCCCGGCCAGCGACGCCGGGTGGTCGTCGGTCGTCGGGTCGGCCAGGGCGCAGGCGCGGAGCATCGAACCCAGCGCCGCCGTGGGGGTTTCGGACACCGACGCGAGCATGCCGTCCGCGACCAGGGCGTTCCGAGCCGTGTCACTGGTGGGCAGCGCCGACGACGGCGCGCCCGAGAAGGTCTCGGCCGTCTCCCGTTCGCCGACGGCGAGGAGCGACACCACCGCGTGGGCGACATCCGATCCCGCGCGGGCAGCGCCGAGCCAGCGGTAGACCGAGGCGGCGTGCGAGGGAGCGCCGCGGCGGAGGGCGACTGTGGCCGCCACTCGGGCCGCGCCGCGCTTGGCCTCGTCGTCGCTCGTGGGGTCGGTGAGAACGGTGTCGGCCTGCTGCGCCGCGGCGTCGAGGTCACCGGCGGCCAGACGCGCCCGCGCGCGAGGCGCGGCCGCGCGGCCCGGGTCGGCGCCCGCGGCGATCGCCGCGTCCCACAACGCCGGTGCGTGCTTCGGCGTCGCCGATTCCGCTGTCCGCGTGAGGAAGTCGGCCAGCGCGGGAAGTCGAACACCCGCCGTCGCCAACGCGACGGCCGTGTCGGGGGCGAGGATCTGCGCGTCCAGCAGTCCGGTGGCGACGCGGCGCAGCAGGATGGTGGTGCCGTGCGGCCCGACCGTCTCCCGCAACGCCGAGGACACGTCGGTCAGGTCCGCCGTCCGCTCGATCGCGCCCACGGCGTCGGGAATCGGCAGCGCCGCGATCTCGGAGACCAGATAGGGGTTGGGTTCGAGACCCACCGACCGCAACGCGAGGACGGTGAGCGCGGAGTGGTCCCGGACGTCGATGGCCGTGGCTCCGGCCGGGGCGTCGTCGAGGGTCACCGGCCGGTGATCGCGCCGAGAGTGCCTCCGAGAAGGTCGCCCGTGCCTTCCACAACCTGACTCGCCCCGTTGAGGGTGCCTCCCACCACGCCTCCGACTGCGCCCGGAATGTTGGGACCTTGGTACGACGGGAATTGTGGCGACGGGAGGTTCGGCGAAGGGATAGTGGGTGCGGGGACGGGCGCGGGACTGAACTGCGGCAGCGTCGGCGCGTTCACCGACGGCACCTGCACGTCCGGCGCCGTCACGCCCGGGACCTCGGCCGCGCCGGTCGGCACGGCGGCTCTCGGGGCGCCGGGTGCCGTGCCCGTCGTGGGCGATCCGGCCGCGGTGCTGCCGGGGATCCGCGCGCCCGTGCTGGGATCCGTCGCTCCGGCGGATCCCGTGGCGGCGGAACCGCTTCCGGTCGTCTCGCCGCCGGTGGCGTCGTCGACCGAGGCCGGTTCGACGACGGCACTGGTGGCGGGGGAGTCGGAGATGGGGTTGTCGACGACGCCGGTGGCCACGCCGACCGACAGCCCGCCGGCGGCGAGCACGGCGACGGCCGCGGCCACTCCGACGACGACGCCCGCGCGTCGTCGACCGGTGGCGGGCTTGGCGTGGGAGTGCGGTGTGACCGGCACGGGCGGCAGGGCGCGCTCGGGACGTCGCTCGATCGGGGCGATGAGGTCGGTCTCGGCGTCGTCGGTCGTCGCGGCCGCCGCAGCGGGCGCGACCGCCGCGAGCCGGGTCGCGGTGAGCGCCGCGCCCCACGCCGACGTCGCCGCCGGGTCGGAGCTCAGGGTGAGGGGGACCCGCAGTCGCGCGGACAACGTCTCGGTGAGAAGGGGAATCGCGCCACCGCCGCCGGCGAGCACCACGCGGGACAGGGTCGCGGCGTCGACTCCGGCCGAGCGGAGAGCCTCCTCGACGACGCGGACGACGTCGTCGGCACTCTCCCGCAACAGTTCCTCGAGTTCCGACCGCACCACGCGCACGTCGGCGGACACGCCGGGCAACCGGACGGGCACCACGGTGTCGGTGTCGGCGGACAGGGCCTCCTTGGCCGTCGCGCACCGCTCACGGAGGTCCGCGAGGGCATCGACGGTGGCCGGGTCGGCGGGGTCGAGGGCGTCGGTGTCGACCTGCGCGAGAACGTGTTCGAGCAGGAGACCGTCGATGGCGGCGCCCCCGGTGTCGTCGGATCGCATGGTGCGGCCGAGCAGCACGGCCTCGTCGCCGGTGCGGACGACGGACGCGGTGGTGCCGCTCTGTCCCTGGTCGACGACGGCGACCACACCGTCCGCGACGGCGTCGGGCGTCTGCTGGAGCCAGGCGACGGTGCAGAGCGCTTCGGGGGCGTACTCCGCCTCGATGCCGCGCTCGGCCGCAGCGGAGCGCAGGCGGTCGACGGTGTACGACGACCATTCGGTGGGATGGGCGACGACGACGGAGGTGTGCGGTCCGGCTTCCTCGATCAGGCCGGCGAGCGTGCGGGCGACGAGCTCGTCGCCCGAGAAGGTGCGGCCGTCGTCGGTCACCAGGTCGACGGGGTCGCCGACGCGCCCGGCGTAGCCGCGGACGACGGACCCGGAGCGGTCGGCGGCGTCGGCGAACCGAGCGTCCCCGCTTGGGTCGATCTCGAGTGCGGACGGTCGCGCGACGACGCGGGCGTCGTGCAGATCGGCCGACCCCGCCGAGACCGCGATCGCGGTGGCCGTGCCGACCTTCGTGCCCAACCCTGACGCCATGTCGCCGACTCCCGTTCGCAGTGTCACCCGTCCGCCCGTGACGTCGTCGTCCGGCGACCGTTCGTTACACATCACAGCACGTTTCCGACCGACTGGGGGATCGATCCCCTATACCCCCTAACGGCCCGGCTCGGGCCCCCGGGAACCCCCGGGTGGCGAGAAGGGGGCTCGGCCCCGTTGGGACAGATCACCAATCGCCCTAGTTTCGATGACAACGCGGCCGAGACCCATCGGTCGACACGAGACCCTCGACGATCGGACACCCACGATGGCCACCAACGCCGTTCTCGACTTCATCCTCAACCTTCTCCGCGACGACAAGGCCGCTGCCGCGTACTGCGCCGATCCGCAGCGCGCGCTGAACGCCGCCGGCCTGCCCGAGGTCTGCCCCGCCGACATCGTGGCCGTCGCCCCGATGGTGTCCGAGTCCGGCCTGTTCGACGGCGGCTCGCGCCTGGCCTCGATCGTCAACGCCGGCAACGTGACCAACACGATCACGAACGCCAACACCAACAACTTCGGGGACATCACCAACACCTTCGCCCCGTCCCTCGTCGGCGGGTCGTTGGCCCTCGGGTCCATCGGCGCCATCAGCAACGTCGGCAACAACAACAGCGTCGGGAACTTCGACCTGGGCGGACTGAACTTCGGGAACGTCGACTTCGGCAACGCCGACTTCGGCTTCCTCGACCTCGGCGGGCTCGACTTCGGGGCGATCGACCTCGGTGGGCTGAACATCTTCGACAACGCCTTCGACTTCGGCAACCTCGACTTCGGCGCCATCGACCTGGGTGCGATCGATCTCGGTGCGATCGACTTCGGCGCCTTCGACCTCGGCTCTCTCAGCCTGGGCGACCTGACCCTCGGGGACCTCGACCTCGCCGGCCAGTTCACATCCATCCTCGCGCTCGTCATCGGCAACGGCCTGTCCCTCGGTGGCGAGCTCGCGGCGCAGTTCGGTGCCGCCCTCGGCGCTGCTCTCGAGGGCCTGCTGGCCCTGGGCGGGCTGCTGGATCTCGACGTGCTCGCGGAGCTCGGCGCGACGCTCGCCGGCGCTCTCACCGCTGCACTCGGCCTCGGTGCAGGCGCCGGAGCTCAGCTCACCGCAGCACTCGACGCCGTCCTCGGCACCATCACCGACCTCGACCTCGGCGGTGCTCTCGATCTGTCCGGCGCCCTCGGCGGCGCCCTCGAGCTGGGCGGCGCGCTGAGCGCCAACCTCGGCGCGGCCCTGGGCGGCGTGCTCGGCACGGCCGTCACCGCCGGTGGCGCCCTCGGTGCGGAACTCGCTGCCGCGCTGACCGGCGGCCTCGGCCTCGCCGGTGGCCTCGGCGTGATCCTCGGCGGCGCGCTCGGCGCCGGTGCAGACCTGACCGGCTCGCTGACCGCCGGCCTCGGTGCCGCGATCGACGCCTCCGGCGACCTCGGCGCCACCCTTACCGGGATGCTCGACGCGACCGTGATCGCGGCGCTGGCCGGCTCCCTGACCACCGCGCTCTCCGGCGCCCTCGAGACGGCCCTCGCCGCCGGTGGCGACATCGCCGGCGAGTTCGGTGCCGGCCTCGGCCTGCTCCTGGGCGGCGTCGTCGACGCCGCGGGTGGGCTGGACCTCGACGCGCTCCTCGGTGTCGGCGGCAGCCTCGGCGCTGCGCTCACCGGCGCGCTCGGCCTCGGCGGCGGCCTGGCCGCGCAGCTCGGCGCGGCGCTCGACGGTGCCCTCGGTCTGGCGGGCGACCTCGACCTGGCCGGTGACCTCGGCGCGACTCTCAGCGCAGCCCTCGCCGGCGCGCTGACCGCCGGCGGCACGGTCGCCGGCGACCTGGGCGCGGCCTTCGGCGCCGTCCTCGGCGGCGTGCTCGGGGCCGACCTGACGGGCGACCTGGGTGCGCAGCTGGCCGGCCTGCTCGGCGGCGGCCTCGATCTGGACGCCGCTCTCGGTGCGGTGCTCGGCCTCGGCGCCGGTCTCGGCGGGGCCCTGGATCTCGGCGGGGCGCTCGATCTCGACGGTGCTCTGGCCGCCGCGCTCGGCGCGGGCGGGCTGCTCACCGGTGACCTGCAGGCTCTGCTGGGTGGTGACCTGGCGGCGCAGCTCGGTGCGGCGTTGACGGCCGGTCTGGCGCTCGGCGGCGAGGCCGCGGGCGAGCTGGGTCTGGCTCTGGGCGGCGCTCTGGCCGGGGTGACGGATCTGGCGGCCGGTGCGGACCTCGGTGCGGCACTGGCTGCGGCTCTGGGCCTGACCGGAACCGGTGCGGCGACGCTGGCCGGCGCTCTCGACGCGGTGCTGGGCCTCGGCGGTGAGTTGGACCTGACCGGTGACCTGGCCGCGACGGTCGGTGCGGCGCTGAGCGGCGCGCTGGCGGCGGGCGGCGATCTGGCGGCGACCGTGGGCGGCACGCTGGGTGCGGCTCTGGGCGGTGCGCTGACGGCGGATCTGCAGGCGACGCTGGCGGGTCTGCTCGCCGGTGGCCTCGATCTCGACGCCGCACTGGGCGCGGTGCTCGGTGCGGTGCCCGGGCTCGACCTCGGCGCGGACCTCACCGGTGCGCTCACCGGCATCGTCGGCACCGGACTGGACCTCGACGCCCTGCTCGCCGGCGATCTCGCCGCGCAGCTGTCCGCGGGTCTGGCCGCGGCGCTCGGCGCCGGCGGCGAACTGGCCGGCACCGTCGGTGCGGCACTGGGCGGAACGCTGACCGGCGTGACCGACCTGGCCGCCGGGGCGGACCTCGGTGCGGCGCTCACCGCGGCACTGGGCCTGACCGGCACCGGCGCGGCTGCTCTGGCCGGCGCGCTCGACACCGCGCTCGGACTGACCGGCGGACTCGACCTGACCGGTGACCTCGGTGCCGCGCTCGGCGGTGCGTTGGCGGCAGGCGGCGACCTGGCCGCGACCGTCGGCGGCACCCTCGGTGGTGCCCTGGGCGGCGCCCTCACGGCCGATCTGCAGGCGCAGCTGGCGGCCCTCCTGGCCGGCGGGGTGGACCTCGAGGCGGCTCTGGGCACCGTCCTGGACGCGGCTCCCGACCTCGAGCTCGGTGCCGAGCTGACCGGTGCCCTCACCGGCGCGATCGGCGCCGGACTCGGACTGCTGGGCGAGGTGGCGATCCCGGAGACCGGTCTGGACCTGAGCGGCAGCCTCGCCGGTGCCCTCGGCGCGGGCGGCGCGGCCGCCGCGGGTCTGGGCGGCACGCTCGGTGCGGTGCTGGGCGGCACGGTGCTCGGTGACCTGGACGCCGAGGCTCTGCTCGCCGGTGACCTCGGCGGTGCGGTGGCCGGTGCCCTCGGCGGCGCGCTGGACGCCGACGCCGAGCTCGTCGGCGACCTGGCCACGGCGCTCACCGGAGCCCTCGACGTCGCCGGCGTCGTCGACGCCGCCGGCGGCGTGACCGGCGACCTGTCCGCGGCCCTGGGCGCGGCGTTCGGAGTCGGCGGTTCCGTCGGCACCGAACTGGGCGGCGCGCTGGGCGCGGTTCTCGGTGCCTCCGGCGCCGTCGACACCGCGGGCACCCTGGGCGCGGCTCTGGGAGCGGGTGGCCAGCTGACCTCCGCTCTGGACGCCGCGCTGAACGGTGCCCTCGCTGCGGGCGGGGCGATCGACACCGACGGCCTGCTCGACGTCACCGCCACGGTGGACAGCAACCTCGGCACGGTTCTCGGTGGCGGCATCGTCGCCGGTGGCGAGATCGCGGGCGGTCTGGGCGCCGGCGTCGTCGGTGCGGCCGACACGCTGGCCGGTGCCGGACTGGACGCGGCCACCGGCGCCACGGCCGGACTCGGCGGTGCCCTCGCCTCGGACGGTGCGATCGGCGCCGGGCTGGGCCTGGGCACGGGCCTCGGGCTCGACACCGGCCTGGTCGGTGACCTGGCCGGCACCGTCGACACCACCGGCGCTCTCGGCGGGGTCGTCGACACCGCCGGAGACCTCGGTGGGGCGGCCGACGCGGCCGGCGCCATCGGTGGTGCCGTCGGTGGCGCACTGGGTGCGGCCGGAACGGTCGGCGGCGCGCTCGATGCCGCGGGCTCGCTCGGCGGCGCGGTCGACACCGCCGGTTCGCTCGGCGGCGCGGTCGACTCCACCGCCGATCTGACCGGTGGCGTCGCGGACACCTGGCAGAACGTCGACGCCGACGACGCGTTCGGCGGGGTCGGTGCCGTTGCCGACAGCGCGGGCGACGTGACGGGTGGCCTCACCGGTGGCCTCACCGGCGCGCTGGGTGGTGGCCTGGGCGGCGCTCTCGGCGGCGGCGTCGACGCCGGCCAGGAGGCCGTGATCGACACCGCGACCGATCAGGCCGACGACACGCAGTAGGCACGACCCGCAGTAGGCACGACCCGCAGTAGGCACGACCCCGCTCGACCGACGACCCCGCACGCGCTCCCCGCGTGCGGGGTCGTCCCTTACGGTAGGAAAGAGGTGGTGAGACCTCACAGTCTCCCGCCACGTCGTCGCCCACCCACGGCTCGAACGGAAATGGTGTTCCGATGCAGAATGCGCGCGACCGCGCGGTGCAGAACGCGCCCCACGGCACGGCGCCGGCGTCCACCGCGGCGACCCCGGCTCGCGCCGACGCGCCGACGACCCTCGCGGACCTGCTCACCCGGACCGGCGAGGTCGCGGCGAAGGCCGGCCGACGGGACCTGGTCGATCGGGTGACGGCCGCCCGCGAGCGGGTCTCCGATCCGCGGCTGCGCATCGTCGTGGTGGGACCGCTCAAGCAGGGCAAGAGCCAGTTCGTCAATTCGCTTCTCGGACTGGACGTCTGCTCGGTGGGTGACGACGAGACCACGGCCGTGCCGACGATGGTCGCGCACGGCGACGAGCGTCGGGCCGAGCTGGTCGTCGCGCAGCCCGGCGGCGACCCGGCGCGCATCCCGATTCCGTTCGAGGACATCCACGCCGTCACCCCGGCGGATCCGCGGGCGGAGGGTCGCGACGTCCTGCGCCTCGAGATCACCGTGTCCTCGCCGCTGTTGGCGGACGGCCTCGTCATCGTGGACACCCCGGGTGTCGGTGGCCACGGCAACCCGCACGCCAGCGCCACTCTGGGACTCATTTCCTCTGCCGATGCCGTTCTCGTACTGTCGGATTCGTCGCAGGAGTTCACCGAGCCCGAGGTCGCGTTCCTGCGCCGCGCCGTCGACCTGTGCCCGGCCGTGGCCTGCCTGATCACCAAGACCGACCTCTACCCGCACTGGCGCCGGATCGTCGACGTCGACCGCGAGCATCTGGCGCGCGAGGGTGTCGAGGTTCCGCTGCTGCCCGTCTCGTCGTTGTTGCGCTCGCACGCCCTGCGCCTTCAGGACACCTCGCTCGACGAGGAGTCGGGCTTCCCGGCGCTGTACGAGTTCCTGCGCGGCGTCGTCCGCAGCGCGGCCGTCACGACCCGCAAGGCGGTGGCGCTGGACGTCACGTCGGTCGCGGAGCACGTCGCCCTCGCGCTGGGTAGCGAACTGGCGGCGCTGCGAGACCCGGAATCCGCCGCCGCGGCCGTCGGTCGGTTGCAGCGCGCCCGCGAATCCGCCGACGAGATGCGTCGACGCAGCAGCCGGTGGCAGCAGACCCTCGCCGACGGCATCGCCGACCTGGCCTCCGACATCGACCACGATCTGCGAGACCGGTTGCGCCACATCACCCGCGAGGCGGAGACCGCCGTCGACGAGGGCGATCCGGGCAAGGACTGGACGCGCATCGGCGAGTGGCTCCAGGAGCAGATCGCGGACGCCGTCGGCGACAACTTCGTCTGGGCACACGAGCGGTCGATCTATCTGGCCGAGAACGTTGCTCGGCATTTCGCCGAGTCCGGCGAGGGGCAGCTCCCGGCCGGTGACATCGCCGCGCTCGCCGAACTCGACGGCATCATGGACCCCGTCACCTCCCTGTCCGACCTCGAGTCGGGCCGCATGGGCATCACGTCCAAAGTGCTGGTGGGCATGCGTGGGTCTTACGGCGGCGTGCTCATGTTCGGTCTCGTGTCGACGATGATGGGTTTCGCCCTGCTGAACCCCGTGTCCTTGGGCGCCGGTGTGCTGCTGGGCAGCAAGGCGTACAAGGACGACAAGGAACAGCGCGTCCTCAAGCGCCGCGCCGACGCGAAGCAGGCCATCCGTAAGTTCACCGACGACGTCGCGTTCCAGGTGGGCAAGGAATCCCGCGACCGGTTGCGCGCCGTGCAGCGGGTGCTGCGCGATCACTTCACCGAGGTGGCCGAGCAGACGCTGCGGTCCGTCGACGATTCGCTCAAGGCCGCGCAGGAGGCCGCTACGCTCCAGAGCAGCGAACGTGCTTCTCGCACGGCGGAACTCGAACGTGCGCTGAGTGACGTCGCGACGCTGCGCCGCATCGCTCGCACCCTCGACCCGACGGACGCGCCGCCCGCCGACGGCAAGCGAGGTCTGCCCGCGTGAGCGCAACGATCGACCGAGCCCGATCCCTCGTCGCCGCGGCGCGAGCCGAGTACGCGGCGGATCCTACTGCGCGACAAGCGGTGCAGGAGTGCGGCGAGCGGCTCGACGAGCCGCTGCGGATCGCCCTCGCCGGTTCGCTGAAAGCCGGCAAGTCGACGTTGCTCAATGCCCTCGTCGGTCAGGACATCGCGCCCACCGACGCCACCGAGTGCACGCGCGTCGTCACCTGGTACCGACGCGGACTCGCTCCGTCGGTCACCGCACGGTACGACGGCGACAAGGCCGCCGAGATCCCCGTGGTCCGTCGGAACGGCCGGCTCAGCTTCGATTTCGGTGAGTTGACGGCCGACCGGGTCGACCGGCTGGACGTCGAGTGGCCGGCGCGGGCGTTGGCGCGCAACACCATCGTCGACACCCCCGGCACGTCGTCGCTGTCGCGCGACGTCTCCGAACGAACCCTCGCGATGCTCACCCCGGACGACGCCGCGTCCGGCGCGGACGCCGTCGTCTACCTGCTTCGGACCCTCAGCGCCGCGGACACGACGTTTCTCGGTCGGATCAACGACGCGGTGGGCGGCGAATCGGGACCGCTCGGGGTCATCGGTGTCGTGTCACGCGCCGACGAGATCGGCGCCGGCCGCATGGATGCGCTGCTGTCGGCCAAGGACGTCGCGGCGCGTTTCGCGGGGGAGCTGGAGAAGACCGGTCTGTGTCAGGCCGTCGTTCCCGTCGCGGGTCTTCTCGCGCTGGGCGCGCGGACGTTGCGGCAGAGCGAATTCGCCGCGCTGGTGGCGCTCGCGGACGCACCTCCGGAGGATCTCTCGCTGGCGATGCTGTCCGCGGATCGGTTCGTCCGGCCGGACATGCCGCTGCCCGTCGACGCCGAGACCCGGGCCGGGCTGGCCGACCGGTTCGGCCTGTTCGGAATCCGGTTGGCCGTCACGTTGATTCGGATGGGCACGCGCGACTCGCCGGCGTTGGCGCGCGAACTCGTGGAACGCAGCGGCCTGGACGAGTTGCGCCAGGTGCTCGACGCCCAGTTCGGCGACCGCGCGGATCAGTTGAAGGCGCACTCCGCGCTGGTCTCGCTCGACCGCATTCTCCACGACCACCCGACGCCGGGCGCGCAGCAGATCGCCGACGAGGTGCGGCGCACCCTCGCCGACGCGCACGGGTTCCGGGAGCTGCGCCTCATCGGCCGGATGCGCGCGCGCGAGGTTCGACTCCCCGACGATCAGCGCGCCGCGTTGGCGCTGGTGATCGGGGCGCAGGGGATGGATGCGGCGACGCGTCTCGGGTGCGATCCGGACGCCTCCGAGTCCGAACTGCGCGATGCCGCGCTGGCCGCCGTCCGGACCTGGCGGGCGCGCTCGACGCACCCGCTGCTGGACCGGTTCACGGCGTCGGCGTGCGAGGTCGCGGTGCGCAGCGCCGAGGGCATCCTGGCCGGCCTCTCCCGGTAGGGACGGCAGGGACTACGACGTCCGTCGATGCTCGGCCGCCCGAAGCCAGCGGCCGACGGCGGACGTGAAGGCCAGCGCCGCCCCGATCACGAGCAGCACCGCACCGCCCGCCGGCACGTACACCCAGGGCCGCGCCACGGCGTCGTCGGTGGCGATCACGAACGCCGCGCTGCCCGCCGCCGCGAGCACCGCCGTCGTCACCAGGACGTTGCGCGCGGAGGCCCTCCGCCCGCGGAGCTGCAGGGCGCCGAGCAGGCCCAGCAGGACCACGACGGCCGCGACGGCGCCGGCGACGGTGAGTGTGACGGTGACGGTGTCGGCCGCGTCGGTGACGCTGGTGTCGGGGGCGTCGGCCAGGACGACCGCCCGGAGGCGCTCCCGAACGGTCGTCAGGTCGAGACCGACGGCGACCGCGGCGGCGAGCACTGCCACGACGCCGAGGGCGACGGCCGCCACGGCAGTTCCGACGGCGCGCGGGGGCGTGTCCGGGACGGGGTCGTGGAGGGGGTCGACGTGGATGCGGGGTCGGGGCGGGGGACGCCGACTGTCGGAGGACGGTGAATGCTGCGCCGGGCCGTCCGTGGTCATGTGAACGAGGCTATCCGGTTCGTCTTTTTCTGTGGCCGAACTCAACCGTCGACGAGCACGCGCCATGACCGGACACGGAAATCGTGATCGGGGCCGAACCGATGTCGGGGATGTGCCTGGCGTCACGTAGTTTATCGGATGCAACGGTTCGGTCGGGGCGCGTCGTCGCCCCCGGGGTGGATGGGATGTGGACGCGTGCGCGCTGTGAAACTTGCGGGGGTGGGGCTCGCCCTGTGCCTGGGCATCGTCGGGCTGGGAGTGCCGACGGCCGTCGCCGAGCCGCCCGGCCCGGCCGCCGGCTTCTACACCCCGCCGAATCCGCTGCCTCCGGGCGCGGAGGGTGACCTGATCCGCACGGGTCCGTCGAACCTCGCGCTGTCCCTGCCGCTGCCCAATGGGCCGATTCCGGGCACGGCCACGCGCGTCATGTACCGCAGTCAGGACGCGAACGATCAGCCGAACGCCGTCACCGGCACCTACATCGATCCCTCCGCGCCGTGGACCGGGCCGGGCCCGCGCCCGCTGGTGGTCATCGCGCCGGGCACGCATGGCCAGGGTGATCAGTGCGCGCCGTCGCACCAGCTGAACAACGTCCTGACCTACCAGCCGATCCTGGGTCTGATGGTCGAGTACGAGTTGGTCTCCACCTACGCCCTGCTGTCCAAGGGCTACGGCGTCATGATCACCGATTACGACGGCCTGGGCACGCCCGGTACGCACACGTACGTCAACCGTGCGGCCGAGGCGCACGCGGTGCTCGACGCGGCCCGCGCCGCGCTGAAGCTGCAGGGCGTGAAGGTGGGTCCGGACTCGCCCGTCGGCCTGTGGGGCTACTCCCAGGGCGGCGGTGCCGTCGCGGCCGCCACCGAGCTGGCGCCCGAGTACGCGCCGGATCTGAAGATTGCCGGAACCTACGCCGGTGCGCCGGTGGCCGACCTCGCCGCCACGCTGTCGCAGGTGGACGGCACGTTCCTCACGGGCGTCATCGCGTACACGGTCAACGGCCTCAAGCGCACCAACCCCGAGCTCATCCCGATCATCGACGCGTCCACCAACGCCAACGGCAAGGCCGTGCTGGCGGCGGCGGAGAACCAGTGCATCGTCGAGTCGGCGCTGACCATCGGCTTCCACCGCACCAACGAGTGGATCGCCAACGGCCAATCCCTCTCGGACTACCTGAAGAACATCCCCGAGGCGCAAGAAGTATTGGCGGAGAACCGCGTCGGCAACCGCACTCCGAACTCGCCGGTGTACGTCGACACCAGCACCGGTGACGACATCGTGCCCTACGGCCAGGCCGAGCAGCTCTCCCGCGAGTGGTGCGGCCGCGGTGCGAACGTCACGCTGAACACGCAGCGACTGCCGTTCATCCTGCCGGGTCTCGCCCTGGGCCACGTGCTGCCGGACTTCATCGGCCTCACCGGCGGACTGAACTGGATCGACGCCCGGTTCCGCGGCGTGCCCACGGCGGGCACCTGCGCCTGACGTCACCCGCTCCGACGACGCGTCTCGATCACATCCGATCGAGGCGCGTCGTCGCGTTGCGGACACGTGCGTCGGCGGCGTCCCGTGCCGCGGTCGCCTCGTCGACGTCGTGCTCCCGGGCGGCGGCCTCCTCCTCGGCCTGCTCCAGCGCCTCGCGCAGCCGCTCGACCTCAGCGCGTGCGTCGTCGCGGCGGTCGGTCGCGTCGGCCAGGGCGGACTCGGCGTCGTCCAACCCCGTGCGGGCGTCGGCGAGCTCCGCCTCCGCGTGACGACGGGCTTCCTCCCGTTCCTTCCGTTCCTTCGCGGCCTGCTTCTTCTGCGCCGCGTCGTCGTCCTCGGGTGGGCTCGACGGCTCGGGCGGGGTGGCGTCCTCCGGTGTGTCGGGGACGGCGACCAAGCCGAGCGGGCCGAATCCGCTGTACTCCACCGCGCCCAGCAGGCGACCGGCGCGCACGTCGTCGGCCACGTCCGGGTCCGCGAGCGCCGCGCCGAGCGACGACGCCACCTCGCGCGTGACGTCGTCACCCACCTCGTGGCCACGGTCGGCGGCGATCTCGGCGGCTCGCGTCGCCAGGGCGCGGACGGCCCGCTGGCGTTGCTTGGTGAGGGTGCGCAGGGTCGCGCCGGACAGGTGTTGCTGCGCTTCCCGGAGCGCCTCGCCGAGGTCGAACAGGTCGCCGACCTCGTCTTCGGCGTCGCGGACCAGGACGTTGAGCACCCAGCCGACCGTCGTGGGTTTGCGCAGCGCGCCGATGTCCTTGGCCAGGGCCTTGTCGCCGTCGGCTCGGGCCTGCTTCTGCCGTTCGGTGCGGACCCGGACGAAGTCGGCCGGGTCCAGGCCGTAGAGCTCGTCGGCGACGTCGTCGAGGGTCATGCGTTCAGTGTCGCTCCGAATCGAGGTGGAATCGTGGAGTCCAGGCCCCGGAATGCGGGGCCGGGAGTACACGATTCACGACAGCGAGTGGCGCACCAGCGCAGCGGCCAGCACCGCGCGCTCGCCGCTCCGTGCCCGGTCGCCGAGTTTCGCCGGGTCCGTCGGCAGCCCCAGGTCCTTCGCCGCGGCCAGCGCCTTCTCGTCGAAGTACGGGCCGACCCACGGCCAGACGTCCTGCACCTCGCGCAGGAAGATGTCCGCGCCCGTCGGCCCGATGCCGTCGAACTCCTGCAGCAGCCGGGACGCCGCCCCGACGTCTCCGTCCGCTTTCTCCGCCAGCCGCCGCAGGTCGCCGTGGTAGTCGCTGCGCACTTTCTCCGCGGTCTCGCCGAGACGGGTGGCCGTCGACTCGTCGTACCGGGTGTAGCGGCCGCGGCCGAGGGCGTCCACCTTGTCCTGCCACGACGCCGCGGCCATCTTCTCCGGCGTGCGGTATCCGGCGGAGAACAGCTCCCGCGCCGCCGCGACGGCGATAACCGCGGAGATCCGCGCGCTCAGCAGCTGGGTCAGCACCAGGAGCTCGAACAGCGGCGACGGTGTGTCCTTCAGCGTGATGCCGGCCTCGTCGGCGTAGGTGCGGCCGTGCTCGTCCAGCAGGGTGTCCAGGGTGGTCATGCACTTCGGCTACCCGGTTCACGCGATGGGAACGCCCCGCGGGCTGCGGGGACGGGCCTGCCTGGCTGCACACAGGTGTGCCGGATCGACGGGAACCTGTCCATTCGGTCGACCTGTGTGCGGTGAGGCAGGTGGAGGCCGATCCGGTGGCGGGCCGCAGCCCGATCCGAGGGCCGCACCCCGATCCGCTGCACTTCCCGCGATCCGCCGGTGTTGCAGCAGGCGCGGATGCCTGGACCGCGCGCGGATCCGGCGGCGCTGCGCAGCAACCATGCGCCGGAGGAGCGAGGCCGTCGCCTCATGCCTCGCTGCACACAACCGCGCCGATACGCCGGGATCCCGCCGATCCGGCCGAGTCGTGTGCCACCACGCAGGTGCGTGGTGGGGCCGGGGCAGGTCCGGAACCCCCGCGACGGGGCTCGGGAACAAAGTCCCCGCCGCACCCGTTGAGCCGTACGACTGCCATTGAGCGTGGTCCACTCAAGGAGAACTTGACGGGTACGGAATCCGACAGGCAAACTTGAGCGCAGTTCGCTCAGGCAGGCAGCTTGTCGAATCACCCGAGCATCTATCAGGAGGTTTCTCACATGGCTCGTGCGGTCGGAATCGACCTCGGGACCACCAACTCGGTCGTGTCCGTCCTGGAGGGCGGCGAACCGGTCGTGGTGGCCAACTCCGAGGGTGCACGTACCACCCCGTCCATCGTCGCCTTCGCCAAGAACGGCGAGGTGCTGGTCGGACAGTCCGCGAAGAACCAGGCGGTCACCAACGTCGACCGCACCATCCGGTCGGTCAAGCGCCACATCGGCACCGACTGGACCGTCGCCATCGACGACAAGAAGTACACGTCGCAGGAGATCTCGGCGCGCACGCTGATGAAGCTGAAGCGCGACGCGGAGGCGTACCTGGGCGAGGACATCACCGACGCCGTCATCACCGTCCCCGCGTACTTCGAGGACGCGCAGCGTCAGGCCACCAAGGAAGCCGGCCAGATCGCCGGCCTGAACGTCCTGCGCATCGTCAACGAGCCCACCGCGGCCGCCCTGGCGTACGGCCTGGACAAGGGCGAGAAGGAACAGACCATCCTGGTGTTCGACCTCGGCGGCGGCACGTTCGACGTGTCCCTCCTCGAGATCGGCGACGGTGTGGTCGAGGTCCGCGCGACCTCCGGTGACAACCACCTCGGTGGTGACGACTGGGATCAGCGCATCGTCGACTGGCTCGTGGAGAAGTTCAAGAGCCAGAACGGCATCGACCTGACCAAGGACAAGATGGCTCTGCAGCGTCTGCGCGAGGCCGCGGAGAAGGCGAAGATCGAGCTGTCGTCCAGCCAGAGCACCTCGATCAACCTGCCGTACATCACCGTCGACGCGGACAAGAACCCGCTGTTCCTCGACGAGCAGCTGTCCCGCTCGGAGTTCCAGCGCATCACCTCGGACCTGCTCGACCGCACTCGCGCGCCGTTCCAGGCCGTGGTCAAGGACTCCGGCATCGCGGTCAAGGACATCGACCACGTCGTGCTCGTCGGTGGCTCCACCCGTATGCCGGCCGTGTCCGAGCTGGTCAAGGAGCTCTCGGGCGGCCGTGAGCCGAACAAGGGCGTGAACCCTGACGAGGTCGTCGCCGTCGGCGCCGCGCTGCAGGCCGGTGTGCTCAAGGGTGAGGTCAAGGACGTCCTGCTGCTCGACGTCACCCCGCTGTCCCTCGGCATCGAGACCAAGGGCGGCGTGATGACCAAGCTCATCGAGCGCAACACCACCATCCCGACCAAGCGCTCGGAGACCTTCACCACGGCGGACGACAACCAGCCGTCGGTGCAGATCCAGGTGTTCCAGGGTGAGCGCGAGATCGCTTCGCACAACAAGCTTCTCGGCTCCTTCGAGCTGACGGAGCTGCCCCCGGCCCCGCGTGGCGTGCCGCAGATCGAGGTCACCTTCGACATCGACGCCAACGGCATCGTCCACGTGACCGCCAAGGACAAGGGCACCGGCAAGGAGAACACGATCAAGATCCAGGAGGGCTCCGGCCTCTCCAAGGAGGAGATCGAGCGCATGGTGAAGGACGCCGAGGCGCACGCCGAGGAGGACCGGACCCGTCGCGAGGAGGCCGAGACCCGCAACCAGGCCGAGTCGCTCGTCTACCAGACGGAGAAGTTCGTCAAGGACAACGAGGACAAGGTTCCGGCAGAGACCAAGGAGAAGGTCGAGGCGGCCATCACCGAGGCGCGCACGGCTCTGTCCGGCACGGACCTCGCGGCCATCAAGGCCGCCGTGGAGAAGCTGAGCACCGAGTCGCAGGCTCTGGGTCAGGCGCTCTACGAGTCCGCCGCCGCCGACGGTGCGGGCGCCGACGGCGCTCCGACCGACGGTCGTGAGGACGTCGTCGACGCCGAGGTCGTCGACGAGCCGAACGACACCGACAAGAAGTGAGCGGAGACGAGATGGGTGCGGACGACACCGACCAGGTGAACGACCCCGCCGTCGATCCCGCCGCCGAGGAGACCTTCGCGGGTCCCTCGGCGGGGGAGCCCTCCGCAGCGGACGACGGTGCCGCCACCGACGACACTGCCGCCGACGCCCCGGCCGCCGAGCAGGCCCGGGAACCGGAGAAGGACGAACTCGCCGAGCGCACTGCGGATCTGCAGCGCCTGTCGGCGGAGTTCGCCAACTACCGGCGCCGGGTGGCGCGGGACAAGCAGGCCGACATCGAGAACGCCAAGGCGTCGGTGTTGTCGGAGCTGCTGCCCGTGCTCGACGATCTCGACCGGGCTCGCCAGCACGGCGATCTCGAGTCGGGACCGCTGAAGTCGGTGGCGGACAAGCTCGAAGGCGTCTTCACGGCCCAGGGCGTCGCGTCCTTCGGCGCCGAGGGCGACGCGTTCGACCCCGCGGTCCACGAGGCCGTGCAGCACGAGGGCGACGGCAGCAACCCGGTGATCGGCAGCGTGTTCCGCAAGGGATACACGGCCGGGGATCGGGTGCTGCGGACGGCCATGGTGGCCGTCGTGGACGGCCCGACCGGAACCGAATCGGCCACCGACGGCCCGGATTCGGCCTAGGTTCACGACGAGCCGCATGATCGACACGAGAGGAGGAGACGACCGGTGAGCCAACGGGAGTGGATCGAGAAGGACTTCTACAAGGAGCTGGGCGTCTCCTCCTCCGCGTCGCAGGACGAGATCAAGAAGGCGTACCGCAAGCTGGCGCGCGACAACCACCCGGATTCCAATCCGGGCAACGCGACCGCCGAGGCCAAGTTCAAGGCCGTCAGCGAGGCCAACGCGGTGCTGTCGGATCCGGCCAAGCGCAAGGAGTACGACGAGGCCCGATCACTGTTCGCCAGTGGCGGTTTCGGCCGCGGCGGGTTCTCGCCCGGCGGCGGAACCAACTTCGGCGGCGGAGGATCGGCGGGCGGTTTCGACGTCGGCGACCTGTTCGGCGGCGGCGCCGGGGGAGCCGATCTCGGCGACATCTTCGGCGGCCTGTTCAACCGCGGTGGCCAGTCGAGGACGTCTGCGGCGTCGCGGCCCCGCAAGGGTAGCGACCTCACGGCCGACGTCACCCTGAGCTTCCGCGACGCGGCGACCGGAACGTCGGTGCCGCTGTCCATCACCAGCCCGTCGTCGTGCACGACGTGCCACGGCAGCGGCGCCAAGCCGGGCACCAGCCCGCGGGTCTGCCCGCGGTGCAACGGATCCGGTGTCGTCAGCCGCAACCAGGGCGCGTTCGGCTTCAGCGAGCCGTGCGACGACTGCCGCGGCACCGGCTCGATCATCGACGACCCGTGTGCCGACTGCCGGGGAACGGGCGTGCAGAACCGCACCCGCTCGGTGACCGTGCGGGTGCCGGCGGGCGTGGCGGACGGTCAGCGGGTCCGTGTGGCCGGCCGCGGCGAGGCGGGACTACGCGGAGCGGGTGCCGGCGATCTGCTGGTTACCGTCCACGTGACGCCGGACCGCGTGTTCGGCCGCAGCGGAGACGATCTGACTCTGGTGATCCCGGTGTCCTACAGCGAGTTGGTGCTCGGTACCACGCTGTCCGTCCCGACGCTCGACGGTCGGGTGGGGCTGAAGGTCCCGGCCGGCACGGCGGACGGCCGCACGTTCCGCGTGAAGGGCCGGGGGATCGCGAAGAAGTCGACGACGGGTGACCTGCTGGTCACAGTGAAGGTGGCGGTGCCGTCCGAGTTGAACGATGCTGCCCGAGAAGCACTGGAGCACTACGCCGAGGCCGAGCGGGCGGGCGGATTCGATCCCCGCGCCGGGTGGCCCGGCGCCTGACCACAGCGGACCGATAAGGAGAGGGGCGAGGGTGATGGCGGACGACGCGAGCACGAGCCGCGCTGCTCGGGGGGTGCGTGCCGACGGTGGCCCGGCCGATGCGGCGGCCGATCCCGACGCCCGGATCTTCGTCATCTCGGTGGCCGCGGAACTGGCCGGAATGCACGCGCAGACGCTGCGCACGTACGACCGCCTCGGGCTGGTGACACCGCACCGCACCACCGGGGGCGGGCGCCGGTACTCGCCGCGCGACGTCGCGCTCCTGCGCGAGGTGCAGCGGCTCTCGCAGGACGAGGGCGTCAACCTCGCCGGGATCAAGCGCATCATCGAGCTGACCAATCAGGTCGAGGCGCTGCAGTCGCGGATCAGCGAGATGGCGGCCGAGTTGGCCCAGCTGCACGCGGGTATGCGGCGGGATCTCGTTCCCGTGCAACGGAGCAACGCGCTCGTCGTCTGGCAGCCCCGCTCACGCAAGCAGTAGCAGCCCGAGCGCCAGCGACTCTCAACCCCGTCGGATGTTCTCCGGCGGGGTTCCCGTCGTCTCCAGCGCCCGTACGGTGAACGACGCCATCGCGGGCGATCCGCACACCAGCACACGCTGATTCGGATAGGGCCCCCGTCGTGCCGCGGCTTCGCCCACCCGGCCGGGCAGCAGGCGATCCCGGCCGTACGTCGCGTCGGGCATCGCCAGCAGCCGGTTCTCCTCCGCGGCGTCGAACCACGGGTCCCGATGCGGCGGGTCCTCCGGCCGTTCCGTCACGGGAAGCACCGTCAGCCAGGGGTATTCACGGGCCATGAGCCACACCATGTCGGCGGCGTAGAGGTCGCGCGGTGAGCGGCCGCCCATGAAGAGGCGCACCCGCGGCGGCGTGCGGCGCCGGGCGAGGTCCCGCAGAATCGCCAGCATCGGAGCCAATCCCGTTCCCCCGCTGATCATCACGACGTCGTCGTCGGACGGGTCGACCCGCAGGTCGCCGGCGGGAGCGTCGAGAGCCCACACGTCGCCCTCGCGCGTGTCGGCGACGATGCTGCCGCTGACCCATCCGCCGGGGACGGCGCGGACGTGGAACTCGTACTTGCCGTCGCGGGACGGCGGCATCGCCGGTGAGTACCGCCGGGCGCCGCGGGGAGCGGCGGGCACCGTGACGGCGAGCGACTGGCCCGGCTCGAAGGGGACCAGGTCTCCCACGAGCCGGACCACCACCAGGTCCTCGCGAAGCCGGTAGGTCTGGACCACCTGGGCGGTCGCCGCCCCCGGAACGTCGACGGGGGACGCCATCAGACGGTGGCCTGGCCGATCTCGCGGTTGGAGACCATCTGGGTCGGGGCGGTGTCCTCGCCGGTGCGGTCGAGGGCGGCGAGGAAGGAGCGGGCCCACCGATCGACGTCGTGGGCGAGGACCTGACGACGCATCGCGCGCATGTGCCGACGACCGTCCTCGGGGTCCTGCTCGATGGCGGCCATCATGGCGTCGGCGACGTTGTCCAGATCGTGCGGGTTGCACTGGTACGCCTGACGCAGTTCCGCTGCGGCGCCGGTGAATTCGCTGAGCACCAGTGCTCCGCCGAGGTCACTGCGGCAGGCGACGTACTCCTTGGCCACCAGGTTCATGCCGTCGCGGATCGGGGTGACCAGCATGACGTCGGCGGCGACGTAGTAGGCGATGAGTTCGTCGCGAGGAATCGGCCGGTGGAGGTAATGCACCACGGGATGTCCGACGCGGCCGAACTCGCCGTTGATGCGGCCGACCTTGCTCTCGATCTCCCCGCGCATGTGTCGGTAACTCTCCACCCGTTCACGGCTGGGGGTGGCCACCTGGATCATGACGACGTCTTCGGGATCGACCTTCTCGGAGAGCAACAGTTCGTGGAACGCGCCCAGCCGCACGTCGATGCCCTTGGTGTAGTCCAGGCGGTCGACGCCGAGCATGATGACCTTCGGGTCGCCCAGCTCGGCACGGATTTCGCGAGCGCGGTCGCGAATCGACTTCCGCTTGCTCTTCTCGTCCATCTCGCCGGAGTCGATGGAGATGGGGAAGGCACCCACGCGGACGGTGCGGAAACCCACCTGCACCACACCGAGTTTCGACCGCACGCCGATGTTGCCGCGCGAGGTCGGTTGGCCGGCGAGGCGGCGGGAGAGGTAGAGGAAGTTCTGCGCGCCGCCGGGCAGGTGGAACCCGATGAGGTCGGCGCCGAGCAGTCCTTCGACGATCTCGGTGCGCCACGGCATCTGCATGAACAGCTCGACCGGCGGGAAGGGGATGTGCAGGAAGAAGCCGATGGTGAGATCGGGCCGGAGCATGCGGAGCATCTTCGGCACCAGCTGCAGCTGGTAGTCCTGGATCCACACCGTGGCGTTCTGTGCCGCCGCGGTACTGGTGGCTTCGGCGAAGCGGCGATTGACCTCGACGTACGCCTCCCACCACGTGCGGTCGTACACGGGGCGGACGATCACGTCGTGATAGAGCGGCCAGAGGGTCGCGTTGGAGAAGCCCTCGTAGTAGTCGGCGACCTCGCGCTCGGACAGCGGGACGGGAACCAGCTCGAGGCCGTCGTCCTCGAACGGCTCGACCTCGACGTCGGGCACCCCGGGCCAGCCGACCCACGCGCCGTTGTTGTTGCGCAGAATCGGCTCGAGGGCGGTGACCAGCCCGCCGGGGCTGCGCTTCCACCGCCGGGACCCGTCCGGTGCGGTGTCGAGATCGAC
This sequence comes from Rhodococcoides kroppenstedtii, assembly GCF_900111805.1. GTDB lineage: Bacteria > Actinomycetota > Actinomycetes > Mycobacteriales > Mycobacteriaceae > Rhodococcoides > Rhodococcoides kroppenstedtii. Next base: position 106,838 of record NZ_FOJN01000008.1, read on the forward strand.
CGGCAAGCGATTGGCGACGACGACGAAATCCGAACCCTCTGCGGTCACTGCTGATCCTTCGTGATGCCTCGTGTGCCGGCCTGCTGCCTACGGACCCGGTGTACCCCGGCGGGCCCGGATCACCCCGCGTCGGTCAGACGGCTTTGGCGGCGGGCGCGATGCCGAGCATCGAGAGCAGCATGATGCACTCGTCGGCGTCGGTGGCGTAGGCCGCGACGACGCGCTGCGCCTGGCTGGCGGTCTCGTCCGCGACGGGTTCGATGTCCTCGTCGACGATGTCGGTCTCGGGGGTGCTGGCGGCCATGGTGCGATTCTCCCGGGTGTGGTGCGGTGTGGTGGTCTCGTGCGGGGCGGGCCGCGAGAACACGTCCACGACGAGGCCACACGTCCGCACGCACTCTAGGAGAACTCGCCCGGTGCTCGCAAAAATCCCGTGATCGGGCGCAGCGCGAGGGGGCGCACCGGACTCCCCGGTAGCGTCACGAGTCGCCTGTCACGCGTCACCTGTCACGAGTCGCCTGTCACGCGTCACCACAGTCACGAGCCGCCACCGATCGGGAAAGGACCGCCGATGCCTCCTGTGCCAGCCAACGAGGTGGTGACCGTCAACGGGATCCCGCTGAACCACACCGTGACGGGATCGGGCCCGCTGGTGGTCATGATCATGGGCACGGGCAGTCCGGGGCGGGTGTGGGCACTGCACCAGGTGCCCGCCATCGTGGCCGCGGGGTACCGGGTGTGCACCTTCGACAATCGCGGCATCGCCCCCAGCTACGAGTCCCTCGAGGGCATGCAGATCTCGGACCTGGTGGCCGACACCGCGGGACTGATCGAGCACGTGCGCACCGACGCCGCCGAGAAGGCCATGGTGGTGGGTACGTCGATGGGGGCGCGGGTGGCGCAGGAGCTGGCGCTCGCCCGTCCCGATCTGGTCTCGCGCGCGGTGTTCTCCGCCGGGCACGCACGCCTCGACGCGTTCCAGCAGGTGCTGGGCGAAGGGGAGCGGCAGTTGGCCGACAGCGGGGTCGCGGTGCCGCCGAAGTACGCGGCCGCCGTTGCCGCCGTGATGAACCTGTCACCCGCGTCCCTGCGCGACGAGGCCGCGGCGCGGGACTGGCTCGACCTCTTCGAGTTCTCGGTGCAGCCGCTCACGCCGGGGCAGCGGGCGCAGCTGACGATGGACGAGACGTTCGACCGTCGCCGGGACTACGCGCGCATCGCGGTTCCCTGCCTGTCGATCGGGTTCGCCGACGATCGGATGATCCCGGCGTACCTCTCGCGCGAGGTGGCGGACGTGATTCCGGGCGCGCGGTACGTCGAGATCGCCGACGCGGGCCACTACGGCTACCTGGAGAAGCCGGAGGAGTTCAACCGCGCGATCCTGGACTTCCTCCGGGGGTAGTCGCCGCCGAACGACGGCCCGGCTTAGGTTAGCCTTCGTTCATGTTCCGGGTCGTCGACACCGACACGCTGCCGCTCACCGCTGCCCAGTCCGAGGTCTGGACGGCGCAGCACATCCTCGGCGATCGACGAGACTTCGTCATCACCCTGCTGGTGGAGGTCACCGGCACGGTGGACCTCGCGCGCGTGCGCGATGCGGTCCGCACCACCCTCACCGATGCCGAGGCGCTCCACGTACGGATGGACTTCTCCGGCGAGCACCCGGTCCAGCGGCCCGACGTGCGGAACTGGGACGTCGACGTCGTCGACCTGTCCGGTGACGACGACCCCGTCGCGGCGGCGCACTCCTGGATCGCCGACGACGTCGCGAGCGCCGACGTCACCGGCGCGGGACCGCTGTTCCGTACGGCCCTGCTGGTCCTCGCCGACGACCACCTGTTCTGGCACCAGCGCTATCACCACGGGATCGTCGACGGCTTCGGGATGTCCCTGATCTTCAACGAGGTCCGCGCCCGCTACGTCGATCCCACCCGTCGGACGACGGACGACGCCTGGGCGCTCGGTCCGCTGGTCGAGGCCGATCGCGACTACCGCTCCTCGCCGGCCTTCGCCGTCGACAAGGCGTTCTGGACCACCCAGCTCATCGGTGCTGCGGAACCACCCGTTTTGCTGCCCGACGTCCCCGACGTCGGTCGCGCGGTCACCGAGCGTGTCGAGGTGTCGACGGACGACGCCGCGCGTCTGCACGCGCTCGCCGCTCGGGAGAACGTGCGCCGGACCCGCGTGATCCCGGCGCTGTGGCTCGCCTACCTGGCCGTCGCCACCGGGTCGTACGACCTCACCGTCTCCCTGCCCGCCACCGGTCGGGTCGGACGGCGCCAGCGCAGCACCCCGTCGATGGCGTCGACGATCCTGCCGCTGCGTCTGCGCCTGTCCCCGTCGATGACGCTCGTGGACGTCGCGCGCGCCTTCGAGCGCGCCACCATCGGCACCGTGCGCCACGGCCGCTTCCGCGGCGAGGACGTCGTGCGGGCCGTGCGGGAGATCGAGCCGCACCGGCGCGTCGTTGGGCCGGGGCTCAATGTCCTGATGCTCCCGCACGGCGTGGACCTCGGCGGAGTGCCGGCGCGCATGCACAGCATGGACACCGGGCCGGTGCGCGATCTCGACGTGACCGTGACGGGCGGCCTGGACGGCGAGCCGGTGATGTTCGACCTGCGCTGCCGACCGGGCGCGGTCCCGGCGATGCGCGGCCACCGGGATCGATTCCGCGTGGTGCTCGAGCAGCTGCTGGCCGACCCGACGCGGCCGCTGTCCTCGCTGACACTGCTGAGCGAGGACGAGCGACGACGCCTCCTCGTCGAGTTCGTCGACACCGCCGAGCCCGTGACGCGCGAGACCGTCCCCGCGATGTTCGCGCATCGGGTCGCCTCCGCGCCGGACGACGTCGCGATCGAGTCGGGGGAGCGGTCGCTGACCTACTCCGAGCTCGCGGACCGGGTGTACCAGGTGGCGCACCACCTGCTCGCCGACGGGCTCGCTCCCGAGGAGATCGTCGCGGTGTCGATGCCGCGGTCGATCGAGATGGTGATTGCACTGCTCGCCGTCACCGCGGCCGGGGGCGCCTTCGTGCCGGTGGATCCGGAGTGGCCGGCCGACCGCCGGGCCCGCGTGCTCGCGGACTGCCGCGCCAGGATGGTCCTCGGCGGCCCGGAACACCCGGTGGCACTGGACGACTGGGCGTACGGCGACCGCCCGACCACGGCGCCCGACGTGACGATCGACGGCGCGCGGGCCGCCTACGTCATCTTCACCTCCGGCAGCACCGGCACACCGAAGGGCGCGGTGATCCGGCACGAGGCCATCTGCTCGCGCATCGCCTGGCAGCGCGATCGCATCCTCGGGTTCGGGCCGGGTGACGCCTCGCTCTTCAAGGCGCCGTTGGCGTTCGACATCTCGATCAACGAGATCCTGTTGCCGCTGCTGACCGGGGGACGACTGGTGGTCGCCGAACCCGGTGGGGAGCGCGACGGGCTGTACCTGCTCGACGTGATCCGACGTCGGCGGGTCACGTTCGTCTACCTCGTCTCGTCGATGCTCGACGCCTTGCTCGCGCTCGACGACCCCGACCGGCCGGCGCTGGCCGGTCTGAAGCACGTGTGGTGCGGCGGTGAGGTCCTCACTCCGGAGTTGTTCGCGCGCTTCCGGTCTCGCCTGTCGACGACGCTGTACCACGGGTACGGACCCGCCGAAGCGACCATCGGTGTGTCGCACGTCGTCTACACCGGCGACGCTCCCCGCATCGCGACGAGCATCGGTCGGCCGAACCCGAACACCCGTCTCTACGTCCTCGATTCGTCCCTCTCGCCGACGCCCATCGGGGTGACCGGCGAGCTGTACGCGGCCGGGTTCCTGCTGGGGCGCGGGTACGTCGGCGCCCCGGGGATCACCGCGTCGCGATTCGTCGCCGACCCGTTCGCCGGGCCCGACGAGCCGGGCGCTCGGCTCTACCGCACCGGCGATCTGGCCCGGTGGACCGAGGACGGGACGCTCGACTTCCTCGGTCGCGCCGACAACCAGGTGAAGATCCGCGGCATGCGCCTCGAACTCGAGGAGGTCGAGGCCGCGCTGTCCGGAACGCCGGGGGTGCGCCGGGTCGTGGTGGACGTTCGCCGTTCGCCCGCGGGTTCGGCCTTCCTCGCCGCGTACGTGGTGCCCGACGCGGGGTCGGTCCTCGACGCGTCGACCGTCCTGGACCACGCCGCGACGGTCCTGCCGGAGTACATGGTGCCGAGCACCGTCACCGTGCTGGATGCGTTGCCGCTCACGGTGAACGGCAAGGTGGATCGGCGTGCGCTGCCCGATCCGGAGCAGACCGTCGCCGGCGCGGTGGCCCCGCGCACCGAGCGCGAACGCGAGCTGTGTGCCGTGGTGGCGGAGGCCCTCGGTCTGCCCGAGGTCGGAGTCACCGACGACTTCTTCGCTCTCGGCGGCGACAGCATCGTCGCACTCGCCGTGGTGGCGAAGGCCCGTGCGCGGGGCATCGCGATCGGTCCGCGCGACGTCTTCTCGCTGCGGACACCGGAAGCAATCGCTGCGGCCACGCCGGACGCCGTCACCGCCGTGGCGGACGAGCCCACGGGGGCCGTTCCCCTCACCCCCGTCGTCGCTCGGGCGCTGCGGCACGGGGCGATTCGGCCACGCTTCCACCAGACGGCGTGTGTTCCGCTGCCGTCGGGTACGGACCCGGGTCGCCTGCGGGACGCCGTGCAGGCCGTCGTCGATCGCCACCCGGCGCTCTGGGCGTCCTGGCACGACGGCGCGCTGCTGGTGCCCGAGACGGCGCCGCGCATCGACGTGGTGCACGACCCGGCGGCGTCCGTCGACGGCACCGTCGCGCGCCTGGACCACCGTCGGTCCGGCGGCGCGGTGGCCGTGGCACTGACCGACGACACCGCCATCCTGGCGGTGCACCACCTGGTGGTCGACGGGGTGTCGTGGCGAATCCTGCTGGGCGACCTGGCAACCGCTCTGTCCGGTGGCGACGTGCCTCCGGCGAGCACGTCCTTCCGCCGGTGGGCGCAGGCGCTGTCCGACTACGCCGCGGCGGGAGACATCGAGGCCGAGCTGCCGTACTGGCACGGTGTTGCACGGACACCCCTCGGGTCGCTGCCCACCGACGCCGACCCAGGGCTCGCCGGTGACCTGCAGCGGCGAACCGTCGTCACCCCCGAACCGGTCACCGAGGCCGTCCTGCAGGACGTTCCGGCCGCCTACGGCACCGGCCCGACCGAGGTCGTTCTCGCCGCGCTGGCCCTCGCGCTGGGCGCCTGGTCCGCCTTCGACTGCGATCGCACGGTGGTCGAGGTGGAGGGCCACGGCCGCGAAGAGGACGCCGTCGGCACCGCAGGGATCGACCTCACCCGAACAGTCGGGTGGTTCACCACGGTTCGGCCCGTTCCGCTGCCGACCGATCGGCCCGGTGATCCCGCGGAGACGCTGCTGGCCGTGCGCGACGAGCTGCGTCGAGCCCCGGCCTCGACACTCGGCCACGGTGTCCTGCAGGAGCTTCGGTCCGATCCGGTCCTCACCTCGGCGCCCGCGCCGCGCATCCTGGTGAACTACCTCGGCCGACTCGGCGGAGCCGGAACGCTGACGTTCCACGGTGCGGACGACCCCACCACGCCGGCCGCCCACGCGCTGATTCTCGACGTCCTCGCGACGGACGGACCGTCGGGTCCACGCCTCGAGACCACCCTGCGGTGGTCCCCGGCCGTCCTGACCGACGACGACGCCGCGTCGTTCGTCGACCGGTGGACCGACGCGCTCGCGCGGCTCGCCGCCGTCGGACCCGACGTGCGGCACACCCCGACCGACTTCCCGCTGGTGGAGCTGACGGACGACGACGTGGCCGGCCTGCCCGGTGACGTCGAGGACGTCCTGCCGACCACCGCCGTCCAGGACGGCATCCACTTCCATTCCGCCTTCGCCGACGACGACCCCTACGTGGTGCAGCAGGTGATCGACCTTGGAGGCACGGTCGATGCGGACCTGCTCCGCGCTGCCGTGCAGCGCGTGGTGGATCGACATGCGGCGCTGCGCACCTCGTTCCGTCCGGTGTCGAGCGGCCGGATCGTGGCGGTGGTCCACACCGCCGTCGCCGTACCGTTCGACGTGCAGTCGCGGTCGGTGGAGGACGTTCTCGCGGATCATCGTCGGCAGGGCCTCGCCCTCGACCACGCGCCGCTTCTCCGGTACACCCTGGTTCCGACGGAGACCGGTGCTGCACTGGTGCAGTCGATTCATCACCTCGTCGCGGACGGGTGGTCCATCCCCGTCATGCTGCGCGAGATGCTCGAGTCCTACGGGGACCCGGCGCCGCTCCCGGCGCCCGCCTCTCCGCGAGAGTGGTTGCGGCACCTCGCCACCCGCGACCGCGCCACGTCCCTGCAGCGGTGGCGGGACGCTCTGGACGGCGTCCGCGACGACGTGCCGGTGCCGAGCCACGGAGCCTCGGGAACCGGAACCGGCTCGCACCGAGTGGAGGTCGATGCGGAGACGACCGCCGCCGTGCAGCGCACCGCGCGTGACGCCGGGGTCACGGTGAGCGCGTTGCTGCACGCGGCCTGGGGCGTGGTCCTCGGTCGGCTGACGGGCCGTCGCGACGTCACCGTGGGGTCCACGGTGTCGGGCCGCACCGCGCCGGTACCCGGCCTCGACGCCATGGTGGGACTGTTCATCGACACCGTGCCCACGCGCGTTCGACTGGACACCGTCGACACCGTCGACGCCGTTGTCACTGTCGGGGACGTGGCGCGGCGCTGGCAGCGCGACCAGGCCGACCTGCTCGACCATCACCACGTGGGTCTGCCCGAGCTGCGCCGGATCGCCGGCGTGGCGTCGTTGTTCGAGACGCTCGTCGTGGTCGAGAACTACCCGATCGGCGATCTGGTCGCGGCGGCGTCGTCGGCCTCGTCCTCGTCCGGCGGCCGCCTCGAGATCACCGGTGTCCGCGTCGACGAGAACCCCGCGTATCCGTTGACGCTCATCGTCATTCCGGGTAACCGGCTGACCGTCGACCTGAAATTCCATCGCAGTGCCGTCGCCGAGGAGACCGTCGCCGCGATGGTGGAGATGCTGGTGGCCGTCGCCACGGCACCCGCCCACACGCCGGTCACGACCGCGGGCGTGACGCCCGCGCCGGCTGCGCTGGGGTCTGCGGGGCAGCCGGGCGGCGCCACGGTCGTCGACCTGCTGGACCGGCAGGCCGCGGCGACACCCGCCGCGACGGCGCTCGTCCACGGCGGCACGAGCCTCACGTACGCCGACCTGCAGGTGCGGACCGACCGCGTCGCGGCGGCCCTCGCGGACCGGGGTGCCGGTCCGGGAACGCTGGTGGCCGTGGCTCTTCCGCGGTCGATCGACCTGGTGGTGGCCCTCGTCGCCGTGCTCAAGTCCGGGGCCGCGTACCTGCCGCTCGATCCCGGCTACCCGGCCGACCGCCTGCGGTACATGATCGACGACGCGCAGCCCGCCGTCGTGCTCGACGGCCCCCTGCCCGAGCAGGACCCGCGGCCGCTGGTGCGCCCGAGCGCCGCCGATCCCGCGTACGTGCTCTACACCTCCGGATCGACCGGCCGGCCGAAGGGCGTCGTGGTCACGCACGGCAGCGTGGTGCCCCGCCTCGAGTGGATGCGCGAGCATTCGCCGCTCGGCCCCGGCGAGGTGGTTCTGCAGAAGACGCCGTCCAGCTTCGACGTCTCGGTGAGCGAGTTCTTCGGGCCCCTGATCTCCGGCGCCGCACTGGTGCTGGCGGACCCCGACGGGCACCGCGACACCGCCCACCTGGTGGCCACCATCCGCGCGCAGCACGTGACCTGGGTGCACTTCGTGCCCTCCATGCTGGACGCCTTCCTCACCGACCCCGAGGTCTCGTCGTGCACGTCGCTGCGCGTGATCACCTGCAGCGGTGAGGCGTTGCCCGCCGCGTCGGCCCGTCGGGTGGCTCGGCTGCTCCCGCAGGTTCGGCTCGACAATCTCTACGGACCCACCGAAGCGGCCGTGGACGTGACGGCGGCTCAGGGGGTGCAGGGCACCGGGGCGGACTCCGTTCCCCTCGGCCACCCGATGGCCGGCGTCGAGACTCGGGTCCTCGACGGGTGGCTCGGGCAGGTCGGACCGGGCATGCCGGGTGAGCTGTACCTGTCGGGACCGCAACTGGCACAGGGGTACTTGCGACGCCCGGCGTTGACCGCGACCCGGTTCGTCGCGGCACCGCACGGGCAGCGGCGGTACCGCACCGGGGACGTGGTGCGCTGGTCCGAGCGCGCCGGGCTCGAGTATCTCGGACGCGCCGACGATCAGGTGAAGGTCCGCGGGTTCCGCATCGAGCTCGCGGAGATCGACGCCGTCCTGCGCGAGCATCCCGCGGTCGATCGCGCCGCGACCGTGGTGCGGACCAACCGCGGCTCCGCACAGGTGGTGTCCTTCGTGGTCGGCCCCACCGACGACGCGTCCGTCTCCGCCTTCGTCCGAGAGCGGTTGCCCGAGCACATGATCCCGTCGTCGATCACCGTGGTCGACGATCTCCCCACCGGGCCGTCCGGCAAGCTCGATCGGGGTGCGCTGCTCGCCAGGGTGCGCGACGCGGTGCCCACGACGGCGCCCGACGCCGCGAGCCTGCCGGCCGAAGAACCGTCCCCGGACGAAGTCACCGCCGCGCTCCAGTCGCACATCGGCACCGTGCTCGGCGAGACCGTCGGGCCGGACGACGACTTCTTCGCGCGCGGCGGAGACAGCATCCTCGCGATCCGGGTGGTGAACCTCGCGCGCGCCGCCGGCCTCGAGCTGTCACCGCGGCAGATCTTCGACCTGCGGACTCCGCGCGCACTCGCGGCGGCGATCGGCGACGGCCCCACCGAGGCTCCCGCGCCCGCTGTCGAGAGCGCGGTGGGCAGCGTGCGCAGTCTGCCTGTGGTGCACCGACTCTCCGAGTGGTCCGGCACCACCGACCGGTTCTGCCAGGCCGCGCTGCTGGTGGTGCCGCCCACCGCGGAGACCACCGTCACGGCCGTGATCGACGCGCTGGTGCAGCATCACGACAGCCTCCGTCTGCGCCGCGTGCGGCACGCTCCGGGCGTGTGGACCACCGAGGTGCGCGCCGAGGGCGTGCCGTCGTTCCACCGGGTCGACGCTCGCGGTCTCGACGACGGGGCGCTGCGCGAGGCCGTGGGACGCGAATCCGACCGTGCCACCGACGCTCTCGATCCGGACGGCGGGGCCGTCCTGTCGGTCGTGTGGTTCGACCGCGGCGACGATCCCGGCCGCCTTCTGCTGGTCGCCCACCACCTCGCCGTCGACGGTGTCTCGTGGTCGATCCTCGTCGATGACCTCGCCGTGGCCTGGGTGGCGGTCGAATCCGGTGACGCTTCCGTCCTGTCATCGGTCCGGACGTCGCTCCGCGAGTTCTCCCGACGCGTCGACGAGGACGCGCACAGTCCGCAGCGGCTCGCCGAACTGCCCTACTGGCAGGCGGTGACGGCGCCGGGCGCAGCCCTCGTCCCACCTGATATGACTGCCGATGCCACCGACGCCACCGTCGCGCACGGCGACACCCTCCGCGTGCGCGTCCCCGTCGACCTCACGTCGGCTGCGCTGGGTCCCGTCGCGGACCTGGTGCGGGGCGACGCGACGGACGTGATCGTCGCCGCGCTGCGGGTAGCGGTGTCCCGTTGGGGCGCGGACCGCGACGTGCTGATCGACCTCGAGCGCCACGGACGCCACGACGCGTTGGGCGACCTGTCCCGCACCACCGGCTGGTTCACCTCGATCGCCCCCGTCCGGACCACGCATCACGACGGCGTCGTGGCCACGCTGGCGGACGTGAAGGACCGGCTGCGTGCGGCGCCCGACGGCGGCCTCGGCTACGGCATGCTGCGCTACGGAAACGCCCGCACCGCAGGTGTTCTCGCGGGCGGCGAACGGTCCCAGATCCTGGTGAACCACCTGGGCCGGGTTCCCGCGCCCGGTACCGGGCCGTTCGAACCGGCGCCGGAATCGGACGCCTTGCGCACCGAACCGGACTCGGACATGGGCGGGCCGTATCGGCTGATCGTCAATACCGCGGTCGAGCCCGGTGCCGGCGGTGCAGAGCTCGTGGCCTCGCTGGCGTGGTCGGCGTCGCACCTGTCGCGCCGGGACGTCGACACGATCGTCGACGGATGGATGGGCGCGCTGCGCGATCTCGCCACTGCCGCAGCGTCGTCCGCGCCCGTCCTCACCCGTAGCGATGCGCCGCTGATCGACCTCACCGACGACGATCTGTCCGCCGTGGCGGACGTTCTCCCGAGCGGAGTGGAGACCGTCTGGCCGTTGACGCCGCTGCAGGAGGGGCTGTACTTCGAGGCCCTCACGGCGCCCGGGCAGGACGTCTACACCGCCCAGTTCGTGCTGGACTTCGACCATCGGGTCGACCTCGATCGCCTGCGCCGCGCGGCGGACGGTCTGGTCCGCCGCCACCCGACGCTGCGGACTGCCTTCGTGTCCCTGCCCTCGGGCGCGCCCGCGCAGGTGGTGGCCGTGCCCGACGCCGTGGTCGTCCCGATCACTGTGGTGGAGGCGGCATCCGACGGCGAGGTGAACGCCGCGCTGGCCGACGATCGGCGTACTCCGTTCGACCTCACGACGCCGACGCTGTGGCGGCTGCTGCTGGTGCGCCGGCCCGACGGCACTGATGCCCTCGCGGTCAACCGCCAGTTCCTGGTGTGGGACGGCTGGTCCAACGGTCTGGTGGTCGCCGAGCTGCTCGCTCGGTACGCCGATCCCGCGTCCGTCCCGACCACCCCGGACACCGCGTTCGCGCGGTACCTGGGATGGCTGGCCGATCGTGACGTGGACGGCGCCCGAGCGGCGTGGGCGCGGGCGATGGCGGGGCTCGACGAGCCCACGCTGCTCGCCCGGCCGGGAACCGCAGCGGGACCGGACCTTCCGGCGCGTCGCCGCGTGGAGTTCGATCGTCACGAGACGTCGACGCTGCGGGACGCGCTGCGCACCCACGGCGTCACCCTCAACGCCGTGGTGACCGCCGCGGTGGCACTGGCACTCTCGCGCAGCACCGGACGCGACGACGTGACGTTCGGCATCACCGTCGCCGGTCGTCCGACCGACGTGCCCGGCCTCGACACGGCGCCGGGCATGTTCCTCACCACGGTGCCGGCGCGGGTGACCCTGGACCCGGCGCAGACGCTGATCGGCCTCGCGCGGACCGTGCAGGACCAGCGGTGGGCACTGGCCGATCACGACCACCTCGGCCTGGCGGAGATCGGCGCGGCCACGGGCCATCGCACGTTGTTCGACACCCTGTGCGTGGTGCAGAACTTCACCGACGGCGACGAGGCGACGTCGTTGGGCGGTCAGGGGGTTCGCGGCGGCGACAGCATCGACCACACCACCTACCCGATCACCGTGGTGGTGACGCCGGGTTCGGCGATGGCGGTCACCGTCGAGTACCGCCCGGAGATGGTCGACGACGCTCGGGCGCTGCGCGTGGCCGACGACGTCGTGGCGGTGCTGCGCGCCGCGGCGAGGGAGGCCGAGCGTCCTGTCGTCGGACTGCTCGCCGACCCGACGTCGCCGGTCCGCGTGGCGGAGACGGTTCCGGATGTCACCGTCACCGAGATGCTCCTGGAGACGGCGCAGCGTCGACCCGACGCCGTCGCCCTGGTCTCGGGGGAGGTGTCCCTGACCTACCGCGAGCTCGCGGCTCGAATCGAGACACTGGCCCGCGTGCTCCGTGACCGCGGGGTGGGACCGGAACAGGTGGTGGCACTGGCGATTCCCCGCAGCGTCGACACCGTGGTGGCGCTGTTCGCAGTGTTGCGGACCGGCGCGGCCTACCTGCCGCTCGAGCTCGACCACCCGGACGCGCGGTTGAATGCCGTGATGGACGACGCCGACCCGCAGTGCCTGATCGTGGGTCCGAGCGTCGCGTCGCGGTTCGCCGGTCGCAGCGCAGTCCTCGTCCTCGACTGGGCCGCGGACCCGTTGGCGTCGGCGGCACAGACGGTGTCGAGCGGCAGGAGCGTCGACAGCACGGGGTTCGCCCCGGGGCGGCCGGGCCGGCTGGACCACCCGGCGTACGTCATCTACACGTCCGGGTCGACGGGTCGGCCGAAGGGCGTCGTGACCCCGTACCGCGGGCTGACCAACATGCAGCTGAACCACCGACGCGAGATCTTCGATCCCGTGACCCGGGCGGCGGGCGGTCGCACCCTGCGCATCGCGCACACGGTGTCGTTCGCCTTCGACATGTCGTGGGAGGAGTTGCTCTGGCTCGTCGAGGGACACGAGGTGCACGTCGCGGACGAGACGCTGCGACGTGACGCGGATGCCCTGGTGGCGTACGGCGATCGCCACGGCATCGACGTCGTCAACGTCACGCCCACCTACGCCTCGATCCTGCTCGAGCGGGGACTGCTGGACGGGTATCGGCCCGCGTTGGTCCTGCTCGGCGGCGAAGCCGTCGGCGACGACGTGTGGTCGGCTCTGCGCGCCGCGGACGGCGTGCTCGGCTACAACCTCTACGGACCCACCGAGTACACGATCAACACCCTCGGCGGGGGCACCGAGGACAGCGCGACCCCCACGGTCGGCCTGCCCATTCGCGCCACCGACGCCGTGATTCTCGACGGGTGGCTGCGGCCCGTGCCGGACGGCGTGGCCGGCGAGTTGTACGTCGCCGGAGCGGGTCTCGCGCGCGGTTACGCGAACCGGGCCGCACTCACGGCGGACCGATTCGTCGCCGGCCCGAACGGAACGCGGCGCTACCGCACGGGTGACCTGGTCCGTCGTCGCACCGATGGGTCCGGGCTGCTGGACTACCTCGGCCGCACCGACGACCAGGTGAAGATCCGTGGACACCGGGTGGAGATCGGCGAGGTGGCGTCCGCGGTCGCGGCTGTGCCGGGCGTACGGCGCAGCGCCGTCGTCGTCGGCACCGGTCCGGGTGGCCTGGCCCGGCTGATCGCCTACGTCGACGCTCCTCGGGCTGTGGACGTCCGGGACGCCTGTGCCCGCACTCTGCCGGACTATCTCGTGCCCACCGTCGTGCGGACCGACGAGTTCCCCATGACGGTGAACGGCAAGCTCGACGTGGCGGCGCTGCCGGCGCCGGAGGAGGACGAGGCGCCGATCACCCTGCCCCGCACCGAGACCGAGCGGGTGTTGGTCGACATCGTCTCGGACGTCCTCGGCGTCCCGATCGGCGTGACGGACGACTTCTTCGCCCGTGGCGGTCATTCGCTGCTCGCCACCCGCGTGATCGGCCGTGCGCGGACCGCTCTCGGGTGCGAGCTGGCGGTGCGCGACCTGTTCGACGCCCCCACCGTGGCCCGGCTCGCCGCCGTCGCCGAGAACCGGTTCGGGTCCGCGCGGCCCGCCCTTGCGCCACGCGAGCGGCCCGAGCACATCCCGATGTCGGCCGCGCAGCGGCGACTGTGGTTGGCGCACAACCTCGATCCACGCTCGACCGAGTACCACTTCCCGCTCGTGATCCCGCTGGACGGGGCGGTGGACGCCCCGGCGTTGACCGGCGCCCTGGCCGACGTGACCCAGCGTCACGAGGCGCTCCGGACGGTGTTCGACGAGGTCGACGGACTGCCGGTGCAACGCATCCTCACCGACGTGCAGCCCGCTGTGCGCGTGGTCGAGGCCGCCGAGGGTGCGGAGGTAGCGGACGCGATCGCGGATGCGCTCCGCGCACCCTTCGATCTCCGTCGCGAGATCCCGTTGCGCGCCTGCGTCGTTCGCACCGAGGAGGCCACCGTCCTGGTGGTCGTCCTGCACCACATCACCACGGACGAGTGGTCCGACCGCCCGTTCCTGGCCGATCTGCTCGCGGCCTACACCGCCCGCCTGGCCGGTGAACCGTCGCCGCTGGTGCCGCTGCCGGTGCAGTACGCCGACTACACCCTGTGGCACGCGGAGCTGCTGGGCGACGCCCGCGACGAGCGGTCCCTCGCCGCCCGCCAACTGCGCTTCTGGCGCGACACGCTGGCAGGCGCACCCGATCTCGAGGTGCCCACCGATCGACCCCGTCCGCCCCGGCCGAGTCACGCCGGAGCGGTCGTGCAGGTCGACGTCGAGCCCGCCGTGGTCCGCGGCCTGCGCGGCGTGGCGCGATCGACCGAGGCGAGTGTCTTCATGGCGCTGCACGCCGCGGCGGCCGTGTTGATGCGGGCCGTGACGGGGTCGTCGGACGTGGTGCTCGGTGCGCCGGTGGCCGGCCGGGACGAGGAGGCGTTGACGGAGCTCGTCGGGTTCTTCGTCAACACCCTGGCGCTGCGAACCGAGGTCACCGGGTCGGCGTCGCTCGCCGACACCCTCCGCACCGTGCGGGATGCGGATCTGGCGGCGTTCGCTCACGCGGACGTGCCGTTCGACGAGGTGGTCGCCCACCTGGCGCCCGAGCGCAGTGCGGCACGACACCCGCTGTTCCAGGTCATGGTCAGTCATCACACCGGTCCGCTCGTCTCACTCGCCGGAGGCGACCAGGGGGCCGCAGCCGATCGGCTGCCCGAGACGCCGGCGAAGTTCGACGTGGTGTTCAACGCCACCGAGGACACCGCGGGCGAACGGCTCACGCTCCAGCTGGAATACGCCACCGACCTGTACGACGCGGCGACGGCCCGCACGCTCGTGGATCGCTTCCTTCTCGTGCTGGCCGCGCTGGCGCGGACACCGGAGATGCGGGTCGACGATCTCGACCTGTTCCTGCCGGGGGAGCGGCACCGGGTGGTGTCCGAATTCAACGACACCGCACGGGAGGTGCCGGAGGAGACCCTCTACGCGTCGTACCGCCGGTGGGTGTCGGCGACCCCCGACGCGGTGGCCGTGGCGGACGAGCACGAGACCGTCACCTACGCCGAGCTGCACGCGCGGGTCGTCGGTCTCGCGGCGCATCTACGCGAGCGGGGCATCGGTGGCGAGGACATCGTCGGCATCGGCGTGCCGCGGTCGGTGGGCACCGTCGTCGCCATGCTCGCCGTTCTCGCCGTCGGTGCGGCGTACCTGCCGCTGGACGGCCGGCATCCCGTCGACCGTCTCGAGTTCATGCTGGACGATTCCGGGGCGGCGATGCTGCTCACCACCGAGAAGGCGTCCGGATCGATGCCCGGTGGCGTTCCGCATCTCGCGATCGACGCTCTGCCGGAACGGGATTCGGTGGACGAACCGGACGGCCCGGCCGCGCTGGACTCGGCCGCGTACGTCATCTACACCTCCGGGTCCACGGGGCGCCCGAAGGGCGTCGTCGTTCCGCACGAGGGCATCTCGTCGTTGGTGGCGACGGCCGAGGACCGGATGCGGCTGACGACGGGCTCGGTGGTGCTGCAGTTCGCGTCCATCGGGTTCGACGTGGCCGTCTTCGAACTGGCCATGGCTCTGTGCACGGGTTCTCGGCTGGTCGTGGTGCCCGACGACGCGCGGGTCGCGGGCCCGGAGCTGACGGAATTCTGTGCCCGCCATGCGGTGACGCACGCGATTCTGCCGCCGTCGCTGATGGCGGCCCTGCCGCCGGACTGCCTGCTGCCCGAGGACTGCACGGTGCTCGTGGGCACGGAAACCGTGCCGCCGGCGGTGATCTCGGCCTGGTCGGAGCGGCTGAACCTGCTCGCGGCGTACGGACTCACCGAGGCCACCGTCAACAACACGCTGTGGCAGGCGCGGCCGGGCTGGACCGCCGCGGTGCCGATCGGCGTCCCGGACCCCAACGAGCAGGCCTACGTGCTCGATGCACGGCTGCGCCCCGTGCCCATCGGGGTGGCAGGCGAGTTGTACATCGCCGGACGGGGACTCGCGCGCGGTTACCTCGGACGGCCGGATCTCACGGCGCACGGGTTCGTCGCCGATCCGCACGGCGCCGGTCGGATGTACCGCACCGGGGACCGTGCCCGGTGGCGCACGGACGGATCGCTCGACTTCCTCGGCCGCGCCGACGATCAGCTCAAGGTCCGCGGTTTCCGCATCGAGCCCGGTGAGGTGATGGCGGCTCTGGCGTCGGCGGACGGCGTCGACCAGACGGCCGTGATCGCCGTGGGCGACGGCCCTGCCACCCGGTTGGTCGGCTACGTGACCGGGGCGGACGGGCTGCGCGGCGAGGACGTCCGCGCCCACGCGGCGACCGCGCTGCCGGACTACATGGTGCCCAGTGTGGTGATGGTGCTGCCGGGATCGCTGCCGTTGACCCCCAACGGCAAGCTCGACCGCGCGGCGCTCCCGGACCCCGATCTCGGGGGCCTGCTGGGCGGTCGACCGCCGCGGACGGAGACCGAGCGCGTGGTACTCGCGGCTGCCGCGGAGGTGCTGGGGCTCGCGGATCGTCCCGGCGGTGCGGAACTCGGCATCGACGACGATTTCTTCGACGTCGGTGGACATTCCATGGCCGCCATGGGATGGGTGTCCGCCCTTCGATCGCGGCTCGGGGTCGAGGTGACCGTGCGCGACGTGTTCGACGCACCCACCGCGGCGGCGTTGGCGGAACGACTGACAGGGCGGTCGGCGTCGACGGCGCCGATGTTGACGCCACGGACGGATCGACCGGTCCGTGTGCCGCTCGCACCGATGCAGGAAGCCGTGCTGCCGCACGACGTCTCAGCGGCGCCCGCGCATCACGCCCTGCTGGTCGACCCCGGTGACCGGACCGGGGACGAGCTCGCCGCGGCGTTGGCAGCCGTCGCCGCCCGTCACGAGCCGCTGCGATCGGTGATCGCGCCCGACGCGGCGTCGGTCGTGCCCGCGTATCCGGTGGCCCTGGAGCGGGTCGTCGTCTCCGGCGACCTCGGCAGACGAGCGTTCGAGATCGCGCAGGAACCACTCGACCTGACGGCGCGGCCCGGCCTGCGGGCGGTCCTGCTCGACGACGCGGACCGTCGCGCCCTGCTGCTGGTCATGCACTACGCCGCGGTGGACGAGTGGTCGGTGGTCCCGCTGCTCACGGAGATGTTCGCGGGGACCGGCGACGACCTGCCGCTGACGTACTCCGACGTCGCGCAGTGGGCGGTGGACCGTCGCGCCGCGGCGGACGGCGCCACGCGCTACTGGCGTGAGCATCTCGCGGACGCGCCATCGCCGACCCTGCCGATCACGTTCGGCGACAACGGAACCGACGCGGTCCTCGTCGACGTCGACGCCGAGTTGCGGGCGTCGCTCGACCGGGTCGCCGCGGCCGCCGGAACGGGACTGGCCTCGGTGATGCACGCGGCGTTCGCGCTCGCGGTGGCCGACGCGGGCGGCGGCGAGGACGTCACCGTGGCAACGCTGGTGGCCGGCCGCGACGACGCCCGCACGCATCCGATGGTGGGCGGGTTCGCGGACCGGGTCCCCCTGCGGGTGAACGCCATCGGCGATCTGGCCGAGGTCACCCGAGCGGTGCGCGACGCGACCATCGACGCGCTCGATCGACCGGGCCCGTCGTACCGGGACATCGTGGACGCGGCCGGCCGACCGGACCTCCTGCGGCCGCCGCTCGCGATGGTGCACCACCGCGTCGCCGATCTCGGCGGCGTGTCGGTACTCCCGATTCCGGTGGGCCGACCCGATGCGGACCTCACGCTGAGCGTGCACGAACCACCCACGGGCTCAGCCTTGTTCGTCCAGTTGGTCGTTCCGGGCGGAACGGACAGCAAGGCGATCGGTCGGTTCGTGGACCTGCTCACGGCCCGGCTCGAGGAGGCTCGCACGCCCTAGTGGGAAAGGCAAGGCTACGCTAAGCTCGCCGGGTGCAATCGCAGCCGAAGGGGTGGACACATGACGGGTGACGACACGCTGGACGTGGTCGGTATCGGCTTCGGCCCGGCCAACCTCGCGTTGGCCATCGCGATCGAGGAACACAACCGGTCCTGCGCCCCCGGCGAGCAGGTGCGCGCGGTCTTCGTCGAGCGGCAGGATGCCTTCGGGTGGCATCCCGGCATGCTGCTCGAGGGCGCGACCATGCAGATCGCCTTCCCGAAGGACCTCGCGACGTTCCGCAACCCGAGCAGCGAGTACACCTTCTTCCAGTACCTGTTCGCGCGCGGCCGGTTGGTCGACTTCGTCAACCACCAGACGTTCTTCCCCACCCGGCTCGAGTTCCACGACTACCTGTCGTGGGCGGCAGACCGCGTGGACGCCGACGTGCGTTACGGCACGTCCGTCACCGCAGTGCGGCGCGTCGGCGACGAGCTCGTCGTGCAGTGCGACGACGGCCGGGTCCTCCATACCCGCAACGTCGCGGTCGGGGCCGGCCTGCAGCAGCGGGTGCCCGAGTGGGCGACTCTCTCGGCGCGGTGCTTCCACAATCACGACTTCCTCGGCCGGATGGCCGAGCTGCCCCGCCCCACGCACGGACGCTTCGCGGTGCTCGGCGCCGGGCAGTCCGCGGCCGAGGTGGTGCAGTACCTCCACGCGCACCACCCGCACGCGGAGGTGCACAGCATCTTCGCGCGGTACGGCTACAGCCCGGCGGACGACAGCCCCTACGCCAACCGCATCTTCGATCCCGAGGCGGTCGACGAGTTGCACCGCGCCCCGGCCGACGAGCGCGCCCGGCTGCTGGCGCTGCATCGCAGCACCAACTACTCGGTGGTGGATCTCGACCTCATCGAGGAGCTCTACCGCACCGAGTACGCCGAACGGGTGAGCGGGCACCGCAGGCTGTTCATGCGCCGCGCGTCCACGATCGACGCCGCCGTCGAGACCGCCGACGGCATCGAGGTCACCGTGCGGGACGGCATCGACGGCATCGCCGACACCCTCGTCTGCGACGCCCTGGTGCTCGCCACCGGATTCCGACCGTCGCCGCTGCGTCCCCTGCTCGGCGACCTGGCTCCCGACGACGACGCGCCGCGCGTCGTCACGCGGGACTACCGGCTGGTCGCAGATGAGGACGGTGACGACGACGGTCGTACCGCCGTCTACCTCCAGGGCGGCACGGAATCGACGCACGGGATCACGTCGTCCCTGCTCTCCAACGTCGCGGTGCGGTCCGGTGAAATTCTCCACTCCGTCCTCGTGCGACGTGGCGGGTCGGCGACGCTTGCTAGGGTCGACCGGACCGCAGACCGTCGGGATCGCCCGGCGCCGACTTTTGCAGTGAGCGAGGCAAGATGAGCACCAACCCGTTCGACGACGAAGACGGACGCTTCTACGTTCTGGTCAACGACGAGGATCAGCATTCCCTGTGGCCGACGTTCGCCGAGGTTCCGCAGGGCTGGCGCGTGGTGTTCGGCGAGGAGAGCCGCAAGGCGTGCCTCGAGTACGTCGAGCAGAACTGGACCGACATGCGCCCCCGCAGCCTGCGCGAGGCCATGGAGGAGGACGCGCGTCAGCGCGCGGAGAACCCCTCCAGCTGATCCGTCAGCGCTCTCCGTCCCACCGGCCGTCCATGGGTTTCCGGTTGCGGATGGGCAGCAGCGATCGCACGGCGTCCGGGCGCTTGATCCGTCGAGCGTCCGGACGCACCACTTTCAGAGACGGGCGACGCAGCGATCCGGCCCGCTCGACGATGCGCGGCCGGCGCAGCGTCCGCGCCCCCCATTCCCCCAGGGTGACTCCACCCGCCAGCGCACCGCCCGTTCCCAGCGCGGCCAGCAGGGCGCTCATGCCCAGCAGCGTCTGATCGCCGAGGAGGGCGAACAGCCCTCGGTAGACCGAGAGGCCGGGCAGCAGCGGCGTGATGCCCGCGACGGCCACGATCAGCGGCGGAATCAGCGCGCGACGGGCGAGCAGACCGCCGACGAAGCCGACCACCGTCGCGGCGATCGCGCTCGAGAGCACGGGGCCGAACCCCACCTGCTGCGCGATCAGGAAGAACAACGCGCCCGCGAATCCGCCGGCGAACGCCGCGGAGAGACCCCGCTGCTCCGCATAGCAGGCCAGGGCATAGAACGCCGACGCCACGGCACCCGCGAGCACCTTCGTCGGCACCTCGGTGATGTCCGGGGGAGCGACGTTGCTCAGCACGGGAAGCTCCGCGCCGAGCAGGGCGGCGAGCCGGAGCGTCGTCGCGACGCCCGCGATGATGCCGCCGGTCATCATGAGGAGTTCGAAGAACCGGGCCGCCGCGGTGATGGGAGCGCCGGTGATGGCGTCCTGCACCGAGCCCACCAGTGACAGACCCGAGAGCAGCACGGTCACTCCGGCCGCGATGATCTGCGACGGGGAGATCGAGATGCCCAGCTCGGCCTGATACGAGTAGAGCGTGATCGCCGGCGCCGAGGCGATGAACCCGCCCACCACCTGCTGGAAGAAGAACGGAAGCCCGGCGCGGTTGAGGACGCGGCCGACCCGGTCGATCACCATCGTGGTGAGGAAGCTGACCACGGCCACCAGCACTCCACCGCCGAGCAGCACCGAGATCGCCGCCGCCATCCCCGCCCAGGCGAGCGTGGCGATCCACCGGTTGTAGGGGTGGGGGGCGGTGATGATGTCGTCGAGTTCTGCCAGGGCGTCCGACGGTGTCGGTACCTGTAGGCGAATCTTGCGCGCGAGGCCGTCGACGGCGGCCAGGCGGGTGAAGTCCATCGACCGGTAGTGGACGATGCGCATGGTGCTCGCCGGCGGCAACGTGGGGCCGCGGTAGGCGCTGATGGTGATCGAGTTGTACGTGACGTCCACGTCGCAGCGGTTCAACCCGTACGTCGCGGCGACGAACTGCACCTGGGCCGCGGTGTCGATGGCGCCGGTGCCCGCCGCAAGCGTCACCTCGCCGACACGGACGGCGAGGTCGAGAACCTCGGCCACGGACGCGTCGTCCGTGAGATCGATGGGCTTGAGCGGGCTCGGAGCGCCCGCCGGGGTGTCGACGATGGCCCGTCGTTCGCCGGTCATCCGGCGCAATGTCGACGTCAGGCCCTGCAGGAACGTCATGCCTCTCTCTCGGCCGTCGAAGGGGTGTGCGGGGGTGATCGCTGAAGGTGCTCTTGCTTGGAGAAGGTACCGGCCCCGCCTGTGTGTTCCCTGGTCCGGGGCGTCGTCTCGGCGCCCGCCGTGACCCGCTCGACGGGGCGGGCTCGGTGACGGTTTCCGGTGCGAAACCCGGACCTGGTACCGAAATGGCTCGGGCCGTTGTTCCGTGTGCTTGAATCCCGAACACGAGACTGTGGTGCGGGTGCAACAGCGCGCCCGTCGGGCGCCCGCGAGGAGAACTGGTGGCGGCGTGAGCGCACTGAGGGACTGGTGGTCGGCGGCGCCCGACTACGAGTGGATCCGCGATTACCATCGCGCCCACCCACTGCTGCGTCGGGCGCCATATGTCACGGCGGCCGGGTGTTTCCTCGTCGCGATCATCGCGGTCGTCCTGGTGTTCTCGCCCGTGGCCAACGGGGCGACCGTGCAGTTGCTGATCGCTGCGGTGAGCGCCGTCGGAGCCGGGTGCTGGTGGGCGCGGGGGACGTTCCCGAGCCGTCGCGGCTCGCTCGCCTTCATCGTCTACGCCGGCGTCGCCATCCCCGTCGGCATTCTGTCCACGCCGCCGAGCACCCTCAGTCTCTACGCGGTCGCGATCATGGTGACCGTCGGCAACTACGTCACCGCAATGCACGACGCGCGGGTGTTCGTGGCGCAGGAGGCGTGGTCGCTCCTCGTGTCCGTGGTGGTCTTCGCCCGAGTGCTGTCCGCCGGTGTCGCACCGGCCCCGGAGGTGGTCGCCACATTCGTCCTGGTACTCGGTTTGCTCTTCACCGCGTCGACTCTCAACCACGTCTTCCTCACGGCGCTGCGGAACGACGCCTCCCGCGCCCTGTTCGACCAGCTGACCGGTCTTCGCAATCGACGAGGGATGCATTCCGCCGTCGAGGCCCTGATGAGGGACCACCGTCCGTCCCACCTGTCCGTCCTTTGCCTGGACCTCGACGCGTTCAAGTCCGTCAACGACCGCTTCGGCCACGCCGTCGGCGACGACGTTCTGCGCGCCACCGCCGCGCGGATCGAGGAACTCAGCCCACCCGGCGCCGTCTCCGCGCGACTGGGCGGCGAGGAGTTCGCCGTCGTGGTGCCCGGCGACGACGCCCGAGCCTTCGCGCGGTCCCTGGTCACCGAGATCCACCGGACGAACGACCGGGCCCCGGTGACGGCGTCCGTCGGCGTCGCCGTCGAGGACGTCGCCGGGTGGGAAGGCCTCTGTCCCACCATGCTCGGCCGACTGCTCGACCGCGCGGACCTCGCCATGTACCGCGCCAAGCGGGACGGGGGCAACAACGTCGTGGTCGACGGGACAGGTGCGACGGACGGGCCGTTATGATGGCCGCGTCCGGTTCGCCGGGCGCGCCTCCTTAGCTCAGTGGTAGAGCACTCGCCTTGTAAGCGAAAGGTCGTCAGTTCAATCCTGACAGGGGGCTCAAATTGCGCGGCTGTCCGAGAAGGACCAGGACCGACGTCTCGAGCTCACCGGAAACTCTCCGCATCAGCAGGTCACGCCAAGGGGCACGGGACGACAGTGGGCACATCACGATGGTAAGCGCCACCTCCAGCTGCTGTCGGCGCTCGGTCCACGTCGAGGGTCCGGTGGACGGTGCGGTCGATCATCGCCGAGGCGATGGTGGCTTCGCCGAACACGTCTCCCCAGCGGGCGAACGGCGAGTCGATCCTCCAGCGGCACCCTCATCGGCAGCACGCAGGGTCCAGGACGGCGCGAAGCGCGTCGAGCGCCTCGGGGCGCGCCGAGTAGTAGACGTTCATGCCCCGGCGTTCGGAGGCCACCATGCCCGCCCGACGCAGTTGCCCGAGGTGGTGGCTGACGGTCGACTCGGCGAGTTCCAGCGCGCCGGCGAGGTCGCACGTGCACATCGCCCCTGCGGTGTCGGTGAGCAGCAAGGACATCAACCGGATGCGCATCGGGTCCGCGAGCGCTTTCAGTCGTACGGCCACCTCGAGCGCGGCATGTTCGTCCATCGGCGCAGCGGAGACGGGTTCGCAGCACACCGGCGTGGTGGTGTCGATGATCGGCAACGTCTTGGGCACGGTCCCGACTCTACAACCTCCTTGACATATATCGAAGACGTGGCGCACCCTATGACGGACAACTATTCGACATATGTCGCAACCCTGGAGGTTCGGATGTCCCGTGCTCAGCTCGCCCTCGACGTCGACGACATCGACACCGCGATCACGTTCTACAGCAAGCTCTTCGGCGTGGCGCCGGCGAAGGTCAAGCCCGGCTACGCCAACTTCGCCATCACCGAACCGCCCTTGAAGCTGGTGCTGATCGAGAACCCCGGCCAGGGCGGCACCATCAACCATCTCGGCGTCGAGGTCGACTCGTCGGGCCGGGTGCACGAGGAGATTGCCCGCCTGACCGGCGAGGGGTTGTTCACCGACGAGGAGATCGGCACCACCTGCTGTTTCGCCACCCAGGACAAGGTGTGGGTGACGGGACCCGGTGGGGAGCGCTGGGAGATCTACACCGTTCTCGCGGACTCCGACACCTTCGGTTCGCAGCCGATCCCGGCGCCCGCACCCAGCGTTCGCGCCGATGCGGCCCCCGCAGGGGCGACGAACACCACCTGCTGCTGACACCGGTCGGCGTCCGCACGGTGCATCGCGCACCCGACACTGGCTACCGCTCAGGTCAGGGTCGAGGTGAGGTGCTCCACCGCATATCGTGCGGTGCGGCCGACGCCGATGAGTGTCGCGGATGCGGGGCCGGTCCAGTCGCCGTAGCCGAGGAAGACCATGGTGGGTTCGCCGGCGGCGTGCAGCCCGTCCATCGCGATGCCGCCGTCAGCGGTGGGCAGGTGCAACGGACGGAGATGTCGTAGCGCCGGCCGGAATCCGGTGCACCACACCACCGCATCGATCCGTTCGACGCCGCCGTCGTCGGTGACGACACCGTCGGTCGTGAGTGCGGCGAACATCGTGCGCGCCCGCAGGGCGCCGCGATCACGGGCGTCCCGCACCGACGGCACCATGACGACATCGCCCAGCCCGGCCACACCGCCGGTGTCGTCACCGGCGGCGAGTGCGCGGGCGCGCCGGGTGGCGACGTCGAACAGCACACGACCGTCGACGTCGTCGGGCAGGAACCGCGGCGGCCGGGTGGTGAACCACAGTGTGTCGGCGACGGTGGAGATCTCGGCGAGAATTTGCGCGGCGGAGTTGCCGCCCCCGACGACGGCGACCCGGCGCCCGGTGACGGTGCCGGGCCCGTCGTACTGCGCGGTGTGAATCTGGCGGCCCCGGAACGATCGCATGCCGGGGTAGGTGGGCCAGAACGGCCGGGACCAGGTGCCGGTCGCGTTGATCACCGCCTCGGCCGACCAGGATCCCGCTGTGGTGTCGATCCGGTACCCGGAACCGTTGCGGCGCACCGCGGTCACGGAGACCGGTCGCCGCACCGGCAGCTCGTAGCGTTGTTCGTACGCGCTCAGGTAACCCACGACGTGCGATCCGGGTGGGAACTCCTGTGACGACGGGGGCATCGGCCACCCGGGCAACCGGGAGTGCGCGGCGGGGGAGAACAGATGCAACGACGGCCAGTGGTCCCGCCAGGACCCACCAGCGGCCGGCTGGTCGTCGAGAATCGTGTACTCGAGGCCTGCTCGGCGTAAGTAGTACCCGGCGGCGAGGCCTGCCTGACCGCCGCCGATGACCACCACCCGGGTTCGGGCGGTGGTCATCGGGTTCGTGCCGTCGGTGTGCGGTGCGGTGATGGCGTCAGTCCCTCAGGCGGGCAGCGAGTTCGTCGACGCGGGCGGCGATGTCGTCGCGCACCAGGCGCATTCGCTCGATGCCCTCGATCCCCCGCGTCGAGGGCTCGTCGGTGTGCCAGGTCAGGTAAATCGGTCCCTCGACCGGGTCGACGGTTGCTTCGGTGCCGAGGGTGATCACGTAGTCCATCCGCGCCAGCAGGTCCGGATCGATCGGCTTGGGGTACTCGCCGGTCAGGTCGACCCCGACCTCGAGCAGCGTCTCGGCGGACAGTGCATTGACCGCGTTTCCGGGGGCGGTGCCGGCGGAATGCACCTCGACGTCATCGCCGGCGGCCTTGCGCATCAGCCCGGCGGCCATCTGCGATTTGCCGCCGTTCTTCACGCAGACGAACAGCACACTGGGTGTGTCGGACATGGGGGACTGCACCTTTCGGGTGTTCAGCGGCGGAAGTGCGTCAGGTGTGCGCAGTGCTCGGACATCACGATTCCTTGCTCTGGGATACCGGCGCGATCGGCGAGGAGGTGAAACGCCTGCGGAGAGCGAGAGAGACGTACACCAGGCCCACTAGGACAGGTACTTCGATCAACGGTCCGACGACGCCGGCGAGGGCCTGGCCGGACGTGGCGCCGTACGTGGCGATTGCGACGGCAATGGCGAGCTCGAAGTTGTTGCCCGCCGCGGTGAACGCCAGGGTGGTGGTTCGCTCGTAGCCCAGGCCCATCGCTGCGCCGAGTGCGTATCCGCCGCCCCACATCACCGCGAAGTACACCAGCAGCGGCAGTGCGATACGGACGACGTCGAGGGGCTGGGAGGTGATGCGGTCGCCCTGCAGGGCGAAGAGAACGACGATGGTGAACAGCAGCCCGTAGAGTGCCCACGGCCCGATCTTCGGGATGAACGAGGTCTCGTACCAGTCGCGGCCCTTGGCGCGTTCCCCGAAGTGGCGCGAAGCGAATCCGGCGATCAACGGGATGCCCAGGAAGATCAGGACGGACTTCGCGATCTGCCACGGCGATGCCTCGATGGTGGTCTGGTCGAGGCCGAGCCAGCCGGGGAGAACCGAGAGGTAGAACCAGCCGAGGACGGCGAACATGACCACCTGGAAGACCGAGTTGATCGCCACGAGGACGGCTGCGGCTTCGCGGTCGCCGCAGGCGAGGTCGTTCCAGATGATGACCATCGCGATGCACCGGGCGAGCCCGACGATGATGAGGCCGGTGCGGTACTCGGGCAGGTCGGGAAGGAACAGCCAGGCGAGGGCGAACATCAACGCCGGTCCCAAGATCCAGTTCAGGGCAAGGGAACCGAGCAGGAGCTTCTTGTCGCCGGTGACGGTGTCGAGCCGGTCGTAGCGGACCTTGGCCAGCACCGGGTACATCATGATCAGCAGGCCGATCGCGATGGGGAGCGAGACGCCGTCGACGGAGATGGACGACAGCGCGTCGTCCATCCCCGGAACCAAGCGACCGAGCAGCAGTCCGAGGACCATCGCGACGCCGATCCAGACCGGCAGGAAACGATCGAGCGTGGACAGCTTGCCGACGACGGCGGGGTGGACGGCGGTGTTCGCCGCGGTGCTCACGCCGTCACCAGCCCGGTGTCGGAGACGTCCGAGTCGTCCGCGGTGGGATCTGCAGCGGCGAGCACCGCCGACAACTGTTGCAGCGCAGCGGGAACGACCCAGTAGTAGACCCAGGTTCCGCGGCGCTCGCAGTCCAGGAGGCCGGCCTCGCGAAGCACCTTGAGGTGGTGGGAGATGGTCGGCTGCGACAGGTCGAACGAGCCGGAGATGTCGCAGACGCAGGCCTCGCCGTTCTCGTGGCTGGCCACCAGGCTCAATAGGCGCAGACGGGCCGGGTCGCCCAGTGCCTTGAACATCCGCGCGAGATCACCGGCCCAGTCGGTGGTCAGAGGTTCGCGGGTCAGCGGTGAACAGCATCCGCCGCTGGTCGCTGGGACGGCCACGGTTTGCTTCGACACCCGTCTATATTGACGATTGGTGAATCGACGGTCAAGTGCATCGACGCTCTCGGGCCCGAAGCCACTCGACCCGAGGGTCTTTCGTTGCCTCCGTCGATGTCCCTCGTCGCTGACGAGGCCGCACTGCTGCGCGCGACGATGACGTCGTGAACATCGTCGATCGCGACGATCCCTGCGGAGCGACAGGAGCGAAGCCCCATGGCATCGAGACGCATCGTGGTCGCCACTGCCAGCCGTCACGGCGCCACCGCCGAAATCGGTGAGCGCATCGCCCGCGTCCTCGTCGACGAGGCCAGCTCGGGTAGGCGGTTCCGCACCCCGCGTCAGCCTCGCCGCCGCAGGACGAGGTACCGCAGCCCGAACGAGCCCATGGCCACGACGAGCACCGACGCGAGCGCCACGGAGGCGGGCATGTCGAATCCGGTCAGTGACACCACGGTCGCCGCCGTTCCGGTGACGAGCAAGACGTCGGTGAACGCTCCGCTCGCCGCGCGGTCGTGCCGGACGCTCTCGATCGACCGATCGGGATCTCGCGGAGCGCCGGAGATCGTGTTCCTGTCGACCGCCACCACCCAGGCCAGGCCGGCTGCGGCCCAGCCGAAGGCGAACGCCATGGCGAGCTGTCCGACGCCGGCGGGAGTGCCGATGGAACCGGTGTCCACGACGACGACCGCGACGACCACCGCGACGACGACACCGATGGGAACCGCCAGCCACAGGGCGGACAGGTGATGGGAGCCGACCGTCGTTCGGCCCCAGCGACTTCGCGATGCGTCAGCTGTCGATGCGGTGTCGATTCCCGGATCGTCCACCGCGGTTCTCTTCGCTCGGTGTCACGTGTGCTCGACGCGTGCCGACAGGGTCGCATGTCAAGCGTGCTTGACACAAGGGGACGGCGTCGAGCTCACCGGCCCATCGTGTGGAACTCGGCGTTGGGCACGACCCCGGTCAGATGTGCGAGACGGTTCGACGCGGCGAAGAACGCCGTGATCGCACCCACGTCCCAGATCTCCTCGTTCGAGAGACCGGCTGCTCGAGCGGCGTCGACGTCGTTGTCGGAGAAGCGTTCCGGTGTCCTGGTCAGAGCGAGCGCCACATCGACGATGGCGCGCTCCCGATCGGTCAATCGCGCCTGCTCCGGATTGGTGGCGACCCGGTCGGCGATATGAGGATCCTTCGTCCGTACCCGGAGGATGGCGCCGTGGGCGACCACGCAGTACACGCATCGGTTGGCCCCGGAGGAGGCCACCACGACCAGTTCTCGCTCGGCCTTGGTGAGCGGCCCGGGCTGATCCATCAGAAGATCGTGATAGTCGAAGAATGCTCGCATCTCGTTCGGTCGGTGGCCGAGCGCGCGAAAGATGTTGGGCACGAACCCCGATTTCTCGACGATCGGGTCGATCCGCTCCCGGAGGTCCGCGGGAAGTTCGCCGATCTCGGTCAGGGGGAAACGGCTCTCGTTCATGGGACCTCCGGTGGTGCGACGTTGGGGCACTGTGTACGTGAACGGTAGAACAGCCGTCTCAGTGCTCGCCGGCATCGTCGCGTTGGCCGGCGGGGATTGCCCGCATGATCAGCCACGCGGCGCCGCCGGCCACGACCATCAGGCATGCCGCGACGGCAGACGTGAGGACCACCCCGCCGGTGAAGGCGTTCGCTGCCGAGTCGAGCAGTCCGTCGGCCCGGGCGGTCGGCAGTCGGTCCGCCACGGTGCGGGCGCCACCGAGAGTCTCACTCGCCGCCGACGTGTCCAGCCCGGCGCTGTCGGGCGTGACGACGTCGGCGCGGTACTTCGCCAACAGGATCGCGCCGAGCACCGATGTGCCGGTGACGGCGCCGATCTCGTAGGCCGTCTCCGAGATCGCGGCCGCTGCACCGGCCTTCTCCGGAGGAGCCGTCGACAGGATCATGTCGTTGGAAATGGTCTCGGCCACTCCGATACCTCCACCGAGGACAGCAAACGCGATCACGAAGGGCCACACCGCTGTCGGCTCGGCGAACACCGCGATCGTTCCGTACCCTAGCGCCGCCAGGGTCATTCCTGCGGAGATGATCACCGCCGGCCGCAGTACCCGCGCCAGGAGCACCGCCAAGAGACCGGCGGCGATCATCGCCAGAATGCCCGGCACCAGGCGAAGCCCTGCCTGCATGGGGCCCAGCCCGACGACGAGCTGGAGGTGTTGCGAAACGAAGTACAGGAATCCGACGAGCGCGAAGATCGAGAGCAGGTTGACCACCACGGCGCCGGCGAACGCGGGCACGGTGAACAGGCGGACGTCGAACATGGGGTCGGGCCGCCGGAGCTGACGGCGGACGAACAGCCACACGGCCAGCGCGCCGATCACTGCGGGCACGGCGGTTCCCGACCAACTTCCGCCGTTCGCCGAGTCCTTGATCGCGTACACGATCGGGGTCAGCGCGAGCAGGGACAGGGCGATGCTGACCGCGTCGACACGTGCGGGGTGCGGATCCTTGGATTCGGGCACCAGAGCGGGTGCGAGCAGCAACAGGGGAACGAGAAGGGGGACCGCGAACAGGAACACCGAGCCCCACCAGAAGTGCTCCAGCAGAAACCCGCCGACGACCGGTCCCATGGCGGCTCCCGCGCCGATGGAGGCGGACCAGATCGCGATGGCCAGGCGGCGCTCGGATCGATCGGTGAACAGATTGCGCAGCAGAGACAGGGTCGCGGGCATCAAGGTGGCACCGAACAGGCCGAGGCCGACGCGTGCTGCGATCAGGATCTCGGCGGACTGGGAGTAGGCCGCGACGACGGATACGGCGGCGAAGCCGGTCGCGCCGACGAGAAGCAGTCGTCGCCGTCCGATGCGATCGCCCAGGCTTCCCATCGCGACGAGGAGCCCTGCCAGAACCAGCGGGTAGGAATCGATGATCCAGAGTTGTTGCGTCCCAGTAGGTTGCGGCCGAGGACGTCCGACGGATGCGAGCGCACCCAGAGGGCGCTGCGGTCTATCACCTCCGCACCTCGACGTTCCACGACACTCCCGTCGACCGCGCCGTGGTGGCCACCATGCGCCTCAGTCAGGGGTCGAATGCGGTCGCGCAGCAGACCCTCGCGCGAATTCGGCAATCCTGGCTCGACGTGTTGAACGAGCAGATCGCCGATCCTGCCGTGGCGGAGGCCGTCCTTCTCATGGGGGACGGCCTCTACTTCGCCGCGGCCTCGACCGGACCGTACGGCCGGCCCCCCGACAACATCGACGCGCTCGTCGAGGTCGCGCAGAGGCTCGTCGACGCTCGATTCTGACGTGTGGAACGTGGACGGTCAGCTTTCGACCGAGGAGTCGACAGTCCACGACACAGGGCAGTCAGGAGCGTCAGCTGTCGAAGACGTAGGCCTCGTCGTCGGGCTTCACGAGGTCGTGATCGCGCAGGATCACCGAGAGCGCAGGGTCCGTGTCCGCGCACGCCATGTCGAAGGAGTCACGACCCAGCTCGTCGGTGTACTCGATGTCCAGGACGACATCGTAGTGCTCGGTGTAGTCGGCGCATTCCTCGAACTCGATGCAGGACTCGGTGATCGCGAAGTCGTATCCCGCGCTGCGGAGCTAGCCCGCCCGGTCGGCCGTGTTCTTCTGGGCGATGGCCAGGCCGGCCCGGTGAGCGGTGTCGGCGAACAGCCGTGCCAGGGCCAGGTTGTCGTCGGCGCTCAGCATGTCGTTCGAGCGGGTGTAGGAGTCGAGGTTGTCGATCTCCACCGCCTTGTAGCCGTCGTTCCGGCATTGCTCGATCCACGGAGCGACGACGGCCGCGAGGGCGGAACGCTTGGCGTCGGTGGAGGTGTCGTAGACGTACTCGTCCGGCCACCCGAGGTCCACCAGCGGCTCGCCGTCGACCCGCAGCACCAGATCGGGATTCGCGTCGGCGAAGGACTCGGACTCCGCCGGCTGCGTCTGGAAACCGTTGACGTAGCAGATGTCGTACCCGGCGTCCGCGGGCCGATCGGTGCGGTCGCGGGCGACCACCGTCACGCCGGGCGGCGGGGGATACCCGCCGCCGAGCTGGTAGTCGAACGCGGAGCCGGGGAGCGGCAGCGTGACACCGCCGTGGCCGACGACAGAACTGCCGGCAGTGCCGGTGGTGTCGGCGGTGACGGTGTCGTCGCCCTGTCCGGCGTCCGCGTCGTCGCCGAGGGAACACCCCGACACGGAGACGAGCAGGCAGGCGGAGACGAGCAGGACAGCACAAGAGAACGGGCGGAGCACAGCGCCTCGCATTCGGTTCGGATGCCCCGCCTCGAGCTGCTCTCTGGCGACCGGTGCAGACGCGCGGTCTGCTGGACCCTCCGATGACGGTCGGAGTTTAGCCTCCGACCGCTGCGGCGTCGCGGGATCCCGTGGTGACCGCCGAGGGGTGCCCGGTCGCGTTCGAACGGGACGAGGTGCCTGCCCGCCGTAGAGAGGCGGCGAACGCGGTGTCGAGGACCCGGTCGGGGACGAAGTTCCCCTCCGCGATCGTCGTTGCCGCACAACGCATGTGCGACGAGTTCCTCGTCCTCGTGGTCGACGCCCTCGCCGAGCGGAACGCGCAGCGCTGCGCGGCGGTGCTGCTGACCGGCGCCCACGGTGCAGGCGGTCTGGAGTCGATTTGTCAATCGTTCGATCCTGATACCTGTACCTACGCTCGACGTCAGGCGAACGCGAGCCGATCCGCGAGCCCGGCCTCGCGGAAACGCGCCACGAGGTCGTCTGCACCTTCCGTGAAGTGGCTCCACCCCTCGTAGTGCGTCGGGACGATCGTGGCGTTCGGCATCAGCGCCGCTGCCCGGGCGGCGAGTGCGCTGTCGAGCGCACAGAAGTCCCCGCGTCACGTCGGGGGCACGCGCGGTCCGAGCCGATCGCCCGATTCCGTTGCGGTGCAGGAGTGGTCCGCAGGAAGCAGCCTTCGGTGGGGACGGCAGCGTCCGGGTGACGGAGCGCACTCACTCCTGCGTGGATTCGGCGTCGTCGAAGATGGCCTCGATGGGGCACTCGAAAACGCGAGCCAGACGGAACGCCAGGGGCAGGGAGGGGTCGAAGCGACCGCGCTCGATGGAGATGACGGTCTGGCGCGAGACGCCGAGCGCGTCGGCCAACTGCTGCTGCGACCAGGTGCGCTCTCGCCGTAGTTCGGGCAGTCGGTTCCGCACCCCGCGTCAGCCTCGCCGCTGCAGAACGGCGTACCGCAGGCCGAACGAGCCCATGGCCAGGGCCACCACCGACGCGAGTGCCACGGCGGTGGGCATCTCGAATCCGGTCAGCGCCACCACCGTCGTCGCCGTACCGGTCACGAGCAGGACGTCCCCGAACGCACCGCTCGCCGCGCGGTCGTGCCAGACGCTCTCGATCGAGCGCTCGGGATCACGCGGAGCGCCGTCGAGCGTGTTCCGGTCGACCGTCAGTACCCAGGCCAGGGCGGCCGCGGCCCAACCGAAGGCGAATGCCATCGCGAGCCCTCCGACGACCGCAGGGGTGCCGGCGGTACCGGTGGCCACGACGACAGTCGCGACGACCACCGCCACGACGACGCCGATCGGAATCGCGACCAGCAGAGCGGACACGTTCTTCGTACCGACAGTCGTTCGGCCCCAACGGCTTCGCGAGACGTCAGCGGTGGACGTCGAGTCGGTTCCCGGATCGTTGTCCACGGTGGCGCCCTTCGCTCGGTGTCAAGTGTGCTTGACGCTCGCCGACAGTGTTGCATGTCAAGCGTGCTTGACACAAGGTCGTTCGGCGACCGGAATCATCCGGAACGCGGGGTCGATCCGTCGGCCGTGACCGCATCGACCACGGCGATGGCGTCGGTCGCACCCAGGCCGGCGATGACCAGGGCCACGACGGCGACATCGCGCGCCGGGTCGGCCGAGTTCCCGGCATCCGCGTCGGCGAGCAGGTCGAGTGTCGCCCCGTCGGTCAGCGTCACGATGGTGCTGGGCGGCAGGTAGGCCGGGAAGAGCCCCGACCGTTGCCCTGCTTCGACCAGGTCGAGCGACAACTCGCGGCCGGGGGCCAACAGTTCCAGCACGCGATCGTCGCCCAGTTCCTGCCGCCCGATGCCGAGCAGTGCCCGGTAGCGGCCCGCGACGGGCCAGGTGATCATGGCGAGAGCTGCGACCGCGCGATCCGGTTCCGCGGGCAGGGCCGCACGCGCCGGGATGATCGCGGTCAGGTCGGCGGCGGCCGATTCCGCGATGCCCACGATCAGATCGTGCCGAGTCGGGAAGTGGCCGTAGATGGTTCGCCGCGCTATTCCTCCTGCGGCCGCGATGTCCGCGATGCTCGCGTCGGGCTGTCTCCCCAGGACGTCGATGGCCGCGTCGATCACGATCTGCCGTTTCGACGTGGTTCCGCGCCTACCGGCGCCCGCCGTCGAGTTGTCCGTCACCACCCGATCATCCCCACTTGCACACTGTTGTGCAAGTGGCTAACTTGCACATTGCTGTGCAAGTCGATACGGAGGGAGTGCGGGATGTCCACGAACACGGAAGTCGCGACGGAGGACCGGGCGGCCGATCCACGCCGGTGGTGGGCCCTCGGGGTGCTGTGCATCAGTTTGTTGGTGGTGGTCATGGCCAACACGTCGTTGATCGTCGCCCTGCCGTCGATGACGCGCGATCTCGGGCTGGACAGCAGCGGCATGCAATGGGTGGTGGACGCGTACACCGTGCCCTGCGCTGCCTTGATGCTGCTCTGCGGAGCCGTCGGCGATCGGATCGGCCGTCGGCACGCCCTGGTCGGCGGGTTGGCGCTGTTCGGAGCCGGGGCGATCGTCGGCGCCGTCGCCGACACCACCGCGGGTGTCATCGCGGCGCGCCTGGCCATGGGTGTCGGCGCGGCCGTCATCATGCCGGCGACGCTCGCTCTACTGGTGGCGATCTTCCCCCGGCACGAACGCGCGCGGGCGATCTCGCTCTGGGCGGCGACGTCCGGACTGGCCATCGCGGTGGGCCCGTTGCTGTCCGGCGCGCTGCTCGAGGTCACCGAGTGGGGGAGCACCTTCCTGGTGAACGTGCCGATCGTGGTGGTCGCCGTCGTCGCCGCCTTCTGGCTGCTGCCCGTCAGCCGGTCCACCGCCCGGTCCCCGATCGACTGGGTCGGCGGTGCACTGTCCGTGATCACCGTCGGCGCGCTCGTCTACGCCGTCATCGACGGATTCCACTCCGGCTGGGCGGGATTGCCGACCGTTCTGTCGATCGTGGCGGCGGCCGCGGCGATCGCGTTCGTCGTCTGGGAACGCCGGCACCCTGCACCGCTGCTGAACATCCGTCGCATCACCGACAGAACCGTCGGTGGCGCGACGCTGGCCGTGCTCATGCTGTTCCTCGCGGCGTTCGGTGTCATTTACTTCGTCGCTCAGCACTTCCAGTCGGTCTTCGGGTACGGCGCGCTCGAGACCGGGCTCCGACTGCTTCCGCTGGCGTTCGCGGTCATGATCGGCTCGGTCGTCAGCAGCCCACTGACGACGCGCGTCGGGCTCCGCGTCGTGATTCCGGCCGGCATGGCACTGGCCGCGGTCGGCGCCTTCGTGCTCACGGCCGTGGACGCACAGTCGGAGTACGGGCATTTCCTGATCGCCCTGGTGGCGATGGGCCTCGGAATGGGCCTGGCGGAACCGCCGGCGACGGACGCCATCATGGGCGGCTTCGACGAATCCGACCTCGGCGCAGCGGGTGGAGTGACCGACACGTCGATCGAACTGGGCGGGTCACTCGGCATCGCCGTCATCGGGTCCGTGCTCGCGACGGAATACCGGAACGGGATGTCCGACACGGTCACCGCGGTCTCCGACGGGGCCGCGGGACAGCCACCCGAGGTCGCGGACGCTCTCAGCGGTGCCGCGTCCGCAGCGTCCGAATCGGTGGGCGCCGGATCCGCCGTCGCGACCGAACTGTCGACGGCGTCCCCCGCCCTGGCCGACGAGCTGCGGACGGCCGTCGTCGACTCGTTCGCCGCGGCGGTGGGCACCGCGAGCGCTGTGGCGGGCTCCGTTCTGATCGCCGGGTGTGTCATTGTCGCACTGACGCTTCCGGCCCGTCGGCGGCCATCGACCTCGGCCGTCGCGGGCGCCCCGGTTCGGTAGTCGACCCGGCCTCGTGGGTTTCCCGCGGGCGGTTCCTGCTCGTGCGGACGGTGCACCGTCCGCCGGTGCACGAGCGGTCCGCGGGAACGGCACACGGTCAGGAGAAGACGATCCTCTCCCGCGGCAGGCCCGCCACGCCCACCATGGCGAACGTCGTCCAGGTGTGACGCACGGCGGCGGCCAGCGCGTCGGGCGGTCGTTCGCCGGCGAGCATGGGTGCGTCCGACCAGTCGCCGCCGAAGAGGAGGGGCAGCTCGATGCAGTGCGTCGCGCCGAAGGGTGCGTTCGCGGGAGCCCATGCCACGCGGTAGGTCGCGATGCGACCGCCGGCCGTCGACCACACCCGTTCGATCTCGCTGGTAACGAACACCTTTCGGGTCACGGCGGCGACGATGCGGCGAGCGACGGCGCGTCCGACGGGGCCCAGCGAGCGCAACCGGGCGATGGCGGGAACGGCGCGGACGAAGGGCTCCGCGTCGTCCTCGGTCCGGCCGATCAGCAACTCCACCCGCGTGGCCGAGTCGCGGAGCGCCCCGTCGACGTCCGGGCCGAACGGTGCGACGCCGAACACGGGTCCGAACGGCGTGCGCCCGGCCATCCCGTACGACCGCACCGCGTCGTCGACGGCGCGCGCGGCCGCGAGGACCGCGGAGGCGGGCGCTGTGGTCGGCACGCGCCGTGCCGGGAACGAGGGGTCCGGTTCGACAGCGATGGTTGCGGGGCATCCACCGGTCATGGCAGACAACGGTCGCACCCTCACCCTCCACCTCGGTCACGACGAGCTTGTGATCCGCCGCAAGTGGGAGACCGCCAGCATCGTCAACGACGTCCTGGTCGCGTTGTGGTTCGTGATCGGCAGCGTCCTGTTCTTCTGGGAATCGACCACCACGACGGCCACGTGGTTCTTTCTGGTGGGGAGCCTGCAGTTCCTCGCCAGACCCGTGATCCGCCTGACTCGGCGTATTCATCTGCAGCGCATCGGCTCCGACGACGGAGGGACATCGGCCGACTTCTGATCGGGTGGCCGAGCAGCGCGGAGAACCGGCCTGCCTGTCCGCAGCGGAAACGCGAACAGCACGTTCAGCCGGGTTCGACCGCGGGCGGCAGGGGGCGACTGCTCCGGTCCAAGTCGTCGGGCTCGACGACGTCGAAGGGAACGTCGACGGTGACCTCACCGGCTCGTTCGAACCGGAACGTCACTGCGACAGAGGTTCCGGGCTGCAACTCGCCGTCCGCCAACTCCACCGCCACGGTGAAGGGCCGGTCCGCACCGCTGCCGTCGCCGCCCACGTTCTCCACCGGCTGCCCGGCGGCGATCGAGGTGCCCGGTTCGACGACGAGTTGCTCGGCGGTGGCGTCCAGGGTCACCGACGACGCCGCAGGAGAGGTGATCGAGACCAGGGTGTCGGATTCCGCCGGGTCGGTGTTGATCGCGGTGAAGTTCAACGTCGCACTGCCGTACGCCGACGACGGATCGTCGGGTGTCGCGCCCGTCGGTTCGGCGTCGATGCTCGTGTCGCGGATCTCCACTGCCCCGATGGACGGACCGTCGGTGTCGGCCTCGCGCGCGGTGTCGGCGGAGCACGAGGTCAGCGCGACGGCCGCGGACACGGCGGCGGCCGCGAGCAGGACGGGCCGGTGGAGACGGGGACGGCGCGGTGGCGGCATGGATCTGTTGTACCCCCGTCGGTGTCGGCCGAAGCGCTCGGTCCTTGGGTCAAGACGTGCGGGAACGTCGTCTCGAGCGGGGACGCGGTGGCCGGCTCCGTCAGGGATACGTCAAGAAGTGCCGCGGTGCGTCAGGGGCACGTGAAGGCCACCCGGCTGCGATGGGGCCAGCGCTAGACACGATGCATGACAACGAGTTTCGTCGCCGCTCCTACGGTCGCTGC
This sequence comes from Rhodococcoides kroppenstedtii, assembly GCF_900111805.1. GTDB lineage: Bacteria > Actinomycetota > Actinomycetes > Mycobacteriales > Mycobacteriaceae > Rhodococcoides > Rhodococcoides kroppenstedtii. The sequence goes on from NZ_FOJN01000008.1 coordinate 143,371, forward strand.
GCACGGTGATCCGGTACACCGGATGCGCCGCGTCATCCCCGCTGTCGGTTGCGCCGTGTCCGCCCACGCGCTCGTCGACCGTGACGTACTGCTCTGGGTCCAGCGCAGCGCCATCACCGTTCTCGTGCTCGACGACACCGGTCTCGACCTGGTGCAGTCGGTGAGCGTGCGTCCGAATCAGGTCGTGTTCCGCACGGGCGACTGCCCGGACTCGATCCGCCGAGCGGTGCATCACGGAATCACGCGATTCATCGTGGGCAGGCAGGAGCACGTCGATCACCTGGTCGAGTACGCGCGGAGAACGACCTTCGTCTATCTCGCGCCGGGTCTCCCCACCGTGGTGCCCGCTCGCAGGATCGTTGTGGTCGGCCTCCACGGTGACATCGACGCGTGCGGGACACCCACCGAGTGGGCCGACGCTGCCGAGTACGCGCTCTGCCGGACCGCGCAGGCGAGGACCCTGGGCACTCCCGCTCACAGGATCGTGCTGAGCCGGTCCGCCGGCACCGTGGTTCCGCTCTCGGTCGAGCGGCTCGACTCGATCGTCCGCGCGGTGGACGAGGCTCTTCGCCAGGGCTGCGCTCGATGGCGACTGGCGCGCCCCGCGGTGACGATCGCTGTTCTGTAGCTCCGCGGCTCGACGGACCGGCGTCGCCCGGACGGTTCGCGAGGGATTGAGAACAGCGACGACGAGGCATTCGGTGGTCACCGCCGGGTCCGTCCTCGGCGAGATCATGGACGACAGGGAGGCGCACCGAGCGCATGAGCACCACCAACGAGTACGCAGTGCAGGACAAGGTCGTCGTCGTCACCGGCGCCGGATCGGGGATCGGACGGGCCATCGCGCGTGCCTTCCTCGCCAACGGCGCGATCGTCGTCGTCACCGGCCGCCGTCGCGAGCCACTGGAGGAGACCGTCACGGACGCCGGTGACGGGCGTGCCCTCGTCGTCGCGGGGGACGTGTCGCGTCGCGACGACGTCGAGGCGCTGCTGGCGACGGTCCTCGAGGCGTTCGGACGAATCGACGTCGTCGTCTCCAACGCCGGAGTTCACGACGGCGGTGGCGACATCACCGACCTCACCGACGAGGACTGGGCCCTGCTGCGCGGGGTGAACATCGACGGCTTTCTGCACCTCGCTCGGGCGACGCTGCCCGAGTTGGTGCGGTCGGGTGGGAATCTCGTCGCGGTCTCGTCGGTGTCGGGCATCGCCGGGGACTGGGGCCAAGCTGCCTACAACGCGTCCAAGCACGCGATGACGGGGTTCGTGCGTTCTCTCGCACTCGATTACGGCGGTCGCGGTGTGCGCGTCAACGCGGTACTGCCCGCGTTCACGCTGACCGAGATGACCGCGGGGATGGCGACGGACGAGGAGTCCCTGGCGCCGTTCGTCGACCGAATCGCCCTGGGCCGGCCCGGGGAGCCCGACGACATCGCTCCCGCCGTGCTCTTCCTGGCCTCCGACGACGCGCGGTACATCACGGGTGCTCTGCTCGCCGTCGACGGAGGCACCAGCGCCTCGACGGGTCAGCCCCACACCGAGTGAACGGAACCCGCCACGCGGAGTGAGTCTCCCGCTACTCGAACGGGTTCAGGGTGCGGCCGAGGACGTATCCGATGCGTCCGGGAATGGGACGCATGGCTGCTGCCGAGACCTTGTTGGCGACGCCCGTGTAGCAGACCGGCTTGCCGGCGCGCACGGCGTCCCAGCCCTCGCGGACGACCTCTTCCGGCTGCTGCCACAGGAATCCGGGCAGACGGTCGGCGACGTCGCGGGTGCCCATCACGTCGTGGAACTCGCTGCGCGTGAAGCCGGGGCACAACGCGGTGACGTGAATTCCGGAGGGCGAACTGCTCCTCGTTGATCGGGGCGATGGTGGGATCCGAGGAGGCGCCGGTGAACGTGAAGCAGGCGAAGGCGATGGCGATACCGCAGTAGTCCGCGCGGTCGACGCACGACCGAAGGTCATGGGTGAGGCGGTCGAGGAGTTCGGCGACGTGGTCGTCCTCACCGCCCAGTTGCGCGACCTCGCGCACGACGGCGGCGATTCGCAGGTCGATCTACGCCAGTTCGTCGTGCGCAGTCATGGAGTCATCCACCACGATCGAAGACGGCCGTACGCGTCGAGTCCGAGACGACCGACGTGTCAGCGTCCTCGGACGGACAACCGCCGGGCGACCTCGCGTCGGGCGAAGTCGGCGTAGCTGGTGGGGGTGCGGCCGAGTAGCGACGGGAGGTGCGACAGATCTCCGACGGGCAGGCCGTGGGAGTCGTAGTAGGTCATCATCTGCACGTAGTTGTCCCGTGCCTGCGGTGACCAGGTCTTGATGCCGCGGGCGTTCTGCGCTTCCTTGGCACCCTTGATCAGGTGCGAAACCCGGCGCGGTGACAGCGTCGTGATCGCGCGCGCCGCTCCGCCGACGACGGAACTTGCCGCGGACAGAGGGTTGAGCAGCACGGTCGGAGGCAGGCGGATCGCCGTCACCGGGTAGCCGAGTGCGTCCGCGAAGGCGGCGGCCATCGCGTTCCGGTCGATGGTCTCCGTCGACAGGTCGTAGGTCTTCCCGACGTGCTCGTCCGGTGAGAGGAAGACGGCGGCGGCGGCCTCGGCGACGTCCTCCACGTCGACGACACCCATGGGGCTGGTCGTCGACACGGGGTAGGGCATCAATCCACCGCGGATGAACTCCCAGAATTCGAGGTAGTTCTGCATGTAGTGCGAGGGACGCAGGATCGTCGTCGGGACGGGCTGGTCGGTCAGCAGCTTCTCGACGTTCTCCTTCTGGGTGTGGTGCGGCAACTCGGTGATCTCTGGATGGATCACGGAGTGGAAAACCAAGTGGGACAACCCGTGCCGGGTGCCCAGGTCGATGATGCGCTCGGCGATGGGGCCCTCGTCGATGATCTGCGTGGGCGCCGCGTGGTACATGCTGTCGGCGCCCTTCACCGCCTCGGCCAGGACGGAGTCCTGGCGCATGTCGCCCACCCGGATCTCGGTGGCACCGTCGCGCCGTGCGATGGCTGCCTGGGCCTGGTTCTTGACCAGAGCGCGGACGGTGACGCCCTGCGCGGCCAGCGCACGGACGAGAGGGCGGCCGACACCGCCGGCGGCGCTGGTGACGAGAACGGTCGACATAGCGGTACTCCTTCGCGAGCAGGGAAGTTCGAGAGATGAGGTGGGTCAGGTGAATCGGCGCATCGACCGGGCGAGCGAGGGCAGCAGCAGTCGATTGGGGACGATGCGTGCACCCACGGACGCGAGAGTGTTGCGGCGGCCGGAGACGACGTAGAGCGGGGGACGCCGTCGATCGAGGGCCGACAGGGCCGTCCGGGCCACCTGATCCGCCGTCTGCATCGAGCCGACTATCGCGGCGTTCTCGCCGATGACGTCGAAGAACTCGGTCTTCGTCGGGCCGGGCGCCAGAGCCATCACCCGGACGCCGTGGGGCCGGGCCTCGCACCACAGGGCCTGCGTGAAGCTCAGTACGAACGCCTTCGCCGCGGCGTACACCGCGAGGGAGGGCACCGGCTGGAACGCCGTGGTGCTGGAGACGTTGAGAATGGTGCCGGACCGGCGCGCGACCATGTCGGGGAGGAAGGCGTGACACACGTCGACCAGCGCGGCCATGTCGACGGCGATGACGCGGTCGAGGTCCTCGGCATCCGCGTCGACGAAGGCCCCCTGGGTGGCGATGCCGGCGTTGTTCACCACCAGCTCGACGTCCCCCTCGACGCGGGAGCGCAGGGTGTGGCCGGGGCGTTCGGTGGACAGGTCGTGCGCGACGACCTCGCATCGGATTCCGTGCGCCGCTTCGAGTTTCTCGGCCAGCTCCGTCAGGCGGTCCTCCCGCCGCGCGACCAGGACGAGGTCGGACCCCCGTTCGGCGAGCGTGCGCGCCAGTGCCAGTCCGATTCCTGCGCTGGCTCCGGTGACCAGAGATCGCTTCGGCGTGAAAACCATGACAGTGCCTCCAGGAGTGACGCGGCAATCGGAACCACGCAATCATGCAAAACTTGCAGTAAATACGCAATACCTCGCATTTACCGGTGGCGCGATCCGCGCCCGGCTCGTAGGTTGTCGGGCGTGGCTCGACAGTCGCGGTTCACAGCCGCCCAACGACATTCGGCGGTCCTGCGTGCGTTCGAGGGCTCCGAGGACGTCGAGTCGGTGGCCGAGGAACTGGGTGTGCATGCGGCGACGCTGTATCGCTGGGCCAAGGAGTCGCACCGGGACGCGGGCGAATCCACGCGCCTGCGGCTGATCCGCACGGCGCAGGACATGCTGCGCGATCACACGTACACGTCGGTCACCGTCGAGGCCGTCGCGGCCCGCAGCTCCGTGGCGCCGCGCACCGCGTTCCACACCTTCGCCGGGAAGGCGGATCTGTTCCAGGCCGCCGTCGACGACGCGGCGACTCAACTGATCGCCGCGATCGCCGCTGCCTCCGCGGAGGCGACCTGGCCGGCCGAGCCGGTCGGCCAACTCGGCGTGTTTCTCACCATCGCGGCCCGCTCCATCTACGCGACGTCCGCCGCCCACGTGCTGTTCCGGGACGTCGGCGTTCCGCGGCAGGGTGGGCCCGCCGAGGACTGGCACTCCGCGTTCGTCGACGCCGTGGCCGCCTTGATCTCGGCGGGGATTGCCGGTGGTGAGATCGCGGCCGACGTCGACGTGCACGCCACCGCCCGCGTGATCACCGGGGCCATGCGCGGCATCCACGCCGCCGTCTTCGACGGGGCCGATCCCGTGGTGGCCGTTCGATCGGTGGGGCGGCTGGTGGCAATGGTGGACTCGGCGGAGGGGGGCGGCCAGGCAAGTGCAAATGTGACATAGTCCGCAAAAGACCCCTATTGTTGTCGGGGTGTCACAAACCCTGAGCCGCCGCGGCGCTCTCCGCGCCGGCGGCTTCGCGTCCCTCCTCGCGGCTGCGATGGCGGCCGGAGGCGGTGCCGCCGTTGCCGAGCCGCTCGGCGGTTATCCCGATCTGCCCCCGTGGGCCGACGCCGTCCTGGATCGCTTGCTGGCGGAATCCACCGACGCGATGCGCGGCGTCGTGGTGATGATGATGCCCGCGGGTGACCCCTACTCGCTGCAGCAGGGCGTCACGGCGACGGGCCCCGGGCCGTTGGACCAGCGGTCGCCCGAGGCCTTCGGCGCACTGATCGACCGCTTCGTCCCCCATGCGGACCAGCTGCTGCGTCCCGTCGCGGTCGCGTTGATGGCCACGGCTGCCGACGTGGGTGATCCCGCGGCACGCGCCGCCGGCGGCCTTCCCGACCCCGCCGTCACCGCCGCAGTCGACCGCGCCCTCGGCTACCGCTTCACCGACAGCACGTTCCCCGCGTCGTTGCTCGCCGCCATCCTGCTCGACGTCACGGCGGTGCTGCTGGATCCGCGCACCGTGGCCGGGCCGTTCGCCTCGGCGTTCGCCAACGCGCGGTACGAGACCAAGTGTCGAGTGTTCGAGGCGCTCGAAGCACCTCTGCCGGAGCTGATCTCGATCGTCGACGAGGCGCTGCCGCAACCGCTGACGGGGAGCGCGTCCGGCGTCCTTCGCTTCTTCGGCGGGATCCTGTTGGACGGGTCCGCCTTCACTGCCTGGAGCGAACACGATCTGTGGGATCGCCGCACTCGCGTGCTCTCCGCTCGCCCGGTGGCGTGGGACATCGCCGCTTATCGGCCGAAGGGGCCGGTGGACGGACACGCGGAGTTCCTCGGGTTCCACCGGGGCATCGACAGCTTCTGACCGCGATCGCGGTCGATTCGACGAGGGGAAGTACGCGCTGTGCGTGACGTGATCGTGGTGGGTGCCGGAGGGGGCGGTCCGGTGGTGGCCGCGGAACTGGCGGGTCGAGGCTTGGACGTACTGTTGTTGGAAGGCGGTCCGCGACACGCGAATCCGGAGTCGGAATGGTCGCACCTGGAGTTCGACGCCAACGATCCGACGTCGGGTTACCTCCGCTTCGGTCCGGAGAACCGAGACAAGCCGGGGTGGTACCGGGAGTGGTCGCAGAACAGTTTCGTGTGGGAACTGTCCGGTGTCGGTGGCACCACACAGCACTACTTCGGTAACTGTCCTCGGCCATATCCCGGGGTGTTCGCCGGGTATCAGGGCGCGGACGCGGCTCTGTACGACACGGCGTACCGATTCCCCCTCACGTACGCCGAGTTGGTCCCGTACCTCGAGTGGGTGGAGGCGACGCTCCCGGTCAAGCCGGCACCGATGGGACGCAAGGAACAGGTGTTCTTCCAGGGGTGTGAAGGACTGGGTCTCCCACTCCAGACATCGAGAGACACCACGGGTTTCGCCTACCGGCCGCAACCGAACGCCATTCTTCACCCCGGTGGCAACGCCGGCCGCACCGACGACAGCTCTCTGCTCGTCTACCCCGATGCCACGGGGTGCACCTTCTGCGGACACTGCTTCCAGGGCTGCTACCTCCCACTGCGCGCACCGCGCAACCAACTCGCGCGCCGGTCCACCGACAACAGCTACGTCCCGCTCGGGCTCGCCGCGGACGCCGTGCATCCGGGCGGCCGAGCCATGGAACTGCGGGCCGACTCGTTCGTCACGCAGATCCACCACGAGACGTCCGGCGGGCGCACCCGCGCGACCGGAGTGACGTTCCGCGACAACGAAACCGGGGAGAGCTTCCGCGAGGACGCGACCGTGGTCGTCCTCGCCGCGGGAGCAGCCGAGTCGCCCCGTCTCTGGTTCAACAGCGCCCTCCCGAACCCCAACGGATGGGTGGGCCGCGGCCACACCGACCACTGGTTCGATTGGGTGGTCGGCCTGTTCGACGACGACACCGGCAATTCCCGCGGCGGCAATTCCTGCGCTCGAGTGGAATACCCGGGATACGGCGGCCTCGAGAACGCCGGACTGACACCGGGCATCCAGGCGTTCACCATGAACCTGTCCGAGAGCGGCATCCGCGGGCAGTACACGAACGGTCGCGGCAGGACGGGCGCCTGGGACGGCCCCGCCGGGCGCCTCGCCGGCGCCGAACTGCGGGAGTTCATGTCGCACGGCATCGACCGCATGCTCAACGTTCTGTGTATCACCGACGATCACGTCGATCCGGAGCAGCGCATCGTGCCGTCCTTGCTCCCGGCGGACGAGAACGGCGCCGTCGCCAAGTACGACCTGCAGTCCCGTGGACGATTGCCGGCCACCGAACGGAACCGCGAGTTCGTCGCCACGCGGGCAGCCGAACTCCTGCGCGCCGCCGGCGCCCGGTCGATCTACCGCGTCGACTGGGCACCGCTGCAATTGCACGTCCATTCCTCGATGCGCATGGGCGAGTCCGAGACGAACTCCGTCACCCGACCCACCGGTGAAGCGCGGTTCGTCGACCGACTCTTCCTGGCCGACAATTCGATGCTCGCCAACTCGCTCGGCGGACCCAATCCCACTCTCACCACCCAGGCGTTCGCGACTCGGACGGCGGAAACGATCCTCGCCACGTACTTCGGTGGCGAGGGCTGGGTGCACACGGAAGCTCCCGTGGTGACGACGGACCCGCGCATCACGGAGCGCATGGTCTCGCTGGGGCTGTGACGTCGTCGGGCCCGTCAGCCGGTCGCGTTCGCGTCGTCTCCGCGTCGTCCTCGGTGACCGCGTGCGTGGTCGTCCGCCCCGCGCGCCTTCCGGCTCTTCGAATCGTAGAGACGCTTGTCCGCCGCACGCAGGGCCGCGGTCATGGCCTCGGTGACCGCGGCCGGTGAGCGGTCGGGCAGCGGGACGTCGGCCGCTCCCGCGCTCATCGTGTAGCCGGCGACCATGGACACCCGCGTCAGGGACGCGGCCAGCTCGTCCGCCGCGCCCGGCCCGTCGGTGACCCGCGTACAGGCGAACTCGTCCCCGCCGAGCCGCGCGACCACCCACCGGCCGGCGGTCACGACGGTGAGATGACGGGCGAGGTCGGTCAGGACGGTGTCGCCGACGTGGTGACCCCACCTGTCGTTGACCGACTTGAAATCGTCGACGTCGACCACGACCGTCTCCAGGAGGGTGGTGTCGCCGTCGACGCGGTGGGCGAGGCGGAGCAGAGCGTCCTCGAGTCCGCGGCGATTGAGCAGGCCCGTCAGGGGGTCGAGGAGTGACTGTCGAGCCTGGCTGCGCAGCTCACCGAGATGCACCAGCAGGACGAACGGCGTCAGGAACACCAGCAACATCGTCAAGGTGTGTGCGGCGATGACCCACAGGCTGGCGGCCTGCCAGAGCACGGCGTTGACGGCGATCACCGCGAGAACCACGGTGCTGTAGAGCATGTGCGTCAGACAGGCGGCGAGCGGAGTCGCGATGACGGCAAATGTCGTCAGAACGGCGAAGAGTGCCGTGCCGCCGATGGCGGTGAGCCGATCCTCCTTGAGCAGCATGCACAGGGTGATGGACACGTCGGCCCAGGCCACGAAGGCGACGACGACGCGACCGCGGAACCGGTGGGTGACGCATATCCAGATTCCGACGGGCAGGCTCGTCGACGAGACGACCGCGGTCACGACGGCACCCCACCCGCTGTACTCCTCCGAGGGGGCCGACAGCAGGCCGATCACACCGATGACGATGGTGCCGATGCCGACCACGACACGGGTCAGGGTGCTCGGCCCCGACCGATCGGACGACGCAGCGGTTCCGTCGTGTTCCCCGAGCACGCTGCGGAGACGGTCGACCCACGACGCTGAAATCGTAGCCACGGGCCCCCCGCACAGCCGGATGAATGGTGGCGTTCACCCTAACAAAACGGGGAAAAGGCTCGGTTCGATTCGCACGAATCGCCCGGCTTTCGCGCCACCGTCGACCACGCCGGGTCAGGAGCGTTCGCGGAGCGCGGCCACCGGACAAGCGGCCACGGCCGACTGCACTGCAGCTACCTGATCTGCGGGGATCTCCTCGTGCTGCAGGTGCAGATCGCCGGCGTCGTCGAGTCGGAAGACCTCCGGCGCCTGGTCCTCGCACAGGCCGTGGCCCTCGCAACGGTCGTAATCGACGTCGATCCTCATGGTGTGTCTCCTTTCGCCGCCACCGGGCTGTGGGGCGGGTCGGTCGATGGGTGGACGAGGTCGTGGTGGATCAGGGAGCGTCGGAACTCCCGACGCCGGCGGTGGGAGACGTGGGTACGCGGGTGAACAACGCGGCGAGCGAGGTCCCGGCGGCCATCACCGTGCGGTCCGGCCGCACCAGTGCGGCGCTCACCCGGCCGCGGGCGAGCCATCGTCCGAGCGGGGATGCGGGGGGCACCACGACGACCACGCACCCGCGACGGTCGAGATCACGGCTCTGCTGCGCGGTCGGTGTCGCGGTCGTGACGATCGAGAATCGGTGCGCGACGGTCGAATCGAGACGCGCCCCATCGCCCTGGACCGCGTTGGGCACGAGAGTGCCGACGAGTGCGGTGCGGGTGAGACGGGAGCGCACCGGTCCGGTCCGGACGAACGGCGACGCGGACAGCGCCGGCGTCGTGCTGTCGGTGACCAGGGAGGCCAGGCCCGGCACCCTGGACAGCACGGGGAGTATGCCGCGACGAATCGTCATCGTGCGTTCGCCGCCGCCGACCATCAACCGGCCGACCATGACGGCCAGTCCGATCATGGAGCGTGCGTGCGGTTCTCGCTCCTGCTGGTAGGTCTCCCACGCCGATTCCGGGAGCAGGCCGCGGCGTACTGCCGCCACCTTCCACGCGAGGTTGCTCGCGTCGCGCAGACCCGCGCCCAGCCCCTGCCCGATGAAGGGGGGCGTCAGATGCGCCGCATCGCCGAGCAGGAACACCCGCCGGTCCCGCCACCGATCCACGACCTGGGCGCGAAACGTGTACTCCGCCGTCCGGATCAGTTCGAGGTCGTCCACCGACACGTCCGCCAGCCAGGGCCGCATCAGGGGCTCCAGCGATGCGAGGTCGGCGTAGTCGTCGGGCGACTCGTCGTCGACCAGTTCGAACTCCCACCGATGCCGGGTCGCGCCGATGCGCATGTAGGTCGCCGCGCGGTGCGGATCGCACAGCTGATGAACGCCCTCCCAGTGAGCGAGCGGCGCCTCGGTGTCGACGTCGATCACCAACCATCGTTGCGAGGGGCCGAGATCGGTCATCGACGATCCGATGGCGGTGCGCACGGCACTGTTGGCGCCGTCGCAGCCGAGGACGACGTCGGCCGTGATCGCCTCACGACGCCCGGTCTCGACGTCCCGCACGACCACGACGACGTGGTCGCCGTCGTGCACGACGTCCTCGACCTCGACACCACCGCGGAACGTGACGGACTTGGCCTTCTCCAGTCGCCGACGCAGGATGCGCTCGAGATCGGGTTGGTCGAACATGTTGGCGGGCGGGAAACCGTGCGGCCGTTCGTCCGGGTCGCGGTCGAACTGAGCCAGCGTGCGCAGCCCGGAGTCGACGAGCCGCAGGCCCTTGCCGGGGCGCGAGGCGGCGAGGAAGTCGTCGGCCGCGTCGACGCCGTCGAGGATGCGGCACACCTCGTCGTCGAGGTGGACCGCGCGAGGCTGCGGGAACACGTCCTCCCACCGATCCAGGACGAGGGTGTCGACGCCGAATCGGTCCAACAGCAGCGCGGCCACGGTGCCGGTGGGGCCGGCTCCCACCACGACAACCGGTGGCCGAGCAGTGTCTCTCGCCGGGACGGACACCTACGCCTCCCGCACCCGGGTGCGCTGGACACCGAGGTCGAGAGCGCCGTCGTCGGTGCCCACCGTCAACTCCAGAACGTCGCCGTCCTTCAGGTATTTCGGATTTCGCCCCTGCTTGCCGAAAAAGATCTTCCACTTCAGTGCCGGCGGCAGGAACGCACCCGCGATCTCGATCGGCTTCGGCGGGGCCGTCAGCGCCGTCCCGCCGGGTGTGCCGGTGAGCACGAGATCACCGGTGTCCAGGCGCTGGAAGCGTGCGAGCGCGCGCAACGCCTCCAGCGGTGGGTAGATCATGTCCGCCACGGTGCTGTTCTGGCGAACCTCTCCGTTGACACGCAGCGTCAGGCGAAGATGCTCGAATCGACGCAGATCACCGTCCTCGAGAACGCCGAGCACGGGGCCCACGGGGGTGAACGTCGGATACGACTTCGATTCGTAGAACTGGGTTTTGGGCAGCTGCACGTCTCGGGCGGACACGTCGTCGGTGACGACGAGGGCAGCGATGTGACGAGCCAGATCGCCCTCAACGACCGACGCGCCCACCTCGAGGGGTTCCCCGACGACCAGACCGATCTCCACCTCGTAGTCCAGCAGGCCCACGTGGGCGGGCTTGATCACGTCGTCCGTCGGGCCGCTGATCGACCCCGAGGCCTTCCGGAAGAAGGTGAGGGGCACGGTCTCGGGGTTCATCCCCGAATCCTTCACGTGCGAGCGGTAGTTGGTCATCTGAGCGACCACACGACAGGGCGCGGTGACGGGGGAGACGAGCTCCAGCGTGTGCACCGACACTCGCTCCGACGACGACGAGGCGGCAGTGAGAGCGGTGCGGTCGGCCAGCAGCTCGGCCGTGGTGGTGGCGGCGGTGTCGACGCGCGAGGCGCCGTCGTCGTGGCGAACCCACCAGGCATCGGCGGTACGGAGAACAGGAATCACGTGGAGGCGACTTTCATGAGACCGCGGAGGCGGTGGAGGTCGAATTCGGTGTCGTGACGCAGAGCGGACAGAATCGAGCGCGCCTCGGCGAGACCGCGGCGATCGACGGTGACCCCGAGGAAGTCGCGGCTGGCCGGTGGACCCCACTGCGCGAGGCCGGACGCGGTCATCGGTGCCCACCCGGGTTCGAGCGAGGAGTCGAAGCGGTCTCCGTCGGCGAAGTGCTCGACCAGGAACCCGTCGGGATCGCGCCAGTAGTCGAAGATCTGACTGCCCTGGATGTGGCGGCCCACGCCCCAGGAGTGCCGGTAACCACGCTCGGTGAGGTACCGGCTGCCGGCGCCGATGGCGTCGAGGTCGCACACCTGATAGGCCGAGTGCACGTACCGGTTGGACGGACCGAGTGCCATGGCGAGGGTGTGGTGGTCGGTGGGTTCGCTCCCGCGATCGCAGCGGATGAACGCCATGACCGGCCCTCGATCACGCTGCCCGTCGTAGTAGAGAAAATCGCTGACGATCAACCCGAGGTGTTCGAGATACCAGGTGAGATTCTCCAGGTAGCGGTTGCGCTGGACGACCACGTGTCCGAGCCGCTCGACCATCGCCGGCTCGCGCGGCGGTCGTTGCGTGGCGTTGACCCGGCTGATCTTCCACGGGTCGAGCGCGCCGAAGTTGTACTCGTGCACCCGTTGTCCCGGAATCTCCGGGGCCTCGTCCACCCCCGCGACCACCCGAACCGCTTGGCCGCCGGGGTCGGTGAGCGTCACGCCGATGCCGCCGAGCGCGTCCGGAAGCCGTTCCACGCGGGCGCCGGTGGCCTCGGCCAGGGTCATGACGTCGGCGGTCTCGGCGGCGCGGAAGGCTGCCGCGGTGAACGCCGTCCGGCGCCCGCGCCGAATCAGCACGCAGGGTGAGCCGGCGGCCAGGCCGCGGAGATGCAGCTCGTCGTCCGTCGCGAGGGTGACGGTGAAGCCGAAGGCCTCGGCGAATGCCCGCGCGCGAGTGAGGTCGGGCTTGGTGAACTCGAGCCAGGCGATGTCGTGCACCTTGACGATCGGATCCCGCACGCGGCCGGGGTGTTCACCGGGGCGGGCGCCCTGATCGACGTGCAGACCGCGATGCCCGTCCTCGTGGCGGTCGGTCGCGTGGCCCCCCGGCACCCGACGGTCGTGCCGTGGTGCGTCCACTACTGCCATGACGATCCCCCCTTCGGAATCTCTGACGAAATCGTCACACACGGTCGGGCTCGTCGTCAACGTTTCCGACGATGTCGTCGGTTCTGTGATGGCGTTACACTTCTGCCGATTCGGCAGACGACGCGGGTGGCGGAGGTGGCGGGCACGATGGCAGCGGACAGGCTCGAACGGCGGAAGGCTCGAACCCGGGCCGCGCTGGTACGCGCGGCGCAGACCTTCCTCGCCGACGGACGGCTGACGGCGCCCGTCCTCGAGATCACGCAGGTGGCGGACGTCGGGATGGGGTCCTTCTACAACCACTTCGCCAGCAAGGAGGAGTTGTTCGAGGCCGCGGTGGACGACGCGCTCGAAGCGCTCGGCGCCTACCTCGACACACTGACCGTCGGGATGACCGATCCGGTGGAGAAGTTCACGCAGTCCTTCCGGTTGACCGGCCGCCTCTTCCGCGCCGAGCCGAACCTCAGTCGCGTGTTCGTCAATTCCGCTGTCGCGCAGGCGATCACGACGGAACGCGGGCTCGCGCCGAGGTCCCTGCGCGACATCGAGGAGGCGGTGCGGTCCGGCCGGTTCGACGTCGAGGACACCGAGTTGGCGCTGGCGCTCGTCGCCGGCACGCTGACGGCGCTCGGAAGGGTGCTGCTGGACCGACCCGACCGCAACGCCGAGGAGGCGGTCGACAACACCGCGGTGCGCGTGCTCCGTGCCCTCGGAGTATCGGTGGACGAGGCGACGCAGCTGGTCGCTCGTCCGCTGCCCGACACCGAGAACGTCTCCGCGGCAACCGTGTTGATCACCGAGGGCTGACGGTCAGAGCGACGGGAGGTTCCGCCGACCCGCGCGACCCTCGAGTACCGGGACGGCGTCGATCGCGGCCTCCATCATCTCGATCATCCAGTCGACGACGGCGTGCGCGAGCAGGGTGCCGTCGCTCTCGAGCCACAGCACGGTCGCCTCGTCGAACGCCGTCGCCATGACCCGGCCCACGAAGATGTTCGCCTCCCGGGTCGGATCGACCTCGAGGGCGAGGGCGATCGCGGTCAGCACTCGCTCGCGCCCGCGTTCGGACGCGGCGCGCACGTCCGGATCCGGGCTGCGGCGCCCGAGGACGAGCCGAGTGGTCAGCCCGCGGTGCTGCGCCGCGTACGTCAGATGCGCGCGCAGTCCGCGACGGACCGCGTCGAGATCCGTCGTGTCCGCGCTGCCGTCGAACGCAGCATCCATCTCGTCCACGACGGCGTCGAGAACGGCCCGGTAGACACCCTTCTTGCTCTCGAAGTGGTGGAAGACGGATCCGTGGGCCACGCCGGCGCGATCGGCGATCTCGCCGACGGTGACGGCGTCGAAGTCCCGATCCTCGAAGAGCTCGCGGGCCGCGGCGAGGATCCGTGCCCGTGATGCGGCCTTGCGGGCGGCGCGCGTGGCGGGCACCGAGGAACGTCCGGTCTCCATCAGGTCGGTGTGCACACCGGGGAGCTTACTGGCGCACGTCCGCATTGGGTCACCGATTCCGAATCGTTGACCGACGGTCAACGTGGCGGCTACTGTCGGATCGAACGACAGGGACAGAGCTCGGGGGAGGACGCAGTGGCCACGTACGTGGGTCGATACGACGACGGAGATCGCGTGCTGTGGGCGGTGTCGTCGGACCGGGGGCTGACCGCGCTCACCGACTCGTATGCGACGACGGGGGACCTGCTCACGCACGGTCGCGGGGACATCGCGGCCGCCGCCCGCGGGTCGGTGACGCACCGGCCGGAGGCCGTGAGCACCCTGTCGCCGATCACGGTGCCGTGCCGAGTGATGTGTCAGGGCGCGAACTTCCGGCAGCACGCCATCGAGTCCGGGATGGATCCCGACAATCGCGCCTTCAATCTCTTCTTCGACAAGACCGACGCCTCGGTCACCGGTCCGTTCGACTCCGTGACCCGGCCGGCGCACGTCGAACTCCTCGACTACGAGATCGAGCTGGGGCTGGTGATCGGGAAAACGGTCGACGCGCCGGTCACGATCACCGACTCGACGCTGCCGTCGTACGTCGCCGCGATCACCATCGGTAACGATCTCTCCGCCCGCGACGTGCAACTGCCCCAGGGACAGTACCTGAAGGGCAAGAGCTACCGCGGTTTCTGCCCGGTCGGGCCGGTCCTCGCCGTGCTCGATGCGGACGACTACGCGGCGATCGACCGTCTGACGCTGCGTCTCGAGGTCGACGGCGAACTGCGGCAGCAGGATTCGACCGCGAACTGGCTCTACCGCCCGGCCGAGACGCTCAGCGAGCTTTCCCAGTTCTGCAACCTCGATCCGGGTGACGTCGTGCTCACGGGAACGCCTCACGGCACCGCGGCCAAGACGCCGCCGGCGATTCTCCGCCGTGTCGCCACTGCGGTACTCCCGGAACACGTGCTGTGGAAGCAGTTCATCCGACGCAGCCGTGGAGGCCCGTTCCTGCGCCCCGGCAGCGTCGTCACGGCATCGATTCGTACCGAGGACGGTCGTCTCGACCTCGGTACCCAACGCACGCCCATCGTCGCACCGGGCTCGTGAGCCCGACCCATCCCACCGACCCCACCACTCGAGGAGTGCTCGCCATGGTGTCCACCGCCGATCGTTCACCGGCCCCGGTCTCCACCGCCCTACCGCCGGATCTCCTCGCGCACTTCGTGGTCAAGACCGCACGGGCGACCGAGATGATCGAGTGGTATCGCACGGTGATGGGCGCGGTGGTGGTGCACGAGGACGAGCAGATCGCGTTCCTCACGTGGGACGAGGAGAGTCACCGGCTCGCCCTGGTGAAGATCCCGCCGCCCACCCGGTTCGTGTTCCCGCTGGCGCGCTTCAAGCGCAAGGTCTACGGGGTGGATCACCTGGCCTTCACCTATCACTCGCTGGAAAGGCTGTTGCTCAACTACGAGCGGCTCGCCGGCCTCGGCATCGAGCCGGTGTGGTCCATCAACCACGGGCCCACCACGTCCCTCTACTACGAGGATCCGGACGGCACCCGGCTCGAGTTCCAGACCGAGAACTTCCCGACGCCGGAGGAGACCGCGGCCTTCTTCAGCAGTCCCGAGTTCGCGCAGAATCCGATCGGCGTGACGTTCGACCCGTCGTACCTGCTCGAGCGTCTGCGGGCCGGGGCGCCTCTCGAATCCCTGACGCGCCGCGACGCGGGTGTCCGACCGGGTACGCGTCCGCGGGTGAACCGTCGGGCCATCACCTTCCGCACGCTGTGAGCGCCACGTCCCCGACGACGACGCCCGACCACGTCGACGTCCCCGTCGTCGTCTGCGGTGCCGGCGCGACCGGTGCCACGCTGGCTCTACTGCTCGCCCGGCGCGGAATCAGCAGTGTCGTCCTCGATCGGCGCACCACGCCGCTGACGCATCCCGCCGCTCATGTGATCAACGCTCGGACCTTCGAAATCTGGCGGGACATCGATCCGGGCTTGGCGGACGAGGTCTTCGCGCTGGCGCCGCCCATCGAGGACGTCAACCTCATTCGGTGGCAGTCGTCGTTCGCCGCGAGCCCTATCGGCCACATCGACCTCGCGTCCCGGCCCGAACAGCTCGACCGCGTTCGGTCGCACAGTGACTACCTGGTCTCCCACGTCGGGCAGCACCTGCTGATGCCGGTGCTGTGGTCGTGGCTCGATCGGGAGCCGCTCGTCGAGGTCCGGTACGGCACCTCGGTGGCGGGCATCAGCGAACGCGACGATTCCGTGGTCGTCCACACCTCCGGAGCCGGGGGTGACGGCGCCACGCTGCAGGCCCGCTTCGCGATCGGCGCCGACGGGGCCAACAGCGCCGTCCGCGACATGGTGGGCGTCGAGATGCACGGGCCGACGTTGGCCAAGATGGGTAGCGCGTTCTTCCGGTGCGACACGCTGTACCCGGCGTCGGAAAGGCCGTTGCTCACCTGGATCTACCAGCCGAATTTCGCCGGTGTGTTGATCGCGCACGCGGACCATCACTACGTGCTGATGGGAACGTATCTGCATCCGGCACAGCGGATGTCACGTGAGCCCGGCCCGTACTGGCGCGACACGTTGCCGGCGGTGCTCGGAGCCGACCACGCGTACGACGTCGTCTCGACCGGCAAGTGGGAGATGACGACTCAGACCGCCGACACCTTCCGTCGCGGTCGGGTGCTTCTCGCGGGCGATGCCGCGCATCGTTTCCCGCACACCGGGGGATACGGACTGAACAGTGGTGTGCAGGACGCGCACAACCTGGCCTGGAAGCTGGAGGCGGTGCTGTCGGGCGTCGCGAAGCCGACGCTCCTGGACACCTACGAGGTCGAACGTCGCCCCGTCGTCGACCTCTTCGCGCGACACAGCGTCGCGAACCACTTCAAACTCGACGACGTCACCCGGCACGTGGGCGCCACCAACCGGATGCTGCAGCGGGCGACCTCGGCGATGTCGCGTCCACCCTTCGCGTGGCTGCCGGGCAGCCGGGCCGCCGCGCTGGCGGATCGCGTCGTGGGACTCGGTCTCGGTCGCACGCAGGTCATCGCCGGCACGGGGCGTCGTGCGGTTCGTGCTCGGGACAAGATGGCGAGCGACATTCCGGGGCAGCTGGCGCACTTCGTGTCGACGGGTCTGGAGTTCGGCTACCGCTACGGCGGACCGCTGATCGACGGCCGGGCCGTGTCGGCGCACGACGACGGACTCGACGACGTCGTCGAGTACCGGCCGCGAACCGATCCCGTTGGGCGCCTGCCGCATTCGATTCTCTCGGCGACCGGGGAGTCGGCGCTGCGGAGCGTCGGCCGCGATCCGAACGCCCTGACGCTGGTGACGTTCGACGCCGACGCCTGGCAGGCTGCCGTCGACAAGCATCGAGACGATCTCTCGCCGCTGCGGGTGGACGTCCTCGACCTCGGGCCGGCCGCGGATGCGGCCCCGGGCACCGTGGACCTCTATCAGGTGGGGGAGCGGGGGGCCTTGCTGGTGCGAGCCGACGGGCACATCGTGTGGCGGTCCACCGCCGGGGCCGACGACGCCGCCGACGATGCCGTCGCCACCGTGCGGAGGCTGTGGGGGAGGTACTTCCCGCTCGACCGAGCCCGGTGACCTCCCCCGACGAACCGCCTCGGGTTCACCCGACCAGAGCGGGTAGCGACGGTGCGACGAACAGATCGGCGGTGGCGACGACTGGGACGACAAGCGCCCCAACACCTATGCCGAGTACGCCGACTGGCTCACTCGGTTCGCCGAGACGGTGGAGCGCTCGAGCAAGGTGACGTAGGACGGCCGTCAGGCCCCGAGCCCTGCCCCGGCCCGCGTGACGACGATCCGCGAGACCACCGCACGCGGGGACATGCGGAGGACGCCGTCGACGAGTTCGACCAGGTCGTTCACCGCGATCATGGTGTCGGGCGGGATGCGGTCGGCGATCCAGGCACTCATGTCGGTGTCGACGTAGCCGGGGGCGATGGCGGTACCGGTGATGCCGGAGCCGCTCTCCTCGGCGTTGAGGGTGTCGATCAGCGACAGCAGCGCCGCCTTCGTGGCGCCGTACGCGGCGAGGCCGGCCTCGGGGTACACCCCGGCGAGCGAGGCCAGGGCGATCACCTTGGCGCCGCGGGCGGGGTCGGCCTCGGCTGCGCTGCGCAGCAACGGCATCGACGCCTGCAGGATGCGGAACGGGGCGCGCAGGTTCACGTCCACCGTCTTGTCGAACCGCGTCGTCGGGTAGGACTCGATCGGACCGGCGGTCCCGACACCCGCGTTCAGGACGAGCGCGTCCATGGTGGGGGAGAGGTGCGCGAACTCACGCACCAGAACGTCGGCGACGTCGGGATCGGCCATGTCGCAGGCCACCGTGCGGACGGCCGCGGCGCCGTCGCCACGAACCGTGTCCGCCGCCTCGTCGAGCGTGTCCTGGCGGCGCCCGGTGAGCAGGACCGACCAGCCCTGCGACGCCAGTCGGCGCGCGACGGCCAGACCGATACCCCGCGACCCACCGGTGACCAGCGCAGCGCGCGTCATCGCGACACCCCGGCCAGCGCCTGCAACCCCGCGGCCGCGAACTCCGCCGTGGCTTCGGCTGCGGCGGTGGCGGACTCGTCGGACCCTCCGTCGGCGAGCGAGCGGTGCGTGATGCCCTCGGCGATGACGGCGATCTTGAAGTTCGCCAGCGCCAGGTAGAACGGCCAGTCGCCGAGATCCCGACCGGAGACGGCGGCGTACTCCTCGGCGAGAGCGTCGGCCGAGGGATAACGCGGCGACGTCCATGCTGCGGCCGGGACACCGAGCACGGTGTCGAAGATCGGCCGACGGTACGCACAGAGAAGGGCGACGTCGGTGATCGGGTCACCGAGCGTGGACATCTCCCAATCGACCACCGCGGCAACGCGACCGGCGTCCGACGGGTCCAGAATGACGTTGTCGACGCGGAAGTCGCCGTGCACGATCGTGGCGTCGGACCGCGCCGGCACCGTCTCGGCCAGCACCGCCTGCAGTCGGTCGATGTCGGCGAGGTCGCGGGTCTTGACCCGCTGCCACTGCCGACCCCACGTGGCCACCTGGCGGGTGACGAACCCGTCGGGTTGGCCGAATTCGCTCAGTCCGATCGCTCGATGGTCGACGGCGTGGAGGGCGGCGAGAACGCGCACGAGTTCGGTGGCGTTGGCGGCGACCTCGGCGTCGGTGAGGTCGCCCAGATCGTCGGCCGTCCGCACCACGCGGCCGGGGACGAACTCGACGACGGTCATCGGCGCGCCGAGCACCCGGCCGTCCGGATCGAACGCGACGGCGCCCGCGACGGGGACGTCCGTCGACTGCAGCGCGCTGGTGACGGCCCACTCGCGGGCCATGTCGTGTGCCGACGGGGTGAGACCGCTGGTCGGCGGCCTTCGCACGATCCAGGACGAGCGGTCGTCGTCCACGCGAAAGGTGAGGTTGGACCGTCCGCCGCTGATGCGGTCGACGCGAAGCTCGCCCGCGACCGGAACACCGTTGTCGCGCAAAAAGGTCGCGAGTGCTCCGGTGTCGACGGTCACGACTGCACCGCGGGCGAGGCGGCCGCCGCGGCCCGACGCGCGGCCCCGACGGCGCGCTTGGCGATGGCCCAGCGGTGGACCTCGGACGGGCCGTCGTAGACCCGGAACGGGCGAACCTCGCGGGAGAGTCGGGCGAGGGGGAGATCGTCGGACACCCCCATGCCGCCGCACATCTGCATGCCACGGTCGACGATGCGGAACACGGCCTCGGCGGCGAAGGTCTTGGCGATCGAGGTCTCGTTGCTCGCCGGGTTGCCGCGGTCGAGTTCGAAGCAGGCCTGCGTGAGCAGCGCGCGGGTCGCGGCGATGTCGATCTCGTTGTCCGCGATCATCTTCTGCACCATGCCGAGATCACCGAGTCGCTGGCCGAAGCCCTCGCGTTCGGCGACACGGGCCACCGCGACGTCGTGCCCGCGGCGGGCGGCGCCGAGCCAGCGCATGACATGGGTCATGCGCGCGGGGCCGAGTCGGACCTGCGCGTAGGTGAACCCCTCGTCGACGGCGCCGAGGACGTTCTCCTCGGGCACGAAGACGCCGTCGAAGGTCACCTCGCAGTGTCCGCCGATCATGGCGCGGTCGAGAGTGCCGATGTGGCGGCCCACCGTGATGCCCGGGGTGTCGGCGGGGACGAGGAACATCGTGGCGCCGCCGCGGTCGCCGGGGGCGCCCGACGTGCGGGCCATGACGATGAAGAACGCCGCGCCGTCGGCGCCGGTGATGAACCACTTGCGGCCGTCCACGGTCCAGCCGCCGCCGGTGCGGGTGGCCACGGTGGTCAGGGCCGACGGGTCGGACCCGGCGCCGGGCGCGGGCTCGGTCATCGCGAAGGCCGAGCGCACCTCGCCGCGTGCCAGCGGAGCGAGGAACTGTTCCTTCTGCGGTCCCGACGCCACGTGGGCGAGGAGGTGGACGTTGCCCTCGTCGGGTGCGCCGATGCCGCAGGCGATCGGACCGAACAGCGAATATCCGGCTTCCTCGAACACGGGCGATCGGTCGCTCATCGACAGCCCGCCGCCGCCGTACTCGACGGGGGCGTGCGGGGCGAAGACGTTCGCTTCCCTTGCGGCGCTCTGCAGTTCGCGGCGCAGGTCGTCGCCGCCGGCTGCGGTGGCGTCGCCGAGGAACTTGTCCTCGATCGGCAGTACGTGCTCGCGGGTGAACGTCCGGGTGCGGTCGATCCAGCCGCGCACGTCGGGGTCGTAGGTCAGGTCGATCGCCACGGTGGGTCGCCTCTCGTCGCCGTTCAGGGTCCCGACCGATCACTCGCTCGGTGCCTTCGAGACTTGCAGACGCGGTGGGCCGGGTCAAGGCTCGGCGACGGTCAGGGCCGGGCCGTCGCCTGCACCGTCCCTCGGGCCAGCTCGGAGTAGACGTCGACCAGGGCGGCGGGGTCGAGGCGGCCGCCCGGGCGGTACCAGGTGGCCACGCCGACGCACATCGTCGTCACGGCGCGGCTGGCGTCCAGCGGATGGGCGGTGCCGAAGACGCCGGCATCGACACCGTCCAGCACGATGCGGTCGAGCATGCGCTGCTGGGCGTCGCGTTGGCCCACGTATGCCTCACGCTCGGCGGGGTCCAGGCTCCTGATCTCCGTCGAGCAGACGAACGCCACGTCGCGACGGTGGACGTGAAAAAGCAGGAGGGACTCGACGACGGCGTCGAATCGGTCCGCCGGTGCCGGGCCGGCCTCGCTCTCGGCACGGGACGACCGATCGAGCAATTCGGCCATGGCGCTCGACGTGATGCCGACGAGCATCGCCTGCTTCGAGGGGTAGTGGTGGTACAGGCCGGGGACGGAGAGGCCTGCGCGAGAAGCGATTTCCCGTACCGAGGTGCCGTGGTAGCCCTGGTCGACGAACGCGGAGAGGGCAGCGGTGAGCACCGGGGGAAACGCCTCGCCCTCGTAGGTGCGCCAGGACCCGTCGGCAGTCATGGCGTCGAGCGTAGAGGGGTCGTGGTCGGCGGGGTCCGCCGATCGGGCGGGTTGACACCCCGACGTGTGATCCGTGACACTCAGCATCCCGAGCGAGTGATCGGTCGGGATCGGACTGTCGTCAGGCATGTCCATCGTGGGCGAGGTGAAGGGTCGGTGCGCGGATGCGGACGAACGGGACGATGATCGACGCCTGGCGTCGACGTGTGGACGCGCATCCGGACGCCGCGGCGGTGGCCTGGTTCGACGCCGTGCTCACGGCGCGCGAGGTCGACGACCTCTCCGACGGCATCGCGGTGGCGCTGGCGGACCGCGCTGTCGTGCGTGGCGACCGGGTGGCCCTCCACCTGCAGAACGTGCCCCACTACGCGCTCCTGTTCCTTGCGATCTGGAAGCTCGGTGCCGCGGCCGTGCTGGTCAACCCGATGTACCGAGGACGCGAATTGCGGGTGCTGCTGGACGACGCCGAGCCGGTGCTGCTGGTGTGCGCCGATCACGACGCCGACGCCCTGCTCGCGGAGTGCCGAGACACGACCGTGCGAGGCGTCCTTACCGTAAACGCGCGGGACTTCCAGACGCGGGACGACGAGCGCGTGTTCACCACGCCGGCATCCGAGCCGCGCGGGGACGACCTGCTGACCGCCTCGGCGTCGGATCGGCCGAGCGGACCCGATCCGGCGCCGGAGGAGGTGGCCCTGCTCGCGTACACCTCCGGGACCACGGGACCGCCCAAGGGCGCCATGGTCTCTCACGCCAACCTGCTCGCGACGGCCACCGACTTCGGCGACCGTGCGCGGGTGCGGGACGGTGCGGTGGTCTTCGCCGCCGCGCCGCTGTTCCACATCACGGGTGCCGTCCTGAACGCGGCGGTCGCGCTGGTGCGAGACACGACGTTGGTGTTCGCGGGACGGTTCGATGCGGGCGTCACCCTCGACGCCCTGGTGGGGCACCGCGTGACGTACACGATCGGCTCGATCACCGTCTTCAACGCATTGTCGGCCCACCCGGACGCGACGCGGTCCCATTTCGCTTCTCTCGAGACGGTGTATTCGGGTGGTGCGCCCATCCCACCCGCGACGGTCGCCGCATTCGAGGAGCGGTTCGGTCACTACATCCACAACGCGTACGGCATGACCGAGACGACGGCCGGCGTGATCGCGGTACCGCCGGGGGAGCGCGCACCGGTGGATCCGGGCAGCGGCTCCCTCTCGGTCGGCAAGCCCCTGCCCCGAGCGCAGGTCCGCACGGTGGACGACTCCGGCAATCCGACCCTGCCCGGAGTTCCCGGCGAGCTGGAAGTCACTGGGCCGCAGGTGGTCTCGGGATACTGGAGGAAGCCCGACGCCACCGCGTCCGCGATGCCCGACGGGCGCATGCGCACGGGCGACGTCGCCGTGATCGACGCCGACGGGTGGGTCTACCTCGTGGACCGACTGAAGGACCAGATCAACGTGTCCGGCTACAAGGTGTGGCCGCGCGAGGTGGAGGACGTGCTCTACGAGCACCCCGCCGTGTTCGAGGCCGCGGTCGTCGGGCGACCCGACGACTACCAGGGCGAGTCCGTCGTCGCGTACGTCTCCCTCCGGGCCGACGTGGCCGCGACCGGCGACGAGTTGGTCGACTTCGCCCGGTCCCGACTCGCCGCGTACAAGCGCCCGCGCACCGTTCACGTCGTCACCGACCTCCCCAAGACCCTCACAGGCAAGATTCGCCGGGCCGCACTCGCGGACCGGGCCCTCCCCACCCGCACCGGAAGCGAGTCGTCATGACCGTCAGTTCCTCGGCGCCCCCGGCGCCCACTCTCGCCTCGCGCAAGAAGTCGTTGCTGGCCAGTGCCGTCGGCAACGTGCTCGAGTGGTACGAGTGGAGTGCCTACGCCGTGTTCGCTCCGTTCATCGCCGCGGCGATGTTCGACAAGGGCGATCCCGTCTCGGCGCTGCTGTCCACCCTCGCGGTGTTCGCCGTCGGGTTCCTCATGCGGCCGCTCGGCGGCATCGTCTTCGGGCGTATCGCGGACAAGCGTGGTCGAAAGTTCGTGCTGGTCACCACGATGCTGACCATGGCGGCGGGCAGTCTGCTCATCGGCATCATGCCCACCTACGCCGCGGTCGGCGCGTGGGCGTCGGTGCTGTTGTTGCTCGCCCGCGTGATGCAGGGCTTCGCCCACGGCGGCGAATCCGCGACGGCGTACTCGTACGTCGGGGAGATCGCGCCCGCGAACCGCCGTGGGATGTGGGGCAGTGTCGCCTTCATCGCGATCTTCGGCGGATCGGTGATCGCGTACTCGCTGGGCGGTGTCATCACCTCGACCCTGTCGGAATCGGCCGTCGGACAGTGGGGTTGGCGAATCCCGTTCCTGCTCGGCGCCGTTCTCGCGCTCGTCGCGCTGTACCTGCGACGCAGCATGGACGAGTCCGACGTGTTCCACGGCGAGCAGGCGGCCACCGAGGCGACGCCGATTCCGCGTCGGACCGTGGTGCGTGCCATCGTGCTCATGATCGGTATGACGTCGGGAATCACGGCGGCGCACTACACCTGGACCTCGTACGTCTCGACCTACGCCATCACGCAGAAGGGAATGAATCCCGACACGGCGTACTGGATGTTGGTGATCGCTCAGGTGATCGCGCTGATCTCGCTGCCGTTCTTCGGTCGCCTGTCGGACTCGATCGGGCGTCGACCGATGCTCGCCGCGTTCGCCGTCGGCATGTTCGCTCTGCAGGTGCCGCTGACGATGATGATCACCGACGACGGATGGACGCTGCTGCTCGCCACCACCGCCGCCTTGTTGGTGGTCGCCGCTCCCGCATCGATCCTCTCGTCCACTTTGTCGGAGAGCTTCCCCACCCGATTGCGTACGCAGGCCATCGGTTTCGCGTACTCGTTCTCCGTGGCCGTTTTCGGTGGCACGGCGCCGTACTTGAACCAGCTGTTGCTGAACCTCGACCTGGGCTGGGTCTTCGGCGTCTACATCATGGCGCTCGCCGCTCTGACCGGCGTGGCGGCGTGGTTCATGAAGGAGACCAAGGGGGTCGCGCTCGCCGACGTGTGAGGCCTCGGAGGTACGTGGTCAACTCTACCCTCACGTGAGGGTAGAGTTGTCCTACGTGCCTTCTTCCCCCACCGCCCCGGACGTGTCCGTCCTCGGCGCGCTCCGCTCCCCACGCCGCCTGAAGACCGAGGTCCTCGGCGGCCTTGTCGTCGCGCTCGCGCTGATCCCCGAGGCCATCTCGTTCTCGATCATCGCGGGCGTCGACCCGCGGGTCGGATTGTTCGCGTCGTTCACCATGGCGGTGACCATCGCGATCGTCGGTGGCCGACCGGCGATGATCTCCGCGGCCACGGGTGCGATCGCGCTGGTGGTGGCACCGCTGGCCCGGGAGTACGGGCTCGACTACCTGATCGCCGCGGTGATCCTGGGCGGTGTCCTGCAGATCGTGCTGAGCCTGCTCGGCGTCGCCAAGCTCATGCGCTTCGTGCCCCGCAGCGTGATGGTCGGCTTCGTCAACGCCCTCGCCGTTCTGATCTTCTCGGCGCAGGTTCCCTACCTGCTGGGCGTCCCGGCGCTCGTCTACCCGATGGTGGCCGTCGGCATCGCCGTGATCGTGTTGCTGCCCCGCCTGACGACGGCGGTACCCGGCCCGTTGGTCGCGATCGTCCTGCTCACGGTGGCCACCGTCGTCTTCGCCTGGCAGGTCCCGGACGTCGGCGACCAGGGCGAGTTGCCGACGTCGTTGCCCGCCTTCCTGATTCCCGACGTGCCGTTCACGACGGGAACACTGACGATCCTCGCGCCGTACGCGGTGGCGATCGCGCTGGTCGGTCTCCTCGAGTCGATGATGACGGCGACGCTGGTCGACGACATCACCGACACGCGCTCGGACAAGACGCGCGAAGGATGGGGGCAGGGCGTCGCCAACGTCGTCACCGGTTTCACCGGCGGCATGGGCGGTTGCGCGATGATCGGCCAGACCATGATCAACGTGAAGGTGTCCGGCGCACGGACCCGCATCTCGACCTTCCTCGCCGGGACGTTCCTGCTGATTCTCGTGGTCGGACTCGGCGACGTCGTGGCCGTCATCCCCATGGCGGCGCTGGTCGCGGTCATGGTGATGGTGTCGGTCGCGACGTTCGACTGGCACAGCATCCGTCCGTCGACCCTGCGCCGCATGCCGCGCAGCGAGACCGCGGTGATGCTGGTGACCGTCGGGGTCACCGTCGCCACCCACAATCTCGCGTACGGCGTGTTCGCGGGCGTCCTCACCGCCACGGTGCTCTTCGCCCGACGCGTCGCGCACCTCACCGAGATCACCGCGCAGGACGCCGCGGACGGCACCCGCGTCTATACCGTCACCGGCGATCTCTTCTTCGCGTCGAGCAACGATCTGGTGCACCGGTTCGACTACGCGAACGACCCGGCGGAGGTCGTCATCGACCTGTCCGCCTCGCACATCTGGGACGCCTCGACCGTCGCCGCGCTCGACGCCGTCGAGGCCAAGTACGCCCGACGCGGCACCACGGTGCGCATCGTCGGTGCGAACGCCGCCTCGGCCCATCGCCACGCGCGGCTCACGGGGACGATGGGCGGATGAGCGAGCACATGCAGATCGGGGAGGTGGCCCGACGCATCGAGCTGTCCGTCCGCACGGTGCGGCACTGGGACGAGGTGGGCCTGGTGACGCCGTCGGCGCGGTCGGCCGGCGGGTTCCGCCTCTACACCGACGACGACGTCGCCCGCCTGCTGCTCGTGCGCCGCATGAAGCCGCTCGAGTTCACCCTCGCCGAGATGGCCGAGGTCCTCGCGGCGTCCGACACGCTCACCGCCGGCACGGGGGACCTCGACGCAGCCGCGGCCGTCATCACCGCGTTCCGCGAGCGGGCCGACGAACGGTGCGCGACGCTGCGGAAGCGCCTCGCCTACGCCGAGGAATTCACCGAGCTGCTGGCGCGGCTCGAGTCGCGCTGACCGACACGGTCGACCTGCGGGAGGCTCGTGCGCGGACCCGCGGGCGCATACCCCGCAGGGGTATTCCTTGTTAGGATGGAGCGATGACGGCGACCGGTCGACGACTGCGCGGAACCATCCCGCTCGCAGTTCTGACCGTGCTCACGGTGCTGGGTGTGCTCTCGATGCATTCGGTTCCGATGTTTCCGTCCGCCTCGCATCAGGCGATGGCCGCGGCCACCGCATCGACGGTGGTCACCGGTTCGGACCATCACGGCGGCGAGGCGCACGACCCCGTCGTGTCGTCCTCGGTGGTCGTCGAACCCACGCCGTGTCCCGGTGGCCATCCGATGACGCATCCCTGCATGGCGACGCCGGTGTCCTGGTCCGCGATATCGATGCCCTCGGGTGTCGTCACCGCGTTGCCGGCGTCCGATTCCCTGTCCACGCGCATGGTTGCGGTGATGGGCCGGTCGGGTCGGGCACCGCCATGGGCGGTGTCCGCATTGGACGAATCGGTACTTCTTCGGGTGTGACAGGGAGACCGGAGCCGTCGTGCTCCGGCGGATCGCACGTCGATTCACCCTGTCTTGCTTCCACCTACACACCCAGGAGTACTGCAATGCACATCACCACCCGGACTGCCACCGTTCTCGCTGCCGCGGCGATGGGTGTCGCCCTCGTCGCCGGTTGTAGTGACGACAGTTCGTCGTCGTCGATGGAGGGCCACTCGATGGGCTCGGCCACGGCGATGGAGTCGGCACAGTCCGCGGATCCCGCCGCGAATTTCTCCGACGCCGACGTCATGTTCGCGACGATGATGTATCCGCACCATGCACAGGCCGTCGAGATGGCCGACATGGTCGAGGGCCGCACGACGAACCCGGACGTAATCGCTCTGGCCGGCGAAATCTCGGCTGCCCAGCAGCCGGAGATGGATCAGCTGGCGTCGTGGCTGTCGCAGTGGGGTCAGCCGGCGCCGTCGTCGGATGCAAGTTCGATGGAGGGTATGGACCACGGGTCGGGCAGCGGCATGATGACCGCCCAGGACATGGAGTCGTTGATGACCGCGTCGGGGCCGGACTTCGACCGGCAGTGGCTGACGATGATGATCGAACACCACCGGGGCGCGGTGACCATGGCGGAGAAGGAAATCGCGGACGGTGAGAACCCCGATGCGGTCGCGTTGGCGCGCACCATCGTCGAGACCCAGAACGAGGAAATCGCCCGTATGCAGCAACTGCTGGGCTGACACCTCCCGCAGCCGACAGTCATTCGAGCGACCCGATCGACACTGCCGCCCCGCACCGTTCGGTGCGGGGCGGCAGTGCTCGGTTGCGATGACGCCAGGGCGGCGCGGGTCAGGACTCGCGAGAGCGGCCGGGTCGCAGGTCGAGTCGGCGCAGCAGTTGGGCGTTGGCGGCGACGATGATCGTCGACAGCGACATCAGAATCGCTCCGACGGACATGGGGAGGACGAACCCGATCGGGGCGAGAACGCCGGCGGCGAGGGGCACCGAGATCAGGTTGTATCCCGCTGCCCACCATAGGTTCTGCTTCATCTTGCGATACGCCGCCCGGGAGAGGTCGACCACCGACAGCACCGACCGCGGGTCGTCACTGGCGAGGATGACGCCGGCGGACGCAATCGCCACATCGGTGCCCGCTCCGATCGCAATGCCCACGTCGGCGCGGGCCAGGGCGGGGGCGTCGTTGACGCCGTCGCCGACCATGGCGACCTTCCTGCCCTCATCCTGCAGGTCCGCTACTCGCTGGGCCTTGTCCTCGGGGCGCACCCCGGCGAAGTAGCGGTCGACGCCGAGCTCGGTCGCCACCGCCTTCGCGACTGCGTCGGCGTCGCCGGTGATCATCACCACCTGCACGGAGCGGGCGTGAAGATCGCCCACCGCGTCACGAGACTCGGGTCGGATTTCGTCGGCCAGCTTCAGCGCCCCGATGACCTCGCCGTCGGCGACGACGTGCAGGATGATCGCTCCCTCCCGGCGCCAGCCGTCGACGTCGAGCTCGGCGAGGCTTTCCTCCTCGAGCATGGCCGGACCGCCCACCCGGACAGGTACGCCGTCGACGTCGGCGGACACCCCGACTGCGGGCGACGACCGAAAGTCGGTGGCGGTGCGCGCGGTGAGGTGGCGGCGGTCGGCCGCGGCAACGATGGCGCGAGCCAACGGGTGTTCGGAGTCCGCTTCGGCCGCCGCGGCGAGCGTGAGCACGTCCTCCTCACCTCGACCGTCGGCGGCACGGACGGCGGTGACGGCGGGTTCGCCGCGGGTGAGGGTGCCGGTCTTGTCGAACAGGACCGTGTCGACGGTGCGCATCGACTCCAGTGCGAGGCGGTCCTTGATCAGGACACCTCCGCGTGCGGCGCGTTCGGTGGCGATGGAGACCACCAGGGGGATCGCGAGGCCGAGCGCGTGGGGGCAGGCGATGACCAGGACGGTGATCGTGCGGACGACCGCCTCGTCGGGGGACCCGAGCACTGTCCACGCCGCCGCAGTGAGGACGGCGGCGCCCAGGGCGAACCAGAACAACCATGCGGCGGCGATGTCGGCAACGCGTTGCGCCCGCGATGTCGAGTTCTGCGCGTCGCTGACCAGCCGCCGGATGCCGGCGAGGGTGGTGTCGTCACCGGTGGCCGACACCCGTATCCGCATACCCGAGTCGGTGGCGACGGTGCCGGCGACGACGGTGTCCCCGTCGCCGCGGCGGACTGTGCGTGATTCGCCGGTGATCATCGATTCGTCCATGCTCGCGGCACCTGCGACGATCACACCGTCGGCGGGAACACGGCCGCCGGGTCGCACGACCACTACGTCTCCCACCTGCAGCTGCGCCGGGTCCACGGTGACCACGTCGCCGTCGCTGTCGACCCGTTCGGCGGCGTCGGGGAGTAGCGCCGCCAGCGAGTCGAGGGCTGACGTCGTCTGCGCGAGAGACCGCATCTCGATCCAGTGGCCCAGCAACATGATCACGATCAGCAGAGCCAGCTCCCACCAGAAGTCGAGCTGGTGATCGAGGATGCCGACGCTGGCACCCAGTGAGGAGACGAAGGCGACCGTGATTGCCAACGCGATGAGCAGCATCATCCCCGGAGTGCGGCCGCGGATTTCGCCGAGTGCCCCGGTGAGGAACGGCGAACCACCCCACACGAACATCACCGTTCCGAGAACGGGGGAGATCCATCCGATCCACGAGTCCGCCGGGAGGGGGTAGCCGACGATCATCGCGAACATGTCCGACGCAGCGATCACCGGAACGGCCAGCACCGCCATGACCCAGAACAGCCTGCGGAACCGACCGACGTGGTCCCCGTGCCCGCTGTGCATGTCGTGGTGGCCGTGCTCCCGGGGCGCGTCCGCCCGCGTCGCGGTCGATGTCTGGTCGGTCATCGTGGTCCTCGTGTCGAGTAGGTGCGCTGCCACTCTTGTATACCCCGTAGGGGTATGCAACGAACACGCAACGCCCAGAACCGAGCGTGCACGGACATGGGTACTCGGGCCGCGAGGCAAAATCGGGTTCGACGACGATTTAGGCTCGTCGGGTGCGCACGGGTGATCTGGAGACGACGACCGGACTGACCGACGCGCAGGCCGACGCCCTGCGCGCCGAGGGCAAGTCGAACGACGTCCCGGCCCGCGCGAGTCGGTCGACACTGGACATCGTGCGCGGCAACGTCTTCACCCGCATCAACGCGATCCTCACCGTGCTGCTGATCATCGTGTTGTCCACGGGGTCGATCGTCGACGCGATGTTCGGCCTGCTCATCGTGGCCAACAGCGGGATCGGCATCGTGCAGGAGATCCGCGCGAAGCGCACGCTCGACGCGCTGGCCATCGTCGGCCAGAGCCGCCCGATGGTGCGCCGCGGCGGCGTCGCGCGCGAGATCGCGCCGAACGAGGTGGTGCTGGGCGACATCGTCGAGCTCGGCCCCGGCGATCAGATCGTGGTCGACGGCGAGGTGGTCGAGTCCGACTCGCTGGACGTCGACGAATCCTTGCTCACCGGTGAGTCCGACTCGATGGCCAAGACGCCGGGCACGCAGGTCTTCTCCGGTACCTACGTGGTGGCCGGCAGCGGCGCCTACCGGGTGACGAAGGTGGGCCGGGAGGCCTACGCGGCCAAGCTCGCCGAGGAGGCGGGCAAGTTCACGCTCGTCCATTCCGAACTGCGGTCCGGTATCGACCGCATCCTCACCTTCGTCACGTGGGTGATGATCCCGGCCGGCGTCCTCATCGTCTACAACCAGCTGTTCTCCTCGGGCCAGTCGATCAGGCCGGCGCTGAACGGCATGGTCGCGGCGCTCGTGCCGATGGTGCCCGAGGGGCTGGTGCTGCTGACCTCGCTGGCGTTCGCGGTGGGTGTCGTGCGACTGGGCAAGCGGCAGTGCCTGGTTCAGGAACTGCCCGCGGTCGAAGGACTGGCGCGCATCGACGTTGTGTGTGCGGACAAGACCGGCACGCTCACCGAGAACGCGATGGTGCTGGCGGAACTGCGCCCGGTGGGGGACTCCGACGTGGACACGGTGCGCCGAGCTCTCACCGCCGTGGCCGCCGACGATCCCCGCCCCAACGCCAGCGTGCTCGCCGTCGCCGCCGCCCTGTCGGATCCCCCGGCGTGGGAGAAATCGGGCACGGCGCCCTTCTCGTCCGAGAAGAAGTGGAGCGGCGTGTCGTTCGCCGGCCACGGCCACTGGATTCTCGGCGCCCCCGACATGCTCCTGCCCGTCGACGACGAGACCGCCCGTGCGGCAGCCGACCTCGCGGCGTCGGGACTACGGGTGCTGGTGTTCGCGGAGTCGGACGTCCCGGTCGACGACGCCGCGGCGCCCGGACGGATCACGCCGCGCGCCCTGGTGGTGCTCGAGCAGAAGATCCGTCACGACGCCGCGGAGACGTTGGCGTACTTCGCCGGCCAGCACGTGGATCTCAAGATCATCTCCGGTGACAACGCGGCCTCCGTGGGCGCCGTGGCGAGCGGACTCGACGTCCCGGGTGCGGCGTCCCCCGTCGACGCGCGCACGCTGCCGGCGGCCGGATCGGACGCCCTGGCCGACACCCTCGACACGCACGCGGTGTTCGGCCGAGTGAAGCCGGAACAGAAGCGGGACATGGTGACCGCGCTGCAGAGCCGCGGCCACACCGTCGCCATGACCGGGGACGGCGTCAACGACGTGCTGGCTCTCAAGTCCGCCGACATCGGTGTCGCGATGGGCGCGGGCAGCCCGGCCGCACGGTCCGTCGCGCAGATCGTGTTGCTGGACAACGCCTTCTCTACCCTGCCGCACGTCGTCGCCGAGGGACGACGGGTCATCGGCAACATCGAGCGCGTCTCGACGCTGTTCCTCACCAAGACCGTGTACTCGGTCCTGCTGGCGATCCTGGTCGGGGCGTCGGGAGTGCTCTCCCAGGTCGCGGCGATCGAACCGCTGCCGTACCCGTTCCTGCCGCGCCACGTCACGATCGCGGCGTGGTTCACCATCGGCATCCCGGCTTTCCTGCTGTCCCTGGCGCCCAACAACGAGCGTGCGCGATCCGGGTTCGTCGGACGCGTTCTGCGCAAGGCGGTTCCGGCCGGCGTGGTGGTAGGCGCGGCGACGTTCACCACCTACCTGGCGACGTACGAGGGGCCGAACGCATCGACGGACCAAGTGGTGCAGTCGAGCACGTCGGCCCTCATCACCCTGATCGTCGTGGCGATGTGGGTGCTGATGACGGTGGCCCGGCCGCTCGAATGGTGGAAGGTGATCCTGCTGGTGGGATCGGTGCTCGGCTACGTCGTGCTGTTCACCGTTCCGGTGCTCGGCCGGTTCTTCCAACTGGATCCGACCAACCTGCCCTACACGGGGATCGCCTTCGCCTCGGCGGCCGTGGGCATCGTGGTGCTCGAGGTGATCAGGCTGGTGATCAGGCCTCGAGCTCGACACCGACCTCGAGAGTGACTCGGAAGTGCGCGACGGCCGTGCGGATGGCGTCGTCGACGCCCTCGGTGGACGTGCCGACGATCTCGGTGACGCGATGGACGAGGGTTCGGCGCACCCGGC
This sequence comes from Rhodococcoides kroppenstedtii, assembly GCF_900111805.1. GTDB lineage: Bacteria > Actinomycetota > Actinomycetes > Mycobacteriales > Mycobacteriaceae > Rhodococcoides > Rhodococcoides kroppenstedtii. The sequence continues at coordinate 176,084 of NZ_FOJN01000008.1, forward strand.
GCGACAGTCGTCAGTCCACCAACAGGCCGTGTGCCTGCGCGTAGGACAGCGCCTGCGCCGGGTCGACCGTGGCGCCGGCGATCTCGGCGCCGGTCCACAGGCTCGGATCGACGACGGCGCCGCGCAGATCCGCGCCGACGAGCCGGATTCCGGTGGTGCGGGCCCCGCCCAGGTCGGCGCCGCGCAGCGTTGCGCCGCGCAGATCCGTCCGCGCCAGATCGGCATCGCGGAACCGACACCCGTCGAGGGTGCTGTCCCGCAGATCGACGCCGGCCAGCGATGCGAGCGTGAAATCGACGGCCTCGAACCTCGCGGGCCGCAGGCTCGCCTCGCTCAGCGACGACCCCAGCAGGCTGACGCCGCGGAATTCCGCGTGCCAGAGCCGGGCGCGCCGGAACTCGCAGTTGCGGAACGCCGACCCGGCATGGACGGACTCGGAGAGCAAGGCGCCGGTGAAATCGCAGCCGTCGAACACGACCGCCTCGGTGATCAGCCCGGTCAGGTCCGCATCGACGAAGGAACACGACGTGAAGGTGCGACCACGCCACTGCGTTCCCGGGTCGACGCCGTGGAATTGCTCGCCGTCGACGACGGTGCTGTCGTCGCCGGTCACGTCCTGCTCGGAACCGGCCTCGCGGTCGGACCCACTCGGGGCACACCCGCGGGCAGCACGGCATCGACCAGGGCCACCGCCGCGGGATCGACCTCGGCGTCGGTCTTGGTGATGAACGTCGTGGTGCTGGTGACGACGTCCTCGCCGTCGGCGGTGACGTGGTTCTCCACCACCATGATGTCGGCGCCGGCCGCCTGACGGATCGACTGCAACGTCAGTGCCGACACCAGCCGATCACCCGGTACCGGCGGGCGGTGGATGACGAACTTCTGCTCCGTCTGCAGCACCGCGGTGATCTCGTACTCGACCAGAATGTAGGAGAACAGGTAGTCCAACGCGACGGAGCCGACGACGCTGACGAAGGTGGCCGGCGCCACGAGGCCTCCGTAGCCGAGCTCGGCGGCGGCGTCCTCCCGGTGGTGCGCCGGGTGATCGTTCTGCAGCGCTCGGCTGAGTTCGCGGATCTTCTCGCGGCCGACCTCGTAGTAGTCGGGCATCACGTAGACCTGGCCGACCAGCTGGAGCGTGCGGTCGAAACGCTGATCGTTCACAGGGGACCTTTCGCGGGACTGTGAGACGAGCCTATCGAGCCCGTCTGTCACTGTCCCGCCCCCCGCCCTGTCACTCTCCCACCCCCCGCCCGAGTCTGCTGTCCCGGTACGCCCGCACCCGCAGCTCGCGCAGCCACTCCGGGCTCGGCCGCACCGCTCGCGGGGTGTTGACGATCGGGTCGAACGACGGATCCACCCCGTCCTCCTTCTCGGCACGATCGAGGATCACCTCGGCCAGCGGCTCCCGCGGCCCCGTCCCCGCCGCCTGCTCGAGCACCACCGTGATCGGCCCCGTCGCCAGTCCCGCTGCCGCCTCCGCCGGGTCGAGTGTGTCCGGCCCGCCCGCGAACCGTGCCGACACCCACCAGTGCCGCCCCCCATGCGCCAGCGGCATGAGCGAGGAGAACGACGCCGACGCGAACGACGCCGCCGGCAAGGGCAGACTGCGCGTGACGACGTCCCGGCCGGCCCCGGCGAGCAGGACGTCCCAGGACCCGGTGTCCGATCCGGCCGCCGGAATCCGCATCGCGAACCCCGGCACGTCGGGAATCGGCGACGGCAACCCGATCGCCCGCGACAGCCGGACCAGCACGTCGTCGTCCTCGAGGGGAAGGCCGCGGCCGACCGGCGCGGTCCGGACGAGCCGGCCGTGCAGGACCGCGCCGTCCGGGTGGAACAGCTTGGCGCGACGGAGCGCCGAGCCGACACCGAACGGAATCGCGAGTAGACGAGCCGGGAGGGAGGTCACGACGACCGAGTTCCCGGCCCGGCCGAACGGAAACGACCGGCCGAGGAATCAGCCGGCGTACGCCGCCTCGAGGTCGGCGACGACGATCTTGCGCATCTGCAGCATCGCCTGCACGACGCGGCCGGACTTCTCCGGATCGGGGTCGCTCATCAGTTCCATCAGCCGGGTCGGCACGATCTGCCAGGACAGACCGAAACGGTCCTTGCACCACGCGCACTGCGACTCGGCACCGCCGTCGGCCGTGAGGGCATCCCAGTAGCGGTCCACCTCGTCCTGATCGGCGCAGCTCACCGCCAGCGAGACGGCCTCGGTGAACTGGAAGTGCGGTCCGCCGTTGAGCCCGGTGAACCGCTGGCCGAACAACTCGAAGTCGACGGTCATGGCGCTCCCGGCCTTTCCGGGCCCGCCCTCGCCGTACCGGCTGACGTTCAGGATCGACCCGCCGAACAGATCGACGTAGAAGCGGGCGGCCTCCTCGGCCTGGTCGTCGAACCACAAAGTGGGAACGATCTTCTGGGCGGTGGTGGAGTCGATCGTGGGCACAGCGGGCTCCTGTCTCGGCCGGGGCCAGGACGCCCCGCAGCGGTGAGTATCACCGGTGTCGACCGGAGTGGAGACGGAAAGTCATCGCGTGACGGCGCGGGTGAGCAGGTCGGCGAGTTCTCGATAGGCGGTGGCGTCGTCCAAGCCGGTACGACGGGCGAGGGCGCGGGTCTGAATGGACACCATCACCGACGCGGCGACGTCGGCGACGAAGGTCGCGTGGACGTCGCGGACGTCCCCGGCCCGCGCGCCGTCGTCGACGATGGCGGCGGACGCGGTCGGCGGCCGCCGCGGTATTGCGCTCGTAGACCGAGCGGGTGGGCTCGAACGCCGCGAGATCGCTCACGAAGGACTCCGAGGCCGGCGCGAGGGCCTCGCCGACGGCGCCGAGGTAGGCGGCCAGGCGCCGAGCCGTCACGCGCTCACCGCCGGCGTCGGACGCGGCGCGATCCGCCGCGTCGACCGCGTCGGTGGCGGCGCGGAAGAAGTGCCGGACCGCGGCGACGACCAACTCGTCCTTGCTGGGCGCCAGCGTGTAGAGCGTGGACTTGGAGCAGTGCAGCCGCCCGGCGATCTCGTCGAGGGTGAAGTGCGCGAACCCGTCCGCGAGGAAGAGGGCGACGACGGCGTCGAACAGCTCGGCCCGCCGGGCGGTCGCATGAGCGCTGGTCACGGACGCCGATGGTACTGGAGCGCGCTCTGCAGTACTGTCGGCAGTACTGAGGCGAGCGCGTCAGTACTGCTCGCACTGATCAGCCCCGCATCGCCCTGAAAGGACCGACCATGGCCGTCGACCGCCTGCTGCCCACCGACGAGGCGCGTGAGCTGATCCAGCTGACCCGCGACATCGCGGACAAGGCGCTGGATCCGATCGTCGACGAGCACGAGAAGGCCGAGACCTATCCCGACGGGCTTTTCGCGACCCTCGGCGAGGCCGGGCTGCTGTCCCTGCCGTACCCGGAGGAGTGGGGTGGCGGCGGGCAGCCGTACGAGGTCTACCTGCAGGTGCTCGAGGAACTCGCCGCTCGGTGGGCCGCGGTGGCCGTCGCGGTGAGCGTGCACGGACTGTCCTGCCACCCTCTGTTCACCTTCGGCACCGACGAGCAGAAGCAGCGGTGGCTGCCGGAGATGCTGGGCGGCAGCACGATCGGGGCGTACAGCCTGTCCGAGCCCCAGGCCGGCAGTGACGCCGCCGCGCTCGCCTGCAAGGCCGTGTCCGGACCGGACGGGTACACGATCACCGGGTCCAAGGCGTGGATCACGCACGGCGGCATCGCCGACTTCTACACCCTCTTCGCCCGGACCGGGGAGGGGTCGAAGGGCATTTCCTGTTTCCTCGTGCCGGGGGACACGCCGGGTCTGAGTTTCGGTGCGCCCGAGGAGAAGATGGGCCTGCACGCCGTCCCCACCGCGGCGGCCCACTACGACGGCGCCCGGGTGGATCGCGACCGGCTGGTCGGGTCGGAGGGGCAGGGCCTGGCCATCGCCTTCAGTGCTCTCGACGCCGGCCGCCTGGGCATCGCCGCCGTCGCGGTCGGCATCGCGCAGGCCGCCCTCGACGACGCGGTGCGGTACGCCACCGAGCGAGAGACGTTCGGCCGCAGAATCATCGACCACCAGGGCCTGGGCTTCGTGCTCGCCGACATGGCGGCGGCGGTCGACTCCGCCCGCGCGACGTACCTCGACGCCGCGCGGCGCCGCGACGCGGGCCTGCCGTACTCCCGTCAGGCGTCCGTCGCCAAGCTGGTGGCGACCGACGCCGCCATGAAGGTCACCACCGACGCGGTCCAGGTGCACGGTGGCTACGGCTACACCCGCGATTTCCGGGTCGAGCGGTACATGCGGGAAGCGAAGATCACCCAGATCTTCGAGGGCACGAATCAGATCCAGCGGCTGGTCATCTCGCGGTCCCTCGCGACGTAGGGCCGGACCGTAGGCTCGTCGGTCATGGGCACACCGACGTTCGGCGGCATCCCCGAGGCGGCTCTGGACTTCTACGAGGACCTCGAGGCGGACAACAGCAAGACGTTCTGGGCCGAGCACAAGCACGTCTACGACGAGGCGGTGCGGGCACCCGTGGCCGCGCTCGCGGAGGCGCTCGCGGAGTTCGGTCCCGCCAAGATCTTCCGGCCGCACCGCGACGTCCGTTTCTCGAAGGACAAGACGCCGTACAAGACCCACCAGGGCGCCTTCGCGGCGGTCGGTCCGTCGGCCGGGTGGTACGTGCAGGTCGACGCGTCGGGACTCATGGTGGCCGGCGGCTTCTACGCGGCGACGCCCGAGTCGATCGCGCAGTACCGAGCGACGGTCGACGACGACGTCCGCGGCGCGGAACTGGTGCGCATCGTGACCGACCTCGAACGCGCCGGCTACGAGCGGGGCGGGGATCGGCTCAAGACGTCGCCCCGCGGTGTCGCGCCGACGCACCCACGGATCGACCTGCTCCGTCACCGCACGCTGACCGTGAGTCGGCAGTTCGGGTGTCCGCCCTGGCTGTCCACGCCGGCCTGCGCCGAGCACGTGGCGGCTGCGTGGCGCGAGATGGCGCCGCTGGTGGAGTGGTGCCGTCAGGTCCTGTAATCACCCAGCGCCAGCTGAATGCCGGTGAGCAGGCGGGTGTCCGGATCGGTCAGGTCGAGTCCGCTCAGCGCATGCGCGCGACGGAGCCGGTACCGCAACGTGTTCGGATGGACGTGGACCGCCGCCGCGGCGCGGCGCACGTCGTCGGGATTCCGGAGGTACGCCGCGACGCTCGCGCACAGTTCCGACGACGTCCGACGGTCGTAGTCGACCAGCACGTCCAACCGAGGGTCGCGCAGCGTCGGGTGCGCGGCGACCACCCGCGCGATCTCGGCCAGCAGCACGGGGGTACGCGACGACGCGAGCGTGGTGACGCGGGCGACCGGATCGGCGCCGCCGCTCGTGCCGTCGAGCACCCGGTCCACCTCGCCGCGGGCCGCCGCGACCTCCGCCAGCCCGTCCACGGGCACGGCGACCGCGGCGCGGAGTCGCACCGGTGATCGCGCGTCCAGTCGCTCCAACACGCGCCCCGTCCATGCGGTGACGGTCTCGGCGGTGCTCTCGGCGGTGTGCATGCGGGGGAGCAGGACGTAGATGCGGTCGGCCGACGCCGTCACCAACGAGGACCGGTGGAAGGCGCTGGCGTGCAGGCGAACGGACGACGCGAGCCGGGCGATGCCCGCGGTCTCGGCGGCGGCGCCGGGCCCTGTCGACGTCAGCCCGATCACCGCGGCGGGTCCGCCGTCGGGCAGCGAGAGTGCGGCGGCCAGCGACGGTACGTCCACGCCGCCGCCGCGCAGGCCCAGCAGGCGGTGGATCTGCATCGCCTCGGTGGTCGGGGCAGCACGTCGACGAGCGATGAGGCGTGCGGCGACCGCCGCCGCACCCCGCACCGCCGGACCGGCGTCGTCGGTCAACGGTCGGCGTCCCTCCTGCACCCACAGGGTGCCCACCAGGGTCGCGCCCGTCGTGCCCGGTTCCGTTCCGCCGGAACGTATTCCGGCGACCAGTCGTCGCTCGATCCCGAGGTCGGGGTGGCTAGGCACGTCGACCACGTCGTCGGACCGGCGGACCGCGTCGTACACACCCCACGATTCGAGTCGACGGAGGTACTCCGCCGGGCCCTCTCGGCCGAGAATGGACAGCCGCCGCAGCTCGTCGGCCTGATCGTCGGTCGCGGAGTACGCGAGCACGTGGGCGTGCTCGTCCTCGATGCTGACCAACCCGTGCGTGTGGGCGGCGACGGTGCGCGCCAACTCGTACAGGTCGGTGTCGGCTCCGGAGGCCATAGTGCGGGCATCCTCGGACCGGTCGTCGGGGGCGTGGTCGAGCAGACCTCGGATCATCGCCAGCACGCGGTCCCAGCGTGAGCCCGGGTGCACCGCGAGCAGGGCGGTGCCGGCATCCCGCGCGGCCTGCTCGAGCGTTGGCGACACGGCCTTGGTGAGGACGGCGACGGGGGCGGGGCGTACGCGGGCCAGCCAGGCGCCGGCGTCGTCCGCGGCAACGCCGGCCAGGAGGTGGAGGTCGGCGGCGGCGGCATCTCCGGCGAGATCATCGGCGTCCGCCAGGGTCACGACGGCGATCCGGGCGTGCCGATGCGGCGACGGGACGACGACGTCCGCGAAGACGTGCACCGTCCGCAGGAGTTCGTCGAGGGTCACGGCCATGGATCGACGGTACTCGTCGACATCCGTCCGATCGGACAAGTCATCGGCGTGAAGTTCGTTCTATCGGCCGAATACGGCGGTGGTTGGTCTGCGATGAAGTGGAACGCGTCATACCCCCGAGCCCTGGAGGCCCACCGTGGACGCCGTCACCGCCGTTCCCGCCCCGACCAACGAGCCGGTGCACACCTACGCACCCGGTTCGCCGGAACGCGACCGGCTCGTCGACCGGCTCGCACACCTGTCCGCGAACCGCACCGAGATCAAGCAGGTCGTCGGGGGAGTGCATTCCGACGGCGGCGGTGAGCGCACCGACGTGGTGCAACCGCACCGCCACGCCGCCGTGCTCGGCACGTTCGCCCACTCCACTCGGGAGGACGTCGCGCGGGCGATCGACGCGGCCGCCGCAGCCGCCCCGGTGTGGCGCGACCTGTCCTTCGACGATCGCGCCGCCGTGTTCCTGCGTGCCGCGGACCTGCTCGCCGGGCCGTGGCGGGAGACGATCGCCGCCGCCACGATGCTCGGGCAGTCGAAGAGCGCGTACCAGGCCGAGATCGATTCGCCCTGCGAGCTGATCGACTTCTGGCGCTTCAACGTGTCCTTCGCCCGGCAGATCCTCACCGACCAGCCCGTGTCGAGCCCCGGCGTGTGGAACCGCGTCGAGTACCGGCCGCTCGAGGGATTCGTCTACGCGATCACGCCGTTCAACTTCACCGCGATCGCCGGCAACCTGCCCACCGCGCCCGCTCTCATGGGCAACACCGTGCTGTGGAAGCCGTCGCCCACGCAGTCGGTGGCCGCCTACCTGACGCTGCAGTTGCTCGAAGCCGCCGGGCTTCCGCCGGGGGTGATCAACCTGGTGCACGGCGACGGCCCCACCGTCTCCGAGGTCGCCCTGAACGACCGTCGACTCGCGGGGATCCACTTCACCGGATCCACGGCCACTTTCCAGCACCTGTGGCGCACGGTCGGCGAGAACATCGCCCGCTACGACAGCTACCCGCGCTTGGTCGGGGAGACCGGCGGCAAGGACTTCGTCGTCGCCCACGCCTCCGCCGATCCCGACGTCCTCACCACCGCGTTGATCCGCGGGGCCTTCGACTACCAGGGGCAGAAGTGCTCGGCCGCCTCGCGCGCGTTCGTACCGGCCTCGGTGTGGAAGGTCATGGGCGACCGGCTGATCGAGACCGCGTCCTCGCTGCGCTACGGCGACGTCGCCGACCTGTCGAACTTCGGCGGCGCCGTGATCGACCGGAAGGCGTTCGCGCGCAACGCCGCCGCCCTCGAGCGGGCCAAGCAGGTGCCCGGTCTGACCGTCGCCGCCGGCGGCGCGTGTGACGACAGCGAAGGATTCTTCGTCGACCCCACGGTGCTGCTCGGCGACGACCCCACCGACGAGGCCTTCTCCACCGAGTACTTCGGCCCCATCCTCGCCGTCCACGTCTACGACGACGCGAAGCCCGACGCCTTCGCCGACATCCTGCGCGCCGTCGACGGCGGGTCACGCTACGCCCTGACCGGATCGGTGATCGCGACCGACCGCACGGCCGTCGAGAAGGCCACGCACGCGCTGCGTTTCGCCGCCGGCAACTTCTACGTCAACGACAAGCCCACGGGCGCCGTCGTCGGGCAACAGCCGTTCGGCGGCGCTCGCGCCTCCGGCACCAACGACAAGGCGGGATCCCCGCAGAACCTCCTGCGCTGGGCATCGGCCCGCACGCTCAAGGAGACGTTCGTCCCGCCGACCGACCACACCTACCCCCACCAGGGAGTCCAGTGATGACCACGCATCCGTTGCGCCCGGTCCTGCTCGCGGCCGGCCGCTCACCCCGCCTCGAGCGCGTCGTCTCCACCTCGCGGTTGACCCGCCCGGTGGTCGACCGCTTCGTGCCCGGCAGCACCGAGACCGAGGTCCTGACCGCGGTCCGCGACCTGGTGGACTCCGGCCGGTACGTCAGCGTCGACCACCTCGGCGAGGACACCACGGACGCCGCCGCGGCCACCGCCACCGTCGAGGCCTACCTCTCGCTCCTGCAGGCGTTCGCGGGACTGCCCGTGACGTCGTCGGCGCCGATCCGGCCTCTCGAGGTCTCGCTGAAACTGTCCGCACTGGGCCGCTCGCTGCCCGGCGACGGGCACGCGGTCGCCCTGGCCAACGCCCAGAAGATCTGTGCCGCCGCCGATGCCGCGGGCGTGTGGGTCACGGTCGACGCCGAGGACCACACCACCACCGACGGCGCCCTCGCGATCGTGCAGGAACTGCGCCGCGACTTCCCGAGCCTCGGCGTGGTGGTGCAGGCGTACCTGCGCCGCACCGAACAGGACTGCCGCGACCTCGCGGGACCAGGCTCCCGCGTGCGGCTCTGCAAGGGCGCGTACCGCGAACCGGCCTCGGTCGCGTTCCAGTCCACCGACGAGGTCGACGCGTCCTACGAACGGTGCCTGCGCATCCTGGCAGAGGGGGAGGGCTACCCCATGGTGGCCACCCACGACCCACGCATGATCGACGCCGCCGCCCGCACGGGACGCTCGGCCGACCGGATGGAATATCAGATGCTCTACGGCATTCGGGACGCCGAACAACGACGACTCGTGGAGGTGGGCAACCACGTCCGCGTGTACGTGCCCTTCGGCACGCAGTGGTACGGCTACTTCATGCGGCGCCTCGCCGAGCGTCCGGCCAACCTCACGTTCTTCCTGCGGTCACTCCTCACCCGCAGCTAGGCCCGGCGTCCGGTCTGCCCGTGTCGCCCGCCCCGCCCGCCCGTCGAAGGTGCCGTCCGTACACGTCTCCCCGAGCGGCGGGGAGAACACGGTGTCACCACACGTCCGACAGTGATGGGTGCGATGGTGACCGATGCCGCACCCGCAGGCCCGGGCGCCCACCAGCACCGAACGGGCCTGCAGCACATGGCCGTTGGCGCAGGTGTGCGGCGCTTCCTCGTGCCAGTTGCCGTCAGGCATGAGGTGCAGGCGGCGTCGGCGGTTCATCATGACGACTCCTCGAGGAGCTCACACGTCACGAGGGAAGGTCTGACGTCGGGGCGGCTGCGGACTGCCGTCAGCCTACCAAGAATCGAACCTGTGTTCGAACCGTCAGGTCAGATCGACGCGCGCGATGGCCGCGGAGGTGGGGAAGGGCGAGCCGCCGGTGGGTTCGACCGTCACCGACACCGCGGACGCACCCGCGACGGGCACGGACGCGGCCTCGTCGACCGTCGTCGCGTCCATCGTCCCCGCCGAGACGGGCCCTCCGTCGATGATCCAGAGCTGATACACCGAGCCGGCGGGAGGAGCGTTCACGCCGTCCATCTGCACGATCGCCCGATCGCTGCCGGGCGTGTACTCCACCTCGAGCGTGCCGCCGCCGGTCACGGGCGCTTCCAATGCGGTCACTGCGGCCGGCCCCGACGGGTCGGTGCCGGTCTGCACCGCGATCGCGCCGCCGACGCCCACGACGACCACCGCCGCCGCGGCGGCCGCGGCCCAGCGGAGACGGCCGGACCGGTCGGCACCACCCCGGCGTCGACCGGACGGCGAGGACAGCGGCACGACAACGGAATCGGACGACCCGTCCGTCGTTATCTGGGACGACCCGTCCGGTGCCACCTGGGCGGTGTCGGCCGCCGCCCCGAGGATGCGCGTCCGCAGGTCCGGCGGGGCCGGTGTCTCGGTGCTGTACGCGGAGATCGCCATGGTCTCGCGGATGTCGCGCACGATGTCGTCGAAACGCTGCCGGGTGACGTCGTCGTCACCCAGACGCGTCATCGTCTCGAACCGCTCGGACGCGGACATGGCATCCAGCGCGCAGAGGTAAGCGAGGTCGACCAGGTCCGGATCGGGCTCACGCCGGCCGGGGGCGAAGCGTCCGTCGGTACGCGGCGCACGGTCGTTCATCTCGCACGTCCTCCCGGTCACGAGGGTCTGGTCAGGTGGAGGCGGCATTCTCGAGGCCCCGGCGTCGCGCCTACGTCTCTCCTGCTGGTCTCTCGGTATTCGGAATCCTCGGACGACCGGATGGGACCGCGAAGTGTGGTCCGGAGCGCACGCCGTCAGCGATCGGACGACGCGCCGTGCGGCATTCCGAGAGCCAACAACGCGGCGTCGTCCTGAAGACCGTCGCCGAATCCCTCGACGAGCGTCGTGACGTGGTCGACGAGGGCGGTGGCCGTGGTCGGCGCGGAGTCCTCGACGTAGGTGCGGAAGTCGCCGCCGTCGTCGTACCGACCGCCGCCGACCCGCGCCTCGGTGACCCCGTCCGAATAGAGGAGCAGGACGTCGCCGGGAGACAGGACGAGACGGTGCGACGTGAAGTGCGGCGTGGGCAGGCCCCCGACCAACTGACCGCCGAGCAGATCGTCGACGTAGCGGGCGGTGCCGTCCGCGCGGACGTGCAACGGGGGTGGGTGCCCGCCCCCCGCCAGGTCGACCACGGCACCCTCGGCGGACGGGACGACCGTGCCGTAGACGACGGTGCAGAACCGGGGGTCGTCGCCGCGGAACTCGGGGAGCAGGACGGCATTGAGGTTCTGCAGAACCGAGATCGGGTTCCGGTCGAACACCGCGGCCGCGCGCAGCGTGTAGCGGGTGAGGGACGTGACGGCGGCGGCGCCCGCGCCCTTGCCGCTCACGTCGCCGAGGAAGAACCCCCAGGCCTGCCCGTCGAGGGGAAAGACATCGTAGAAGTCGCCGCCGACCTCGTCCGGCGACGCGTGGTGGTAGTACGCCGCGGTCTCCATTCCCGGCGGGGACGCCAGGACGGGCGGCAGGAGCGACCGTTGGAGAACGGTCGCCAACGACCGGATCTGCGCACCCTCGAGGTGCTCGCTGGCGCGTGCCCGCTCGGACTCGACGAGCGCGTCGCGGGACCGGGTGAGCGCCGCTGCCGTGGCCGACCGTGCGGACAACGCCTCGGCCAGGGCCCGATCGCGGACGCGGTCCTCGCCGGAGACCGACGCCGCGATCCGCACGGTGGCGTCCGGGCCGCGATTGGCCGCGAGATCCGCGCTCACCGGACCCGACGCCGTGAGGAGGCGAACGGTGGCCGACGTGGCCGGGGTTTCGTCGTCCGCGCGGGGTGCGGCGGCGATCAGGGCGTCGAGGACGGGTCCGTCGGCGCCGTCGACGAGCGAGCCGACCGCGGCTCCGACGACCGGTCGCGTGAACAGACGACGCGCCACGGCGTTGGCGTAGACGACGGTGTGGTCGTCGGCGCGCACGACGAGGTACGCCAGTGGCGCCGTCTCCAGATGGTCCGCGAGATCGGCGCGGTCGTCGGAGAATGCCGTCACGATCCCCGTCCTCGAGGCGAGGTGTCCGACAGATTCCACGTCAGGGTCACCGTGGTGCCGTGTGGCCCGTCGTGGTCCACGGCCACCGTGTCGGCGACGGCCCGCAGCAGTCCCAGTCCGTGGCCGCGGAGGGGGCGATCGATGGGCTGCTGCCACGTGCCGGCGTCGGACACCGTGAGCGTCAACGTCGAGTCCGCGTGCGTGGCGGTCACCGAGACCGGCCCCGGCGCGGCGCCCGAGTAAGCATGCTCGACGCAGTTGGCGACGGCCTCGTACATCGCGAGCACGATGTCGTTGCCGAGGTCCCCGACCGGTCGAGAGTCCAGCCACGCGGCCATCGTGGACCGCAGGTGCCGCGCGGTCTCGGCGGTGGCGATATCGGACTGTGCCCACGACGACGATGCGACCCCGTTCGTGTTCCGGTAGTCGATCTGCTGTCCGCGAGCGCTGTCCATGAAAGTCCTGTACCCCATCGTCGGCCGTCGTCATCGGTCGGTTACGGCCGCTCGGACCGTGGGTGGTCCGCACCGCTGCGTGATCGATGTAACCTCGCCATCATGACCGACAGCCCGACGCGCGGCGTCTTCGACGTCGCCGTGACCGACGAGGACGGGGTGTCCGTCGTCGTCGTCGACGGGGAAGTCGACATGATCTCGGCGCGCCGACTGGCCGACGTCGCGTTCGAGGCCGCCTCGTCGGCGGACGGTGGACTCGTCGTCGACCTCGCCGGGGTGTCCTTCCTGTCCTCGAGCGGCATCACGGTGCTGCTGCGCACGCTCGGACATCTCCCGACCGGCGCGACCGCGGCGTTCGTCGCGCCGCACCCCGCCGCGCGCCGGCCCATCACCCTCAGCGGGCTCGACCGCGAGGCGCAGTCCTGGCCAGACCGGGCGGCCGCCGTCGAGGCGGTCCGCTCCGGCAATCCTGTGCAGTAGTCCGCGCCGGAGGCGGACAACTGCACACGATTCGGGTGTCGATCAGCGCCCGACGGCGGGACCCTTCAGCGCGCCGCGCACCTCTCCGGTCCGCGGCTCCACGGCTCCCCGCGACTTCACCCACCGGCTCGGCAGCTTGCCCACCAGTTCACCCAGCGGATTGACCGCGGCGGCCAGCACGTCGACCGTGTCCTGCAGGATCTCCACGCTCACGCTCATGCGCTCGAGGTTCGGCGCCAGGGAGCTGAGCGACTCGGCGACGGTCACCAACTGATCGAGCGGACCGTTCTTGGCGGTGAGGCGGGCGATGGCGCCGTCGTCACCGATCAAGGTCTCGAGGAGGCCGCCGTCGCGGATCGCTCGATCGACCACGCCGTCCTGACGCATGAGGGTCTCGAGCACGCCGTTCTCCTTGGTGAGGAGTTCGACGGGCCCGTCGGAGGCGGTGAGCCGCTCGAGCGGTCCGTCGGGAGCCGTCAAGCGGTCCAGTAGTCCGCCCTCGGCCAGCAGCCGATCGAGCGGACCGTCCTCGGCGAGAATGCGCACCAGCGGACCGTCCTCCGCCATGATGCGCTCGAGCGGACCGCCCGGCTCGAGCAGCCGGTCGAGAGTGCCGCCGCGACTGGTCAGTCGATCGACCGCACCGCCCGGTTCGAGCAGCCGGTCCAACGGCCCGCCGGGGCGCAGCGCGTGGCCGAGCGCGCGGTCGTCCGACGTCAGTTCGGCCAGCTGTGCCAGCAGTTGAAGCGGGCCGCCGCGCGGGTTGGCCAGCGCCACCGCGTCCAAGGATCCGGACGCGCCCGCGGCGAGAGCCATGCGGGTGGTAGCGACGGCCGATTCGGCAACGCCGACAGCGGATTCGGCGACCGCGAGGCCCACCCGCACCGGCATCGTCACGGCGGTCACCCAATTCATGCGGTCACTGTAACCGCTGGTGCACACCGTCGGGACGAGGATCGAGAGCCGAGCGTCAGTGCGCCAGCTTCAACCCGATCACGCACCCCACCAGGCCGATGATCAGCGCGATGCGCAGCAGCGACGCCGTCTCGGCACCGGTGATCATGGCGTAGGCCACCGTCAACGAGGCGCCGATGCCCACCCAGACGGCGTAGGCGGTGCCGGTGGGGATGGATCGCATGGCGACGGCCAGTCCGACCATGCTGAGGACCAGGGCCACCGCGAAGACGATCGTGGGGGTGAGGCGGGTGAATCCTGCGGATCGGCCGAGGGCGGTGGCCCAGACGGCTTCGAGGATTCCGGACACGAGCAGAACGATCCAGGCCATGACGACTCTCCTGCACCGTCTTGTCGCCTGCCGGGTACGGTGCGCTCGTCCGGGCCCGTCGTGCACGGGCTTGCATCCACGGTAGCAAGCGGAACGGTCACAGCCCGGTGATCAGGACCACCGCGATCACGACCATCACCACGCCGACGGCGAGGTCGAGGACGCGCCAGGCGCCGGGCCGGGCGAACACCGGGGTCAGGAACCGGGCGCCGACGCCGAGAGTCGAGAACCACACCAGGCTCGCGACGACGGCACCACCGGCGAACCACCAACGGCCCGAGCCGGTTTCGCGGTTGGCGACCGAGCCGAGAAACACCATCGTGTCGAGGTACACGTGCGGGTTGAGCCACGTGAGGGCCAGCGCGGTCAGCGCCACCGTGCGCCTCGACGCCACGGCGTGGTCGTCGCCGAGGACGAGCGCCGACGGGCGCAGCGCACGCCGGAACGCGAGGGCTCCGTAGGTGAGGAGGAACACCGCGCCGGCCACGGTGACGACGGTGACGAGAACGGGGAGTCGGTCGACCACGGCCCCGACGCCGGCCACACCCGCGGTGATGAGGACGGCGTCGGACACCGCGCAGATGGCGACGACGAGGGCGACGTGTCGGCGGGCGATGCCCTGGCGCAGCACGAAGGCGTTCTGCGCGCCGATGGCGACTATGAGGGAGAGCCCGATGCCGACACCGAGCGCGAAGGAGGTCATACGGCCCGCGGGCTCCCGTCGGTCAGCGCGTCGGGACGTGCTGACCGTGTCCGAGGGCCGTCAGCGCGGCCTTGATCTTCTCCTGTGCTTCGTCGAGCGACTCCGTCGTCGGCGACGGATCGGCGCCGGAGATGTCGAAGTTCCCCATGTCGTAGGCGGGGAAGACGTGCAGGTGCAGGTGCGGGACCTCGAGTCCGGCGATCAGCAACCCGGCTCGCGGTGCGTCGAACGCCGACCGCACCGCCTTGCCGACGGTCTGGGCAACGTTGGTCAGCGACCCGAACGTCACGGGATCCACGTCCTGCCACTGGTCGATCTCGGCGCGGGGGACCACCAGGGTGTGGCCCTGCGTGACGGGGGCGATGGTGAGGAACGCGACGACGTCGTCGTCCTCCCAGACGAAGCGACCGGGGATGTCGCCGGCGATGATCGACGAGAAGAGGGTTGCCATGCACGTGAGCCTAGGCGCTCAGCGCAACTCGCCCGCGATGTCGGCCGAGGCCATCATGAGCACCAGCGCAGGAACGACGGTCCGGGGCGCCAGGCGGTAGTCGCCGCGCGCCTGCTGGTCCACGATGCGGGCGCCCGTGAGCGCCTTGAGGTGGTGGTACAGCCGACCCGCCGACGTCGAGTCGAGGGACTCCTGCAGCGCCGTCGCCGACATCGGTCCCCGCAGCAGCGCCCGGACGATCGCGAAGCGCACCGGATGTCCGAGCGCCGCCAAGACCTCGACGGAGCGCTCCGGCGGCAGGCCGAGCACGCCGTCGGGGGAGTACGTCATGGACCACGAGACGTCTCCGGCCAGGTGGACCTCGCCCGAGTAGCCGACCGCGCCGCCGGTGGGCGGGTGCGGGTCGGACGCCGACACCGAGGCGTCGGGGCCGCCGGCCGCCTCGAGGGCCGCGACCCGTGCCTCGAGCGCCGCGAGCCGGTCGGCGACGTCGCTCACGCCACGCACGCCAATCGGGGCACGACGGCAGGGTCGGTGGCCGCGTCGACCAGCAGTTGCTGGTGGGCCGCGAGATTCTCCATGGCCGCACCGTAGTCCGCGGCGTCCAGACCGTGCGTCAGCCAGACCACGACGGCGGTCCGGCCGTCGTCACCGCGGAACTCGAACCCGTGGGTGAGCACGCCCGGCAGATTGCCGCCCTTGAACCCCATGGCGGTGAAGGGCTCCGGTGCGGACTGCCATTCCAGCTGACGACGGACGTCGTCGACGCCGGCGCCGAGGGAACCGTCGGCGACGGCCCGGTACACGCGGGCGAGGTCGTCCGCCGATCCTCGCGGCCCGTAGCGGTCGTAGTACGCCAGGATCGCGGCCTCGTCCGGCGGCGTGACGTTCTGGGCGTACCCGGCGCGGAAGTCGGCGTCGAACGCGAAGCGCTGGGCGAGCGACCACAGGTCGTCGCGGTCGACGGTCGGATCCAGTGCCCCGAGGTTGGTGCCGACGAGGGTGGGCGGGGTGAAGTCCGTCCACCCGGCTGCCGACGCCGCGGCGCGGAGGGCGTCGTCGCCGAGTCGGTAGCGCAGGTAGTCCGGCACGCCGTTGTCGGATTCGCGGACCATCGCCGAGACCATGTCGTCGAGACGCACGGTCGCGGCCGGGTCGAGCGGGCTCGTCCCGTCGTTCGGAATGCCGAGACGGTTCAGGGCGGCGATGTGGGCGCCGCCGTCGGTGCCCGGTGCGTACCAGCGCTGCCAGTCCAGGACGGGCACCTGCTCGTCGGGATCGAGCGTGCCGTCGGCGACGGCACGGGCGTAGGCGACCAGATGCACGACCTTGACGGCGCTGGCAAGGGGTTGATCGCGGTTGGCTCGCGCCGCCACCGAGGAGTCTCCGGTGTCGACGACGAACGCGATGTCCTCGGGGCGCTCGGCGGCCAGGCCGATCCAGCCGTCGGGGGTGTCGAACCCGGCGGCGGGGGGAGCAGGGCAGTCGTCGGCGGGAGCCGGTGACGGGGCTGCGGTGGCCGGTTCGGCCGATGCGCATCCCGTTGCGACGAGGGCGGTGACGGTGAGGGTGGACATCAGGATCATCGGGCGCCGCATCGGCTTCCTCCGTTTTTCCGTATTTCCGGACAAGCGAAGATTAGCGCGATCGGACAGCGACTGTCCAGACCACGGCCAGTACGCTGCTCGTCGTGCGCGTACTCGTCATCGGCTCCGGAGCCCGTGAACATGCCCTGATCACCGCCCTGCTCGCCGATCCCGGCGTCGACACCGTGGCGTGCGCGCCCGGCAACGCCGGCATCGCCGCCGTCGTGCCCGTGCACGCCGTCGACGTCGCGTCCGGCGCCGCCGTCGTCGAGCTCGCCCGTGAACTGGGCACCGACCTCGTCGTGATCGGACCGGAGGTTCCGCTGGTGCTCGGGGTGGCCGACGCCGTCCGCGACGCCGGCATCGCCTGCTTCGGTCCCTCCGCGGCCGCCGCCCGCATCGAGGGCTCGAAAGCCTTCGCCAAGGACGTGATGACGACGGCGGGGGTGCGGACCGCCCACAGCGAGGTCGTCGACACCCCGGCCGTACTCGACGCCGCGCTGAACCGCTTCGGGCCCACCTGGGTGGTCAAGGACGACGGACTGGCCGCCGGCAAGGGCGTCGTCGTCACCGCCGATCGCCGGGCGGCGCGCGACCATGCCGCCGAACTCCTCGAACTCGGCCACCCGGTCCTGCTCGAATCGTTCTTCTCCGGTCCCGAGGTCTCGCTCTTCTGCCTCGTCGACGGCGAGTCCGTGGTCCCGCTGCTGCCCGCGCAGGACCACAAGCGGGTGGGCGACGGCGACACCGGACCCAACACGGGCGGCATGGGCGCCTACACCCCCTTGCCGTGGCTGCCCGCGGACATGGTCACGCGCATCGTCGACGAGGTCGTCGCCCCCGTCGCGGCGGAGATGGTGCGCCGCGGCTGCCCGTTCTCCGGCCTGCTCTACGCCGGTCTGGCCGTCGATGCCGACGGCCCCGCCGTCATCGAGTTCAACTGTCGCTTCGGCGATCCCGAGACCCAGGCCGTCCTCGCGCTGCTCGACTCCCCGCTCGGGGCCGCGCTGCACGCCACCGCCACCGGCACGCTCGACGCGCTTCCGCCCCTGCAGTGGAAGGACGGCTCGGCCGTCACCGTCGTCGTCGCCGCCGAGAACTACCCCGGTCGACCGCGGACCGGCGACGTCATCACCGGGGCGGACGGTCCCGGCGTGCTGCACGCGGGCACGGCGCGTAACGACGCCGGCGCCCTGGTCTCGGCCGGCGGACGCGTCCTCAGCGTGGTCGGAGTCGGCGCCGACCTCGCGGCCGCGCGTACCGAGGCGTACGACGTGCTCTCGCGAGTGTCGTTGCCCGGCGGCCACTTCCGATCCGACATCGGACTCGCGGCGACCGAGGGCCGGATCGCGATCCCGTGACGGGCGAGTCGGTCCGGTCGCGTGTCGAACCCTTCCACGTCATGGACGTGGTCGCCGCCGCGGCGCGGCGGCAGCGCACCCGGGGTGACGTGGTGTCGTTGGCCGCGGGCCAACCGTCCACGCGCGCACCGCGTCCCGTGCTCGACGCCATGCGGCGCGCACTCGAGGAGAACACGCTCGGGTACTCCGAGACCCTCGGTCTGCGTGACCTCCGCGAGCGCATCGCGGCCTACCTCTCCCGGAACGAGGACGTCACGATCCCCGCGGACGACGTCGTCGTCACCACCGGATCGTCGGGGGCCTTCACGTTGCTCTTCCTGGCGGCGTTCGACGCCGGGGACACCGTCGTCGTCGCCCGGCCCGGATATCCCGCGTACCGGAACACGTTGGCCGCGTTGTGGTGCCGGGTGATCGAGCTGGACTGCGACGCGAGCGTGCGGTTCCAACCGACCGTGGCCATGCTCGACGCGCTCCCCGCCCCACCGGCCGGGCTGATCGTCGCGAGCCCTGCCAATCCCACCGGCACCGTGATCGACCCCGACGAGCTGGCGGCGCTCGCCCGCTGGTGCGACGAGCACGGCACCCTGCTGATCTCCGACGAGATCTACCACGGCATCACCTACGACGGCGTTCGGTGCCGGTCCGCCCGCGCGTTCTCCGACCGGGCCGTCGTGGTGGGGTCGGTGTCGAAGTACTTCTCCATGACGGGGTGGCGACTGGGCTGGGCCGTCGTGCCGCCGGACCTGCTCCGGGCGGTCGAACGGCTCGCCTCGAACATGACGGTATGCCCGCCCACAGTGTCGCAGGTGGCCGCACTCGCCGCGTTCGACGACGTGTCGATCGTCGAACTCGACGGGCACGTCGAGCGCTACGCCCGCAACCGCGAGGTGTTGCTGACCGGACTCGCGGACCTCGGCATCACGCGCACCGCACCCGCCGACGGCGCGTTCTACGTCTACGCCGACCTCGGCCACCTCACCGACGACTCCGCCGCCTGGTGCGCCGAGTTGTTGGACCGGACGGGCGTCGCGGTCGTGCCCGGGCTCGACTTCGACACCGTGGACGGTCGTCGCAGCGTGCGCCTTTCGTTCGCGGGGTCCACCGAGGACATGCACGAGGCGCTCACGCGGGTGGCGCCGCACCTGCGCCGGTAGGACTACGCCGTCGGCAGCGCAGCGCACGCGGCCAGCGCCGCGTCGATGTCCTCGGCCGAGATGCCCCGGTGGGTCACGAAGCGCACTCGGCCCGCCACCGTCACCGCACCCACGCCCGCCGCGGCGAGCGCCCGGACCGTGGCCGCGGGATCGTCCGTGGTGGCCAGGACGATATTCGTCTCCGGCTCGTCGGCGGCCCAGCCGCGCTCGCGCAGGCCGTCGGCGAGCCGCCGAGCGTGCGCGTGATCGTCGTGCAGACGGTCCCGCGAGCGCAGGGCCACCAGCCCCGCCGCCGCGAGCACACCGCCCTGGCGTACCCCGCCGCCGAGCATCTTCCGGATGCGGCGGGCTTCCGCGATCCGTACGGCGTCGGACACGAGCACCGAGCCCACCGGGGCGCCGAGGCCCTTGCTCAGACACACTTGGACGGTCGCCGCCCCGGTGGTCAGCTCCGCGGGGTCGACGCCCAGAGCCGCGGCAGCGTTCCACAGCCGAGCCCCGTCGAGGTGGACCACGAGCCCGCTCTCCGTCGCCGCGGCCGTGAGCGCGCGCCACTCGCTCACCGGGGTGACGGTGCCGCCCGCGAAGTTGTGGGTGTTCTCGAGGCACAACAGCGTGGTGCGCAGCGAGAAGTAGGGACCGGGTGCGACGTGGGCCCGGACCGACGCGGGTGTCGGCCGGCCGGGGCCGCCGTCGTGCGGCAGCATGTCCGGCATGCCCTGCGCGAGCCAGGCGGCCGAACCGAGTTCCGAGCCGAGCACGTGCGCGTGCTCCGGAGCGAGGAACTTGTCGCCGCGCTGCAGATGCATCATCAGCGCCGCGACGTTGCCCATGGTGCCGCTGGGCATCCACAGGGCGGCCGGCATCCCCAGGACCGCGGCGACCTCCTCCTCGAGCGCTGCCATGGTGGGGTCGTGGTCCAGAACGTCGTCGCCGACGTCGGCCGCGGCCATGGCGCGGCGCATCTCGTCGTCGGGGACGGTCACGGTGTCGGAGCGGAGGTCGATTCGCGGGAGGGCAGCCACCGATCAACCCTGTCACACGGTTGGGGGCCCATTTCGCCCGTGCGGACGGCGTCGCGGTGGCAGCATGTCGTCCCATGTCGAGCGTCTCCGAACCGCGGTCGACGCCCAAAGGGCGGCGTCGACGCGAAGCCTTGGTGACCGCGGCGGCGGAACTGTTGCTCACCGGCGGGTACGACGCGGTACGCCACCGCAGCGTCGCCGCGCGCGCCCGGCTGCCGCTGGCGTCGACCACCTACTACTTCGATTCGCTCGACGATCTCGTCGCGCACGCCGCGGAGGTGAACGGGCGCCGGGAGATCGAACTGATCCGCGAGCAGATGCGCGATCGCACCGCCGCCGGGGGACAGGACCCCGTGACGTTGGTGACCGACCTGCTGATCGGGCCCGTCGACGGCGACGGCGAGCGGCACGATCTGCTGGTGGCCCGGTACGAGCGGGTGCTGGCGGCGGCTCGCCACCCCCAGTTGCAGGGGCTGCACTGCCGGCTGCGCGCCGAACTCGAGGACATGGTGGCCGACGCGTTGGCGGCCGCCGGCCGCCGGTCGGACCGGGAGCACGTGCGGTTGTTGCTCGCCCTGGTCGACGGTCTGGTTCTCGGCGCGCTGGGGGAGGACGGCGTCGACCCGCGCGCGAGGATCCACGACGTTCTCCGCGGCGCCGTCGAGGGATCCGCACCGCTGGAACCCGGCGGCGTGCTCGGACCGTAAACTTCCGCCACGTGAGCCGCATCCCCAACGTCCTCGCCAACCGCTACGCCAGCCCCGAGATGGTGCGGTTGTGGTCGCCGGAGCACAAGATCGTCCTCGAGCGTCAGCTGTGGATCGCGGTGCTCCGCGCCCAGGCGACGCTGGGTGTCGACGTTCCGGCGGAGGCCGTCGCGGACTACGAGCGGGTGCTGGGGCAGGTCGATCTGGATTCCATCGCGGACCGGGAGCGCGTCACCCGACACGACGTCAAGGCGCGCATCGAGGAGTTCAACGCGCTCGCCGGACACGAGCACGTCCACAAGGGTCTGACCAGCCGGGACCTCACCGAGAACGTCGAGCAGCTGCAGATTCTGCGCTCGCTCGAGCACGTGCACGCCCACGGCGTCGCCGTGGCCGCGCGTCTCGCCGAGCACGCCGCGCAGTACAGCGACGTCGTGATGGCGGGCCGCAGTCACAACGTCGCGGCCCAGGCGACCACCCTCGGCAAGCGGTTCGCCTCGGCGGCGGACGAGATGCTCGTCGGGCTCACGCGGCTGCGCGAGCTGATCGACCGCTACCCCCTCCGCGGCATCAAGGGGCCGATGGGGACCGCTCAGGACATGCTGGACCTCCTCGGCGGCGACGCGGACAAGCTCGCCCGCCTCGAGACCGCGGTCGCCGGGCACCTCGGCTTCGCGCACGTCTTCACCAGCGTCGGTCAGGTCTACCCCCGCTCGCTCGACCACGACGTGGTCTCCGCGCTGGTACAGATCGGCGCCGCGCAGTCGTCCTTCGCTCACACCGTGCGCCTCATGGCCGGCCACGAGTTGGTCACCGAGGGTTTCCAGCCGGGCCAGGTCGGCTCGTCCGCGATGCCCCACAAGATGAACACCCGCTCGTGCGAACGGGTCAACGGTCTGCAGGTGGTCCTGCGCGGCTACGCGTCGATGGCCGCCGAGTTGGCCGGCGCGCAGTGGAACGAGGGCGACGTCTTCTGCTCCGTCGTCCGCCGCGTGGCCCTGCCCGACGCCTTCTTCGCCGTCGACGGGATGATGGAGACGTTCCTGACGGTGCTGGCGGAGTTCGGGGCCTACCCGGCCGTCATCGCCAACGAGCTCGATCGCTACCTGCCGTTCCTCGCCACCACCAAGGTCCTCATGGCCGCCGTGCGCGCGGGTGTCGGCCGCGAGACGGCCCACGAGGCCATCAAGGAACATGCCGTCGCCGTCGCGCTGGCGATGCGCGAGGAGGGTCGCGAGCCCGATCTGCTGGACCGACTCGCGAACGACGACCGCCTGCCGCTGGACCGTGCGGAACTCGACGCCGCCCTGGCCGACCGCACCGCCTTCGTCGGCGCGGCGCCCGCGCAGGTCTCGGCCGTGGTGGACGCCGTCGGTCGGCTGACCGAGGCGTACCCGGAGGCTGCTCGCTACACCCCGGCGCCGATTCTCTAGGGGCTGCCCGGGAACCGACCGCTCCGGTGGAAAGCCCGGCGCGCACCCCTTACGGTTCTCGGGTGAGTACGCGCATCGTCGTCATCGGAACCGGATATTTGGGGGCGACGCACGCCGCCTGTATGGCGGACCTGGGGCACGACGTCCTGGGAGTGGACGTCGACCCGAGCAAGCTGGCCAAACTCGAGGCGGGGGAGGTTCCCTTCTGGGAGCCCGGTCTGCCGGAGGTCCTGACCCGGAACATCGAGGCGGGACGGCTCCGCTTCACCGCCTCGTACGCCGAGGCTGCCGAGTTCGGTGACGTCTTCTTCCTCGCCGTCGGGACGCCGCAGCGCAAGGGCGAGTTCGCCGCGGACGTCACCTACGTCGACGCCGTGATCGAGAATCTCGCGCCCCTGATCACCGGTCCGGCCGTGATCTTCGGCAAGTCGACCGTGCCCGTGGGCACGGCCGCCCGGCTCGGCGCCCGCGCTCGTGAGCTCTCGCCCGCCGGCGAACAGCTCGAGGTCGCCTGGAATCCGGAATTCCTGCGGGAGGGCCATGCGGTGCAGGACACGCTGCACCCGGACCGGCTGGTGCTGGGCGTCGATCGCGACCGTCCCGGCCGCGCCGAGGACGTCGCCCGTGAGGTCTACGCGACGCTGCTGGGGGAGGGCATCCCGTTCCTGGTGACCGACCTCGCGACCGCCGAGCTGGTCAAGACCAGCGCCAACGCGTTCCTCGCGACCAAGATCTCCTTCATCAACGCCATCTCCGAGGTGTGCGAGGCCGCCGGTGCCGACGTCACCGTCCTCGCCGACGCGATCGGCCACGACGACCGCATCGGCCGCAAGTTCCTCAACGCGGGCATCGGCTTCGGCGGCGGGTGCCTGCCCAAGGACATCCGGGCGTTCATGGCCCGCGCCGGTGAACTCGGCGCCGATCAAGCGCTGACGTTCCTGCGCGAGGTCGACACCATCAACATGCGGCGGCGGACCGCAATGGTCGACGTGGTGCGCGAGCAGGTCGGCACGCTGCTCGGGGCTCGGGTGGCCGTGCTGGGCTGCGCTTTCAAACCGGATTCCGACGACGTGCGCGACTCCCCGGCGCTCAACGTCGCCGGTCAGCTGCAGCTGCAGGGTGCGGGTGTCTCCGTCTACGACCCGAAGGCGATGGACAACTCGCGCACGCTGTTCCCCACGCTCGGCTACTCGGCGTCGACGCTCGAGGCGTGCCGCGGTGCGGACGTGGTGCTCGTGCTCACCGAGTGGCGCGAGTTCCGCGACCTCGTCCCGGACGACCTGGACGGTGTCGTGCGCGAGAAGCGCATCGTCGACGGGCGCAACTGCCTCGACCCCGAAGTGTGGCGGAGCGGCGGCTGGACCTACCGCGGACTGGGGCGTCCGTGACCACTGCGGCGCACTCGAGGTCGGGCCGTTCGGCCCGCGGTCCCCGTCCTCGTCGGCGATGGTGGGTGGTCGGCATCCTCGTCGTCCTGGTGGCGCTGCTGCTCTGGTTCGCGTGGACGCTGTACTCCGCGTACAGCGGACTGACTGCGGCGCGGGACGAGGCGCAGCGGGCGAAAACGGCGATCCTGCAGGGGGATCCGGACGAGGGCCGAGCCGCGGCCGATGCCGCCGTCGAGTCGTCGACGACGGCGGCCGACGCCACGACGTCGCCGATCTGGCGCGTCGTCGCAGCCGTGCCGGGGCTCGGTGAGCCGTTGACGGTGGTCGGTTCGCTCGCCGACTCCGTCCGGTCGCTGACCGCGTACGTGCTGCGTCCGGCAAGCGAGGTCGGGTCCGCCCTGAACCCGACGGAACTGCGGGCCGACGACGGCACCATCGACCTGGCGGCTCTCCGCACGGCCGCACCGGCGCTCGAGTCCATCGCCGCGGCGACGGTCCGGGTGAACGCGGATCTGGAGCAGACGCCCACCGACATCTGGATTCCGCAGGTCTCCGACGCCGGGGTGCAGCTGAAGGATCAGGTGGCCGATCTCGCGGGTCTGGTCACCAACACCTCGCTCGCTGCGCAGGTGCTGCCGACGATGCTGGGGGAGGACGGCCCGAAGAACTACTTCTTCGCCTTCCAGACCAACGCCGAGTCGCGCGGCACGGGCGGGCTCATGGGCGGCTTCGCCGTGGTGACGGCGGACCGCGGCAAGATCTCGCTCGACGAGCTGGCACCGAACACCGAATTGCGCGGCCGCTACCAGCCGATCGACCTCGGCCCCGATTTCCAGCGCGCGTACGGAAATCAGTACGACGCGACCACCAACTGGCAGAACGCCAATCTGAGCCCGCACTTCCCCTACACCGGGCGAATCCTGCAGTCCATCTGGCAACAGGAATCCGGCCAGGTCGTGGACGGTGTGGTGGCGACCGACCCGGTGGCACTGAGCTACATCCTGAGCGTGGTCGGTCCGGTGACGTTGGCCGACGGAGAACAGATCACCGGCGACAACGTGGTGAACAAGACGCAGTCCGAGGCCTACTTCCGGTTCCAGGACGACAACGCCGCGCGCAAGGAGTACCTGCAGCAGATCGCGGCACGGGTCTTCGCGAAGCTCGACGGGTCGGTGTCGAACCCCCAGGCGTTGCTCGACGCGATCGGCCGGGGGGTCGGCGAGGGGCACACCGCGGTGTGGAGCGCCGACGAGCAGGTCCAGCAGGTGCTGTCGGGCACGAAGATCGCCCACGAGGTGCCGGACGATCCGGCCCCGTACGCCTCGGTGGTCGTCAACAACGGCGCCGGCGGCAAGCTCGACTACTACTTGAAGCGCGACGTGACCTACACCGCCGAAGGGTGTGCGGGCGACCGTCGTCGGACCCGGGTGACGGCGACCGTGACCAACACGGCGCCGGCGCAGGACTATCCCGTGTACATCGCAGGTCGTCAGAACGAGACGACGGCGTACGAGGGTCCGCCCGGAACCAACAGGTCGGTGGTGACGATCTACACGACCACCGGGTCCGCCCTGGCGCGGGCGACCATCGACGGTCGTCCGGTGGTGATGTTGACCGGCGCCGAGCGCAACCATCCCGCGTTCTACACCCCGCTCGTGGTCGAGCCCGGGCAGACGCGTGAGGTGGTGCTCGAGCTCCTGGAACCGACGGCGCCGGGGGCGGCTCGCGTGCCGATGCAGCCGCAGACCCTCGACGGCACCGCGACCGTGGACGTCCCGGACTGTTCGGAGAACTGACGCGCGGGTAGTCCTCCCGTGAGGGCGCCCCATTGCACGACCCGTCTTGCGATGGTTAGGCTTACCTTGCAGCCGGGTATCCGGTAGCGGAGGCCCAGCAGACGGGGGAGGTGCGATGTCCACAGCGTTGGAGCTCGACGCGATCACCGAGACGGAACCGGGGTGCTATCCGGCGATCGTCCAGTACGTCGAGCAACTGTCGCCCTCCATGATCCGCGTCGTGTTCGGTGGCCCGGACCTCGAGCACTACGTCGGCCTGTCCGCTCCGGACGAGTGCGTCACCGTCCACTTTCCGCCCACCGTCGACGACGTCCTGCCGAGGATGACCGAGGTGGGCGGCGTGTGGGGTTATCACGACCTCGCGGTGCGTCCGGAGTGCCGCAACTACACGGTGCGGTCGCGGACCGCCACCACGATGACCGTCGATTTCGTTCTGCACGAGGTGGGTGTAGCCGCCGACTGGGCGCGCGCCGCCCGGCCCGGTCATCAGGTGGTGCTGTCCCGTCCGCGGTCCTGGTATTGCGTTCCCGCGGACGTCGACTGGCAGCTCCTCGTTGCCGACCAGACCGGTCTGCCGGCCGTCGGTCGCGCACTCGAGCAGCTCGCTCCCGGCGCTCGTGCTCACGTCGTCCTGGAGATTCTCGACGAGGCCGACCGTCAGGACTTCGTCACCCGCGGCGATGTGACCGTCGAGTGGATCGTCGGCGCCGGCAACGGCGCGACGCCCACCGCGCTCGTGGACGCCGTGTCGTCGTTCGAGCGTCCCGACGGCGTCGGCTACCTGTGGTTCGCCGGTGAGGCCGGCGCGTCGCGTGCGGTGCGCGCGATCGCCCGGAAGCAGTGGGGATTCGACACCAGGCACTGCTCGTCCATCGGCTACTGGCGTGAGCGCGCCGAGGAGTGGCTGGCCAAGTACAAGCGGTACGAGCGCATGGCACTCGCCGGTTACAACCGCGCGCTGCGCGAGGGGCGGAGCGAGGCGCAGGCGCAGGAGGAGTTCGAAGCACTCCTCGAGCGCGTCGGTCTCTAGTTGTAGTGACCTGACACGTTGTTCTCAGGCGGTCAGTCGGGTGATGGGTGGGTGTCCGCCGAGGGCGGAGTGGCCTCGTCGAGTGTTGTAGCGGAC
>NZ_FOJN01000015.1 GCF_900111805.1 Rhodococcoides kroppenstedtii
TGGCGGGCCACCCTGCTGGTCCGCGAAACCGCCTGCCTCACCGCCGAGGACCGACGGCTCGTCGACGAACGCCTCTGCGCCGACCCCGCCACCCTCACCGGCCAGGGCGACAGCGCCGTCGCGGCGATGGCCGCACGGCTGGCCGCCGAACTCGACGCCGCCGCCGTCGCCCGCCGCAAGGCCCGCGCCGCCCAGCAGCGCCGCGTCACCGTCCGCCCCGCCCCGGAGTTCATGGGCCACCTCGGCGCCCTGCTGCCGATGGACCGCGCCGTGTGCCTCTGGGCCACCCTCCGCCGGGACGCCGACACCATTGTCGCCACCGGCGACGCCGACGGCCGCACCCGCGACCAGGTCATGGCGGACCTGCTGGTCGAGCGGACCATCGGTCTCGCCCCCACCATGAGCCCACCGGTGGCGGTGCAGGTGGTCCTCTCCGACGAGACCCTGCTCGGCGGCGGTGAGATCCCCGCCGAGGTCCACGGCTACGGGCCGATCCCCGCCCCCGCGGCACGGGCATGGATCCACGACGCCGTCGACACCGACACCGACACCGACACCGAGGTGACGCTCCGCAAGCTCTACGCCCGCCCCACCGACGGGCAGCTCACCGCCGTCGAATCCGTCGCCCGCTGCTTCCCCACCGGCCTCGCCCGGCTGATCGACCTGCGGGACCGCACCTGCCGCACCCCCTGGTGCGACGCCCCCATCCGCCACCACGACCACATCACCCCCCACGAGGACGGCGGCCCCACCACCGCCGACAACGGCCTCGGCCTCTGCGCCGCCTGCAACCACGCCAAACAAGGCGACGGCTGGACCACCACCAGAACCGAGAACCCCGACGGGACCGACGGGACCGACGTGCACAGCGTCGAGTTCCGCACCCCCACCGGCCACACCTACCGGTCGACCCCACCGCCGCAACCACTTCCGATGCGACACCGGAGAGCGGGGTGACGCGGGCGGTCAGCCCATCAGCGAGGCCGCGACGGTCGCACCCAGTTCCCAGCACGCCTCGAGGTCCTGTGCGGTGGGCTTGTTCGAGATCGCGACGTACTCGGCCGCCTTCGTCCACCCGAGTCCGGTGGTGATGGAGTCGATCGCACGTTCCGCGCCCTCGACTCCCTCGTTGCCGTGCAGGTAGAGCCCGAACGGACGGCCTCGGGTGGAGTCGAGAATCTGGTAGTAGGACCCGTCGAAGGCGTGCTTCAGGGCGCCGGAGATCGAGCCGAGGTTCGCGGGGCTACCCAGCACGTAGCCGTCCGCCGCGAGGAAGTCGCTCGCGGACACCGACAGCGCAGCACGCCGGACCACGTCGACACCCTCGATCTCGGGATCGGTGGCGCCGCGGAGCACGGCCTCGAACATGGCCTGGCAGTGCGGTGACGGGGTGTGGTGCACCACCAGGAGGGTGCTCACGCGCCCTCGGCTCGCTCGAGTTCCACGGCGCGGCGCATGATGTCGCGGGCACGCGACCGGTCACCGGCGTAGTCGTAGGCGCGAGCCAGCCGGTAGTTGGTGAGCCAACTGTCGGGTGCCGCTTCGTATTCCGCTTTGACGCGCGCGAACAGCTCGTCGGCGGCGTCACGCTGGATGCGCCCGGACGGCATCCGGGGAAGGTCGTCGACGTCGAGTTCGCGGCCCTCGTCACGGGCGCGCTGGGCCAGGTGCTGGTGGCGAAAGCCGGCCATCAGCGTGGCGCCGACGATCCAGAGTCCGATCAAGGGCAACAGCAGGACGCCGATGCCGAGCCCGATGCCCACGGGCGTGCCGAGTCGGATCAGCTCGATACCGCGACCACCGAGCAGGACGAAGTACACGCCGAGAACGACGACGAGCACCGCGATGACGGTGACGACGCGCGTGTTCTTGCTCATCGCAGGTCCATGAGCGGCTCGATGCCCAGGGTTAGGCCGGGGCGCGACGCGATGTTCCGGACGCCGAGCAGGACACCCGGGGTGAACGACGTCCGGTCCAGCGAGTCGTGCCGGATCGTGAGGGTTTCGCCCTGCGTTCCGAGCAGTACTTCCTGGTGCGCCACCAAGCCCGCCAGTCGCACGGAGTGCACCCGCACCCCGTCGACGTCGGCGCCGCGCGCTCCGTCGAGTTCGCTGCTGGTGGCGTCCGGGCTCGGCCCGACGCCGGCCGCGGCCCGCGCCTCCGCGATCAGCGCGGC
This sequence comes from Rhodococcoides kroppenstedtii, assembly GCF_900111805.1. GTDB lineage: Bacteria > Actinomycetota > Actinomycetes > Mycobacteriales > Mycobacteriaceae > Rhodococcoides > Rhodococcoides kroppenstedtii. The sequence goes on from NZ_FOJN01000015.1 coordinate 2,177, forward strand.
CGTCCGGTACGCGGTGCCGGAGGGAGCGTCGGCCTTGTTCGGGTGGTGCAGTTCGACCACCTCCACGGAGTCGAAGAACCGCGCGGCCTGCTGCGCGAAAGCCATGCACAGGACGGCACCGATGGCGAAGTTCGGGGCGATCAGCACACCGGTGCCGGGGGACGCCTGGAGCCAGCCTCGTACGCGGTCGAGCCGCTCCTCGTCGAATCCGGTGGTGCCGACGACGGCGTGGATGCCTGCGCCGATGAGGTACTCGAGGTTGTCCATGACCACATCGGGGTGGGTGAAGTCGACGACCACCGACGCGCCCTGCTCGGCGAGCGATTCGAGGCGGTCGCCCTTGTCGACCCGGGCGACCAGGGTGGTGTCCGGGGCCGCGTCGACCGCCTCGCACACGGCGGTCCCCACCTTCCCGGCTGCTCCCAGAACTCCGACGGCGATGGTGTCAGCCACGTGGTATCGATCCCTTGCGTTGGTGAACGGTCGACGGTCAGCCTAGTGGCCGTCGGCGGCCGGGAACTCGATGACCTGCCGGATCGCGCGGCCGTCGGCCAGCTCGTCCATGCCCTCGTTGATCCGGTCCAGCGTGATCCGGGACGAGACGAGCTTCTCCACCGGCAAGCGCCCCTCGCGCCACATCCGTTCGTACAGGGGAATATCGCGTTCCGGCACCGCGGACCCGAGGTAGCTGCCCACGATCGTGCGGGCCTCGGCCACCATGGTCAGCGGTGACAGCGACGAACGCGCGTCGGGCGACGGCAGTCCCACCGTCACGGTGGTGCCGCCGGGAGCGGTCGCGGCGAACGCCGTCTCGAACGCGCGGGCGTTGCCCGCGGCCTCGACGACGATGTCGGCGCGAATCCCGGCCTCCGCCAGACGATCCGGGGTGTAGACGGCGGTGGCACCGAGCTCCGTGGCGGTCGTGAGCTTGTCCTCCATCGCATCCACGCCGATGACGTCACCGTGGCCGAGGGAGGCGGCCGTGAGCACGGCGGCCATACCGACTCCGCCCAGTCCGACCACCATGATCGACTTCCCCGGCGCCGGGTCCGCCGCGTTGAGGACGGCCCCGCCGCCGGTGAGCACGGCGCAGCCGAGCACCGCGGCCACGGCGGGTGGGACGTCGTCACCCACCGGCACCACCGACCGACGATCCACGACGGCGTGGGTGGCGAACCCGGAGACGCCCAGATGGTGAGCGACGGTCTTCCCGTCACGACGCAGCCGAACGTCGCCCGCGAGCAGGGTGCCGGCGTTGTTGGCCGCGCTGCCGGGAATGCACGGGGTGCGGCCGTCCGACCGGCACCCGGCGCACTCGCCGCACCGCGGCAGGAAGGTCATGACCACTCGGGTGCCGACGGCCAGGTCGACCCCGTCACCGACGTCCTCGACGATGCCCGCCGCCTCGTGCCCGAGCAGCATCGGCACCGGCCGGACACGGTTGCCGTCGACCACCGAGAGGTCGGAGTGACACAAGCCCGCGGCCTCGATCCGCACGAGGATCTCCCCGGCGCCGGGCGGGTCGAGTTCGAGACTCGAGACGGTCAGCGGACGGGACTCGGCGAACGGCCGGCTGCGGCCGATCTCCTCGAGGACGGCACCGTGGATCTGCATGGCGCCACCGTAATACGTATCCGCGCGGGGTCAGGCGGAACCGGTGGGCGGGGCCGGGACTCGCGGGTTGAGCAGGTGCGCCACCAGTGCCGTCCATCCGGTCTGGTGGCTCGCCCCCAGCCCCTCGCCGGTGTCGCCGTCGAAGAATTCGTTGAACGTCGGGTGTCCCGACCACAGCGGATCGGGCGACGACTCGATGCGATCGCCGTCCGCCGGACGACGCCCGTCGACGGGTCGGAACAGGTCGGTCAGCCCCGTCTCGATCACCGTCGCCGCCTCGGCCAGCGTGTGCGCCTGCCCCGATCCGGTGGGGATCTCGACGGTGAAGCTGTCACCGAAGTAGCGGCCGTACGCGCGCAGCTTGTCCGCGAGGAGCACGTTGACGGGGAACCACACGGGCCCACGCCAGTTCGAGTTGCCGCCGAACATCTCGGTTCGCGACTCCCCCGGTTCGTACTCGATGGACAGTGCCCGCCCGTCGACGTCCATCGACAGCCCGTCGCGATAGGACGCGGACAGCGAGCGAATCCCGTGCGGAGACAGGAACTCCGCGGGGTCGAACATGCGCTCGAGCATGCGTCGCAGCCGCACCGGATCGACCAGGGCGAGCAGCATGCGCCACCGTCCGGACTCGTCCCGTCGACTCATCATCGCGCTGGTCAGCCCCGGCCGACGATGCTGGAGCCACCGCAGGCGCGCCGCGAGGTCCGGGCATTCGCGTCCCACCCAGTCGGGTACCTCGGTCGCGCCCAGGATCGGCAGCAGTCCCACCATCGACCGCACCCGCAACGGGACCGGGTCGCCGTCGGGCGGGGCCAGGACGTCGTAGAAGAACCCGTCCTCCTCGTGCCACAGCGACAGTCGCGCGGAGCCGAAGGACCGCACCGCGTCCGCGATCGAGAGGAAGTGCGCGAAGAACTTGGTCGCGGCGTCGTCCCATGCGGAGTCGTACCTCGCCAGTTCGACGGCGATCTTGAACATCTGTTGGCAGTAGAACGCCATCCAGCTGGTGGCGTCGGACTGCTCGAGCCGGAACCCGGGCGGCAACGGTTCGGATCGGTTGAACAGCCCGATGTTGTCCATGCCCAGGAAGCCGCCCTCGAAGATGTTCGAGCCGTCGGCGTCCTTCCGGTTGACCCACCAGGAGAAGTTCAGCAACAGCTTGGTGAAGACGCGCACCAGGAACTCACGGTCGCGGTGACCGTCGATCCGGTAGACCTGCCACACCGCCCATGCATGGACGGGCGGATTGACGTCCCCGAACGCCCACTCGTAGGCGGGCAGTTGACCGTTGGGGTGCATCGCCCATTCGCGACACATCAACACCAGCTGTTCCTTGGCGAAGTCGGGGTCGACGTGCGCCAGCGGAATGGTGTGGAACGCCAGGTCCCAGGCGGCGAACCACGGGTACTCCCACTCGTCCGGCATGGACACGACGTCGGCGAGCGAGAAGTGCGACCACGCCGCGTTGCGGGCGGTGGGCGTTCGACGCGACTCGGGCGCGGGCGACCCCACCGGGTCACCCTCCGCCCAGTCGGCCACGTCGTAGCGGTAGAGCTGCTTGCACCAGAGCAAACCTGCGTAGGCGCGCCGCGCGACGTGCCGGTCCTCGTCCGAGAGCGCCGGTCCGATCACGTGGTCGTAGAACCGATCCGCCTCCGCACGGCGGTCCGCGCGCACCATCTCGAACGACGGGCCGAACGTCGCGGCGTCGGGAACGGACGTCGACAGGCGGAGGGCGACCCGCCGCGTCTCCCCCGGCGCGACGTCGTCCATCGGGTAGTGGAACGCGCACTTCGTCCCCACACCGTCGGGATTGACCGCATCGGCCTCGCCGCGAACGATCGCCCGGTCGATGCCGTCCTTGGTCCACCGCGACCGATTGCTGTCCGCGCCGAACAGACCCACCGCGTCGGTTTCGTTGTCGCAGAACAGCACTCGTGGCGAGCCTTCCGCCGCGAGGAAGTAACGACCGAGGAACTCGTGGTCCACGCGCACCGCGGCGAGCGCACCGGGGAGGACGTCCTCGGTCGCGTCGACGATGGACGCCGTACGATCGTCGCGGCCCCACGCCCAAGTGTTACGCAACCACACGTGCGGCAGCACGTCGACCGACGCCGCGTCCGGACCGTGGTTGGTCACCGAGATCACGATGCAGACGTCGTCGGGCGAGGCCTTCGCGTACTCGACCACGACGTCGAAGAACCGGTTCTCGTCCAACACCCCGGTGTCGGCGAGTTCGTACTCCCGCTCCATCCTCGTCCGCGCGGCGTTGACGGTGCGCAGCTGCTCGTACGGGTACTCGGCCTGCGGATACCGGTAGAGCCACGACATCCAACTGTGGGTGGGCGTGCCGTCGAGCGCCCACCAGTACTCCTTGGCGTCCTCGCCGTGATTGCCCTCGCCGTTGGTCAGACCGAACAGCCGTTCCTTCAGAATCGGATCCCGCCGATTCCACAGCGCGACAGCGACATTGAGGAACCCGAAGCGATCGCAGATGCCCCCGAGTCCGTCCTCGCCCCATCGATAGGCGCGCGATCGAGCATGGTCGAAGGGAAACGAGTTCCAGGCGTCGCCGTCCGCGGAGTAGTCCTCGCGGACGGTTCCCCACTGGCGACCCGCCAGGTACGGGCCCCACGTGCGCCACGCACCGCGGTCACCGGGCGATTCCGCGAGGCGCGCGTGCTCGGCGGTGGGATGCGTCGACTCCGTGGTCACGGGAGACAGTGTGCCCGGCGTCTCCGCCGGTTGTCAGTGCGCCGGAACCGTGATGTCGGCAACGGCGCGCTCGATCTCCCGCGCCACCGACTCGACGTGCGGTTCCCGCAACAGGTCGGTGTGCGATCCGGGTACGTCGGCGATGCTGATGCGCCCCGTGACCACCCGACTCCACACGCGGTCGTCCTGCTCGTTGCCCGCGGTGCGCAGCACGGTCACCGACCCCGGGTACGTCCGGGGCGTGTGCCCCTTCAGCATCCGGAGGCCCTTGTTGTAGAACAACATCCATTGCGTGATCGGCGCGAAGGTGACGTATCCGGCCACCATCATCTGCAGCCGGATCCGCAGGAGCGCCGGCAGCGAGAGGCGCAGCTTCTCGTACACCGCATCGGGATCGACACCCGCGCTCTCCGGTGCCTCCTCCGCTGCGGCGTCCACGCCGTCGAGCAGGGCGGTGGTCAGACGACTGTCCACCACGACCACCTCGACGACGTCCTTCCCCGCATCGTGCAGCATCGACGCCATCTCGAGTGCGACGATGCCACCCATCGAATGCCCGGCCAGTGCGTACGGTCCGGTGGGGCGGGCGCGACGGATCTGCTCGACGTACCGCCGAGCGGCCGCGCGCACGGTGCGGTCCGGCCGGGCCCTGGATTCGAGCCCGTGTGCCTGCAGTCCGTACACCGGCCGCTCCGGATCGAGCCGACGAACCAACGGGATGAGCGAGACGGCCGGCGCCCCGGCCCCGGTGACCACGAAGAGGGGCACGCCCGTCCCCGTCTCCCGCAACGGCACCAGCACCCCGGTGCGCCGTCGGCTGCGGGACCCGGCGCGGGTGGTCTCGTCGATCAGGTCGGCGATAGCGCGGACGGTCGGCTCGGCCGCGACCCTCGCGGGGTCGAGGTCGACGTGGAAGCGCTCGCGCACCATCGTCGCCATGCGCACGAACGACAGCGAATCGGCGCCCGCGGCCACCAGATCGTCGTCGAGATCCACCGTCACGCCGAGTGCCGTCCCGACCAACTCGGACGTGGCCACCACGGTCAGGGAGGACGACGTGCGGGTCCGTGCGGACGGCGTCGTCACCTTAGGGGCGGGCAGCGCGGCACGGTCGACCTTTCCGCGCGTGGTGCGCGGAATGCGCTCCAAGGGCACGACGAACCGCGGAATCATCCACTGCGGCAGTCGGTCTCCCGCGGACGCGCGAACGGCCCGCACGACCCGCTGCACGTCGTGGCCGCGAACGCACGCGACGTAGGCCACGAGCTCGGTACGGTCGTCCACCTCGGTGGAGGTCACGGCGACGTCGGCGACGCCCTCGACGCCGGCCACGGCGGCCGCCACCTCACCCGGCTCCACGAGGTAGCCGCGAATCTTCACTGCGTCGTCGAGGCGGCCGAGCAGATGCAACAGTCCCTCGTCGTCCACACGGCCTCGATCGCCCGTGCGGAAGAAAGGGACACCCTCGGCGTCGACACCGAACCGGTCCGACTCCCGGCCGAGGTAACCGACTGCGGGTCTCCCGCCCCGCACGATCACCTCGCCCGCGGATCCGGGAGCGACGGCGCGACCGTCCTCGCCCACGACGTCGAGACGGCGGCCCGGAACCGCGCGACCCGCGCGGACGCGTCCCTCGGGAACGTCGTCGGTCGGCGAGACGCGGGACCAGGCGACCACACCGCATTCCGTCACGGCGTACCAGTTCACGATGTCCGCTCGCGGCGCGAGAGCATCGCGGCATCGGACAACGTCGACGCCGAGCAGCGGCTCGCCGTAGGTCACCACGGCCCGCACGGTCTCGACGACCGGCCGTGGTCCGTCGGGCGCGGACAGCGATCGCACCAGGGCGACCGAGGCGTGCATCGTGGTGGCGCCGACGGCGCGGAGCCAGTCCCCGAGCGCCGCCGGGTCGGACACGCGCGGATCCCACAACGCCACCGTCGACCCGGACAGCAGCCCGGCGAGCAGGGCGGTCGTGCCTGCACCGAAGGACACGGGCAGCAGGCAACCGACGACGTCGGACGGCGTCAGACCGACGGCTGTGCGGAGATCGTCCGCCTTCCCCGCCACTCCCCCGTGGTCGAGCACCACGCCTTTCGGGTCACCGGTCGATCCGGACGTGAAGCACACCATGGCGGTCCGTCCCCGATCGACGCGGGTGACCGGCGGCGAGAGGACCTCGACCGCGGTACCCGACAGGGGACGGTCCGCGACAACAGCGCCGGCGGACGCGAGCACGGCGGCGCGCTTCTGTCGGGGAAGACGGTCGTCGACCAGGACGAGAGGATGCCCCGACGCCAGAACTGCGCACGCCGCGATCACGGTCTCGACCGACGAGTCCGCGATCACCGCGATCGGCACAGCGGTCGGACCACCCACACCGTGTGCGCTGCACAACGCCGCCGCGCCACGCCGGGCGGCGGCGACGAGTTCGCCGTAGGTGATCGACCGGGTCGACGTCGTGACGGCACGAGCGGCCGGATCGCGGCGGGCCACCCGCGCGAGGCGGGCGAACACCGATGGGTCCGTCTCCGCCGTGTCCGACACCCGCGAACCGGGCACTCTCGTGTCCGGCGTCGCCGCGGACCCGCTTCCGCCGCGGGCAACGTGAGCGCCGTCGAGACTCATGAGAACCACCGATCATCTGTCGATTCGACTCGAATGACCGGTTTATCGTACCGAAAGATTGTTTGTTACGTACTCGTTCGATCAGCGGCTTGTTTCAGGGCGCGAAACCAGCCGAGCCTTCGACGCGCAAATGGCCGTCAGCGGCATCTCACCGCGACTCGCGCCACCCGATCACCGTGGCGCCGGCGGCGAGTCCGGCGAACAGGGACACCAGTCCGGTGAGGGTGGCGGTCGACGCGGGCAGATCGAAGGCCGCGCCCGGTTGCAATGCGGCGCGCCGGGCGAGGTCGACGGCGGCCACGTGTATCTCCTCGTGCGTCCGCGCGCGGCCGGATCCGGCCGCGCCGACGACGGCGGCCGCACGCCACCAATCCAGCGGCGTCGGGGCCCCACCGCCGTCCTCGTCCGGCCCCCAGTGCACCTCGTCCCACCACATCGCGTGCGTGGCGACTCCGGAGTCCTCGTCCACCGACGTGGGGCCGAGCGGTACGGCGCCGTGCGAGGCCGCGACGGCGGCCCGCCCGGCCTGCGGCCAGGAGTCGTCGAGAATCAGCGCGACGTGGCCCGCGGACAGGACGGCGAGCAGATCGGCGAGAGCATCGACCGACGGATGGGCCGTGACGCACAGCGGCACGGACGGCGACGCGCCGTGTCGGCGTCGCACCTCGGCGGCGCGGCGGCGGACGAGGGCGAACAGTTCGCCGTAGGTGACGGCGTCGTCACCGTGGACGTAGGCGGTGGCGGACGCGTACCGACGCGCCGATGCGTGCAGCGACACCGTGGACGCGCCGACGCGCCGATGGACGGCCGCGCGGGTGGCGCCGTTCGTCGTGATGGACATGTGGTGGTCACTCTCGTCGTCCCGCGAACCGTCTCGAGGACGGTTCCGTGGTCGGCGAGTGTACTCACGGTTTGTTTCGATCGTCCAGGCTGCTGCGGAACCACTCCGCGCGCGGGGCGCCCGTGTGGGTCCACACGTGCTTGAGTTGCTGGTATTCGTGCAGACCGGACGGACCGAGTTCGCGGCCGTGCCCGGACCGGCCGAACCCGCCCCATTCCGCGGCCGGGGTGTACGGGCCGTAGTCGTTCACCCACACCGTGCCGTGCCGGAGTCCCCGCGCCAGGCGGTCGGCACGCGCGGGGTCCGCCGTCGCCACCCCGGCGGCGAGGCCGTAGCGGGTGTCGTTCGCCAGACGGAGCGCCTCGGCTTCGGTGGTGAACCGCTCCACCGTGAGAATCGGGCCGAACGTCTCCTCACGAACCACCGTCATCGTGCGATCGCACCCGTCGAGCACGGTCGGCGAGAAGAACGCACCGTCGCGCAGACTCTCGTCGCCGGGTGCGGCGCCGCCGCACCGCAGCACGGCGCCCTCGGTGATCGCCCCCTCCACGTACCGCTGCACCTTCTCGCGATGGGCCCGCGAGACCAGCGGGCCGGCCTCGCTCGAGGCGTCGAGTCCGGGCCCGAGCACGATGCGCCGCGCACGCCGGACCACCTCGTCCACCACACGCTCGGCCACCGTCTCCTCGACGATCAGCCGGGTGCCCGCGGAACAGACCTGACCGGAATGCAGGAAGGCCCCGGTGAGCACGCGGTCGACGGTGGCGTCGATCCGGTCGGGGGTGACCGCGTCGGCGAAGACCACGTGCGGGTTCTTGCCGCCGAGCTCGAGCGCCACCCTGGTCAGCAGCGGCGCCGTCGCCGTGAGAACGGCCGTGCCGGTCGCGGCCCCGCCGGTGAAACTCACCAGATCGACGTCCGGGTCCGTGGTCAGCGCGGTCCCGACGTCGGCGCCGGGTCCGTGTACCAGGTTCACGACGCCGTCGGGCACCCCCGCCTCCACCAGCGCCCGAACGAACAGCACGGTCGACAGCGGGGTGACCTCGCTGGGCTTGAGCACCACCGTGCACCCTGCGGCCAGCGCCGGCGCCACCTTCCAGGACATCTGCAGAAGGGGGTAGTTCCACGGAGCGATGGCCACGCAGACCCCGGCCGGTTCGCGGACCACCCGCGACAGCACGGCGGCATCGCCGACGTCGACCACCCGGTCCGAGGGCCGCTCCGCCAGGTCCGCGTAGTAGCGGAGCACCGACACCACGTCGTCGACGTCGACACGACTCTCGGCGAGGGTCTTCCCGGTGTCGAGCGTCTCCACCTCCGCAATGACCTCGCGGTCGCGCTGCAGCACGTCCGCGGTGCGGCGGAGCACCGAGCAGCGGCGAGCCTGCGCCGAGACCGCGGACCACTCGCCCGCGTCGAACGCCGTGCGCGCGGCACGGACCGCCGATCGGGCGTCCTCGACAGACGCGTCGTCGAGCTCGACCAAGGTGCGTCCGGAAGCCGGATCGACCACCGGACGAGCGCGGCCGGAGCTGCCGGAGAGCCACGTTCCGTCGACGAGGAGGGGCCGCGCGAACACAGCCAGGTCCAGGCGCCCGGCGGCGGCCTCGTGCGGGGTCGGGTCGATCACGCAGACCACTGTCGCAGCCCGACGACCCGGCGGCGAAATCGGGGACAGTCCCCGTTTCATCCGCTGTGACAAACCGACGGTGCGTTGACTGTGAGTGTTCGGAACAACCCCGCGGGTGCTCGTGGCAGTGACGACGGCTCGGTACCTTCGCGGGCATGACCGCCGAAACCCTGGCCGACGCACCCGCTCCGGAGGAGTACGACCCCGCGCAGCACGCGATGGACATGGTCGGCTACCACTACCGCGCGGACGACCACTACGAGGTCGGCCGCGAGAAGGTGCGCGAGTACGCGAAGGCCGTCCGGGACTTCCACCCCGTGCACTGGACGGAGGACGGTGCCGCCGAGCGCGGCTACGACGCCCTCATGGCCCCGCCCACCTTCTTCTCCCTGGTCGGGATCCTCGCGCAGCAGAAGCTGCTCGGCCGCATCGCCGCGGGGTACGACCTCACGCGCATGCTGCAGACGGACCAGTACGTGGAGTACTACGGCCCCGTCCTCGCCGGCGACCGCCTGACCTGCGACGTCTCGCTCGACTCGTTCCGCAAGGTCGCCGGGCGTGGCTCCATGGTGACCAAGACGGTCCTGACGAACCAGCGGAACGAACTCGCCCAGATCACCTACACCACGTTGCTCATCGACCGCCCGTCCGACGACGACCGGAGGATCGAGGACGCCGCGCGCGGGATGGTCATGGCCGGAATGTTCGGCCCAGACGCGGCGTCCGCCGACACCGAGACCAATCCGGACGGCGACGACCTCGAGGCGTCCTACGACCCGCCCGTCCGGGTGCCCTTCCGGGGTGCACCCACCCGTCGCTTCGAGGACGTCACCGTCGGCGAGGCCCTGCCGCAGCGTGTCGTCTCGCTCACCCGCGGCGACCTGATCAACTACGCCGGCGTGGTCGGCGACAACAACCCCGTGCACTGGAGCGATTCCTTCGCCGCCATGCTGGGCCTCGAGACCGTGGTGGCCCACGGCATGCTGACGATGGGCCTCGGCACGGGCTTCGTCTCGCAGTGGGTGGGCGACCCGGGTGCGCTCAAGGACAGCACCGTCCGCTTCACCAGCCCGGTGCTGGTGCCGCCGGTGGGCCACACCGAGGTGACCATCGACGGCGTGGTGAAGTCGCTCGATCCCGAGACCCGCACCGCCGTCGTGTCCATCGACGCGCGCTGCGCGGGCAAGCGCATCCTGGGCCACAAGGCCACCGCGACGGTGCATCTGGCCTGACGGCCGATCACCGCCGGCGTACTGCTCCCCGCACCGTCGCAGGGAGTTCCGACACACGGTCGTAGGGCCCGACGACGGCGGCCGCCATCGGCCGCCGGAGCAGGTCGGACGCGACGGCCCGTACGTCGTCCAGCGTGACCTCGTCGATACGCCGCAGCGTCTCCTCGACGGACCGGTGGTTGCCGTAGTTGAGTTCGCTGCGGCCGATCCGGTTCATCCGGGATCCCGAATCCTCCAGTCCGAGAACGAGACTCCCCCGCATCGATCCCTTCGCCCGCGCGCATTCCGCATCGGTGACGCCGTGGGCGGCGACGTCGGCGAGGACGTGCCGCACGGTCTCCGCCACCTCGGCGAGGTTCTCGGGCTGGCAACCGGCGTAGACCGAGAAGGCACCGGTGTCGGCGAACGTGTCCACCGACGAATACACGGAATACGCGAGTCCACGTTCCTCGCGAATGCTCTGGAACAGTCGAGAACTCAAGCCGCCGCCGATCGCGGTGTTGAGCACCGACAGGGCCCAGCGGTGGCCTTCGTACCGACCGTAAGCCTGCATGCCCAGGCACAGATGCGCCTGCTCGCTGTCGCGGGTGGTGAGGCTGAGGGTGGGGGTCGCGACCACCGGGCGACGAGCGTCCCGGCGGGGTGCCGGGTCGACGGGCACGTCGAGCCGCTCGCCGAACGCGCGGCGGACACCGGACACGACGTCCTCGTGGTCGACGTTGCCGGCCACGGCCACGACCATGCGGTCCGGGGTATAGCGCCGACTGTGGAACGAATGCAGCTGACGGCGGGTCATCGCCTCGATGGACTCTGTCGACCCGATCACCGGCCGACCGACCGGATGATCGCCGAACAGCGCCGTCAGGAACGCGTCACCGAGCAGATCCTCGGGGTCGTCGTCGCGCATCGCGATCTCCTCGAGCACCACCTGGCGCTCGACGTCGACGTCCGACGATCGGCACAGTCCCCGAAGCACCACGTCCGCGACGAGCTCGAGACCGAGGTGCAGATCCTCGTCGAGCACGTGCGCGTAGAAACAGGTGTTCTCCTTCGAGGTGAACGCGTTGAGTTCCCCACCCACGCCGTCCATCACCTGCGCGATGTCCAGCGCGGTGCGAGTGGGGGTGGCCTTGAACAGCAGATGCTCGAGGAAGTGGGCCGCACCGGCAACGGTGCGCCCCTCGTCGCGCGATCCCACCGCGACCCAGACACCGACCGACGCGGAGCGCACCCCGGGAACGAACTCGGTGACCACGCGGACACCGCCGGGCAGGACGGTGCGCTGGACGCCGAGCGTGGTGGAGACCGCAGAGCGGCGGCGCGGCCCGGAACCCGAGAGTTCCGTCGGCCGCGCCGCCGCGTTCGCGTACTTCTTACTCAGCGCCGACCTCGGTGGCCGACTCGGCCGAGTCGGCGGCCGGAGCAGCCGCAGCCGCTTCGTCCTCGACCGGCACCAGGCTGATCTTGCCGCGGTTGTCGATGTCGGCGATCTCCACGCGAAGCTTGGAGCCGACGTTCACGACGTCCTCGACCTTGTTGATGCGCTTGCCGCCGCCCAGCTTCGAGATGTGCACCAGGCCGTCGCGACCCGGCAGCAGCGAGACGAAGGCACCGAACGCCGTCGTCTTCACCACGGTGCCGAGGAAGCGCTCGCCGACCTTGGGCAGCTGCGGGTTCGCGATCGCGTTGATGCGATCGATCGCCGCCTGCGCGGACGGGCCGTCCGCAGCACCGACATAGACCGTGCCGTCGTCCTCGATGGAGATATTGGCGCCGGTCTCCTCGGTGATCGAGTTGATCATCTTGCCCTTGGGCCCGATGACCTCGCCGATCTTGTCGACGGGGACCTTGATCGCCGTCACGCGCGGGGCGTAGGGGCTCATCTCGTCCGGGCCGTCGATGGCCTCGGCCATGACGTCGAGGATGGTCACGCGGGCGTCCTTGGCCTGCGACAGCGCGCCGGCGAGAACCTGCGAGGGGATGCCGTCGAGCTTGGTGTCGAGCTGCAGAGCCGTGACGAACTCGCGGGTGCCGGCGACCTTGAAGTCCATGTCGCCGAACGCGTCCTCGGCACCGAGGATGTCGGTGAGGGCGACGTAGCGGGTCTCCCCGTCGACCTCGTCGGAGACGAGACCCATGGCGATGCCGGCGACCGGAGCCTTCAGCGGCACACCAGCGTTCAGCATGCCCAGCGTCGAGGCGCACACCGATCCCATGGAGGTCGAACCGTTGGAGCTCAGCGCCTCCGAGACCTGACGGATGGCGTAGGGGAACTCCTCCTGGCTCGGCAGCACGGGCAGCAGCGCGCGCTCGGCCAGCGCACCGTGGCCGATCTCGCGACGCTTCGGCGAGCCGACGCGACCGGTCTCACCGGTGGAGTACGGCGGGAAGTTGTAGTGGTGCATGTACCGCTTGCTGGTCTCGGGGCCCAGCGAATCGATCTGCTGCGCCATCTTGACCATGTCGAGCGTGGTCACACCCAGGATCTGGGTCTCGCCACGCTCGAACAGCGCGGAGCCGTGGGCACGCGGCACCACGGCCACCTCGGCAGAGAGATCGCGGATGTCGGTGATGCCGCGGCCGTCGATGCGGAACTGGTCACGCAGGATGCGCTGACGCACCGAACGCTTGGTCAGCGAGCGGAACGCCGCGCCGATCTCCTTCTCGCGCCCGGCGAAGCGGTCGCCGACGATGGTGAGAACCTGGTCCTTGACCTCGTCCAGCTTGGCCTCGCGCTCCGCCTTGCCGGCGATGGTGAGGGCCTCGGTCAGCGGGATCTGCGCCGCACCCTCGACCGCCTCGAAGACGTCCGACTGGTACGGGGGGAACAGCGGGAAATCGCCGGTCGGCTTCGCTGCGGCCTCGGCCAGCTGCTTCTGCGCCTCGCACAGCGACGCGATGAACGGCTTGGCCGCCTCGAGCCCCTCGGCGACGATCGCCTCGGTGGGAGCCTGCGCGCCGCCGTCGATCAGCGAGAGCACGTTCTCCGTCGCCTCGGCCTCGACCATCATGATTGCGACATCGGCGTCCGCACCCGAGCCGGAGACGATGCGGCCGGCGACGACCATGTTGAACACGGCCTGCTCGAGCTGCTCGTTGGTGGGGAACGCCACCCACTGCTTGTCGATCAGCGCCACGCGGACACCGCCGACGGGGCCGGTGAACGGCAGGCCGGCGAGTTGCGTGGAGGCCGACGCGGCGTTGATGGCAACGACGTCGTACAGATCCTTGGGATCGAGGCTCATCACGGTGATGACGACCTGGATCTCGTTGCGGAGCCCGTCGACGAACGTCGGGCGCAGCGGCCGGTCGATCAGGCGGCAGGTCAGGATCGCATCCGTGCTGGGACGTCCCTCACGACGGAAGAACGAGCCGGGGATGCGGCCCGCGGCGTACATGCGCTCCTCGACGTCCACCGTCAGGGGGAAGAAGTCGAAGTGGTCCTTGGGGTGCTTCGACGCGCTGGTGGCCGAGAGCAGCATGGTCTCGTCGTCGAGGTACGCGACGACCGAGCCCGCGGACTGCTTGGCCAGGCGGCCGGTCTCGAAGCGGATGGTGCGGGTGCCGAACGACCCGTTGTCGATGACGGCGGTGCTCTCGAAGACGCCCTCGTCGACCTCGGTCGCGGCGTCGGTGGTGGTGGAATCGGTCATGTCTGTCTTCATCGTCCTCTCGTCTTCGCCGTGCCCACCCGGGCGCGCCGGCGAACCCTCTGGTTCACCTGCGGCGTCGTCCGGTCGGCGTATCCGAGGCGGCCCACGATCGAAGCTCGTCGGCATGCGACATCCGACGAACCACTACCGAAGACCGACCCGACCGTCCGACCGGACGGCACACGGCTGCTTCTTCTCGCCCGCGTTCGGGCGACAAGTGAAAACCCTACCGTTCCGGCGGCGAACGACCGAACGGCCGACGAGGATCAGCCCACGGGGCTGCCTCGCCGGCTCGTTCGCGACGTACGACGGGGAACTTATCGACGCAGGCCCAGACGCTCGATGAGCGAGCGGTAGCGCGCGACGTCGACCTTCTGCACGTACTTCAGCAGGCGACGACGACGTCCCACGAGCAGCAGAAGGCCGCGGCGGGAGTGGTGGTCGTGCTTGTGCTGCTTGAGATGCTCGGTGAGGTCCGTGATGCGCTTGGTGAGCATCGCCACCTGCGCCTCCGGCGAACCGGTGTCGGTCTCGTGGAGGCCGTACTCGCCGAGAATCTGCTTCTTCTGTTCGGTGGTCAACGCCACTGGGGTCACTCCTGGAAATACCGTCCGCGCGTGAATGGGGCCGCGCGGCACGCCGCGCGGTGTTGCCGCCGCCGCGAACCGCAGCAGACAACGATCGACCAGATTACCAGGCCGCTACCCGGCGGCGAGAACCTCACGTGTTCGCACGACGTCGCGATCCATCTGGGCGACCAGCTCGTCCACGGACGCGAACGTCTCCATACCGCGCACCCGCTCGACGAAATCGACGGCCACGTGCTGCCCGTAGAGATCGGCGTCGCCGTCGAGCACGAACGCCTCCACCGTGCGGGTACGCCCCGAGAACGTGGGATTGGTGCCGACGGAGATCGCGGCCCGGCACCGCTCCCCCGGCGTCACCGTGCCCGTCACCGGCCCGGCCCCCAGCACGGTGAACCAGCCCGCGTAGACGCCGTCCGCCGGGATGGCCGCGTGCATGGGGGGTTTGACGTTGGCGGTGGGATAGCCGATGGTGCGTCCCCGCCCGTCCCCGTGCACGACGACGCCCTCGACGCGGTGCGGTCGGCCGAGCGCGGCCGCGGCCGCGGCGACGTCACCGGCATCGACGCACGAGCGAATGTAGGTGGAGGAGAACGTGACCGCGTCCTCCGCGAGTAGGCTCAGACCCTCGACCCCGAAGCCGAACTTGCGGCTGGCCTCGCGGAGCAGGTCGACGGTGCCGAGCGCTTTCTTGCCGAACGTGAAGTTCTCCCCCACCACCACGTCGACGACGTGCAGGCGGCCGACCAGGATGTCGTGGATGTAACTGTCCGGCGTGACCTTCATGAACTCGCGCGTGAAGGGCATGACGCAGAAGACGTCGATGCCGAGCTCCTCGGCCAGTTCGGCGCGCCGGGTGAGCGTGGTGAGTTGAGCGGGGTGGCTGCCGGGGCGCACCACCTCCATCGGGTGCGGATCGAACGTCATGAGCACGGCCGGCACCCCGCGCTTCGCCGCGAGCTCGACGGCGAGGCCGATCAGTTGTGCGTGACCACGGTGCACTCCGTCGAACACGCCGATGGTGAGAACACAGCGACCCCAGTCGGCCGGTACGTCTTCCAGACCACGCCATCTCTCCACAGCCGCCAAGCCTACGGCCCCGCGTGTGAGCGCGTCCCGGTGTGGCCCCGGCGCTAAGCTGTCTCGCGTGTCCGCCCCCGCCCTGTCCACGGTCGCGCAGGACTATCTCAAGACCATCTGGACCGCCGGCGAGTACTCCGAGGAACCGGTCAGCACCAAGCTGCTTGCGACGCGTCTGAACGTCTCGCCGTCCACGGTCTCCGAGGCGGTGCGCAAACTCGCCGATCAGGGTCTGGTCGACCACGCCCGGTACGGCGCGATCACGCTCACCGAGGACGGCCGCCGCGCCGCCGTCGCCATGGTGCGTCGGCATCGCCTCATCGAGACGTGGCTGGTCGACGAGATGGGCTACGGCTGGGACGAGGTCCACGACGAGGCGGAGGTGCTCGAACACGCCGTCTCGGACCTGTTGGTGGACCGCATCGACGCGAAACTCGGTCACCCGTCCCGCGATCCCCACGGCGATCCGATTCCCACCGTGGACGGCACCATTCCGGCCCCGCCCGCGGTCCCGCTCGCCGAGTTCGCCGCGGGTCGGGCGGGTCACGTCGCGCGCATCTCCGACTCCGACCCCGACATGTTGCGGTACTTCGAGAGCATCGGCATCGCCCTGGACCTGGTGATCACGATGGTCGAGCGTCGGGACTACGCCGGCACGGTGTCGGTCGCGCTCGGCGACGACGACACCACCGTCGAGCTGGGCACCGTGGCCGCGGAGGCGATCTGGATGACCGCCGACCTCGACCGCGGCTGAGCGCAGTTGCCGGACCGCGGTTGCCTAACCGCCGAGAGTCGCCGGGCGGACCACCATCACGGAGCCCGCGCGCTTGCCGCGCTCCTGCACCAGGGCCACCGTGCGCCCGTCCGGCCCCACCGCCGCGTAGACACCGGCCATCCCCACGGGGTCGAGCCACCGTCCCTGGCTGAGCGACTCCGCCTCCGCCGCCGAGATGTCGCGGCGCGGGAAGGCCGTCGCCACCGCGGCGTCGATGTCGAGACTCACGTGCGGATCCGCGCGCACCTCGTCCAGAGTGCGCGCGTGCTCGAGCGTGAACGGACCGACGCGGGTGCGCCGCAGGGCCGTCAGATGGCCGCCGACACCGAGCGCGGCACCGAGGTCACGGGCGAGGGCCCGCACGTACGTTCCCGACGAGCACTCCACGTGCACGTCGAGATCGATCGCCTCGTCGGACCGTCGACGTCGCAGGATCTCGAACCGCGAGACCGTGACGGGCCGAGCCGGGATGACGACGGTCTCGCCCTCCCGGACCAGCGCGTGCGCCCGACGCCCGTCGATCTTGATGGCACTGACGCTCGACGGCACCTGCTCGATGTCGCCGGTCAGCGCCGCCACGGCGTCGTCGACGGCGTCGTCGCGGACGGTGGCGACGTCACCGCGTGAGACGACGTCGCCCTCGGCGTCGTCCGTCGTGGTGGCGCTGCCGAGACGGATCGTCGCCGTGTACTCCTTCGTGGTGAGCGAGAGCAGGCCCAGGATCTTGGTCGCGCGCTCCACTCCGAGCACCAGCACCCCCGTCGCCATGGGATCGAGGGTCCCTGCATGACCGACTCGGCGGGTGCGCAACGCCTTGCGGCAGGCCGACACCACGTCGTGGCTGGTGACACCACCGGCCTTGTCGACGACGAGCAGGCCGGCACCGTCGAGTCCGGAGGGCGGTGGAGTGTGGTCGGGCACGAGCGAGAAGTGTGCCAGACGGGGTTCTCAGGTCACCGTGACCGCGGTGAGCACCAACCCGTCCGTGACGATCCACCGACCGCTCAGCGCCGTCAGCGGCGCACCGGAGGTGGTGTGACCGGGGACCAACAGTTCGGACCGGAAGGACCCGGTGGGTGCGCCCTCCTCGTCCTGACGCTCGAAGGTGATATGCGCGTCCTCGAAGCCGAGCCAGCGACCGGTCAGCGGGTACCAGGCCTTGTACGTCGCCTCCTTGGCACAGAAGAGCAGCTTGTCCCAGTGCACCTCGCCGTCGGTGCGGGTGGCCAGAACGTCACGCTCGGCGGCGATGCTCACCGCGTCGAGCACCCCGTCCGGCAACGGCTCGTGCGGCTCGGCGTCGATACCCACCGACCGCAACCGGAGGGCGTAGGACACCGCGGCGGCGCGATAGCCGTCGCAGTGGGTGAGGCTGCCCACCACCCCGTTAGGCCAGACCGGCGACCCCATGTCGCCGCGCAGGATGGGCGCCGGGTCGAGACCGAGACGGCCCAGGGCGAGACGGGCGCAGTGGCGAGCCGAGGTGAACTCCCGCTTCCGTTTGTCCACGGCCTTCTCGATCAGATGCGCCTCGCGTGGGTGCGGCTCGAGACCGGGCGGATCCTCGAACAGTTCCTCCGCGGCCACGCCGGTCGGCAGGATCGTGCCGAGGACCGCCTCGCTCATCGCCGCCTCCGATCCGTCATCTTCTCCACTTCCGCTTCCATCTCCGGCGTCACCGCGAAGTGGCCGCCCCACTTGTTCAGGCTGCCCGGCGGGTACTCGGGCACCGGCAGGATCTGTCGCAGCGGGTTGTCCGGCAGGCCACGGCGCTTCCATTCGCGCGGGTAGCCGACCGACACCTCCTCGAAGCGCACCCCGTCGTAGTACGTGGTTCGGGGGATGTGCAGGTGCCCGTACACCGAGCACACCGCGTGGTAGCGCAGATGCCAGTCCGCCGTCTCCGTCGTCCCGCACCACAGCGCGAACTCCGGGTAGAACAGCACGTCGGTGGGTTGCCGTACCAGCGGCCAGTGGTTGATCAGCACCGTGGGCGTGCCCGGCTCGAGATCGGCGAGGCGACCGCGGGTGTAGTCGAGCCGCGCGGCGCACCAGGCGTCCAGGGTCGCGTACGGGGTCGGAGTGATGAGGAACTCGTCCGTCGCGACCACGTTGCGCTCCCGGGCGAGGGCCAACCCGTCCGCCTTGGTCGACGTGCCCTCCGGCAGGAACGAGTAGTCGTAGAGCAGGAACATCGGCACCAGCGTGACGGGGCCGTCCGGCCCGGGCCACTGCGGGAACGGGTCCTCCGGCGTCAGCACGCCCAGCGACCGGCACAGGGTGACCAGGTAGTCGTACCGGGCCTGGCCGTGCATCTGCACGGGATCCTTGACGGTGGTCCACAGCTCGTGGTTTCCCGGGACCCAGATGACCGTGTGAAACCGGCTCGCCAGCAGCGACAGGGCCCACTCGATGTCGTCGGTCTTCTCCGACACGTCGCCGGCGACCATCAACCAGTCGTCGGGGGACGCGGGAACGATCGACTCCGTGACCTCGCGGTTGCCCCGATGCCCGACGTGGATGTCGCTGACCGCCCAGAGTGTCGGGGTCTTCTCTTCCACCTGCTGCGGCACCTGATCACGGTCCTTCGCTCGTCGTACGGTCGGCGCCCGTGACGGTCCACCGGCCGGACAGGGTCCGGTGGACCACCGCGGCGGCTCTCAGGGTAACGAACACGGCGAGGCCCACCCAGATTCCCGGCAGCCCCCAGTCGAGGACCAGGGCCAGCCAGATCATCGGGAGGAACCCGACCAGCGCGCTCAGCAGCGTCGCGGTCCGCAGGTACGCCGCGTCGCCGGCGCCGAGCAGCACGCCGTCGAGCGCGAACACCACCCCGGCGATCGGCACGATCGCCACGAAGATCCACCACACGGAGTCGATCGACGTCAGCACCGACTCGTCGGCGGTGAACACTCGCGGCAGCGGCCCCACGAGCCCGGCGAACACGGCTGCCAGCACGACGGCGAAGCCGACGGACCACGCCGTCACGTCGCGCGCAACACGCACTGCTGCCGCGCGCCGGGCCGCACCGAGAGCGGCCCCCACCAGCGACTGCGCAGCGATCGCCAGCGAATCGAGCATCAGCGCCGTCAGGTTCCACAGCTGCAGCACCACCTGATGCGCGCCGACCGCGCCCGCGCCGAAACGCGAGGCCACCGCGACGGCCGAGAGGAAACACGCCTGGAACGCCATCGACCGCAGGATCAGATCACGGCCGAGCACCAGTTGCTTCCGCACGATCGCGGCGTCGGGTCGGACCGAGCGAGTTCGCGGACCACGCACCAACGCCCCGACGAACGCCGCCGCCGACACGCTCTGCCCCACCACGTTGGCCACGGCGGAACCCTCGAGCCCCATCGGCGGTCCGACCACGCCGTGGACCAGGACCGGGCACAGCACCGCGGACAGACCCAGGCCCAGCACGACGTAGCGGAGCGGGCGCACCGTGTCCTGCACACCACGCATCCAGCCGTTGCCCGCCATCGTCACGAGGATGCACGGCACCCCCAGCACGGCGATGCGGAGCCAGGACTCGGCGCGGTCGGCGATCTCCCCGCCGCCCCCGAGCACCGACGTGATCGGCCCGGCGAGGACCTGCACGATCGCCACCAGGACCAGGCCGATACCCACGGCCAGCCAGGTGGCCTGCACACCCTCGTTCTTCGCGTCGTCGTCCCGACCGGCCCCGTGCAGACGCGCGGCGCGGGCGGTGGTGCCGTAGGAGAGGAACGTCAGCTGCGTGCTCACCTGCGCCAGCACGAGACCGCCGACGGCCAGGCCGGCCAACGGCACCGACCCCAGCCGACCGACGATCGCCGTGTCCAGCAGCAGATAGAGAGGCTCGGCGACCAGAACGCCCAACGCGGGAAAGGCGAGGCCGAAGAGCGTGCGCGCCGAGACCCGTCCGTCGGGCCGCGTCACTCCAGCGCGGCGACGAGCGCCGCCACGGCCTCGTCGACGTCGCCGGTGACCGTGTATCCGGCCGAGAAACGGTGGCCACCGCCGCCGAGCGTCGTCGCGGTGGTCGAGACGTCCACCACGGACTTCGAGCGCAACGACACCGACCACCCACGGTCGTTCTCCTTGAACACCGCGGCCACCTCGGCTTCGGCCGTGGTGCGGACGATGTCGACCACACTCTCGATCTCCTCGGACCGCAGCCCGCCGACATCCTCCAGCCGGACCACCGCGTAGACCAGCCCGCGGGCGCCCGCCGCGTCCGGCAGCAGCCGAGCCGAACCGAGAACGCGCCCGAGCATGGGCAGCCAGCCGAACGGGTGGGTGTCGAGCAGGGACCGCGTGATGGCCGCACCGTCGATCCCGGTGGCCAACAACCGTTCCGCGAGCAGGTGCGACCCCGGCCGAACCCAGCGGAAGGACCCGGTGTCGGTGACGAGCCCGGCGAACAGGCAGTGGGCCAGATCGCGGTCGACCGCGATGCCGGCCGCGTCGAACAGGGCCGCGACGACGGCGGTGGTCGACTCCGCCGACGCGTCGACGAGGTGGTGGGTGCCGTAGAACGTGTTGGACCGGTGGTGGTCGATCACCAGAGACACGGCGCCGTCGAGTCGGTCGCCAAGGGATCCCAGCCGCTCCCGGCTCCCGGCGTCCACCGTGACGACGAGGTCGACCTCGGTCCGCACCTCGTCGGGCGCGGTGACGAACTCGGTTCCGGGCAGACCCACCATGGAATCGGGGAGGCGGGACGGCGCAGCGAACGCGACCTGCACCGACGCGCCCCGGCGATCGAGCGCGAGAGCCAGCGCGAGACCGCTGCCGATGGTGTCAGCGTCCGGCTGGACGTGGCACAGCACCGTCACCGTCGACGCGGCATCGAGGACGTCGAGGGCCGCCCGGAGGTCCGCGACCGCGAGATCGGTCACCGTTCGTCGACGGTCGACGCGTCGTCGGTCCGCGGCGCCTTGTACGGATCGGCGTCTCCCGCCGGGGTGGCGCCGGCGGCGGCCGCGGCCACTTCGCTGTCGCTGCGACGAGCGCGTTCGAGCAACTCCTCGAGGTGGCGCGCCGCGTCCGGAACCGTGTCCGCCACGAAGGTCAGCGTGGGGGTGAAGCGGACTCCGGTGCCCGCCCCGACCTTCGTGCGCAGTGCGCCCTTGGCCTTCTCCAGACCGGCGGCGGCCGACGCGAAATCGGGCTCGGCGTCGAGGGTCTCGCCGCGCACGGTGTAGTACACCGTGGCGTCGTGCAGGTCCGGGGTCACCTTGGTGTCGGTGACGGTCACGAATGCGAGGCGAGGGTCCTTGATCTCGTGATCGATGGCCGTCGCCACGATGGCGCCGATGCGCTTGGCCAACTTACGAGCGCGGGCTTGGTCAACCACGACGCGCCTCCCTCTCGGTCAGTCCTCCGGCCCGAACACGCGGCGCCGGACGGCGAGTAATTGCAGCTCGGGCCGGCCGGCCACGTGCCGTTCGCAGGTGTCGAGCACCTGGTGAAGATGCGAGACGTCGGCCGTCGCGACGGCCACGCCCACCATGGAGCGACGGTAACGCTCCTGCTCCCCCGTCTCGGCCGCCGACACTCCGTAGCGCTGCAACGCCGCCACGACCGGCTTGATCACCGACCGCTTCTCCTTCAGCGAATGCACGTCACCGAGCAGGATGTCGAGCTCGAGGGCTCCCAGGAACATGTACGTCACCTCGTGTGTGCGGGACGGGCGTGGCCCGCGGCAATCACCGCGGGCCACGCCCGTGTCCGTCGATCGATCAGTCGCGCGGCTTCTCCCGCAACTCGTACGCCTCGATGATGTCCCCGACCTTGATGTCGGAGTACGTCACCGTCAGACCGCACTCGTACCCGTCGCGCACCTCGACCACGTCGTCCTTCTCCCGCCGGAGCGAGGAGATGGTGACCGTCTCGGCCACCACGACGTTGTCGCGCAGCAGGCGAGCCTTCGCGTTGCGGCGCACCACACCGGAGGTGACGAGGCAACCGGCGATGTTGCCGACCTTCGAGGAGCGGAACATCGCGCGAATCTCCGCCCGACCGAGGTCGACCTCCTCGTAGACCGGCTTGAGCAGGCCCTTGAGCGCCTTCTCGATCTCGTCGATCGCCTGGTAGATGACCGAGTAGTACCGGATGTCGACGCCCTCGCGGTTGGCCAGCTCGGTGGCCTTGCCCTCCGCACGGACGTTGAAGCCGATGATGATCGCGTTGGACGCCGACGCCAGGTTGACGTTGGTCTCGGTGACACCACCGACACCGCGGTCGATGACGCGCAGCTCCACCTCGTCGTCGATCTGGATCTGCAGCAGCGCCTCTTCCAGGGCCTCCACGGTGCCGGAGTTGTCGCCCTTGAGGATCAGGTTGAGCTGTGACGTCTCCTTCAGCGCGGCATCGAGATCGTCCAGGCTGATCCGCTTGCGGCTGCGGGCCGCCATCGCGTTGCGCTTGCGCGCATTGCGACGGTCCGCGATCTGGCGTGCGATGCGGTCCTCGTCGACCACGAGCAGGTTGTCACCGGCACCCGGCACGGAGGTGAAGCCCACCACCTGCACCGGCCGCGACGGCAGCGCCTCGGCGACGTCGTCGCCGTGCTCGTCGACCATGCGACGGACACGTCCGTACGCGTCGCCGGCGACGATCGAGTCGCCGACCCGCAGCGTTCCGCGCTGGATGAGCACGGTGGCCACCGGGCCACGGCCACGGTCGAGGTGCGCCTCGATGGCGACACCCTGCGCGTCCATGTCCGGGTTGGCCCGCAGGTCCAGCGAGGCGTCCGCCGTCAGCAGCACGGCCTCGAGCAGCGCATCGATGTTGGTGCCCTGCTTCGCCGAGATGTCGACGAACATGGTCTCGCCGCCGTACTCCTCGGCCACCAGCCCGTACTCGGTCAGCTGGCCACGGATCTTCGCCGGATCCGCGCCCTCCTTGTCGATCTTGTTGACCGCCACCACGATCGGCACGTCCGCGGCCTGCGCGTGGTTGATGGCCTCCACCGTCTGCGGCATGACGCCGTCGTCGGCCGCGACCACGAGGATCGCGATGTCGGTGGCCTTCGCACCACGGGCACGCATGGCGGTGAACGCCTCGTGACCGGGGGTGTCGATGAACGTGACCAGACGCTCGTTGCCCTCGAGCTCGGTGAGCACCTGGTACGCACCGATGTGCTGGGTGATGCCGCCGGCCTCGCCCTCGCGGACGTTCTCCTTGCGGATCGTGTCCAGCAGTCGGGTCTTGCCGTGGTCGACGTGACCCATGACCGTGACCACCGGCGGGCGGGACTCGAGGTCCTCCTCGCCGCCCTCGTCCTCGCCGTAGGTGAGGTCGAAGGAATCGAGCAGCTCGCGGTCCTCGTCCTCCGGGCTCACGACCTGGACGACGTAGTTCATCTCGCTGCCCAGCAGCTCGAGCGTCTCGTCGTTGACCGACTGCGTCGCCGTCACCATCTCGCCGAGGTTGAACAGCGCCTGGACCAGGGCGGCCGGGTTCGCGTCGATCTTGTCCGCGAAGTCCGAGAGCGACGCGCCACGAGCGAGCCGGATGGTCTCACCGTTGCCTCGCGGCAACCGCACGCCACCGACGGCCGGTGCCTGCATCGATTCGTACTCGGCGCGCTTCGCCCGCTTCGACTTGCGTCCACGACGCGGAGCGCCGCCGGGGCGACCGAACGCACCGGCCGCGGCACCGCGCTGACCCGGACGGCCACCGCCGCCGGGACGACCACGGAAACCGCCGGCCGCGGGAGCGCCGGCACCGGGAGCACCGCCGCCGCGGTAGCCACCGCCGCCGGGACGACCACCGGGCGCGCCGGGACGACCCGGACGGCCGGCACCGGGCGCCGGACGTGCGGCGCGGGACGGCATGGCACCCGGGTTCGGGCGCGGGGGCATCGAGCCGGGGTTCGGCCGGGGACCACCGGGACGCGGGCCACCCTGACCGGCCGGGGGACGACCGGCACCGCCCTGCGGAGCCGCACCGCCGGCAGGACGGGGACCACCCTGACCGGGAGCCGGACGCGGTGCGCCGGGACGCGGACCACCCTGACCGGGAGCCGGACGCGGTGCCGGACGCTCGGTCGGAGCGGAGGAGTACGGGTTGTTGCCGACGCGCGGCGCCTTCGGGCCGGGCTTCGGACCCGGAGCAGCCGGGCGCGCAGGAGCATCGGCGCGCGCGGCGGGCGCGGCCGGGGCCTGCGGAGCGGGAGCCGGTGCCGACGGGGCCGGCGCAGCCGGACGCTGCGGTGCCGGAGTCGGCGCCGATGCGGCCGGAGCCTGCGGAGCCGGGGTGGGTGCCGCCGGCGCGGCCGGTGCGGCCGGTGCCTGCGGAGCCGGCTTGGGGCCGGGACGCGGTGCACCCGGCTTGGGGGCGGATGCGCCGCCCGAGGTTCCGTTGCCACCGGACGCCGGTGCCGAGGCACCACCGTTGGCGGCGGGGAACGATTCACGCAGACGTCGCGCCACGGGTGCTTCCACCGTGGACGACGCCGACTTCACGAACTCGCCCTGCTCCTTCAAGCGAGCGAGTAGATCCTTGCTGGTGACACCGAGCTCTTTCGCCAGCTCGTGCACGCGGGCCTTGCCTGCCACTGCTCTCCTCACTGAGAGGTCGAGCGCGGCTCCGACCAGGAGCGCCCGCACGACCTCGGGTTATCTCGACACGATGTTCATCGTCGGTGCTTCACGGTGTGCTCATGAATTCGTGAACCTGTTCTCCTCGTGGCGCGGCGAGTTGCCGCGGCCGGTCGGCCGGTCGATCGTCGTCCGATCGCAGACCGTCGCGGACCGATCCAGAGGACCGGTGACGCGGAGCGCGCGACCGAGGGCGCGACGCTTCTCCGCCTGCTGGAAGCAGTCCGGATCGGGATGCAACCACGCGCCCCGACCGGGCAACCTCCGACGATGATCGACCACGGCCCGCGCACCGCCGTCCTCGTCGAGAACGACCGCGATACGAACCAGGGCGGACGGCGAATCGCGCCGTTTGCATCCTACGCACGTGCGAACCGGTCCCTGGGGAACGGGAGTACCTGCGCCGGATGCAGCGGAATCCACCGTGCGTCGAGCCGTGTCACAGTCTAACGCGGATTCCGGGTCGGTATTCCCACCGGTGTTGCCACCGCCCGGGGCCGGGCCGTCGACACCGCCCGGGGCCGGGCCGTCGACACCGCCCGGGGCCGGGCCGTCGACACCGCCCGGGGCCGGGCCGTCGTCACCGCCCGTCACGGGGTGCTGTCCACCGCCGCGTCGCTTCGGATGTCGATGCGCCATCCGGTGAGCCGCGCGGCAAGTCGGGCGTTCTGGCCCTCCTTGCCGATGGCCAGGGACAGCTGGTAGTCGGGCACGATCACCCGAGCGGCCCGCGCGGCCTCGTCGACCACGGTGACCGACACGACCTTCGACGGCGACAGAGCGTTGCCGACGAAGGTCGCCGGATCGTCGTCGTAGTCGATGATGTCGATCTTCTCGCCGGCGAGTTCGCTCATCACGTTGCGCACCCGCTGACCCATCGGGCCGATGCAGGCACCCTTCGCGTTGAGGCCCGCGACCGTCGACCGCACCGCGATCTTCGACCGGTGGCCGGACTCCCGCGCGACGGAGACGATCTCGACGGACCCGTCGGCGATCTCCGGCACTTCGAGGGCGAACACCTTGCGGACGAGGTTGGGGTGCGTCCGCGACAGCGTCACCTGAGGCCCACGCTGACCACGCGCCACGCCCACCACGTAGCACTTGATGCGATCACCGTGCTCGTAGGTCTCCCCCGGCACCTGCTCGGCCGGCGGGATCACCGCGTCGAGACCGCCCGCGTCGCTGCCCACCCGGACCACGACGGTCCCCCGCGCGTTCAGGCGAGCGTCCGCCTGGACCAGACCGCCGACGATCTCGCCCTCGTGTGTGGAGAACTCACCGAAGGACTTCTCGTTCTCGGCGTCGCGCAGCCGCTGCAGGATGACCTGACGAGCAGTGGTCGCCGCGATGCGACCGAACCCCTCCGGCGTGTCGTCGACCTCGGCGACGAAGTTGCCGTCCTCGTCGGTCTCGCGGACCATCACCCGCACCTGCCCGGTACGACGGTCGACGTCGATTCGCGCATCGGAGCGGTGCCCGGCGGTGTGCTTGTACGCGGTCAGCAGAGCGGTCTGCAGCGTCTCGATGACCGCCTCGGTGGTGATGCCCTTGTCCGCCTCGATCGCGCGGAGGGCCGTCATGTCGATGTTCACTGGTGTCGGCTTTCACTGGACTGGTCGGTGTCGGTGGCGCTGGCGGTGCCGGGATCGGCGTCCGGATCGGCATCGTCGTCGTGGACGTCGAGATCCGTCGGCTCGTCCGGGGGATCGAGCGGGTCGTAGCGGCCGGGGGTGACCCCACCCGCGAGTTCGAGTTCGGCCGGACTCGGCGGGGAGAACTCGACCCGCACCACCGCGGAGACGACGTCCGCCGCGCGAACGGTGCGCAGCTGCGGGCCGGACCGCGACTTGATCACCAGGTCGATCTCCCCCGCGTCCGGGCGGGCCTCTCCGACCCGGCCGTCGACGGTCTCCCCGACGCGCCCGTCGACGGTCTCACCGCCGAGCGTCACGGTGATCGCGCGCCCACGCGCCCGGCGCCAGTGTCGCGGCTCGGTCAGCGGACGATCGATGCCGGGAGTGGTCACCTCGAGCGTGTAGGGGCTGTCACCGAACTCGGTCGCGGCGTCGAGCACCTCGGAGATCTGTCGACTGATCGCGGCAAGAACGTCCAGTTCGAACCCGGCGTCGCGGTCCACGACGATCTTCACGACGCTGCGGCTGCCCGCTCGGGAGACCGTGACGTCCTCGACGTCGAACTCCCCCTCCGCGAACCCGGGGCTCGCGGCGTGCGCGGAGATCAGCTCGATCACCCTGTCTCTGGACGGCACCGGCATCGCGCGCAGGACTCCTCGTGAAGTTGTGGGGTGTACGCACGGATCGACCTCGACCCGTGTCACGGCAGGTGACCACGATACCGCGTGTCGACGCGGGCGACGGCACGGTGTGGTCGCCCGCGCCTACGGCACGGTGTGGTCGCCCGCGCCTACGGCACGGTGTGGTCGCCCGCGCCTCTGGCACGATGTGCGTCGTGCCCCCCGTCGACCGCACCCTCCGCTCCGGCACCCCGGCCGTCTCGCGCCGCACGGTTCTGCGGGCGTCGGCGACGCTGGGGGGCGCGGCGGTGCTCGCCGGAGTCACAGGATGCAGCAGCGCCGACGAGGCATCTCCGACCGAACCCGATCCCCTGCTGGCCGAGGCTCGACGGGCGCGTGCCGACGCAGCCTCCGCGCGGGCCGTGCTGGCCGATCGTCCGGACCTGGTGGACACCATGACCGTCATCGCGGATCAGCGCACCGCGCACGCCGACGCACTCGACGCGGAGATCGTGCGCGCGACCCCCGTCACCGCCACCACGACGCCGTCCACCACCGCCCCGGTCCAACCGAGCGACATCCCCACGCTCGCGCAACTGCGCGACGACCTGACGGAGTCCGCCCAGCGTGCGGCCACCCTGGCACGGTCGACGCAGGGATACCGCGGCGGGCTGCTCGGGTCGATCAGTGCGTCCTGCACTCTCGTCGCGGCAGCGGTCCAGGCATGACCGGCGGTGACCGGCGAAAGGCGACCTCGTGACCGACCTCGGACCCGAACAGCAGGCCCTCGTGGATGCTCTGGCCGCGGAACACGCGGCTGTCTTCGCCTATGGCGTGGTAGCGGCGTTCTCCAACCCCACCCGCGACCCGCTCGTCGCGCAGTACGCCGCCGACCACCGCGCTCGCCGGGACGCGACGATCGACGCACTGACCGCCGCCGACGTCGACGCGCCGCCCGCCGCGGCCGGCTACACGGTGCCGTTCCCGGTCACCGACGCCGTCGCCGCAGCGCGCCTGGCGCAACAGGTCGAGGAGGACACCGCCGTCGCGTGGCGGTCGGTCATCGAACGGGCGCGGTCGGCACCGACGCGGGAAGCCGCCGTCGTCGCCCTCACCGATGCCGCACGCCGGGCCGCGTCGTGGCGGGCCATTCTCGGCATCTTCCCGTCGACGGTCGCGTTCCCCGGCACACCCGCCTGACGCTCAGTCGGTGATGACGGCGAGCAGCAGCCCGTCGCGTCCGTGCACCCCGACCGTCTGGACCGCCGTGCCGTCCAGTCGCGGGTGTGCCGCCACCAGATTCAGCATGGCGCGCAGCGTGTCACCCGCCGGCCCGTCCGTGTCGACGGCGCCGTCGCCGACCACACCGTCCGCGATGAGAACGGTGCCGGGACGGCCGAGCACCAGGGCCCACTCCACGTACTGAGCGCCCGCGTCGACGGGCCCGTCGCGGGCGATACGACGGAGGTGGAGGTCGATCACGCCGAACAGCGAGTCGTCGTCCGCGCGAATACGGGCGAGCGTGGTCAGCGGCTCACCGACCATGAGGTCGACCCGCGCCGCCAGCTCCTCGTCGAGCGACGAGCGCACCGTGTCCGCGGCCGCCTCGGTGGCCACCAGGGTGACCACTCGCCCCCGTGGCCCGACGGCGCGGACGGCGTGCGCGGTGGACTCGCCGTCCACCGGATCGACGATGAGGACACGCTTGGCGCCGACGGTGCGGGCCATGACCGAGGCCAGCTTGTCACCCGCGGACCGCTCGTCGAACGTGCCGGCCAGCCTGGTCTCGGTGGCCGAGATGGGCCCCGGCGTCGTCACCGGCTGCCGCGCCCGGTCGCGGTGAGGATCTCGCTCACGGCGTCGTCGGCCGCGATCTCGCGCGTGGACCCGTCGAATCGGTTCTTGATCTCCACGGTGCCGTCCGCCCAGCCGCGGCCGACCACGAGGGTGAGCGGTACGCCGATCAGCTCGGAGTCCTTGAACTTGACGCCCGGCGACACCTTCGGCCGGTCGTCGAGCAGCACGTCGAGTCCACGCGCGTCGAGGTCGGCGGCGAGCGACTCGGCGCCGGCGCGCGCACCCTCGTCCTTGTTGGCGATGACGACGTGGACGTCCGCGGGGCTCACCGACGCGGGCCAGCGCAGCCCCTTGTCGTCGTGCATCTGCTCGGCGATCACCGCGACCAGGCGGGAGACGCCGACGCCGTAGGAACCCTGGATCATGCGGACCGGCTTGCCGTTCTCCCCCAGGACGTCGACGGCGAAGGCGTCGGTGTACTTGGTGCCGAGCTGGAAGATGTGGCCGATCTCGATGCCGCGGGCGGAGACCAGAGTGCCGCGGCCGTCGGGAGCGAGGTCGCCGTCGCGAACCTCGGCGGCCTCGATGGTGCCGTCGGGGGTGAAGTCGCGACCGACCACCAGGTCGATCACGTGCTTGCCCTGCTCGTCCGCGCCGGTGATCCAGGCGGTACCGGGCACGACCCGGGGGTCGACGAGGTACCGAACACCGTTGGCCAGCAGTGCCTTCGGGCCGATGTACCCACGCACCAGGAAGGGATTCGCGGCGAAATCGGCGTCCCCCAACAGCTCGAACTCCGCCGGCGCCAACGACGCCTCGAGGCGCTTGGCATCCACCTCGCGGTCACCGGGCACGCCGATGGCCAGCAGTTCCCACTCGCCGCCGGGGACACGGGTCTTCACCAGCACGTTCTTCAGGGTGTCCGCCGCGGTGACCGTCCGACCGAGGTCGGCCCCGTTGGCCCAGTCGACCAGGGTCGCGATGGTCGGGGTGGATCCCGTCTCGTGCACCACGGCCGCGGGGAGACCGTCGATCGGCCGCGACGGCGGCGCCGGAGTGACGACGGCCTCGACGTTGGCGGCGTACCCGCTCTCCGGGCTGCGGACGAACGTGTCCTCGCCGATCTCGGACTCGGCCAGGAACTCCTCGGACGCGCTGCCGCCCATCGCGCCGGACGTCGCGGCGACGACGACGTACGAGATGCCCAGCCGGTCGAAGATGCGCTGGTAGGCCTCACGGTGCGCGTGGTACGACGCCTTGGCGCCGGCCTCGTCGAGATCGAACGAGTACGAATCCTTCATGACGAACTCGCGGCCGCGCAGGATCCCCGCGCGCGGACGTTCCTCGTCGCGATATTTTGTCTGGATCTGATAGAGCGTGACCGGGAGATCCTTGTAGGACGAGTACTCGCCCTTGACCGTCAGCGCGAACAGTTCCTCGTGGGTCGGACCGAGGAGCATGTCGGCGCCCTTGCGGTCCTTCAGCCGGAACA
This sequence comes from Rhodococcoides kroppenstedtii, assembly GCF_900111805.1. Classification (GTDB taxonomy): domain Bacteria; phylum Actinomycetota; class Actinomycetes; order Mycobacteriales; family Mycobacteriaceae; genus Rhodococcoides; species Rhodococcoides kroppenstedtii. Next base: position 33,066 of record NZ_FOJN01000015.1, read on the forward strand.
GCCCGTCCCCGTACTCGGTCCAGCGGCCCGTCACCTCGTAGGGCTCGCGCGGCAGCAGCGCCGGCAGCGAGATCTCCTGCGCACCGATGGCGTTCATCTCCTCGCGCACAACCTGCTCCACCCGGCGCAGCACGGTCAGGCCGAGCGGCAGCCACGAGTAGACACCCGGGGCGACGCGGCGGACGTAACCGGCGCGCACGAGCAGCTTGTGGCTGGGCACCTCGGCGTCGGCCGGATCGTCGCGGAGGGTGCGCAGGAACAGGTGGGACAGGCGGGTGATCACAGCCGACGAGCCTAGTGGGTGAGGGCGTGTTTCCCTCTCGGTAGGGTTGCCGACCGTGCTGATCCTGCTGCCCCCGTCCGAGACGAAGTCCGACGGCGGCACCGGTGGCCCCCTCGACCTCGACTCCCTCGCGCTGCCCGAGCTGACGCCTGCCCGCGAGACCGTGGTCGACGCCGTCGTCGCTCTCGCCGACGATCCCGACGCCCCGCGCATTCTCGGACTCGGCGCCACAAAGGGCGCGGACGCCGTCCGCAACGGCGACCTCCGCACCGGACCGACGGCACCGGCACTCGAGCGTTACACCGGCGTGCTGTACGACGCGTTCGACGCGCCGTCACTCACCCGGGCCGGCCGGGCCCGCGCGGCCGAGCGCCTCTGGATCGGGTCCGCGCTCTTCGGCGCCGTCCGCGCGACCGACCTCGTGCCCTGGTACCGACTGTCCGGCGGCACCACCCTGCCGGGCCTCGGGACGCTCCGCTCGCACTGGAAGCCGCACCTCGGCGACGCGCTCGCCGCCGCCGCGCAGGGGGTGGTCGTCGACCTGCGGTCCGGCGCCTACCAGGACCTCGGGCCCGTGCCCCGAGCCGTGACCGCCACCGTGGTCACCGAGAAGCCCGACGGCACCCGCGCCGTGGTCAGCCACTTCAACAAGCACCACAAGGGCCTGCTCGCCCGCGCACTCACCACCACGCGCGCCGAGCCGAGCGACGTGCGCGGACTCGCTCGCGTCGCCCGCGCCGCCGGGCTGCGGGTGGAGGTCACCTCCCCGACACTGTTGACGGTGGTGACCTGATTCAGCCGCGAGCGGCTTCCTGGGCCGCCTTGGCGGACGCCACGTCCGCCGCGCTGTAGCGAATGAACAGGGCCGACACGGCCGCGACGGTCGCCAATCCGGCGCAACCGAGGAGCCCGAAGGTGTACCCCTCGCCCAGCACCCGCACCTGCTCCTCCGTCATGGACACCGCCGACCCCGTAACCCCGCCGAGGGACATCGTCTTCGCCGCCGCCATCGCGCTGACCACCGCCAGACCCAGCGGTCCACCGAGGTTCTGGGCCACCAGCGAGATCGCCGTCAGCGGTCCGATGTTCTCTGCGCGCACCTGAGCGATCGCGCAGAGCGGCAGCGCGATGACCGCGAGGCCGACGCCGAACCCGATGCCGCCGATCGGCAGGAAGAGATCGGACCAGTACGACGCGTCGACGTCGATGCGGGACGCGAAGATGAGGTATCCGACGGTGAGAACCGCACCGGTGAACACGATCCACCGCGGCGCGACGCGCGGCGCGAGCCACGAGGAGGTGACCGCGGCCAGGGCCATCCCGCCGCCGAACGGGATGAACGAGATGCCCGCGTGCAGCGGGCTGTAGCCGAGGACGTCCTGGACGAACACCGCCACGATCACGGTCATCGCGAACAGGGCGCCGCCGGAGAAGAAGATGGCCGCGAACGTCGCGACCCGGTCGCGGTCACGGAACAGCTCGAACGGCAGCAGGGGGTTGCTCGCGCGGCGCTCCACCACGAGGAACGCGCCGAGCAGCGCCAGTCCGATCAGAACGGATGCCACGGTGACGGCGTCGGTCCACCCCCGCTCTGGCCCCTCGACGATGCCGAACACCACGGCCGTCGAACCCAACGTCGCCAGGACCGCCCCCGGGACGTCCAGCGCGGTGCGCTCGGCCGCCGTCTCCACGAGTGCGCGGGCACCGACCACGAGGATGGCCAGACCGATCGGCACGTTGATGAGGAAGATCCAGCGCCAGGACACCTCGGTGAGCGCACCGCCGATGATGAGCCCCGAGAACGACCCCACCCCGGTCATGGCCGCGTAGATCGCGATCGCCTGGTTGCGCACCGGACCGGGCGCGAACGTCGTCGCCACCAGGGCGAACGCCGTGGGTGACGCGACGGCTGCACCGGCGCCCTGCACGATGCGCGCACCGACCAGCATGGCCTCGTTCTGGGCCAGGCCGCACACGGCGGAGGCCAGGGTGAACAGCGCGACGCCCGTGAGGAACATGCGCTTGCGGCCGAAGGAGTCACCCATCCGCCCACCGAGCAGCATGAGGCCACCGAAGGCCAGGACGTACGAGGACACCACCCAGTTGCGTCCGGCGTCCGAGAGGTTCAACTCCGCCTGCAGTGGAGCGAGGGCCAGATTGATGACGGTGCCGTCCAACACGGCCATCAACTGCATGCCGCCGAGGGCGACGATGGCCGGTCCGAACGCGCGGGTCGTCACCGGATACCCGATCGGCGCGACGTGTTGGGAGGCGGACATGGAGCGCCACTCTACTGCCCGGGAACGAGATCCCCGATCCGCGCCGGAAAACCCGCAACGGGCCCGACGACGATGATCGCCGGCGGTCGGACGTTCTCCTCGCGGACCCGGTCCGCGACGGTCTCGAGGTCGGCGTGGACGACGCGCTGCGACCGCGTCGTCCCCTCCTGGATCGCGACGACCGGGGTGTCGGCGGGCCGACCGTGCGCGATCAGCACCTCGGCGAACGAGTCGATCCGCTCGACGGCCATGAGCAGTACGAGGGTCCCGCGCAGGCGAGCGAGCGAGGGCCAGTCGATCAACGACTCGGGATGGTCGGGCCGCAGGTGCCCGCTGACGACGACGAATTCGTGCGTGACGCCCCGGTGGGTCACCGGCACCCCCGCGGCCGACGGGACCGAGATCGCACTGGTGATGCCGGGGACGACGGTGACGGGCACACCCGCCGCCGTGCAGGCCTCGAGCTCCTCGTAGCCGCGTCCGAACACGTAGGGATCGCCGCCCTTGAGCCGCACGACGAACTTGCCGGCCTTGCCGTGGGTGATCAGGGCGTCGTTGATGGCCTCCTGCGCCATGAAGCGCCCGTACGGGATCTTCGAGGCGTCGATCACCTGCACGTGGGGGCCGAGTTCGGCCAGCAGCTCGGGCGGAGCGAGCCGGTCCGCGACCACGACGTCGGCGCGGGCCAGCAGCCGTCGACCGCGCACGGTGATGAGATCCGGATCGCCCGGGCCGCCGCCGACGAGTGCGACGCCGGCCACCTCGGGCTCCGCCGCGTCCGCGATTGCGCCCGACTGCAGTCCGTCGAGCACCGCGTTGCGGACCGCGGCGGACCGACGATGCTCGCCGCCGGCGAGGACTCCCACGGTGAGACCGTCGTACTCCGCGCTGGCGGGCGTGACGGCGGTGCCGTCGCGGGCGACGTCGGCCCGCACGCAGAAGATTCGATCCCGCTCGGCCTCCGCCACGATCGCGGCGTTGGTGTCGGCCTCGTCCGTGCAGGCGATGGCGTACCAGGCACCGGCGAGGTCGCCGTCGCGGTAGTCACGCACCTCGAGCTCGATCTGCCCGAAATCGGCGAGGGCATCGACGGCCGGTGTCGCCTCCCGCGCGATCACGGTCACCTTCGCGCCGCACGAGATCAGCAACGGCAGTCGGCGCTGCGCGACACTGCCGCCGCCGACGACCACGACGCGGCGACCGGCCAGGTTCAGCCCCACCAAGTAGGGGGAATCGGTCGCATCCACGTCGCGGAACCCTACTGCAGCACCGCGTGACCGGCCGGGCGACCGGGGACCCGGGACGGGCTCAGCGGCGGCGTGCGCCCGACGGCGTGAGGTCGAATTCCGCGGTGGTGCGCAAGGTCTGTCGCCCGTCGGCGACCGCCGCGTGGTCGACGCGCAGAAGCAACGCCTGCGAGTCGGTGGTGAGCGACATCACGCCGTTGTCGAACCACGGACCGGCCTCGGTCTCCCAGCGCGCGTGCACGGGTTCCACTTTCGCGCGGCGCGCGAGCCGTTCGAGCGCCCGCGCCACGGGTTGGCGGATCGCGAGGCGGTTCACGGCTCGAATCGGCAGATCCAGCGGGTTCCGGAACGGCGACATCGTCAGCTGATAGAGCGCGGTGGACGTCGGCACGCGGGTCTCCGCTCGGGCCACGTAGGAGCAGTGCACGTCACCCGAGAGCCACACGAGCGAACGCGGGGCCTGCGGCCCGGTGACCAGCTCGTCGACCAGATCGACCATGTCCGCGAACGACGTGCCGAACGCCGCCCAGTGCTCGAGGTCGAGGGCGATCCGCAGCTTCTCCCCCACCGCGGCCGCTCGACGACCCCACGCGCCCTGCGCGACCGCCTCGTTCCACTGCTCGATGTTGTGCAGGCCCGGCAGCATGAGGAACGGCAACGACGAGCCGAGCAGGACGTGCTCGGTGTCCGCCGACAGTGCCTTCTCCCGGACCCAGGCCCACTCGGTGTCGTCGACCATCGCCCGCCGCTCCGGCCTCAGGTCCCGCGAGCACCGCGAGTCGATCATGATCAGTCGGGTGTTGCCCATGTCACGGTGGTAGCTCCACCGTGCCGACGACGGCTCGCTGTCGGCCCGCAGCGCGAACTCCGCGAGCAGTTTTTCCCGCTCGGCGTCCGATGTCGCCGCCCGCACCGCGGCGTACATCTCGTCCTGTTCGAGCTCCTGCGGGGACAGATTGCCCAGGTGTTGGTAGACCCAGTACGACGAGAAGGCGCCGATGACCCGGTCCTCCCACCAGGGGGCCCGCGTGACCTCCGCCCGCCAGTCGGCGGAGGAGTTCCAGTCGTCCCGCAGGTCGTGGTCGTCGAGGATCATGCACGTGGGCACGGTGGCCAGGAGCTCGCGAACACGGAGATCCCCCCAGGACTCCTGGTAGAGCCAGGTGTACTCCTCGAAGTCGCAGATCTCGTCCTCGACCTCCTCCGACCGTGCACCGGCCACCCGTTCCCCGGCTGCCCGGCGGGCGTGGAGGCGGTCGACGATCTCCGGCGAGGGATCGTCGGCGTAGACCTGGTCGCCGAGGAAGACCAGCAGATCCGGCCAGAGCGAGGACTCCTGGTCCCGCACGCGATCGGCCAGCCCCACCAGGGCGTCCGCGCCGATGCGCGTCAGCGCCTCCTCGCTGTAGGTGTCCCCTCGACGGCAGGATCCGAAGGCCACCGTGATCGGACCGTCGGATCGCTGCGTGTGCACGACGGCACGACGCCCGGCCGCGGGCCACACCTGGTCACCGTCGATCGAGACCGTGTAGTCGACGACGGAGTCCGCGGGCAGGCCCTCCACGGCGACGAGGGCGTAGTGATGGCCGTGCAGGCCCCAGGTGGGTTCCTCGACGCGCCTCGTCTCGCCCGAGTCGGCCCGCGTCTGCACCGCCACCGTGCAGGCGCGATCGGTCTCGACCCAGAACGTGGCGCGGTCGCAGTCGACGTAGCGCACCAGGGGGCCGAGGAGGAGTCGGCCGTCGATGTCCGTCATTCCGTCCAGAGTGCCACTCCCGGCGGGGATGGCGAGCGACCCGGAGGAATTCGGGGGATTCACCCGAAGCGGACGGACCGAGCGGCCCCGACGAAGCGCGTCAGCGCCGACGCCGTCGCCACCGGATGGGTGTGCAGGTAGGACGCATGCACGCGTCCCGAGACGCTGACCGCACCCTCGCGTACCGTCACTCCGTCCCGCCGCCATCCCCACGCCGGGGCGTGGTCGCCGGCGCGCACGACGCGCGTGCGATGGAACTCGTGACCCGTCACTCTGGTCCCGGCGTCGAAGAGCACGGAGTCGGTCAGCGCGACGGCGTCGCGGTAGCCGAGAGTCAGACCCGACCCGAACTCCGCGTCCAGATCGAACACCCCCGCCATCGCGTGGCCGTCCAGGGCGGCGGCGAGGTAGAGCAGCCCGGCGCACTCGCCGTGGATCGGCGCGCCGCGGTCGGCGAGGGCACGGACGTCCGTCGACAACCCCTCGTTCGCGGCGAGGTCCTCCGCGTGCAGTTCGGGGAAACCGCCCGGCACCACCAGGCCCGCGACACCGTCGGGCAGCCGGTCGTGGCGCGGGTCGATCGTCACCACGTCGGCACCCGCGGCGACGAGCACCTCCTGGTGCTCGGTGTAGCCGAAGGTGAACGCGGGCCCACCTGCCACGGCGATCGTCGGACCCGGGCCGGAGGGGACCTCGCCGACGGCGGCGTCGGGCGACCAGGGCGTCGCCGCCGGAACGGACGCCGTGCGCCCTAGCCGGACCACCGCGTCGAGATCGACGTGTCGGGCCACCAGCGCCGCCATCGCGTCGACCGCGGCCACCGCCGCCGTCCCGTGCTCGGCAGCGGTCACCAGGCCGAGGTGGCGGGAGGGCACGTCGAGGGCGCCGGACCGCGGGATCGCGCCGATCACGGGCACGCCCACCCGCTCGCACGCCTGCCGGAGCACGGCCTCGTGACGCGCGCTGCCGACCTTGTTGAGGACCACTCCGCCCAGGCGCACGCCGGGGTCGTGCGTCGCGAAGCCGTGCACCACCGCGCCGACGCTCTGGCTCTGTCCGCGGGCGTCGATCACGAGGATCACCGGCGCCCCGATCGTCGTCGCCACCGCGGCGGTGGATCCCTCCGCGGCCGGACCGACGGCGGCGGTGTCGTCGGGCGCGATCCGCCCGTCGAACAGCCCCATCACGCCCTCGACCACCGCGATATCGCAGTCCCGCGCTCCCCACCGCACCATCGGGACCAGGGCGTCGACGCCGACCATCACCGCGTCGAGATTGCGCCCGGGGCGCCCGGCCGCCACCGCGTGATAGCCGGGGTCGATGTAGTCCGGTCCCACCTTGAACGGGGCGACCCGATGCCCGGCCCGGCGGAGCGCGCCCATGATGCCCGTGGCGATCGTGGTCTTGCCGCTTCCCGACGACGGAGCGGCCACCACGACGGCCGCCAGGGACTCGGTCACCACTCGATACCGCGCTGGCCCTTGCGGCCGGCGTCCATGGGGTGCTTGACCTTCGCCATCTCGGTCACCAGATCGGCGGCGTCCATCAACGCGGCCGGCGCGTTGCGACCGGTGATCACGACGTGCTGATTCCCCGGCCGGGAGGTGAGCGTCTGCACCACCTCGTCGACGTCGATCCACCCCCAGTGCAGCGGGTAGGTGAACTCGTCGAGGACGTAGAAACGGTGCCGTTCCTCCGCGATGCGCGTCGCGATCTCACGCCAGCCCTCGCGGGCGTCCTCGGCGTGGTCGACCTCGTCGCCCTGCTTGCGCGACCAGGACCAACCGGACCCCATCTTGTGCCACTCGACCGCGCCGCCGGCACCGGTACTCGTGTGCAGGTCACCGAGCGTGCGGAAGACCGATTCCTCGCCGACTTTCCACTTCGCGCTCTTGACGAACTGGAAGACCGCGACGTCGAAACCCTGGTTCCACGCCCGCAACGCCATCCCGAAGGCGGCGGTCGACTTGCCCTTCCCGGCGCCGGTGTGGACGGCGAGGACGGGCTGGTTGCGACGCTGCCGGGTGGTCAGACCGTCGTCGGGAACGCTGCCGGGCAGCGGCACACCTCGGGGCACGGGGACTTCTCTCGCGTCAGGCCGCGGCGGCGCGGACCACGCCCGCGACACTCGCCGACGACAGTTCGGGCAGGGTGACATGCGTTCCGCGCAGCGCCCGCGCCAGGTCCCGGGCGAGACCGAGCCGCACCATGCCGGTCTCGCAGTCGACCACGACGGACGCGACCGAGTCGGACGCCAGCGCGGCCGCGGCGCGCCGAGCGCGGTCGACGGGGTCGGGGCCACCGGTGGCGCGGCCGTCGGTGACCGTGACCACGAGAGCACGACGGCCGGGCTCGCGCACCCGCTCCCGCGCCACGACCTCGCGCGCGGTGAGGAAGCCGGACGCCAGTGGCGTGCGGCCGCCGGTGCGCGCGCGGCGCAGCCGAGTGACGGCGACGTCCACCGAGCGCGTGGGCGGCACCAGGATCTCGGCGTCGGTACCACGCACGGAGACGACGGCGACCCGATCGCGACGCTGGTAGGCGTCACGCAACAGTGAGACGACGGCACCGGTCACGGCCTCGAGCCGGTCCCGTGCCGCCATGGACCCGGAGGCGTCGACGACGAAGACGATGGTGTTGCCCTCGCGGCCCTCGCGCTCCGCGCCCCGCAGGTCCGCACCCGCGATGGACAGTCGACCCGACGCCGTGGGGCTCCGACGCTCGGCCGCGCGCAGCAGCGTGCCCACCAGATGCAAGCTGCCTCCGGCGAACTCGGTGGCGCGCACGGTGCGTCCGCTGGTGGTGCGGGCCCGTGATCGCCGTCCCGGCGACCCCTCGCCCACCCCGTCGATCTGCAGCAGTCGGGTGTCGAAGCTCGCGCCGATGGACGCCGGGTTCGTTCCGCTGGGGGTGCGGCGGTCGGTGGACTCGTCGGACTGCTCGGGCGTTGCCGGCGACGGATCCGTCGCGTCGGGCGAGTCCGTCGGATCGGGCGCACCGCCCCCGCCGTCGGGTCCGTCGCCGTCGGGATCGGGATCCGGGTCCGGTTCGTGCTCGGCGACGGACTCGGCCGCCTTGTCCATGGCGTCGTCGACGGCGCCGTCGTCGAGCCCGGGAGCGTCGAACGGGTCGCGCCGACGTCGGTGCGGCAGCGCGAGTTCGACCGCCACGCGGACGTCGTCCTCGCTGACCTCGTCCGCGCCCAGCCACGCAGCGTGGGCAACGGCCGTGCGGGCGACGACGAGGTCCCCCCGCATGCCGTCGACGTCGAACGCCGCACAGACGGCGGCGATCCGCCGCAGTTCGGTCTCGGGCAACACGACGGAGTCCAGTCGAGCTCGAGCGTCGGCGATGCGCTCGGCCACGGCGGCGTCGGCGTCGGCGTACCGCTGACCGAACGCGACGGGATCGAGCTCGAAGTCCAGGCGTCGACGGACGACGTCCATCCGGGTGTCGACGTCGCGCGATGCGGCGACGTCGACCGCCAGTCCGAACCGGTCGAGCAACTGCGGGCGGAGCTCGCCCTCCTCCGGGTTCATGGTGCCGACCAGGACGAACCTCGACGGATAGGAGCGTGAGATGCCGTCGCGCTCCACGTGGACCCGGCCCATGGCCGCCGCGTCGAGCAGGAGGTCGACCAGATGGTCGTGGAGGAGGTTGACCTCGTCGACGTAGAGGATGCCGCGATCCGCCGACGCGAGAAGGCCGGGCGTGAACGCACGCGTGCCGTCCTGCACGATCCGCTCGAAGTCGATGGACCCGACGACGCGGTCCTCGGTGGCGCCGACGGGCAGTTCGACAAGACGGGCGGGGCGCTCGCCGTCGTCGTCACGCACGGGCGGCAGCAACGCCGCCAGAGCACGGACGGCCGTGGACTTCGCGGTGCCCTTCTCGCCGCGCACGACCACGCCGCCGATGCCGGGGTGCACGGCACAGAGCGTGAGAGCGAGCAGCAGGCGATCCTGGCCGACCACGGCCGAGAAGGGATAGCCGACGGTCACTTGTCCTGCCACGGGCTCCCGCCGCCGCGGCGCATCGGGGTGTGCGGGATGCCGTCCTCGAGCACCTCTTCGCCGTCGGGGACGAAACCGTGTTTGGCGTACATCTCCACCAGGTAGCTCTGGGCGTTGATGCGGCAGGGCGCCGAGCCGACCTCGGCCAACGCGGCGCGCAGCAGCCGGGTGGTGTGACCCTGGCCGCGGGAGGAGCGGTGCGTGCAGAGGCGTCCGATGCGGAAGGACGTCGAGCCGTCGTCGTGCTCCTCGAGCAGGCGGAGAGTGCAGACCACCTCACCGTCTCGCTCGAGCCAGAAGTGCCGCGTGTCGGACAGCAGGTCCTTGCCGTCGAGCTCGGGATAAGCGCAGGCCTGCTCGACCACGAACACCTCGACACGCAGCTTCAGCAGCTCGTAGAGGGTGCGATTCGACAGGTCCTGTGCCCAGGAACGCTTGAGTGCTGCAGTCGCTGTGACCATGTCAGAGTGCTACCACACCATCCGCGGCCGAAGCGACTCCGCGGTCCGCGGCACTCCGGTCCAGATGCAGCACACGCGTGGTGTGGGCCCAGACCTCGTCGAACAGGCGCGGGTTCTCGGCGAGCTTGGTCCCGAGGGAGGGCACCATGTCCGTCAGCGTCGGCTTCCAGGACTCGTAGCGGTCGGCGAAGCACCGCTGCATCACCTCGAGCATCGCGGGCACCGCGGTGGACGCACCCGGAGAGGCACCGAGGAGGCCCGCGATGGTGCCGTCGCCGGCGTTCACCACGGCCGTGCCGAACTCCAGCACCCCGCCCTTGCCCTTGCGGCGGATGACCTGGACACGCTGACCGGCGGTGACGAGCTCGAAGTCCTCGCCCTTGGCCCGCGGCATGAACTCGCGAAGCGTGTCGACGCGGTCGTCCTCGGACTGGAGGAGCTCGCCGATGAGGTACTTGGTGAGGGCCATCTCGGTCATGCCGACGCCGAGCATGGAGAAGAGGTTGTTCGGCTTGACCGAGCCGATGAGGTCGGTCATCTTGCCGTTCTTGAGGAACTTCGGCGACCACCCGGCGTAGGGACCGAACAGCAGACCCGGCTTGCCGGCGATCACGCGGGTGTCGAGGTGCGGCACGGACATCGGCGGCGCACCCACGGACGCCTTGCCGTAGACCTTCGCCGAATGCTGCTGCACCAGTGCGGGATTGGTGCACCGCAACCACTCACCGCTGACCGGGAAGCCGCCGAAGCCCTTGGCCTCGGAGATGCCCGACTTCTGCAGCAACGGCAGGGCGCCGCCACCGGCACCCACGAAGACGAACTTGGCGACGATGGTGCGCGTCGCCCCGGTGCGGCCGTTGCGCACCTTGACCGTCCACGACCCGTCGGAATTCTTGGACAGGTCCCGGACCTCGTGCCCGAAGTCGATCGACGCGCCGACCGCACCCAGGTTGTTGAGCAGCTGCTTGGTGAGGGCGCCGAAATCGACGTCGGTGCCGCCGTCGGACCAGTTCAGCGCAATCGGGTCGGAGAAGTCGCGGCCCGCCGCCATCAGTGGGAGTCGACGCGAGAACTCGTCCGCGTCGTCGATGTACTCCATGTCGGGGAACAGCGGGTTGGTCGCGAGCGCGTCGTACCGGGCGCGGAGGTACTTCACGTTGTCCGCGCCGTGGACGAAGCTCACGTGCGGAATGGGGTTGATGAAGTTCTCGGGGTCGTTCAACACCCCGGTCTCGACGGCGTGGGCCCACCACTGCCGCGACACCTGGAACTGCTCGTTCACGGTGAGCGCCTTGGTGATGTCGACCGAGCCGTCCTTCTGCTGCGGCGTGTAGTTCAGCTCGCACAGAGCCGAGTGCCCGGTCCCGGCGTTGTTCCACGGATCGGAGCTCTCGGCCGCGGCGGCGTCGAGGCGCTCGAACAACCCGATCGACCAGGTCGGCTCCACCTGGTGCAGCAAAGTGCCCAGCGTGGCACTCATGATGCCGGCGCCGATGAGCACGACGTCGAGCTTCTCCGACGACGCGGACTGCGGGTTCTGCTTGTGTTCGGCCACGGCTGGATCGACTTCCTTCGCCTCGAGTTCTGTCCACGGCACGCGCCGCGCCCCGCGTCGCGCCACCGGCGTGTACCCGATTGTGCCCCTCGCGACCCCCGTCTCACGCCATCTACTGTGTGAGGGTGACTACATGGGCGCCCGACGTACTCGGTGACGACTACGAGCAACTGACCATACCGCTCGGCCCCGACCCCGACGGCGAGGGACAGGTCCGGGCCACCCTCGTCCGGTCGCGACGGTCGCCGTCCGGACCCCGCGGCGCCGTGCTCTACGTCCACGGGTTCACCGACTACTTCTTCCAGCGCCACCTCGCCGAGCACTTCGTCGACCGCGGCTACGCCTTCTACGCCCTCGATCTACGCAAGTGCGGCCGCTCCCTGGACGACGGACAGTCGCCGCACTTCGTCTCCGACCTCGAGCTGTACGACGCGGAACTGTCCCGCGCGCTCGACATCGTCCGCGAGGAGACCGGAGCACCGGTGCTGCTCGCGGCCCACTCGACGGGTGGGCTGATCGTGCCGCTGTGGCTGGACCGGCTCGAGCACGCCGGCGGCAGCGCCGCCGCGGGAGTGTCCGGACTCGTACTGAACAGCCCGTGGTTCGACCTGCAGGGGCCGCCGTTGGCGCGGAGTGTGGGCACCGTCGCCCTCGGGGTACTGGGCAAGCTCGCACCCAAGCGTGATCTGCCGGGCGCCGGACTGGACACCTACGGCTCGTCGATCAGCGCGCAGGCGCAGGGCGACTGGAGCTACGACCTGTCCTGGAAGCCCCTGGCGGGCTTCCCCATCAAGCTGGGATGGATCCGCGCGGTGCGGCGTGGCCACGCGCGACTGCATCGAGGACTCGACATCGGCGTGCCGTCGTTGATCCTGCGGTCCAAGGTGACCCGCTTCTCCAAGAAATACATCCCCGACGTCGACGCCGCGGACGCCGTGCTCGACGTGCGCCAGATCGCGCGGTGGGCCGGCTGCCTCGGTAACCGCACCACGGTCGTGCCCGTCGAGGGCGCGCGGCACGACGTCTTCCTCTCCACCGACGAGCCTCTCGCGCAGGCGTTCCGTGAGCTCGACGCGTGGCTCGACGATCACGAGGCCCGAGCGGCCGGGACCACCGGAGACCGTGCAGGGGCCGCGATCGGCGGCGACCACGCCGAGATGGCGACCGGCGCATGAGCGCGAACGAGCAGCACGTCGACGTCGCGATCATCGGCTCCGGATCCGCCAACACCATCCTCGACGAGCGGTTCGACGGTCTGTCCGTCGCCATGTTCGAGGAGTCGATCTTCGGCGGCACCTGCATCAACGTCGGCTGCATCCCCACCAAGATGTTCGTCTACGCCGCCGAGGTCGCGAACACCGTGCGCCGCGCGGAGCGCTACGGCATCGACGCCCGCATCGAGCGGGTCCGCTGGCAGGACATCGTCGACCGAGTCTTCGGTCGTATCGACCCCATCGCCGAGGGCGGCGAGAACTACCGCCGCGGCGACGGCTCCCCCAACGTCACGCTGTACTCCTCGCACGCCACGTTCGTCGGGCCGCGGCGGATCGACGCCGGCGACGGGCGCATCGTCACGGCGGACCGCGTCGTCGTCGGCGCCGGCTCCCGCCCGGTGATCCCCGAGGCCATCGCCGCCAGCGGCGTGCGGTATCACACCAACGACGACATCATGCGGCTGCCGGAGCTGCCGGAACACCTGATCGTCGTCGGGTCGGGCTACATCGCGGCCGAGTTCGCGCACGTGTTCTCCGCCCTCGGCTCCCGCGTCACCGTGCTCGTCCGCAAGGACCGCATGTTGCGCAAATCCGACGAGGAGATCTCCGCCCACTTCACCGACCTCGCCGCCGCCAAGTGGGACGTGCGGTGCGGAGTCGAGGCCGTGGACGCGCGCGAGGACGGCACCAGCGTCGTCGTGACGCTGTCCGACGGCACCGAGGTCACCGGCGACGCACTCCTCGTCGCCGCGGGACGAACCCCCAACGGCGACCGCATCGGTGCCGACGTCGCCGGTATCGAGTTACACGACGACGGCCGCATCCGCGTCGACGAATTCGGCCGCACCACCGCCGAGGGCGTCTTCGCCCTGGGTGACGTGTCGTCGCCCTACCAGCTCAAACACGTCGCCAACGCCGAGGCACGCGTCGTACAGGAGAACGTGCTGCGGCCCGACTGGACCGACACCGCGGGATGGGCGACGTTCGACCACCGCTACGTCCCGTCGGCGATCTTCACCGACCCGATGATCGCCGAGGTCGGCCTCACCGAGCGCGACGCCCGCGACCAGGGCTACGACGTCGCCGTCAAGGTTCAGAAGTACGCCGACGTCGCCTACGGCTGGGCCATGGAGGACCGCGAGGGGCTGTGCAAGGTCGTCGCGGACCGCTCCACCGGGCGTCTGCTCGGCGCGCACATCATCGGCGAGCAGGCCCCGACGGTGATTCAGCCCCTCATCCAGGCCATCACGTTCGGGCAGACCGTCCGAGAGATCGCCCGCGGCCAGTACTGGATCCACCCCGCCCTCCCCGAGGTGGTGGAGAACGCACTCCTGGGCCTCGACCTCTAGCCGGGGGCCGGATCCGCGCCGGTTCCAGCGATCCGCGTCGGCTGCAGCAGCAGCGGCTGACTGGAACTCGCGCGGATCGAGCCGCACCCCTAGCGCAGCACTTGCCCACCGGCCTGAACCCAGTGCTCCGGCCCCGCACCCCGATCCGCGCCGGTTCCAGCAATCCGTGTCGACTGCAGCAGCAGCGGCTGACTGGAACTCGCGCGGATCCAGCTGCACCCCTAGCGCAGCACTTGCCCACCGGTCTCAGCCCAGTGCTCCGGCCCCGACTCCGATCCGCGTCGGTTCCAGCGATCCGCGTGGGCTGCAGTAGCAGCGGATGACTGGAACTCGCGCGGATTCAGCGGCTACCCGATCCCGCAGCAGCGGATGACTGGAACCGCCGCGGATCGAGCTGCACCCGATTCCCTGCACTTACCCGCCGGTCTCAGCCCCGCGCTACGGCCCCCGCACCCGATCCGCGCCGATTCCAGCGATCCGCGTCGGCTGCAGCAACGGCGGATGACTGCAACAGACGCGAATCGCGCAGCAGCTCTACCAGGCGCTGGTCCGCATGACGATCTCCGTGGCCAGGGCGGCGGCCGCAGCGGAGGGGTCGGTGGTGTCGAGCGGCATCACCCGGTAGTCGCCGTAGACGTAGCGGCTGCTGGCGGAGGCATCGTCCTGCGCGGACGGGTCGGTCACCACCATCGTGGTGCGCAGTTCGACTGCGGGACAGGACGTGTCGCCGTGAACGGCGGGGTGTCCGCGGTCGATCACCACCAGACTGGACACGCGGCCGAAGGTACGGGCGGCCAGTGACCAGGCCCGGTCGGCGCCGTCCCCGCGGCCGACCAGGTTGACCCAGGGCAGCCCGAGGGCGTCGAGCAGCGCGATCAGGTCGCTGTCCCCGAGAGCGACGCCCGGCTCGACCACGAAGGTACGCAGATCGGATGTCGTGAGCCGGGATGCGGTGTCGTCGAACGAGTCCGGCGCTCCGGTCGATCCCGGGAGGAGCAGGACGGCGTGTCCGCTGTCGGGACCGTCGACTCGCACCTCGACGTCTCCGGCGGGCACCGACACGGTCTGCTTCTGCATGGTCAGCGACGCTACCCGAGCGAAGCCTTGCACCGCCGCCTGCAAGCTTCTATGGTTAGTTACATGAGTAATGAACCACCTAACCAATGGACCCGGTGGTCATCGTGATCGACGACGGTCGCCCGATCTTCCTGCAGATCGCCGAGATGATCGAGAACTCGATCATCGACGGATCACTGGCCGAGGAAGCGCAAGTGCCGTCGACCAACGAACTGGCCGCGTTCCACCGCATCAATCCCGCCACCGCCGGCAAGGGGCTCGGACATCTCGTCGCGGACGGCATCCTCTACAAGAAGCGAGGTATCGGAATGTTCGTCACCACGGGCGCACGCGACGCGCTGCGCTTCCGGCGCCGTGAGCGATTCGCCGACCAGTACGTCACTCCGTTGGTCGCCGAGGCGCGCAAGCTCGGCCTCGGTCCCGACGAGATCATGACCATGATCGCCGACCGCGCGGCCGCACCGGCTCCGGCATCCGGGGAGGGAGCACGATGAGCGCCCCGGTGGTGTCGGTCCGCAACCTGCGCAAGAGCTTTCGGGACGTCGGCTCCCGACGAAACATCGATGCCCTCGTCGACGTGTCCTTCGACGTGCACGAGCACGGCATCCACGGCCTCCTGGGCCGCAACGGCGCCGGCAAGACCACGCTCCTGCAGATCCTCACGGGGCAGCAGTGGGCGGACGACGGAGAGGTGTCGGTGTTCGGTGGCAGCCCCTTCGAGAACGCGACGGTCCTGCGTGACGTCTGCTTCGTCAAGGAGAGTCAGCGGTACCCGGACGACTTCCGCGTGAGTCAGGTGCTCGACGCCGCGGCCGCGATCCTGCCGCGGTGGGACGAGGCCCTCGCGCGGGATCTCATGGCGGACTTCGATCTTCCCCGCCGACGCAAGGTCAAGAAGCTCTCCCGCGGCATGACGTCGGCACTGGGTGTGGTGGTGGGCCTCGCGTCCCGCGCCCCACTCACCCTGTTCGACGAGCCCTACCTCGGTCTCGACGCGGTCTCCCGGCAGCTGTTCTACGACCGACTCCTGGCCGACTACGCGGAGCACCCCCGCACAGTGGTTCTCTCGACCCACCTGATCGACGAGGTCGCCGATCTGGTGGACCGCGTCGTGGTGGTCGACGGGGGCCGGGTGGTGGTCGACGACGACGCCGAGCAGCTCCGTGGCCGCGCGGTGACCGTCAGCGGGAACGCGGACGGTGTCGCCGACTTCACCATCGAACACACTGTGCTGCAGCACGAGTCGATGGGATCGATGGCCCGCACCACCATCGACGGCCCCCTCTCGCCGGAGTCGCTCGCCGCCGCCCGCGCTGCCGGCCTCCACGTCGATTCGGTGTCCCTCCAGCAATTCGTGGTCGCCAGCACCACCCGTCGGAAGGTGTCCTCGTGAGTACCGCTCTCGCTCCCGCCCCGTCCCGCCTCACGGCCGTCGCCCGGGTGCACGCCCAGAACTGGCAGATCGCGTTCCTGTGGCCGATCGGCATCCTGGCGGTCATCGCCGGCATCACGTGGACCGTGCTCGCGCTGGTCCCCCGAGGCAGCGCGGAGGTCAACACCGGCGGCGCGTCGTTCGTGTTCTTCTTCGGTCTCGTGTTGTTCGCGCAATCGGTGAACCAGTTCTTCCCGTTCGTCTCCGGCCTCGGCGTCACGCGCTGGGAGTTCTTCCGGGCCACCGCCGCCGTGGTCGGTGTCCACGCGCTGCTGTTCGGCACCCTGATGATCGCGCTGTCGCTCGTCGAGCGCACCACCGACGGTTTCGGAGTCGGCATGCGACTGTTCTCGCTCACGGCGCCCGTCGCCGGATCGGTCGTCGTCGAATTTCTGTTCTTCGTCACCCTGATCGCACTGGCGAACACCCTCGGCGTCCTGGCCGGGGCGATCTACCTCCGATGGCGGGCCGTAGGACTGTGGGCCACCGGCCTTCTCCTGACGGTGCTCCTCGGCGTGGTCGTGGTGGTCTTCACCTGGCAGAGCTGGTGGGTGCCGGTGGGCTCGGCCATCGCCGACTCGCCCCGACCGGTCACGATGGTCCTGCTCCCGCTGGCCCTCACCGCGCCGGCCGCGCCCGGCGTGTGGGCGGTGCTGCGGCGGACCACCGTCTGAGTCACCGCACGGCGAGAACCGGCAGACCCGCGGGAACTCCCTCGGCGAGAAGCGCCGTCACGGCCTCCACGTCGAGGGAGTTCTCCACGAGATCGGCCAGCAGGTCCACCTGGGCAGTACGCAGCGCGTCGACGTCGGTATCGGGGGCCGCGACGAACCCGCGCCGACCGGCCCGCGCGGCGACCTCCGTCAGCCAGTCCCGCCGGAACGCGTCGTTCTCGAGCAGCCCGTGCCAGTGGGTGCCCCACACGGCGTTCCGGGCACTGCCCTCGCCCCCACCGTCCGCACCGTCGATCCACGCGGGATCGGTCGACCGCGCGACGCGGCCGTGGTGAATCTCGTAACCGCGCAACCCCGTCGGCGACTGCACCCGGCGCAACACCTTGTCCGGTCGGAACTCGATGTCGAGGTCGAGCACGCCGAGGCCGGCCACGGCACCGGATCCCGACTCCACGTCGTCGACGATGCGCCGGCCGAGCATCTGATATCCGCCGCAGATGCCGAGAACCGGACCGCCGCGCTCGGCTCGCCGCGTGATTTCGTCGTCAATTCCGGTGCGGCGCAACCACTCCAGATCGTGGACCGTCGCTTTCGAGCCGGGCAGGACCACCAGATCGGCGTCCGCCAGCCGCGACGGGTCCGTCGCCCACTGGACGCTGACCCCTGGTTCGCACGCGAGCGCCTCGACGTCGGTCGAGTTGGAGACGCGCGGCAGGCGCACCGCCGCCACCCGCAGCCACTGCGTCCCGACGGGCCGGCCGGGCCGTCCCACAGGCGAATCGGCCGTCGTGCCGAGGGAGTCCTCCGCGTCGAGCCACAGGGCGTCGTCGAACGGCACCACGCCGTAGGTCGGCCGACCCGTCCGATCCTGCAGCGTGTCGAGCCCCGGCTGCAACAGCGCCGGATCTCCCCGGAACTTGTTGACGACGAAGCCCGCGATCAGCGCTTGATCGTCCGGATCGAGAATCGCCAGAGTGCCGAAGAAGTGCGCGAGCACTCCCCCACGATCGATGTCGCCCACCACGATCACCGGCAGGTCCGCCGCCCGGGCGAGACCGAGGTTGGCCAGATCCGTCGCGCGCAGGTTGATCTCGGCGGGCGACCCGGCGCCCTCGCAGATCACGACGTCGAACTCGGCGCGGAGCGACGCCAGGTCCTCGGCGACGACGGCGCGCAGCGCTTCACGGTGCGCCATGTAGTCGCGCGCGCCGACCGACCCGGTGGCCCGGCCGCGGACCACCAGTTGCGACGTCCGATCCCCGCCGGGCTTGAGCAGCACCGGGTTGAAGCGCACGCTGGGTTCGAGGCCGCACGCCCGCGCCTGCAGTGCCTGAGCGCGGCCGATCTCACCGCCGTCGAGCGTCACCACCGAGTTGTTGGACATGTTCTGCGCCTTGAACGGCGCCACGCGCACCCCTCGTCGCGCGAGCAATCGGCAGAGACCCGCGACGAGAACGCTCTTCCCCGCGTCCGACGTGGTGCCCGCCACGAGCAGCGCGCCGGCGAGCGGCGAGGAGGTCACGGCAGGGTGAGGATCTCGGCGCCGGTGTCGGTGACGACGAGGGTGTGCTCGAACTGGGCGGTCCAGCGGCGGTCCTTGGTGACGACGGTCCACCCGTCGTTCCACTGCTCCCAGTCGATGCCGCCGAGGTTGATCATCGGCTCGATGGTGAAGGTCATGCCCGGCTCGATGACCGTGTCGACACTCGGCTCGTCGTAGTGCAGCACCACCAGACCGTTGTGGAACGTCGTCCCCACCCCGTGACCGGTGAAGTCGCGGACGACGCCGTAGCCGAACCGGTTCGCGTAGGACTCGATGACGCGGCCCACGACGTTCAGTGCGCGGCCCGGCTTGACCGCCTTGATGGCCCGCATCGTCGCCTCGTGCGTCCGCTCCACGAGCAGCCGCGCCTCCTCGGACACCTCACCGGCTAGGAAGGTCGCGTTGGTGTCGCCGTGGACTCCGTCGACGTACGCGGTGACGTCGATGTTGACGATGTCCCCGTCCTGGATCACCGTCGAGTCGGGGATGCCGTGGCAGATGACCTCGTTCAGCGAGGTACAGCAGGACTTCGGAAAACCCTTGTAGCCCAACGTCGACGGGTACGCACCGTGGTCGATCATGTACTCGTGCGCGATGCGGTCGAGCGCATCGGTGGTCACGCCCGGCGCCACCGCGTTGCCCGCCTCGCGCAGCGCCTGCGCCGCGATGCGCGACGCCACCCGCATCTTCTCGATGGTCTCGGGCGTCTGCACCCACGGCTCCGACCCCTCGCGGGCGGTCTTCTTCCAGGCGTACTCCGGCCGCTCGATGTGCTTGGGGACGGGAAGCACGTCGGAGACGGTGCCGGGTTCGAGAACAGTGCGAACAGCCATGCCCCCGAGCGTAGTCCGTGGTCAGTAGCCCTCGGGCAGCGCCGTGAACATATCCCTCGTCACGGCCACCGCGTTGTCGGAGCTGCCGCCGCGCACGACGAGCGTGGCGAAGGCCAGGTCACCGCGATAGCCGACGAACCACGCATGCGAGCCGCCGTCGACCTCGGCCTCGCCGGTCTTGCCGTAGACCTCGCCCTGATCGGCGATTCGGTCGGCGGTTCCGCTGGTGACCACCGACCGCATCATGCCGCGCAACCCGTCGACGACAGCGGGGTCGACCGTCGGCCGGTCCCCCTCGACGGCGGTCTCCTCGCCCTGGATCAACCGCGGCGTCGGGGTGCTGCCGTGCGCCACGGTGGCGGCGGCGAGGGCCATGCCGAACGTGGACACGAGCACCTTGCCCTGGCCGAACCCGTCCTCGGTCCGCTGCACCAGATCGGGCGCCGGGGGCACGGATCCGGACTCGGTGGGCAGGCCCGTCACCGTGTACTCGGGGCCGATGCCGAACATGGCGGCCGCGCTCGTCAGGTCGTCGGGTCCCATCTCGCTGGCGAGCTTGGCGAAGGAGGTGTTGCAGGACCGCGTGAACGCCGTGCTCATCGAGACGTCGCCGAGCGAGAACTCGTTGTAGTTGGGCACGCTGCGCTCCCCGATGACGATGCGCCCCGGACACGGCACCGTGCTGCCGGGCGTCGCAAGCCCCTCCGCGATGGCCGCCCCCGCCGTGACGATCTTGAACGTCGACCCCGGCGGGTACAGACCGGTGGACGCCACCGGTCCGTCCCGGTCCGCGGCCTCGTTCTGCGCAACGGCCAGGATGTCCCCCGTCGAGGGTTGGATCACCACCATCATCGCTTGATCGCGGGAGACGTTCACCGCGTTCTGCGCGGCCACCTGGATCGGCCGGTCGAGGCTGATGCTGATGGACGGCACCGGTTCCGGCGCCGTTTCGGTCAGCACCCCGACGTCGGCCCCGTTGGCGTTGACGGCGACGACGCTCCACCCGGCCTCGCCGTCGACGCGGTCCATGACGGTCTTCTTGACCTGGCTCACCAGATCGGGCGCGAAGGATCGATCGGTCGAGACCAGATCCGACTCCTCGGTGACGGTGACGCCGGGCAGGGCCGACAGCTCGGCCGACACCGTGTCGTAGTCCTCCTCCCGCAGTGTCACCACGCGGTAGGCGCCCCGCGCGGCCGTGGCGGACTCGACCGTCGATTGCGCGGTGATGGAGTCGTCGAACGGACGCAGGAGCCGTTCCAGCGCGCGGGCCGTCGAGACGATCCGGTCGGACGTCAGCTCCGCGACGGTCCACGAGACGCCGAAGACCGTGCCCGGAACCAGGACGTCCGACCCGGCGTGTTCGTTGACCCGGGCACGCGGAGCGGCCATGGACCGGAGCACCATCGACTGCGTGTCGCCGAGCGTCGGATGCAGGTCGGTGGAGTTCCACCGCACCACCCAGTCACCGCCGCGCCGACCCATCCGCAACGACCCGTCGTACGTCCACGTCCGGTCCCGCGGCAGGTGCCAGGTGTAGGTGTAGTCGACGGTCGCGGTGTCGCCGTTCACCGTCACGGCACCGGTGCTCGCCTCGAGCGATTCCGCCTGCAGTCCGTCCCACGCGGTGTCGATCGCCCCGGCCGCGAGGTCCGGCCGGTCCGTTCCGGCGGCCGCCTCGGCGCTGTCCCGACTCGCCAGCGCGGCCACGAACGCATCGGCGGCGGATTCGGGGCCCTGCGGTTTCGGGGTGCACGCGACCGAGGCGACGGCGAGCAGGACGGCGAGCGCCGCGGCGACGGAACGGGAGATCATCGACTGTCATCGTAGGACCGGGGTGTGGCCCGGGTCCGTCCCGACACGCAGGGCCGGGACGTCAGTCCAGCAGCACCGTGGCGAAGGTCCCGACCTGCCGGAACCCGATGCGCTCGTACGCACGACGAGCCGGAACGTTGTAGCTGTTCACGTAGAGACTGGCAGTCCGGCCGCCGTCGATCACGGCCGCGGCCACGGCCGCCGTCCCGACGGACCCCAACCCGCGGCCGCGGCACAGCGGGTGGACCCACACTCCCTGGATCTGCCCGACGTCCCGCGAGAGCGACCCTACCTCGGCCTTGAAGACCACCTGACCGTCCTCGAATCGCGCCCACGCGCGCCCGGCCGCGATCAGATCGGCGATGCGCCGGCGGTATCCCCGACCGCCGTCACCGGCCCGCGGGTCGACGCCCACCTCCTCGATGAACATCGCGACGGCCGCCGTCAGGTACACGTCGATCTCGTCGGCGGTGACCCGGCGCACGGCCGGGTCGGCCGTGTCCGGCCGCACGACGAGCGCGAGAAGAGGTTGGTCGGCCCGCACCTCGCGGGCGGATCCCCACTCAGGCTCGAGCATCGACCAGATCGGCAGGGTCAGCTCCGCGCGCCCGACCAACGACGAACACAGCCGCGGACCGCGCAGGGCCCGGTCGGCGAAACTCCGCAGATCGTCGACCTCGCCGCGGAGCGGCACCAGGTTGGCCCCGGAGAAGCAGAGCGACGACGACGGACCGCCACGAGACCACAGTTCGCCGTGGTTCACCCGCGGCTCGATGCCCGACTCCTCGATGCGCGACGCGACCATGCACGACGCGACGGGGTCCGACCGCAGCACGCGGAGGACCTCGTCGGTGTCACGTCGGGTCAGCGCCTTCGCGCCGAGGAGCTTGAGCATCGGTGTCTCGCCGCGGGTCAGCCGACGGACACCACCGGCGAGGAACCGGCGTCGGCGTCGCCCTCGAAGGTCTCCGCGATCCGCATGGCCTCCTCGATCAACGTCTCGACGATCTGCGCCTCCGGCACGGTCTTGATGACCTCGCCCTTGACGAAGATCTGGCCCTTGCCGTTGCCCGACGCGACACCGAGGTCCGCGTCCCGCGCCTCACCGGGGCCGTTGACGACGCAGCCCATGACGGCCACGCGCAGCGGGATCTCCATGCCCTCCAGGCCGGCCGTGACCTGGTCGGCCAGGGTGTAGACGTCGACCTGAGCGCGTCCGCAGGACGGGCAGGACACGATCTCGAGCTTGCGGGGCCGCAGGTTCAGGGACTGCAGGATCTGCGTCCCGACCTTGATTTCCTCGTTCGGCGGCGCCGAGAGCGAGACGCGGATGGTGTCCCCGATTCCGTCTGCGAGCAGCGACCCGAAGGCGACGGCGGACTTGATGGTGCCCTGGAAGGCGGGGCCGGCCTCGGTCACCCCGAGGTGCAGCGGGTAGTCGCACTGCGCCGCGAGCTGGCGGTAGGCCTCCACCATCACCACGGGGTCGTTGTGCTTGACCGAGATCTTGATGTCACCGAAGCCGTGCTCCTCGAACAGCGACGCCTCCCACAGCGCGGACTCGACGAGGGCCTCGGGCGTGGCCTTGCCGTACTTCTGCATGAGCCGCGGATCGAGCGAACCCGCGTTGACGCCGATTCGGATCGGGATGCCGGCGTCGCCTGCCGCCTTGGCGACCTCCTTGACGCGGCCGTCGAACTCCTTGATGTTGCCGGGGTTCACGCGCACGGCGGCACACCCGGCGTCGATGGCCGCGAAGATGTAGCGCGGCTGGAAGTGGATGTCGGCGATGACGGGGATCTGCGACTTGCGCGCGATCGTCGCCAGCGCGTCGGCGTCCTCCTGCCGCGGGCACGCGACGCGCACGATGTCGCAGCCCGACGCGGTGAGCTCCGCGATCTGCTGCAGGGTCGAGTTGATGTCGTGGGTCTTGGTGGTGCACATCGACTGCACCGAGATGGGATGGTCGCTCCCGACGCCCACGCTGCCCACCTGCAACTGCCGGGTCTTGCGACGCGGAGCCAGCACGGGGGGCGGTCCGGCCGGTATGCCCAGTCCTACGGTCACTTCAGTCCTTTCGTCGCCTGCCGGTGGTCACCGGCCGACTGCACACCAGTCTAGTTACCGAACAGGTCGATGGGATTGACGATGTCCGCGGTCAACGTCAGCAGCATGAACGCGCCGCCGATGGCGATGACCACGTACGTCAACGGCATCAGTTTGAGGTAGTTCACCGGGTCGCCGCGACCCAGACCGCGCAGTGCACGAATCCGATTGCGGATGCCCTCGTAGATCGTCACCGCGATGTGTCCGCCGTCGAGCGGCAGCAGCGGCAACAGGTTGAACACACCGAGGAAGAAGTTCAGGGTCGCGAGCAGTCCGATGAACAGCTCCCACAGTCCGCGCTCGGCCGCCTGGCCGCCGATGACGCTGGCCCCGACGACGGAGATCGGGGTGTCGGCGGACCGCTCGCCGCCGGTGATCGACGTCCACAGGGCCCCGACCTTCTGCGGCAGGTCCGCGATGGCCTTGACCGTCTCCACACCGGTGTAGCCGGCGAACGAGATCGCGCCCGGTACGGCCGACAGGGCGTCGTACTGAATGGTGAGCGGAGTCCGCGCGACGCCGATCGCGCCGGTGGTGCGCAGTTCGGTCGCGTTCGGATCGTCCGCGGTCGCCGTGGAGAACAGGCGCTCGGTCCGCTGCACCGTGACGGGCAGCGTCAGGGCCTCGCCGGCGCGGTCGACCGTCACCTCGACGGTGCCCTGCGCGTTCTGGACGGCGGCGACGACGTCCGCGAACGTCGCCGTCGGCGTCCCGTCCACCGCGGTGACGACGTCACCGGCACGGATGCCGGCCGCCCCCGCCGGTCCGGGACCGGTGCAGGGCGCGATATCGCCGTCCGCGTCCTGCGGTGCGACGCACTGGGTCCCGGCGACGGTCGCCGACGTGTCGCGGTTCGGTAGCCCCCACCCGAGAGCCAGGGTGTAGAGCAGCGCGAAGCCGAGCACGAAGTTCATCGCGATCCCGCCGAACATCACGGCGAGGCGCTTCCAGGTCTTCTGCTTGTACATCGCGCGGTCGACCTCGTCGGGTGCGAGTTCGTCGACCGCCGTCATGCCGGCGATGTCGCAGAACCCCCCGGCGGGGATCGCCTTGAGTCCGTACTCGGTCTCACCGCGACGCCAGGAGAAGATCTTGGGGCCGAAGCCGATGTAGTAGCGGCGGACCTTCATGCCGGTGGCCTTGGCCACCCACATGTGGCCGCATTCGTGCAGTGCGATCGAGATGCCGATGCACACCGCGAACGCGACGACGCCGAGAACGAACACCATCGTCAGGAACGGCCTTTCTGTGCTGCGAGGTCCCGAGCGCGGTCACGGGCCCACGCGTCGGCCTCGAGGACGTCGTCGACCGTGGACGGTGGCGCCGACCAGCGGTCCGCGCCGTCCTCCACCACATCGGCGACGACGTCCACGATACGAGGGAAGGACAGGTCACCGGCAAGGAACGCCGCGGCGGCGACCTCGTTGGCGGCGTTGTATACCGCGGTGAGACACCCGCCGAGCTCTCCGGCCCGGCGCGCGAGCGCGACGGCCGGGAAGACGGCGTCGTCCAATGGCTCGAACTCCCAGGTGCTCGCCGTCCGGAAGTCCAGCGCGGGCGCGGCGTCCGCGACGCGATCCGGCCACCCCAGGGCCAACGCGATCGGCAGCAGCATCGACGGCGGACTGGCCTGCGCGAGGGTCGACCCGTCGGTGAACGTGACCATCGAGTGGACGATGGACTGCGGGTGCACGGTGACGTCGATGCGGTCGTACGGAATACCGAACAGCAGATGCGCCTCGATGACCTCGAGCCCCTTGTTGACCAGGGTCGCGGAGTTGAGGGTGTTCATCGGCCCCATCGACCAGGTGGGATGCTTGCCGGCCTGTTCCGGGGTCACCGACTCCAGACTCGCGCGGTCGCGTCCGCGGAACGGCCCGCCGGACGCCGTCACAACCAGCCGGGCCACCTCCTCGGCCCGACCCCCGCGCAGGCACTGGGCGAGCGCGGAGTGCTCCGAATCGACGGGCACGATCTGGCCGGGTGACGCCGCGTCGGTGACGAGCGATCCACCGGCCACGAGCGATTCCTTGTTGGCCAGCGCCAGACGCGCGCCGGATCGCAGCGCGGCGAGCGTGGGTGCGAGCCCGAGCGACCCCACCAGACCGTTGAGCACGACGTCCGCCTCGGTCTCCTCCACCAGCTGCCTCACCGCGTCCGGGCCCGAACGCACTCCGGGCAGATCGAGTCGCGCTGCGGCACGGGGATCGGCGACCGCGACCCCGGTCACCCCGGTCTCGGCGATCTGCCGCGCGAGCAGGTCGATCGAACCGCCTCCCGCGGCGAGGCCCACCACGGTGAATCGATCGGGCCGCGCGGCCATCACTTCGAGCGCCTGCGTTCCGATCGAGCCCGTGCTGCCGAGCACGAGCACGCGCGTCGGGCCGTCACCATGCGTCGAGTCAAGGCTGTGCGTCGTCACCCGGACAGTGTGGCCGACGCACCTGACAGGCTCGTGTGAGGATGGCGCGGTGGCTCTTCGTCCGTCCGCCGATCCCGCCTCCTACCGCGCCGCACCGCTGACGTACCCGGAGGTCGGGGGCACGGCGTCGGAGTCGATGCCCTCGGCCGGCTACCACCACGTACGGGAGTCCCGGCCCCTCGGTCGCGGCGTCGAGCTGTTCGACGAGGCCGCACGGCGACTGCTGCGCTGGGACATGCACCGCGGCGCCGGCCTCGCGGTGCGCGCCACCGCGGTGGAGGCGGAGCCCGACGCGATCGTCGTCCTCGGACTGGGCCCGATCCGGATCCCCTGCCGGGTGGTCGACGTCATCGATCGGGTCGATCGGGTCGACGGGATCGACGACCGAACGGACGCCCGACGGGAACGCGGCTTCGCCTACGGAACGCTCCCCGGCCATCCGGAACGCGGCGAGGAGCGCTTCGTCGTGCGATACGACGAGCGCACCGGCGCGGTGTCGGCGCACATCCGGGCGTTCTCGACGGCGGGAAACGCAGTGGTCGCCCTCGGTGGCCCGCTGAATCGACTCGTGCAACGCGTGGCCACCCGGCGCTACCTCGACGCCCTGGTGACCACCGAGTCGCGCCCCTGAGCGAGCCGCTACGACGACCGGTCGTACGCCGCGATACGATCACGGCACGTCTCGCCCCCGGGGCCCCGCGGGCGAACCCACGGACCCCGACGAACTTCAGGAGGATCGGTCGTGACCGGAAGCATCGAGCCGCGCTCGGACGCCCCGCGCGTTCCCGCCACGAACGTCCACATCGCCGAGGTCCCCTCCGCCGCGTGGGGATGGAGCGGCGAGGCGCCGCGCACGTTCCGCATCGCCGGCTGGATCATCTCGCTGTTCCTGCTGGTGATGATCATCGGCAATCACACCGGCCGCGTCGAGGACCTCTGGCTCGTCGGCTTCGCCGTGCTGCTGTGGATCGTGCTGATCCGCGACATCGTGCTGCGCCGCAAGCCGCGCCGCGGCTGACCGCCGACCGACTCAGTTCTCGGCAGCCAACTGGCCGCACGCCGCGGCGATCTCCTGACCGCGCGTGTCGCGCACGGTGCAGGAGACACCGCCGGCGCGCACGCGGCGGACGAACTCCTCCTCGACCGGCTTGGGGCTCGCGTCCCACTCGCTGCCCGGCGTGGGGTTCAACGGAATCAGATTCACGTGGACCAGCGCGCCCAGCGCCTTCTTCAGCTTCTTTGCCAGCAGATCCGCTCGCCACGGCTGGTCGTTCACGTCACGGATCAGCGCGTATTCGATGGACACCCGTCGTCCCGTCGTGTCGGCGTAGTACCGCGCAGCGTCCAGCACCTCGGCGATCGACCAGCGGTTGTTGACCGGCACCAGAGTGTCGCGGAGTTCGTCGTCCGGGCAGTGCAGGGACACCGCGAGGGTCACCGTCAGACCTTCGTCGGCGAGTTTGCGGATCGCCGGGGCGAGACCGACGGTCGAGACGGTCACCGACCGCTGGGACAGGCCGAGCCCCTCGGGAGCGGGTGAGACGATGCGCTTGACCGCCGCCACCACGCGCTTGTAGTTGGCCAGCGGCTCGCCCATGCCCATGAACACCACGTTGGACAGGCGACCCTCGCCGCCCTCCACCACGCCGTCGCGGAGGTCGGCGGCCGCGGAGCGCACCTGGTCGACGATCTCCGCCGTGGACAGATTGCGCTGCAGTCCTCCCTGGCCCGTGGCGCAGAACGGGCAGGCCATACCGCACCCGGCCTGACTGGAGATGCACAGCGTGGCGCGGTCGGGGTAGCGCATGAGGACCGATTCGAGCAGGGTTCCGTCGCCCGCCCGCCACAGCGTCTTGCGGGTGTCGCCGCCGTCGCAGGCGACGTGCTTGACGGGGCTGAGCAACGTCGGGAACAGAGCGGCTCCGACCTTCTCGCGCACCGAGGCGGGCAGGTCCGTCATCTTCTCGGCGTCGGCCTGCAGCCGCCCGTAGTACTGCCGGGCGAGCTGGTCGGCTCGGAACGCCGGCAGGCCGAGCTCGACGACGGCGGCGCGGCGCTGGTCGGCGTCGAGGTCCGCGAGGTGCGTCGCGGGCATGCCGCGGCGGGGTGCGTCGAAGACGAGGGGAAGAGCGGTGGGTGCCATAGTGCCTCCAGTGTCTCACTGCGGAGCGGTGAGCTCGACCGGCTCGACCGGCTCGGTCGCATCGCAACCGGGCTTGATACCCCGGGCTCGGTAGGGTGCAAACACTTCTCGCCCGGGTAATCATTCCCTCATGTCTCGCACCTCGTCCGGCGCCGCCGATTCCGCCGCGTCCGACCCCACCGATCCGACGTCGTCCGCGCTGCCCGGATCGGGACTCGATTCCGGTGGCTCCGACGTCGCCGTCTCCGACAGTCGTCTCCCGGCCGGGAAGACGCCCGACGGCGTGAAGCACACCCGCGCCGCCGCGCTCTACACCGGCCTGGTGGTCGGCGCGATCGTGCTGGTCGTGTTGATGGTGTTCATCCTGCAGAACCTCGACAGCGTGCCGATCCACCTGTTCGGCTGGACGTTCGATCTCCCCGTCGGCATCGGGATGCTCCTGGCCGCGGTGGCCGGCGCCCTGGTCATGGCCACGGCGGGTGGCGTGCGCATCCTGCAGGTCCGTCGGGCGGCCAAGCGTAAGTAGCGTCACATGGTGTCGTGAATGTTCGGTGCCACACGTGAACACTATTGACGCAACCTTCCCCGATCGACTGTGGCGATGCACAGTGGGGTGGTGACGACCTTCCTGGAGAACCCCGTGTCATCAGTCGCTGCGGACCGGGCCCGGTCGTGGCTGCTCGTCCCCGGAAGCAAGCCCGAGTTGTTCACCCCGGCCCTCGAATCCGAGGTCGACGCCGTCATCCTCGACATCGAGGATGCGGTGTCCCCCGCCGGCAAGCCCGCGGCGCGCGACGCCGTGGTCGCCTGGTTGCGCGGCGGCCGTCGCGCGTGGGTCCGCATCAACGACGCCACCACCCCGTTCTGGGCCGACGACCTCGACGCTCTGCGCGGCATCGACACCCTCGAGGGCGTCATGCTCGCCAAGACCGAGAGCGGTAGCCAGGTGGAGGCCACGGCCGCTCGGCTGGGCGACGGTATCCGCGTGGTCGCACTCGTCGAGTCCGCGATGGGCCTCGAGGCCGCGCCGGAGATCGCGCGGGCGGACGCGACGTTCCGTCTCGCGTTCGGCAGCGGGGACTTTCGCCGGGACACCGGAATGAGCGACGAGCCGATGGCGATGGCCTACCCGCGGGCACGCCTGGTGGTCGCCAGCCGCGCCGCCCGCCTCCCCGGTCCGATCGACGGACCGACGTTGACGGTCAACGACGAGCACCTCGCCCGGGACAGCCGACTCACCGTGTCGATGGGTATGACCGGTCGCCTCTGCATGCACGCCGGCCAGGCGCCCGTCGTCAACCGCGAGCTGGCTCCCTCCCCCGACGACGTGATCTGGGCGCGCGACACCATCGCGGCGCTCGGTGTCGACGGCGAGCACGTGCGCGACGGCAGCGATCTTCCGCGCCTCGCCCGCGCGAAGAAGATCACCGATCAGGCGCGGGCCTTCTCCATCGGCTGACCCCTACCGATCGGCGGCCCGTCACCGCCGCACGTACTCGGCCAGGTGCCGGCCGGTCAGAGTGGACCCGTCCGCCACCAGTGCGGCGGGCGTCCCCTCGAACACCACCGATCCGCCGTCGTGACCCGCCCCGGGGCCGAGGTCGACGATCCAGTCGGCGTGCGCCATCACCGCCTGGTGGTGTTCGATCACGACGAGCGTCGTCCCGGCATCGACCAGCCTGTCCAGGAGCGCCAGCAACTGCTCCACGTCGGCGAGATGCAGACCGGTGGTCGGCTCGTCGAGAATCAGGACCCCACCCTTCTCCCCCATGTGCGTCGCCATCTTCAGCCGCTGGCGTTCGCCGCCGGAGAGCGTCGTCAAGGGCTGACCGAGCGCGACGTACCCGAGCCCGACGTCCGACAGGCGCGTCAGGATGCGGTGCGCGGCGGGCAGGGCCGCCTCGCCGTCGCCGAAGAACGTCGACGCCTCCGCGACGGACATAGCGAGCACCTCGCTGATGTCGCGACCGCCGAGGTGGTAGTCCAGGACCGAGGCCTGGAACCGACGGCCCTCGCACACCTCGCACGGTGTGCTCATCCCGGCCACGATGCCGAGGTCGGTGTAGATGACCCCGGCCCCGTTGCACGCCGGGCACGCCCCCTCCGAGTTCGCGCTGAACAGCGCCGGCTTGACCCCGTTCTGCTTGGCGAACGCCTTCCTGATGGGGTCGAGCAGTCCGGTGTAGGTCGCGGGATTGCTGCGGCGAGAACCCCGGATGGGACTTTGGTCGACCGTCACCACCCCGTCCAGCCCGGCGAGCGACCCGTGGATCAGGGTGCTCTTCCCGGAGCCCGCGACGCCGGTGATCACCGTGAGCACACCCGTCGGGATGTCGACGTCGACACCGCGGAGGTTGTGCCGATCGGCACCGCGGATCTCGAGCGCGCCGGTCGGGGTTCGAAGGGTCTCCTTGAGGGCGACCCGATCGTCGAAGTGCCGACCGGTCACCGTGTCGCTTCTGCGCAGACCTTCCACGTCCCCCTCGAAGCAGACCGTGCCACCCGCAGTGCCGGCGCCCGGCCCGAGGTCGACGATGTGGTCGGCGACGACGATGGTCTCCGGCTTGTGTTCGACCACCAGCACGGTGTTGCCCTTGTCCCGGAGGGACTGCAGCAGCCCGTTCATGCGCTCGATGTCGTGCGGGTGCAGTCCTGTCGTGGGTTCGTCGAAGACGTAGGTCACGTCGGTGAGCGACGAGCCCAGATGTCGAATCATCTTGACGCGCTGCGCCTCGCCGCCGGAGAGCGTGCCGGCGGGTCGATCGAGCGACACGTAGCCGAGGCCGATGTCGACGAACGAGTCGAGCGTTCGACGGAGCGTGGTGAGCAGCGGGGCGACCGACGGGTGATCCAGACCGGCCACCCAGCGGGCGAGGTCGGTGATCTGCATGGCGCAGGCGTCCGCGATGGACACCCCGTCGATCCGCGAGGATCGCGCCGCCTCGGTCAGACGGGTGCCGTCGCACTCCGGGCACGTCGCGAAGGTCACCGCCCGCTCGACGAAGGCCCGGATATGGGGCTGCATGGCCTCGACGTCCTTGGCCAGGAACGACTTCTTGATCTGCGGGACCAGGCCCGCGTACGTGAGGTTGATGCCGTCGACCTTGATCTTGGTCGGCTCGCGGTACAGCAGGTCGTCGAGCTGCTTCTTCGTGAACTTCGCGATCGGCTTGTCGGGGTCGAAGTACCCGCAGCCCCGGAAGATCCGGCCGTACCACCCCTCCATGCTGTAGCCGGGGATGGTGATGGCGCCCTCGTTCAGCGACTTCGACGCGTCGTACAGCGCAGTGAGGTCGATGTCGGACACCGAGCCGCGGCCCTCGCACCGCGGGCACATTCCGCCCGTGATCTCGAAGCTGCGACGCTCCCGGGTCTCGCGTCCGCCCTTCGAGACGGTGACGGCGCCCGCCCCGGAGATCGAGGCGACGTTGAACGAAAACGCCTGCGGCGACCCGATGTGCGGATCGCCGAGGCGGCTGAACAGGATGCGCAGGAGCGCATCGGCGTCGGTCGCGGTGCCGACCGTCGACCGCGGGTCCGATCCGAGGCGCGATTGATCGACGACGATCGCCGTGGTGAGTCCGTCGAGCACGTCCACGTCGGGGCGAGCCAACGTCGGCATGAACCCCTGCACGAAGGCGCTGTAGGTCTCGTTGATCATGCGCTGGGACTCCGCCGCGACGGTGCCGAACACCAGCGAACTCTTCCCCGACCCGGACACCCCGGTGAACACCGTGAGCCGCCGTTTGGGGATGCGAACGCTCACGTCGCGCAGATTGTTCACCCGGGCGCCCTGGACGGTGATGACGTCGTGCACGTCCGCGGGATGGGCGCCGCCGGTGGTGTCGATCCGACTCATCGATTCCCCTCGCTGCAGTGATCGAACAGCATCAGACCGTAGTCCGTCGGCCGCGGTCGAGCGTCGTTCTTCGGCGGACGTGGATGCGATAGCCGACCTCGACGGTGGTCCCGGTGATCTCTCGGCGGGCGCGGTCGGCCACCGCGCGCGAGAACTCGATGCCCAGCACCGCGTCGAGCGTCCGACGGTCGTCGAAGACCCAGCGCGTCCTGACGCGACGATCGTCGAATCCCTGTGCGGCGAAAAATCGTTCGACCGCAGCCGGGTCGTACCGGGGCAGGTCGCGCCGCATCCAGTCGCCGTACGGCGGCACGGTCGCGTCCAGATCGACGATCACCAGCGCGCCGCCGGGTCGCAATACCCGCATGGCCTCGGCGATACCTGGCCCGCACCCGGGACCGAAGAAGTACGCCGTGCGCGCGTGCACCACGTCCACCGACGCGTCGCCCTGCGGCAGGGCGTCCGCTCGGCCCTCGCTCACGCGCACGTGCGTCAGGTGCGCGGTACGGCGACGGGCGCGCTCGACCAGCGGCGGATGCGGCTCGACGCCGACGACGCTGCGGGCGTCGGCCGCGAACATCGGCAGGTGGAAGCCGGCGCCGCACCCGACGTCGACGACGTCGCGTCCCGTCCACGGCGCCACCTCGCGGAGCACGCCCTCGACGACGCCGTCGGGATCCTGCGCGCGGTTCTCGGCTTCGTAGACGTCCGGCCACCGCCAGATGTTGGGGCTCGGTACGACGGCCGGGCGGTGCTCAGACGAACGCGGCAAGGACCAGCCAGGTGACGAGGACCGACGGCAACACCGAATCGAGCCGGTCCATGAGTCCGCCGTGCCCGGGAAGCATGGTGCCCATGTCCTTGATGCGGAGGTCGCGTTTGACCTGGGACTCGACCAGGTCGCCCAGCGTCGCCGAGAAGACGACCAGCACGCCGAGGAGCACGCCGATCAGCGGATTCGCGTCGAGCAGGAACCCCACCGTCAGCGCCGAGCCGACGACGCAGAGCAGCAACGAGCCGCCGAGTCCCTCCCAGGACTTCTTCGGGCTGATGGCGGGGGCCATGGGATGGCGGCCGAAGAGGACGCCGGCCGCGTACCCGCCGACGTCGGAGCACACGACCGCGATCATGAGCACCAGGACGCGGGCACCGCCGTCGTCGCCCTGGCACAGCAGCGCCGCGAACGCGCCGAAGAGCGGAAGCCAGGACAGCACGAAGATCGACACGGCGCAGTCGCGCAGGTAGTTCCGCGGCGGCTCGTGCAGCCCGCCGGAGAGCAGACGCCAGACCATGATCACCAGCACCGCGGCACCGAATGCGGAGAACGCACCCGTCGCCCCCAACGGGAGGGTCAGCCAGATGACCGCCTGGCCACCCAGGATGAGCGGGATGCGTGGGACGGCGATGTCGGCCTCACGCAGCCGCTTGGTGACCTCCCACGAGGCGACGGCGATGGCGACGGCCGCCACCCCGACGAAGGCGATGGGGACGAACACCAGGACGACGATCAGCATCACCCCGAGGGCCACACCGACCGCGATGGCGGCCGGCAGATCGCGACCGGCCCGCGACGTCGATGTCCCCGTGGTCGTCCGGGCCGCCGGATCGCCCTGCTCGGGTGTGCTCACGGAGGTCATACCTCCATCAGTTCCGCTTCCTTGTTCTTCACGATCTCCTCGACCTGGGCGACGTACTTCGACGTCGTCTTGTCGAGCTCCGCTTCCGCGCGGGTCACCTCGTCCTCGCCGGCCTCGCCGTCCTTCTGGATGCGCTTGAGCTCGTCCATCGCCTTGCGGCGTACGTTGCGAATGGACACCTTGGCGTCCTCGCCCTTGCCCTTGGCCTGCTTCACGAACTCCCGACGACGCTCCTCGGTGAGCTGCGGAACCGAGATGCGAATGATGTGGCCGTCGTTCGTGGGGTTGACTCCGAGATCCGAGTTGCGGATCGCCGTCTCGATGGGACCGAGCTGACTCTGCTCGTAGGGCTTGACGATCACCATGCGGGCTTCCGGCACGTTGATGCCCGCCAGCTGCGTGATGGGGGTCAGGGCCCCGTAGTACTCCACCATGACCTTGGCGAACATGCCCGGGTTGGCGCGGCCGGTCCGGATCGAGGCCAGGTCGCCCTGCGCGACCGAGACGGCCTTCTCCATTCGCTCCTCGGCATCGAAGAGTGCTTCGTCGATCACGACCGTTCCTTCCGATAGTTCGCTCGCCCGGTCATTGACGGGGCCGGATGACTACTTGACCAACGTGCCGATCTTCTCACCGGCCACCGCACGTGCGATGTTCCCCTCGGTGAGCAGATTGAACACCATGATCGGCATTCCATTGTCCATGCAGAGGCTGAACGCGGTGGCGTCCGCGACCTTCAGACCCTTCTCGATCACCTCGCGGTGAGTGATCTCGGTGAACATCGTGGCGTCGGGGTCCACCTTCGGGTCGGCCGAATACACCCCGTCGACCGCCTTGGCCATGAGGACCACCTCGGCACCGATCTCGAGGGCGCGCTGCGCGGCCGTGGTGTCGGTGGAGAAGTAGGGCATGCCCATGCCGGCGCCGAAGATGACGACGCGGCCCTTCTCGAGATGACGCTCCGCGCGGAGCGGGATGTACGGCTCGGCGACCTGGCCCATGGTGATGGCGGTCTGCACGCGCGTGGTGATCCCCTGCTTCTCCAGGAAGTCCTGCAGGGCGAGGCAGTTCATGACGGTGCCGAGCATGCCCATGTAGTCCGAGCGGGAACGGTCCATGCCGCGGATCTGGAGCTCGGCACCGCGGAAGAAGTTGCCGCCACCGATGACCACGGCGACCTGGGCGCCGGACCGCACGACCTCGGCGATCTCCTCGGCCACCTTCTGCACGACGTCGGGGTCGAGACCGACCTGTCCGCCACCGAACATCTCGCCGCCGAGCTTGAGCAACACTCGTCGGAAACCGGGTCGCGCCGTCTCGTCGGTCACGATGCCTCTCCTGTCCGTCGGGAATTCGGGTGCCTGAAGGGCATCTTGCCCCATCGGCCGGTCGGTCGGCGGTGCCGCCCGCCCGCCACAGCGGACGGTGCCGCCCACTCGAGGTGAGTGGACGGCACCGTCGACGCTGTTCGTGCGGGTTCCGCTACGACCGTCGGGTCAGTTGGAGCCGACCTCGAAGCGCACGAAGCGGGTGATGGTGACCCCGGCGTCCGCCAGCATCGCCTTGACCGACTTCTTGCTGTCCTGCACGGACGACTGCTCGGTGAGCACGACGTCCTTGTAGTAGCCGTTGACACGACCCTCGACGATCTTGGGGAGCGCAGCCTCCGGCTTACCCTCCTCGCGCGCGGTCTGCTCGGCGATACGACGCTCGCCCTCGACGACGTCCTCGGGGACCTCGTCGCGCGTGACGTACTTGGCCTTGAGCGCGGCCACCTGCATCGCGGCACCGCGAGCGGCCTCCGCGGCGGCGTCGCCCTCACCGGTGTACTCGACGAGCACGCCGACGGCGGGCGGCAGGTCCGCACTGCGCTTGTGCAGGTAGGTCGCGACCGGGCCGTCGAAGGAGACGACGCGACGAATCTCGAGCTTCTCGCCGATCTTGGCCGAGAGCTCCTGCAGTGCGGTGTCGACGGTCTTGCCGTTCAGGTCGAGCGCCTTCAGCGCATCGACGTCGGCCGGCTTGCCCTGCGCCGCGACGTCCGCCACGGACTGCGCGAACGACTGGAACTCCTCGTTCTTGGCGACGAAGTCGGTCTCGGAGTTGATCTCGACCAGGACGCCGTCCTTGGCCACGACCAGTCCCTCGGCGGTGGAGCGCTCGGCACGCTTGCCGACGTCCTTCGCGCCCTTGATGCGCAGCTGCTCGACGGCCTTGTCGAAGTCGCCGTCGTTGTCGGCGAGTGCGTTCTTGCAGTCCAGCATCCCGGAGCCGGTGAGCTCACGGAGCCGCTTGACGTCGGCGGCGGTGTAGTTCGCCATCTGGTCCAGCCTCCCAGTAGAAGTTCGAGTGAAAGATCGAGATGAGCCCGTCCCGGTGTCTCACACCGGGGTGAACGCGGGGTGACACAGAACGAGACCCGGCGTACCGCGAGGGGTGCGCCGGGTCTCGTGGGGCATCAGCTCTGTGCGTTCGACGCGTCCGCGGCGGGAGCGTCGGCGGCCGGAGCGTCCGTGACCGGAGCGTCCGTCGCGGCAGGGGTCTCCGCCGCGGCCTGCTGCGTGGCCTCGGCGGCCGGGGACGCCTGAGCGAGCTGCTCGAGCTCCCACTCGGCGAGGGGCTCGCCGGCGCCGACCTCGGGCTTGTCGTCCGCGCCGGAGTTGCGGCCGGCACGGGCCTGCACACCCTCGGCCACGGCGGACGCCACGACCTTGGTGAGCAGCGCGGCGGACCGGATCGCGTCGTCGTTACCCGGGATCGGGTAGTCGACCACGTCGGGGTCGCAGTTGGTGTCCAGGATCGCGATGACCGGGATGTTCAGCTTGCGAGCCTCGCCGACGGCGATGTGCTCCTTGTTGGTGTCGACGACCCACACGGCCGAGGGCACCTTGGCCATGTCCCGGATACCACCGAGGGTGCGATCCAGCTTGGTCATCTCACGCGTGAGCATGAGGATTTCCTTCTTGGTGCGACCCTCGAAACCACCGGTCTGCTCCATCGCCTCGAGCTCCTTGAGGCGCTGCAGGCGCTTGTGCACGGTGGAGAAGTTGGTGAGCATGCCACCGAGCCAGCGCTGGTTCACGTAGGGCATGCCCACGCGAGTGGCCTCGGCCGCGATGGATTCCTGCGCCTGCTTCTTGGTGCCGACGAAGAGCACCGTGCCGCCGTGGGCGACGGTCTCCTTGACGAACTCGTACGCCTTGTCGATGTACGTCAGCGTCTGCTGCAGGTCGATGATGTAGATGCCGTTGCGGTCGGTGAAGATGAATCGCTTCATCTTCGGGTTCCAACGGCGGGTCTGATGCCCGAAGTGCGTGCCGCTGTCGAGCAGCTGCTTCATGGTCACAACAGCCATGGCTGTGCGTCTCTCTTTCTCTGCCGGTTGATGCACGGCGTTCGACCCGCGAGGGTCGAGGTGATCCGTGCCCTGGCACCCGCCGTTCGCCGGAACCCGTGAGAGACGGGACCAGCCGACGAACACGTACCCGAGCGATGGCCGGGTGCGACGAATGCGCGAAGTCGACCTGTACGGACAGGTCGCATCGGACAGTGTACGACGCGTGCGCCGCAGGTCATAACCGGGCATCCCCGGGGCGCCCACCCCGAGCCCGGCCGTCCCCGGGTGGCTCCTCGCGGCGTCGCGGACCCGTCGGGGACGGGCACGGTGTCGGCCATGCCGATTCTCCCGTACGCCGCCGTCCGGTCCGGAACGATCGTCTCGCTCCTCCTGCTCGTCCCGGGGCTCTGCGCCGTCGTCCCCGCCGCCGCGACGCAGCCGTTCCGGTGGCCCTTGGAGCCGCGGCCCGTCGTCGTCACCCCGTTCGCGCCGCCGCCGGAACGCTGGCTGCCCGGACACCGCGGGCTCGACCTCGACGGGAGTCCGACCGCGGGACCGACGGTGCTGGCCGCGGGTGACGGGGTGGTCGCGTTCGCCGGCCTCGTGGCCGGTCGCGGTGTCGTCGCGCTCGATCACGGCGACGTGCGCACCACGTACGAACCCGTCCGACCCCTGGTCGCCCGCGGCACCCGGGTTCGTCGGGGGGACTCGATCGCCGTGCTCGAGGACGGCCATGCGTCCTGTCCCGTGGTGCGCTGCCTGCACTGGGGCGCCCGGCGCGGCGACACCTACGTCGACCCGATGTCGCTCCTGCGCGAAGTTCCGATCCGGTTGAAGCCACCGTCGACGTCGCGGCGCGCGAGCACACCGTCGAGGTCGCGGCGATCCGTCACCAGGCGCGCAGACCGTCCGGCGCGGCGGGAACGGCGTGCCGTCCGCCGGCGGCCGGGAAGTCGTCGGCCATCATCGCGGCGAGCTCGACGAAGGCGTCGCGGGTGCGCGGCCGTAGCCGGTCGAGCTCGACGACGGACCCTTCCGCGAGGTGCTCGTCGAACGGGATCACCACGACGGCGCGGCACCGTGCCAGGAAGTGCCGGGTGAGCTCCTCCATGTCGATGCTCGCGGCGCCCGGCCGGTTGGCGCTCACGACCACGACCGTCCGCTCGACCAGGTGTGCGTAGCCGTGTAGCCCGAGCCAGTCCAGCGTGGCGGCGGCACTGCGGGCTCCGTCCACCGCGGGCGAGCTGACCAGGACCAATGCATGGGCGAGCGAGAGCACCCCGTCCATGGCGGAATGCATGATGCCGGTGCCGCAGTCCGTGAGGACGATGCCGTAGTGGGTGCAGAGGGTCTCCACCACCGCTCGGTAGTCGCGGTCCGTGAAGGCCTCGGACGCCGCGGGATCCCGTTCGCCCGCCACCACCTCGAGACGGGACGACGACTGCGACGTGTGCAGGCGAACGTCGGCGTAGCTGCGGATGTAGGGGCGCGCGGCCAGCAGATCGCGCACGGTCGAGGTGGTCTGCCGCGGAACCCGCTCGCCGAGTGTGCCGAAATCCGGGTTCGCGTCGACCGCCACCACGTTGTCCCCGCGGAGGGACGCGAGCACCGAACCGAGCCCGACCGTGACGGTGGTCTTGCCGACGCCGCCTTTGAGCGAGAGCAACGCGATGCGGTAGTCGCCGGTCACCGGCTGGGTGATGCGGTCGTGGAGGTTCTGCCGACGCACCTCGGCGGCCGACGCTCGTCGGCCGAGCATCGCGTCGACGGCCCGCCGCCACGCACCGGACCGCGGCGATGCATCCGTCGACGGGCCCGTCCCGAGTGGTGCGGCACGGCGGGCCGGACCGTGGCCCTGCGGACCCGGTGGCGGGAACTCCCGGGCTGCGTCGTTCTCCGGAGGGGAACCCTGCCGGGTGTGGTCGGGGAAAGGCCGACCGTCCCCCGGACGTCCGTCGTTCGCGCGTCCTGCGCCGTAGGGGTCCGCGTGTCCCGCGCCGTGGGGGTCCGCGCGAGCCGCGCCGTAGGGGTAGGCCTCGCCCGCGGTGGAGCCGGTGGGTTCGGTGGGGCGGGCCGGCTCGGGTGGCAGCCACGCGGAGTTCGCACCGTCGAATCGGGCCGGGTCGAACCGGGTCATCACGCCTCCCCTCGTGGGTCTCGGCGCTGCCCCCCGGTGTGCGCCCCCGTCGGCACGAACGCTACCAAAAGGCACGTCGACGCACCTCGGCCGGTGTTTCGCGCCGGTCGAGGACGCTCAGGCGCGCGGATGGGCCCGATCGTGCACGGCGCGCAGCCGATCCACCGACACGTGGGTGTAGAGCTGGGTCGTCGCGAGGGACGCGTGACCGAGCAGTTCCTGCACGACACGCAGGTCCGCTCCCCCTTCGAGCAGGTGCGTCGCCGCGGAGTGACGCAACCCGTGCGGTCCGAGGTCGGGCGCCCCGGGAACGGCGTCGAGAACGCGATGCACGACGGTTCTCGCCTGACGCTGGTCGAGGCGACCCCCGCGGGCGCCCAGCAGCAGAGCACCGCCCGATCGCGGATTCGCGAGCGCCGGTCGGCCGTTCTCCACCCAGGCGGACAGCGCACGCTCGGCCGGTACGCCGAACGGCACCACCCGTTCACGGTCGCCCTTGCCGAGGACCCGGATCACCCGTCGGTCCCGGTCGACGTCGTCGACGTCGAGACCGCAGAGCTCCCCCACCCGGATACCGGTGGCGTAGAGCAACTCGACGATCAGATGGTCCCGCAGCGCGAGCGGGTCCTGCTGCTCGGCGCCGAGCGCCGCCGCGGACAGGGCCTCCGCGGCCTCTCCGGCCCGCAACACCCCGGGCAACGTCCGGTGCGCGGCCGGTGCTGCGAGCGACGCGCCCGGATCGGTGGCGATCACCTCGGACTCGGCGAGCCACGAGGTGAACGTCCGCACCGAACTGACCCGCCTGGCGACGGTGGTACGCGCCGACCGACGCGAGACGTCGGCGAGCCAGGCACGCAGCGCACGCCGGGTCACCACCTCGTCGAGGTCGCCGTCGGGGTCCGCGTCCAGGAACGCGAACAGCGACTCGACGTCGGAGAGGTACGCGCGGACGGTGTGCGCCGAACGGCCTCGCCGGTAGGTCAGGTGGTCGGCGAAGCGCGCCAGCAGACGGGACTCAGGCCTCGGCGGCCGCGAGGTCTCTCTTCCACGTGCGGAATCCCTCTTCGGTGCGGCCACGGCGCCAGTATCCCGAAATGGAGGCCCACTCGGCGGGAACGCCACGCTCCCGGCGCACGTAGGGGCGGATGTGATGCATGACGGCCTCGGCTTCCCCGTGCACGAAGACCTGCACCGGACCCGGACGCCACTCGATCGCTCTCACGGCAGCCACCAGCGGGGCGTTCGCGCCGACGACGTCGTCCGGCGCCACGTCCGCGGACGCGCCCCGGTGCACCCACTGCACCTCGACACCCGCGGGAGCGGTGAGCGGAAGTCGATCACCCGGCCCGGCCACCTCGACGACGGCCACTCCACGAGCGTTCTCCGGCATCGCGCGCAGGGCTGCCGCCAGCGCGGGGAGTCCGGTCTCGTCGGCGGCGAGCAGATGCCACGCGGCGTCCTCGCGTGGGGCGTAGGCGCCGGCGGGGCCGTAGAACGAGAGGGGTTGTCCCGGTTGCGCGTTCGACGCCCAGGGGCCGGCCACGCCCGACTCGCCGTGGACGACGAAGTCGATGGCGATCTCGCGCGCGGCGCGGTCGACCGCGCTCACGGTGTAGGTGCGCAGCACCGCCTCCCCCGCGACGTCGAAGTGCAGCTTGACGTAGCCGTCCGTGAACTCGCTGGGTTCGAACTCGTCGAACCCGGGGTCACCGAGGACCACGCGAACGAGGTGGTCGGCCACCTTCTCGGTGCGCCGAACGGTCAGGGTGGTGATGCGACGTGCCACGTGTTCTCCGATCGAGCCGCGCCGCGTGCGCAGCCGAGTAAGCCTTACCTAAGTCTCACTCGACCCTAGCGCACGCGGCGCGACCGCGGTGTCGGTGCGCCGCGTCAGTGGGCGGCGTCGTACGCGTCCTGGATCTCCTGGCTGATGCGTCCGCGCGTCGAGACCTCGAAGCCGTTCTCCTTCGCCCAGGCGCGCACCTCGCTCAGGTTCTGCCGGCTCTTGTTCGATCCGCCCGAACCGGACGCGCGACGCGTCTTCCGCCCGCCGACCTTTTCGGCGTGCTCGATCCAGAAAGCGAATTGGTCGTACAACTCGTTCGCGTGCTTGTGATTGAGGTCGATCGAGTAGGACACCCCGCCGACGGAGAACTCGACCGTTTCACCCTGACCGTCCTTGATCAACGAGCCGTCGACATCGTCGATCATTTGCACTGTCGTCCGTCGTGCCATTTCTCGCTCCTCGTCCGTGACCCCGTGAATTCAATCGAAGATAACAGACGTACGCACCGATCAGCGGATCCGGTCACGTCGATTCGACACGGATTCACGACTTTCGTGTACAACAGCCGTTGCATTTCCCGGGCGGCACCGATCGGTCACCGACCAACCGATCCGGCAGGCGACCGACCAGCCCCGGTAAAGTGCATCCCACGCACCTCCGTCCGGGTCGTCGGCGGCGGGCGGGCGAAGGGACCGAGGGCATGGCGCAGAACGGAATTGCGCCGACCGGTCGTTACGTTCCGGGCCGACGACACACTTTTCTGGATCTGTTCAGCGGATCGGGCGGGATGAGTTGCGGTTTCCACCGGCACGGCGGCTTCGAGGTGGTCGGGGCCGTGGACGCGCAGCTGGGGAAACCGTCCAGCACCCGGGGGTCGCTCGAATGCAATTCGTCCTACGCCGCGAATATCGGACGGAACCCGCACGCGGTGGACCTCGGCACCATTTCCACTCGGGAGCTGTCGGACCTCGTCGCACCCGCCCTTGCCGGGCGACCTCTCGACGTCCTCAGCGCCTGCCCACCGTGCACCGGCTTCTCGCGTGCGAATCCGTCGAATCATGCCCGAGACGATCCCCGCAATTCGTTGGTCGCCCGCGTCGCGGACGTGGCCCGCGAGTTCCGCCCCGCAGTCGTCGTGATGGAGAACGCGCGCGAATTGGTCGGCGGAAATTTCCGCGGCCATCTCGAGGCCTTGCGGCAACGCCTCGAGGACGACGGATACACCGTCGACGCGTCGGTGTACATGCTCTCCGAGCTCGGGCTGCCGCAGAAGCGGGAGCGATCCGTCGTCGTCGCGGTGCGCGGCGATCGGCCCCTGATGACGCTCACGGACCTGTGGAGCGGGTGGCGCGTCCGCCCGGAGGCGGTGACCGTGCGACGCGCCATCGCCGACCTGCCCCCGGTCGAGGCCGGCGTCGCCCACGTCGACGATCCCCTGCACGTCTCGCCGAGCATCGGCCGGGACTCCACCCGTCGACGCCTGCGCGCCATCCCGCACGACGGCGGATCCTGGCTCGATCTCCGGTCGGCGCCGGGCGGCGAGGAGCACCTGACGCCGGCGATGCGACGCTCGATCGCGGCGGGCCGCCTCGGATCGCATCCCGACGTCTACGGGCGCCTGTGGTGGGACCGCCCGGCGCCCACCGTCAAACGCGAGTGCGGCCACTTCGGCAACGGGCGGTACACCCACCCCGAGCAGGACCGGCTCTGCACCGTACGAGAGCTGGCTCTGCTCAACGGCTTTCCCGCAGATTACCGGTTCGATGCACGCTCCCTGTCCAACATGTACCGCCACATCGGCGACGCCGTCCCACCGTTGATCTCCGCCCAACTGGCCGCGATCACAGCCTGGATCCTCGGCGACGACCACACGCACATGCCGACGCCCCACGACGCCGTGCTCGCGGGCACCTCGCTGCGGGCGGAGGACATCGAGGCCGAGTCGCACTCACCCGGACACCCGGACCCAACCGGAGCGTCCCCGGTGCGCGTACCCCTCGACCTCGAGCACCACCAGCGCTGAGCGCACCGCGGCCACCGGAATCCCGGACGTCACCGAGATCTCCTCCGGCTGCACCGCACCCGCCGTCGGCAACGCATCGAGAGTTCGTGCCGCCGTCTCCGGCAACGCATCGAGCCGTCGTCCGAACAGCGAGTCCCGCTCGTCCGACGCCGCCGGCGCCGACCCGAGCGGACCGATCTCCGCGGCGACGTCCTGCGCCCCGGTCACCAACATCGCCTCGCCCTCCCGGATCATGCGATGACACCCCGCCGACGACGCCGACGTCACCGGCCCCGGCACCGCCACCACCGGCCGCCCCACCGCGCGCGCCCACGAGGCGGTGTTGCGCGCACCGCTGCGCCACCCCGCCTCGACCACCACGACACCGTCAGCCAGCGCGGCGACCAACCGATTCCGCGCCAGGAACCGGTACCGCGCCGGCGTCGTTCCGGGCGGATACTCGCTCACCACCGCCCCCTGCTCCGCGATGCGCTCCAGCAGCCGCGAGTGCCCGGCCGGATAGGCCCGGTCCACCCCGCAAGCCAGGACCGCGACCGTCGTGCCGCCCACGCCGAGCGCCGCACGATGCGCGGCCCCGTCGATGCCGTACGCGGCACCCGAGACCACCGTCCACCCGTCCACCGCCAGGTCCCCCGAGATCTCCGCCGTCACGTGATCGCCGTAGGACGTCGCCGCCCGCGTACCGACCACCGCCACCGCCTGCTCGGTGCACGACGCCAGGTTCGCCGACCCGACCACCCACAACGCCAGCGGCGCCGCCGCATCCCTTCGCGCCGCCGGATCGAGCCGGTCCAACGCCGTGAGCCGCCACGCCGGCCACTCCGCATCGGTCCGCACCACCAGCCGGCCGCCCAACCGCGCGAGCGTCGCCGTCGCCTCGGCCGGGTCGACCCCCGCCCGCGCCGCCACCCGCTCGCGCATCGCCGCGGGCACGTCGCCGACCCGCACCGCATCCGCGGCATCCAGCACCCCCCGCTCGGCGACGAGCTTCTCCAGCTCGGGCGACGGGCCCAACGCCACCATCGACAGATACGCCCACGCGGTCCGCTCCCGGTCCGTCGTCACGCCCCCACCCCCGCCGAACCGAGGGAGACCTGCTCCCGGAACGACATCGCCGACACCACGCAGTCGACCTCCGGAACCACGGCGCCCTGCAGATCCGCCAGTGTCCACGCCACGCGCAGGATGCGATCCGCTCCGCGGGCGGTGATCGCCCCGCGCCGCAGCGCACGCTCCAGCGGTGCCAGCGCCTCGCGCGAGAGCCGAAATCGTTGTCGCAGCGCAGAACCCGGCACCTCGGCATTGGTGTTCCATCCGTGGTCACGCCAGCGGTCCCGGGCCGCGGACCGCGCATCCGCCACGCGGGTGCGCACCGCGGCCGAACTCTCCCCCGGCCCGTCGGCCAGCAGTCCACCTGCGTCGGCCTGCAGCCCGAGGCGCAGGTCCACGCGGTCGAGCAGCGGCCCGGAGAGCTT
This sequence comes from Rhodococcoides kroppenstedtii, assembly GCF_900111805.1. Classification (GTDB taxonomy): domain Bacteria; phylum Actinomycetota; class Actinomycetes; order Mycobacteriales; family Mycobacteriaceae; genus Rhodococcoides; species Rhodococcoides kroppenstedtii. Next base: position 77,522 of record NZ_FOJN01000015.1, read on the forward strand.
GCCCAGATAGCGACGCCGGGCCGCCGGAGGGCAGACGCACGCGACGGCGCGCGGAGCCGCGCACGGGCACGGGTTCGCGGCGAGCACCAATTGGAACCGGGCCGGATAGCGCGCGACGCCGTCCCGACGCGCGATGCGCACTTCGCCGTCCTCGAGCGGCGTACGGAGTGCGTCGAGCACCCGGACGGACATCTCCGCGCACTCGTCGAGGAAGAGCACCCCGTGGTGCGCTCGACTGACCGCGCCGGGTCTCGCGAGTCCGCTGCCGCCCCCGACCAACGACGCCACGGAACTGGTGTGGTGCGGAGCGACGAACGGGGCCGAGGTGACGAGTGGCCGCTCGGGCGTGAGGGTTCCCGCCACGGAGTGAACGGCGGTCACCTCCAGTGCCTGCTCCTCGGTCAGCGGCGGCAGCAGACCCGGAAGACGCCCCGCGAGCATGGTCTTCCCGACGCCGGGAGGCCCGGTGAGCATGAGGTGGTGGGCGCCGGCCGCGGCCACCTCGACGGCCCACCGCGCGTCGGCCTGACCCACCACGTCGGCCAGGTCCGCGTGGTCGTCGCCGCCCGCGTCGATCACGCACTCCGGGGTGGCGAGGTCGCCGCGCCCGCGCAGCCACTCGACCACCTCGCGCAGGTGCGCAGCGCCGCGTACCTCGATGCCGCTCACCAAGCCCGCCTCGGCCAGACTGTCGGTCGGCACGATCACGCGGTGCCGGTCGGCGCGTCGCGCCGCCAGCACCGCCGGCAGGATCCCCCGCACCGAGCGCACCCGTCCGTCCAGGGCCAGCTCGCCCAGCAGCACGGTCGACAGCAGTGGCTCGGCCGGCACCACCCGCGCGGCGCCGAGCACGGCGCAGGCCAGCGCCAGGTCGTAGACGGACCCCATCTTCGGCAGCGTCGCGGGCGAGAGCGCGAGCACCACCTTCGACACCGGCCAGTCCTGGCCGGAATTGGTGACCGCGGCGCGAACGCGATCCCGTGATTCCTGCAGCGCGGTGTCGGGCAGTCCGACCACGTGCACGCCCGGCAGCCCGCGCCCCACGTCGGCCTCGATCTCGACGAGTACCCCGTCGATCCCGGTCACCGCGACCGAGAACGCGCGACCGAGCGCCATCAGAACGCCCCCGGCAGGTGCGTGATGCGAGGTTCCACGCCGTCGGCGACGAGCACCTCGACGATGTCGAAGCGCACCGGCACCCACGGGCCGGAGCGCTCGGCGAGCCACAGTCCCGCCAGGCGATGCAGCCGCGCCGCCTTCGCGGGCGTGACCGCCTCCGCCGGTGTGCCGAAGGCGGTTCCGGAGCGAGTCTTGACCTCGACGAAGATCACCGTGGTGCCGTCGGCGGCCACGAGGTCGATCTCGCCGTGTCGGCTCCGCCAGTTGCGGGCGAGGACGTCCAGCCCGATCGCCGTCAGGAACGACGCCGCGGCGTCCTCCCCCAGTCGCCCGAGGTCCCGGGTGTCCGGTCGGGCCACCCTGTCGTCGACCTGTCCGTACCCGACCGGCCGGCCGTCCCCGGCCGTGTTCGCATTCCTACCCACGCGTGTCCGCCCCTTGCCCGCACCGACTCTCGGTACGCGAGCGACACAGTGGCCGACGGCGACGACGCGGACCGTCGCGTCACCTGGGCGAACACCCGACCCGGGGACAACCGGCGAGCCTGTGGAGAACCGGTTATTCCGGCAGACGCAGATCCGGCTTGTCGAGCTCCTCGATGTTCACGTCCTTGAACGTGATCACGCGGACGTGCTTGACGAAGCGCGCGGGCCGGTACATGTCCCACACCCAGGCGTCGGACATCCGCACCTCGAAGTAGATCTCGCCGTCGGCGTTCCGCGGAATCATCTCGACGGAGTTGGCGAGGTAGAAGCGTCGCTCGGTCTCCACCACGTAGGTGAACTGGCCGACGATGTCGCGGTATTCGCGATACAGCGACAACTCCATCTCGGTTTCGTACTTCTCGAGATCCTCGGCACTCATGGGTTCATCATCCCGCATCGACCGCGGTCGGTCGTACCCGCCCCGCTGTGTCTCCGGCACCGGCGTTTTCGAGGCAGGCGACGTTGGCCCACGAGCGGCGGTGGTGATCGCAGGGCCCGAGGCGACCGAGCGCGTCGGTGTGCGCGGTGGTGTTGTAGCCCTTGTGCACCGCGAACCCGTAGCCGGGCATCTCGACGTCGAGTCGGCGCATGATGCGGTCGCGGTGGACCTTGGCCAACACACTGGCGGCGGCGATGCACGCGGCGGTGGCGTCGCCCCCGATCACCGGCAACGACGGCACCGGCAGGCCGGGCACCCGAAACCCGTCGGTCAGGACGTACCCCGGATCGACGGACAGGCCCGCGACCGCGCGCCGCATGCCCTCGATGTTGGCCACGTGGATGCCGATGCGGTCGATCTCCGCCGACGGCACGGTGACGATCGAGTACGCGGTGGCCCAGCGAATCACCTTCGGGAACAACGCTTCTCGTGCCGGTTCACTGAGCTTCTTGGAATCGTCGATCGAGTCCAGTGCCGCGCGCGCACGATCACCGAGAATGCAGGCCGCGACGACCAGCGGACCGGCGCACGCGCCTCGGCCCGCCTCGTCCACGCCCGCGACCGGCCCGAGCCCGCTGCGGACCAGGGCCGACTCCATGGTGCGCAATCCGCCGGCACGCCGGATGACCGTGCGGGGCGGCCACGAGGTGCGGGAGAGTCGGACGAGCGTCGTCACCGCTGCTGGATGTCCGGATCGTCGATGAGGCCCCACCGTCCCGGCGGGAGAACGATGGCCTGCGCCTTGCCGATGACGTTGTCCACGGGCACCGTCCCCTGCAGATCGTCCGCGACGTGGAACCGCGAGTCCGCGGAGTTGCTGCGGTTGTCCCCCATCACCCAGACGTTGCCGTCCGGCACGGTGACCGGCCCGAAGCATCGGCCCGAGCGGATGGGAGTGTCACACGTCAGGGAGTTCGGCACGAAGTCGAAATCCATTCTGATGTAGGGCTCGTCGAGCGGCTGTCCGTCGACCAGCACGCGTCCCTGCTCGTCGCAGCACTCCACGGTCTGGCCCCCCGTCGCGATGACGCGCTTGACCAGATCGTTCTCGTCCGGAGCGACCAGTCCCACCAGCGAGCCCAGTTCCTGGGCGCCGCGAACCACGACGTTCGAGGACCGCGTGGAGACGAAGTCACCGTCCCACGAGGGCGGTCCGCGGAAGACGACGACGTCACCGGGCTGCGGGTCGCCGAACCGGTAGGACACCTTTTCCACCACGATGCGGTCGCCGGTGCAGCCGTTGCAGCCGTGCAGTGTCGGCTCCATCGATTCCGAGGGGATGAGGTAGACCCGCGCGACGAAGGTCTGCAGCAGGAAACTCAGGACCAGCGCGACCAGCACGAGGATGGGCAGTTCACGCCAGAACGAGCGCTGCTTCTTCTCCGAACGTCGGGACCGCCGGTCGCTCTCGTCGTTTCCGGGCACCGGGGTCTGCGAGTCCGTCACGCGTACACCCTAACCGCGCGCCGGACCGGGTCACCAACGACGCGGCCCCGGCCGCCGGCACGGCAGACCACGGAGAGGACGGAGACGACGACGGCCGGGCCGCAGGAGCGAACTCCCGCGAACCCGGCCGGATCACGCAGCGCGACGACGGTCAGCGCTTCTCCTTGATCTTCGCGGCCTTGCCACGGAGCTCGCGGAGGTAGTACAGCTTGGCGCGACGCACGTCACCGCGGGTCAGCACCTCGATCTCGGCGATGTTCGGCGTGTGGACGGGGAACGTACGCTCCACGCCGACACCGAAGGACACCTTGCGGACCGTGAAGGTCTCGCGGATGCCGCCACCCTGACGTCGAATCACGACGCCCTTGAAGATCTGCACGCGCTCCTTCGTGCCCTCGATGACCTTCACGTGCACGTTCAGAGTGTCGCCGGGGCGGAACTCGGGGACGTCGCTCCGCAGCGACTGCTTGTCCAGGAAGTCCAGGGTGTTCATGTCTCATCCTTGCTGTGACGTCTGCCGAGCAGAGGACCCGAGCGGCGACCGCGCGATCGAGAAGAGACCGACGGCGCTCGACTGGTTCGTGCTCCGAATAGGTGTCACCCGCCGTTCGTGCACGCCGCAGCGTGCCCGGCCCCGGGCAACCCCACGATTGTGCCAGACGGACCCCCAGCGGCAGAAATCGGCCGCCGGACATCAGCGGGCGCTGACGCTCTCCCGGTCGGTGTCCACGGACCGTTCGGCGTGCGGCGGCGGTGCGGGAACGACGATGCGGTCGAGCACGTCCTCGGCGGCGGCGCGGACGTGCGCCGCGTCGGGCTGCCCGGCGATCAGGTCCTGCGTCCAGATCTTGGCCCGCACGACGGGTCGGCGCACGTTGCGCTCGCGCCGCACCGCCCGTGCCATCCGCTTGGGTCGACGGGTGTAGCGCCACCGAGCCCACGGGGATCCCGGCCGCCCGAGACGCAGGGCACCGACGATCAGCAACGGCAGGAAGAACAGTCCCACCAGTCCTGTCCAGATCTTGCCCTTGGCCAGCACGATGGCGGCGAGCAACAGGTTCAGGGCCGCGAGAGCGACGATCAGCGCGCGGACCACCGGATCCGGGTCGTCCCGGAACCCGGCGACGTCGAAGAACTCGAGCGGTCGCAGACCGAACAGCAGCATCACCGTGACCGCGACGGCCACGAAGACGGCGTCGACCGAGGTGCGGCCCTGCTCGGCCCAGTACACGTCCTCCAGGTAGAAGATGAGCGCGAACTCGTCGAGAACCAGAGCGGCGCCGATACCGAAGAACGTTGCCAGGACCGCTCCGGTGGTCTGCGTGCCGTCCACGTAGACCGCGACGAGGGCGACCCCGGAGACCAGCATGCAGACGGTGCCGAACACCACGTGGTGCACGTGGTGACCGCCGGGGGTGACGTTGCCCGGCCACCACCGCACCTGCGCGCGAATCATGCGGACGCTGAATCGGATGAACGCGAACCCGGCGAGGAACCCGACCAGGAAGAACAGCAACGGAATCCGACCCTCGTCCGACATGTGGTCGATCCACCGCGTGATCATGGCCGTCTCACCTCTCGCCCGTCACCGCCGACGGGTGCGGGAAGCATACCGCCGCACGCCGCCGCAGGTGAGGGAGCGAACGGTCAGCCGAGACCGGCGCGGCGCAGCGCGTCGGCCATCGACCCCGTCGCCGCCGGTGCGTCACGGCGACCGCCGCGATCACCCCGGTCGCCGCCGGCCCGGCCGGACCGCGACGGACGCGGGTTCCGGTCACCACCGCCGGAGCTGCCGCTGCGGGGTCGACCCCGCTCGGGTGCCGACGCCGTCCCCGGCTCGTCGTCGAGGCGCAGGGACAGCCCGATGCGTTGGCGGGGCACGTCGACCTCCATCACCTTGACCTTCACCACCTGTCCCGACTTGACGACGTCACGCGGGTCGGAGACGAACGACCGAGACATGGCGGAGACGTGCACGAGTCCGTCCTGGTGGACACCGACGTCGACGAACGCCCCGAAGGCGGCCACGTTGGTGACGACACCCTCGAGCACCATGCCGGGGGTCAGGTCGGCCACCTTCTCCACACCGGCCGCGAAGGTCGCGGTGGCGAACTCCGGACGGGGGTCGCGGCCGGGCTTCTCGAGCTCGGTCAGGATGTCGGTCACGGTGGGTAGGCCGAACCGATCGTCGACGAACTGCTGCGGTCGCAACGTCCGGAGCACGGACGAGTTACCGACGATCTCGCGAACCCCCACCCCGGCGGCGTCGACGATGCGCCGGACCACCGGGTAGGCCTCGGGGTGGACGCTGGACCGGTCGAGGGGGTCGTCCCCGTCGGTGATGCGCAGGAAGCCCGCGCACTGCTCGAACGCCTTGGGCCCCAGCCGGGGAACGTCCTTCAGCGCGGCGCGGGTGCGGAACGGCCCGTGCGCGTCGCGGTGCGCGACGATCGACTCCGCGAGACCGGTCGCGACGCCGGACACCCGCGCCAACAGCGGCACCGAGGCGGTGTTGACGTCGACACCGACGGCGTTCACCGCGTCCTCGACGACGGCGCCCAGCGACCGCGCGAGCATGGTCTCGGACACGTCGTGCTGGTACTGACCCACGCCGATGGACTTGGGATCGATCTTCACCAGTTCGGCCAGCGGATCCTGCAGGCGCCGTGCGATGGACACCGCTCCGCGGATGGAGACGTCCAGGTCCGGCAGTTCCCGCGACCCGTAGGCCGAGGCCGAGTAGACCGACGCGCCGGCCTCGGACACCACGGCCTTGGTGAGCGCGGCCTTCGGCAGCGCCGCGACCAGTTCCGCGGCGAGCGCGTCCGTCTCGCGAGATGCGGTGCCGTTGCCGATCGCGATCAGGTCGACACCGTGCCGCGTGACCAGACCGGCCAGCGTCGCCAGCGACTCCGCCCATTTGCCCTGCGGCTTGTGCGGGTAGATCGTCTCGTGGGCCACCACCTTGCCGGTGGCGTCGACCACCGCCACCTTGGTGCCGGTGCGGTATCCGGGGTCGAGGCCCATCGTGGTCCGCGCGCCGGCCGGCGCGGCGAGCAGCAGATCCTCGAGGTTCGAGGCGAACACCTCCACGGCACGCTCCTCCGCCGCCTGCCGGAGTCGCTGGCGGATGTCGAGCCCGAGTCCGACGAGGATCTTGGTGCGCCACGCCCACCGCACCGTGTCGAGCAGCCACCGGTCGGCGGCGCGGCCACGGTCGGCGACGCCGAACCGGGCGGCGATGCGGGTCTCGTAGACCGTCGGGGTTCCGCGCGGAATCTCCTCGTCGTCCGGCTCGGGGTGCATCGTCGGGGCCAGCACCTCCTCCTTCTCGCCGCGCAGCACGGCGAGCACGCGGTGGGAGGGAACGGTGGTGAACGGCTCCGAGAAGGCGAAGTAGTCGGCGAACTTGGCGCCCTCGGCTTCCTTGCCCTCGCGCACCGTCGCGACCAGCCGTCCCCGCGTCCACATCAGTTCGCGCAACTCACCCACCAGGTCGGCGTCCTCGGCGAACTGCTCCACCAGGATCGCCCGGGCGCCGGCCAACTGCTCGTCGTCGAAGGACGTCGGATCGGACGTGGGATCACCGAGGAGCGCGTCGGCGACGGGCTGGTGCCCGGCTTCCCGCGCGATCTGCGCCTTGGTCCGTCGCTTCTGCTTGTACGGGAGGTAGATGTCCTCGAGCCGCGTCTTCGTGTCCGCCGCGGCGATGGACGACGCGAGGTCGTCGGTGAGCTTGCCCTGGCTGCGGATCGACTCGAGGACCGTCGCGCGGCGCTCGTCGAGTTCGCGGAGGTAGCGCAGGCGCTCCTCGATGGTGCGGAGCTGCGTGTCGTCCAGTGTGCCGGTGGCTTCCTTGCGATACCGCGCGATGAACGGGACGGTGGCTCCCCCGTCGAGCAGGTCGACGGCGGCGCGGACGCGGTCCTCGGCCACCTCGAGCTCGTCGGCGATCCTGCGGTTCACTGATGTGGGAGCGGTCGTCACGGCGGTCGACCCTACCGCGCCCGGTATCGTCGTCCACAGCACCGCACGTGCGGTGTGGAAAGTTCGAGATTACGAGAATTCGGTGACATCGGCGTCGACGCACGGCTTCGGCCGGCAGTTCTTCGCTCACCCGATCGCGCGGTGGGCCCTTGTACCGATCGCGGCCCTGGCGGTGGCGTGCGGCACGCCCTCCGACGCCGTCGTGGTGACCGACGCGCCGGCCGCGGAACCCTTTCCCGCCCCGGACATGACACCGGCACCCGATCCGCAGAGCCGACTGCAACAGGCCGTGGACGGCGCGGCAAAGCGTGGGGCCGTCGTGTCCATCGGGTATCTCGATCGGCAGACCGACACCTATCGCGGGATCGGTGACGACGATCCCGTCGAGACGGCGTCGGTGGTCAAACTGTTCGTCGCCGACGACCTGCTGATACGCGCCTCCCGCGGCGAGATCGACCTACCGGACGACGTCCGTGAACGGATCGCCCCGATGCTGTCGTCCTCGGACGACGACGCGGCGCAAGTTCTGTGGGATTTCGCCGGGGGCAGCGACCTGGTCGGCCGCGTCGCCGCGCGATACGGGCTGGGGTCGACCACCCCATCCGACGACGGCATCTGGTGGAACACCCGCACCACCGCCCGCGACCTGGTCTCGTACTACGACGCCCTGCTCGACGGACGCGGCGGCCTCTCCCCCGCCGACCGCGAGACGATCCTCACCGATCTCGAGCGCTACACCCCGCTCGGAACCGACGGCTACCCGCAGACGTTCGGCATCCCCCGAGCGTTGTCCGGAGAGTCGACGCGCGGCGTCAAGCAGGGGTGGATGTGTTGCGTGGACGGCCGGTGGATCCACCTGAGCACCGGGTTCGTCGGTCCGGACGAGCGATTCGTCCTGGCCGTGCTGTCCCGAGAGGAGCCCTGGTACGGCGCATCCGGCGGTCGGGACGACACCACCGACACCGACGTCGTCGACGACGACGGGGCCAAGCACGCCCGCATCACCGTGACCGGCGCTCTGCGGATTCTGTTTCCCGACGGCGTGATCGACTAGAGCAGGTCGGGTCGACGCTCACGGGTGCGCGCGAGCGACTGCTCCCGGCGCCACTCGTCGATTCGAGCATGGTTGCCCGACAACAGCACCGGCGGAACCTCCAGATCTCGCCACACCGCGGGCCGCGTGTACCCGGGCCCTTCGAGGAGCCCGTCGGAGAACGAATCCTGTTCGTGCGACTGCTGATTGCCCAGGACGCCGGGGATCAGGCGGGTCACCGCTTCCGTCATCACCAGCACTGCGGCCTCACCCCCGATGAGGACGTAGTCGCCGATGCTGACCTCCTCGACCCGCATGCGCCGGGCCGCGTCGTCGAACACCCGTTGGTCGATGCCCTCGTACCGTCCACAGGCGAAGATCAGATGCCGCTCGCGGGACCACCGTTCGGCGGTGCGCTGGGTGAACGGCACCCCGGCGGGCGTCGGCACCACGAGGATCGGGTCCTCCGAATTCGCCGAGACGGCGTCCAGGGCGTCGCCCCACACCGTCGGTTTCATGACCATGCCGGGACCCCCGCCGTAGGGCGAGTCGTCGACGGCCTTGTGGACGTCGTGCGTCCAGTCCCGCAGATCGTGCACGCCCAGCGACACCAGACCGCGCTCGATCGCCTTGCCCAGCAATGCCGTTCGCATGGGCTCGAGGTACTCGGGGAAGATGGTGACCACGTCCAGCCGCAGCGCGGCGGTGACGTCGTCGAGCCGCAGTGCAGGGTCGGTCACGGCTCGCTCAACAAGCCGTCCGGCGGATCCACCTCGATCACGCGCTCCTCGCGCGACACCCGCGGCACCATCACCGCGACGAACGGGATCAGCACCTCGCCGCGGTCGGCGTCGGCGGGGCGCACCGACAGCAATTCGCCTGCGGCGGAATGCAACACCTCGCGGACGGTCCCGATCTTCTCCCCCGCACGGGCGTGACCTTCCGCGTAGCGCACGGTCATGCCCTCGAGTTCGTGGTCGTAGAACTCGTCGGGGTCCGACGACTCCGGCAGCTCCGCGGTGTCGACCACGAACAGCGTGCCGCGCAGCGCATCCGCCGACGCCCGATCGGAGACCTCGGACAGACGCAGCAGAAGCCGCCCGGAATGTTCCCGGGCGGCTTCCACCGTGAAATCTGTCGTGGCTGCGGCACCGCGAGCGCGACCACGGAGGACGGTGCCCGGCGCGAATCGCTCGTCGGGCTCGTCCGTTCTCACCTCCACGACCACCTCGCCGCGGATACCGTGCGACTTGGCCACTCGGCCGATCACGAGCTCCACGGACGGGGACTCAGCGATCGGTGTCGATGACGTCGACACGGATGCCGCGCCCACCGATACCGGTGACCAGAGTGCGGATGGCCGTGGCGGTCCGACCGCCGCGGCCGATGACCTTGCCGAGATCGTCCGGATGGACGTGCACCTCGACGGTCCGACCGCGACGACCGGTGATCATCTCGACCCGGACGTCGTCGGGGTTGGAGACGATGCCGCGAACGAGATGTTCGACGGCGTCGGCGACCATCGCGCTCACTTGTCGGCGGACTCGTCGGTCGCGTCGGCGGCCTCGGCCGACCCGGCCTCGGCGTCGTCGGCCTTGGCGGCCTTCTTCTTCTTCGGCGTGGTGGCCTCGGCGACCGGCTCGTTGTCGGCCGCGGCGAGGGCGGCGTTGAACAGGTCCAGCTTGGACGGGCCCTGCTCCTTCACCTTGAGGGTGCCCTCGGCGCCCGGCAGGCCCTTGAACTTCTGCCAGTCACCGGTGATCTTGAGGATGGCCTCGACCGGCTCGGTGGGCTGCGCACCGACGCCCAGCCAGTACTGCGCGCGCTCGGTGTCGACCTCGATCAGGGAGGGCTCTTCCTTCGGGTGGTACTTGCCGATCGTCTCGATCGCGCGACCACCGCGACGGGTACGCGCGTCGGCGACGACGATGCGGTACTGCGGGTTGCGGATCTTGCCGAGACGGGTGAGCTTGATCTTGACTGCCATGGAGAACAGAGCCTCTTTCGATGCGGTCGCCGAGGCGACCTGAATTGGTCACGGCGCAATTCAGCGATGCACACGGCGCGTGCACCCGGTTTTGCGATGAAGGGGTGTCGTGACCGCCGCGCGGTGCGTAACCGGAGACGGGCGGACAGCGGTCCATTCTGCCAGACCACTGCCCGCCCGTGAAATCGATGCCTCCGACCGGCCTACTCCCCCGGCTTCACCGCCAGCACCGGCTTGTCGCACTGCAGCAGCAACCGCTGGGCCGTGCTGCCCATGAGCAACTTCCCCACCGGCGAGCGGTGCCGGATCCCGATCACCAGCAACTCCGCGTCGTCGCGGTCCATCGCGCCGAGCAGCGCGTCCACGGGGTCGACGGAGACGTCGCTCTCGATCTGGTGCTCGATTCCCGACTCCGCCAGCGTCGATTCCAGCGCGTCGACATCGCCGTCGCCGGCGAACTTGGTGTCGACCAGCGCGTCGCCGCGCGTCGCGTTCACCACGCGCACCCCGGTGCCCCGGACGCGGGCCTCGGCGATGCCGTGGTCGAGTGCGGCGGCCCCGTAGCGATCCGGGGTGTAGCCGACGACGATCATGCGTTCTCCTTCTCTCGGGTGGGCTCCGGAACGGCGGCGGCGGCGCGGCGGCCGACGAGACGGCCGAGGAACGGCGCGACCAGCAGGACGGCGATGACGACGTACACGGCCACCGCGATCGGCTCGGTGAAGATGCCGCTCCAGTTGCCCTCGTTGAGCTGCAGCGTCTGGCGCAGCTGACGCTCGATGCGCGGGCCGAGGATGACGCCGATGATGAGTGGCAGGACCGGCAGTCCGAAGCGCCGCATCATCAGACCCAGGAGCCCGAAGACGAGCAGCAGGGCGAGGTCGAGCCACTGCAAGTTGACCGCGTAGGCCCCGAGAACCGCGAAGAACAGGATGCCGGCGTACAGGTAGGGCCGCGGCGTGCGCAGCAGCTTCGCCCAGAGCGGCGCGAGTGGCAGGTTCAGCGCGAGCAGCAGGAAGTTGCCGATGAACAAGCTCGCGATGAGCGTCCAGACCAGCAGCGGTTCCTTGTCGAAGAGCGTGGGTCCGGGCTGGATGCCGTAGGACACGAACGCGGTCAGCATGACGGCCGCGGTGGCGTTGGTGGGCAGACCCAGCGACAGCATCGGCACCAGCGTGCCCGCCGCGGACGCGTTGTTCGCGGCCTCCGGGCCGGCCACACCCTCGATGGCGCCCTTGCCGAACTGCTCCGGGTGCTTGGTCAGCTTCTTCTCGGTGATGTACGACAGGAACGTGGGCAGCTCGGCGCCACCGGCCGGCAGCGCCCCGAACGGGAAGCCGAACGCGGTGCCGCGTAGCCACGGCTTCCAGGACCGCTTCCAGTCGCCCTTGCCCATCCAGGGACGCCCGACCGGGATGACCTCGGCGGGCTTGCGACGCAGATGCGCTGCGACCCACAGGGCTTCGCCGAGCGCGAAGACGGCGACCGCGATGACGACGATGTCGATGCCGTCGGACAGCAGTGGGATGCCGAACGTCGCACGGGGCTGACCGGTGAGGAAGTCGATACCGACGAGGCCGATCGACAGACCCAGCAGCAGGGAGATGCACCCGCGCAGCTTCGACGAGCCGAGAACGGCCGTGACCGCCACCAGCGCCAGCAACATGATCGCCAGGTACGACGGCGCACCGAGGGTCACGGCGAACCGCGAGACGATCGGAGCGAAGAGCACCAGCAGCAGCGTGCCGATGGTGCCGGCGACGAAGGATCCGATGGCCGCGGTCGCCAGCGCCTGCGCGGCCCGTCCGGCCTTGGCCATCTTGTTGCCCTCGAGGGCAGTGATGACCGACGACGATTCACCGGGGGTGTTCAACAGAATCGAGGTGGTCGACCCGCCGTACATGCCGCCGTAGTAGATGCCGGCGAACATGATGAACGCCGCACTGGGACTGACGTTGTAGGTGATGGGCAGCAGCAGCGCCACGGTCATGGCCGGCCCGATGCCGGGCAGCACGCCCACGGCGGTGCCGAGCAACACGCCGATGCAGGCGTAGAGCAGGTTCATCGGCGTCGCCGCCTGCGACAGGCCCTCCAGGAGCCAGGTGAGATTGTCCATCAGAGAATCCCGTCCAGAATGCCTGCGGACAGCGGGATTCCGAGTCCGACGTAGAACGCGTAGAAGCTCACCAGCGAGAGCACGAGGCCGATCACGAGGTTCCGGACCCAATGACGATTGCCGAGAATCGTTGCGGCACCGCCGAACAGCAGTGCACCCATGATCACCCAGCCGAGCACGTCGACCAGAGCGATGGTGGCCACGAAGAGCCCGACGAGCAGTCCGACGGTCTTCCAGTCGGCCGGCGACGAGACGTCGACGTCCTCGCCGCTTTCCGGTTCCACCTGCGAGCCTCGCAGGGTGGCGATCGCGAGGGCCACGGCGCAGAGCAGCAGACCGGTGCCGATGACGATCGGGAACAGCTTCGGCCCCACCGGGTCGACCTTGGCGAACTCCGCCGTCAGGTTCATCGCGTCGACGAGGAGGAACACCCCCACCACCACGAGGACGGCGCAGACGCCGAACTGGGCGAGATCGCGGGGCCGTCGTGCGGACGTGTCACCGGGCTCGGGTGGCCGGTTCACCGTGGCGGTCACACGAGCCCCAGCTCGGTCAGGGTCGACTCGACCCGAGCGTCCTGCTCCTGCAGGAACGTCTCGAACGCGTCTCCGGTCTCGAACGCGTCGGTCCATCCGTTGGTCACGAGTGCTTCCTTCCATGCGTCCGTCCCGTGGAGCGTGGTGAGGGCCTCGATCATCTCGGCGCGCAGCTCGTCCTACAGGCCGGGAGGCGCGAGAATGCCGCGCCAGTTGGTGAATTCGAGATCGATGCCCGCCTCGCGCAGTGTCGGGGCGTCGACACCGGGCACCCGCTCGGAGCCGGACACGGCGAGCACGCGGACCTGGCCGGACTCGATCTGGTCGACGTACTCGCCCAGGCCGGAGGTACCGGCGGCGATCTTGTTGCCCAGCAACGCCGTCAGCAGATCGCCGCCGCCGTCGTAGGAGATGTAGTTGACGGTCGTGGGATCGATTCCCACCGTCTGCGCGACCTCCATGGGGAAGAGGTGATCGGGTCCGCCGGGCGACGAACCGCCGCCGACGGTGATCGATTCGGGATTCGCGGTCCACGCGGCGACCAGATCGCCGACGGTGCGGAACGGCGAGTCGGCCGGCACGAGGATGCCTTCCTGCTCCTCGATCATCTTCGCCAGCGGTGTCGCATCGGACACGCGGGCCGCGGACCCGTTGGTGTAGACGGCGCCCACGACACCGAGGCCCATCATCATCATGAGGTCCTCGTTGCCGGCCTCGTTCATCAGGCGCGCCATGGCGACGGTGCCGCCGGCACCGATGACGTTGAACACCTCGACGCGGCCGGTAATGTCCTCGTCCTCCATGATCTTCACCGCGGTGCGCGCGGTCAGGTCGTACCCGCCGCCGGGGCTGTTGGGCACCATCATGCGCAGACGGTGCAGCCCCTCTCCCTCGTCGCCGCGGGTCACCCCGCACGACGCCACCAGGAGCAGCAGCGCCAGGGCGGCGATCAGCCTTCTCGGCATCGATCCTCGATTCGTCTCGTTACTGCATGTCAGACTGTGATCGAGGGCAATCATGAGATGCCGCGTGACACAGGTCACGTATTCGGTAGCAACGAAAGTAGTGTTCTTTGTGGTCGCCATCCCGCCGCGTCGTCCGGCATCGGGTCCGACGACGCCGCACCCTCGCCGGCCAGGTGCTGGTCCTGCAGTTGGCCGTCGTCGCGGTCGTGCTCGGCGCCGTCGCCGCCGTGTCGGTTCATCAGTCCACGCGGGAGTTCCGCGACCTCCGAGGCGGCCGGATGCTGTCCGTGGCCGAATCCCTTGCCTCGACACCGATCGTTCGCGAGCAGCTCGACGCCCCCCTGGTTGAGCAGGTCCTGGCACCCGACGTCGACCGCGCCGCCTCACTGTCGGGGGCGACGATCGCCGAGATCGCCGCCCCCGACGGCCGGGTCCTCGTCTCCACCGACCCGACGCGCGTGCGGGGCCGGGCCGATCTCGGTGACAGCGACGCGGTGCGCGGGCGCGGGTGGTACGGCGACGTCACCGTCGACGGCCGACGGTCGATCGCCGGCCACGTCCCGGTTCTCGACACCGACGGGCGCGTCCTCGCCGTGGTCACGGTGTCCGAGAACTACCCGTCGACGTGGATGTTGTTGTCCGGCTCGGGCGCTCGACTCCTGATCTACCTCGGCATCGGGGCCGGACTCGGTGCCGTCGGCTCCGTCCTGCTCTCCCGGCGCGTCCGCCGCCACACCCTGGGCCTCGAGACGGCCGAGATCGCGACCCTGGCCGATCACCGAGAAGCGTTGCTGCACAGCATCCGCGAAGGGGTGATCGCCGTCGACACCGACGGTCGGATCACCATGATCAACGACAGCGCCGTGGCCCTGCTCGGCGTCGAGCCGGGTGTCGTCGGCCGCCCGGTGGACGAGGTCGGCATCGACCCCGGCCTCACGGAGGTGCTGCTGGCGCAGGGCGAGGTCGAGGACCTCGTGATCACCACGGCCACCCGCGTTCTCGCGGTGAACCGCCGCAGCGCGACCATGCGGGGCGACGCCGCGTCGGGGTCCGAGCGACGCGGCCGGAGCATCGGTACGGTCACCACCATGCGCGACAGCACCGAGCTCGCGTCGATGCAGAGCCAGCTGACGTCCCACAAATCGGTCACCGACACCCTGCGGGCCCAGACCCACGAGTTCGCCAATCAACTGCACACCATCTCCGGACTGGCCCAGCTCGGCAGCTACGACGAGGTGACGGCGCTGGTGGGCACGCTCACCCGCCGCCGCGCCGAGATCAGCGAGTCCATCACCGCGCACGTCCACGACCCGGCCGTGGCCGCCCTGCTGATTGCCAAGACGTCGCTGGCGGCCGAGGTCGGGGTGCGACTCGATCTCGATCCCGCGTCGCACCTGCGCGCGTTGGATCCCACCCTGTCCACGGACGTCATCACCGTCGTCGGGAACCTGGTCGACAACGCGCTGGACGTCTCCCGCGACTCCGGCGCGGAGCGCATCGTGGTGCGGCTGCAGGACGAGCCCGACCTGCTGGTGGAGGTCACCGACTCAGGACCCGGTGTGCCGGAGGACATGCGAGACGTGGTGTTCTCGCGGGGAGTGACGTCCAAGCCGGATACTCCCGGTGGACGGGGCATCGGACTCGCCCTGGTCCGACTGGTCAGCGTGCAACACGGCGGCACCGCCGTCGTCGACGACTCCGACGCCGGTGGCGCGCGCTTCCGCGTCCGTATCCCGCTCGGCTGATCCCCCTTCTTCGAGCAGAGAGGACCCACCGTGCCGACCGTTCTCGTGGTCGACGACGACTTCATGGTCGCCGACATCCATCGTCGATTCGTCGACCACACCGACGGATTCACCGCCGTCGGAATCGCCCACACCGCCGCGGCGGCGTTCACCGCCGTGGCGGAACTGGGTCCGGACCTCATCCTGCTCGACGTCCATCTGCCCGACACGTCCGGTCTCGACGTCCTCCGGCGTCTGCGGGCCGAGAAGAACCCGGTGGGCGTCATCATGATCACGGCCGCCCGCGAACTCGACACGGTGGCCGACGCTCTGAGCGGCGGGGCGGCGGACTACCTCATCAAGCCGTTCGAGTACCCCCAGCTTCGCGACAAGTTGGAGTCCTTCCGGGCGCGCACCGAGGCCCTGGAATCCGGTGCGGCGGACCAGAACCTGGTCGATTCGCTCTTCGGCGGCAGTTCGGCGGCCGACGCTCGCCCGGAGGCGCGACCGCTTCCACTACCGAAGGGGCTGTCGGCGGAGACGGGGCGGTTGGTGCTGGACGCCGTCGCCACCGGGGCGGAACTGTCGGCCTCCGAATGCGCCGAGGCCGTGGGTATCTCACGGGTCAGCGCGCGGCGGTACCTCGAGCACTATCTGGCCACCGGCGCCGTCTCGGTGCGCCTGCAGTACGGCCGGGCCGGGCGGCCCGAGCGCCGCTATCGCTCCGGCCGATAGCAATCGAGACAGCTATCGCTCGGGCCGATAGCAATCGAGACAGCTGTCGCTCCGGCCGATAGCAATCGAGACAGCTATCGCTCCGGCCGGTGACACGCCCGCCACCGGCGATCACCACACGCGACCGCGGAGGACCACCACGTCCGGCGCCGACAGGACCTCGGGACCGAGCCGCGGATCCTCGGTGTGGAACACGAGATCCGCGGGCGCGCCGTGGTCGATGCCGGCGTGACCCAGCCACCGCCGCGCAGCCCAGCTCGCGGCGCCGAGCGCCTCCGTCGGCGTCATCCCGACCCCGACGAGCGCGGCCACCTCGTCCGCCACCCGACCGTGTTCGATGCCGCCCCCGGCGTCGGTTCCGGCGTAGATCGGCACGCCCGCGTCGTGCGCGCGTCCCACGGTGTCGGCCACCCGGGCGTGCAGGTCCCGCATGTGCTTCGCGTAGACCGGGTACTTGCCCGCACTGTCGGCGATGGACGGGAACGTCTCGATGTTGATCAATGTGGGCACCAGTGCCGTGCCGTGCTCGACCATCATCTCGACGGTGTCGTCGGTCAGCCCGGTGCCGTGCTCGATGCAGTCGATTCCCGCGGCGATCAATCCCGGCAGGGCGTCCTCGCCGAAGACGTGCGCGGTCACGCGCGCGCCCTCGCGGTGTGCCGCGTCGATCGCGTCACGCAGGACGTCGTCGCTCCACAAGGGGGCGAGATCCCCGACCCCGCGGTCGATCCAGTCGCCCACGAGCTTGACCCACCCGTCCCCGAACCGCGCCTGCTGCGCCACCGCCTCCGGCAACTGCGACTCGTCCTCGAGATCGACGGGAAGACCGGGGATGTAGCGCTTCGGCCTCGCGATGTGCCGACCGGCCCGGATGATCCGCGGCAGGTCGTCGTGATCGTCGAGTGCGCGGGTGTCCACGGGCGACCCGGCGTCACGAAGGAGCAGCGCACCCACCTCGCGCTCGCGGGTGGCCTGCGCGATCGTGCCCGCCTCGTCCTCGTGTCCGCCGCCGTACCGGATGCCGACGTGACAGTGCGCGTCGACCAGTCCGGGCAGGATCCATCCACCGTCGGCGATCGTGACGGCACCGGGAACCGGATCCAGAGAGATCAGTCCGTCCCGCACCCACACGTCCACCGGGTCGGTCGATTCGCCGTCCCCGCCCAGCAGGACGCCGCGCAGGTGGAGGTTCGGACCGATCCGCACGCGCCGTCTACTTCTTCGGCAGCTTCAGCTGGGAGAGATCGAAACCTTCGAGCCCCGGCGGCAACTGGTCGAGCCCCTTGGGCATCGAGGACAGGTCGGGCATCCCGGCGGGCAGGCCACCGGGGAACCCACCCCGCACCTTCGGTGGCGTGGGCCCGCGACCACCCTTCTTGCCCTTCTTCCCCTTCTTGGACCGCTGGACCTGCTTGCGCGCCCCCGGCATGCCCATGCGGCCCGCCATCGACGCCATCATCTTGCGGGCCTCGAAGAAACGATCGACCAGCTGATTGACGTCGGACACCTTGACGCCGGAACCGTTCGCGATGCGCAGACGTCGAGACGCGTTGATGATCTTGGGATCCGCGCGCTCGGCCGGGGTCATGCCGCGAATGATGGCCTGAACACGGTCGAGTTGCTTGTCGTCGACGGACGCCAGTGCGTCCTTCATCTGGCCCGCGCCGGGGAGCATGCCGAGCAGGTTGCCGATCGGGCCCATCTTGCGGATCGCCATCATCTGCTCGAGGAAGTCCTCGAGGGTCAGCTGACCCGAACCGATCTTCGCCGCGGTGTCCTCGGCCTGCTTCGCGTCGAAGACCGTCTCGGCCTGCTCGATGAGACTGAGGAGGTCGCCCATCCCGAGGATGCGACTGGCCATCCGGTCCGGATGGAAGACGTCGAAGTCCTCGAGCTTCTCGCCGGTGGAGGCGAACATGATCGGTCGGCCCGTGACCTCGCGGACGGACAGGGCCGCGCCGCCGCGGGCGTCGCCGTCGAGCTTGGTCAGCACGACACCGGTGAACCCGACTCCGTCCTGGAACGCCTCGGCGGTGCTGACGGCGTCCTGACCGATCATCGCGTCGAGGACGAACAGCACCTCGTCCGGCTCGGTCGCGTCGCGGATGCCCGCGGCCTGGCCCATCAGTTCCGCATCGATGCCCAGGCGGCCCGCGGTGTCGATGATGACGACGTCGTGCTGCTTGGCGCGGGCCTCGGCGACACCGGCGCGGGCGACCTCCACCGGGTCGGCCGCGGACACGCCGAGCGCGTTCTCACCGCCGCCGATCGAGGTGCCCGGATGCGGAGCGAACACCGCCGCACCGGCCCGCTCTCCGACGATCTGCAGCTGCGAGACCGCCCCGGGGCGCTGGAGGTCGCACGCCACGAGCAGCGGGGTGTGGTTCTGCGTCTTCAGCCACCGCGCGAGCTTGCCCGCCAGGGTGGTCTTACCGGAACCCTGCAGGCCGGCCAGCATGATCACCGTCGGCGGGTTCTTCGCGAACGTCAGTCGCCGGGTCTCGCCGCCCAGAATGCCGACCAGCTCGTCGTTGACGATCTTGACCACCTGCTGGGCAGGGTTGAGCGCGGCGGAGACCTCCGCGCCCTTCGCACGCTCCTTGATCCGGGCGATGAACGCGCGGACCACGGGCAGGGCGACGTCGGCGTCGAGCAGCGCCAACCGGATCTCACGGCACACCGCGTCGATGTCGGACGCCGACAGCCGACCCTTGCCTCGCAGATCCTTGAGGCTCCCGGTCAATCTGTCGGACAGTGATTCGAACACCGATGACGCTCCTGAATTTCCGCGGACGACGTGCTCACCCAGCCTAACGGTCGCAGCCGACGACCGTGGCGACCAGGTGCTAGGGCCGCTCGTCGTCCTCGGCAGGCGGAGCGGGGGCGGGAACCACCGCGAGCAGGCTGCGTTCGATCTCGCCGCGCAGGACCGAGGTGGGCTCGCCTCCCCCGGACAGATCTATCCCGAAGGCGTCGATCACCGACGTGCCTCGCGTGGCCACCTTGGCCCACAGGACGTCGGTGCCGTGCGTCTCGAACACCGCGGCCAACCGACACAGCAGGCCGGGACGGTCCTCCGCGCGGACCTCGACCACCGCCTGCGCGGGGTCCTCCCCGTCGAACCACAGGATGCGCGGCGGCGCCTGGGCGTGCAGGGGAAGACCCCCGACCGCGCGCATGGAGTCCGCCGGGTCGGGCAGCAACCCCGGTGTCGACGCCGATCGGGCCTCCGCCTCCTTGGCCTCGAGCCGCTCGAGCAGGGGCAGGTCGCCGTCGAGTGAGCGGATCAACTCCTGACGGAGCAGCCCCGGTTCCGGCGGGCCACCGAAGGCCGGGCTGACGACGAATCGGTTCACCGCATGACCCCGCGCGCTCGTCACCGAGGCGGACAGCACCCGCAGCGACGCCAGCGCGAGCACCCCGGCCGCGTTGGACAGCAGTCCGCGACGGTCCGGCGCCACGACCGTCACGTCGAACGTGTGCGGCGCGTCGGTCGGCGTCAGATCGACCACGACGCCCTCGTCGGCGCGTGCCAGCAACGCCGGGTCCACCGGATCGGGCTCGGGCAGGGTCTCCCCCGCCACGACCAGTCGGCATCGGTGCACGAGATCCCCGATGAGCGACGCCTTCCACTCGCCCCAGACGCCGGGACCGGTCGCGATCGAGTCGGCTTCGGCGAGGGCGTGGAGCAACTCCAGCAACCGGGCATCGCCGCCGAGGGTGTCGACGACGCGTTCCACGGTGGCGGGATCGTCCAGGTCGCGCCGCGTCGCGGTGTCCGGCAGCAGCAGATGATGACGCACCATCGCCACCACGACCGCGAGGTCCGACGGCCACAGTCCGAGTCGCCGGCCGATCTGCGCGGCGATGTCCGCCCCCACCACGCTGTGGTCGCCGCCGCGGCCCTTGCCGATGTCGTGCAGCAACGCCCCGAGCACCAGCAGATCCGGCCGTGCGACCCGGGTGGTCAGACCCGAGGCGACGGCGGCGGTCTCCACCAGATGCCGGTCGACGGTCCAGGTGTGCACGGCGTCGCGGGGCGGAAGATCGCGCACCGCACCCCATTCCGGCATCAGGCGGCCCCACAGTCCGGTGCGGTCGAGGGCCTCGATCACCGCGACGGCGCGACGACCGGACCCGAGAACGACCAGCAGATCGTCCAGCGCTTCCTTCGGCCACGGTTCCCGGAGTTCCGGTGCGCTGTCGGAGAGTCGGCGCAGGGTCGAGGCGGACATCGGCAGTCCCGTCACCGCGGCCGCCGCTGCGACCCGCATGATCAGACCCGGGTCCTTGGTCGGCCGGGCGTCGCGGGCGAGGACCACCTCTCCGGCATGTTCCACGACACCCTCGTCGAGCGGTCGCCGCACCGGCACCAGGCGCAGTCGCGAGAGTCCCCGGCGCGGAAGCGCATTGGCCGCCGTCCGCAGACCCACGTCGACGGAGTAGCCGATGGTGCGCGCCGAATCGGTGAGCACCCGGGCCAGATCGAAGCGATCACCGAGCCGCAGGGCGGCCGCGATCTCGTCGGCGTCCTGTGCGCGCAGATGATCGCGGCCCCGCCCGGCGACCCGGTGGAGTTCGGTGCGCACGTCGAGAATCCGCCGATGTGCTTCCTGCACACCGCCACTCGGAGAGTCGGGACCCAGTCCGGGCATCGCGTCGGTCACCTGGGCGAGCGAGAGGGCGTCGAGCAGTTGGACATCGCGCAGGCCACCGCGACCGCTCTTGAGGTCGGGCTCGGCGCGATGGGCGATGTCGCCGCTGCGGTTCCACCGGGCGCGGGTCGCCTCCGACAGCTCGGGGAACCGGTCACGTATTCCGCTGCGCCACTGGCGAACGATGCCCGAGACGACGGCGGCGCTGAGTTCCTTGTCGCCGACGATGTGTCGCGCGTCCAGCAGACCGAGCGCCGCGGTGAGATCGGACGCCGCCACGTCCAGCGCCTGACCGGGGGTCCGCACACTGTGGTCGAGCCCGATGTGGGCGTCCCACAGGGGATACCAGAGCTTGTCCGCGACGTCCGAAACCAGGGCCGGTTCCATGTCGTCGTGCAGGAGCACCAGGTCGAGGTCGGAGAACGGCAACATCTCCCGCCGGGCGAGTCCCCCCACCGCGAGCACCGCGAACCCACTGTCCGGGGTGATGCCCACCTCCGAAGCGGTGGTGGTGAGCCACAATTCGAAGAGGTCCGTCAACGCCTCGCGCAGCGCCGGGGCGGCCAGTCGGGCGCGCCCGCGGCCCTCCAGGAGCTTGGCCCGCGCCCGCACCAGATCGGTCGCACCGGCGGTCGTGCCGCTTGCTCGTTCCGTAGCCATCTCGTGTCCTCTCGGGTCCGGCGGATATCGCTGACGCTCCGACGGGACCGGCCGTGACCCCACCACGTTTCTCGGGTGGAATCACGGCCGGTCCCAGCGGGATACGGGGTCAGAGCGCGTCGGTGCCGCGCTCCCCCGTCCGTACCCGGACCACGGCCTCGACCGGCGAGACCCAGACCTTGCCGTCACCGATCTTGCCGGTGCGTGCCGCCTCGACGATCACCTCGACCACCTTGTCCACGGCCGCGTCGTCGACGACGACCTCCACGCGCACCTTCGGCACGAAGTCCACCGAGTACTCCGCACCGCGGTAGACCTCGGTGTGGCCCTTCTGCCGGCCGTACCCCTGGACCTCGCTGACGGTCATGCCGAGGATCCCGGCCTGCTCGAGACCCGTCTTGACGTCCTCGAGGGTGAACGGCTTGACGATTGCGGTGATCAACTTCATCTCACGCCTCCTTGGCGGGCACGCGGCCCATGGAAGATCCGCCGAGGGCTGCGAAGTCGTAGCCCGTCTCGGCGTGTTCGGATTCATCGGCGCCGAGGGACTCGCCCTCGTCGTCGATGCGCAGGCCCACGGTGTACTTGACGATGAGCGCCACGATGGCTGTTCCCACCAGAGAGTAGAGCAGGACCGCGCCCGCACCGATGAGCTGAGCCCACAGCTGCGACGCGCCGCCGCCGTAGAACAGTCCGGCGACACCGGCCGGGGCCTCCTCGGTGGCGACGAAGCCGACCAGGATGGTGCCGACCAGACCACCGACCAGGTGGACGCCCACGACGTCGAGCGAGTCGTCGTAGCCGAAGCGGAACTTCAGGCCGACCGCGAGGGCGCAGAGCACACCGGAGACCACGCCGATGACCAGCGCGCCGAGGATGTTGACCGAGCTGCAGGCGGGGGTGATGGCCACCAGGCCGGCGACGATGCCCGACGCGCCGCCGAGGGAGGTGGCGTGACCGTCGCGGATGCGCTCGGTGAGCAGCCAGGCGAGCATCGCGGCCGCGGTGGCGGCGATGGTGGTGACGAACGTGGCACCCGCGATGCCGTTGGAGCCGACGGCGGAGCCGGCGTTGAAGCCGAACCAGCCGAACCACAGCAGGCCCGCGCCGAGCATGACGAAGGGGAGGTTGTGCGGGCGGAACGGCGTCTTCGGCCATCCCTTGCGCTTGCCGAGGATCAGAGCGAGCACCAGACCGGCCGCACCGGCGTTGATGTGGACCGCGGTACCACCGGCGAAGTCGATGGCCTCGACCTTGTTGGCGATCCAGCCGCCCGTCTGCGTGGTGACCTCGTCGAAGGAGAACACCCAGTGCGCCACGGGGAAGTAGACCAGGGTCGCCCAGAGTGCGGCGAAGAGCATCCACGGTCCGAAGCGCAGACGGTCGGCGACCGCACCGGAGATCAGGGCCACCGTGAGGATGGCGAACATGGCCTGGAAGGAGACGAACACCGTGGCGGGGATGGTGCCCACCAGCGGGATCGCCGCGTCCACCAGGGCGCCGGCCTCGTCCTCGCCGGCCAGGTAGGTGCCGCCGATCAGGCCCTTCAGGCCGAAGAACTGCAGGGGATCACCGACGATGCCGGCCTTGTCCTCGCCGAAGACCATCGAATAGCCGTACAGCACCCACAGCACGCCCACGACACCCATCGCGGACACGCTCATCATGATCATGTTCAGGACGCTCTTCGCGCGGACCATGCCGCCGTAGAAGAACGCCAGTCCCGGGACCATGAGCAACACGAATGCTGCGCTGGTCAGCATCCATGCTGTGTCACCGGTGTCGGGTGCACCGATTACGGGGAAATCCACCTCGAGCCTCCTCCTTGTACCTCGGCCCAGCCGACGGTGGCTGAATACCTGGAGAGAAGAGTGCTCAGTGGCTGTTTCCGCGGCGACACCACGGGGTTTCGGCCGTGTGAACGCCGCGACCGATCATGTTGCGAACGTGTTGCGCGACGGCGTCCCGGGCCGGACCCCGGGCCGAACGCACGCCGATCAGCCCAGCAGAGCGTCCACGAACGCGGCCGGATCGAAGGGTGCGAGGTCGTCCGCGCCCTCCCCCAGCCCGACCAGTTTCACCGGTACGCCGAGCTCGCGCTGCACCTGGAAGACGATGCCGCCCTTCGCTGTTCCGTCGAGCTTGGTCAGGACCACACCGGTGATGTCGACCACCTGCGCGAACACGCGGGCCTGCGCCAGGCCGTTCTGACCGATCGTCGCGTCGAGGACCAGCAGCACGTCGTCCACCGGGGCCCTCTTCTCGATGACCCGCTTGACCTTGCCGAGTTCGTCCATCAGGCCGGTCTTGGTGTGCAGGCGACCCGCCGTGTCGACCAGCACGCAGTCGACTCCGTCGGCAATGCCGCGACTGACAGCATCGAACGCCACCGCAGCGGGATCCGCCCCCTCCTTGCCCCGGACCACGTCGGCGCCGACGCGCTCCGCCCACGTCTGCAACTGGTCCGCGGCGGCGGCGCGGAAGGTGTCGGCCGCACCCAGGATCACGCGTCGGCCGTCGGCGACCAGGACGCGGGCGAGCTTGCCCGTCGTGGTGGTCTTTCCCGTTCCGTTGACACCGACGACCAGGAGCACCGACGGTCGATCACCGTGCGGGAGCGCGCGGATCGAGCGATCGAACGACGGCGTGAGCTGATCGATCAACACCTCGCGCAGCAGGGCGCGGGCCTCGCTCTCGGTCCGGACGTTGCGCACGGCCATCTGCTCGCGCAGGGTGGCGACGATCTCGCCGGTCGCCGCGCTGCCGAGGTCCGCGACCAGAAGCGTGTCCTCGACCTCCTCCCAGGAATCCTCGTCGAGGTCGCCGCCACCGAGCAGGCCCAGGAGCGAGCGGCCGACGGCGTTCTGCGAGCGCGAGAGTCGGCCCCGCAGCCGGTGCAGCCGCCCCTCGGTGGGATCGATGTCGTCGAGCACCGGTGCGGCCTCGGGCGCCGGCGCCGGTGCAGCGGGAGCCTCGGGTGCAGCGGGGGCCTCGGGTGCCTCGGGTGCGGCGGGGGCCTCGGGTGCAGCCGGAGCCTCGGGTGCGGCCGGAGCCTCGGGCGCCGCGGCGGGTTCGGGCAACGTGACGTCGGTGATCCCGCGCTTCGGCGCGTCGCGCGGCACGCTGGCGTCGTCGCCCACCCGCGGCTGGTCGTCGGTGTCGGTGCGCTCCCCCGGAAGGTCCGGCCGAGCGGGTTCCCGACGCACCGGCTCGGGAGGAGCCGCCGTGCCGCGGGAGAAGTCGAAGCCCGTACTCGCCTTGTACCCGCCGGAACGGTCGACCTCCCGCGGCTTCTCCTCGGTGTCACCGCGGAGCGAGATCCGTCGACGGCGCGCCAACACCGACCCGACGACGAGCACGACGACGAGAAGTGCCAGGACAGCGGCTACGACGATCCAGAGTTCGGTGGTCACGTCCACCAGTGTCTCAGGACGGCCGCGCCCCGAGGTGTCTCAGGGTGTCAGCCGGCGGCGCGGGGCAGACGTTGCGAGATGACCGTGGTGATGCCGTCGCCGCGCATGCTCACCCCGTACAGCGCGTCCGCGACCTCCATGGTCGGCTTCTGGTGCGTGATGACGATCAGCTGCGATTTCTCCCGCAGCTGCTCGAAGAGGGAGATCAGGCGTCGGAGGTTGGTGTCGTCGAGCGCCGCCTCCACCTCGTCCATCACGTAGAACGGGGACGGGCGAGCCCGGAAGATCGCGACGAGCATCGCCACCGCCGTCAGCGACTTCTCCCCGCCGGAGAGCAGCGAGAGCCGCTTGACCTTCTTGCCCGGCGGCCGGGCCTCGACCTCGATGCCGGTGGTGAGCATGTCCGACGGGTCGGTCAGCACCAACCGTCCCTCGCCGCCGGGGAACAGCGTGGCGAACACTCCGACGAACTCCCGCTCGACGTCGGCGTAGGCGTCGGTGAACACCTGCAGGATCCGTGCGTCCACGTCCGCGACGACCCCCAGGAGGTCCTTCCGCGCACTCTTGACGTCCTCGAGCTGAGTGGAGAGAAAGTTGTAGCGCTCCTCGAGCGCGGCGAACTCCTCGAGCGCCAACGGGTTCACCTTGCCCAGGGTCGCCAGATCCCGCTCGGCCCGCTTGACGCGGCGTTCCTGCTCGGCGCGATCGAACGGCAGGGGCGCCGGACGGGTCACCTGCTCTCCCCGTTCCTTCGCCTGCTCGTACTCGGCGAGTTCGAGGTCGGTGGGCGGCAGGGTGACGTCGGGCCCGTACTCGGCGATCAGGTCGTCGGGAGCGATGGCGAACTGCTCGACGACGCCCTGTTCGAGCTGCTCGATCCGCAGCACGGCCTGCGCCTTGGCCACCTCGTCCCGATGCGCCGCGTCGGTCAGCTCCGCGACCCGGGCCGCCAGGGCGCGGACCTGCTCGCGGGTGCGCTCGACCTCGGCCGCGCGGTCGGTGCGGCGACGCGTCAGCTCGTCGCGGGTGGCGGCAGCATCGGCGACGACGAGTTCGAGCCGCTCCGTGAGGGCGGCACCGGACTCCGCCACCGCGGCGGCGACGGCGGCCGAGCGGGCCCGCCGCGCCCGGGCGACCTCGGCGCGGGCGCGGGCCTCGCGCTCGATCCGCGCCTGACGACGCAGGCCCTCCGCCCGGCCCCGCACGGACGCGGCGCGTTCCTCCGCCGTCCGCAGGGCCAGTCGTGCCTCGACCTCCACCGCGCGCACCTCGGTGACGGCGGCGGCTGCCTCCTCGCGGGCGAGGGCCCACTCCTCCCCGGCGTCCCCGTCGTCCCCGTCACCGGCGGCGTCGTCCTCGGCGAGCCGCACCCGTTCCTCGTGCTCGGCGAGCGCGGCCGCGGCCTCGTCGCGCTGCTCCTCCACCCGCCGACGCTGCTCGCGGAGGCGATCAACGTCCTGCTGCGCCACCCGGGCGACCTGACCGAGCCGGCCGAGCTGCTCGTAGACGGCGGACATGGCCGCGTCGGACTCGGTGAGGGCGGCGAGTGCCTGCTCGGCGACCTCCCGGCGGTCCGCCTGTTCGGCGAGCGCGCCGGACAACGCCGCCAGTGCTTCCCCGACCCGGCGCTCGTACTCGGCCAGCTCGGCCGTGGACTCGTCGATGGTGGCCTGGACCTCGAGGGAACTCGGCCGGCGATCGGAGCCGCCGGTGACCCACCCGTGGCCGAGCAGGTCGCCCCGCCGGGTGACGGCGCGGGCGCGGGGATCGGTGTCGACGACGGCGGCCGCCTCGGCTGCCGTCTCGACGATGCGGACGTCCGCGAGCAGCGACGCGACGGCCCCGCGGACCGCGTCGCCGGCGGTCACGACGGACAGTGCCGACACCCCCGGCACGGTCCCGTCGTCCTGCCCGTCGCGTCCCGCCCCGGAACCGTCGGTCGACGACGCGGTGCGGTGGACGATGGCCGCGCGGCCCCCGTCGTCGTCGCGCAGGACCCGCAGCGCTTCGTGGGCGCGGTCGCCGGACGAGACCACGACGGCGTCCGCGCCGGCACCGAGCGCGGCGGCCACGGCCACCTCGTACCCGGCCGCGACGGTGAGATGGTCGCCGAGCCGTCCGCCGTCCGCCAGGCCTCGGTCGGCCAGCCATGCGCCCCCGTCGCCGCGGTCGAGCGTGGTCTCGAGGGCCTCGATGCGGGCGCGCAGCGACGCGACGCGGTGCGCGGCCTCCCGCTCCTGCGCCTGCAGTTCGGCCACGCGCGCGTCGGCGCGCGCCGCGGCGTCGACGGCACGCTCGTGCTGCAGGTCCAGCCCGGCTTCGCCGGCATCGAGCTCGCCGACGCGGTCCTGCACGGTCTCGAATTCCGTGCGGGCCTCGTCTCCGCGCGACGTCGCCTCCTCGATGGCGGCCGAGAGTCGGGTCAGCTCGGCGTCGTGGGACTCGACCCGCGCCCGCAGACCGTCGAGGCGGCCGGCCAAGCGCGCCAACCCTTCGCGGCGGTCGGCGACGGCCCGCACCGCGGCGGCGTGCGCACGGTCGGCGTCGGCGGCGGCGGCCTCACGCTCGGACAACGCGTCCCGGGCGGCGTCGAGCGCCTCGCGCGCGATCTCGACGGCCTCCGCGAGCCGCTCCTCTTCCTCCGCCATCTCCTCGGCGCGCTCGTCGAGTTCGTCGGGATCGGGCCCGCCGCGATCGTCCGCCGCGCCGTCGAGATGGCGCGCCCGCTCGGTGGCGATGCGCACCGTGGCGCTCACCCGTTCCGCCAGCGCGGAGAGCTCGAACCACCCGGCTGCGGCCGCCTCGGCACTGGGGGTGAGCTGGGCCAGTTCGGCTTCCGCTCGCG
This sequence comes from Rhodococcoides kroppenstedtii, assembly GCF_900111805.1. Classification (GTDB taxonomy): domain Bacteria; phylum Actinomycetota; class Actinomycetes; order Mycobacteriales; family Mycobacteriaceae; genus Rhodococcoides; species Rhodococcoides kroppenstedtii. The sequence continues at coordinate 105,667 of NZ_FOJN01000015.1, forward strand.
CGAGGACCGCCTCGCCCTCGGCGAGCGCGTCGGCGACGGCGGCCTGCTCGGTGCGGATGCGGTCCTCGTCGCGGGTCTGTTCCGCCAGTTCCCGACGCCGGGTCACCAGATCGTCCGCCGCGAGACGGAGGCGGGCGTCGCGCAGATCGGCCTGCACGGTCTGCGCCCGGCGCGCGACCTCGGCCTGCCGACCGAGCGGCTTGAGCTGGCGACGCAGTTCGGTGGTGAGGTCGGTCAGCCGAGCGAGGTTGGCCTGCATCGCATCCAGCTTGCGAAGCGCCTTCTCCTTGCGCTTGCGGTGTTTGAGGACACCGGCGGCCTCCTCGATGAAGGCACGGCGGTCTTCCGGCCGCGACTCGAGAATGGCGGCGAGACGGCCCTGGCCGACGATGACGTGCATCTCACGGCCGATGCCGGAGTCGCTGAGCAGCTCCTGGACGTCCATCAAGCGGCAGGAAGATCCGTTGATCTCGTACTCCCCGGCCCCGTCGCGGAACATTCGCCGCGTGATGGAGACCTCGGAGTAGTCGATCGGCAACGCACCGTCGGCGTTGTCGATGGTCAGCGTCACCTCGGCACGCCCCAAGGCCGCCCGGCCGGACGTGCCGGCGAAGATGACGTCCTCCATCTTCCCGCCGCGCAGGGCCTTGGCGCCCTGCTCACCCATCACCCAGGTGAGGGCGTCGACCACGTTGGACTTGCCGGAACCGTTGGGCCCGACGACGCAGGTGATGCCCGGCTCGAAGCGCAGGGTGGTCGCGGACGCGAAGGACTTGAAGCCCTTGAGCGTGAGACTCTTCAGGTGCACGGCTGCCTCGGCCCCGTGTCCCGTACGGCAGCGCGCACGCGCGTCGGGTACGCGGATTCGGTCGGAGGCACGGCTGAGCAGCCTACCGCTCGACGAAGCCCGACAGGCCGCCCCGCGCGGGACCGCGGCTGTCCACCACGGTGGTCACCGAACCGGGCGTCGCGTCGGACCGCAGCGCGGCGAGCAGCGCGTCGAGTCGATCGCTCGGCCCCTCCGCGACCACGTGCACCCGGCCGTCGGCGGTGTTGGTGGCCGAGCCGACCAGGCCGAGTTCGAGCGCCTGGGAGCGGGTCCACCACCTGAAGCCGACGCCCTGGACGGTGCCGTGCACCCAGGCGTCGAGACGCTGGTCCTCCGCCGACGGGCTGCTCATCCGTCGACCGCCACCGTGAGGTCGATCTCGGTGCCGGCCTTCAGGGTGCGTCCGACGGTGCAGACCTTGTCGACGGCCTTGGTGACCACGGTGAGCAACCGCTCCTGCGCCTCGGCGTCCAGCTCGCTGAGATCGACCTCGAGGATCTCCTCGAGCCGCGGGTAGACCTCGTTCTCCCGGTCCGCGGCACCCGAGACGCGCACGGTCGCGTCGTAGTTCTCGCCGAGTCGACGCGCGAGGGGCCGATCCGAACTCATCCCGGTGCATGCGGCGAGCGCGATCTTCAGCAGCTCGCCGGGGGTGAAGACGCCGGGGACGTCCTCGGACCCGATCAGCACCTCCGCCCCGCGGTCGCTCTTGCCCGTGTAGCGGCGGGTGCCGGTGCGCTCGACCCAGAGTTCAGCCATGGCCCGATCGTAGGGGGTGGTCAGATCAGCTCGCGTCGGGTCATCCACCGCATGATCGGCCAGCCGAGGAATACCGGGATCCAGCACGTGAGCACCCGGTAGAGCAGAACCGACGGCACGGCCACCGCCGCGGGGAGTCCGAAGGCGGCGAGGCCGCCGATCAGCGCCGCCTCCACCGCACCGACGCCGCCCGGCGTGGGTGCGGCCGAGGCCAGGGTTCCGCCGATCATCGTGACCACCGTGACGGTGACGAAGGTGGTGCCGCCGCCGAAGGCCTGCACACTCACCCAGAGCGCCGCGGCGGCACCGAGCGTCGTGGCCGCGCAGCCGGCGACGATGAGGGCGAATCGGCCGGGGCTGCGCGCCAGCTCCCGCAGATCCGCCCACACCTCGGCCAGTTGCGGCCGTACCGCCGTCCGGAGGAATCGCCGGAGCGTGGGGACGAACAGGAAGGCGCCGAGCGCGCCGAACGCGACGCCGGCCACGAGATAGAGGATGGTCGCGCCGGGAACGAAGCGCGTGATGTCGGCCGTCTGGCCCGCCGCCACGGAGAACGCAACGAGCAGCGTGACGTGGGCGATGACCTGCACCAGCTGCTGTAGCGCGACCGCCGCGGTGGACCGCGCCACCGACACGCCGCCCTTCTGCAGGAACCGCACCGAGAGGGCGAGCCCGCCGACGCCTGCCGGGGTCGTGGTCGCGGCGAACGTGTTGGCCACCTGCATGACCGTCGTGTGCCAGTAGCTCACGAGCCCGCTCGCACACGCCCACAGAGCGGCCGCGGCTCCGAAGTACGTCGCGCCGGAGATCACGAGTCCCAGTGCGGCCCAACCCCAGTCGATCGACCGCAGTTCCGTCGCGAAGGTCGGCAACTGCCCGACGAACGGATACGCCACGTAGACGAGCGCGATGAGCAGGACCAGCTGGATGATCTGGTTACGGGAGAACCGGGTGACCTGCTCGGCGGTGATGGTGCCGATGCCGGTCCGCGCGGCCACCGTGTCGCGGGTGGCGGTCATGAGGGCCTTGGCGTCCGGGACCTCGTCCCGGACGAGGCGGGGTATCGCCGACGGGGTCAGGCGGCGCGACGCCCCCACCACGTCCGTCGGGCCCAACCTGTCCAGGGCGGCGTCGACGGCGGCGTCCGGGCCGACCAGGGCCGCCGAGGTCAGAAGCAACTGCGCGGCATCGGAGCGCAGTCGCGCCGGGGACGCGCCCAGCTCGGCGGTGCCGAACCCGTCCAGCAGCGCGGTGCCGTCGACGTCGATCCGGACGTCGGACGCGCGCAGCGAGCCGTGGGCGATCTGCCGGGCACGAAGGACGCCGAGGGTCCGCCACAACGCGACGACGTCTCGGTCGCGTCCCGGTTCGAGTGGACGACCGCGGGCCACGCTGTGGGCGTAGAGGACCCAGCCGCGGCCCAGGTCCGCCACCGCGGTGGGGGTGATGGCGGACACACCGAGCGCGTCGACGGCGATGCCCATGAGCGCGCGGTGTTCCACCGCGCGGCGCTGCGAGGCGTGCAGCGGAGCGTTCTCGTTGGGCCGAAGGGTCACGATGCGTCGGGCGTACCGGAGCGCGCCCCGGCTGCGCTGGTTGGGGCCGAAGAGTTCGACCACGGCGCCCGGGCCGGCGGCGCCCGTGTCCGCGGACAGCAGCAGCGGACCCAGGCCGGCGGGGCGCAGGACGGTCAGCGCGGAGACCGACACGCCGCGGCGTTCCAGTTCGCGGACCGCACGGTCGAGCGGCACCTCGAGGGCCGGGGTCCCCACCACCCACACCACCAGTGACCCGGCGAGCCAACCGACCGAGAGGCCGATCAGCGACCGGGCGGGAACCACGGTGCTGACCACGAGGTGGATCGGGACGAACGCGAGGAGCAGGAACCACCAGGCCCGACGCCACCGAGCCGGCAGGCCGGGCCCCGACACGGTGAGCACGGCGGCCACGATGGCAATCCATCGCGGGTCGTCGAGAACCTGGGAGGCGAGAGTGTCCAGCCGGGTGGATTCGTCGATGTGCCAGCCGGGCGCGGAAATGCCACTGGGGCTGATCGAGAGCGACAGCGCCGCGAGCGCCGCCGCGGCGAGGTACCCACCGAGCAGACGCCACCGCCGTGCCGCGACCAGGCCGGCGAGCACCGTGAACGGCAACGCGAGAATGGCGATGCTGTAGACGAGGTAGACGGCGTTGGACTGGCTCGGGGTGAGAACGCCGACGATGTCGGAGATCGACCGCTCGAGGGCCATCCACTGGCTGCGCGTGATCACCGACCCCACGATCACGAGGCCGAGGAACACGGCGGACGCGACGACCCGCAGGATGTCGCTCGTACGACGGGTCAACGGTTGCAACACGTTCCCGTGCACCGGGATCTGGCGTCCGTCGACCAACACGCTGGTCAACCTAACCCGGGCGAGCGCCTCGAAGCCGCAGGCAGGCAGGTCAGACCTGGAACCGGTAGCCCATCCCGGCCTCGGTGAGCAGGTGCCGGGGATGCGACGGATCCGCTTCGAGCTTGCGACGGAGTTGGCCGAGATAGACACGGAGATAGTGCGTTTCCGACTCGTACGCCGGCCCCCACACCTGCCGGAGCACCTCCTTCTGGCTCACCAGTCGTCCACGGTGCCGCACGAGCATCTCGAGCATCCCCCACTCCGTCGGCGTGAGGTGCACTGCCGCGCCGTCCCTGGTGACCGTCTTCGCCGTGAGGTCGACGGTGAACGAGTCGGTCTCCACCACCGGCTCCGCATCCCCCGACGCGCCGACCGCCCCGCGACGGACCGCCGCCCGCAGGCGCGCGAGGAACTCGTCCATGCCGAACGGCTTGGTCACGTAGTCGTCCGCGCCGGCGTCCAGGGCGTCGACCTTGTCCGCCGAATCGGTCCGCGCCGAGAGCACCACGACCGGCACCGTCGTCCACCCCCGCAGTCCGGCGAGCACCTCGAGCCCGTCCAGGTCCGGCAGTCCGAGATCGAGCACCACCACGTCCGGCTTGGTGTCCGCCGCCGCACGCAACGCTCCGGCGCCCGTGGTCGCCGTCGTGACGTCGTACCCACGGACACCGAGGTTGATGCGCAGCGCCCGCACCAGCCCCGGCTCGTCGTCGACCACGAGCACGCGCGTACGCGGCGGCGCGTCGCCGGCCGCGGAGGACTGTCCCGAGGTCACGGGTCCATCATGGCCGAACCGGGGACGGGAACCGGACTCGTTTGCGCGTTCCTTACGCGCGTCGCACCCGCGGACGCGGCTGACACCCGGGACAGCTGAACGACGAGCGGTTCATGAACTTTTCCCGCCGGATGGGTGCGCCGCAACGCGGGCACGGCAGGCCCTCCTGCCCGTAGGCCGCGAGGGACCGATCGAAGTACCCGGACTGACCGTTGACGTTGACGTAGAGCGCATCGAACGACGTTCCGCCCTGGGCCAGGGCCTCCCCCATCACGGCGTGGGCGTGGTGCAGCACCCGCCGCAGGGCCGGCCGGGTGAGCGAATCGGTCAGACGGGCACCGTGGATCTTGCTGCGCCACAACGACTCGTCGGCGTAGATGTTGCCGACGCCCGAGACGACGGTCTGGTCGAGCAGGGCACGTTTGATCTCGGTGTGCTTGCCGCGCATCGTCGCCACCACCTGCTCGACGTCGAACAGCGGATCCAGCGGATCGCGCGCGATGTGCGCGACCGGCGCGGGCACCGGGGTGCCGCCGGAATCGACCAGATCCGCCACGGCCCACCCACCGAAGGTCCGTTGATCGACGAAGCGCAGTTCGCGGTCGTCGCCGAGGTCGACGCGGATGCGCAGGTGCTTCTCGGCGGGCGCGCTGGTGGGCTGCACGAGCATCTGCCCGCTCATACCGAGGTGGACCACGATGGCGTCGGCGCGCGCGAGGTCGCCGCCGGGGGGCGCGACCACCAGCCAGAGATACTTGCCGCGCCGATCGACCGCGCGCACCTCGGTTCCGGCGAGCCGGGCCTCGAGGTCCAGGCTGCCGAGCTCGTGCCGCCGCGCCGCGCGCGGATGAAGCACCTCGACGCGGTGCAACACGGAACCGACGACGTGATCGTCCAGACCACGCCGTACGACCTCGACCTCGGGCAGCTCGGGCACCGGCGGGTCAGATCCCGGGGGCGGTCGGCGCGGTACCGACGCCGCCCGCGGGCACCGCCGCGGCCCCGTCGGACAGGTCGTTCCACGCGGTGCCGGCAGCGCGTTGCTCGGCTTCCTTCTTGGTCCGGCCGACACCGGTACCGAAGGGGGTGCCGCCGACGAGAACCGTGGCGGTGAACTCCTTGTCGTGGTCCGGCCCGGTCGCGGAGATCTCGTAGACCGGCACACCCAGACCCTTCACCGCGGTGAGTTCCTGCAGGCTGGTCTTCCAGTCGAGTCCGGCACCCAGACGTGGACCACGCTCGAGCAGGTCCTCGAACAGGCGCAGGACCACCTCGCGTGCCGTGTCGATGCCGTGCTGGACGTGGATCGCACCGAGCAGGGATTCCATCCCGTCGGCCAGAATGGACGGCTTGTCCCGTCCGCCCGTCATCTCCTCGCCCTTGCCCAGGCGCAGGTGCGCACCGAGGCCGCCGTCGCCGAGCCCGCGGGCGACCTCGGCGAGGGCGTGCATGTTGACCACGCTGGCGCGGATCTTGGCCAGCTCGCCCTCGGACTTGTCCGGGTGCGTGGTGTACAGCTTCTCGGTGATCGACAGCCCCAGCACCGAGTCACCGAGGAATTCGAGGCGCTCGTTGGTGGGCAGACCCCCGTGCTCGTACGCGTACGAACGGTGGGTCAGCGCCAGTTCGAGAAGTTCGGGGTGCACCGAAACGCCGAGAGCGGCGAGAAGCGATGCGTGCTCGCTCTCACCGCTCTCGGGCGACGGCGTCGTGATCTGGTCGGTCACGATCGATGCTCGATCAGACAGCCGCGGAGACCTGGCGACCCTTGTAGGTGCCGCAGTTCGGGCACACCGTGTGGGGCAGGGTCTTCTCGCCGCAGCCGCGGTTGGGGCACGAGATCAGCGTGGGTGCAGTGGTCTTCCACTGGCTGCGTCGCGAACGGGTGTTGGACCGCGACATCTTGCGCTTCGGGACAGCCACTTCTACTTCTCCTCGTACTCGGTCTTACTGCGTTGTCGGACGTGCTGCCCTGTCGGGAGCACTGCTTGTCGGTGCTGGTCGCACGGGCGCGCAAAACGCCTGCGGACCTAGGTATCGGAGCTCTGATCCTGCAGCTTGGCTGCCAGACCGGCCCAGCGAGGATCAATTGTCTCATGCGCATGCCCGGGTTCCGCAATCGACAGGCGGATGCCGCATTCCGGGCACAGCCCCTGGCAGTCCTCGCTGCACAGCGGCCGGAGCGGCAACGTGAGACCCGCCACGTCGACGATCAGCGGCTCGAGATCGGCCGCGTCGTCCTCGACCCGGTAGACGTCGTCCGCGTCCGTCGTCTCGTCGGTCACGCTGTCGGGATACGCGAACAGCTCGGTCAGGTGGAGCTGGACGTGCGAGGTGAACGGCTCCAGGCAACGGGAGCACTCGCCCACGGTGTCGGCATCGACGGTGCCGCTGACCAACACACCCTCGGTGACGGACTCCAGCCGCAGATCGAGGTCGAGGTCCGCCCCCTCCGGCACCGCGATCAGGTCGAGCCCGATCCGCGACGGAGCGGGCACCGTACGTTGCACCGGCATCATCGATCCACCACGCCGTCCGAGACGACGGGTGTCCACCACCAGCTCCGAGACGGGGCCAGTGGAACGGGAACGAGCGGCGGAAGACAACGAACGACCTTTCGAGAACAGAAGTACAGGAGCCTGCCGCACGGGCGGTGCGGGCAACCACTCCACGGTACGGGAGCGAACCGCCCCGTTCAACTTCGGTCGCGTCGGAGAGGGCCTCGTCGACTCAGTAGCGGGAACGCGACTCGCCGCGCGGGGCGGAGAAGTCGGCGTCGTAGTTCGGCACGCCGGTTCCGGTCCGCAACTGCTGCCGTCCCCGTCCCACCGAACGGAGCGTGCCGGACAGCAATTCCTCGAACTCGGCGAGCTTGCTGTCGACGTAGAGGTCGCATTCGCTGCGCAGGCGGTCGGACTCGGCGTGCGCGGCGTCGATGACGCGAGCGGATTCGGCGTGGGCCGCCGTCACCACCTCGGTCTGCGACACCAGGCGTTCCTGTTCCGCGACACCGTCGGCGACGGACCGCTCGTACGCGGCGTTGCCACTGTCGGTGAGCCGCTGGGCCTCGGCCCGCGCGCGTTCGACCAGGTCCTCGTACTCCCGCTCGCCGTCGGCGACGGTCGCATCGGCTCGCGCGGTCGCGTCGGCGACGAGGGACTCGGCGTGCGCGGTGGCCTCGGCGACCATGCGATCGGCGTGCGCCTTGGCGTCGGCGAGCAGCCGATCGGCCTCCTCGCGCGCGTTCTCGACCGTCGACGTCGCCTCGGCGTTGGCCGACGAGATCGTCTTCTCCGCACCGGTCCGCGCGTCCGACACCAGCTTGTCGCGGTGGTCCAGCACGTCCTGCGCGTCGTCGAGCTCACCCGGGATCGCGTCCCGCACGTCGTCGAGCAGTTCGAGGACGTCGCCGCGCGGCACGACGCAGCCGGCGGTCATCGGAACGCCCCGCGCTTCCTCGACGATCGCCACGAGCTCGTCGAGCGCCTCGAATACCCGGTACACGGTTCCTGGACCTCACTTCGTCGTCGGTGGCCGGTCAGCGTCGCGGCGGTCCTCCACGGGACCACCATCGACCGGCCTGCTCACCCAGTGTGCGCGATGGTCGTCGGCGGACGCGCCATCTGCGGCGGTGTGTCGGGGGGTCAGGCCCGCTCGGCCAGGCGGGTGAGCAGCCGCTCGTGCACGACGGAGGGCACCATGGACGTGACGTCGCCGCCGAGTCGTGCAATTTCCTTGATGAGGGAGCTGGACAGGCAGCTGTGCACCGGGTCGGTGCCGAGGAAGACGGTGTCCACGCCGGTGAGGCGGCGGTTCATCTGCGCCATCTGCACCTCGTAGTCGAAGTCGGCCGCGTTGCGCAGGCCCTTGATCATCGCGGTGGCACCGTGTTGCGCCGCGTAGTCGACCAGCAGCCCCTCCCACACGTCCACGCGCACGCCGGCGAGGTGGGTGGTGCAGGCGTCGATCATCTCGACGCGCTCGTCGATCGTGAACAGTCCACTCTTGTTCGGGTTGACCACCACGGTCACCACGACCTCGTCGAATTGCGTTGCCGCGCGGGCAATCACGTCGAGATGACCGAGATGGACAGGATCGAACGAGCCGGGGCACACGACGCGGGTCACAGCGGCGAAGGTATCAGTCGGCGCTCTGCTCCACCTCGCGACGCTCCACCTCTCGACGCGCCAGGTCCACGCGTGCTTCACCGTAAGTCCAGGACTTCACCGCGGACAGCCCGCTCGGCCACGCGGTGTCCGGGGATCTGCTCGACCGCTCGACCACCACGAGGGCGTCGTCGGCGAGCCATCCGCCGTCGACCAGGCGCCGCAGAGCCGTGCCCACCTCCGCGTCGGAGACGGCGTAGGGCGGGTCCGCGAAGACCAGGTCGTACTCGCGATCGGGCGGCGCCGACACCGTCCCGGCCACCGTCGCCGTGCGGACGACGGCGCCCGGCAGCCCGACGGTGGTCACGTTGCGTGCGATCACCCGCGCCGCGCGGGCGTCGTTCTCCACCAGGAGCACGTGCGCGGCTCCGCGCGAGAGCGATTCGAGGCCCACCGCGCCCGACCCCGCGTAGAGGTCGAGCACGGCGGCGCCGTCGAGATCCATGCGCGCCTCGAGAGCGCTGAAAAGCGCCTCGCGCACCCGGTCCGCCGTGGGCCGAGTACCGCGCGGCGGCACCGCCAGCGTGCGCCCGCGGGCGTGGCCGGCGACGATGCGGGTCACCTCAGTTGGGGTCGGTGGTGTCGCCGACGGCGATGACGGCGATGAGGTCGCCGCCTTCGACGCGAGCCACCCCGGACAGGGCGATGCGAGTGATGGTGCCCGACCGTGGTGCGGTGACCGCGGCCTCCATCTTCATCGCCTCGATCGTCGCCACGGTCTCTCCCGCCGCCACACTGTCGCCCTCCTTCGCCACCAGGGTGACGACCCCGGCGAACGGCGCGGCGAGATGCGACGGATCGCTCTTGTCCGCCTTCTCCGTGGTGGGCGCCTCTGCCGAGATCGACCGGTCCCGCACCGACACCGGACGCAACTGCCCGTTGAGGATGCACATCACCGTGCGCATCCCCGCCTCGTCCGGTTCACTGATAGCTTCGAGTCCGATCAGCAACTCCACCCCCTTCTCGAGCTTCACCCGGTGCTCGTCGCCCTGGCGGAGCCCGTAGAAGAACTGGTTGGCCGACAACCCGGAGGTGTCCCCGTACTTCTCGCGGTGCTCGGCCAACTCCTTCGCCGGGCCGGGGAAGAGCAGGTGGTTGAGCCGATCCCGCCGCTCGGCCGA
>NZ_FOJN01000006.1 GCF_900111805.1 Rhodococcoides kroppenstedtii
GAACTCCTCTGGATGTGCAGCGGGCATGGCTCGGACTCCTCTCCTGCAGCAGCAACGCTACAGATCAGGTGTCCGGAGAACCGGGTCAAGCTCCTTTCGTAGAACGTGGTCGTTTCGCGTAGCTGTGCGACCAACGACGCCACACCGTAAAAGGCACCGGTATGGAGTTCGTTCCACCGACCGAGCAGCTGCTCGACATCGTCGACGTCGGACAATCGAAAATTGATTCGACGTCGACTGCGCTCGTCCAGGACGGTGTTCTCCTCCGGGAGGTCGTCCGCGCTCCACCATTCATAGCGGTCACTAATGCCGGAGGAGCCGGCCGTCTCATAAAACGCGATGGCGCGGACACCTGTGGGCCGGTGCATCGCGATCGTGACGAGGTCGGAGAGGCGGCGCGAGATAGCAAGGTGGTCGTCGACTGAGAGACGCTCGATGCTTGATACGAAGATGATGTTCTTGAACCGGCCGGGAACGGCCATATCGTCGCGAGTGAAGCTGCTCTGGCCGGAATAGCTGGAATAGCTGCTGACCGTGACTTGGACTGCGCCGTAGGACGCAGTACGGGGCAGCGGATCGGGAACGGTGAAGGAAGTCCCGCCGCCGGGCGGGTGCGAAATCATCGGGTCGAACTCGGCTGTCCAGAACGTCAAGTAGTCCAGTTCGATCACCGCCTCGGCGAAAGCCAGAGCGTTCCTATCGGCCACGTGGTTCTGTCCGATCACTACGCCGTCACCCTCGATTGTCTGGCGACGGTGATCTTCGCCGTTGCGAACGATGCCGCTCTCAGCTGTAACGTACGCGCCGAAAATCGAGACGGCTCGACCGCCCGAACTGCCATGCACGGTGACTGAGTCGCGCGAGAAGCCCAGTAGTTCACCGCCGAGATCAAGCCGTGGCTCGGCGTCATCGCCGAGCGTGAGAACCCCGTACACGGTGCGGTCTGCTGCGTCTGCCGCCCACCACTGACCATGCAATTGCTGTGTCGTCGACATGCGCCGAGGTTAGGTCAAAAGTCCCGCCGCGGCGCGACACGATCGCAAAATAGTCCGCAGTTCGGGCGACTGGAGCATCGAGGTGTGTGCGCCATGAAGCTGATCGACGACGAGACGGACCGCGTGACGGTTCAGTCGACCGGGCCGGCGGCCCGAAACCGTGTTAGGCACCGTGACGGCCGCGAGGTGAGGCCCTTGCAACCGATACAGAACACTCTTGCCTCCGACGGAACGGAGACAGGTAGTACGCCCCTAGCGATTGCAATCTGGGTAGCGTAAGCTTGAACAGCGTTTATGTCATAATAAATATGATCGGCTATTTAAATATGTTGTGCAACAGCGGGTTTGGCGTTGGCCCGGCCGGATCACCGCCACGCCGGTTCTTGGTGAGTCGCAGCAGGCCGCATCACGCGGCCCCGGCTCCTTCCAGGCGTGTGACGGTGCCCGATACCGATATTGAGGGTGAACAGGAGAGTTAACTGACGCAGGACGGTTCGTTCGACGGAACTGCGGACCGCAACCGTCCGCTCACAGACTCGGATTACTGACCTCTACGGCCATGGTGGAGTCGAGCTCGACGTCGAAAGTCTCGCCGCCATAGTCCGCTTTGATAACCAGACGTACCTTCGATTGTCCGTATGGGTTGGTTTGCTCCACCGACAGTAGCGTTCCGCTCTTGTCCCAGCTCACGGTCACTCTTTTGCCGATGTAAAGGTCGGGTTCGTAGAAAATTTGAGACGCGCTGGGCAGGTTGGAAAACATAACGAATCAGGTTGTCCCCTCGAAGTCGATGCCTGTCGCGCAGTCACCTGCTGCGGTGTCTGGTAGCAGAACAGTACGCTTGTCCGTGCGGCAGCAATTACACCCCGTACAAGACGGCTTTCCGCGTGGCGCACAACGGCATCAGCTACACCAGCGACGACACCATCGCTGTCACCACCGACGGCACCGATGCCGACCTGGTGGACCGATCCGCCGCGGTGAAATTGGTGATGAACTGGGTCAAGCTGCACCCCACCAACATCGCGCAGAAAGTCGCGATCATCGTCGAGCACTTCCGCGAGAACGTCGCGTGGCGTCTCGACGGCCACGCGAAAGCGATAGTTGTCCCAGCTCACGCAAGGCGACCGTCCGCTACAAGCTCGGCTTCGACAAGTACGTCACCGAGCACAGCTACTCCGACGTCGCGGCACTCGTCGCATTCTCCGGCGAGGTGACCGATACCGAGTCGGGTACAAACGATCCATTCACCGAGACCACGATGAACCCCGGCCTGAAGGGCCGGGATCTGAGGGATGCGCTCGCGACGGACGAGTTCCAGGTGATGCTGGTGGCCAACAAATTTCAGACCGGTTTCGATCAGCCCAAGCTGGTTGCGATGTACGTCGACAAGAAGCTCGGCGGCGTCCAAGCGGTGCAGACGCTCTCGCGCCTCAATCGCACCTTCGCTCCGCTGAAGGATCAGACGTTCGTGCTGGACTTCGCCAACGAAGTGTCCGACGTCGTCGAGTCGTTCTCCCCGTATTACGAGGTGACGACTCTCGCCGACCTCACCGATGCGAACATCGTGCACAACACCGAACGCAAGCTCGCGGTCCTCGGCATCTACGAGGGGTCGGAGGTCGACGGTCTGGTCGTCGACTACCTGGCGAAGAAGGGCAACAGCGCCCTCGAAAAGTGGATCGCGCCCGCCGCGCAGCGCTACACCGTGCGGATGCAGGAAGCGGCCGACGCATCCGACAAGGTCGCGATGGACGAGCTGACCATGTTCCGTAAGGACGCCGGCACCTACGTCCGTCAGTACGAGTTCTTGTCGCAGCTCTTCGACTACGAGAGCCCATGGCTCGAGAAGCTGGCGATCTACCTGAAACTGCTGATCGTTGGCGGCGAAGCACGGACACCCCGCGAGAACAACCGACCCACACGACGAACCGAGTCGGTGACGCCGTACCCGGTTGCATTGCCATTTCAGAGTCGACCAGTTCTCAGCACCGTCAACGTCGGTCGTGGCGGCCAAGAGCTAAGCGGCGATCTGCTTCACTGTGGGTGTCCTTCGTTGAACGCTTCGTTGCTCAGATCCGGTGGGGTCGAGGCGTCCCACACGCTCGCGTACACCTCGGACACCAGTGGCCACACCTTGCGCAGGCCGTCGTCGACGGACTCGACCGCCGCGGCGAGGTCGCCGTACAAGACGAACTCGTGGGGAATGACGCGCCCTGCCGAATCGCGACGCCCGAGGGGATCCGAAATACGCAACGCGACGCAACCGTCGTGTCGTCGCCACGCCGTCGGTTCGTCGCGAAGGTCGCCGAAAGCGCGTTCATAGTCCGGCAACGGATCGCTTAATCCTGCGTCGAAGAGGAACCGGTAGCCCCAGTTTCGGCCTCGCGTGGCCCACATCATGCTTCCGAGATCTCCCAGTCGGGCGGTCATTTGGGATTCCTGATTACTTTGTCGTCGACGCCTTGCTCGAGGTCGCTTTTGAACTGCGTCAGGGTTGCGCGCAGGTAGTCGTTCTGTGCGCGAGCCTGCTCGTGCATTTCCTTGAGCTTCGGCCCCGCCAACTGCGCTGCTGTCGTAAGGATCGGCAGTGCCTTGTCCACTTTCGGCATCCGGGCAAGCAACTTCTCGATCGGCGCGAACTTGCCGCCCGCGAGGCCGGCAGCCAGCAGTTCGGCGCCGTCTGCGAGTGACTTCAGGACCCTGACGGAGATGTCAAACTTTTGGTGCCACTGCACTCGGCGTTGCAGCGGCAGGATGGATGCCACAGGCAGAATCAGGTCGAGACCGATGCGATGCGTCAAGTCGATGCCGACTGTTTGCTCGCCACCGAGCTTGCGTTCGAACTTGGCGGACGACAGCAGCATGAAGTCCTCGCCGATCGACAGTGCCTCGGGCGTATCGATCAGATCGGCGACGGTCGATCGGAAGTGCTCGATGTCCTCTGCTGCGTTGAGGATGACCAGATCACGAAAGGTGTCGACGTCCCAATCCGGGAACAGATCGGCTTTCGACAACGCCAGAATCCAGATCCGCGGGAACTCGATGATGGGCCCGTCCTCGAGCAGGTCGTCCTTTAGCTGAAGGAGCCCGTGGCGGAAAGCGAACATCAGCGACTTGAGGTACTTGTGCTCCTCCCCTCGGTGGTTTAACAATTTCTGTCCATCCACCAACAGGATTGCGACATCGGACCGAAGCAGCGAACGGAAGTTGTCGATGCGCCGATCTCTCTCGAGAGGGCTATTGGGTTCGGTTCCGAACCATTCACCGGGGTAGTCGTGCCACGCGAGTCGGAGGACGTCGAAGGGCCGATTCTTCGCAGCGGCGTTCTCGCCGCCTTTTAGTTTGACCGAAAAGTAATAGGTGATGGCCTGAAATCGGTTTGGTAGCGGCGTCTCCGCTTTGACGCGCATGCCCAGGTAGTTCTTGTAGAGCCGGCCCGCCTGACCTGCGTCATCGGCCACGAAGGTCCCACAGGTCGTTCGTGTAGGACCCTTCCTGCGTCGGACCGAAGAACGACGACACAAGGACGGTCTTGCCCGATCCCGCCTCGCCAAAGACGGCGATGTGCTGCTCTCGGACTTTCGGGAATTTGGCCACGCGGAGACGCTATCGGACGTCACCTCATAGGGAGAGTGGGCGGCCGCCCTTCCGGACGGCACCCACGGCTTCACTGACTCCGACTGCGGCGCGGCCAGGTGCGATGTCGTCGACAGATGACCCTGCCGCCCACCGGGAAGGGGCACCGCCCGTCGGGGCGCCGCTCGTTTCGTTGGCGCGCTCACGCGCAGCGCCGTGCCACGGTCCGTCGTCGGGCCGACCGCAGGACCGGCGCGGGCGCCGAGTTATCCACACTGTCCACAGAAGCATCCACAGAAACCGACCTGAAACCCGTTCCGTCCTGGATTCCGGACGGAGGAACGCCCCGGCGCTTCGTGCGCCGTCCAACCCGACGTCTCCTACAGTCGAGGCATGGACCTCCGCATCTTCACCGAACCGCAGCAGGGCGCGACCTACGACGACCTCCTCCGGGTCGCCCGCGCGTCGGAAGACCTCGGATTCGATGCGTTCTTCCGGTCGGATCACTACCTCCCGATGAACGTCGACGGTCGCCCCGGGCCCACCGACGCCTGGGTCACCCTGGCCGGGCTGGCCCGCGAGACGTCGACCATCCGCCTGGGGACGCTGGTCACCTCGGCGACCTTCCGCTACCCGGGCCCCCTCGCGGTGTCCGTCGCGCAGGTCGACGCGATGAGCGGTGGCCGCGTCGAACTCGGGCTCGGCGCCGGGTGGTACGCCGAGGAGCACGCGGCGGGCGCGATTCCGTTCCCGCCGGTCGGCGAGCGTTTCGATCGCTTCGAGGACACCCTGGCCATCGTGACCGGCATGTGGGCCACGCCGGAGGGCGGGACCTTCGACCACCAGGGACACCACTTCTCGGTCACCGGGTCGCCCGGACTGCCGAAGCCCGCGCAGGACTCGGTGCCGATCGTCATCGGCGGCGGCGGGAAGAAGCGGACGCCGGCGTTGGCCGCGCGCTACGCCAGCGAGTTCAACCTGCCCTTCGCCGACGCCGAGACCACGGCCACGCAGTTCGACCGCGTCCGGGCGGCCTGCGCCGAGGCCGGGCGCGACCCGTCGTCGATGACCTTCTCCAACGCCCTCGTCCTGTGCTGCGGGTCGTCCGATGCCGAGGTGGCCCGACGGGCCGGGGCGATCGGACGCGAGGTCGACGAGGTGTTCCGCAACGGTGCGGCCGGATCACCTGATCAGGTGGTGGACACCCTCGGACGGTTCGCCGAACTCGGCTCGACCCGCGTCTACCTGCAGGTGCTCGACCTCCACGACCTCGATCACCTGGCGCTGGTGGCCGAGCAGGTCATGCCGCAGGTGGCGTGACCTTCGGATCCGCGGCGGGCGTCCCGCTGCCGGCGAAGCGCTTGGCGATCCACGCCGAGGCGGGCGTTTCGACGTAGCGGTACACCACGTCGGACAGGATGCCGACGACGAGAGCGAAGACGGCGACGGCGGCGGTGGCGCCGAGGTGCGGCTCCACCCACTCGTAGATCCGATAGAGCACCAGCGTGTGCACCAGATAGATGGTGTAGCTGCGCGTCGCCAACCAGTGCACGACGCGGCTGCGGCCGAACGCGGTGTCGGTCGGCGCGACGAGCACGACCGCGACGATGAGGACCAGCACCGTCCACAGGTGGCCGCGTTGGCCGACGTGAAACGCGTCGACGGTCATCGCGAACTGGATGACGGCGAACTGCGCCAGTGCCGCGCCGACCAGAACGCGCCACGACGCGATCCGCACGAACGCGAAGTAGGCGATCTGACCGAGGAAGACCGTCGGCAGCGTCGCGGCGACCTTGTCGAGCATCGGGATCGTCCAGTCGTAGGGCACCAGGTCCGTGTAGAGCAGGACCAGCCAGCACAGCGCGGCGCCGAGGGTCGGCACCAGAACCGGTCGCGTCATGAGAAGACGACGCAGCGCGACCGCGTAGCCGTAGAACACGAACTGCACGATCAGCGTCCAGGTGACGCCGAGGACCACCACTTCGGGACGCAGGAAGAACCCGCCGAGCACGAAACTCATCGCGGCTTCGGCGTTACTGATCCCGACGGTCTGGGAGAACATGCCGTTCACCCCGAGTCGAACCAGCACGACGGCCGCGAGGATCGACAACCAGAACACCGGGAGCAGGCGCGCCGCGCGACCCACCAGGAACGAGCGCGGCGAGTTCCGCGCCACCGACGCCGTCGACACCAGGCCGGTCAGCATCATGAAGAACGCCACCCCGACGAACGAGAGGTGGTGATTGAGCCCGCCGACGTCGATCAGGGTCGCGGTGACGGCGTCGATGACCCACCAGGTCCCGCCCACGTCGTCGACCAGGTAGTACGAGATGTGGGAGTACACGACGGCAAGGACCGCGACCGCGCGCAGCACGTTCAGGCCGGGGAACCGCACGCTCCGCAGACCGGCGGCGCGCGCGGGGGCGGCCACCTCGTCGGAGTCGCGAGCCGGGGACATAGCACCCGATCGTAAGGTTCCGTTCATGTGTGGGTCGAATTCGCCGACGTGCGACGCAGCCACGTGGTATCGGGCCGTCGGGTGCGCGGGCCGGTGCGAGGTGTACGAATGACGGGGTCAGGGTAGGCCAGACCCCGACGGGTCCGTCCGATCGACGGGCCGAAACCCCATCGTCGGCTCCGACGTGCGAGTCGACGGACAGCATGAGAAGGGAACATTCGTGTCCGAGTACACATTGCCCGACCTCGACTACGACTACGCCGCTCTGGAGCCCCACATCTCGGGCGAGATCAACGAGCTGCATCACTCGAAGCACCACGCCACCTACGTCGCCGGCGTGAACACCGCCCTCGAGAAGCTGGCCGACGCCCGCGACAAGGAGGATCACGGCTCGATCTTCCTGCTCGAGAAGAACCTGGCCTTCCACCTCGGCGGCCACGTGAACCACTCCATCTGGTGGAAGAACCTCTCCCCCAACGGTGGCGACAAGCCCGAGGGCGAGCTCGCCGCGGCGATCGACGACCAGTTCGGCTCGTTCGACAAGTTCCGTGCGCAGTTCACCGCGGCCGCCAACGGCCTGCAGGGATCCGGCTGGGCCGTCCTCGGTTGGGACACTCTCGGCAAGAAGCTGCTCACGTTCCAGCTGTACGACCAGCAGGCCAACGTGCCGCTCGGCATCATCCCGCTGCTGCAGGTCGACATGTGGGAGCACGCCTTCTACCTGCAGTACAAGAACGTCAAGGCCGACTACGTGAAGGCGTTCTGGAACGTCGTCAACTGGGCCGACGTCCAGCAGCGCTTCGCCGCCGCCACCTCGCAGACCTCGGGCCTGATCTTCCCCTGATCGTGCCCCGGCCCCGTGAGGGGTCACTCGGAACGCCGTCCTCGCCCGCGCGGGGGCGGCGTTCTCGCGTGCGAGGGCCCAGCCCGCGCCTGGCACTCGATCCCTCTTGTGTGCCAGATGGGGCGCGTGGTGTTCTTCCCTCCCCGGACCGGAGGTGCAGTCATGGACGTACATCGCGGACCCATCGCCGTCGCGCCGTTCCAGGCAGGCGGGACGCTGCGCGGCTTCGTGGTCTCGGGCCGATGGCCCGACACCACCAAGGAGTGGGCGCAACTGCTCGCCTTCACCGTGCGGGTGGCGTCGACACCCGGCCTGCTCGGCACCACGACCGTGTTCGGCGTTCGCGAGGAACTGCCCGACGATCCCGCCGAGGGCACCGTGGGCCTCGTCGTCGCCGAGGGACCGGTGGTCGGCGACGCCGCGGTCACCCCGGAACGCTTCGCCCACCACTCGCCCGCCGCGCTGATGATGCTGCATCCGCCGTCGGAAACCATGCCCACGCTGCCCGAATGCGCCGGCGCCGCCTCCGGGTGCGTGCTGCTGCCCGGCCTGCCGCACCTCGGGCTCGACCATCGCGCGGCCTGGGTGGAGGCCGAGGCCGACGGCACGGTGACCTCGCTCATCAGCCGCGTCGGGCTCGACCCCGGCAGCGATCCCGACACCGCCGTCCTGGCAATGCTGCTGGCCGCCTGACCCGGTCGGAGCCGGCGGATACAGTCGAGGTCACACGCTCCCGCCGAAAGGATCTCCGATGATCGACACCCGCGCCGCCCTCGATCTCGCCGGGATCGACGACCTGCTCTCCGCCGACGAGAAGGCGGTGCGCGACTCGGTGCGGTCCCTGTGCGAACGCCGCGTGGAGCCCTACGTCGGCGACTGGTTCGAACGCGGGGAGATCGACGACATCCGCGGGTTGGCGAAGGAGCTCGGCGCCCTCGGCGTGCTCGGCATGCACCTCACGGGGTACGGCTGCGCCGGCATGAGCGCGACGGAGTACGGACTGGCCTGCCTCGAACTGGAAGCGACGGACTCCGGGCTGCGGTCGCTGGTCTCGGTCCAGGGATCGCTCGCGATGTACTCGATCTGGAAGTACGGCTCCGAGGAGCAGAAGACCGAGTGGCTCCCGCGCCTGGCCGCCGGCGAGGCACTCGGCTGCTTCGGCCTCACTGAGCCCGACGCCGGATCGGACCCGTCGTCGATGCTGACGCGGGCCCGTCGGGACGGCGACGACTGGATTATCGACGGACGCAAGATGTGGATCACCAACGGCAGCGTCGCCGACGTGGCCGTGGTGTGGGCGAAGACCGACGACGGCGTGAACGGCTTCGTCGTTCCGACGTCGACGCCGGGCTTCTCCGCCCCCCGCATCGAGCACAAGATGTCGCTGCGCGCGTCGGTGACCAGCGAACTGGTGCTCGAGGGAGTGCGGCTGCCGGCCTCGGCGGTGCTCCCCGAGGCGCGCGGGCTCAAGGCTCCGCTGGGGGCGCTCAACGAGGCGCGGTACGGCATCGTCTGGGGCTCGCTCGGTGCGGCGCGATCGTCCCTGCAGGCGGCGCTGAGCTACGCCTCCGAGCGCACCCAGTTCGGCCGGCCCCTCTCCGGGTTCCAGCTGACCCAGCAGAAGCTCGTGGACATGAACCTCGAGCTGACGAAGGGGCTGCTGCTCGCGCTGCACCTCGGCCGCCGCAAGGACGCGGGCACCCTGCGCACCGAGGAGATCAGCCTGGGCAAGCTCAACAACGTCCGCGAGGCGCTCGACATCTGCCGCACGTCCCGCACGATTCTGGGCGCCAACGGAATCTCGCTCGAGTATCCGGTGATCCGCCACATGAACAACCTCGAGTCGGTGCTCACCTACGAGGGCACCGTCGAGATGCACACCCTCATCCTGGGACAGGCGATGACCGGGGAGAACGCGTTCCGCTGACGGGCCGCCGGAGCGCCGCGCGGCGGGGTCCGACACGGTTTTCTTCGGCCCGCCGAACTGCAATTTCGGAAGTTGCACACTCCTGACCAGCACTTTAGCGTGGTGGGCAGCGAAGGGGAGTAGCCCCCAATCGTCGAGTCGACATACTGGCGCGGCGCCCGTACGGGCCGCTCCCGGCTCGGCGAACCGGCCGTCCGGCGGGTGGGCGAGACCTTCGGTCCGATGACCGTACGGCGCCGCACCCCGGCGCCGAGCGCCGGCCGATCTCTCCCCTCGCGGAGGCCGACGCGCCTGCCCACGGAGGTATCAGTGCTCGCCGCCCTGCTGCTCAGTTTCGGCGTCATCTTCGTCGCCGAGCTCGGTGACAAGTCCCAGCTGATGGCGATGACGTTCGCCCTCAAGTACCGCTGGTGGGTCGTCATCGGCGGCATCACCCTCGCCACCACCGTCGTGCACCTGGTGTCCGTGGCCGTCGGTCACTCCCTCGGCGTCGCGCTGCCCACCCACCTCATCGGCATCGTCGGCGGCGTCGCGTTCCTCGTGTTCGGCCTGTGGACCCTGCGCGGGGACAGCCTCGACGAGGAGGAGAAGAGCAAGGCCGACCGCGTCACCAAGTCCGCGTTCATCGCCGTCGCGTCCGCGTTCTTCCTCGCCGAGCTCGGCGACAAGACCATGCTCGCCACCGTCACGCTCGCCTCCGACAACGACTGGGTGGGCGTCTGGATCGGCTCGACCCTCGGCATGGTCGCCGCCGACGCGCTGGCCATCGTCGTCGGCGCCACGCTGGGCAAGCGCCTCCCGGAGCGGCTCATCACGCTCGGCGCCGCCACCCTGTTCTTCGTCTTCGGTGTCTGGCTGATCCTCGAGGGCGTCTTCCCGACGTCGTCCATCGGCATCGTCGGCGCCGTGGTGGTGCTGGCCGTGGGCAGCGCGCTCACCACCTGGCGGATGCGCAAGCCCGCCCCGGCGGCTGTGGAGTCGGAGGAGTCGGCCCCGTCCGGTTCCCGCTGACGCTGCCCGCGTTCACGGACGGTGCACCGTCAGCAGACGTAGGAACCGTCAGCGGGAAGCGCCCTGGCCGTGCAGCTCCCGCATCACGGGGACCAACTCGTCGGCCGGACCGTCCACCTCCAGGCCCGGGGCGACCTGCTGGATCGACAGCGGCGTCACCGGCGCGGCGGGCACTCCCCACTCGCGCTGCCAGGCCCCGAGCTGCGCTCCCGACACCGCGTAGACGATGCGCCCCAGCCCCACCCAGGCGTGCGCGGCCGAGCACATCGCGCAGTGTTCCCCCGAGGTGTAGACGGTCGAGGCGGCGCGCTCGGCCGGCGTCAGGTGGTCCGTCGCCCACTGCGTGATGGTGAACTCGGGATGCAGGGTGCGGTTGCCGCCGCTCACCCGGTTCCGGTCCTCGAACAGCACCGTGCCGTCGGCACCGACCAGGACGGAGCCGAACGGCTCGTCGCCGGCGTCGAGCGCCTCCCGGGCCAGGGCGACACAGCGGCGCAGGAGGACCAGATCGTCGGCAGTCGGGGTCATGACCCGAGTGTGCCCCAACCGACTAGGGTGCATTTCGGTAAGTCGTCACTAACTCGGGTGGCGGCTGCACGACGAGAGGACCGACTCATGGAGATGGCAGGATCCGCAGCACTGGTCACCGGCGGCGCATCGGGACTGGGTGCCGCCACCGCGAAGCGCTTCGCCGAGAACGGGGTCACCGTCTTCGGTCTGGACCTGCAGTCCTCCATCGACAAGGCCGGCGACTCCGTGCCCGACGGCGTCACGCTGATCGCCGCGGACGTCACCAGCGACGAGGAGGTCCGCGCGGCCCTGAAGACCATCGGCGAGGCCGGAGTACCGCTGCGCATCGTCGTCAACTGCGCCGGTGTGGGCTGGGCGGGCCGCATCCTGTCGAAGAAGGGTGCGCACGATCTCGAGCTGTTCCGCACCGTCATCACCATCAACCTGCTCGGCACGTTCAACGTCATGCGTCTGGCCGCCGAGCACATGCAGTCCCTCCCCACCGTCGACGACGCCGGTCAGCGCGGCGTGGTCATCAACACCGCGTCGGTCGCGGCGTTCGAGGGCCAGATCGGCCAGATCGCCTACTCCGCGTCCAAGGGCGGCGTGCACGGCATGACCGTTCCGGCGGCACGTGACCTCGCGCAGGTCGGTATCCGCGTCAACACCATCGCCCCCGGCATCGTGGACACCCCGATGCTCGCCGGCGTCACCGAGGAGTACCGCCACGGCCTCGAGGCCGGTGTGCCCTTCCCGTCGCGCCTGGCCCAGCCGACCGAATACGCGCAGCTGGCGCAGATGATCGTCGAGCACGATTACCTCAACGGCGAGACCATCCGCATGGACGGCGCGCTGCGTATGGCCCCGCGCTGATCTTCTCGGAAAGTTTTCGCGCCGCCACCCATCCATGGGTGCCGTAGGCCCGAAGACACCCTGAGGCGTCCCCTCGCTGCCGACCCCCGACTCGCAGCGAGAGGGCGCCTCTCTCGTGTTCGGGGGTCCCACTCAGCGGTACGCGCGGGCCAAATCCGCCGCCGTCGGGAGCCGGAGCACGTCCTCGCCGGCCATCCACACCCGCAGCGCGTGGGTGGCGCGGACGTCGTCCTCGTTGTACTCGAGCAGGCGCTCGCGCTGGGAGAGGTCCGTCGTGATCAAGGCGCCGTCGGATTCGGGCGCATCGTCGTACCCGACGGCCGCGCGGTACCAGGCCATCGACGCCTCGCCGCCCGCCTCGTCGTCGCGCCAGGTGAACCCGGCGACGGGCGCCACCTTCTTCAGACCCTTGCCGTCCGGACAGACGAAGTTCTGAGACACCGCGATGTACATGTCGACCCACTCCGGGCCGTCGATGAACTCCCGCACCTGCGCCTCGGTGGGCACGCCGTCCATCCCGGCGAATCGACGCGCGGACCCGATCAGCCACTTGTCCTCCGCGGCGCGGGAGTAGCAGTAGGCGGCGAAGGTCCGGCCCGACTCGTGCGCCTCCGCGCGGACGCCCATGAGCCACGTCCAGAACTCGGCGAACGAGCGGGCCTCGTCCATGGTCGGCACCGGCTCCCACGTGGTGAACGCCCGGTACCGCGGGGCGGATCCGTCCCGCCGGTCGAGCAGCGTCCCCCACATGTACGCGCCGTGCTCCTGGTAGCTCTCCATGTCGACGTCCACCTCGACATCGGCGCGCTGCACCGCGACGGTCTCCGTACGCCGCACCAACGGGGCCTGCGCCAACCACGCCTGCGCGACGACGACGGCTTCCGCGAAATCCCCGTGCGGCCACTCCTCGGGCGGGGCGTCGGAGGTCCACGCGGCGAGCTCGTCGATGGTGCGAATCCCCGCGGCGTACAACGCGTCCGCTCGTGACCCCGCGGCGACGAGGCTGACGTCACGCGTCCGGCGCAGCGTCTCCCCGCACTCGGACCACCACGGACAGGACCGGCACTCGGACACCTTGACCGGCGCGGTGACCGCCTCCCCACGCGCGATCGCGAGACGGTCGGCGAACCGCGCGTCGTACGTGGGGCCGA
Organism: Rhodococcoides kroppenstedtii; assembly: GCF_900111805.1. Lineage (GTDB taxonomy): Bacteria > Actinomycetota > Actinomycetes > Mycobacteriales > Mycobacteriaceae > Rhodococcoides > Rhodococcoides kroppenstedtii. The sequence goes on from NZ_FOJN01000006.1 coordinate 13,349, forward strand.
CGGCGAGCAGATCGTGCACCAGGATCACGTCCCCGCCGAAGCCGATCGCACCGCCGACGGCGGACCTCCCGTCCTGGCCGAGGGAGGCGAGCAGGCGGTGCACGTGGACCGCGCCGAGCTGGTCCCGAAGCTGCGGACGGACCTTCCGCGCCACGTCGACATCGGGCTCCCACCGACCGAACGGGCTGGTCATGGCCCCGGAACCGGGGTCGGTGACCTTGTGGTTGACCACCAGCACCGGGATGTACCCCCCGGCGGGATCCGCGATCAGCAGATCGCAGCGGCCGCGCCGGCCTGCCTCGGCGTCGTCGGCGAACGTGGCGTTCCAGACGTACCGGGCCCCGTCCTCCAGCGCCCGCGTGGTCCGCCGTACCCGCTCGGCATGCGACAACTCCGACGGGACGACCACCCAGCCCACGGGATCGGCCGCCATCAGCGCGTCCTTGACCACCAGCCGGTGCACCGCGGCCGCTTCCCGCCGCATCTGCACCCCCGTGTCCTCCGGCACGTCGGCGATCAGGGACCGGTACGCGGTGTCGAGGTACACGCGGTGACGGCACCGCGTCAGCGTGGCGGCGTCGATCATGGCGGAAGGGGACACTCTCGCAGCGTAGATCCACCCGCCGACACGGCAGTCCGGACCGATAGGCTGGGCTGCACGAGGCGCCGTCGGGGCGCCGCAGGTGGGCGCCCGGCGCGCCGTCGGACACGAAGGGGCAGGATCGACCATGGGTCTGCTGACGAAGAAGTCACGACGCGCCACTCGGAAGGCCACCCGTAAAGCGGAGGCGAAGGCCCTCCGGCACAAGGCCGGACTGGAAGCGAAGTACTCCGCCCGCAACGAGCGCAAGCATCTGAAGAAGCTGGCCAAGAACGACGCCAAGGCGCTCGCGAGCCAGCAGAAGACCGACGAGGCCTACCGCAAGGCCCTCGCCGCTCGCGAACAGCGCGCCCGCGAGGGCAAGGTCAACCCGGCCAAGGTGCGCAAGTGGGTCGGCATCGGCCGCGTGCTCGCGCCCGTGCTCGTCCCCATCGCCTACCGCGCGGCGACGGCCGTGCGTTCGCAGCTCGATCAGTCCCGCGCGGCGCGCCTGGGTGTCGACGTCAAGGAACTCGGCCAGTACACCGGGCACGGCGCCAAGCTGAGCGCCCGCATCGTCGGCGCCGAGAAGTCGCTGAAGGAACTCGAGACCACCCACCGCGACACCGAGACCGGCCGCTTCGTCGAGGCGTCCCGCGCCCGGCTGTCCGACCTCACCACCGCCGTGCACGCGGCCGAGCAGATGCCGCCCAAGCGGCGCAGCCTCGCCCACGGCGCCATCTCCGACGAGATCGACGGCATCGAAGCCGACATCCTCGCGCGCCTCGGCGTCCGCTAGGACCGCTGTGACCGAGCGACGACGCGCGTTCCGGGGGGCCGCCGTCGGCGCCCTCACCGGGGCCCTCGCCGTCGCCGCCCACGCCACCGCCGACGGCGGGACGCCCGACTCCACGTCTCTGACCCTCGTGGCCCTGGTGTCCGTCGGGCTCGGGCTCACGGCGTCGACCGTCGGGACCCGGCGCGACGGTCGGATCCCCATCGCCGGCTGGCTCTCCGCCGGTCAGGTGATCGCCCACCTCGTCCTGGTGCTGGCCACGGGGCACGCTCACCCGGTCGGTGCCCCCATGCTGGCGGCGCACGCGGCGGCGGTCGTGGTCGGTGCCGTCCTCGTCGCGTCGGCGGAACGCCTGGCCGCCGTGGCGGGCTCGGTGCTGCGGGCCATCCGCTTCGTGCCGCTGGTTCCGGCCCCGGCCGGGAGCCCGCCGCTCACCGGCCACCTCTCCGCCGTCGTTCCCGTACCCCTGCTGCCCGCTCTCTCGAGGCGCGGACCGCCGAGCGCCTGACGCTCCCGGTCCTTTCCCTTCCTCACCCAGAGAGACAACCTCATGAATCGCACTGTCACGCGTGCCCTCGGCACGGGTGCCCTGTCCGCCGCCGCGATGATCGCCGCCGCGGGCGTCGCCTCCGCTCACGTCACCGTCGTCGCTCCCGGCGCGGCGCAGGGCGGGTACACCGTCCTCACCGTCCGGGTGCCCACGGAGTCCGACACCGCGTCGACGACGTCGGTGACGGTCGACCTTCCGAACCTCACGTCCGCGCGCACCGAGCCCATGCCGGGCTGGACCGCCACCGTGGAGCGCTCCGCGGACGACAAGGCCACCGGCGTCACGTGGACGGCCGACCCCGGCAACCCCGGCGTCGGACCGGGCCAGTTCCAGCAGTTCGTCCTGTCCGCCGGCCCGCTGCCGGACGAAGACACGGTGTCCTTCCCGGCGCGACAGACCTACAGCGACGGGCAGGTCGTCGCGTGGGATCAACCCGCCACCGACGGCGCCGAGCCCGAATACCCGGCGCCCACACTGGAACTCGCCGCCGCGAGTGCCGACGAGCACGCCGGTCACGGTGGGCATTCCGCCGCCGCGTCCGACACCGCGACGACCACGGCCGCCGCGGAATCGTCGTCGTCCGACGACACCGCGCTGTGGGTGGCGGGCGTCGCCCTGGTGCTCGGTGCGCTCGGCGCGGCGCTCGGACTCGGCAGCGTGCTGCGGGGTCGACGCTCGTGAGTCGGATCCGCACGGTGCTGCTTCTCCTCGCCGCGCTGCTGTTCGTCGGAATGCCCACGGCGGCTGCGCATTCCGTGGTGGTCGGGAGTTCGCCGGAGAACGAGAGCTCGGTCGACGCCGGTCCCGCGACCGCGTCGGTGACGTTCAACGAGGCGGTGCAGGAGCAGTTCGCCTCCCTCACCGTCGTCGGGCCGGACGGCAATCTGTGGTCCGAGGGCGACCCGCGGGTCGAGGGTCCGACGGTGACCGTCGACCTGCGCGAGCTCGGCCCGGCCGGGACGTACACCATCGCGTACCGCGTCACCTCGGCCGACGGCCATCCGGTAAGCGGCACGCGCACGTTCGAGTTGACGACGGCCGGAGCGGGCACCCCCGGTCCCGCCGCGAACGCGTCGGCGTCGTCCGAGTCGGGGGGCGGAATCCCGTTGTGGCCGTTCCTCGTCGCGGCGGGCGTGGTATTCGTCGGCGCGCTCGGATTCTCGCTCCGCTCGCGTCGGTGACGCGAGCATGACGGGAGCCGGGACGACGGAGGGCGCCCGCGAGCGGTGGTTGCCTCTCGCCGTCGTCCCGGCTGCCGCGCTCGGCGTTCTGGTGGCGGTGATCCTCGCGCGAGGGGAGACCGATCCGCCGGACAGCGGCCTGCGCGCGGTGGCCGATCTCGCCGCCGCGACCACCCTCGGTCTGGGCGTGGTGCTGCTCGTCGGCGCCACCTCCCGGCACGTCGACGACGCCCGTGCATGGCGGGCCGTGGTGGTCACCGCCGCGACGTGGTGCGTCACCGAGGCGGCGTTGCTCCTGCTCGGCGCGGCGCGGTCGCAGGGCGTCGTCGCGTCGGACCTCACGACGGCCGGATTCGCGGACTATCTCGGCGGCGTCGTCGGGGGTCGGCTCGGAGCGGCCGTCGTCCTGATCACCGCTCTGCTCGCGGCGGGGGCCGTCGCGGTGGTGCGGACCGGCGCCGACGTTTCGGGGGTGCTCGTGGTGGTGCCCGTGGGCGTCGCCGTGGTGATGCGCCCCATCACGGGCCATCTCGGGCAGCAGGCGTTCGGGGCACCGATGATCGCCCTGCACGTGCTGGCCGCCTCCGTCTGGCTGGGCGTGCTGCTGGCCCTCGCCCTCACCCTGCAGAGTCGGGGCGGATGGGCGGAGATGCTGCCGCTCTACTCGCGGTCCGCCGGATGGTGCGTGGGCATCGTCGTGATCACCGGGGTGGTCGCCGCCGCCGGTCGACTCGGCTCGGTGTCCGCGTTGGTGGCCGACGGCTACGGGCGGCTGGTCCTGGCCAAGGCCGCACTGGCGGTCCTGCTGGTCGCGGGCGGGTGGTGGCGTCGTCGCACCTGGGTGGCCACGATCGGCGATCACCGAACGCCGGCCCCGGTGTCGGTGCGCCGCGCGGTGGCCGAGTGCGCGCTCATGGCCGTGGCCTTCGGAGTCGCCTCGACCCTGGCGACCACGGGCTGACCCCGGCCGAGACGAGCGCGAACGCGTCAGGCGCGCGCGGGTTCCGGCGACGGCTCCGCGCTGGGCAGCAGCCGCACGAGCACGTCGGACAGGGTGATCACACCGAGCACCGCCCCGCCGCCGTCCCGCACCACCGCGAGGTGGTTGCGCGTCGAGCGCATCTCGGCCAACGCCGTGTACACGGTGCGGTCGGCCGCGAGCTCGAACGCCGGACGCACGAACTCCTCGATCGGCCGAGTGTCCTCCGCCTGCAACGTGTCTCGCACGTGCACCACGCCCACGACGTCGTCCTGCGAGCGCACCAGGATCCGTAGGTGACCCGTTCGGAGCGACGCGGCACGGACGTCCGCGACCGTGGCACCGACGGACACCGCGGTGGGGTCACCGCCGCGCAGCAGGTCCGCGACCGTGAGGCTTTCGAGCTCGAGCGCCCGGGTGATCTGGTCCGAATACTCTCGGTTCAGCGACCCCACGCTCACGGAGTGAGCAACCAATTGCGCCAGATCGTCGGGGTTCTGACCCGACACCACCTGATTGGCCGGCTCCACGCCCGCCTTGACCAGCAGCCAGTTCGCCATGTTGTTCAGCGACACCAGGATCGGGCGGGTGAACCACATGAAGACGCGCATCGGCACCGCCAACAGCGTGGCCGAGCGCTCGGGGTGCGCGATGGCCCAGGACTTCGGGGCCATCTCACCCACCACCAGGTGCAGGAACGTGATGATCACCAGCGCGAACACGAACCCCAGCACGTCCGCCGCCCAGTAGGGCAGGCCGGTCGAGGTGAACAGCGGCCGCAGCCAGTAGTGCACCGTCGGCTTGGAGAACGCACCGAGAGCCAACGCGCACAGCGTGATGCCGAGCTGCGAACCGGCCAGCAGCACCGTCAGTTCCGCCGAGCTGCGCAGCGCGGCGCGGGCCGAGCGGCTGGTGGCGGCCGCGTCCTCGAGCCGGTGACGCTTGGCCGCCAGCAGCGCGAACTCGACGGCCACGAAGAACGCGCTGAGCGCGACGAGCGCCGTGGTGACCACGAGGAATACCAAGGGATTGCTCATCGGTTGTGCTCCGTTCCGGCCGCCGGGGCCGCGACCTCGTCGGCGTCGCGCTCCCCGAGCTCGAGCGTCACCTGCGACGGCACGTGGTTGTCGATGTCGCGCACCGTGGCCACGAGGTACCGGCTCACCGGCTCGTCGTCACCGGCCAGCTCACCGTGATCCATGGGCAGGTCGATCTCGACGGTGTCGCCCACCTCCGGCAAGGACCCGTACTCGGCGATCACCAGACCGGCGACCGTCTCGTAGTCGCCGGACGGCAGATCGCGGCCCAGTGACCGCTCCACCTCGTCGAGGTGGACGTCGCCGGCCACGGTCCACACGCCGTCGGCGTCCTGAACGGGGTCGACGGACAGCTCGTCGTCGTGCTCGTCGGTGATCTCGCCGACCAGTTCCTCGGCCAGATCCTCGATGGTGACGACGCCGGTGAAGGAACCGTATTCGTCCACCACGCACGCCATCTGGTTCTTCGACGTCCGCAGCTCACCCATCGCATCGGGCAGCAGCTGCGATTCCGGCAGCACCAGCGCGGGCCTGACCAGCTCGGTCACCGGCGTGTGTGCCGGCAGGTCGGTCTGCATCACGTCACGCAGGTGTACGACGCCGAGGATGGAGTCGTCCGCAGCCATCACCGGGTACCGCGAGTGCTCGACACTCATCAGCGCCCGGACCTCGGCGATCGTCGCGTCGTCCCGCACGGTGGCGACGCGGGACCGCGGGATCATCGCGTGGCCCGCAGTGCGCGTCGGGAAATCGAGGATCCGGTCCAGCAGCGTGGAGAGCTCCTCCGGGAGATCGCCGGTGTCGCGGCTCTCGGCCACGATGTGCTCGAGGTCGCGGGCCGTCGCGGAGTGCTCCACGTCGTGCACCGGCTCGATCTTCAGCGCGCGCAACAGAGCGTTCGACGACGCGTCGAAGATGCGGATGAGCCACCCGAAGAGCTTGAGGTAGATCGTCGTCGACAGCGAGAGCCAGCGGGCGACCGGTTCCGGACGGGCGATCGAGTAGTTCTTCGGGAACAGCTCGCCGAAGAGCATCTGGACGAACGTCGAGACCACCAGGGCCGTGACCGCGCCGACGGCGATGCCGATTCCGGCCGGCACCCCGACGCCGCCGAGCAGCGTGCCCAGCGACTGTCCGATCAGGGGCTCGGCGAAGTTGCCGACCAGCAGGGCCGTGACGGTGATGCCGAGTTGGGCGCCCGAGAGCATGAACGACGTCCGCCGGGTCACACCCAGCGTGCGGGCGGCCGTGGCGTCACCGGCCTTGGCGCGGGCCTCGAGCCGGGACCGGTCCACGGTCATGTACGAGAATTCCTGCGCCACGAAGTAGCCCGTGGCGACAGTGATGCCGACGACCACGACGATGCCCAGCAGCAGGGTCAGGAAAGCTTCGATCATGTGCCGGTCACCTCCCTGGTCGTATCCGTCGATACGCGGGGAGCCGTGACCGGCCCGGGTCTGTCGCTGTCCATTCGTCCTCTGTCGGTTCGGGTGTTTCGCCCGAATCTACCGGATGCCCGCGCCGCAGGCACAGCGCGGAACGTCAGCGTCCGGGGTAGTACTTCATGGCTCGGATGAACACCGGCAGCGCCTTCGCCCACAGCTTCGGCGGGAGACGCCGACCACCGAGGTTGATCAGACGCGTGGTCGAAACCGTCTGCGACTCGGTGAACTTGAGGATGCCGTCGACACCGTGGCGGCGGCCCACACCGGAGACGCCCATGCCGCCCATCGGGGCGCCCGTGCTGCCCCAGGTCGGCGCGTAGCCCTCGTCGACGTTGACCGTGCCGGCACGCAGGCGCGCGGCGATGGCCTCGCCCTCGGCCTTGGTCCGTGCCCACACGCTGGCGTTGAGGCCGTACTCGGTGGCGTTGGCGCGCTCGACGGCCTCGTCGACACTGTCGACGGGATAGATCGAGACCAGCGGGCCGAACGTCTCGGTGGCGGCGCACTCCATGTCGTCGGTGACGTCGGTCAGCACGGTCGGCTCGTAGAACATCGGTCCGATGTCCGGCCGCGCGCGGCCGCCCGCGAGCACCGTCGCGCCCTTGACCTTGGCGTCGTCGACGTGGTTCGAGATGGCCTTGACCTGGTCCTCGGAGATGAGGCTGCCCATCTCGACGCCGAACTCGTACGTCGCGGCCAGCGTCATCCTCTTCACACGCTCGGCGAACGCGGCCGTGAACTTGTCCGCGATGGCCTTCTCGACGTAGACGCGCTCGATCGAGATGCACAGCTGGCCGGAGTTGGAGAAGCAGGCGCGCACGGCGGCGTCGACCACCTCGGGGATCTTGACACCCTTGGTGACGACCATCGCGTTCTTGCCGCCCAGCTCCGCGGAGAAGCCGATGAGCCGGCGGCCGGTCTGCTCGGCGAGCAGCTGGCCCGTCGCGGTCGATCCCGTGAACATGAGGTAGTCGGTGGTGTCGACGATCGCGGTGCCGACCACCGAGCCCGGTCCGGGCACGACGGCGAACAGGTCCCGCGGCAGACCGGCCTGATACAGCAGCTCCACGCAGGCCAGGGCGCAGTACGGCGTCTGGCTGTCGGGCTTGAGCACCACGCCGTTGCCGGCGAGCAGCGCGGGGATGGCGTCGGACACCGCGAGCGTCATGGGGTAGTTCCACGGCGAGATGATGCCGATGACGCCCTTGGGCTGATAGTTGATGCGCGTCTTGGTCAGCACCGGGAGCATGCCGGGCACCCGCTTGCTCTTCAGCAGGTCGGCTGCGGTGCGCGCGTAGTGCCGCGACGTCATCGCGATGTCGAGCACTTCCTCCTGGGCCGCGGACCGCGACTTGCCCGTCTCCGCCTGTGCCATGTCGATGAGCGACGCGCGATGCTTCAGCACCAGGTCCCGGTACTTGTGGAAGACCTTGGCCCGTTCCGAGACCGGCGTGGCGGCCCACGCCTTCTGGGCGGCGCGCACGGTCTCGACGGCGGCCAGGACGTCGTCCCGAGTGCCCACCGGAACGGTCGCCATCTCGCGTCCGGTGAAGACCTCGACGACCGGCCGGGTCTCGCGACCTGCGGCGACGTCGACGGAAGCAAGGGCGACCAGGCGGTCGAAGGTGGCGGCGGTCGGCGCAGGCATCGTTCTCCCCGGGAGACTCGGTTCACGGCTCACGTCGAGCTGTGTGTGACGGGCGTTGACAAGTACCGGACCACGGTACTCCACCAGTGCGTCACGTCACAGCCCCGAACCGGGTGCCGCGGACGATACGGCCTTGACCCTCACGCGACGGGAGGAATCACAGTGAGCAGCGTGAACGATGCACACGGACACCGCACCGTCGGCGCGGTCGCCCGACTCGCCGATGTCAGTGTCCGCACGCTCCACCATTACGACGCGGTGGGGTTGGTGGTGCCGTCGGGCCGGACGGGCGCGGGCTACCGCACCTATTCGGACGACGACGTCGAGCGGCTCTTCGCCGTGCTCGCCTACCGCGAGCTCGGGTTTCCGCTGGACGAGATCAGGACGATTCTCGACGATCCGGACGCGGATGCCCTCACGCATCTGCGGCGTCAACGGGACCTGCTTGCCGAGCGCATCGATCACCTGCACGCGATGGCGACCGCCGTCGACACACTGATCGAGGAGAGAACCATGGGAAACGAGGTCACACCCGAGCAGTTGCGCGAGATCTGGGGCGACGACTGGACGGGTGAAAAGTACGAGGACGAGGCCCGCGAGCGGTGGGGGGACACGGACGCGTGGGCGCAGAGCCGCGAGCGCACCGCGCGGTTCACCGCCGAGGACTGGACGGCCGTGAAGGTCGAGTCCGAGACGCTGGAGGCGGACCTCGCGGCGGCGATGGCCGCGGGGGTCCGGCCGGGCGACCCCGCCGCGAACGCCCTGGCCGAACGCCACCGGCTGTCCATCGACCGGTTCTACGACTGCGACCACGCGATGCAGGTGTGCGTATCGGCCATGTACGTCACCGACGAGCGGTTCCGCGCGCACTACGACGAGCGGGCCGAGGGTCTGGCGCAGTGGTTGGTGGACGTGATCGCCGCGAACGCGGCCGAGCACGGCGGGTAAGCGCGCGGGATTGCTGCTCCCGGTGCGTCCTCGGTAGGCGGGATCCTGCTCCTCGACGGCGCGAGGAGAGCAGGAATCCTGCGCCGCGCTACCCGAAGAATCCGGCGATGCGCCCGATCAGGCCGAGGGCCACGAGCACGACGATGATGCCGACGACGGCCAGAAAGATGACGGCCGGGGTTCGGGTGCGTTGCGGCGGTTCGTGATTGGGTCCGCCCGCGGACGTGGAAACGGGTGGGGTGTCGCCGGGGGCGACTCCCCCGCCCTTCTCCAGTCCTGCGACTTCGGTGGGCTCGGGGTTCTGGCCGGACATCGGTGATTCTCCTCCGGGCTGTCGGCGCGTTCCGTCGCCGCTGCTTTCCTGACTCGTTGTCATCGGTCACGTATTCCCCCGCTGCGGCAGGTCCAACCGAGCGACACGTCTCACACCCGAGCCCACACCCGGCCGCCCTATCCTGTGCAGCCATGAGCACCTTCATCGCCACGGCCGATCTGGCCGACGCCATCGGTCCGGACATCCGCAGCTGCGACACCCAGTTCCGCCAGCTCGGCGCCGTCACGGAGTTCTGCGGTCCGATCACCACGATCCGGTGCTTCCAGGACAACCTGCTGGTGAAGCAGACCCTGTCGGAGCCGGGTCACGGGGGCGTCCTCGTGGTCGACGGTGACGCGTCGATCCACACGGCCCTGGTGGGCGACATCATCGCCGGCCGCGGCGTCGAGAACGGGTGGGCGGGCGTGATCGTCCACGGCGCGGTCCGCGACTCCGCCATCCTGCGCACGCTGTCCATCGGGGTGAAGGCCCTCGGCACCAACCCCCGCAAGAGCACGCAGACGGGATCGGGCGAGAAGAACGTGCCCGTCGAGATCGGCGGGGTCACGTTCACGCCCGGCGAGTTCGTCTACAGCGACGACGACGGTGTGGTCGTCACCGCGGAACCGCTGCCGGCACAGGACTGACGGTCGGGGCGGTGACGGTCACTCGGCGATGACGCGCGCGGACTGCCCGCCGACGGTCACGACGTCGTCGACGCGCAGTTGGCGTCCGCGCCGCGTCTCCACCTCGCCGTTGACCTGGACCGACCCGTCGGCGATCACCGCCTTGGCCTCCGACCCGGAGTCGATGAGGTTCGCGAGTTTGAGGAACTGTCCGAGGCGGATGACCTCGTCGCGAATCGGGATGTCCATCATCGAGCGGAGCCTGCGGAGCGAGCGGGGGACTCGAAGGTCACCCCCTGGGCGAGAGGAAGCTCCGAGCTGTAGTTGACGGTGTTGGTGGTGCGGCGCATGTAGGCCTTCCAGGCGTCGGAGCCGGACTCGCGCCCGCCACCGGTCTCCTTCTCGCCGCCGAAGGCCCCACCGATCTCGGCGCCGGACGGCCCGATGTTGACGTTCGCGATGCCACAGTCCGATCCGGACGGCGACAGGAAGCGTTCCGCCTCGCGCAGGTCGGTGGTGAAGATCGACGACGACAGGCCCTGCGGGACGTCGTTGTGGACGGCGATGGCGTCGCCGAGGTCGGTGTAGGTCACGACGTACAGGATGGGCCCGAAGGTTTCCCGCCGCATCACCGCGGTCTGCGCCGGCATGCGGACGACGGCCGGGCGCACATAGACGCCGCCGGCGGCGCCATCGGCGCTGCCGACGCCGGGGCCGTCGACGCGCTCGCCTCCCGTCACGACGATTCCGCCGTCCGCACGGGCCTCGTCGAGGGCGGCGGCGAACGCCGTGTACGCGTCCTCGTCGATCAGGGGTCCGACGAGGGTGTCCGGGTCGAGCGGGGAGCCGATGGGCAGCGTCGCGTACGCGGCTGCGAGGCGATCCACGAGGTCGTCGGCCACCGATTCGTGCACGATCGCCCGGCGCAGCGACGTGCAGCGTTGGCCCGCCGTACCGACCGCGGAGAACACGATTCCGCGGACCGTGAGGTCGAGATCCGCACTGGGACAGACGATCGCGGCATTGTTGCCGCCGAGTTCGAGGAGAACCCGGCCGAAGCGCGCGGCGACGCGGGGCGCGACCTCGCGGCCCATGCGGGTGGAGCCGGTGGCCGAGACGAGCGCGACGCGCAGATCGTCGACCAGCGCCTCCCCGGCGTCCCGCTCACCGAGGACGAGCTGGGTGACGGGGAGGTCGACGCCGGCACGTCGGGCAGCCTCGTCGGCGAGGGCCTGCACCGCGATCGCGGTGACGGGCGTCTTCTCGGACGGCTTCCACACCACGGTGTCCCCGGCGACCAGGGCGAGCACGGTGTTCCACGACCACACCGCCACCGGGAAGTTGAAGGCCGTGATCACGGCGACCACGCCCAGCGGGTGCCACTGTTCCATCATGCGGTGGCCGGGTCGCTCCGTCGCGATGGTCGACCCGTGCAGTTGGCGGGACAGGCCCACCCCGAAATCGCAGATGTCGATCATCTCCTGGACCTCGCCGAGGCCTTCGCTGACGATCTTGCCGGCCTCGATGCTGACGAGCTCGCCCAGCGCGGACTTGTGCTCGCGCAACAATTCTCCGAGTTCGCGCACCACCGCTCCGCGCACCGGGGCGGGAACCGTCGACCACTCGGCGAACGCCGACGCCGCGGCCGTGACGGCCTCCTCGGCGGTCACGGTGACAGGCACGAGTCCCAGCGTCTCCCCCGTCACGGGGCTGCGCGCGGCCCGGGCCTCGCCGGAGTTCGGCGCAGACGGCAGAAGCGGCTCGGCGCCGAGAGAGCGTAGAAGCTCGGAGGTGCGGTCGGCCAGGCCGGCGGTGGTCGTGGCGGTCATATGTCGAGTCTCCCTCATGGCCATGTCAGGATATTTTCCGTTTTAGTACCGTCTTGACAGGATTTTATCGCATAGACTGACCTTCATGACCCGGGTACTGCCGCCTCCGGCCCCTCAGAGTGCGCTGTCCGTCCACGACAGCCTGGCCCGTCACCTGCTCGTCGACGGCTTCGATCTGGTGCTCGATCTGCAGCGATCACGCGGCGCCACGCTCGTCGACGAACGCGACGGGGCGACGTACCTCGACATGTTCACGTTCTTCGCCTCGAACGCCCTGGGCATGAACCACCCGGCGCTGACCGAGGACGAGCAGTTCCGCGACGACCTCCTCGCCGCCGCGTTGCACAAGCCGAGCAATTCCGACGTCTACACCGAACCGATGGCGCGTTTCGTCGACACCTTCGCCCGCGTCCTCGGCATCCCGGAACTGCCGCACCTGTTCTTCGTGGAGGGCGGCGCGCTCGCCGTGGAGAACGCACTCAAGGTCGCCTTCGACTGGAAGAGTCGGCGGAACGAGGAGGCGGGGCGCGATCCCCGGCTCGGCACCCGAATCCTGCACCTGGAGCACGCCTTCCACGGCAGGTCGGGGTACACACTGTCGCTCACCAACACCGATCCGATCAAGGTGGCGCGCTTCCCCGCGTTCGACTGGCCGCGCATTCCCTCCGCCTACGTCCGAGACGGCGCGGACATGGACGCGCTCGAGGGCCGGTCCCTCGCGGCCGCGCGCGAGCACTTCGACCGTCACCCCCACGACATCGCCGCCCTCGTCCTCGAGCCGATCCAGGGCGAGGGCGGCGATCACCACTTCCGGCCGGCGTACCTCCGCGCCCTGCAGGATCTCTGTCACGAGTACGACGCCCTGGTCGTCGTCGACGAGGTCCAGACAGGCGTCGGCATCACCGGAACCGCCTGGGCGCACACGCAACTCGGCCTCGAGCCCGACGTCGTGGCGTTCGGCAAGAAGACCCAGGTCTGCGGCATCATGGCGGGCCGCCGAGTCGACCTGGTGCGCGACAACGTCTTTCGTGTCGGATCCCGCATCAACTCGACGTGGGGCGGCGGGTTGGCCGACATGGTGCGCGCGCGGCGCATCCTCGAGGTGATCGAGCGGGACGGCCTCGTCGAGTGTGCCGCGCAGCTGGGCGAGGTCCTGGGCGATGAGCTCTCGACGCTGGCCGTGCGTCATCCCGTGGTGTCCGAGGTGCGCGGTCGCGGCCTCATGAGGGCGATCTCGTTGCCCGACACCGAGACCAGGGACGCCGTCGTCACCGACCTGCGCGAGCGCGAACACGTCCTCATGCTCGGCTGCGGCTCGCGGAGCATTCGATTCCGCCCGGCCCTCACCGTCACCGAGGGCGAGCTCCGCGGCGCCGTCGACGCCCTGGACCGCGTTCTCTCGGAGCAGCACACCCGGCACCCCTGACCGTGCGGGACGCGCATCGGTGTGTGACCGTGGGTCCGGTGACGCCCACTGCGCCTCCCACCACGACGACGCCGCCCACCCTCGCCGACGACCACGTCTCCGACATCGACGCCCGGCACGTCTGGCACCCGTACAGCGGGTTCGACGTGCCCGGCCGCCCCGTCGCCCGTCCGTGGGTCGTGCGGGAAGCGTCCGGCGTCCGCCTCCATCTCGCCGACGGCCGCTCCCTTATCGACGGCATGAGTTCCTGGTGGGCGGCGGTGCACGGCTACCGCCACCCGGTGCTGGATGCGGCGGTCACGGACCAGCTCGGCCGCATGAGCCACGTGATGTTCGGCGGTCTGACACACGAGCCCGCAGCACGGTTGGCCGAGCTCCTCGTGACCGTCACCCCCGACGGCCTGGACCGCGTGTTCTTCTGCGACTCCGGTTCCGTCTCCGTCGAGGTGGCCGTCAAGATGTGCCTGCAGTACTGGCGTGCCCGCGGTCGGCCGGAGAAACGGCGGCTGCTGACGTGGCGGGGTGGGTACCACGGCGACACGTTCACCCCGATGAGCGTGTGCGATCCCGAGGGTGGGATGCACGCGGCGTGGTCGGGCGTGCTGACCGAACAGATCTTCGTCAACGCTCCACCACCCCACCGCGACGACACCTACGCCGACCTTCTCACTCGCGCCGTCCACGACCGCCGTGACGAGATCGCCGCGGTGATCGTCGAACCCGTGGTGCAGGGCGCGGGCAGCATGAGGTTCCACGACCCGTCGTACCTCGCCACGCTCCGACGGGCCTGCGACGACGCCGGCGTCCTGCTGATCTTCGACGAGATCGCCACCGGATTCGGCCGGACGGGGACACTGTTCGCGGCCGACGCGGCCGGCGTGACTCCCGACGTCCTGTGCGTCGGCAAGGCTCTCACCGGCGGGTACCTGTCCCTGGCCGCGACGCTGTGCACCGCCGAGGTGGCGACGACGATCAGCGCGGGCCCGGCCGGCGGCCTGATGCACGGGCCGACGTTCATGGCCAACCCGCTCGCGTGCGCGGTGGCGGTCGCATCCACCGAGCTGCTGCTGAGCCGTGACTGGCGGTCGGAGGTGGCGCTCGTGGAATCGGAGCTGCGGACCGGGCTCGAACCCGCGCTCGCCCTCGCCGGGGTGCGCGACGTCCGGGTACAGGGTGCCATCGCGGTCGTCGAGATGGAGACGGCCGTCGACGTCGGGCGGGCTGCCGCGGCCGCTGCCGCGGACGGGGTGTGGCTGCGGCCGTTCCGCAACCTGGTGTACGCGATGCCGGCGTACGTCTGCACGCGCGCCGAGGTCCGGGCGATCGCCGACGCGATGGTGCGGGCAGCGGCGGTGGAATCGGAGGCTGCGGAGAGCTGACCCGGACAGGCACTTGAACAGTGTTCAAGTCGGTGCGTAAGCTGCGTCGACGTGACCGCTTCCGTACACACCTCCACGGCGCTGTCGTGGTTGGACGGCGACGCGCAGCGCCGACGCGATGCCGGTCTGCAACGCGTGATCCGGCCGCGGACGGACACCACGGCGCTCCTCGACGTCGCGTCGAACGACTATCTGGGGCTTGCCCACCACCCGGCGGTGCGCGCCGGCGCCCATGCCGCGATCGACGGGTGGGGGTGCGGAAGCACGGGCTCACGGTTGGTGACGGGAACGACCACCGATCACGAGGCCCTCGAGGACGAGCTCGCCGAGTTCGTCGGCGCCCGGTCCGGGTTGGTGTTCTCCAGCGGTTACACGGCCAATCTCGGCGCGGTGACCGCACTGGCCGGCGCCGGGTCGCTGATCGTCTCGGACGCCCTCGTCCACGCCTCGATCGTCGACGCCGCCCGGCTGTCCCGCGCGCGGGTCAGCGTGGCTCCGCACCGGGACGTCGCCGCGGTGGTCGACGCGCTCGCGAGCAGGAGCGAAGCCAGGGCACTCGTGGTCGTCGATTCGGTGTTCAGCGCCGACGGCGACCTCGCCCCCCTGCGGGAGTTGTACGCCGCCGCTCGACGGTTCGGCGCCGTCCTCCTCGTCGACGAGGCGCACGGCCTCGGGGTTCGCGGCCGAGGCGGCCGCGGCCTCGTCGAGGAATGCGGCCTGGCCGGCGCTCCCGACCTGGTGGTGACCGCGACGCTCTCGAAGGCCCTGGGCTCCCAGGGCGGCGTGGTCCTCGCCGAACCTGCTGTGCGCGAGCACCTTCTGCACGCCGCGCGGACTTTCGTCTTCGACACCGCACTGGCACCCGCCGCCGTCGGCGCCGCGCGCGCCGCCCTCCGCGTCCTGCGTGCGGAACCCGACCGGGCGCACGCCGTGCTGCGCCACGCCGACCGTCTGGCCCGCGCCCTCGGTCGGAGCGAGGTGCCCGAGTCCGCCGTCGTTCCCGTCGTGCTCGGTGATCCCGATGCCGCCGTGCGCGCGGCCGAGCGCTGCCGGGCGAACGGAGTGCTGGTCGGCTGCTTTCGCCCGCCGTCCGTTCCGCGGGGTGAGTCGCGATTGCGCCTGACCGCACGCGCCGACCTCACGGACGACGACATCGCCACGGTGGGGGACGTCGTCACGTCGGCGATCGCGGCCGTATGACCGTCATCGTGGTGACCGGCACCTCGACCGACGTGGGGAAGACCGTGGTGACCGCCGCCGTCGCCGTCGGATACGAGCGAGCGGGCGCGAGCGTCGCGGTGTGCAAGCCGGCCCAGACGGGGGTGGCCGCCGACGAGGACGGCGATCTCGCCGTCGTCGCCCGACTGTCGGACCCGCAGCGCCGCAGAGAGTATCGAGAATGCGCCCGCTACCCCGACCCCCTGGCACCCTCGGTCGCCGCCCGTCGCTCCGGACTTGCATTCGTCACTGTCGCGGAGATCGTGGACGCGGTCGACGATCTCCGGTCGCGCTCCGACGTCGTGCTGGTGGAAGGCGCGGGCGGAGTGGCGGTCCCGTTCGACGACGTCGGCACCACCCTGCTGGACGTCGTGACCGCGCTGACGGCGTCGGTCGTCGTCGTCACCCACCCCGGCCTGGGCGCGCTGAACCACGCCGCACTCACCGTCGGTGCTGTGCGACAACGGGATTCGTGCCTCCTCGGTCTCGTCCTCGGATCGTGGCCCGACGCGCCGGATCTCGCGGCCGCCACCAATCGAACGGAGCTACCGGCGGTCACGGGCGTGCCGATCATCGGCGCGGTGCCGTGCGGCGCCGGCACCCTCGACGCCGCGATGTTCGTCGACCGTGCGCCCGACTGGATCGACCGCTCGTTCCTGCCCCTCGATCCCACCCCCGACCTCAGGAGTGCCCCGTGACCATCCTCGACGACGTCGACCGCATCGTGCTGCAGAACGGTGACCCACTCACCGCTGAGCAGGTTCTGGCCGTGCTCGAACTCCCCGACGAGGCCGTGGCCGACGCGCTCGACCTCGCGCATCGCGTCCGATTGCGCTGGTGTGGCGAGGAAGTCGAGGTCGAGAGCATCATCAGCGTCAAGACCGGTGGGTGCCCGGAGGACTGTCACTTCTGCTCGCAGTCCGGGTTGTTCGCCTCCCCGGTACGCGCGGCGCGCCTCGACATTCCCCAGCTCGTGGCAGCGGCCAAGGACACCGCCCGCTCCGGCGCGAGCGAGTTCTGCATCGTCGCCGCGGTCCGCGGACCCGACGCGCGCCTGATGGACCAGATCCGACTCGGCATCGACGCGATCCGCGCCGAGGTCGACATCGACATCGCCTGTTCCCTCGGCATGCTCACTCGCGACCAGGCGGCGACGTTGGCGGGCTGGGGCGTGCACCGCTACAACCACAATCTCGAGACGGCGCGGTCCTACTTTCCGCAGGTGGTGACCACGCACACCTGGGAGGAGCGGGTGCAGACCCTGCGGCTGGTCTCCGAGTTCGGCATGCAGGTGTGCTGCGGCGGCATTCTGGGGATGGGCGAAAGTCTGCGCCAGCGAGCGGAATTCGCAGTGGAACTGGCCGCCGTGGCGCCGCACGAGGTGCCGCTGAACTTCTTCGACCCCCGTCCGGGCACCCCGTTCGCCCATCTCGACGTCCTGCCCGCGGTGGACGCCCTGCGCGCGATCGCCGCCTTCCGCTTCGCCCTGCCGCGCACGGTCCTCCGCTACGCCGGCGGTCGGGAGATCACCCTGGGCGATCTCGGTGCACGACAAGGCATTCTGGGTGGAATCAACGCGATCATCGTCGGCAACTACCTGACCACGCTGGGTCGACCGGTCGCGTCGGACCTCGACATGCTGAAGGACCTGTCGATGCCGGTGAAGGCGCTCGATGCCGCGATCTGAGACCGCTCGCTTCGATCACCGGACCGGCGCATCCGTCGGTGCAGAGACGGTGAGGGCGCCGCTCGGGTACGAGCCACCGCGGTTCTGCGCGCTGTGCGGTCGGCGCATGGTGGTGCAGGTCTTCCCGACGGGGTGGACGGCGGCGTGCTCGCGACACCCGCTGCTCCGGGGTTGACCCCGACATCCTGTGACCACCCGTCACAGGAATCGTTCGGGCCCGTCTACGATCACCAGCCATGACGCTGAAGTACGACGTGGCCGGTCGCGGCCCCACCCTCGTCCTGGTCCACGGTGTGGTCCATCGTCGCCAGGCGTGGGACGCCGTACTGGACCGGCTCACTCCGCACCGGCGCGTCATCACCGTCGATCTGCCCGGCCACGGAGAGTCGGACCCCCTGCCCGAGGACGGGGAGGACGCGATCGAGTACATGGTGTCGGAACTCATCGCCTTCGTGCGCGAGGTGGAGGAGCCCGGTCAGCAGGTGCACATCGCGGGCAATTCCCTGGGTGGCTACCTCTCGCTCGTCCTCGCCGCCCACGGCGAGGTGGCGTCCGCGACGGCGCTGTCCCCCGCCGGGTTCTTCCTGGGTCACGCCGATCAGGCGCGCACCATCAACACCTTCAAGGCGATCCGGCAGGTCGCCCGCGCCTTCGGCGATCGTGCCCCGGCCGCCATGCGGTACCGCGCCGTGCGCTACCCGTCGCTGCTGCCGTTCTTCGCCCACCCGTCGCGCGTGGCGTACGAGGCGGCGGTACACGACGTGCACTCCCTCACGACGAATCCCATGATCGACGCGGGCATCGAGGCCGACTTCGCGTTCCCGCAGGCGACGGAACCGCTCGTCCCGGTCACCGTCGCGTGGGGCACGCGAGACCTGATCCTTCCGTACTACCAGTCACGACGCGTGCGGTCGGTGTTCCCGAACGCCACGGTGATCCCCGTGCCCGGCGTGGGCCACGTTCCGATGACGGACAACCCCGCGCTGATCGCGTCGATTCTGTTGGCGGGCAGCGAACTACCGGCCTGAGCGCGCTACCGGGTCGACGTACCCGGGGCTCAGGCCGTCTCCATCTCCGCCACCACGCGGCGCACGATGTCCGCGGCGGGTGCCGCGGTGACGGCCCGCCAGCCGGTCCCGGCCCACAGGTTGGGGACGTCGGCGCGGCCGGCCTTGGTGGCGGCGGTCCGTAGCGGCCCCGTCAGCGCGTTGACCTCCGGATAGCCCGCGGGTGCCGACGCCGTGTGCGACGCTGCGAACTCGTTCTCGAGTCCGCGGGCGGGGCGGCCGGAGAAGGACCGCGTGACGACTGTCCGCGAGTAGGTCCGGTCGAGCAGCGCGCGGCGGTGCACGGCGGACGTGCCGGCCTCGTCGGCGCAGAGGAACGCGGTTCCCATCTGCGCGGCGACCGCGCCGAGACCCAGCGCTGCTACCACACCGGAGCCGTCCATGATGCCGCCCGCGGCGATGAGCGGGACATCGACGGACAACCCGACGGCCACGAGCAACGACGGCAGGGACATGGCCTCGCCGCCGCGGGGCGACGTCGGATCGTCGGCGAACACGCCGCGATGACCGCCCGCCTCGCTGCCCTGCACCACCAGCAGGTCCGCGCCGTCCTCGGCCGCCATCTCGGCTTCGGCGACCGACGTGACGGTGCCGATCATCAGCGCACCGATGTCGTGCACCCGGCGGGTCAACTCGCGACCGGGACGCCCGAACGTCACCGATACCGCGGCGGGACGGTGACGAAGGACGATCTCGATCTTCTCCTCGATCGCGTCGTCGCCGTGGACGGCCTCGCCCGGGGTCACGCCGAGTTCGGCCGCGAGCGGTTCCAGACCGCGGCGGTAGTCGGCGAGCGCGGCCTCGGACGCGATGCGCGCGGACGGCAGGAAGAGGTTGACACCCCAGGGCCCGTCGGTCGAACGTTCCAGCTCGGTCAGGTTCGCCTCGAGCGCGTCCGGGGTGGAGATCGCGCCCGCGAGCATGCCGAGGCCGCCGGCCGAGCTGACCGCCGCGGCGAGCGCGGGAGTGGAGGGTCCGCCCGCCATCGGGGCGCAGACGACGGGTAGGGACGCGGGATAGACGGCCATGGGACCAAGGGTATCGACGTGAAGCGGGTGGGTCAGGTGTCACAGGAGCACGTTCGCAGTTGCGCAGGTTCCGGTCACCCTCACCGGTTGCAGCCCGTGCAGGTGGCGGGAACCCGTGCACCCAACGAGAACCCGCGCGGGTGGCGGAACGCTGCGCAGATCGCGGTGCGCTGCGCAGCCGGGCGGTGCCCCGGCCCCCACAACCTGCCGGACCCCGAAGCAGGTTCACAGCAACCCGGGTTACACCCCGACCTGCGTAGATCACCGGCCGCAGCCGACACCGACCCCGCCCACTGGGACGGGAACCGACGACAAGTCGGCTTTCTCGGGACGAAGCACCACCGATGCCGGTTATCATCGTCGTCGCAGTGAGAATGACGGCGTCGGGGCCGTACCGAATCCGGGAGTACACCCATGCACGTCGACCCCTGTTCCACGCCGCGGCGATCGTCCCCCACGTGAGCCCGTCCGACCATCGGCAGCGTTCCGCCACGCCCCCGCAGGACCTCCGCGGTCGTCGGGGTCGGCGCGGTGAGCCGCATCCCTGGCAGGGCCCGGGACGCCACTCCTCGCCGGAGCAGCGCGCGGCCGACGCCCGACGGGGTCGTCGCGCCGCTGCCTTCGGCGGCCGCATCGCGACGGGACCGGTCGCCGTCTTCCGTCGCTGGTTGACCACCCCACACGACTTCGACTGGATCTTCGTCCACCGCTCGACCCGGCCACTGCACGGTCTGATCAAGGGCGTCGTGGTGTTCGGGGTCGGACTCAACGCGCTCGTGTCGATGCTCATGCTCGGCTCGCCCTACGGACCGTCGGGAACCGCCGAGGTCACCTGGGTGATGATCGTGTTCGCTGCGCAGATCTCGGTGATCGCGTGGGTGATCTTCGCGCCCACCCCGACCAAGAAGGCGCAGTTCCTGGGACTGCTGCTGTTCGGAGATCTGGGCATCACCTCGGTGATCCTCCTGGACACACCGACCAGCGCCCTGATCGGCACGTTCCTCTTCGCCCTCAACGGTGCCCTCTGCACGTTCTTCCTCAGCGCGCGCATCCTGCTCGCGCACCTCGCTTTCGTGAACGTCGTCATCGCCTGGATCGGGCTGCAGGCGTATCTGCAGGGACTCTGGGGCGTCAACGACGCGGTGGCGGCCGTGCTGGTCGCGAGCGGCTCCGTCAGCGGCGTTCCCGTGTTCGCCCACATCGCCTGGTCGCTGGTGTCGGCGGATGCCCGCGCGTCGGAGTTCGACGAACTCACCGGCGTCGCCAACCGTCGGGGCCTGCAGAACGCGGTCGACGAGTTGTGGGACGTCGCTCGCTCGCGCGGGGTGTCCGTCGCGGTCCTGCTCGTCGACATCGACCGGTTCAAGGCCGTGAACGACCGCTACGGCCACGACCACGGTGATGCCGTCATCAAGACCGTCGCCTCCCGGCTCCACGCGCTGCTCGGTTCTCGCGGCATCCTGGCCCGCACCGGAGGCGAGGAGTTCGTCGGCGTCGTCGTCGACACGGACGGCGACCTCCCCGACCTCGTGAATCGCGTCACCGCGACGGTCCACGAGCCCACCGACGACGTTCCCGTGACGGCCAGTGTCGGCGTCGCCGTCATGACGCCCGATTCACCGTCGTGGCAGGTCGGACCGGCCGCGATCACCCGCGCGACCCGCGCGGCGGACTCCATGATGTATCGGGCGAAGGCCGCCGGCGGCGACCGTGTGCTCACGACGCGGGTCTGACGGACCGGGCAGACTCGATTCCCATGACTTCCGTGTTCCATGGCCTCGTCGCGATGAATTCGCTCTTCGCGGCGTCGGCGTGGTGCCTCGCTCGCCCCACGCGCCTGTCCGCGGCCGCGACCGCCGTCGCGTCCGTGGGGTGGCTGTTCTTCAACGGTCCGATCGAAGGACGCGTCCTGGTCGTGTTCTCCCCCCAGCACGGCATCACCGAGTCCGACCTGCTGTCGGTGGTCGGCGTCGCGATCGCGGCGACCGGGTGGTGGCGGTGGAGACGCGCGAGGGACCGCGCGTCCTCCTCCCGCTGACCAGGGCGCACGCACAATCCGCGCGCGAACTGCGTGGACGGCGCATAGTGTTCCCATGTCGATCCAGGAACATCCGCGCCCGACGGCGCCGTCGGCGACGCGAGAGGTGCCGTCCGACACGCCGTCGCAGAGTGGTCGAGCCGCGGGCCGACCCGCACGTCGGTCCGGTACCTCGACGGAATTCCGCCACGAGGTCCCGCACTATCTCGGCCTGGCGGTCGGGATCTACTCGGCGGTGGTCTTCCTGTGGTCGCTCTCGCCCGCCCTGCGCGCGCTCACGCACCACCCCCGCGAGTGGCTCGACGACTACGTCCTCGACGCGCCGGACACCAGCCTCTCCTTCGCCCTCGTCGTCGCCCTGCTGGCGGCGGCGCTGTCGACTCGCAAGCGGGTCGCGTGGTGGATCGCGACGGTGTACGTGGCGGCGTCGATCGTGGTCAACGCGCTGATCCTCGTCGACGATCCTGGCACCCCGGGGGCCTGGATCGGCGGTGCGCTGCAGCTCGCCGCGCTGGCGCTGCTCCTGTGGTCCCGCCGCGAGTTCGACACCCGGGTGCGGCCGGGCGCGGTGTGGAAGGCCCTCGGCGTGCTGCTCCTCGGCCTCACCGTCGGCGTGATCGCGGGCTGGGGACTTCTCGAGGCGTTCCCCGGGTCCCTCGATCGCAGCGAGACGATCTTCTGGTCGCTCAACCGCGTCGCCGGGCTCGCGGTGATCGACAACGAGCAGTTCGACGGACGTCCCCACGGCTTCGTGAACTTCCTGCTCGGCCTGTTCGCGTTCCTGGCTCTCGCCGCGGCGGTGCTGACGTTGTTCCGGTCGCAGCGAGCGGTCAACGCGCTCACCGGCACCGACGAGTCCGCCCTCCGCGGTCTCGTGGCCGCCTCCCCCGACGACTCCCTGGCGTACTTCGCCACCCGCCGGGACAAGGCCGTCGTCTTCGCGCCGTCGGGACGAGCGGCGGTGACTTACCGAGTGGAGATCGGGGTGTGCCTGGCCAGCGGTGATCCCGTCGGCGTCCGCTCGGCGTGGCCGCAGGCCATCGAGGCCTGGCTCGACCTGGCGTCGCGGTACGGCTGGTCGCCGGCGGTGATGGGGGCGAGCGAGGCCGGCGCCGCGGCCTACCGAGCGGCGGGGCTCGGCGTCCTCGAGCTGGGCGACGAGGCCGTGCTGCAGACCCGCTCCTTCGGGCTCGGCGGCCCCGACATGCGTCCCGTTCGGCAGGCGGTCACCCGCGCGAAGGCGAAGGGCGTGTCCGTCCGGATCCGACGGCACCGGGACATCGGTGCCGACGAGTGGCCCGCCATCGAGAAACGTGCCGACGACTGGCGGGACACCGAGACCGAACGCGGGTTCTCGATGGCCCTCGGCCGACTCGGTGATCCGCTGGACGGCGACTGCCTGCTGGTGGAGGCGATCCACGACGAGACCGGCAATGTGGGCGGCGGCGGGGTGGGGGGAACCGTCGTCGGCATGCTCTCGCTCGTGCCGTGGGGGCCGGCGGCCGCGTCGCTGGATCTGATGCGTCGCGCACGGACCGCGCCGAACGGCACCGTGGAGTTGATGGTCGCGGAGCTCGCCACGCGCTCCGACACGGTGGGCATCACCAAGATCTCGTTGAACTTCGCGGTGTTCCGATCCGTCTTCGAGGAAGGCGATCGACTCGGCGCCGGACCGGTGCTGCGCCTGTGGCGAGCCGTGCTGGTGTTTTTCTCCCGGTGGTGGCAGCTCGAGGCGCTGTACCGGTCGAACCTCAAGTACCAGCCGGAATGGGTGCCGAGGTACCTCTGCTTCGGGGACGGACGCGACCTGCCGAAGGTGGGCACCGCGTCCGCGATCGCGGAGGGCTTCCTCAGCCTGCCGGGCCGACGCGGCATCACCGATCCCGGTGGCCGCGGCGTCGTCGACCACACCGGCACCCACACCGCGGTGCCGGCTGCGGTCGCCGCGCACGGGCTGCTGCACGCCGACGGCAGCGAGCCGGACGGACTGGTGACCGCGACGGGCCCCGAGCGCCGCCGACCCGAACAGGTCCGCGTCCGCCTGGCCAAGTTCGATCGGCTGGAAGCCGAGGGCGTCGATCCGTACCCCGTCGCGTACCCGCCGACGCACACCGTCGCGGAGGCGACGGCGTCCCCCGACGGCACGACGGTCCGCGTGTCCGGCCGCATCCTGCGCATCCGCGACTACGGCGGTGTGGTGTTCTGCCTGTTGCGCGACTGGAGCGGGGACCTGCAGCTCCTCCTCGAGCGCGACCGCGTCGGGACGGAGCTGTTGTCACGCTTCGCCACCGACGTCGATCTCGGCGACCTCGTCTCGTGCAGTGGCACCCTCGGCCGATCGCGTGCCGGAGCTCAGGCGCTGCTGGTGTCCGACTGGCGGATGAACGGCAAGTCACTGCACCCGTTGCCGGACAAGTACCGCGGCCTGACGGACCCCGAGGCGCGGGTGCGGCAGCGCTACGTCGACATGGCGATCAACCCGCAGGCGCGGGAGCTGATGCGGGCGCGCAGCGCGATCGTGACGTCGCTGCGCGACACCCTGGGCGGCCGCGGCTTCCTCGAGGTGGAGACCCCGATCCTCCAGCAGGTGCACGGCGGCGCCAACGCGGCGCCGTTCCTCACCCACATCAACGCGTACAACCTCGATCTGTACCTGCGCATCGCGCCGGAGCTCTACCTCAAGCGCCTCTGTGTCGGCGGCATGGAGAAGGTCTTCGAAATCGGCCGGGTGTTCCGCAACGAGGGCGCGGACTTCAAGCACAACCCGGAGTTCACGATCCTCGAGGCCTACGAGGCACACAGTGACTACGAGCGCTGCATGGTGCTGTGCCGCGAACTCATCCAGAAAGCCGCGGTGGCCGCGCACGGCCGCGAGGTCATCCACCGACCGGACGAGAACGGCACGCTCGTCGAGATCGACATCTCGGGTGAGTGGCCGGTCAAGACCATGCACGGCGCCGTCGCCGAGAAGATCGGGGCGGACGTCTCCCCCGCGACCCCGCTCGCCGAGCTGCAGCGGCTCTGCGACCTGCACGGTGTGCCGTACCAGTCCACGTGGGACGCCGGCGCGGTCGCGCAGGAGATGTACGAGCACCTGGTGGAGGACTTCACCGAGTTCCCGACGTTCTACACCGACTTCCCGACGTCGATGTCGCCGCTGACGAGGCCGCACCGGTCGATCCCGGGCGTCGCCGAGAAGTGGGACCTGGTGGCGTGGGGCGTGGAACTCGGCACCGCGTACAGCGAGCTGACCGACCCCGTCGACCAGCGACGACGGCTCACCGAGCAGTCCATGCTGGCGGCGGGCGGCGACCCCGAGGCCATGGAACTCGACGAGGACTTCCTCCAGGCTCTCGAGCACGGTATGCCGCCGACGGGCGGCCTGGGCATGGGTGTCGACCGCGTGGTCATGCTCATCACCGGTGGCAGCATCCGCGAAACACTGGCCTTCCCGCTGGCGAAGCCGCGCGGAGAATGACGACGGGCGGAGCGTCGGTCACTGTTTCACATGAAACCGTCACCGTGCTCGGGAGCGCGGTCCACGTGGCGCGGGTGCACGGCGACTCCGCGCCGGTGGTGCTCTGCGGCGGGCTCGGCAGTTCCTGGCACGACTGGGTGGACGTGCTCACCCTCCTCGGCGACGCCGGGTGCAGCGCGTTCGCTCTCGATCGCCCCGGCTTCGGGGACAGCGAGCCACGACCGGGAGACGTCCCCACCGTCGCCGGCGAGGCCCGCCGCATCGTCGCGGTGCTCGATGCGCTGGGACTGACGCGGCCGGCCGTGCTGGTCGGTCACTCCATGGCCGGGTTCTACGTCGAGGGCGCCGCGCGCCTCGAGCCGGACCGCGTCGGCGGCCTCGTCCTGCTCGACTCGAGCGTCGAGAAGTCTCCGGGCGCCCTGATACCCCGCCGCCTGCGCATGCCCGCGGCGCGCGCCCTCGCCCGCACGTCCTCGGCGGTGGGGCTGCAAGCGCTGGGCGCCGACGCCGTGCGCCACCTGGTGGTCCGGGCGGTCCCACCGGACGGCTACCCGCCCGAACGCATCGACGAGCTTCGCCGCCTCTACCGCGAACCCGCCTACCTCGAAGCCGCGACGGTCGAGTACTTCGCCTACGCCGATCTCGCCGTCGAACTGAACCGACTGCGGCGAGCCACTCCCCGGCCGGACGTGCCCGTCGTGGTCGCCGCCGCCCACACCTCCCACCGGACCCCTTGGGGCGCGCGATGGATCAGGAAGCAGCGGCGGCTCGCGTCGTATCTCGGGGGACGGTTCGTCGTCGTCTCGCCCTCGCACCATCACGTGATGATCGACCAGCCGGCGGTGGTGGCCCGAACCGTCGACGCGGTGCTGCGGGACGCTTCCGGCCGGGCATAGTCCGGAAACCGGAAAAAGCGGACATTTCTGTGCCACGTCCACACAGAGAGCGCTCCGGTTGGGACCGACGACGGAGATCCCGTGAGAACGCGGTAGAAAACTCGCTCGAACACGAACATCACGCGAACTCCATGTGAACACGACGGCATTTCGTGCATTGTTTTCGTTCCGACCGAACCGTACGTTTGTGATCGACGACTCGAAAAATTGCGGGGTCGGGAATTGTCCGGAAGATCGAATACATGACGTCCCCGTACTCGATCGACCGAGAAACCGCCGTCGGCGCCGAAGCGCGGCTGTCCTGGATCCTCGCCGGGGTCGCCGGGATGCTCGGCGCGGTGGCCTTCCTGCATTCCGCGGGGTACTTCGTCACCTTCATGACGGGCAACACCGAACGCGCCGTGGTCGGCTGGTTCGGTCACCCCCAGGGCAAGGAAGTCGCGCCTGGCGCAACACCTTTCGTGGCCCTGACGCTCATCATCGCATTCGTGGCCGGCGTCGTCCTCGCCTCGTTCTGCCGTCGTCGCTACTGGGACAATCACCCGCACGGTGCCACCGTGGTCACCACGATCGCGTTGGCCCTAGCCGGGATCATCGACATCGCCGTGTCCGGATGGTCGTCGGCGGACGTCAATTTCTACCCGATTCTTCTGGTCGCATTCGCACTCGGCGCTCTGAACACGGCATTCACCAAGAAAGAAGAGACGTACATCCCGCTGAGTTACGTTACCGGCACCGTCGTGAAGCTCGGCCAGGGAATCGAACGGCACCTGACCGGCGGCGGGACCAAGTACGACTGGCTCTGCTATCTGCTGCTGCTCGGGTCCTTCTCCCTCGGCGGCGCGGTGGGCGCGGCCGTGGGCGTGCTCATCACCGGTCCGCAGGTGCTCCTGCTCGCCGCCCTGCTCAGCTTCGGGGCCACGATCTTCACCTTCACCCACACCGAACGGCGCACGGTGTTCGGCTGATCCGGTCTCACAGCAGGACCGGTCTCACAGCAGGGCCGATGTGGTCGCAGGATCGAATCCGTTGCAGTACTGACGATTCGTCGATTCCGAACGCGATTGACAGCGCCGCACCCCCAAACCGACGATTCCGTCGACAACAGGGGGCCCGCTGCGTGACCACCTTCGATGTGAAGGGTGTCGGGCACCGCCCCGACCACCCACCGGCTCTTCGGAGAGGTTCATGAGCGACGGCGACAACACCCGGTCCTCGACCACGGACGATGTGGACGTCTTGATCGTCGGACTCGGACCCACCGGTGCGACGGCAGCGAATCTATTGGGACGAGCGGGAATTCGCACGATGGTCGTGGAGCGCGACATCGACATCTATCCCCGCCAGCGAGCGATCGCCTCCGACGAGGATGCCCACCGGATCTGGCAGGGACTCGGCCTCTTCGATCGGATGCTCGAGACCATGTCCACCGACGTTCGCGTGCATCTGCGGCACCGCGACCGCACCTTCCTGACCACCTACTCCGCGAAGAGCTACGATCAGGGCGTCCCGGGCATGGCGTTCTATCACCAGCCGGAGCTGGAACGCATTCTTCGCGAGGGCATCTCCCGCTTTCCCTGTGTCACCGTGGCCGCGGGCCTGGACGCGGTGGGGATCACCCAGGACGCCGAGGGCGTCGAGGTCACGTTGCGACCGGTGGACGGGGGCGGCGAGCGGACCGTGCGCGCCCGGTACGTGATCGATGCGGACGGCGGATCGAGCCCGGTGCGCAAGATGCTCGGTATCGCACTGCCCGGCAGGCACATTCAGGAGCAGTGGTTCGACATCCAACTGCGCGCCTGGTACGACCTGCCCACCGAGGCGCCACTGGACTTCACCTTCTTGTCCGACCCCTATCGACCGGGTGTCGACTGCCCGTGTCCGATGGGCTACCACCGCATCGAGTTCCGCGTCAACGAGGGTGAGACGATCGACTACTTGCAGTCCGAGGCGGGTCTCCGGGCCCTGTTGGCCGAGCGCGGAATCGATTACGACCGGGTCGAGATCCACCGCAGCTGGGCGTACACCTTCCACATCCGCCAAGCCGAGCACTGGAGTCGAGGCCGCGTGTTCCTCGCGGGCGACGCCGCCCACATCATGCCCCCGTTCGCCGGCCAAGGCGTGTCGTCGGGAGTCCGCGACGTCGCCAACCTGTGCTGGAAGCTCGACGCCGTCATCACCGGGGACGCCGACCCGGCGCTGCTGGAAACCTACGAGCCCGAGCGGCGTCCGAACGTCGTCGCCCTGACCAGATTCTCCCTGCGTATCGGCCGCATCGTGATGCTGCGGAACCCCACTGCGGCTCGGGTGCGGGACGCGATGTTCCTCGCGGCGTCGAGGACCCCGGGCTTGCGGTCCTGGCTGTCGCGGATGGGCATCAAACCGATGTACGCACTCGGCACCCGTCGCGGGTTCTTCACCGAAAACCCCGGCCGCGGAAGCCTGGCCGGAGCCTTCGTCAAGCAGCCGTGGGTGGTGGTGTCGGGCTCGACACCGGTTCGCCTGGACACCCTGACGGGCGGCCGCTGGACCTGGATCGGCTTCCCGGACGCGCCGATACCCCCTGCCCTGGCTCGCGCCGGCGTCGCGGAGATCGTGCTGGAACCCGCGTCCGCTCTGGCGACGCATCGCGTGCCGACCGGTCACGTGGTCGACGGCGAAGGCATCCTCGAGCGGCAGTTCCGCCGCGCCGGCGCGGCGGGCGTGCTCGTGCGCCCGGACGGGTTCGTCTTCGGCAGCGACCGTGAGCTCACAGCGTCCGATCACGACCGCGTCGCGCGCGTAGTTGTCGCCGCGACCGCGGGAGATTCCACCCACCAGGCACCGACACTGCTTGCAACCGACGGGACCGCCGCATCATGACGCTTCTTCTCTCATCCGACTCCGACGCGGCGCAGTGGGGTGACCGCGTGACGGCACTGGTCGGTTACGGCCGCGCCGCCATCGGGATCGCGCAAGCGTCCACGAGGTCCGGTGCTGCGGTGGAATAGGTCTGCGAGAGGTCGGCCACTCGTCGGGGCGCCCGCACTGCGAGGCCACGACGTCGACGTCGAGTGAACGAGGTCAGATCGACGTGGCCATGCGCCGCAGGAGGCCGACCGCTTTCCTGATCCCATAGGCCACGACGGTCTTTCGTCCGTCGTCATGGCGCCATTCGAGGAGTGCGGACCCGTCCTCGACCGATCCTTCGAGCACCGTGGGCGCGCCGGCGAGAGGCAGGGGTCCGACCACCTTGATCGCCAGACCGGCCACCTCCGTCCAGAAGTAGTCGTCCGTCGGTTCGCACCGCGGCGCAACTCCCAGAGCCGACGCCGCCGCGACCTTGCCCTGCGCGATCGCGTTGGACCAGAACGGACTTCGGCCCGGCGCGCCGTCCTCCTCACGGAAGCAGGTGACGTCCCCGGCGGCGTAGATGCCGGGCAGCGAGGTGGCACACCGTGTGTCGATGCGGATGCCGGACCGGTCGGCGAGTCCGGTGCCGGCCAGCCAGTCCGTGCCGGGCACCTCGCCGGCGCACGTGACCACCAGATCGGCCGTCAGCACGTCGCCGTCGATCCGGACCCCCTCCACCGGATCGCCGACGAGCTCCACCGGAGAGCCGGCCCGCCGGAACACCACCGAGCGCTCCGTCGCCCGCGCGAGGATCGCCTCGGACAGGAACGGCCCGAGCAGGCGCTGCAACGGCGGGTCGACGTCGACCACCGTGGTCGGCACCCCGTGCGCCACGCAGGCACTGGCCACCTCCATTCCGAGGAAGCCTCCTCCCACGACGATCGCGGATTGCGCGGCGGCGATACGTTCCCGCACCGAGGCGGCGTCGGCGAGGGTGCGGACCACGTTCTCGCCGCTCTGCCCAGGGGCCGCGAGCCGGCGAGCGTCCGCACCGGTCGCCACGATCAGAACGTCGAAGGACACGGACTCATTACGGTCGATCGTGACCACGCGAGCGTCGGGGTCGAGACCGACCGCGCGGGCGGCGATCGTCGTCACCGACAGGTCGGACAGATCCCACCGGTCCGACGACTCGACCCCCTCCGCGAGAACACGTTTCGACAGCGGAGGTCGTGCGTAGGCACCGTCCGGGTCGCCGGCGATCATCGTGATGCGCCCGTCGTGACCGAGCGCCCGCAGTTCGCGCACGGCGGTGCAACCGGCGATCGAGTCGCCGACGATCACGATGTGCCGGTTCGTCGCGGCAGCGTCGATCGTCACGATGCGGTCCCCTCTGCGGCGACCAGTCTCAGGGGGAGCCGGTCGAATCGATGGATCACGTTGTTGACGGCGTAGGACGCGGGTCCGGCCGGCTCGATGCGCTCGACCCGCGTCGCGAGAACCTCGAGGATCGTCCGGGTCTCCAGTCGCGCGAGCCCTTGGCCGGCGCAGCCGTGAACTCCGGATCCGAATCCGAGTTGGGCCGAGGCATCCCGGGTGATGTCGAACTCGTCGGGGTCCTGCCACTGCCGACGATCGCGGTTCGCGGAGGCGTAGAGCACCAGCACGCGCGCGTTCCGGGGAACGGTGACCCCGCCGACCTCGACGTCCCTCGCGGCGCGGCGGGAGAACGCGCGCAGCGGGGAGGTGTATCGCACGACCTCGTTGACGGCGTTCGGGAGCAGGCCGGGATCCTGCCGCACCGCCTGCCACTGGTCGGGATGGCGGGAGAAGAGATGCAGCGCACCGGAAATGGCGCCGATGGTCGTGTCCAGCGACGGCGCGAGGTAGTCGATCATCAGGGCGGGGCACTGCGAGCGCTCGATCCTGTTCTCGTCCGCGGCGGCGAGGACGTCGGCACCCATGCTGCCGGGCAGCACCGACCGCTCACGAACGACGCGGCGCGAGAAGGCCATCATCTCGGCGGAGGCCTTCGCCGACCCGAGGGCGTGCCGATTGAACGGGCCGAGTGCGTCGAACGTCGCGCCCGCCCACCGCAGCAGATTCTCGCGCCCGTCCTTCGGCCACCCCACCAGATCGGGCACGATCGACGTCGGGAGCGCGGTGGCGAGATCCTCCACGCCGTCGACCCACTGTTTCGCGATCGCGGCGTCGACGATCCGTTCGGCCTCGTCCTGCACGGCCCGCCCCATCGTCCGCAGGGCTTTCGGGGTCAGGCGATGCGCCAGAACCGAGCGCTTGAGGGCGTGCTCGTCGCCGTCGCTGTTCAACGTCGTTCCTCGGCCCAGGCGGTTCGCCAGCGGGTTCAGCGCGACACCGTCGCCCGAGACGAACGTCTCGTCGTCGAGCAGCACCTGCTTGCACTCGGCGTACCGGGCGACGGCGTACACCTTCTGTTTCGTGAGCCACACCACCGGACCGAGCTCCCGCAGCTCCGCGTAATGCGGATAGGGGTCGAGAATCGCTGCGGTGGAATAGATGTCGGCCCCGTAGCGGGGAACGGTGATGCTCATCTCGGCGCTGCTCTCCTGGGGCCCGTGACGTTTTCTGACGATATCGTCACCTATGACAACTTCGACAGTCAAGGGTCGGTCGATCTCCCGAGCACAAAGACCGCACGGACTCGGTCGCCCCCGTGACGCGCCCTGGCACCATGGCGTCGGTGAAGCGCACCGTCTCGGCCGCCCTCGAGGTCACCGTCACCGATCCGACGAGTCTCGAGTTCCAGATCGCCGCCGCCCGCGTCCCCGGCCTGGTCATCGACGAGCAGTTGACGTTCGAACTCGACGGCCGCGCCCTCGCACCGGTGGAGATCACCGCGGAGCACGGCAGCCGCATCCACGGCTTCGACTGCGATCGCGGCCACCTCAGCGTCCGCTACCGCGCGACGGTCGACGGTCACGCCGAGCCGCCGGACGTCGTCGATCGGGACCTGTCGGTGTACCTGCGCCCGTCGCGCTACGCCGAGTCGGACACGCTGACCGGTTTCGCCGCACGGGAATTCGGCCACCTGCGGTCCGACGGCGAGGTCCTCGCCGCCGTGACGACCTGGGTCGCTCGGCGGCTGCGGTACGTGCCCGGCAGCAGCGACCCGATCGACGGCGCGTCGGACACGCTCCTCGCCGGGGCCGGCGTCTGTCGCGACTACACCCACCTCGTCGTGGCTCTGCTCCGGGCGCGGCAGATCCCCGCCCGCCTCGTCGCCGTGTACGCGCCGGGGTGCGACCCCATGGACTTCCACGCCGTCGCCGAGGCCTGCGTCGACGGGGTGTGGCGCGTCGTCGACGCGACCCGCCTCGCCCCCCGGCAGTCGCTGGTCCGTATCGCCACGGGCCGCGACGCCGCGGACACCGCCTTCCTGGACAACCATGACGGCTATCTCACCCTCGACCGGTTGGACGTCCTCGCCGTCGTGGACGGCGACCTCCCCGTCGACGACGTCACCCGCGAGGTCTCGATTTCCTGACCCGGCAGGGCTACCTTCTGCTGGCATGGCCCACCCCGTGCGGTTCGACGACGACGACGCGTTGCTGCGACGTGTGCGGGAGCTGGCGCTGGGGTTCCCGGGGGCCGCGGAGAAGGTGAGCCACGGGCGGCCGCAGTTCTTCACCACGAAGACGTTCGCCGTGTACGGGGCGACGGTGAAAGGCGACCACCACTCGACGCGGTGGTCACGCTCCCTCCAGTTCCTCCCCGACCCCGACGAACACGACGCCCTGGTGGGCGACACCCGGTTCTTCGTTCCCGCGTACTGGGCCGGCCGGATGGCTCGGCCTAGACCTCACCGTCGACGAGCCCGACTGGGACGAGGTCCGCGAACTGATCGACATGTCGTACCGACGCACGGCCACGAGGCGGCTGGTCGCCGAGCTCGACGCCCGCTCGTGACAGCATCGACCCCGTGCAGCTGCTCCTGATCCGTCACGCGCTTCCGCTCTCGTCCACCGACGGAGCCGACCCGGATCTGTCCGATCTCGGCCGGGACCAGGCCGCCCGCCTCCCCGACGCCCTCGCGCCGCACGGCATCGTCCGCATCGTGTCGAGCCCCCAGCGCCGCGCTCTCGATACCGCCGCGCCGCTCGCGGCCGCGCGCGGACTGGACGTCGACGTCCGGGACGGTCTGGCCGAGTACGACCGCGACCACGCCGGTTACCTGCCCATCGAGCAGGCCCGCGAGCGGTTCCCCGAGCAGTACGCACGCATCAAGGCCGGGTATCTGCCCGACGGTGTGGACGCGGACGCGTTCGCCGGCCGCGTCGAGGACGCGCTCGCCCGGGTGATCGGCGAGACCGACCCCGACGCGTCCGTCGCCGTCGTCGCGCACGGCGGCGTCGTCAACGCCGTGCTGCATCGCCTCCTCGGCACCGCCACGCCCCTGACGTTCCCGATCGACTACTGCTCGATCACCCGCGTGCTCGTCTCACGGAGCGGTCACCGCACCGTCGCGTCGGTCAACGAGACCCAGCACGTGCTGGACCTGCTTCCCCGGTACCGGATGCGATCCTCATCGACTTCTCAATGAGCCTGCTCGAGGGCTGTTTTCGGCGTTGCGCAGCCCTCCGCGCGTCCGCGTGTGTCCGAGGGTGTCCGCGGCGCCCGTTAGCCTGAGCCCTACTATGTCTGCTCCCTCCGCGCACGGCGCGCCGCGGTCCGGCCCGCTCGCCGTCCTGTCCCGGCCTCTCGTGGCGCTCCTCGCGATCGTCCTCCCGCTGCTGATCGCCGGCGGATACGCCGTGGCCAGCGGGCACGACGTCGATCCCGTCGCGTCCTCGAGCACGTCCACCACCGATGCGGCGGGCGGCGAGGGCGGCGACGATGCCGCCGCGCAGCCCGGAGCGGACCCGCTCGCGAAGACGCGCTCGGCGCTGACCCAGACCCAGCTCCCGCTCAGCCTCCTCTCGGGCGGACTGACCCAGCTCACCGACGGTGCGCCGCTGCTGTCGGGCGGGGTGAACCAGCTCTCCGACGGGCTGGGGCAGGCCCGCGACGGTGCGCAGCAGCTCGCCGACGGCAACGGCCAGCTCGCCGGTGGTCTCGGTCAGCTCCAGGGCGGCGTCGTCCAACTCGGCGACGGGGCCACGCAGATCAGCGGCGGAGTGAACCAACTGACGACGCCCCTGCTCGCCCTCGGCGAGAAGCAGGCGTCCGCCACGGCGGCCATCGCCGACGTCGCGAACCGCATCGAAACGCTGAACAACCCGATCACCACCGACGCCGCGCGCCAGCTGCGGGAGCTGATCGACACCCTGAACGCCCAGGGCCTCGGCCCCGACACGGTCTCGCAGATCAACCAGCTGCGCGACGGTGCCGAACTGCTCGCCTACCAGTTGAGCGACCCGTCCAGCGAGTTCGTCACCGGCGTCGCCACGGCGGTCGACGGCTCGAACCAGCTGGCCACCGGCTCGGCGCAGCTGCGTGACGGTCTCGTCCAGCTCGACGACGGCGGCCGCCAGCTCCGTGCGGGCACCGACCAGCTGTCCTCCGGCATCGAACCCATCGAGGGCGTGGTGACCAGCCTGCAGAACGGCGTGCGCAACGCCACGACGTCGCTGCCCGGCGCCACCAACGTCACCGCGACCACCACGACGTCCGACGACGGCACCGTCTCCACCACCGTCGTCGCCTCGAGCCGGGACACCACCACGTACTACGTCATCGCGGCACTCGTCGCGGTGGCCGCCGTCGCCGCGGTGAGCCTGCTGCGCCGTCTCCGACCGGGCGCCCGCGTGGTTCCGGTGGTGGCCGTCGTCGCCATCGCCGCGGCCGCCTCGCTCGTCTACTGGGTGGTCGGCGACGGCCGGTCCGTCGGGACCCTCGTCGGCGGCGTCGCCTTCCTGCTGCTGGCCTCGGCGGCCTTCGTCGCGGCCGCCGGAGCGGTGCAGATGGCGTTCGGCCGCGTCGTGGGGCAGTCGGTGAACCTCGTGGCGCTGCTGGTCCAGCTCGCGGTGGCCGGCGCGGCACTCGTCGCCGCCCCCGACAGCCCGGTCTTCGGCCGCCTCGCCTCGTTCACGCCCGTCGGATGGCTCGCCACCGGCCTCGACCGCATCGGAGCCGACGCGATGGACGCCACCGGCTGGCTCGCCGTCGTCGTCACGGTGGCGCTGCTCGGAGTCGCCGGCATCGTCTGGTCCGTCGTGGCCCGGTCGCACCCGGGCGGAACCGTCGACGACCGGGCGTACGCGGGAGCCTGAGCGTCCCGATCGGGCCGACCCTGGACGGTGGG
The DNA here is from genome assembly GCF_900111805.1 of Rhodococcoides kroppenstedtii. GTDB lineage: Bacteria > Actinomycetota > Actinomycetes > Mycobacteriales > Mycobacteriaceae > Rhodococcoides > Rhodococcoides kroppenstedtii. Next base: position 48,613 of record NZ_FOJN01000006.1, read on the forward strand.
GGGTCAGGCGGGCGGGGCGAACGCGTCGATCACCGACGCCATGTCGTCCGATCCATGGCCTCGCTCGCTCGCGTCGGCGAACGCCGATCGCACCGCGCCGAGGAGACGTCCCGCGCCGGTGTTCCTGCCGTCGGCGTCCGTCGCGTCGGTGGCGTCGATCATGAGGTCGAGATCCTTGACCACGCCGTCCACGCCGAACGACGGGGCGAACTCGCGGTCGATCATCGCGGTGCCCTTGAGCTGGGTGTAGGGCGCGCCGATCGGACCGCCGTCGAGTGCTTCGAGGAACAGCGCCGGGTCCACGCCGAGGTGCCGCGCGATCGCCACGGACTGCGCGGTGGCGGCCGTCAGCGTCGCGACCATCGCATTGCACGCGAGTTTGAGGGCGCTGGCCGCACCGGGCTCGGTCCCCGCCGACACCGTCTTCACGGCGATGGCCTCCACGACGGGCCGCACGGTCTGGAGGAGCGAGTCGGGGCCGGAGATCAGCGCGGTGAGCTCGCCCTGCTCGGCCGGGGCCTTGGTGCCCAGAACGGGCGCGTCCAGCGTCGCGACGCCATGCCGGGCGGCCAGGTCGGCCAACCGCACGGCTCCCGCCGGCCCGACGGTGGCGCTCTGCATCCACACCGCGCCGTCGCGCACCGCGGGGAGGAAGGCGTCCGCGGCGTCGGCGGTGGCCGCCTCGTCGTACAGCATCGTGACGACCACGTCGGCGTCGCGCACGCAGTCCGCCGGGTCGGTGGACCCCCGCGCCCCGGAATTCACGAGATCCGTCGTGCGCTCCGCGGTACGGTTCCAGACGGACACGTCGTGGCCCGCCCGCAGGATCGACGCGGCCATGCCCGCGCCCATGGTGCCGGTTCCGATCACTGCCACTCGCACGTGCGACCTCCCTCACCATGACGACGACGCATTTCGTCCCGCCCGTGCCGGTGTGTTCCCATCGAGGGTCGAGATCAATCGTGACTAACGGTAAGGACCGCGCATGACCAGCCCACACGCCGCTGCATCACCCCGAGCCGGGCTTCGGGAGTGGGTGGGGCTGGCCGTTCTGGTCATGCCCATCCTGGTGGTGTCGATGGACATGTCGGTCCTCTATCTCGCCCTGCCGTCGCTCACCGTCGACCTCCAGCCGAGCAGCGCCGAACAGCTGTGGATCCTCGACATCTACAGCTTCATGCTGGCCGGCCTCCTGGTGACCATGGGCTCGCTCGGCGACCGCATCGGCACCCGGCGCCTGCTCATGATCGGATCGGTCGTCTTCGGCGTCGCCTCCGTGCTGGCCGCGTTCTCGCAGAACCCCGAATCGCTCATCGCCTCCCGCGTGTCGCTGGGTATCGGCGGCGCCACCCTCGCGCCGTCGACGCTGTCCCTGCTGCGCAAGCTGTTCGTCGACCCGGTGCAGCGCGGCATGGCCGTCGGCGTGTGGACGGCCGGGTTCGCCGGCGGCGGATCCTTCGGGCCCGTGGTCGCCGGATTTCTGCTCGAGCACTTCTGGTGGGGGTCGGTGTTCCTGATCAACCTGCCGATCATGGCCCTGCTGCTCGTCGCGGCGCCGCTGATCCTGCCCGAGGCGAAGAACCCCGACCCCGGCCGCTTCGACCTGCTCGCCGTCGCGGGATCGATCGTGACCATGCTGGCCCTCGTCTTCGCTCTCAAGCACACCGCACAGGACGGCGTCGACTGGCAGGCCGGTGCCGCCCTGATGGTCGCCGCCGCCGTCGGCACGTGGTTCGTCCGTCGTCAGCGGGCGAGCACCCACCCGATCATCGACTTCCCGCTCTTCCGCAATCCCGCGTTCTCCGTCGCCGTCATCGTGATCCTGGTGTCCGTCTTCGTCATCGCCGGGTTCAACCTGCTGCTCTCGCAGTTCCTGCAGCTCGTCATGGGCTTCAGCACCCTCGAGGCCGGACTGTGGTCGTTGATCCCGGCCGTCGCGACCGCGGTCGCCTCCCTCACGGCGCCGTTCGTCATGAAGCGGCGGCACCCGTCGGTGATCCTGCTCGGGTCCATCTGTGTCGCGGCCGTGGGCGCGGCCGTGGTCGGCCTCGTCGGGCTGCCGGGGTCGGTGACCACCGGGGCCGCTCTGGCCGTGCTGTTGTGCGGCATGGTGATCGCCTCGCTCGGCGTCGGAACGGGCACCACGCTCGGCTCGGACCGCGTGCTGGCCACCGCTGCACCGGAGAAGGCCGGGGCTGCGGGCGCCGTCTCCGAGACCGGCGCCGAACTCGGCGGCGCCCTGGGTATCGCCGTACTCGGATCGATCAACCTCGCCACCTACCGCCTGGCCCTCGGCGGCGACGTACCGCCGGACAGCACGCTCGCCGGTGTGCTGTCGGACCCGACCACCGGCCCCACCGTGGCCGACCGCGCCCGTGAGGCGTACGTGGACGGCATGGTCGCCGCGGCCGGGGCGACCGTCGGGATGCTGGTGGTCGCGGGTCTGGCGTCGGCCTACCTGTTCCGCCGAGCGGCTCGGACCGCCGCGGCCGAACCCGAGCGCCTGCCCGCAGCCTGACCCCCGCGAGTTTCCCCACACGATCGGCGCCCGTTCCGCGGATTCGCGGTCCCCGGCGCGATCGTGTGGGAGAACTCGCACCGAACACCCGGACACACGTCAGCACCCCCTCCCATGACGACGGGAGGGGGTGCTGACGGTGGTTCTCGCTAGCGCTGCGCCATCTGCGTCGGCGTGATCGGCGCCGGCAGGGCGGTCTTGCCCATGAGGAAGCTGTCCACCGCGGAGGCGGCGGAACGGCCCTCGGCAATGGCCCACACGATCAAGGACTGGCCGCGGCCCATGTCACCGGCCACGAACACGCCCTCGACGTTGGTGTTCCACTTGTCCGTGCGGGCGACGTTGCCGCGCTCGTTGAGGTTCACACCGAGGTCGGTGAGCAGACCGGGCTTCTCCGGACCGGTGAAGCCCATCGCGAGCAACACCAGGTCGGCCTCGAGGTGGAAGTCGGACCCCTCCACCTTGTGGAAGCGACCGTCCTTGAACTCGACCTCGTGCGCGTCGAGCCCGGTGACGATGCCGTTCTCGCCGGTGAACTTCTCGGTGTTGACCGAGAACACCCGCTCGCCACCCTCCTCGTGAGCCGAGGACACGCGGTACACCAACGGGTACGTCGGCCACGGCGTGGAGTCGGCACGCTCCTCGGGCGGGCGCGGCATGATCTCGAACTGGTGGACGCTGGCCGCACCCTGACGGTGCGACGTGCCCAGGCAGTCCGCGCCGGTGTCGCCGCCGCCGATGATGACGACCTTCTTGCCCCGCGCGGTGATCGGCGGCTGGCCGTTGGCGTCGGTGACGGCATCGCCGAGCTGCACCCGGTTGGCCCACGGCAGGAACTCCATGGCCTGGTGGATGCCGCCGTACTCGCGGCCGGGCACCTCCAGATCACGGGCCTTGGTGGCACCGCCGGAGAGGACGACGGCGTCGAACTGCGCCCGCAGGTCCGCGGCCGTGATATCGACACCGACGTTCACGCCGGTGCGGAAGATGGTGCCCTCGGCCTCCATCTGCGCGATGCGGCGATCGATGTGCCGCTTCTCCATCTTGAACTCGGGGATGCCGTAGCGGAGCAGACCGCCGATGCGGTCGGCGCGCTCGAAGACCGTGACCGTGTGACCGGCCCGCGTGAGCTGCTGCGCCGCAGCGAGTCCCGCCGGACCCGAGCCGACCACAGCCACCGTCTTGCCGGTGAGGTACGTCGGGTAGACGGGCTGGACCCAACCCTCGTCGAAGGCGCGGTCGATGATCTCGACCTCGACCTGCTTGATGGTCACCGGATCCTGGTTGATGCCCAGGACGCACGACGCCTCGCACGGCGCCGGGCACAACCGTCCGGTGAACTCCGGGAAGTTGTTCGTGGCGTGCAGGCGGTCGATGGACTCGCGCCACCGGTCCTTGTACACCAGGTCGTTCCACTCGGGAATGAGGTTCCCCAGCGGACACCCGTTGTGGCAGAACGGGATACCGCAGTCCATGCAGCGGCTGGCCTGCGTCCGCAGCGTGTCCGTCGAGAAGTCCTCGTAGACCTCTTTCCAGTCCATGAGTCGCAGGTCGACGGGACGGCGCTTCGGCAGTTCCCTGGACGTGTTCTTCAGAAATCCCTGCGGGTCACCCACGAGCTGCCTCCATGATCGCCTCGTCCACGTCGGCGCCGTTCTTCTCGGCTTCCGAAATGGCGAGCAGTACCTTCTTGTAATCCCGCGGCATCACCTTCACGAAGTGATTCACCTGCTGCGACCAATCGGCGAGGATGCGCTCCGCGACCTCGGATCCGGTCTGGTCGCGGTGGCGGGTGACCGCGTCCTTGAGCCACGCGAACTCGTCGCCTTCGAGGGCTTCGATGTCCACCAGCTCGGTGTTCAAGTTGGCCTCGAAGGTCGAGTTCGGATCGAACACGAACGCCACGCCGCCGGACATGCCGGCACCGAAGTTGCGGCCGGTCTCGCCGAGAATGACCACCTTGCCACCGGTCATGTACTCGCAGCCGTGGTCACCCACACCCTCGACGACGGCGGTGGCGCCGGAGTTGCGCACCGCGAACCGCTCGCCGACGACACCGCGAATCAGCGCCTCGCCCTCGGTGGCCCCGAAGAGAATGACGTTGCCGGCGATGATGTTGTTCTCCGCGACGAAGTCCGGGTTGGCGTCGCGCGACGGGCGCACGACGATCCGTCCGCCCGACAGACCCTTGCCGACGAAGTCGTTGGCGTCACCCTCGAGGCGCAGCGTCATGCCCTTCGGCACGAACGCACCGAAGCTGTTGCCGGCGGACCCGGTGAAGGTGATGTCGATGGTGTCGTCGGGCAGGCCGTCGGCACCGTACTTCTTGGTCAGCTCGTGGCCGAGCATCGTGCCCACCGTGCGGTTGACGTTGGTGATCCGCGTGGTGAACTGCACCTTCTCGCCCGAGTCCAGGGCCTCCCGGCTCTGGGTGATGAGCTGCTGGTCCAGCGCCTTGTCCAGCGAATGATCCTGGGTGCCCGTGCAGTACAGGTCCTGGTTCATGAACGCCGACTCGGGCTGGTCCAGGATCGGCGACAGGTCGAGCTTCGACGCCTTCCAGTGCTCCTTGGCCGCGGTGGTGTCGAGCAGGCCGACCTGACCGACGGCCTCGTCCAGCGTGCGGAAGCCGAACTCCGCCAGGTACTCCCGGACCTCCTCGGCGATGTAGAGGAAGAAGTTCTCGACGAACTCCGGCTGGCCCGCGAACCGCTTGCGCAGCACCGGGTTCTGCGTGGCGACGCCCACCGGGCAGGTGTCGAGGTGGCAGACGCGCATCATGATGCAGCCCGAGACCACCAGCGGGGCGGTGGCGAAACCGAACTCCTCGCCGCCGAGCAGGGCGGCAACCATGACGTCGCGGCCGGTCTTGAGCTGGCCGTCCACCTGCACCACGATGCGATCGCGAAGTCCGTTGAGCAGCAACGTCTGCTGGGTCTCGGCCAGGCCGAGCTCCCACGGCGCACCCGCATGCTTGACGGAGGTGAGCGGCGTCGCGCCCGTACCGCCGTCGTGGCCCGAGATGAGGACGACGTCCGCGTGAGCCTTCGACACGCCGGCGGCGACCGTGCCCACGCCGATCTCGGAGACGAGCTTGACGTGGATGCGTGCCGACGGGTTCGCGTTCTTCAGGTCGTGGATCAGCTGCGCGAGATCCTCGATCGAGTAGATGTCGTGGTGCGGGGGCGGCGAGATCAGACCCACGCCCGGCGTGGAGTGCCTGACCTCGGCCACCCACGGGTACACCTTGTGCGCCGGAAGCTGGCCGCCCTCACCGGGCTTGGCTCCCTGCGCCATCTTGATCTGGATGTCGGTGCAGTTGGTCAGGTAGTTCGAGGTGACGCCGAAACGGCCCGACGCGACCTGCTTGATCGCCGACCGCCGCGAGTCGCCGTTCTCGTCCGGCGTGAAACGCGCGACGTCCTCGCCGCCCTCGCCGGAGTTCGACCGACCGCCGAGGCGGTTCATCGCGATGGCGAGCGTCTCGTGAGCCTCGGCGGAGATCGATCCGTAGCTCATCGCACCGGTGGAGAAGCGCTTGACGATCTCGCGCGCCGACTCGACTTCCTCGAGGGGAATCGGGGTCCGACCCTCGGTACGGAAGCGGAACAACCCGCGCAGCGACGCCAGTCGCTCCGACTGGTCGTCCACCATCTGCGTGTATTCCTTGAACACGCGGTACTGACCGGTGCGCGTCGCGTGCTGGAGCTTGAACACGGTGTCCGGGTTGAACAGGTGGTACTCGCCCTCGCGACGCCACTGGTATTCGCCACCCGTCTCGAGCTCGCGATGGGCGCGCTCGAACTTGTTGTCCAGGTAAGCAATACCGTGGCGTGCCGCCACGTCGGCGGCGATCTGGTCGAGGTCGATGCCGCCGAGCGGCGAGGTGACACCGTGGAAGTACTCGTCGACCAGGTCCTGCGACAGACCGATGACCTGGAAGAGCTGCGCACCGGTGTACGACGCGAGCGTGGAGATGCCCATCTTCGACATCACCTTGAGCACACCCTTGCCGGCGGCCTTGATGTAGTTGCGCACGGCGGCGTCGTACTCGACGCCCTGCAGGTTGCCGCGCTCGATCATGTCCTCGATGGACTCGAACGCCATGTACGGATTGACCGCGGCCGCACCGAATCCGACGAGCGTGGCCATGTGGTGCACCTCGCGGGCGTCACCGGCCTCGACGATCAGACCGACCTTGGTGCGCGTCTTCTCGCGCACCAGGTGATGGTGGACCGCCGAGGTGAGCAGCAGCGACGGGATCGGCGCCAGCTTCTCGTTGGACTCGCGGTCCGAGAGGATCACGATGCGGGCGCCCCCGGCGATGGCCGCGGACACCTGCGCACGGATGATCTCGAGCGAACGACGCAGTCCCTCACCGCCTTCCGCGACCGGATAGAGGCCGCGGACGACGACCGAGCGCAGCTCGTCGAGGTTGCCGTCGTCGTTGATGTGGACGAGCTTGGCCAGCTCGTCGTTGTGCAGGATCGGCGAGTTGAGCACGATCTGGCGGCATGCCTCGGCGGTGGGCTGCAACAGATCCCGTTCCGGACCGATGGTGCCACCGAGGCTGGTCACCACTTCCTCGCGGATGGCATCCAGCGGCGGGTTGGTCACCTGCGCGAAGAGCTGCGAAAAGTAGTCGAAGAGCATGCGGGGGCGAGCCGAGAGCACCGCGACGGGCGTGTCGGTGCCCATCGAACCGATGGCCTCGGCACCCGTCTTCGCCATGGGAGCGAGGAGAACGTTCAGCTCCTCGGTGGTGTAGCCGAAGATCTGCTGACGGATGAGCACGCGATCGTGCGACATGTGCACGTGCGGCCGCTCGGGCAGCTCGTCGACCGTGAGCAGCCCCTGGTCCAGCCACTCCTGGTACGGGTGTTCCGCCGCGAGTTCGTCCTTGATCTCGTCGTCGCTGACGATGCGGCCCTGCGCGGTGTCCACGAGGAACATGCGGCCGGGCTGCAGACGGACCTTCTTCACGATGCGCGACGGCTCGATGTCGAGCACGCCGACCTCGGACGCCATGACGACCAGGCCGTCGTCGGTGACCCACAGTCGCGAGGGACGCAGGCCGTTGCGGTCGAGCACGGCGCCGATGACGGTGCCGTCGGTGAAGCACACCGATGCGGGGCCGTCCCACGGCTCCATCAGCGTCGAGTGGAACTGGTAGAACGCCCGACGGGCGGGGTCCATGGTCTCGTGATGCTCCCAGGCCTCCGGGATCATCATGAGCACCGCGTGCGGCAGGCTGCGGCCACCCAGGTGCAGGAACTCGAGCACCTCGTCGAACCGCGCGGTGTCGGAGGCGCCGCGCGTGCACACGGGGAAGATCGCGTCGAGCTTCTCCCGGCCGCCGAAGGCGTCCGAGTCGATCAGCGCCTCCCGCGCGCGCATCCAGTTCTCGTTGCCGGTGACGGTGTTGATCTCACCGTTGTGCGCGACACGACGGAACGGGTGCGCGAGCGGCCACGAGGGGAACGTGTTGGTGGAGAAGCGGGAGTGCACCAGACCCAGGGCGCTCTCGACGCGCTCGTCCTGCAGGTCGAGGTAGAAACCCTTGAGCTGCGGCGTCGTCAGCATGCCCTTGTAGACGATCGTCGACGGGGACAGCGACGGGAAGTAGACCGTCTCGCGGCCGGGACCGTCCTTGCCCGGGCCCTCGGTCCCGAGCTCGTGCTCGACGCGCTTGCGGGCGACGAATGCCCGGCGCTCGAGGTCGAGCCCGGTGAGCGACCGATCCGGTGCGGCGACGAAGATCTGCCGGAACGTCGGCATCGCGTCGCGGGCCAGCGCGCCGAGCGACGTGTCGTCGGTCTCGAGCGTGCGCCACCCCAGGACCTCGAGGCCCTCCTCGACGACGATGCGCTCGACGCCCTCGACCGCCTCCTGCACCGCGGCGCGCGCCTGCGGGAGGAAGGCGATACCGGTGGCGTAGGCACCCTCGGCGGGCAGCTCGAAGTCCACGACGGCGCGGTAGAACGCGTCGGGCACCTGGATCAGGATGCCGGCGCCGTCACCGGTGTTGGGCTCGGCGCCGGCCGCGCCGCGGTGTTCGAGATTGACCAGTGCGGTGATCGCCTTGTCGACGATGTCGCGGCTGCGACGGCCGTACATGTCGACGACGAACGCGACGCCACAGGAGTCGTGTTCGTGGGCGGGGTCGTAGAGGCCCTGTGCTGCTGGGTACCGGTGACCGGGAATCTGCATGGTGTCTTGCCTCACTGCGAGTCGAGCCAGAATCCGCGTCGTCGTCCTGGACTCCTCCGGCACGCTCGTCGAGACGAGAGGGAGCGCACGAGGCGATCGGGAGCCGCCGCGGGGCGGTTCGAGAGCGGGTTCGCCGTTGAACACACACTCGGATCGGGCTGTCGGCCGGCGCGAACGCCCCGCTCGATGATGGTGCTCGAGCAGCGCGCCGAACGCTCGGCCGGGTGTTTCCGGGCAGGGGGGAGTGCTTGTGGGTCCACCCCGCGAGGAAAACGATAGGTCAGCACCCCGACGAATTCACAAACAAGGGTTACCTTCACGGCCCTCACCTGCGACGACGTCGAAAGCTACGACGGTACGTGGGCCGCCGGGCGTCGTTGCACGGCGTCGTGACCATTCGGTCCACCCGCCGACGTGGGCGGTCCGGGTGGCCGACCCGGTCTGCACGGCCCGGGAATCGGGCGAATGCGGACACGGTCACGCAACACCGACGATACCGGGACGACACGCAGCGCAACAGAGAGAAGAGCGCCACAACGCAGAGCGAACGAGAGCAACCGAGAACGGGACCGCCGGATACACCCGGAAACGACTGCTGGCCGCAGCGATGAGAATCAGCTACGGCCAGCGTGGTGGGCGAAGGGGGACTTGAACCCCCACGTCCCGAAGGACACTGGCACCTGAAGCCAGCGCGTCTGCCATTCCGCCACTCGCCCGAGCGACCCGAGAACGGTAGCACGGCCGTCGTCGCGGGCCGAAATCGCCGGGAGCCGCGGCGGTCCGACCGGACCGTTCGCCCGTTTCTCGGGGTCGCGGCCGGGTCGACCGACGGATTCCGGCGTATAGCATGAATGTGCTGTCCCGGACCGCCGGGACACGCAGCCGTGTCCGAAGCACAGCCGTGACCGAGAAGCAATCGGCCCGAGCACGATCGAGGGAGGGTGACGTGGGAGTGGTTCAGCGGTTCGAGCGGAAGCTGCAGAGCGCCGTCGGCGACGCCTTCGCGCGCGTGTTCGGCGGCGGCGTGGTGCCGGCGGAGGTCGAGGCAGCGCTGCGGCAGGAGGCCCTGAGCGGTGTGCGCACCCTCGACGGTGGTCACGTGCTCGCACCCAACGACTTCGTCATCACCATCAGCCCGGCCGATCACGATCGCCTCGCGTCCGATCAGGATCTGACCACGCGCGCCTTCTCCCGGCACCTGCAGGACTACATCACCGAGCAGGGGTGGCAGACGTACGGCACCGTCGCCGTGCATTTCGAGGCCGCACCGATTCTCCACACCGGCCAGTTCCGCACCGCCGGCCGCGTGAACCCGGATGCGGGGACCGACCACGGCCCCGCCGCCGACGCACGTCAGACTCGAGACCGACCCCACCGCCCCACCCCGTCGACATCAGGAGCCGTCTCCATGACTCAGAATCCCGGGAATCGCACCGAGGGCGACGAGCCCGACCGCGAGGCCGGATCCGTCACCCACGGCCCACGCAACGGCAGCGCCTACCCGGGCGAGACCGCGTCGGGCGTGGAGTCGGAGAACCGCGTTCGCCCGCCGGCCGGCTACCCCGGTCGGCCCGCGGCGGATGCGCGTCCCCGCGGTGGCGTTCAGCCTCCACACGGCGCACCGGGTCCGGAACGCGGCGATCGCGGCGGTCACGAACAGGGTGCCTACGACCAGGGCGGCTACGAGCGGGATCCGCGCGGTTACCGGCCGGGCGGGTACGAGCAGGGCGGATACCCGCCGCCACGCGGTCACGAGCAGGGCGGCTACGACCAGCGCGGCTACGAGCACGGTGGCTACGACCAGCGCGGCTACGAGCACGGTGGCTACGACCAGCGCGGCTACGAGCAGGGCGGCTACGAGCAGGGCGGCTACGGTCGTCCGGGTCCCGATCCTCGCCCGTACGGCCGGCCCGATCAGGGTTACGGCCAGCAGGGTTACGGCCAGCAGGGTTACGGCCAGCAGGGCTACCGGCAGGACTACGGACAGGACTACGGACAGCAGGGCTACGGGCAGGACTACGGCCGGCCCGACTACGGACAGCAGGGGTACGGCCGGCAGGGTTACGGGCAGGACCACGGCCGGCCCGACTACGACCGGCAGGGTTACGGCCCGGGCTACGGCCGGCCCGACACCGACGACCGCGACTGGGACCGGCAGGCGTACGACCGGCCGGGGCAAGACCAGCGTGCGTACGGCGCCGCCTACGACGCACCCGCCGCGGACGAGGGTCCGTCGACGCAGGGATACCGGGCTCCCGACCTGCACGACGCCCCCGCCGGGACCGCTACGGCGACCCTGTCGCTCGAGGACGGCAGCGGCCGGCAGTTCCAGTTGCGCGACGGGGCCAACATCGTCGGCCGCGGTCAGGACGCCCACTTCCGCCTGCCCGACACCGGGGTGTCGCGTCGCCACTTCGAGGTGCGCTGGGACGGTCGCGTGGCGACGTTGTCCGATCTCGGTTCCACCAACGGCACCACCGTCAACGGTTCGCCGGTGCAGGACTGGCAGCTCGCGGACGGCGACGTCGTGCGGGCCGGTCACTCCGAGATCCTGGTGCGCATCGTCTGATCCGGTGCACGGGGAACGCCACCGCGTCGCGGTGCGCGTGTGACCTCGCTGTCACCCCCTGCCCCTATGATGCTGCGAGATGGCACACGTGACGCGTGCGCCGGAACGTCCGTGTCGGCGCATTGCCGTCGACGTCGCCCGCGCCGACGGCACACCGTCGGCCGACCTACCGGTGGAACGAGGAGGTGATCGCTGTGCAAGGACTCGTTCTGCAACTCACGCGTGCGGGTTTCCTGGTGGTGCTGTGGCTGTTCGTCTGGGCAGTCCTGCGCACCCTGCGCTCGGACATCTACGCCGCGTCCGGACTCCGCGTTCCCCCCCGGTCGCGGAAGACACCGGTCTCCCTGCCGGGCCGTAAGCAGAAGGTGGCCAAGTACCTGGTGGTCACTCAGGGCTCGCTCGCCGGTACCCGCATCACCCTCGGCACGCAGCCGGTGCTCATGGGGCGGGCGGACGATTCCACGCTGGTCCTGACGGACGACTACGCGTCCACGCGCCACGCCCGTCTGTCGCCGCGCGGGAGCGACTGGTACGTCGAGGATCTCGGATCGACCAACGGCACGTACCTGGACCGCGTGAAGGTGACGACGGCCGTGCGGGTACCGCTGGGAACGCCCGTCCGCGTGGGCAAGACCGTGATCGAGTTGCGCCCGTGACCCTCGTTCTCCGCTACGCCGCACGCAGCGACCGGGGCCTCGTACGGTCCAACAACGAGGACTCGGTGTACGCCGGCGCGCGCCTGCTGGCCCTGGCCGACGGCATGGGCGGCCACGCCGCGGGCGAGGTCGCCTCGCAGCTGATGATCGCCGCGCTGGCGCATCTCGACGACGACGAGCCCGGCGACGATCTGCTGGGCAAGCTCGAGCGAGCGACTCGCGAGGGCAACGCCACCATTGCCGAGCAGGTCGAGGAGGACCCCGAACTCGACGGGATGGGCACCACCCTGACCGCGATCCTGTTCGGCGGACGCAAGATCGGTCTGGTCCACATCGGCGACTCGCGGGCGTACCTGTTGCGGGACGACGAGCTGACCCAGATCACTCGGGACGACACCTTCGTCCAGTCGCTCGTCGACGAGGGTCGCATCACCGCCGAGCAGGCCCACTCGCACCCGCAGCGCTCGCTCATCATGCGGGCGTTGACCGGTAACGAGATCGAGCCCACGCTGACCGTCCGTGAGGCTCGCGCGGGCGACCGCTACCTCCTGTGCTCGGACGGTCTGTCCGACGTGGTGAGCAGCAAGACCATCGCGGACACCCTGCGCGAGGGCGAGAACGACGTGTGCGCCGACCGGCTGATCGAGCTCGCGCTGCGCAGTGGCGGGCCGGACAACGTCACTGTCGTCGTCGCCGACGTCATCGACCTCGACTACGGCCAGTCGCACCCGATTCTCGCCGGCGCGGCGTCGATGGACGACGACGAGGACGCGCCGCCGCCCAACACCGCCGCCGGTCGCGCAGCGGCCATGCGCCCCCCGCGATCGACGCCGAAGCGGGTCGCGCCGGCCCCGCCGCCGGAACCGGAGAAGAAGTCGCACAAGCTCCGGTGGATCCTGACATCGGTCGCGCTGGTGGCACTGCTCGCCGCCGGCGCCATCGTGGGCTGGTCACTGCTGCAACGCAATTACTACGTCGGGACGGACGACGGACGGGTCGCAGTCATGCGCGGCGTGCCCGGTTCCGTGCTGGGGTACTCGCTCCAGACCGTGGACCTGGTCGGCTGCGTGCGCGAGTCGCCCACCGAATCGTCGTCCTCGGCCACCACCACGACGGCCCCGACGACGACGGCCGCTCCGGTGCCCGGTGCCGCCGCCCCCACGGAACCGGCACCGACCGGCGAACCCACGCCCACACCCACGCCGGAACCCGAGCCGGAGCCGGCGACCGTCGAACTTCGGTCGCCGTCCGATGCGGGCGACTGCCGCATCCTCGGTGTGGACGATCTGCAGCCGTCGGCCCGCGAGCAGGTGCGGTCCGGACTGCCGTCCGGCACGCTGGAGGACGCGCGTTCCCAGGTCACCCGCCTGGTGTCGACGGACCTGCTGCCGGTGTGCGAGGAATCGCCCACGACCTCCCCCGTCCCTACCCCCACCACGACCGACGTTCCGGCGCCGGCCCCGGGTGACCCGGCGGCCCCGCCCACGGAGAGCGCACCGCCCACGGAGACGGTCACGCCCACGCCGACCCCCACCCCCGTGGTGGGCCAGACGTGCCGGGTGGGCACTCGATGACGGCACCCTCGCAGTCCTCGCCGTCCTTCCCCAGCCCTCCCGGTGGATTCGCGCCGGCACCGCCGCAGTCCACGCGGCGTGGTGTCGAGGCCGCACTCCTCGCGGCGGCGACGTTGATCACCACGCTGTCCTTCGTGCTGGTCGAGGCCAGCCAAGAGCAGGCCGTGACCTGGGACCTGGCGAAGTACGGTCTGGCGTACCTCGCGATGTTCGTCGTCGCCCACGCCGCGGTGCGTCGGTTCGCCACCCATGCCGATCCGCTGCTGTTGCCCATCGTGGCGCTGCTCAACGGTCTCGGCCTGGTGCTCATCCACCGACTCGACCTCGCCGCGGAGGAATCCGCGCGGTACCTCGGCACGGATGCGCCGTCACCGGACGCGAACCAGCAGGTCCTGTGGACGGCCCTCGGTATCGCGTGCTTCGTCGCGGTGCTGGTCCTCGTCCGCGACTACCGCACCCTCGCGCGCTACGGCTACACCCTCGGCCTCGGCGGCCTGCTCTTCCTGGCGCTGCCCGCCGTCCTGCCGGCTTCTCTCTCGGAGGTCAACGGGTCCAAGATCTGGATCCGGCTGCCCGGCTTCAGCATTCAGCCCGGTGAGTTCGCCAAGATCGCGCTGTTGATCTTCTTCGCCTCCGTCCTGGTGGCCAAACGTGAGCTCTTCACGACCGCCGGCAAGCACGTGTTGGGCATGGATCTGCCCCGAGCGCGCGATCTCGGTCCGATCGTGGTCGCCTGGATCGTCTCCATCGGGGTCCTCGTGTTCCAGAAGGACCTCGGCACGTCGTTGCTCATCTACTCGACGGTGCTGGTGATGATCTACATCGCCACCGAGCGCGTCGGGTGGATCGTCGTGGGGTTGACGCTGCTGCTGGCAGGATTCGTGCTCGCCTACAACACCTTCGGGCACGTGAAGATCCGTACGGACACCTGGCTCGACCCGTTCGCGGACTACAACGACACCGGGTACCAGATCTCGCAGTCGCTGTTCGGTCTCGCCACCGGGGGCATGGGCGGCACCGGTCTCGGCAGCGGTCGCCCGTCGCAGGTGCCGTTCGCCAACACCGACTTCATCATCGCCACCGTCGGCGAGGAGCTGGGCCTGATCGGGCTCGCCGCCGTGCTCATGCTGTACCTGTTGTTCGTCCTGCGCGGCGTCCGCACCGCCCTGGCCGTGCGCGACAGCTTCGGCAAGCTGCTCGCGGCCGGACTGTCCGTCATCATCGCCGTGCAGCTGTTCGTCGTGGTGGGCGGGGTGACCAAGCTGATCCCGCTGACCGGTCTCACCACCCCCTTCATGTCCTACGGAGGCTCGTCCCTGCTCGCCAACTACGTTCTCGTGGCCCTGCTGATCAAGATCTCCGACGCTGCCCGCGCGCCCGTCGTTCCGCAGAAGCGCGGACCGGCCGGCCCGCAGATCGGTGACGCACCCACCCAGGTGGTGAAGCGCCCGTGAACACACCCCTGCGCCGCGTCGCGATCGGCATCATGGCCATGGTCGTCGTGCTGCTCGCCAACGCCACCTACGTCCAGGTGATCAAGGCCGACGATCTCCGGACCGATCCGCGGAACTCGCGTGTTCTGTTGGACGAGTACGCCCGTCAACGCGGACAGATCTCGAGCGGCGGCCAGGTCCTGGCCGCGTCCGTCGCGACGGACGATCGGTACAAGTACCTGCGGACCTACCCGTCCAACCCCGCAGCGCCGTCGAGCGCACTGGCCAACGCGCCGGTCACCGGCTTCTACTCGATGCTCTACTCGAGCACGGGGCTCGAGCGGGCGGAGGACCCCATCCTCAACGGGTCGGACAACCGGCTGTTCGGCAAACGGTTCTTCGACCTGCTGGCCGGCCGCGACCCCCGCGGTGGCAACGTGGTCACCACCATCGACCCCGTGATGCAGCAGGTCGCCTACGACCAGCTGACCAGCAAGGGCTACACCGGATCCGTGGTGGCCATCGAGCCGTCCACGGGCAAGATCCTCACGATGGTCTCGACGCCGAGTTACGACCCCAACGAACTGGCGTCGCACGACGGTGAACAGACGGCCGCAGCCTGGGAACGGCTCAGCCAGGACCCCACCAACCCCCTGGTGAACCGGGCGATCTCGCAGACCTACCCGCCGGGCTCGACGTTCAAGGTGGTCGTCACCGCGGCCGCCCTCGCGGACGGCGCGTCCCCCGACACGCAGCTGACGGCGGCACCGGACATCACGCTGCCCGGTACCTCGACGACGCTCGAGAACTACAACGGAGCGACCTGCGGCGGCGGCGCCACCGCGTCTCTGCGCGAGGCTTTCGCGCGGTCGTGCAACACCGCCTTCGTCGAGCTCGGCATCGACGCCGGTGCGGGCGCCGTGTCCGACACCGCGGCGGCGTTCGGCGTGGGCGAGAGCCAGTCCGTGCCCCTGCCGGTCGCGCCCAGCACCGTCGGGGACATTCCCGACGACGCCGCGCTCGGGCAGTCGAGCATCGGCCAGCGGGACGTCGCCCTCACGCCGCTGCAGAACGCCGAGATCGCCGCGACCATCGCGAATCGTGGTGTGCGCATGGCCCCACATCTCGTCGCGCAGCTCCAGGCACCCGATCTGTCCACGCTCGACACCACCGAACCGACGTCGCTGGGCCAGGCCGTCTCACCGGAGGTCGCCGGCACCCTCACCGACCTGATGATCGGAGCGGAGAACAACTCCGGTTCCGAGGGCCGGATCCCCGGGGTGCAGATCGCGTCGAAGACGGGCACCGCCGAGCACGGCAGCGACCCGCGCAACACCCCGCCGCACGCCTGGTACATCGCGTTCGCACCCGCGGAGGATCCGAAGATCGCGATCGCCGTCATCGTCGAGGACGGCGGGGACCGCGCCCTCGCGGCCACCGGCGGGTCGGTCGCGGCTCCGGTGGCGCGGGCCGTACTCGGCGCCGGATTGCAGGGGAGGTGAGCCACGGGATGAACGGTGGACTGAACAACGGTGCCCTCGTGGCGGACCGCTACCGGCTGATCCGACTCATCGCCACCGGCGGTATGGGCCAGGTGTGGGAGGCGACGGACAACCGTCTCGATCGCCGGGTCGCGGTGAAGATTCTCAAGCCCGAGTTCTCCGACGATCCGGAGTTCGTGGAGCGGTTCCGCATTGAGGCACGCACGACCGCGCTGCTCAATCACCCCGGCATCGCCAACATCTTCGACTACGGCGAGGTGCGCGACCCGAGCGGTCAGTCGCTGGCGTACCTGGTCATGGAACTCGTGATCGGTGAGCCGTTGAACGCGGTGCTCGGACGCATGGGGCGGCTGCCGCTGGTGCACGCCCTGGACATGCTCGAACAGACGGGTCGCGCCCTGCAGGCGGCCCACCGAGCGGGCATCGTGCACCGCGACGTCAAGCCGGGCAACATCATGATCACGCCCGACGGCACGGTGAAGATCACCGACTTCGGCATCGCGAAGGCGGTCGACGCCTCCCCGGTCACACGCACCGGCATGGTGATGGGGACCGCGCAGTACATCGCGCCCGAGCAGGCGTTGGGTCAGGACGCCACCTCGGCGTCCGACGTCTACAGCCTGGGTGTCGTGGGATACGAGGCGGTCTCGGGTCACCGTCCCTTCGTCGGGGACGGCGCACTCACGGTGGCCATGAAACACGTCCGCGACGCCGTCCCGCCGTTGCCGGCGGACCTGCCTCCGCAGGTGCGCGAGCTGGTCGAGATCACCATGACCAAGGACCCGGCGGCGCGGTACGCGAACGGCGGCGAGTTCGCCGACGCGGTCGCCGCGGTGCGGGCCGGTCGTCGCCCCCCGGCGCCGGGCACGCCCCGGTCCGCCACCGGAACCACCCGCGTGGTGCCGCCGGTCGCCGCGGGCGGTCCGAGCAGCACCCGGATGATGAGCACCGCGGCCGGTCGGTACGGGGCCGCGGCTCCGCGTGACCCGGAGCCCGATCGTGGCGGCATGTCGCCCGGCCAGAAGGCGCTGGCCTGGGCGGCAGCCGGACTCCTGCTTCTCGCGGCCATCGTCGCGTTCGGCTTGTTCGTGTTCTCCGAGAGCGGCGGCGGACCCACCGTCCCGCTGACCACGTCGACCACCACGGTGGCACCGACGACGACCGAGCCGACCACCACCACGACTCGGCCGACGACCACGACCACCACCACCACGACGACCACGACGACGACCACCGAGCCCACCACCACGGAGCCGACGACCACCGAGCCCACCACGACCACCACCACGACCACCCCGGGCGGACTGTTCGACATCCCCGGACTCGGCGGCATCGGCAACGGCGGCGGGAACGGCAACGGCAACGGGAACGGGAACGGGAACGGCAACGGACCGGGAGGGGGACGGTGACGACCCCTCGCAAGCTGTCCGCCAGGTACGACCTGGGCGAGATCCTCGGCTTCGGCGGCATGTCCGAAGTGCATCTCGCCCGGGACGGACGCCTGGACCGCGATGTCGCCATCAAGGTGTTGCGTCAGGATCTCGCGCGTGACCCCACGTTCTACCTGCGGTTCCGGCGCGAGGCGCAGAACGCGGCCGCGCTGAACCATCCCGCCATCGTCGCGGTGTACGACACGGGCGAGGCCGAGACCGAGACGGGCCCGCTGCCCTACATCGTCATGGAGTACGTCGACGGCGAGACCCTGCGGGACATCGTCCGATCCGAGGGACCCATGGCGCCCAAGCGCGCGATGGAAGTCATCGCCGACGTCTGTGCGGCGCTCGACTTCAGCCACCGCAACGGCATCGTGCACCGGGACGTCAAACCGGCGAACGTCATGATCAACCGCGCCGGTGCCGTGAAGGTGATGGACTTCGGCATCGCCCGGGCCATCGCCGACAGCTCGAGCCCCATGACGCAGACCGCCGCCGTGATCGGCACGGCGCAGTACCTCTCGCCCGAGCAGGCGCGCGGTGAACAGGTGGACGCCCGATCCGACGTGTACTCCCTCGGCTGCGTGCTCTTCGAGATCCTCACCGGCGAGCCGCCGTTCACCGGTGATTCCCCGGTCGCCGTGGCGTACCAGCACGTGCGCGAGGACCCGCGCCTGCCGTCGTCGGTGAACACGGAGGTTCCGGGGGCACTCGACTCGATCATCCTCAAGGCGATGAGCAAGAACCCGGCCAACCGCTACCAGAGTGCGGCGGACATGCGGTCGGACCTGATCCGCGTGCTCGGCGGGCAGCGCCCCAGCGCTCCGGTCGTCATGAGCGACGAGGATCGCACCACTATCTTCGGCGGCTCGGACACCGGGCGCGCGCCGGACCGCGGGCCGACCGACGCACCGCCGCCCCGCGCGACGGGTCGCCACGCCGAGCCGGAGCCCGACGACGGGCGGGGTAGCCGCGTCAAGGTCGTGCTCGCCGCGGTGGCCGCCATCGTCGTCGTCGGCATCGTCGGGTTGTTCCTGTGGAACCTCGGCCCCGGCGCCGATCCCCGCTCGGTGACCGTCCCGGACGTCTCGGCCCTCTCCCCGGACGACGCGCGCACCACACTGGAGAACGCGGGCTTCCGCGTGGACGTGCAGCAGCGCACCGATCCGACGGTGCCCGAGGGCGCCGTCATCGGGACCCGGCCGGTCTCCGGCACCACCGTCGACGAGAACAGCACTCTCGTCCTCGAGCTCTCGACCGGCCCCGAGCAGATCCAGGTTCCCTCGCTGACCGGGCTGACCAGCGACGCCGCGGCCGCAGCTCTCGATCAGGCGGGCCTGACGCTCGATCCCGACGTCGGGCGGGCGGCGTCGTCGCGCGACCAGATCGACAAGGTGGTCTCCCAGGAGCCCGCCCGCGGGTCGACGATGGTGCAGGGGTCGGCCGTGCGCATCACGCTGGGGTCCGGCCCGCGGCAGATTCGGGTGCCCGACGTGGTCGGTCAGAACATCGAGGTGGCGCAGCCGAACCTCGCCGGCGCGGGCTTCGTCGTGGATCGCCGCAGCGTCGACTCGGCCCGCCCCGCCGGTGAGGTGGTCTCTACCTCGCCGGCCGGTGGCGGTACGGCGAGCGAAGGCGACACGGTCTCGGTGTCGGTGTCCAATGGGAGCCAGTTCACGGTTCCGGACATCACCGGGCAGACACCGGTGCAAGCCGTCGACACCCTGCGTGCCGCCGGGTGGCAGGGCACGGTGTCCGACCTCGACCAGGTGGACGTGCCGACCCTCGACACCGGTCAGGTCAATCGCATTCAGCAGCAGGCGGTTCCGGAGGGTCAGCCGCTGGGGAAGACCGCGCGGATCGGGGTGTCGATCGGTCGGTTCGGCATCTGAGGTACGGCCTCAGATCCGGGCGGCCCCCTCGAGGGTGTCGACCAGCGTGTCGGACGGGCCCTCGCCGCACACGGCGAGCCAGTTGGCCAGCATGCGGTGGCCGCCCTCGGTCATGACCGACTCCGGATGGAACTGCACACCGTGGACGGGCAGTTCGCGGTGCCGCATGGCCATGACGATGCCGGTCTCCGTGGTTCCGGTGACCTCGAGCTCGTCCGGGATCGTGTCCGGACGCACCGTCAGCGAGTGGTAGCGGGTGGCGGTGAACGGGTCCGGCAAGCCTGCCAACACGCCGAGACCCGTGTGGTGGACCCGGCTGGTCTTCCCGTGCAGCAACTCGGGTGCGCGCTCGACGACTCCGCCGAACGAGGCTCCGATCGCCTGGTGGCCGAGGCACACCCCGAGCACCGGCGTCGCGGTTCGGGCGCACGCCTGGACCATGTCCATCGTGACGCCGGCCCGATCGGGCGTTCCCGGCCCGGGGCTGAGCAGAACGCCGTCGGCCCGCGCGACCGCGGCGTCCACGTCGAGAAGTTCGGGATCGTCGTTGCGCAGCACGGTCGGGCGCGTGCCGAGCTGACCCAGGTACTGGACCAGGTTGAACACGAAGCTGTCGTAGTTGTCGACCACGAGGATGCGCATACGACCAGCCTAATCGCGAGGTCGGTGCCCGCCGTGTCGGCGTCGTCGGGCGCGACGCACCGCCAGGGCGACCGACCCGATCACGACGATCAGTCCGAGCCCCTGCAGGCCGGGTGAGTCGTCGGCTCCGCCGGCGATCACGGCCGCGACGCCGACCGCCACGGCGATGACGATGACGACGGCGTCCACCCACCGCACCGTCATTCCTCCTCCACCCACTCGAGCAGATCGCCCGGTTGACACTCCAACACCCGGCAGATCGCCTCGAGGGTGCTGAACCGGATCGCCCGTGCCCGCCCGTTCTTGAGCACGGCCAGGTTGGCGGGCGTGAGGCCGACCTGCTCGGCGAACTCTCCGACACCGATCTTGCGACGGGCCAGTTCCACGTCGAGCCGCACCACGATGGGCATCAGATCACCGTGTCCAGATCGGACCGCAGATCGGTGGCCTGCCGCAGCAGCGCCCGCATGACCACCATGAGGAGAGCGGCGACCGCGACGACCACGACCAGCAGGAAGAGCAGCAGCGGCAGTCCCGGATCGGTCGCGGTGAATCCCACCGCCAGGAACACGACCACCAGGACCGCCCAGGCGGCGACGATGGCGCCGAGGATGGCGTTCACCCACCGCCGCGACGACGTCGTGAAGATCGTGTTCCGCTGCACCTGCGTGAGCAACTTCCAGGTGGCGATCACCACGACCTGGATGCAGAGCACCCAGTAGATCGACACGGCCGTGAGCGGCCAGCGCAGGCCGGCGTCCGCCGGTGACTCCTCGGCGAGGTGCGCGAACTGTCCGGGGAGGGAGAAGACCTGCAGGAACACCAGCACGGCGAACAGGACGACGAGAACGAGACGCAGCAGCGGCACCACTCGATGTTCGATGGACATGTATCGACTATCGACGCTCAATTATCGATTGTCAATCGATCGACGGCGGCTCCTGTGCGCGACACCCGAGGGCGAGACCACACGGCGATAGAGTGATCTGCGAGGTGAGAGCCACCGAGAGTCCTCCCCACCGGAGCCCTCCCCACCAGAGCCCGCCGAAAGCCCCCCACCGAGAGCAGAGGAAGTCCGATGCCGAAGTCGAAGGTCCGCAAGAAGACCGATTACACGCTCGATCCGACCAACCGCACGCCCGTCAAGGTCAAGGCCGCGCCGTCGAGCACTCTCTACCTGTCGGTGATGTTCGGTTTCATGCTGCTCGGTTTGGTGTATCTCATCGTGTACTACCTCGCCCAGGACAGCATCGGATGGATGGCGGACCTCGGGGCCTGGAACCTGCTCATCGGTTTCGGCTTCTGGATCATCGGTCTCGTCATGACGATGAAGTGGCGGTGACCGGCGGTAACGACGTCGTGCGCGCGCGAATGACATCGATGTTGTTCATCAACAGTGTGGATAACTCCTGTGGATGAATTGTCCCCGGGCCCGGTTCGCGCGTGGGGAACGCCACCGGCCCTGATCGTCGTTCTGGCGCTCGGCGGGCTGGCGCTGCTGGTCGCAGCCATGATGACCACGGGTGACACCCCGGGGCAGGTGTTGATCGGACTTGCTGCGCTCTGCGCGCTGGGACTGGCCGGCGTCGGGCTGCGCCGTCGCCCCCAGCTCTCGCTCACGGACGACGCCTTGCACGTCAAGGGTCTGCGCGGTGTCCGCACCTACCGCCGCGGCGATGTCGACACCATTCGACTGGTGCCGTACCCGCGTCTGGGGCGGCGGGTGCCGATGATCGAGATGGACCTCCGCGAACCCGACGCCTCGGAACGGCTGGTCATCCTCGGCCGCTGGGATCTGGGCACGGATCCGCGGACGGTGTTCGACGAACTCGACGACGCCGGGTGGGTTCCCGAGGGCTTCTCCTACCGCTGACGCGGCGAAGAACGCCGTGGGCTCAGCCGAGCAGCACGCCCGCGCGCACGACGATTGCGAGGACGGCCAGAAGGCCTACTGCGCCCACTCCGATCCATCCGAGCGACCGCGTCCGCGCAGGGTCGCCGCCGCGCAGGAACAGCACGGCCGCGGTGGCGGCCGCTCCCGCGGCGAGACCGCCCAGGTGTCCCCACAACGAGATGCCGGGGATCGCGACGGACAGCACGACGTTGAGCCCGATGATGGCGAGCACGGGCGTCGGACTCCGACGCAGCCGCACGAGGATCACGGCCTGGGCGCCCAACAGTCCGAACACAGCCCCGGAAGCTCCGACCGTGGCCGAGACGGGCGACGCCAGCCACATCACGGCCGCGGCGCCGCCGAGCAGGGAGACTCCGTACACCGCGAGGTAGCGGGCGCGGCCGAGCACGGCCTCGCAATCGCGGCCGATGATGTACAGCGCGAACATGTTCACGGCGAGGTGCACGATGCCCGAGTGCAGGAAACCGCTGCCGACGACGCGCGCGTAGTCGCCGTCGGCGACCAGGATCGGCACCAGCGCGAACGACCGGAACAACGAACTCGCCTGATTCCCGACGCCGCCCGCCTGCGCGGCGGTCAGGGCGTAGACGACGACGTTGATCGCCATCACCACGTAGGTCACGACGGGCGTCGCGACGCCGGTGCGCAGTGTGCCGCCGGCCATCGTGCGGGCCCGCGGGACCGAGGCCTCCGCGGCGGCGACGCAGTCGACGCAATGCTGACCCACCGAGGCGGCGCGCAGACACTGCGGACACGCGGGACGCCCGCAACGGGTACAGGACAGCCCGGTGGGAACGTTCGGATGACGGACGCAGCCCGGCTGGGGCGGCATCGGAGCGCCGCCCCAGCCAGGTGTGGTCATCAGGAGATGGTGACGCGCTCGATGACGACGTCGTCGACCGGACGGTCACCGCGGCCCGTGGGCGTCACGGCGATCTCGTCGACGACCTTCTGCGACGCCGGATCGACGACCTCGCCGAAGATGGAGTGGCGACGGTTCAGGTGCGGGGTCGGTCCGACGGTGATGAAGAACTGCGATCCGTTGGTGCCGGGGCCGGCGTTCGCCATCGCCAAGAGGTACGGGCGGTCGAAGGACAGTTCCGGGTGGAACTCGTCAGCGAACTTGTAGCCGGGACCGCCGGTGCCGGTACCGGTGGGGTCGCCACCCTGCAGCATGAATCCGGCGATGACGCGGTGGAAGATCGCGCCGTCGTAGAACGGGCCCTCCGACGTGCCGGCGGCGTTCTTGGTGGTGTACTCCTTGGTGCCCTGCGCGAGCCCGACGAAGTTCTCGACGGTCTTCGGCGCGTGGTTGCCGAAGAGCGCGATCTGGATGTCGCCGCGGTTGGTGTGCAGCGTCGCTGTCTGGGTCTGAAGAGGTGAAGTCACGTCGTCCATCGTGCCAGGCGTCCGATGTGCGAAGGTGAAGGCATGACGACAGCACCGGATCGTGCGACCGCGAAGAAGGCCCTCGGCCTCGCCCGCGAGACGGCGACCACCCTGGCGAAGGGCCCGGCGGCCACGGGATTCGTGGTGACCCGCAAGGGTGTGCAGGTTCTGCGAGCGCGCCGCGCTCGGGCACGCGACGAGAGTGCCGCGTCGGCGCCGGTCCGCGCACCGCGGCCCGCCCGGAAGCGCCGGTCGGGTCGGTCCCGCGTGGTCCGGTGGGGTCTGCTCGGACTGGCTGCCGCCGCGGCAGCGGGCGCGGTGGCCGCCGCTCGATCGCGGCGCACGGAACTGCCGCCTCCGGCAGCCGAGCCGCCGCGTCTGGACACGCCCGTGAACGGGTCGCGCCCGACGCCGCAGCCGTAGTACCCGGGTCCACGACGGGCGTCGTCGCTCACCACAGCCTCAGCAGGAAGCGGAGTACGTCGGCGACGTCGGTCGAGCGCGACCCCCGCACCACCTCCGTTCCTGCCACGACGGCCGCGACGTTGGACGCGGACACACTGCCCTCGTCGAGATATGCGCCGTGCCCGACGGCTCCGTCGGTCGCCAGGACGGTCGCGGTGGGAAGTTCGCTCGGATCGGTGCCGAATCGGCCCAGATCGGCCACCGGGTCGGTCGCCACTTCCAGCACGTACGGCGCGGGAGCGTCGGGCGGCGGGTCGTTCCACCCCGGCGACCCCATGAGCACCACCGCGTCCGCCGAACCGCCGTCCCGGAGGGCCTCCGCCGCCAGGACCGTTCCGTACGAGTGCGCGACGATCGACACACGGGGACCGTCGTCGACATCGTGCCGCGGCAGGTCCAATGCCCGCAGAGCATCCGCCAGTGCGGCGGCACCGGCACGCGCCGGCCCGAGGCCGGCCACCGAGCGGGCAGGATCGACGAGTTCGGCGTTCCATGCCGGCGCCTCGTACCCCAGCCACGTGATGCCGGCGATCGCGGAGTCGGCGCGGCGCCCGGCGTCGGCCACGATTCTCGCGGTCTCCGCGTCGCGCTCGGCCAGATCTCCGCCCACCGTGGTCCCGGCACCCGGGACGAACACGGCGACGCGACCGGCCGACCCGACCGCGCCCACCGCGACGGCGACCGTGGTGCGGTGCGGCCCCTGCTCGTAGTGCACGAGTCGACGCCCGGGCAGTGCCAGCACTGCGAGCGTGGCCTCGAGAGCGGCCAGCCGATCACGGGTCTCGGCCAACCCTGCGTCGGCGTCGGTGAAGACCCCGCCGAGGAAGGACCGGTCGACCTCGGCGGCGAGATCCCGCTCGACCTCCCGGAGCGAGTCCCGGTCGGCGGCCAACCTGGCCCTCAGGACCGCATCGAGCACGTCGGCGGCATCGACCGCGACGCCGTCGTCCGGCCGCTCGGCCCGAGGCGAGCCGCCGGGGTCGACCACCGTCTGCCGCAGCGCCCCGGCGACGCGCGCATCCAGTTCGGCGAGCACGTCCGCGTCCGGTGGGCCCCACCGATCGAGCGACGCCCGCTCGTCACCCGCGTCGGTCACGACGGCTTCGACGCGGCGCAACGACGACACCACCTCCTCGAAGCCGGCGACCAGCGTCGTCGACTCGGCGGCCGCGGCCGTCGCGGCCGCTCCGGACCACCCGGCCACGCGCGTCGTCGTCGCCACGCGATCGCGCACGGTCTCGAGGCCCACCGCCGCCACCATGAGTGCCCGCCCCCGCCGCCACATGTCCTGTGCCTGCCACACGAATCCGCCCCACCTCACCGTCTCGACGACCCCCGTACGTCCAGTGGACAGCACAGCGCCGACGACGCGAGCGGTTCATCCCCGGGGCGCGCGGTTGTCCCCGGGCAGGCGGAATCCCGACGCCGTCAGGTCAGGAAAGAGGCCGGCGAGTCACGTCGAGGGGAGCGCCGGCGTCCTCGACGACGGCCCGCGGCACGGGACGGTCCGTCCGATCCGCCCCCCGCGCTCGCTTGGCGCGGTACAGCTCGGCGTCGGCGGCGCGGTAGATCTCCGACCAGCGCCGCACCGTCGGCATGCAGACCAGGCCGACGCTCCACTCCGCGGAATGGGCGAGGCGCAGTTCGTCGAGGAGCGCGGCGGCGTCGTGCTCGGTGGTACCGGGCATGAACAACACGAACTCGTCCCCGCCGAGTCGTCCCAGCACGTCGCCTTTGCGCAACCGCGCACGCCACGACGCGGCGACGCGCTCGAGCAGGACGTCCCCGGCGATGTGTCCGTACCGGTCGTTGACGGTCTTGAAGTTGTCCAGATCCAGCACGGCCATGCTGACGGGCAGACCCCGCGCGGCGTACGTCGGCAACAACTTCTCCACGCGCGCCTCGAGACCCTGCCGGTTGAGCAGGCCCGTGAGGGGATCCCGGTTCGCGGAATGTCGCATCCGCCGACTGTGATTGCCGAAGAATTCCGCCGCGGCGACGATGCCCAGCGCGGTCAGCAGGTACGCGACGGCGGGCATGGTGGACGGGGACAACGCGGCGGCGACGACGCATCCGGCAAGGAGTACGACCACCCACACCCAGCCGCCGCGCTCGCTCCAGTACCCGGTCAGTTGCATCGCGAGGAGCATGGCCGCCTGGGTCAGGAGCAGGTAGGCGACCGCGCCGTCGGACGTCAGAAACACCGCCCACAGGCCTCCCACCGCGACTCCCGTGGCGATTCCCAGGGTGCGGGTGGGAGTGGGGTGCGGGCCGAAGTGGACGAGGGCCGCGGCCACGGACTGCGCGACACCGACGACGATCATGACGACCGTGCCGGACGTGGTGCCGGAGAAGGCCACGGCCCCCGCCACGAAGAGAATCGACGTCAGACCGAGATACGCCACCAGGGCGGTGGACGCTTCGAGGCGTCGCGCTGTGTTCACGTGAGCCAGTATCGGGGACGGCGGGTGATCACGTCACACCGCGCACATGGTGAATAGTCGGTAACCGACCGTGAGATCCCGGGCGAACGACCGACGGCGCGGCGTTCCGGGGAAGACGAAAGAAGTGGAGCCTAGGAGATTCGAACTCCTGACATCTGCCTTGCAAAGGCAGCGCTCTACCAACTGAGCTAAGGCCCCGTCTCGGTGTCCGGCAGCGAGTGCCAGACGCGACTCTCGCGCACGATGGCGCGGACCGCGGCCGCCGCGGCGACCACCACGAGTGCGAGGGCGAACTTCATCGGTGACCTCCACACTCGTTCGTGGGCCTAGGAGGACTTGAACCTCCGACCTCTTCCTTATCAGGGAAGCGCTCTAACCGCCTGAGCTATAGGCCCGCACGTCGGCTCGGCACACGCTGCTGCGCTTTCCGAACCGAGGCACGAGATTACCGCACCGCGCGGCCAGGACCAAAACGCTTCCCGGCCCCGACCGCGCGATCGGTCAATCCCGGTCTGCCAGAGTCACTTCCAGTCCGCCGACCAGATCGGAGGACAGGTTGTAGACGAAGGATCCGATGGTGGTCAACGCGGTGAAGAGCACCACGTTGATCAGCCCGATCACCGCCGCGTAACCGAAGATCTGACCGGCCGACACCAGCCCGGCGTCCCCGGACGACGCCACGATGTCGGAGAACGCGTTGTTCAGTCGATCCCACACACCCATGCCGTCCAGCACCAGGTAGAGCAGGCCGACGGCCACCATCCACACGAAGAAGAGCGACACCGAGATCACCAGGGACAGCTTCAGCATCGACCAGGGGTCGAGCTTGCGTACTTGCACGGTAGCGCGGAGCGGTTCCCCGGGTGCGGCAGGACGCGGAGTGGCCACCGGAGCGGTCCGCTCGGTTCGGGCCGGCTCGGGCGCGGGATGCCGCACGGTGGACAGGTCCGGCATGTCCGTCGGCAAATCCTTGCGCTCGATGTTGCGCGTCGGCCCGTCGATGACCGCGGCCTTGCCGGCCGCCGCGGCGCGGTCGGGCCGAGCCTGCTGGCCCGGACCACCGGCCGGTGTACCCGCCGGTCCACGGTCTCCGGTGGCCGGCGGACGGGGACCGGTCGGCGTCGACCCGGCCGACGCAGGACGGCCCGTGCCCGGATGCTGCGACAGGTTCGTCTGCGGCCGCCGTTGCGGTGCCTGCTGCGGGGGTCGCTGCTGCGGACTCGACTGCTGCGGACCCGACTGCTGCGGACCCGACTGCTGGGGGCCCGGCTGGTTCGGTCCCTGCGGCCGGGAACGCTGCGGCGAGGTGCCCGGCTGGGCCGATTGCTGCGGTCCCTGTGGTCCCTGCGGACCGGATCCCTGCGGTGCGGACGGACGAGCCGACGTCGAGTCGGACCGCTCGGTTCCCGGCGGACGCGGAGCGTCGGAACCGGTCGGCGCGGCGTCGGTCCGCGGGGAACGGCCGGTGTCGGGCGTGTCGGGACTGGTCACGGTTCTACGACTCCTTCGATCCGTCGGTGTCTCCCGTGGGGAGATCCTCCGGCTCGTCCGCGTTGCGTGCGATGGCCAACAAGGTGTCGCCGTCCCCGAGGTTCATCAGACGCACGCCCTTGGTCTGGCGCCCGGCCCGTCGAACCTGCTTCGCCGCGGTGCGGATGACACCGCCGCTCGAGGTGATGGCGTAGAGCTCGTCGTCGTCGTTCACGATGAGCGCTCCCACCAGCGTGCCACGGCGCGGGTCGAACTGGATGGTCAGCACGCCCTTGCCGCCGCGGCCCTGCGGCGGGTAGTCCTCCATGGCGGTGCGCTTGGCGTAGCCGCCGGAGGTCGCGACCAGCAGGTAGGTGCCCTCCTTCACGACGTTCACCGAGAGCAACCGGTCCTCGCCGTTGAACCGCATGCCCTGGACGCCCGACGTGGCGCGACCCATCGGTCGCAGGACCTCGTCCGTGGCGGAGAACCGGATGGACTGGCCCTGCGCGGACACGAGCAGCAGATCGTCGTCGGCGCTGCACAGCACCGCACCCACCAGCTCGTCGTCACCCCGCAGGTTGACGGCGACGATGCCGCCGGACCGGTTGGAGTCGAAGTCCGACAGCTTGGACTTCTTCACCAGGCCGGCCTTGGTGGCGAGCACGAGGTACGGAGCGTCGTCGTACGTCTTGATCTGGATGATCTGCGCGATGCGCTCGTCGGGCTGGAACGCGAGCAGGTTGGCGACGTGCTGACCGCGTGCCGTGCGGTTGGCCTCGGGCAGTTCGTACGCCTTCGCCCGGTAGACGCGGCCCTTCGTGGTGAAGAACAGGATCCAGTCGTGCGTCGAGCACACGAAGAACTTGCTCACGATGTCGTCCTGCTTGAGGCCGGCGCCCTGCACACCCTTGCCGCCGCGCTTCTGCGAGCGGTACAGGTCGGTGCGCGTGCGCTTGGCGTAGCCGGTCTCGGTGATGGTGACGACGACGTTCTCCCGCGCGATGAGGTCCTCGTCGCTCACGTCGCCGTCGCTGGCGATGATGCGGGTGCGTCGATCGTCACCGTGCTTCTCGACGATCTCCGCGAGCTCGCTGCGGACGATCTCGCGCTGACGCTCCGGCCGCTCGAGGATGTCCTTCAGGTCGGCGATCTCGAGCTCGATGGCGGCGAGGTCGTCGATGATCTTCTGACGTTCGAGGGCCGCCAACCGGCGCAGCTGCATCGCCAGGATGGCGTCGGCCTGGATCTGGTCCACGTCGAGCAGGTCCATCAGGCCCTGGCGCGCGACGTCGGCGTCGGCGGACCGACGGATGAGGGCGATGACCTCGTCGAGTGCGTCGAGCGCCTTGACCAGTCCGCGCAGGATGTGGGCGCGTTCCTCGGCCTTGCGCAACCGGTACCGCGTACGCCGGACGACGACGTCCAACTGATGGCTGACGTACAGCCGGATCATCTGATCGATGCGCAGCGTGCGCGGCACGCCGTCGACGATCGAGAGCATGTTGGCGCCGAAACTCGTCTGCAGCTGGCTGTGCTTGTAGAGGTTGTTCAGCACCACCTTCGCCACCGCGTCGCGGCGCAGCTTGATGACGATGCGCATGCCGACACGGTCCGAAGACTGGTCCTCGATGTCCGAGATGCCGGCGATACGACCGTCTTTCAACTGCTCGGCGATCGAGGCGATCATGTTGTCGGGGTTGACCTGGTAGGGCAGCTCGGTGATGACGATCTGCGTCCCGCCGCGCTCGCCTTCCTCGATGTCGACCACGCCGCGCATGCGGATCGACCCGCGGCCGGTGCGGTACGCGTCCTCGATGCCCTGCGATCCGACGATCAGCCCGTGCGTGGGGAAGTCGGGCCCCTTGATGCGCTCGATCATGGCCTCGAGGGCCACGTCCTCGGGGGCGTCGTAGTTGTCCAGCGTCCAGTAGACACCCTCGGCGAGTTCCCGAAGGTTGTGCGGCGGAACGTTGGTCGCCATGCCGACAGCGATACCGCCGCTGCCGTTGGCGAGCAGGTTGGGGAAGCGGCTGGGCAGGACCGTCGGCTCGAGCGTGCGACCGTCGTAGTTGGCGACGAAGTCGACGGTCTCCTCTTCGATGTCGGCCAGCATCTGCATCGCGAGCGGCGTGAGGCGACATTCGGTGTAGCGCATGGCCGCCGGGCCGTCGTTGCCGCGCGATCCGAAGTTGCCCTGACCGTCGACCAGCGGGTAGCGCATCGACCACGGCTGCGCCATGCGCACCAACGTGTCGTAGATCGAGCTGTCACCGTGTGGGTGGTAGTTGCCCATCGTTTCCGCCACGGGCCGTGCGGATTTCACGTAACCGCGGTCCGGGCGGTAGCCGTTGTCGAACATCGCGTAGAGCACGCGACGGTGCACGGGCTTGAGGCCGTCGCGCACCTCGGGCAGCGCGCGCCCGACGATCACGCTCATCGCGTAGTCGATGTAACTGTTCTGCATCTCCTGCTGGATGTCGACAGGTTCGATGCGATCCGAGGTGGGGCCGTCCCCACCGGTCGGCGGGAGGGTGGTGTCGGTCATGCTGATCTCCTTGCGCGAGACCGCATCCCACGCGTCGGCCGACCACCCCGGAGGACGGTCACCGCGCGCGGGCGCGGAGGGTCGCTACACGTCGAGGAAACGAACGTCCTTGGCATTACGGGTGATGAAACTGCGACGAGCCTCGACGTCCTCACCCATCAGGATGGAGAACAATTCGTCGGCGGCAGCGGCGTCGTCGAGGGTGACCTGCCGCAGCACGCGCACGCTCGGATCCATCGTGGTCTCCCACAGCTCCTTGGCGTTCATCTCGCCGAGACCCTTGTAGCGCTGGATGCCGTCGTCCTTGTTGATCTTCTTGCCCGCGGCGAGGCCGGCCTCGAGCAGACCATCGCGCTCGCGGTCGGAGTACGCGAACTCCGGGTCGGCGCCGCGCTGCCACTTCAGCTTGTACAGCGGCGGCATCGCGAGATAGACGTAGCCGTGCTCGACGAGCGGGCGCATGAACCGGAACAGCAGGGTGAGCAGCAGCGTCGAGATGTGCTGGCCGTCCACGTCGGCGTCGGCCATGAGCACGATCTTGTGGTACCGAAGCTTGGCGATGTCGAACTCGTCGTGAATGCCCGTGCCGAACGCCGTGATGATCGACTGGACCTCGGTGTTCTTCAGCACGCGGTCGATGCGCGCCTTCTCCACGTTGATGATCTTGCCGCGCAGCGGGAGGATCGCCTGGTACATCGAGTCGCGGCCCGACTTGGCGGAGCCGCCGGCGGAATCGCCCTCCACGATGTAGATCTCGCACTTGCTCGGATCGTTGGACCGGCAGTCGGCCAGCTTGCCGGGCAGTCCACCGATGTCGGTGGCGCTCTTGCGCCGCACCAGATCTCGTGCGCGCCGCGCTGCGGTGCGGGCCTGCATGGAAGCGACGGCCTTGCTCACGATCAGCTTCGCCTCGGCGGGGTTCGCCTCGAACCAGTGCGTCAGGTGCTCACCGGATGCCTTCTGCACGAAGGACTTCACCTCGGTGTTGCCGAGCTTGGTCTTGGTCTGACCCTCGAACTGCGGCTCGCCGACCTTCACGGAGATGATCGCGGCCAGACCCTCACGGATGTCGTCACCGCTGAGCTCGCCGTCCTTCTCCTTGACGAGCTTCTTCTCCTTCGCGTACTTCTTCACCACCGTCGTCAGTGCGGTGCGGAAGCCCTCCTCGTGGGTGCCGCCCTCGTGGGTGTTGATGGTGTTCGCGAAGGTGTGGACCGACTCGGTGTAGGTCTGGTTCCACTGCATGGCGATCTCGAGCTCGTGGCCCGTGCCCTTGGCCCCGAAACCGATCACCGACGGGTGCTGCGCCGTCTTGGACTTGTTGATGTACCGGACGTAGTCCTCGAGACCACCGGGGTAGTGATAGGTCTTCGTCTTGATCCGCGACTCGCTGTCGCCCTCCGGCTTCGGCGCCTCGGCGAGTTCGCTGTCGGCGGTCTCGTCGGCAATGCGCTCGGCGTCGGACGCCCGCTCGTCGGTGAGAACGATGGTCAGTCCCTTGTTCAGGAAGGCCATCTCCTGCAGGCGGCGCGCCACCGTCTCGAACTTGAAGACCGTGGTCTCGAAGATGTCGGGGTCCGGCCAGAAGGAGATCGACGTACCCGTGCGGTCGGTCGGCTCGCCCTTCTTCAGCGGCCCGGGGACGGACCGGTCGTAGGTCTGCGTCCAGTGGTGACCGGCGTTGTCGACCTCGGCCAGCAGCGTCGTGGACAGGGCGTTCACCACGGAGATGCCGACGCCGTGCAGGCCGCCGGACACCGCGTAGGAATCGGAGTCGAACTTGCCGCCGGCGTGCAGCTGGGTCATGACCACCTCGATGGTGGGCATTCCCGACGCGTGCATGCCGGTGGGGATACCGCGGCCGTCGTCGACCACCCGGACGCCGCCGTCGGCGAGCAGGGTGACCTCGACGGTGGTGGCGTACCCGGCCATCGCCTCGTCGACGGAGTTGTCGACGACCTCCCAGATGAGATGGTGCAAGCCGCGCTCACCGGTGGATCCGATGTACATGCCGGGGCGCTTGCGCACCGCCTCGAGCCCCTCGAGGACGGTGATCGACGATGCGTCGTATTCCTTGGACTTGTCGCCGGGTTTGTCGCTCTTCCCCGAATTCCGGTCAGCCACGGTCAGCTGTTCTCCTTCTCGCCTCGTCCGCTCCCCCGCGCGCACCGGGACTCGGTGGCGGCGGCAGAGGACCTCGACCGAATGCGCGCGGCGCCACGACGGGGCCGCGCTCGGTGGTCTGTACCGGTCCATCCTACCGGTAACAGCACCCGAGGAGCGCACCTTGTCGCGCGAAACGCGGCCTCAGTGCCACAGAGACGGACTTTCGCGGCCTTCCGCGGGTCGGATCGTGGGTCCGTGGGGCTGCGTCCCGTGTCCGGGCGCACGCGTGACGGTCGACGCGCCGCCCGGCGGTCAGAGATCGAGGACCAGCGAGTCACCCTCGGCGCGCGAGACGCAGATCAGTATGTGATCCTCGCGCTCGGCCGGAGAGAGCCGCCGGTCCCGGTGCTCCGGCGTTCCCTCGAGAACACGGACCCGGCACGTCCCGCAGAATCCCTGGCGGCACGAGTACGGAATGCCCGGCCGCTGCTCGCGCAGGACGTCGAGCGCCGTGCGGTCGGCCGGCACGTCGACGGTCTCCTCGGACCGCGCGAGAGTGATCCGGAACGGCTCGCCCGCCACCACGGGCGGCGGTGAGAACCGCTCGAGATGCAGCCGGGTCGCACCGGTCTCGGAAATGCCCTGCCGCACCAGATCCATCATCGCGGGCGGACCGCACGTGTAGACCGACCCACCGTCGGGTGCGTGGCGCAACAGATCGGCCGCCGTCGGCAGACCGTCGACGTCGTCGCTGCGGACCGTCACACGCTCCGGCTCCCAGGTGGAGATCTCGTCGAGGTACGGCGTCGCCTGCCGGGACCGACCGGTGTGGACGAGGTGCCAGTCCATGCCCACCGCGCGGGCACGCCGCACCATCGGGAGGATCGCCGTGATGCCGATGCCGCCCGCGACGAACAGGGCCGACCCCGCAGCGACGAACGGAAAAGCGTTGCGCGGACCGGTGATCACGATGCGATCGCCGACCTCGAGATCGTGCATCTCCCGCGAACCGCCGCCGCCGTCCGGGATCAGCCGCACCGCCACCGTGTAGGCATCCGACTCGAGCGGGTCACCGCACAGCGAGTACTGACGTCGTCGCCCGGACGGGAGTTCGACGTCGACGTGGCATCCCGGATGCCACGCGGGAACGTCCTCGCCGTCCACGCGGCGAAAGGTGAACTCGACGACGTTCTCGTCGACGCAGACCGTCCGCCGGGCGGCCAACGCCATGTCGAGCCGACGCGCCACGGGGGGCGCGGCGACGCCGCGGTACTCCGACAGGTCGAGCATCGCGAACACCTTGTCGAGTCCGTCGGTGATCTGCGCGAGCGCCTCGTCCTGGTCGTCGCCGCCGAACAGGTCCTTCGGAATGGTGCGGGAGGCGCGGTAGCCCCGCACCGTCTCGAGAACTCGGGCTGCCTTGCGGCGGCGGCCCGTCACCGTTCCGCGGCCCGCGCCGCGGGCGACGTCGCGAGATAGTTGACGGCCAGTGCGGTGGAACTTTCCTGCGAGGGGTGGAAGTCCTTCGCGAAGTAGCGCAGCGACGCCCGTCCGATGTCCTTGAAATTGGGGAACAGACCCGACGACATGACGCGGTAGACGTCCCGGAGCCGCGCCTTGCGCTGCGACGGCGGCAGCGTCGGATCGTTCTCCATCATGAACTTCAGGCCGCGGCCCCACATCGAGATGATCGACGGCGTCACCATGATGTAGGTGCGGACGCGGCGCCACCGACGGGTGTCGAAGTACTGCAGGACGTCGAACGCCACGGACCGGTGCTCGACCTCCTCGGCCCCGTGCCACCGGACGAGGTCGAGCATCATCGGATCGATGTCGGCCTTGTCGAGGGCCGGCTCGGTGAGCACCCAGTGTCCGAGGAACGACGTCAGATGCTCGATCGCCGCGATCAGCGACAGTCGCTCCACCAGGCTGTTCTTGGTGTCGGTGGGACGTTTGTCCAGAGCCACCCGGAACAGGTACTCCATGTGCTGCACGTACGGAGTCGGATCCAGGCCGTTGCTGCGCAGCCAGTCGTGGATACCGGTGTGGGCCTGGGCGTGCATCGCCTCCTGGCCGATGAATCCGATGACGTCCTGCCGGAGCTTCTCGTCGTGGATCATCGGCAACGCCTCGGTGAACACCCGCACGAACCATTCCTCGCCTTCCGGCAGGAACAGGTGCATCACGTTCATGAGGTGCGTGGAGACGACGTTGTCGTCCATGTAGTGCATGCGCATGTCGTCCCAGCGGAACTCCACGTCGCGCGCTGTCAACGTCACTGGCCCCGGATCATCGGTCACCGATGTCATTGTTCCTCCTCTGCCCTGGTGAACGGTAGTCGAGGGTCATGCGGTTATTCGGCCCGAGACCACCGGTCGGATCGGTACGGGGGCCGCGTCGACGACCGCGTGTCCGTTCCCGCCGCTGCACCCGACCGTACGACCGCACTCGGTGGTGATCAACAACTGTTGAGCATCGTCAGCGACTTCACCGCCGCGTGTTGTGTCCGATCGGACACCCGTTGATCCGTACCCCCCGACCGATCAGCCGTAGGTGTCTCGAGGCCCGCGTCCCGACACGTGCCGCTCGCCCTTTCGCCAGCTCGGGGCGGCAGGACCGGTGATCCGCAGGCTCGTGACCACGCCGTGCCCGACGGCAGCGGCGATCCGTCCGAGAATCTGCGACTGCATCAGCCTCAACTGCGTCGCCCACGCCGTCGACTCGGCCGTGACGGCCAGGACCCCGTCCCGCAGCGTGGTCGGCTGCGCGTGCGCGGCGATGTCGGATCCGACCACCGACTCCCACCGCCCGAGCACCGTGCCCTCGTCCACCTTCGCCGACCACCCGCGCGACTTGGCGAGCGACGCGGCGAGCGCACCCAGCGCCTGGGGATCACGATCGTCCGGGCGGGCCGACGACCAGGTGCGCGTCCGCCGAGGACGACGCACCACCGACGCCCGGCCGTGACCCACGGCCTTGCCGTTGGCCTTGGCGGCGGCCCGCGCGGCCTCGAGGGCCTGCCGCGCGATGTCCGACCCGCGCGGTGCCGGCGGATCCGACGGTGTCTCGCTCATCGGTCCTCCTCCGTCTCGGTCCGAGTCTGCACCCGCTCACCGACAGGATCAGCGGAGCCGCCGGCGCGCTCCGACGCGACAGCGCCCTCCGCACCGACAGCGTCCCCCGCACCGTGCCGGGTCGCCACCGACGCCCGACTCGGAACTCCGTCCGGACCGATCACCTCGTGCGCGCGGACGTCGATGCGGACGGCGTCGAGTTCGGCCGGGACGTCTTCACCCACCGCCGCGGTCACCAGGACCTGCTCGGCCGTCGCGGCCACCCGGGCGAGGGCCGTCCGACGGGCTCGGTCCAGCTCGGCGAACACGTCGTCCAGCAGCAGCACCGGATCGCTTCCCTCGCCGCGCAGCAACCCGAATGCCCCGAGCCGTAGGGCGAGAGCGAAGGACCACGATTCACCGTGACTGGCGAATCCCTTCGCCGGATCCGTACCGAGCATCAGATCCAGGTCGTCACGATGCGGCCCCACGAGGGTGGTCCCGCGCTCGATCTCTCGGGCCCGAACCACCGAGAGTTGCTGCAGGAAGGCTGCTTCGAGCACCTCGCCGTCGTCGGGTGCCTCGGGCCGAGCCAGGTCGAACATCTCCGGCGGCGCGGACTCGGCGAGGGACGAGCGGTAGGCCACGTACGCCGGCCGTGACGCGGGTGCGATGTCGCGATACGACTGCGAGACATGGGGTCCCACGTCCCGGGCGGCCCGCAGTCGGTGCAGCACGATCTCGGCACCGAACGCCGCGAGACGGCTGTCCCACACCTCGAGGGTTGCCATGGCCGACGCCCCGTCCTCGGAAGCCGCGCCGCGTCGCAGGGTGTGACCGCCGGTCTTCAGCAGTGCGGACCGCTGCCGCAGCACTTTCTCGTAATCCGCTCGCACAGCGGCCATTCGAGGCGACCGCGCGACGATCAGCTCGTCGAGGAACCGGCGTCGTTCGGTCGGTTCGCCGCGCACCATGGCCAGATCCTCGGGGGCGAACAGCACCGTGTTGAGCACACCGAGGATCTCCCGTGGACGCCGCACCGGCGTGGTGCCCAACCGTGCCCGGTTGGCACGCCCACCCGCGATGTCGAGATCGACCGTGAGCTCGCGACCGTGATTGACGACGGTCGCCCGCACCAGGGCGCGGTCCGCTCCGGTTCGCACCAACGGCGCGTCCGTGGCCACGCGGTGCGACGACAACGTCGCGACGTACCCGAGGGCCTCGAGAACATTGGTCTTGCCGTGACCGTTCGGACCGACCAGGACGGTCGCTCCCGGCGTCAGATCCAGCGAAAGCCGTTCCCAGGAACGGAAATCGACGAGCGTGGCGGAACGGACGAACACCTACGCACCGGTGGTCTCGGTGTTCGGAGGGCGCTGCACCGCGTGGCCACCGAACTGGTTCCGCAGGGCGGACACGGCCTTCATGGCCGGCGAATCCTGTTGCCGCGATGCGAATCGCGCGAAGAGCGCCGCGGAGATCACCGGAGCCGGAACCGAGTGGCGGATGGCTTCCTCGACGGTCCAGCGACCCTCACCGGAATCCTGTGTGTACCCGGAGATCTCGGAGAACGCGGGGTCTTCCTGGAGTGCCTTCACGAGGAGATCGAGCAGCCAGGAGCGCACCACGGTGCCCTTGGTCCACGCCCGCACCACACCCGTGACGTCCTCGATGAGGTCCTCGGCCGCGAGCAGCTCGTAACCCTCGGCGTAGGCGTGCATCAGGCCGTACTCGATGCCGTTGTGCACCATCTTGGCGTAGTGGCCGGCCCCGACCGGACCGGCGTGGACGAACCCGTCCGCCCGCTCGCCCTCCGGACGGAGAGCGTCGAAGATCGGCATCGCGCGGTCGACGTCGGCGGCCGCACCGCCGACCATGAGGCCGTAGCCGTTGTCCAGGCCCCACACGCCGCCGGACACACCCGCGTCGAGGTAGCCGATTCCCTTCTCCGCCAACAGGTCCGCGTGCACAGCGTCGTCGGTGAAGCGGGAATTGCCGCCGTCGATCACCAGGTCGCCCTCGGCCAGCACACCGGCGAGCTCGGAGACGGTGTCGCGCGTGACCGGTCCGGACGGCACCATGACCCACACGATGCGCGGCGCGGGCAGGGCCTCGGCGAGCGCGGCGAGGGACGCCACGTCCGTCACCTCGGGCCGGGGGTCGTACCCGACGACCTCGATGTCGTGGCGGCGCAGCCGCTCACGCATGTTGAACCCCATCTTGCCGAGTCCGATCAGACCGATCTTCATCCGTGGTGTCCTTTCAGGTGGTCCCGCGTCGCCGTCGACGGCGTGGCGTTCGAATCCGTGGTGGCTCGCGTCAGCCCGGAAGACGCACGGGCATCAGCAGATACGTGTACTCGCTGCGCGGCGCCGCGAACGTTCCGCTCTCGTCGGCCGTGAGTTCCTCCTCGCCGGCCGGACGGAGCACGGCGGGACGGCTGGGGGTGGTGAAGCCGAACGACACCCGCTCCGAGTGCAACGACGTGAGACCGTCGATCAGGTAGCCGGGGTTGAACGCGATGGTGAGCGGCTCGCCCTGGAAGTGGGCTTCGATGGACTCCTCGGCGCGACCGGCGTCGTCCCCGCCGGCGGACAGCGTGACGGTGTCGGACGCGAACTCGAGTCGGACCTGCGCACCGCGCTCGGCAAGCAACGCGACACGCTTGATGGCGTCGAGCAGCGGAGCGATCGGCACCGTGGCCACGGCGGTGTGCTCGGCGGGCAGCAACTGGCGGAACTTCGGGAACTCGGCGTCGAGCAGTCGCGTCGTGGTGCGTCGACCGTCCCCCACGATGCCGAGCAGGCCGTCGTTTCCGACGTGCGATGCCGATCCGAGTGCGAGCTGGACGGCCGAATCCCCGCCCGTACCGATGCTTTTCGCGGAATCGGACAGCGTCTTCGCCGGAATCAGCACGGCTGCCGTGGTGCCCGCGGCAGCCGGACTCCACTCGAGTTCGCGGACGGCGAGGCGGAAACGATCGGTCGCGGCGAGCACCACGGCGTCGCCGTCGATCTCCATCCGGATACCGGTCAGCATCGGCAGGGTGTCGTCCTTGCCGGCGGCTACCGCGACCTGGGAAATGGCTTCGGCGAAGACTTCGACGGGCAGCGTGCCGGTCTGCGACGGCAGCTCCGGCAGGGACGGGTAGTCCTCGACAGGCATCGTCGGAAGCGAGAACTTCGCGCTACCGCAGGTGATGAGCACCTTCGTGCCGTCGACCGTGACGTCGACGGGCTTCGCGGGCAGCGAGCGGGTGATGTCGGCGAGCAACTTGCCCGACACCAGCACCTGACCGCTGCCGGCCACCTCGACCGGGACGCGGACCTGGGCGGACACCTCGTAGTCGAAGCCGGAGACGGTCAGACCGGAATCGTCGACGGCCAGGAGCACGCCACCGAGCACGGGGACGGCCGGGCGAGACGGAAGCGAGCGAGCCACCCACGCGACGGAATCGGAGAAATCGTCTCGAGCGACTCGAAACTTCACGGTGCCCAGCTCCATCGCTCGGGTGATCCTCTCGGTCGTCGCGGGTGTCGTCGCTCGGCGGCCGCTGCGGAAGTGGCGACGGACCGAGCGAGGTCGGGTGGGTCGGTACGGCACCGCTGAAGGGGCGGTGGGCACAGCACACGCTATGCGCTCGACGGCTCGCTGGAAAGTCGGGCCTCGGTCGGACGCGTCCGAATCCCGACGCGTGTCGGGGGGTGTGCATCGATCTGTCCCCACGCTCTTTTGAAAGAAGGGTTCTTGGAAAGAACTACAAGCAACAGTCATAGGTCCTGTGGAAGCTGTGGACCGACGGTGTCCGGTGCTGGTGACACGGCGTGGCGGCTCGAGGAGCGACCCGGGAGTGGAATCGGGACCCCGGCGGGCGGGGTGTGGACGGTCGGTGACCCTCGGGAGAACTCCACGTTTCATCCCCGGGGAATCCACGTTATTCACACAGTTGTCCACAGGTGTGTATCGACGTCGAGTCGAGGGAAAGACGACGGCCCCCGATCGATCCGCACGGCGGAGATCGGGGGCCGGAGGGCGTTCGGGGTCACCGAGTGGAGCGTTGCTTGATGCGCGCGGTGAGTTCCTGGACCTGGTTGTAGGTCCGATGGCGCTCGGTCATCTCCTTGCGGATCTTCTTGTCGGCGTACATCACCGTGGTGTGGTCGCGACCGAAGGTCTGGCCGATCTTGGGCAGGGAGAGGTCGGTGAGCTCACGGCACAGGTACATCGCTATCTGCCGGGCCTGGGCGATCGCGCGCGCCTTGCCGGGCCCGCACAGCTCCTCGATGGTGGTGTCGAAGTACTCCGCGGTCACCGCCATGATGGTCGCGGCGTTGATCTCGACGCCCGGGGCATCCGGGATGAGGTCGTGCAGGACAACCTCGGCGAGCTTGGTGTCGAGGGTGTGACCGTTCAGGGAGGCGAAGGCCGTCACCCGGATCAGTGCGCCCTCGAGCTCGCGGATGTTGCGCTCGATGCGGCTGGCGATCAGTTCGAGTACGTCGTGCGGCACGTCGAGCCGGTCCATCTGCGCCTTCTTGCTCAGGATCGCGATGCGGGTCTCGAGCTCGGGGGGCTGGACGTCGGTGATCAGACCCCACTCGAAGCGGGTCCGCAGCCGTTCCTCGAGGGTGGCCAGCTGCTTCGGCGGTCGGTCGGACGACACGACGATCTGCTTGTTGGCGTTGTGCAGCGTGTTGAAGGTGTGGAAGAACTCCTCCTGGATGCCTTCCTTGCCCTCGATGAACTGGATGTCGTCGACCAGCAGCACGTCTGTCTCGCGGTACCGCCGCTTGAACGCCACCTTGCGGTCGTCGCGGAGGCTGTTGATGAAGTCGTTGGTGAACTCCTCCGTGGACACGTACTTCACGCGCATCCCGGGGAACAGACGCTGCGCGTAGTGGCCGGCGGCGTGGAGCAGGTGAGTCTTGCCCAGTCCCGACGAACCCCACACGAACAGCGGGTTGTACGCCCGAGCGGGGGCTTCGGCGATGGCGACGGCGGCGGCGTGCGCGAACCGGTTGGACGCCCCGATGACGAAGGTGTCGAACGTGTACTTCGAGTTGAGGCTCGTCCCGCTCGACGCGGTCGTGCTGGTCCGCGGCGGGGCGGTGTAGGACGTCGGCCACGAGTTCTGGACGGCGGCGACGGCGTCCCGGTCGTCGTCGACTTCCTCCAGGTCACCGCCCTCGGTGTCCGAGGGGGAGCCGGAGGCCGAGTCGCCGGAGAACCGGCGGCGGTACACCGGTCCGGACGGGGCGGGCTCGTACTTGTGGTCGGGCTCGTCGTCCTCCTCGTCGTCGGAGGGCGGGGCGAGCCGGACGCCGAGCCCCTCGACGGGGACGGCCAGATGCCGGCCGAGGGCCGTGAGGATCGGCTCGCGCAGGCCACGCTCGACGGCTTCCTGAGCCAGCGGGGACGGCACCGAGAGCAGAGCGAATCCCTGCGTGAGGGTGATGGGGCGCACCAGCGCCAGCCAGGCCTTCTGCGCTCGGGAGAGTGCGGCGGACAGGTCCGAGCCGTCGGTGAGTTCGGCCACGACATCGGGCCACACTCCGGCCAACACGTCCGGATCGTCCTGCACGATGTCCCTCCCGGTCGGGCCGTGGATCATCCGCGGCCGAAGTGACACGAGCTCCGTTCGAGCCGGCGTCGACACCCGCGAATATGCCACCCGACCAGTGTTTCCACATAATTATCCACAGCTGTGGACGAACGACACGGGTGTAGCCCCGTCGCCGTCGGCGGCGTGTGCAGTCGTCCCGCCGGGGGTCGGCCCGACACCCGTCGCCAGGGCCCCGACCAGCAGCGATACCGCTGACACCGGGTATCGTCGAGACCTCGCGCTCGGCGCGGATCTCGGCCCCGGCGCGGTGACCGGTCCCGGGCTGCGGGTGATGGTTCTCCCCTGCCGGGGGCGAATCGGCCCCCTCCCGGGGGAGAAATTAGCACCCCGGACGGGGCCCAACAAGACGAACGGGCCGACCGGTTCGATCCGCGGGGCTTCGTGCGTCCGATTCGGGGTTCGCGCCCGTCCGATGCGCCGTGGTCGACCGGCGGTTTGACCCGATTCCCCGGCGTCAGTACCCTCGAACGGTCACCTGCTGCGCACATGTGCGGTATGCGAATCCGCGACGGCGGCCGCGCGGGTGGCCACCCGAACTCGAGTTCACCGAACTCGCGACCATCAGCACACCATCGACGTCCCGGTGCGGGCGTCGACGTATCGAGGAGTTTCACCGTGGCCAAGGGCAAGCGGACGTTCCAGCCGAACAACCGTCGTCGGGCACGCGTGCACGGCTTCCGTCTGCGTATGCGCACTCGGGCCGGCCGCGCGATCGTGTCCGCTCGGCGCGCCAAGGGCCGCGCGTCCCTCACGGCCTGATCTCGCCTCGGCGACGCACAGGCATCCTTCTGGCGCGGTGATCGGAGGCTCGGGTGTTACCTGAGCAGCACCGCCTGCATCGTTCGGCCGACTTCCGGGCGACGACGCGCGGCGGTCGGCGGGTAGGACGGCGCGACGTGGTCGTGCACGTGGCCACCCGTCGTTCCGACGTCCGGCGGGACCCGGGAGGCCCGCGCGTCGCGCGAGTGGGATTGGTCGTCAGCAAAGCAGTGGGGCCGGCGGTGACTCGACATCGAGTCGCTCGCCGGCTTCGTCATGTCTGCGCCTCGATGGTCGCGGACCTCGATCCGAACATCGACGTCGTGGTGCGCGCGTTGGTCGGATCCGCGACCGCGTCGTCGTCCGACCTCCATCGCCAGCTGCGGTCCGCGTTGCGACGACTCGGCGCGTTCGACGAGTCGCCCGCCGTGCCGAGTGCGTTCGACGAGTCGCCCGCTGTGCCGAGTGCGTTCGACGAGTCGCCCGCTGCGCCGAGTGCGTTCGACGAGTCGCCCGCTGCGCCGACGTCCGGCCGCGGGCCGTCCGACCGGTGACACCGCCGTCCGCGGCGCCGTCGTCGCACCGTCTCCGGGCCGTGGTGTCGTTCCCCGCCCGTGCCGCGATCGCGATGATCGAGCTCTATCGCACGTACGTTTCGCCTCTGCGCCTGCCGACCTGCCGATTCACACCGACCTGCAGCGAGTACGCCGTGGAGGCGCTGCGCACGCGCGGGCTGGTGGTCGGTACGGTGCTCGGCATCGTCCGACTGCTCAAGTGCGCGCCCTGGCACCCTGGTGGGTGGGACCCGGTGCCGGAACGGCGGCGCCGGAGTGCCGCGCCGGCAGCCGAGCGGCGCGACGACGAGTCCGGTCCCGATCATCCGCACGTGGATGGAACGAACATAAGGAGTACCTAGAGTCGTGCTCGACTTCATCTATTACCCGGTATCCGGAATCCTCTGGGTCTGGCACAAGGTGTTCGGTGCCGTCCTCGGCGCGGACTCCGGTTTCGCCTGGGCCCTGTCGGTGGTGTTCCTCGTGTTCACCCTGCGACTGCTGCTGTACAAGCCGTTCGTGAAGCAGGTGCGGACGACCCGCCAGATGCAGGAGCTGCAGCCGCAGATCAAGGCGCTCCAGAAGAAGTACGGCAAGGACCGGCAGAAGCTCGCGCTCGAGATGCAGAAGCTGCAGAAGGAGCACGGCTTCAACCCGATCATGGGCTGCCTCCCCGTGCTGGCGCAGGCGCCGGTGTTCATCGGCCTCTTCCACGTGCTGCGGTCCTTCAACCGCACCGGCACCGGTCTCGGACAGCTGGGTCTGAGCCCCGAGGTCAACGCCAACACTCCGAACTACTTCTTCAGCGTCGACGACGTGCAGTCGTTCCTGTCGGCCCGTCTGTTCGGTGCGCCGATCTCTGCGGCGATCACCTCGCCCGACTCCGTGCTGATCGCGTTCGAACCGTTCGGCGGCATCCCGTCGGTCTGGCCGATCGTCGCGGTGTCGGTTCCCCTCATGATCATCGCGTCCGTCGCCACGCACCTGAACTCGCGGGCGTCGGTGGCGCGGCAGTCCGAGGCCGCGGCCGCGAACCCGCAGGCCGCGATCATGAACAAGCTCGCCCTGTACGTGTTCCCGTTGGGTGTGCTCGTCGGTGGTCCGTTCCTGCCCGTCGCGATCCTGCTCTACTGGGTCAGCAACAACGTGTGGACCTACGGGCAGCAGCATTTGGTCTTCGGCCGGATCGACAAGGAAGAGGCGGCCGCCAAGGAGGCTGCCCTGGAGCGACGGAACGAGAACGCGCCGAAGCCCGGTGCGCGCCCCGAGCTCACGAAGAAGAAGCCTGCGCCCGGTGCCAAGCCGGTCCGCCCGGCGGCCTCGTCGGACAATGACTCGACGGCAGCGTCCACCTCGTCGTCTTCCTCGTCCGGTAACGGCGGCGCGACCACACCGAAGAAGAAGAAGACCCCGCCGGGGAAGGTGCGGCCGAAGAATCAGCGACGTCGGTGACCGCGCTGATCGGCTCTCCCCCACACCACTCGGAACCACCCAGCCCGATCGGTCTGCGCACCGATCGACGATGCGAACGGAAGCTGCCACTGTGACCACCGATGCACGGACCGACCCGGCCGAGCCGACCACCGACCAGACCACCGACCCCTCGGTGGTCGCCGACTCCGACACCGACGACGGCGAGGACTACCTGGTCGAGGAAGGCGAGATCGCCGGCGATTACCTCGAGCAGTTGCTCGATGTGCTCGATTTCGACGGTGACATCGATCTGGACGTCGAGGGCGATCGCGCCGTGGTCTCCATCGACGGGGGGAAGGATCTCACCAAGCTCGTCGGCCGCAAGGGCGAGGTGCTCGATGCCCTCCAGGAGCTGACCCGGTTGGCCGTGCAGCAGAGCACGGGCGAGCGCAGCAAGCTGATGTTGGACATCGCGGGCTGGCGCGCGGCGCGTCGGCAGGAACTCACCGAGCTGGGGACCGCGGCGGCGCAGCGAGTCGCTCGCGACGGGGGCCGTGAGGCGCTCGATCCGATGACGCCGTTCGAGCGCAAGATCGTGCACGACGCCGTGGCAGCCGTCTCCGGGGTCACCAGCGAGAGCGAGGGCGCC
Organism: Rhodococcoides kroppenstedtii; assembly: GCF_900111805.1. Taxonomy (GTDB): domain Bacteria; phylum Actinomycetota; class Actinomycetes; order Mycobacteriales; family Mycobacteriaceae; genus Rhodococcoides; species Rhodococcoides kroppenstedtii. The sequence continues at coordinate 93,430 of NZ_FOJN01000006.1, forward strand.
GAGCCGCAGCGGCGGGTGGTCGTCGTCAAGGAGTGACGACGACGCGGGATCGGACGAGATCCCGGAGCTTCGAGGACGGGGTGCGACCGAGGTCGCACCCCGTTCGTCGTTCACGGACGGTCTCGGTTCGGACATGTCGTGCCCTGCCATTACAGTGCGACGGTGCGCCTTGGCGCGACGTGACGGTGAATGACACGAGTGTGATTTCACGCGCCCCGAGACGACGCGAGAGGATGTTTCACGTGGAACACGACAGCACGGACGAAAACGCGGAGTGGGTGCACGATGCCATCGAGCGCGTGTTCGGCGATCGTGCGGACCTCGCGCGCCAGTACTGGACCTCGCTCGGTACCGACGGTGTCGAGCGGGGACTCATCGGTCCTCGCGAGGTACCGCGCTTGTGGGAGCGACACTTGCTGAATTGTGCGGTGGTGGGTGAGCTCGTACCGGACGGTGCGTCGGTGGTCGACGTCGGCAGTGGGGCCGGTCTCCCCGGTATTCCCCTCGCCATCGCACGGCCGGACCTCACGGTGTTCCTCGTCGAGCCTCTCCTGCGACGGTCCGTGTACCTCGCGGAGATCGTCGACGCGCTCGGTCTGACTGCCACGGTCGTACGGGGTCGCGCCGAGCAACCCGGGGTGGTGAAGGAGGCCGGCGGCGCCGACGTCGTGACCTCCCGTGCCGTCGCGCCGCTGGAGAAGCTGGCCCGATGGTCACTTCCCCTCGTCCACGAGGGCGGTGTGATGGTGGCACTCAAGGGGAGCACAGCGCAGGACGAGATCGATCGCGATCGGACTGCACTGACCCGACTGGGGGCTGTCAACCCGGAGGTTGTGGTCTGCGGTCAGGGAGTCGTGCAGACACCCACTATCGTGGTGCGTGCGGAGCGCGCGCATCGTAGCCATCGCCCCGCACGGCGGTCCGCCGGGAACTGACGGCGCATGCGGTTTGTCCGCCCGCAGTCACCAAAGCTATGAAGGAGCCTGCATGTCGGGTGAGTCGACCAACCACGTTTCACGTGAAACACCTCGTACCGTTTCACGTGAAACGTCGGCGGGGACCCGCGGTAGCGAGGGTGCCGGCGATCCGTACGGCTACTCGCCGATGACCACCGACGACACTCCCATCGGCGCCGCCGCTCAGCGCGCCAGCGAGGTCTTGCATCCGGGTGGTGCATCTCTGCCGAAGCCGGCCCGCCGCCGCGTTCTCACGATCGCCAATCAGAAGGGCGGCGTCGGTAAGACCACGACCGCGGTCAACCTCGCTGCCGCCTTGGCCCTTCAAGGTTTGTCGGTGTTGGTCGTCGATCTGGACCCGCAGGGCAACGCGTCCACGGCGCTGGGTGCTGACCACACCTCGGGCACGCCGTCGAGTTACGAGCTGTTGCTCGGTGAGATCACGGCCACGGAGGCCATCCAGCGCAACCCCAAGAACCCACGTCTCATGTGTATCCCCGCGACGATCGATCTGGCAGGTGCCGAGATCGAGCTCGTGTCGATGGTCGCGCGGGAAGGCCGTCTCAAGACTGCCCTCGCCGACAGCGCACTCGACGGTCTCGGTATCGACTTCGTCCTCATCGACTGTCCGCCGTCGCTCGGATTGCTCACCGTCAACGCGATGGTGGCGGCCTCGGAGGTACTGATCCCCATCCAGTGCGAGTACTACGCGCTCGAGGGCGTGGGGCAGCTGCTGCGCAACATCGAGCTGGTTCAGGCCCACCTGAACCCGGCGCTGCACGTCTCCACCGTCATTCTCACGATGTACGACGGCCGGACCAAGCTCGCCGATCAAGTGGCCGACGAGGTTCGCGGGCATTTCGGCAGTGCCGTTCTGAAGTCCGTGATTCCCCGCAGTGTGAAGGTGTCGGAGGCACCGGGGTACGGGATGACCGTGCTGGACTACGACCCGGGTTCACGGGGAGCGATGTCGTATCTGGATGCGGGACGTGAGATGGCGGCACGCGCCGCGGCGAACGACGGTCGGAAGGGTGAGGCATGAGCCAGACGCGCAAGGGCGGCTTGGGCCGAGGTCTCGCGGCGCTGATTCCCACCGGGCCGGGTCAGGGTTCCGGGCTGGGCACGGCGGCCGCGGACGTCGTCATCGGGGGCGATCCGACGGCAGCGTCGGCCCAGACCCCCACTCCCCCGGTCGTGATCGCCGAGGAGGATCTCGCTCCCGCCGGCGCCACCTACCGTGAGATCCCGCCGAGCGCGATCGAGCCGAACCCCAAGCAGCCGCGCACCGTCTTCGAGCAGGAGGCTCTGGACGAGCTGGTGCACTCGATCCGTGAGTTCGGGTTGATGCAGCCGATCGTGGTGCGCGACATCGGCAGCGGACGGTTCCAGCTGGTCATGGGTGAACGCCGGTGGCGCGCCAGCCAGGAGGCCGGACTCACCGCGATTCCGGCCATCGTCCGCGACACCGCCGACGACACGCTGTTGCGAGACGCACTGCTCGAGAACATTCATCGGGTGCAGTTGAACCCCCTCGAAGAGGCCGCCGCTTATCAGCAGCTGCTCGAGGAGTTCGACGTGACTCATGATCAGTTGGCGGCTCGATTGGGCCGCTCGCGTCCGGTGATCACCAACATGATCCGTCTGTTGCGACTCCCCATCGCCGTGCAGCGGCGCGTCGCGGCGGGCGTTCTGTCCGCCGGACACGCGCGTGCCCTGCTGTCCCTCGAGGCCGGTGCCGAGGCGCAGGAGGAACTGGCTGCACGCATCGTTGCGGAGGGGCTGTCCGTTCGGGCCACCGAGGAAGCCGTGACGCTGGCCAATCGAGAGGGTCCGGCCGGGCCGGCACCGGCGCCGCGCCGCAAGCCGATCCAGATGCCGGGGCTGCAGGACGTGGCCGAGCGGCTGTCCAATTCTTTCGACACCCGTGTGACGGTGAGTCTGGGCAAACGCAAGGGCAAGATCGTGGTCGAGTTCGGCTCGGTGGACGACCTCGAGCGCATCGTGGAGATGATGGAGCGTCAGAAGTCGTCCTGATCGCGACAATCCTTGGTGCCGAGACACCGGGTCGAATCGTCACTGTGACGATACGTGGCTGTGTGGCATGTAAGCCGTTGTCCCACAACGGGATCGGATGATCCGTCGCCCGTGCACGGGACAATGGGCACCATCGCCTATTCTGAAGTGCGTCACATCGGTGCGGAGCCCGTCGGCTCCGCGCGTCGGGGTACGGAGGGTGAGTCCACGCGTGTCCATCGTCGTTTCCACACTCACGCTCGGCGGGTTCGGTGCGCTTCCGGCGCACGATCGGCGGTGCGCCTTCTGGACGATGGATCCGACGGCCGACGTGTCGGTCGACTCGCTCGATCCAGAGTTCGAGAAGGAAGCATGGTTGTCCATGCTGATGCTGCAGTGGGGACCGTGCGGACAGGTGGCCACCGGCGGCACCGACTCGGCGGTCCCGGCGTCGTCGGATGCGCTCGGGTGTGCGCTCTACGCGCCGCCGGACTCGGTCCCTCGGGTCACCCACTTCCCCACCGCACCGGTCAGTCCGGACGCCGTGCTCCTGACGTCCCTCTCCACCCCGCCGATCGACGACGCCGGCCACGCCGACGATGTGCGGGAGGCGTTGCTCGGTGCCGTGGTCCGCGATCTGATCAACCGCGGTGTTCGCGCGCTCGAGTCCTTCGGGCTGCGGCGTACCGACGACGACGCGGTCGCATCACCCGACGGCCGGTCCGTCACGCCGTGTTGTCCGGCAACGTGCATGACCGACGCGGCCTACCTCGAGAAGTACGGGTTCGAGGTGATCGCTCCGCACCACCGCTACCCCCGGCTCCGGCTCGAGCTCGACCGGGACCACGGGTGGAAGGAAGACGTCGAAGCAGCGCTCGACCGCCTGCTCGAGGCCGCGGCCATCACGGTGGTGGAGCAGGACGCCCGCGTGGCCGTCGGCGTGCGGTGACCGCCGCTCAGGCGCGCTCGGCCGCGGCCAACTCGTAGGCCAGCAGTTCTGCGAACGTGAACGTGCCGGTCGGCTGATCGTCCTGACCGAGTAGGTAGAGCCGCTTCACCGCCACCAGAATCGCTTCGGCGAGAATGTCGCGCTGGCGTGGATCGGTGAGCACCGCCACGTCGTGGTCGTTGGTGAGATAACCGAGGTCCAGTTGCACCGTCGGCATGTTGGTCAAGCGCAGCAGGTCCCATGTGCGTCCGTGAGAACGGCAGTCCTGCAACGAGGTTCGCGCCACGATCTCACGCTGGATGTACCCGGTGAGAACCTGACCGATGAGCGAGGCCGAGCCGTGGGAGTTGCCGAAGTGGAAGCTCGCGACGCCCTCCGCCACGGGGCTGGAGTGAGTGCTGCAGCGCAGCGAGATCATGAGATCCGCGCCGATGGAGTTGGCCGTCTCGGCGCGCTGCGCGATGCTCGGATCCGTGCCCCGCGGCCGGGAGAGGTAGGTCTCCATCCCGGTGGCGGCCATTCGGCCCTCGAGCCGACCGGCCAGATCCCAGAGGATGGCCTCCTCGGTGTTCGTTCCCTCCGCAGTGGTGACCACGGCGCCGGTGTTCTCACCGCCCAGGCCCGGATCGATGACGATGCGCTTGCCCGTGAGCTGAGGTCCGGAACTGCGGACCAACTCCTCCTCGGAGATGGCGTGCGGTGAGCCGCCCGTGACGCGCGGACCCAGCAGTTCCAGCGCCCGCAAGGTGGCCGGCCCGCAGATGCCGTCGGCCGACAGCCCGATCTCTTCCTGGAACGACGACAGGCTCTCGTGGGTCTGCGCGCCGAAGTACCCGTCGACACGGCCGTCGTAGAAGCCGAGGTCCTGCAGGCGGCGCTGCAGGGTGGCGACGTCGTCGCCGTAGAGCGGTGCGGCGAGCTGGTAGATCAGCGTGCGCGCGCCGAGCCGAAAGGACGCTTCCTTGATGGAGCGGTAGGTGGCGGTGTCCACCTCACCGGTCACCAGCAGGCCGCGCTGCTGCTGGAACGCCCGCACGGCCTCGTCCAGCCGCACGTCGAAGGTGACGTCGGGTTCGGTCCACGCCGCGCCGGCCTGCGCATGTGCCGCGTCGACGGGAGCCAGGAAACCGAGGGTGCTCAGAATGTCCCTGATCTCCGCGACGGCCGGGCCATGATCGCCGTGACGGAGTGGTTTCATGCTGTTCGGCCCTTTCCTCGTGTCCACCGGACTCTCACACCTCCGGTGTGAACCGGACTCTGCACTCTCTCCGGTGTCCACCGGACGCGGACACCGTCCGTCGTGTGCAACCGTCCGATTGTCTCAGACGATGATGCGCGTCCGACAATCGTCGGCTGCACCTAGGGCACGACGCCCGGCGTGTCGCGCACACCGGGCGTCGTCGACGAAGCAGAACGAGCAGTCAGGACAGGATGTCCTCGAGGTCGCGCAGGAGCGCGGCCTTGCCCTTGGCACCGACGATGGTCTTCACGGGCTCACCGCCCTTGAACAGGATCATGGTCGGGATCGACATGACCTTGAAGTCCCGCGCGGCCTTCGGGTTGGCGTCGATGTCCAGTTTGGCGACGGTCAGCTTGTCACCGTGCTCACCGGCGATCTCGTCGAGGACCGGGGCGACCATCTTGCACGGGCCGCACCAGGTGGCCCAGAAGTCCACGAGCACGGGCTTCTCGCTCTGCAGGACCTCGGAGCCGAAGGTGTCGTCGCTGATGGTGACGGTGTTGGTGTCGGACATGTGCTTCTCCATCGAGGGGTCGGGGTGTGGGGGCAGGGGTAGGACTAGACGCTCACGGTGTCGACGTCACGGTCGGCGTTCTCGACCGTGTTCTCGGTGATCTCGCCCTGCTCGGCGAGCCACCGCTCGGCGTCGATGGACGCCGAGCAGCCGGTCCCGGCGGCGGTGATCGCCTGCTGGTAGACGTGGTCCACCAGGTCACCCGCAGCGAAGACGCCGTCGATCGACGTGGCTGTGGTGGGGGCCTGAACCCGCACGTAGCCGTCGTCGTCGAGGTCGACCTGTCCGCGGACGAGCTCGGAACGGGGGTCGTGGCCGATGGCGACGAAGATCCCGGTCACGTCGAGCACGCGCTCCTCGCCGGTGACGGTGTCCTTGATCTTCAGCCCGGTGATGCCGGTGTCGCCCTGCATCTCGAGCACCTCGGCGTTGGTAACGAAGGAGATCTTCTCGTTGCTCTTGGCCCGCTCGAGCATGATGCGGGAGGCGCGGAACTCCTCGCGGCGGTGCACGATGGTGACCGAGCGCGCGAACCGCGTGAGGAACGTCGCCTCCTCCATCGCGGAGTCGCCGCCGCCGATAACGGCGATGTCCTGATCGCGGAAGAAGAAGCCGTCGCAGGTGGCGCACGCGGACACACCGCGGCCGAGCAGTTCCTGCTCACCGGGAACGCCGAGGTAGCGGGCGGCGGCACCCATCGCGAGGATGACCGCGCGAGCGGAGTACACCGTGCCGTCGACGGTGACGGTCTTGACGTCGCCGGTCAGGTCGAGGGCCTCGACGTCCTCGGTCCGGATGTCGGCTCCGAAGCGCTGAGCCTGCTCACGCATCTGCTCCATGAGGTCCGGGCCCATGATGCCGTCGCGGAAGCCGGGGAAGTTCTCCACCTCGGTGGTGGTCATGAGAGCGCCACCGAACTGGGTGCCCTCGAACACCAGCGGCTTCAGCTCCGCTCGGGCCGCGTAGACCGCCGCGGTGTAGCCGGCCGGGCCGGACCCGACGATGATCAGGTCGTGGATGTCCGAGTCGTGGGCGTTCGGGGTCGTCATCTTCGCCTTCCGTGGTGAGAGTGTCGCGTACGAGGACGCGGTCGGCAGAACACGCGGTGTACCGCCCGTAATCGCCTCAACACTAGGTCAGCGGTGATTGTTCCCCGGTCAGCCGATGTCGGCCCGCGCGACGGTGTCGGGGAATCCGGGTCCGCAGCGGGGTCCGACGGCGAGCGCGACCAGCGCACCCGGAGCCCCGCCCGGTAGCACCAACAGCGTCGCGTCCCGTCCGTCGAGCGAGATCGGGCCGGACCCCAGAACCCGGGTGTCGGCGGCGACCTCGTTGGCGGCGAGACACGCCGCGAGGGCCGACGGGTCGGCGAGCGGCCCGTCGTCACGCCGACCGATCAGCGTTGCCACGTCGGCGCGGGTGACGGAATCGGGCGCGGCTACCGTCGTCGGCGCGGGGCCGGATCGTGGCCACCACGTGAGCAGGGCACCGACGCCGATCACGAGGGCCACGGCGGCCGCGGCGGCACCGATCGCGTGGCGACGCGCGACGCCGGTCGGGGGCGCTGCGGCGAGAGCCGCGTGGAGGCGCGCCTCGACAGTGGCCGGTATCGGTTCAGCGGCGCCGAGATCGGTACCGCGCTCGCGCAGGAGGCGTTGCACCTCGTCCAAGCTCTGCACGTATTCCCTGCTCTCCCGCGAGGCCAGGAGGCGCGGGCGCAGGTGCGCGGCCTCGGCGTCGGACAGGGCGCCGGCATGGAGATCGGCGAGCTCGTCACGCCCGGGTGCGGACCGCCCCGTCGGCTCACCGGGCCGCTCGCCGTCACTGGTCATGCCCTCTTGGACGCACCACCGCCGGGTTCGGTTCCCGCCGACGGACGAGTCGACCCGCGACGTGCGGGGGAGAAAGTCCCGACATCCGAGACAGCCGTGGCGCGCGGATCCTGGCCCGTCCCGTCGTCCGTCCGCACCGTGCGGAGCACCTCGGCGAGCTTCTGGCGCCCGCGGGCGCAGCGGCTCTTGATCGTCCCCGGCGGCACCCCCAGCGCGGCGGCGGCATCGGCGACGGAATAGCCCTCCATGTCGACGGCGACGATCGCGGCTCGCTGGTCGGGTGGGAGGGTGAAGAGGGCTCGCTCGACCACCATGCTCAGGTCCAGATCGGCGTAATGGTCGGACGGATCCCGCGGTTCGCGCACGTCGTCGTCCAGCGGAACGGTGGGTCGGACCCGATTGCGCCGGATGCGATCGAGGCAGGCATTGACCACGATGCGATGCAGCCAGCTACGGACGGCGGCGTCGGCCCGGAACGAGTGGGCGGTCCGATGGGCGCTGAGCAAAGCGTCCTGCAGAGCGTCGGCGGCGTCCTCGGCGGAGTAGCTCGCCCGCCGCGCCGTCAGCCACAGATGATCCTGATGACGACGAACCAGGACGGCGAACGCCGTTCTGTCCCCCGCGATATGCGCCGCCAGCAGCTCGCCGTCCGTGGCGTCACCCCCGGCGACTCCCCCCATGAGTCGCACGCGCGGAGACTAGCCGAGAACCGAACCGTCCTGGCGGTACGACGACATGCTTGTGACCGCGCACGACGCGGCGCCGACCGGTCAGCCCGCGGTGACGGTGATGTCGGCGATGGAGCTCTGGTTGCGGCCACCCTGCGTGCTGAGGTCCGTGATCCACACGAGCAGGTACTCCGTGGGCCCGTCCGGCGTGACGGCGATGTCGGTCCGGCCGTTGCCCAGCGTGGCCTGCCCGATCACCTGGGTCTCGTCCAGCGTCGGTGAGGCCGACGACGCACTCCGAATCTCCACGACCGTGCCCGGCGAGGGCGAGTCGATCGACACCGAGCCGGGGGTCACGTCGCCGTCGAGCGTGGCCAGGATGCCGACACCGCTCTTGAGCGACGGGAAGGGGTTGAAGTACGAGTCCGTCTGCCAGACGGTCGCCGGATCGTTGTCGAGCACGTTGTCGACGGTCGCGGGACTGTCCGCGGTGCCCTGCGGGGAGAACACCTCCACCGAGGAAATGGCCACCGGGGTGGGCGCCGCGGGCGCCGCCGGGGCGGCCGGATCCTCGGGCGCGACCGCGGAGGTGGTCAGGCCGAAGTTCTGCTCGGTCAGCGGCTCGTCCGTCCCACCGCCGGCGAGGAGGTTCGCCAGCCACCAGCCCACGAGCCCGAGGACCAGGACCGTGAGTGCACCGAGCCCGGCCAGCACGATCAAGGTCCGGTTGGACTTCGGGTCCGACTCGTCGGGATCGGCGAGGGCGTGGCCCGTCGCACCCGGCGGCCGCTGGCCCAGGCGCAGGGCCGGGATGTAGTCCGTCTTCTCGTTGACGACGGCCGCCTGGCCCAGGATGTGCTGCACCGTGGCGGCCGTACGGATGCCGCTGTTCTGCTCGAGGGCACGCACGGCGACGGCGGACACCTCGAACGGAATGTCGGAGCGGATCTCGCGCGGGTCGACCGGCGCCCCTGCCGCGGTGCGGTCGGCCAACGCCATGCCGCCGACCGATCCGGTCTCGCGCGGATCGCCGAGCGGCCATCGGGCGGTCACCAGCGCGTACAGCATGGCACCCAGGCCGCGGACGTCGGAGCTGGGATCGGCGTCGGCGAACGTCGCCGGGAACGCCAGCACCGCGTCGCCCTTGACGCTGATCCGCACTCGGTCGGGATGGTCGATGGACAGGGCACCGCCGCTGCGGTGGGCCTGCTCGGCGGCCGCGGCGAGGGATTTGATGGCGTTGGCCGCGCCGAGCGGCGACGGCGTGGTGTCGGCCATCTCGCGCAGCGATCGTCCCCGGGTCCACTCGGCGACGACGATGCCGCCGGAGCTGCCACGCACCACGTCGAGCACGCGGGCGAGACCCGGCGAGGAGATCCGGCCGAGTCGCAGAGTGCGGGAGAGGACGGCCTGTGGGCCGTCGCCGCGGGTGTCGTCCGCACCGCCGTCGGCGCGTTGCTCGGAGTCGACGAAGGTGAGTGCCACCTCGCGGTCGAGTTTGACGTCGTGGGCCTGCCAGAACTTCAGACCGCGGGCGCCGCCGTGGGGCGCGAGCAGACGGTAGCGACCGCCCGCCACCGACGCACCCGGCACCAGCTTGGGTCCGCGCAGCGGGGCTCGCGGCGCGTCGGCCGGAGGTACGGCGGGCGGGAGCGGCGGGGATCCGGCTCCGGGGACGCCCGTCGTGGCCGGATCGAGCGGGGCCTCCTCGGTCGTCTCGGCTGCGTCGGCCCGCCGGGACACGTCGCCGTCGGTCACGGCCGTACCCGCGTCGGTGGTGGCGTCGTCGTCGGCCGGCGCCGGGGATGGGGCATCGACGGTGGTCGGGGCGTCGTCCGTGCGGTCGGTCTTCACGCCGCTGTCGGGCCGGGCGGGGCCGTCGTCCCGGGTCGCCTGACCGCGGGTCGCCTCGTCGTCGGTCACGGACACTCCTTCGTCACGTCTGGTGGAACCGGTGGGGACCACCGGGAGAATCGTGGTGAGGGATTCGTCCGGGGGCACGTTCTGGACCCGTCGGACCGAACGTCGGTCACCGGCCGTCCCGGGGGCCTCACGCCCCACAGGGTACGGGAGCGGTCCGCCCCGGGGCGCCGGACCGAACCCGCCGGTCGGTCGACCGACCGGCGGGAGGTCGGGGCTGCCGATCGCAGGGATGAGCTCGGTCTCGGCGAACATCTGCGCATCCGCCGGGGGCGCCGGTGCTGCGCGACCGAGGCGGCGTCGCACGGCGACGATCACGGCGTCGATCTCGGGGATCCGTGCCCGCACGAGACACAGACCGGTGACCAGCAGCATGACGGCGCCGTCGAAGAGCACGCGGAGCAACGCGGCCGGTCCGGTGAGGCGGTCGAGGCCGAGGAGGGTGTCGGCCAGCACCACGGCGAGCATGCCGACGGCGGTGGCGAGCACGGTGACGACGACGGTGCGCCGGACGCCGTCGAGACGCAGGTCGCCGAGGGTGCGGCGCAGGAGCATCCAGCCGATGATCGCGCCCGTCAGATACCCGAGGCCGTTGGCCGCACCGAGGAGCAGGACCACGGATCGGTCCGACGACGCGACGAGCGGCGCCAAGGCGGAGAGGCCCACCTTGACGGCGGTGATGCCGAGGACGATCCACGTCGGGGTCCACGCCTGCTCGCGCGCGTAGAACACCCGGAGATGGATGAGCACCAGGGAGTAGGGCACGAGGGTGAAGGCGGACCAGCTCACCGCCTCGCCGAGTCGGGCGGCGTCGGCGCTGCCGAAGTTGCCGTAGCCGTACAGCGCCTCGCCGACCTGCGGTCCGGCGACGGTGAGGAAGCCGATGACCGGCACCAGGGCGAGCATGGTCAGGCGGGTGGCGACGGACAGATCGTCGACGACGGCGGGGACGTCGCGAGCGGCGGCGTTGCGGCTCAGGCGCGGCATGATCGCGGTGAGCACGGTGACGCCGAGGACGCCGTAGGGCAGCTGCAGGAGGATCCAGGCCTGGTTGTAGATGACGGGCCCAGCGGGGTCGACGTGCGAGGAGATGCGGGTGGCGACGACCATGCCGATCTGGCTGATCACCACGTAGAGCACGATCGCGACCGCCATGCCGCCGAAGCGCCGCAGCCGATCGTCCAGACCCCACAGCGGGCGGAGATCGATCCGGTTGCGGCGCAGAGCCGGGATCAAGCTGGTCGCCTGCACCACGACGCCCAGGGTGATACCGAACCCGAGGACGAGCAGTTTGGGGTCGCTGATCCGCACCGGGTCGAGCGAGATCTCCCCCGGCATCAGCAGATACACGACCAGGACGGCGAGGACCACGAGGTTGTTGAGCACCGGCGCCCACGCCCCGGGCTTGAAGTTCTGCCGGGTGTTGAGGATGGCCGTGAACAGCGCCGACAGCCCGTAGAACAGGATGGCGGGCAGCAGGAGGAACAGCAGGGCGGTGGTGAGGGCCGTGTTCACCTGGCCGTCGTCCGAGAGAAAGACGTAGCGCGTGAGCAACGGCGCGGCGGCCGTGGCCAGAATCGCGGCGAACACCAGCATGGTCAGCGCCGCTGTGAACAGCCGACGGACGAACGCGCGTCCCCCATCCGCGTCCTCGGACTCCGCGCGGACGAGGACCGGCACCACGATCGCGGTCAGCACCGCGCCCAGCACCAACTCGGCGATCATGTTGGGGATCAGGCTGGCGACGGTGTACGAGCTCGCCACGGTGACGCCGAGGACGGTCACCAGGAGCAGCTGTTTGACGAAGCCGGTGATCCGGCTGCAGAGCGTCGCGAACGCGATCGCGCCGGTCGCGGACAGCAGCCGGGAGCCGCCGCCCCTCTCCACGGCACGCGTGTCCGCGGCGCCCTGGTCTGCGGCGCTCGTCTCGGCGGACGTGGACCCGCTCATCGCGTCCTCACTGTTCGTCGGCGGGGTCGGGTTGCCCGCGGAACCGGTGCCACAGGCGCCGGCCCACCAGCAGCACCAGCAGTATCCCGGCTCCGACTGTGATCAGAGCCAAGGCACGACCGTACGCATTGGACCGAACGGTCACCTCGGCCGGTTGCCCCAGCTCGACTCCGTCGCTCGTGCTGAGCGAGAACTCGACGACCATCTTGCGCGAATCGCTGACCCGCGCCGGCACCTGCAACGACCGGCTGCCGCGGGGCGGCAACTGCTGCGGGCCGATGTCCTCGACCTCCATGGCCTGCGGGGCGTCGACCGTCAGGTTCACCGCGATGCCGATGGGGAGGTCGTTCCGCGCGACCAGCAGCAGCGGGCTGGCCTCCGACGCGAGGGTGAAGACGCCGCCGGGGGCGAGGATCGTCACCGCCCCGTAGGCGCGGTCGATGCCCGCGACGACGGCATCGGCGCGCACTCGGGCGGCGTCCTCGACGGCGGCCGGGTCGGTGCCGCCGCGACCGGCCGTACCGAGAGCGCGCAGCAGATCCTCCCGCAGGGGCGCGGCGAACAGGGCCGGGGTGAGCGACGAGCGGGGGTCCTGCACGAGCGCAGACTGCAGCGCGGTGATACGTCCGCCCTGCTCACGGGCGGTGACGACGAGTCTCTGTTCCGGCGATTCGTCCGACGGCGACACCAGCGTCGCGGGCTCGGCGGGTGGGGTCACCCCCAGCAGATCCGCCAGTGGCCGGGGGGTCGCGAGGCCGCTGCGCAGCAGTCCGGCCACCGTGCCGAGAACGGCCGAGGCCTCCTCCCGGTCCGGAGTCCACGTCTGTGGCGGCACGACCACCAGCGAGCGCGGCCCCCGGTCGAGCCGCGGCGTCGTGCCGGGCGCACCGGAGGGGAGCAGTGCCTCGTACTGCAGCGCACCCAGCGCGTCCTGGAGTCGCGCCGTGCGGGAGTCCGCCGTCAGATCGATGCGCTGGGCGTCGGGGGTGAACGCGGGGGTCACGGGGTCGGCGCCGACGCCGGCGAGGGCGCTGCTCACCTCGTCGCCGAACAGCACGGCCCGGTCGGACGCGGCGGTGCCGGCGAGCAGCACGGTGTCCGGCGAGGTGCCGGCGTCCACGACGTCGACGGCGGACCGCGCGAGCAGCAACGACCGTCCGGAGTCGGTGGCTCCGGGCGCCGACGCGGGGGTCGCGGCGACCATGTCGGCCGCGGCGGTGTCGACGGTCCCGGCGGCGGGCCACACGACGTCGCGCCGCGACGAGACCCCGAGCAGAGAGTCGACGACGTCCGGCGGGGACGCGACGGCGGCCTGTGCCAGGGCGGCGTCCCCCGTCGCGGCGACGGCCGAGAGGTCGGCCTGCGCGAACGGCACGGCGACGACGCACCGATCCGCGACCAGCGCGCGGAGACGGTCGAGCCAGGCGACGGCGGCATCGGTGCCCGTCCCGTCGCGGGCCGGTCCCGTCGGGTCGGCGGCGTCGACGACGAGGTAGCCGCGGGTCATCGCCGCGACGGTCACCAGCAGGTCGGGGTCGACGGCGACGCACGTGGACGCGGCGAGGGCGCCGTCGGGGTCGACCGAGGGTTGGATCGCGAACTCGAGCGCGGTGAGCAGGCCGTCGAGTCGTCCGCCGGTGTCGAGAGACGTCGCCAAGTCGTCGTCGATCAGGCGCACCTTCTCGTCGACGGTGCCGGGCAGTCCGGCCGCGAGTCGGGGCCGGTCGGCGAGGGGCCACAGGACGGTCGCGGCGACGGGGCGTCCGGTGTCGGGGGGCAGCGGAACGCCCGTCGGTGCCGCGAGGTCGGGCACCGTGGTGTCGCGCGGGAGGCCGGCGACGGGCAGCAGGAACGTGGCGTCGTCGAGCCGGGCCTGCTGGCCGTAGTCGGGGGTGCCGTTGACGTTGACCAGCATCGGATAGATGCCGGGGCGGTCGATGCCGAGCGAGAGGGTGCCGTCGGCCGCGCGGAGCGGAAGCGACAGCGCGAACGGCAGGTCCTGCCCCTGCGCCAGGGGTTCACCGTCGGCGAGTTCGTCGAAGTTCCCGACGGTGTCGAAGACGTCCTGGTCGTCGGCGAGCGCCGATCGCAGGCCCGCGTCGGTCCGCACGGCCGGGGCGCGTTGCAGGCGGACGCCGATGTCGGAGACGGGCCGGTCGCCGACGTTGGTGACGGTGCCGCGGACGGTGACCTCGGGCGGCGAGGTGGTGGTGACCGTGGTGGGGGTGACCTCGTCGACGGAGATACGGAGGAACGTGCTGTCGACGGAGGTGTCGGGGGGCGTGGTCGGTTGCGCGGCGGCGGGGCCCACCGCGACGGTGAGGCCGACCGCGGCCACCGTGGCGACGAGGGCCAGGAGCAGGGCGAGAAGGCGGGTGGCGGCGGGCCTCATGCTTCGGCGATGCCGCGACCGTCGGCCGGGGGGGTGAAGCCGGCGGGGTCGGCGGCCATCCGATCGATCATGTCGCCGGCGCGCTCGGCGAGTTTGCGCTCGTCGGCGTACGCGAGCCGCGTGTGCAGTTCGGCGAGCGGGACCCAGGCGACCTCGGTGACCTCGACGTCCTCGTCCGACAGTTGGCCTCCGGTGAAGCGCAGGAGGTAGTGGTGCACGGTCTTGTGCACGCGTCGTCCCTCGGTGACGAACCAGTAGTCGATGCTGCCGAGCGGGGCGAGCACGGTGCCGTTGATTCCGGTCTCCTCGGCGACCTCGCGTTCGGCGGTCTGCTCGGGAGTCTCACCACGTTCGATGTGGCCCTTCGGCAGGGACCACAGGAGGCGTCCACGCCGATCGGTGCGGCCGATCAGCGCAGCGCAGAGTCGGTCGCGCGGCCCGCCGAGACCGTCGACCACGAGCCCGCCGGCCGACGTCTCGTGCACGGTGCGCAGGGCGGGCCGATCGGCGGTCCGTCCGGTCGCGTCGCCGCGCCCACGCCGTCGCACACCGCGACGGGTTCGCTTGGCTCGTTCGGGACCGGACACCCGATCGATACTAGTTGCCGATCGGCGTGTCTCCCGTGTTCGTCGCCCCGGTCGGGCGGTGGGGGGACGTCGGTAGGGTGTTGCGACGTGTCCACTACCGTTCCGGATCCCGAGAGGCGTGCGCGTCTGCTGGCGTCGGGTGCCGTGGCGCTTCGGGCGCACGACGACATTCTGCGTCCGTTGGGCGCGCTGTTCGCGACGGCCGGGTACGAGTTGTTCCTCGTCGGCGGGAGTGTGCGCGACGCGCTGCTCGGTCGGCTGAACACGGATCTGGACTTCACCACCAACGCCCTGCCGGAGCACACGCAGGCTCTCCTGGCGGGGTGGGCGGACCATCAGTGGGACACCGGCATCGAGTTCGGCACCGTGAGCGCGGTGCGGAACGGGCGGCAGATCGAGATCACGACGTTCCGCAGCGACGCGTACGACCGCGTCTCGCGCAATCCGGTGGTGCGGTACGGGTCGACCCTCGCCGAGGATCTGGTGCGGCGCGACTTCACGGTGAACGCGATGGCCGTACGGGTCGACGGCGACGGGCCGGGCGACCTGGTCGATCCGCTGGGCGGGTTCGACGCACTGCTCGAGGGGGTGTTGGACACGCCCACCGAGCCCGAGGTCTCGTTCGCCGACGATCCGCTGCGGATGCTGCGGGCGGCGCGCTTCGTGTCCCAGCTGGGCTTCACCCTGATGCCGCGGGTGCGGACGGCGGTGCGCGAGATGGCCGAGCAGATCGATCGGATCACCGTCGAGCGCATCACCGCGGAACTGGACAAGCTGATCCTCGGCGAGCACGCCGTCGACGGGGTGGAAGCGTTGTGCGACACGGGAATCGCGCAGCGCATCATCCCCGAGGTGCCGGCGATGAAGCTCGAGATCGACGAGCACCACCAGCACAAGGACGTGTACTGGCACTCGCTGACGGTGCTGCAGCAGGCGATCGACCTCGAGGAGGGCGACCCCGATCCGATCCTGCGGTGGGCGGCGTTGCTGCACGACATCGGCAAGCCGGACACCAAGCGCAACGAGCCGGGCGGCGGGGTCAGTTTCCACCACCACGAGGTGGTGGGCGCCAAGATGGCGCGCCGTCGGTTGCGTGCACTGAAGTACCCGAAGAAGGCGACGGACGACATCGCCCAGCTGGTCTTCCTGCATCTGCGCTTCCACGGGTACGGCAAGGGTCAGTGGACGGATTCGGCGGTGCGGCGCTACGTGACCGACGCCGGTGATCTGCTCCCCCGCCTGCACAAGTTGGTGCGGGCGGACTGCACGACGCGCAACAAGCGTCGCGCGGCGGCCCTGCAGGCGACCTACGACGACCTCGAGGCGCGCATCGACCGCCTGGCCGCGCAGGAGGACCTGGCGCGGGTGCGTCCGGACCTCGACGGCAACGCGATCATGGAGCTGCTCGACATCCCGGCGGGTCCCGAGGTGGGCCGGGCCTGGCGGTTCCTCAAGGAGCTCCGTCTGGATCGGGGTCCGCTGGACCGCGACGAGGCGGAGCGAGAATTGGTGGCGTGGTGGAACTCTCGTCGATCGGCGGAGCAGGCCGAGTGACGGGCGAGCTCGCGACGATCACGGCGGCGACGAGGTAGAGCGCCGCGCCGACTCCCACGGCGACGAGCGCCACGGCGCCGGACGCGGTACTCACCGGGCCGAACGCGACGGCCACGGCGGCCACCGCCGCGACGAACGCGGCGTTGAACACGGTGTCCTGCAGGGCGAACACGCGGCCTCGGCGGCGATCGTCGACGTCGGTCTGCAGGGCCGCGTCGGCGCTGAGCTTGACGGTCTGGCCGGCCACGCCGAGGACGAAGGCGCCGACGACGAGCAGGTCGGGCTCCAGCGTGATCACCAGGGTTCCCTGCACGACGGCGGCAAGGATCAACGCCGAGGCCGTCAGCCGGCGGGCGCCCAGGCGGGGGCGCAGGATCGGAGTGGTGAGGGCGGCGACGAACAAGCCCGCCGCGGTCGCGGTGACGGCCAGGCCGAATCCCGCGATGCCCACCGGCAGCACGGTCGCGCGCTCGGTGGTCGTCGCGTCGCGCAGGACCAGGATCGTCACGACGGTGTCGATCCCGAAGACGACGCGGTGCGCGCCGACACCGAGCAGCGCCGAACGCACGGTCGGCGTCACGGCGACGGTGCGCAGACCCGTCGCGACGCCGCGTCCGACGCCGACGATGCCCCCGGCGTCGCCGCGCTCGGCGGTGCGGTTCCCGGCCGGACCGAGACGACCGGCCGGGAACCGCCGGGCGAGCAGGGCGGCGACGACAGCACCGAGCGCGGACACGGCGGTCGCGACGGCGGCCGGAACGCCCGTCGGACCGGCGAGGGCGAGGACCGTGGTGGCGACGGCGGCCCCGGCGGCAGCGGTCACCGCGCCCAGGGTGACCAGCGCGGAGTTCGTCGGAACCAGCGCGTCCGTCGCCACCACTCGCGGCAGCGCGGCGGACATCCCCGCGAGGACGAAGCGGCTGATCCCGACGAGCACGAGGGCGGTCACCAGGACGGCCGTGGTCGACGCGTCCACCAGTAACAACACCGTCGCCAGCACGATCAGCGCAGTCTTGGCCAGTCCGGCCCCGATCAGCACGGCGCGGCGGTCGAGACGGTCCAACGCGACGCCGGCGACGGGCCCCACCAGCGAGTACGGCAGCAACAGGACGGCGAATCCGGCGGCGATCGTGAGGGGGTCGGCGGCCCGCGCGGGGTCGAAGAGCACGACTCCGCCCAGCGCCGCCTGCACCATGCCGTCACCGAACTGCGTCGCCAGTCGGACGAGCGCGAGGCGGCGTGCGTCGGGGTCGCGCACGACCGCTCGCACGGTGGCCGCGATCGCGCTCATTCGCCCTGCCCGGTCTCGCGGCGCGGGGCGATCACCGGTGCCATGATGAGACGGTGGCACACGCAGAGGACCCGGAGGACCGGACGGCGACGCCCGACCACGCCGTGCGGCCCGGAAGCTTGCTGATCTCGTCCACGGAACTGGTCGAACCGACGTTCCGACGCACGGTCGTGTACGTGATCGAACACAACGACGCCGGCAGTCTCGGCGTGGTCCTGAACCGTCCGAGCGACACGGCGGTGCACGACGTCCTCCCGCAGTGGGCACCGCTGACCAGCGCGCCGAAGGCCCTGCACGTCGGTGGGCCGGTGAAGCGCGATTCCGCACTGTGTCTGGCGACCCTGCGTCCCGGGGTCTCCACGGAGAACGTGCCGGGGTTGCGTCGTGTCGACGGTCGGGTGGTGATGGTGGACCTGGATTCGGACCCGTCCGTCATCGCGTCGTCGATCGACGGCATGCGCATCTTCGCGGGTTACTCGGGGTGGACGCTCGGCCAACTCGAGGGCGAACTCGAGCGGGACGACTGGATGGTCGTCTCCGCGTTGCCGACGGACGTCGTCGGGTCCGGTCGGGTCGACCTGTGGGCGCGGGTGCTGCGTCGGCAGCCGATGCCGCTCGCCATGCTGGCCACGCACCCCCTGGACACGTCCACGAACTGACTCACCGGCCTCGACACCGCCTCGAGCGCCGGCCCCCACGCCGGTCAGTGGGCGAACGCGCGGGCGTGCGAGTGACCGTCGCGGCCCCGCAGAGATGTCACCACCTCGTCGATCGCGTCGCACAGTTGTCGGGCCAGATCCGCCGAGAAGCCCTCGCGCACCACGATTCTCAGCACCGAGACATCCTCCGCGCGAGCGGGCATCGTGTAGGCCGGGACCTGCCAGCCGCGCGCCCGCAGCTCGTGGGAGATGTCGAACACCGTGAAGCCCGGGTCGCCGCGCAGGGCGAAGGCGACGGCGTCCGAGGCGGAGGAAGTTGAAGTACTGACCCACCACCTGGTTGCCGGGACGCGAGAAGTTCAGGGTGAAGGTCGGCATGTCCCCACCGAGGTAGTTCACGTGGAACACCAGGTCGTCGGGGAGGTCCTGCGATTCGCGCCAGACCACGAAACCCAGTCCGGGATAGGTCAATCCGTACTTGTGGCCGCTGGCGTTGATCGACTTGACCCGCGGCAACCGGAAGTCCCACAGCAGATCGGGGTCGAGGAACGGGACGACGAATCCGCCGCTGGCGGCGTCGACGTGCACGGGTACGTCCGGACCGCCCGCCGCGGCCACGTCGTCGAGCGCCTCCGTGATCTCCCTGACCGCCTCGAGCTCACCGGTGAAGGTGGTGCCGAGGATGGCGACGACGCCGATGGTGTTTTCGTCCACGGCCTTTCGGACCTGGTCGGGGGTGATGACGTACCGGCCCGGTTCCATGTCGAGGTACTTCGGCTCCACGTCGAAGTACCGGCAGAACTTCTCCCAGACCACCTGAACGTTGGTGCCCAGCACCAGGTTCGGTCGGGTCGCGTCGTCTCCGGCGTCCTGGCGCCGAGCGCGCCACTGCCACTTCAGCGCCAGCCCGGCGAGCATCACGGCCTCGGACGATCCGATCGTGGACACCCCGGTCGCGCTCGACGGATCGGTCGCGTCGAGGTTCGGCGCGTTCCACAGATCGGCCACCATGTTGACGCAGCGCTGCTCGATCGCGGCCGTCGCCGGGTACTCGTCCTTGTCGATCATGTTCTTGTCGAACGTCTCGGCCATGAGCTTCTCGGCCTGCGGTTCCATGTACGTGGTGACGAACGTCGCCAGGTTCAGCCGCGAACTGCCGTCGAGCATCAACTCGTCGTGCACGAAGCGGTAGACCGCGTCGGGATCGGTGCGATCGGTGGGGAGCCGAAGGGCCGGAACGGGATCGTTCGCCAGGCGGCCCGTGTACGCAGGCGCGATGGTTCCGTCGGGGTGCGTGTCCGTCACCCTCGCCACGCTACTGCGAATCGGGACGGCGCGTGGGTCACGTCAGGAGGCCGGCCGCCACGCGAAGGTCGGCGACCAAGCCGTCGAACGCCGCGTCGCGCTCGGCGTCGTCGGTCCGCAGGACGGCCGACGGATGCACGGTGGCCACGGCTTTCGCGTCCCCGAGCGCCAGGATCTCACCGCGGCTCGCCCCGATCCGGAACGACGGGCCCATCAGGGCCTGTGCCGCCGTGGCACCCAGCAGGACCACCACCTCGGGGTCGACGGCGCGCAGCTCCGCCTGCAACCACGGGTGGCACGCCGTGACCTCCGAGCGCAGCGGCTTCTGGTGAATGCGCCGCGGGCCCGACCCCCGCGTGAACTTGAAGTGCTTCACCGCATTGGTCACGTAGGTGACCTCCCGGTCGATGTCCGCCTGCGCCAGAGCGCGATTCAGCAGGATGCCGGCGGGTCCGACGAAAGGTGCGGCCCGCCGGTCCTCCTGGTCACCGGGCTGTTCGCCGACGAGCATCATGCGCGCGCCTGCCGAACCCGCGCCGAACACCACGTGCTCGGCCGGCTCCCACAGATCGCACCCCCGGCACTCCCGCGCCGACATCGCGAGATCGGCCAGATCGAGGGTGTCGGGCACGAACGTGGCCGCGCCGGGGAACTTCGCCATGGTTCGGCGAGTACCCGGAGTGCCGATCGCCACACCCCGAGGGCGGCGTTTGCCACCGGGACCGGCCGGGCATGCGGCAGCAACGACCCGATGGAAACCACCCGTCGCCTCCGTTCCGATTCCGCCCACCACCCCCCGGTTGGAGCATCGCCGTGACCGATCAGTACACCTTCACCGACCCCGTGACGCAGTACCGGCAGGAGGGGTTCCCGGAGCAGCATCAGGACCCGCCCGGCCTCGCCGCCGATCTCGAGCCCCGTGCCGATCACGGCGAACGGTCCTACCGCGGCACCGGCCGGCTGACCGGCCGCAAGGCGTTGATCACCGGTGCCGATTCCGGCATCGGGCGTGCCGTCGCCATCGCCGTCGCCCGTGAAGGCGCCGACGTCGTCCTCAATTACCTCCCGTCCGAGGAGCAGGACGCACAGGAGGTCGCCGACCTGGTCCGCGAGGCAGGCCGGACCGCCGTCCTCGCCCCCGCCGACCTTACCGACGAGCAGGCCACCCGCGGCCTCGTCCGCACCACCGTCGACGCCTTCGGTGGCATCGACCTGCTGGTCGCCGTCGCGGGCAAGCAGCAGTATGTCGAGAAGCTCGAGGACCTCACTCCGGAGCAGTTCGACGCCACGTTCAAGACCAACGTCTACTCGTTGTTCTGGATCGTCCAGGAGGCCGTGCCGCACATGCCGGCCGGATCGACCATCGTCACCACCAGCTCGATCCAGGCCTACACGCCGTCGCCGGGACTCGTGGACTACGCGACCACCAAGATGGCCATCAACACCATGAGCAAGGCGCTCGCCCAGCAGCTCGCGCCCCGCGGCATTCGCGTGAACGTCGTTGCGCCGGGGCCGTTCTGGACTCCGTTGCAGGCGTCGGGCGGACAGCCGACCTCGGCGTTGCCGGAGTTCGGACAGGAGACGCCGCTGGGCCGCGCGGGTCAGCCGGCCGAGCTGGCCGCGGCGTACGTCTACCTTTCGTCCGCCGAGTCGAGCTACGTCACCGGTGACACCCTCAACGTCAACGGCGGTATGCCGACGCCGTGACATCGGGCGTCGGCGGGCCGACGCCGCGACTCTTCACGCCTACCCTCGATGCCATGACCGACGACGCCACCCTCGACCCGACCGACTCCACGCCCTCCGACCGTGAGGTGCTCGAGACGGTGGTGGCGCTGACCGCCTCTCGCCCCGCGCTGGCCGCGGTGCGGGAGGCGGCGTCGTCTCTGCTCGCGGAGCCGGAACCCGGGGTCACCGTCGACGCGGAGATCGTCGACGATCCGGTGGGCCCGCCGGTCGGAGTGGGCGTCACCGAACCGGGCCTCGCCGCGCCGGGCGCGGTGGAAGGATCGACCTGGACCGCGGACGGCGTCCCCACCTGGGACGGGGTGCGCGAGCGGGTCGAGGGGCGGTCGGGCACAGCGATGGGTGCGGCCGAGCTGGACGCCGAGAGCGCCGTTGGCCGCACGGAGGCCGAGAAGTTCGCCGAGCGCGAGCGGGCCGGCAAGGCGCGGCTCGAGGAGATCAGGAAGTCGATGCGGCGTCCCTGATCGCCTGCCGTTCGTACCGCGTGGCCAGCATGGCGCACACCACCAGTTGGATCTGGTGGAAGATCAGCAGCGGCAGCACGATGATGCCGATGGGTTGTCCGGCGAACAGCACCGAGGCGATCGGCAGCCCGCTGGCCAGCGACTTCTTGGAGCCGCAGAACAGCACCACGATGCGGTCGGCGCGGTCGAAGCGACACAGCCGCCCGATCAGTACGGTCGCCCCCAGCACCACCGCGAGCAGGACGCTGCACACGGCCACCCACCGCGGCGATGCGCCACGGCGAGAGCACCGACCACACGCCCTGCACGCGGGAGACGCTGAACGCGGCGTAGACGACCAGCAGAATCGACCCGCGGTCGACGAGCTTGGTGGCCGACGCGTGCCGCTGTACCCACCCCGCGATGCGTCGGCGGGCGAGTTGGCCGAGGAGGAACGGGACCAGCAGTTGGAGGAGGATGTCGCCGATCGCGGAGGCGTCGACGCTCGCCTCACCCGTCGTCGTCACCAGCAGGACGACCAGGAGCGGCGTGACGACGACGCCCAGCAGGTTGGACACCGACGCGCTGACGACGGCGCCGGCGACGTTGCCGCGGGCGATCGAGGTGAAGGCGATCGACGACTGGATGGTCGACGGGACCAGGCACAGGTAGAGCATGCCGGTGTACAGCTCGTCGGTGAGGACGGTCGGCGCGAGCACCCGCAGGACGAGTCCGAGCAGCGGGAACAGCAGGTACGTGCACCCGAGGACGACGGCGTGCAGCCGCCAGTGCGTCAGCCCGTCGAGGGCGTCGCGCGGCGACAGTCTGGTGCCGTAGAGGAAGAACAGCAGCGCGATCGCGGCGACGGTGACGGCGTGCAGGACGTCGGATGCGCTGCCCGTCGCCGGCAGCAGGGTCGCGAGGATCGCGACGCCGAAGATCGCGAGGACGAAGCCGTCCAGAGCAGCGGCCACCCGCCGCAGCAGGCTCATGTCAGGCGGGCTTGCAGGCGTCCTTGAGGCTGCACGAGATGCAGGAATGGCCGCAGCCGCCCTGCTCGTCGGGTGCGGGCGCGGCGGCGGCCGCGGCGCGGGTACCCATCGTGCCGCCGTAAGCGGCCGAGACGAGTGCGGCCGCCGTGGTGACGGCCGCGGCGATCACACCGAAGAGACCGCCGGGCGCGACGGCGGCGACGGCGCCGAGCAGCAACATCACGGCGGCGGCCGCGGTGGTGGGGGCGGCCACCTTGTTGGCGAGGGCGAAGGACTCGTCGCTGGCCATGCTCGCGTCGGTGCGCACGCCGACCAGGGCGTTGCGACGCAGGCGCCCGCGCAGCCCGAGGACCGCGACCACGCCGAGGGCGACGGCGGCGGCCAGGAGCAGGACGAACAGAATCACGGACACGACGATCACGATGCCCAGTTTACGGTCCGTCGGTGACCGGGCCGATCACGGCCCGGGGCACGCTTTACGCTGGTCGCGTGACTTCGCAGCCTGACACCACCGCCGAGACGACCCCCGGACACCGCTACACGGCGGACCTCGCGGGCTCCATCGAGGCGCGGTGGCAGAAGCGCTGGGCCGACGAGGGGACGTTCGCGGCGCCCAACCCGGTGGGGGACCTCGCCGCCGACGGCGACCTCCCGGCGGACAAGCTGTTCGTCCAGGACATGTTCCCGTATCCGTCGGGCAGCGGCCTGCACGTCGGGCATCCGCTGGGGTACATCGCCACCGACGTGTTCGCCCGCTATCACCGCATGCGGGGTCGCAACGTGCTGCACACGCTCGGCTACGACGCCTTTGGACTGCCGGCCGAGCAGTACGCCGTGCAGACCGGTACCCACCCGCGCACCACCACCGACGCGAACATTGCCAACATGCGTCGTCAGCTCGGCCGTCTCGGGCTGGGCCACGACATGCGCCGGTCGGTCGCGACGACGGACGTCGACTTCTACCACTGGACACAGTGGATCTTCCTGCAGATCCACGGGGCCTGGTACGACGCCGAGGCGGGACGCGCGCGTCCGGTCGCCGAGCTGGAGGCCGAATTCGAGTCCGGGGCGCGCACTCTCGACGACGGCCGCGTCTGGTCCGAGCTCACGGCCGCCGAGCGTCGTGAGGTCATCGACGGGTATCGGTTGGTGTATCAGTCGAATTCGTTGGTCAACTGGTGCCCCGGTCTGGGTACGGTGCTGGCCAACGAGGAGGTCACGGCGGACGGCCGCAGCGATCGTGGCAACTTCCCGGTGTTCCGGAAGAACCTGCGGCAGTGGATGATGCGCATCACCGCGTACTCCGACCGGTTGATCGACGATCTGGACCTGTTGGACTGGCCGGAGAAGGTCAAGACCATGCAGCGCAACTGGATCGGGCGCTCGCGCGGTGCGCAGGTGCGGTTCGACGCCCAGCTGCCGCACGGCACGGGGACCGCCGGCATCGAGGTCTTCACCACGCGTCCGGACACGCTGTACGGCGCCACCTACGTCGTGCTCGCTCCGGAACACCCTCTGGTGGACGACATCACGGCCGTCGCGTGGCCCGCGGACGTCGACGCGCGGTGGACCCTCGGGGAGGGCACGCCCCTGCAGGCGATCGGCGCGTACCGCCGCGCGATCGCCGCGAAGTCCGACCTCGAGCGGCAGGAGAACAAGGAGAAGACGGGCGTCTTCACCGGGTCCTACGCCGTCAACCCCGTCACCGGAGAGTCGGTGCCGGTGTTCGTGGCCGACTACGTGCTGACCGGCTACGGCACCGGCGCGATCATGGCGGTTCCCGCGCACGATCAGCGCGACTGGGAATTCGCGACGGCGTTCGGTCTGCCCGTGGTGCAGGTGATCTCGGGCGGCGACGTCACCGAATCGGCGTGGACCGGCGACGGGACACTGGTCGCGTCGGGCGATCTCGACGGGCTGACGGTCGACGAGGCCAAGACTCGGGTGATCGCGCAGCTCGAGGAGAAGGGCACGGGGCGCGGCACCATCCAGTACAAGCTGCGGGACTGGCTGTTCGCTCGGCAGCGGTACTGGGGCGAGCCGTTCCCGGTGGTCTACGACGCCGACGGCATTGCCCACGCCCTGCCCGAGTCCGCACTGCCGGTGGAACTTCCGGACGTCGAGGACTACGCGCCGGTGTCGTTCGACCCCGACGACGCCGACAGCGAGCCGTCGCCGCCGCTGGCCAAGGCAACCGACTGGGTGCACGTCGACCTCGATCTCGGTGACGGTCTGCAGACCTACACGCGCGACACCAACGTCATGCCGCAGTGGGCGGGCAGCTCGTGGTACCAGCTGCGGTACATCGACCCCACCAACGCCGACACGCTGTGCGCTCCCGAGAACGAGGCGTACTGGATGGGCCCGCGTCCGGACGTCCACGGCGAGAACGATCCCGGTGGCCTCGACCTGTACGTGGGCGGCGTGGAACACGCTGTGCTGCACCTGCTTTACGCGCGCTTCTGGCACAAGGTGCTCTTCGACCTCGGGCACGTGAGCTCGAAGGAGCCGTACCGGCGCCTGTACAACCAGGGCTACATCCAGGCTTACGCGTTCACCGACGCTCGCGGGGTGTACGTCCCGGCCGACGAGGTGGTCGAGCGCGACGGGCAGTACTTCTTCCAGGACCAGCCGGTGACCCGCGAGTACGGGAAGATGGGCAAGTCGCTGAAGAACTCCGTCTCCCCCGACGAGATCTTCACCGAGTACGGCGCGGACACGCTCCGGGTGTACGAGATGTCGATGGGCCCGCTGGACACCTCGCGGCCCTGGGCCACCAAGGACGTCGTCGGAGCGCAGCGATTCCTGCAGCGCGTGTGGCGGCTCGTCGTCGACGAGGAGACCGGTGCGCTGCGGGTGACCGAGGACGTCCCCTCGGACGACACCCTGCGTGCGGTGAACCGGGCGATCGAGGGCGTGGACGCGGATTACGCTGCGCTACGGGACAACACGGCCGGTGCGAAGCTGATCGAGCTGACCAACCACCTGACCAAGGAGTACCCGGCCGGCGCCCCACGCAGCGCCGTCGAACCGTTGGTGCTGATGCTCGCGCCTCTGGCGCCGCACATCGCGGAGGAACTCTGGACCCTGCTCGGCCACAGTGGATCTCTCGCACACGGCCCCTTCCCGGTCGCCGACGAGACGTGGCTGGTCGACGACACCGTCGACTACCCCATCCAGGTCAACGGCAAGGTCCGCAGCCGGATCAGTGTGGCGGCGGACGCGTCCCGCGAGGCCGTGCAGTCGGCGGCGCTGGCCGACGAGAAGATCGTCGCGTTGCTGAACGGCGGGCAGCCCAAGAAGGTCATCGTGGTCCCCGGTCGCATGGTGAACGTGGTGCTCTGACTGGACTCATGCTGCGGCGGAGTGCATCTCCCAGACCAGGATCTCGCTCGGGATCGTCGCCGTGATGCGGTGACCGCCGCCGCCGGTGAGCCGAACGGCGTCGCCCTGGCGTAGCTCGTCGCCGCCCGTCGTCGCCTCGCCGCGCGCGAGGAAGACGTGAACGTACGGCGCATCCGGTACGGTGATCGGCTGTCCCGCAGCCGGTCTCGCGACGTGCAGTGCGGCGTCGCGATTGCCGAGCGTGACCGCTGCTCGCCCGGCGTGGGATTCCCGGCCGGACGCGACCACGACCAGGTCGCCGCCGGCGAGGGCGTCGGACACGTCGCGTTCCTCGTAGGACGGTGCGGTGTCCGGGGTGCTGGGCGGGATCCACATCTGCACGACGCGCAGCGGCTGCCGCGAGGTGTAGCCGTTGTCGTTGCGTTCCGAGTGCAGGACGCCGGAGCCCGCACTCATCCGCTGGATCACCCCGGGCCGGAGGACACCGGTGTGGCCCACCGAATCCTCGTGTCGCAGTGTTCCGTCGAGCACCCAGGTGATGATCTCCATGTTGCGGTGGTGGTGACGGTCGAACCCCTCGCCGGGCGCGACGGTGTCCTCGTTGTGCACCAGCAGCAGCCCGTGCGCGGCACTCGCGAGGTCGAAGTTGCCGGTGGCGGGGAAGGACTGCCAGGAGTCGATCGCGCCATCCCACCAGTGCTTCCGGTCGGCGCTGCGGACGATGCGCGCGGTGGTGCCCTCGGTGGTCATGTCGAGGTGCCCTCGGTGGTCATGTCGAGCGGAACCCCCGCGCTGCGGTCGCCATTCCCGTCACCGTTCCAGCCGAAGGTCCTCCGGGCCGGTCAGCTCGATCCATGGTGTGGGCCGGGCGGCGGGAACCGGGGCGAGACGGTCCGCGTTTACGAGCAGCGGCATGGCGAGTTCGGTTGCGGCGGCGATGTCCGCGATCGGCACCTGGTAGGTGCGGTACGCCCCGAGCGGGGGGACGTCCGCGGCCCGGACGCCGCGCTCCCGAATCGGACCGAGTGACGCCGTCTGGTCGAGCACGTATCCGGTGGCGGCGAGGCTCTCCTCCTGTGCCCACGCCGCGACCTTGAAGAACCGTCGGGGGATCGAGACACCCCGGTACACCGGATCGTCCGACTCGAACAGGCACCCCGTGAACACCGAGAGCCGTTCCCCGTACTGCCGGGCGTGGTCCAACACGTAGTCCTCGAGGCCGAGCCACAGTGTCTTCGACTGATTGAGGGTCGCCGTCTGCGGGGCGCACACCGTGTAGTGGAACGTGTCGGCGTTGGCGCGCTCGGCGTCCTCGCCCCACACCGGATCGCGGCGTCGAACCAGGTGACCGCGATCGAGGTCGTTGGCGGAGTACAGCTCCGGTCCCGCCTGCTGCGTCTCCGGAAGTCGGGGGTCGAGCCGCCAGTCGTCACCTCGCTCGACGTCCCGCAGATCGCTGCCGTCGATGTTCACCGCGGTCACGGCGGCCAGCCTTCGTCTCGTGTCCATCGACACCGCGAAGTGCGTGTAGTCGAGGATGACCAGGCCGTCCCGCGACGGGATCGGGAGGGCGTCGGCGGTCCCGAGGAAGCTCGCGTCGTAGGTCATACGACCCAGTCAGCCACACCGCGGTGACGGTGGGGTGAACTGCGCCCGCCGGACCTGCGTGGCTGCACACAGGTCGACCGCACGGGCGGGATCCCGGCGACTCGGCCGTCCTGTGTGCACGGAGGCAGGTCGGGCTCGGAGGCAAGTCGGGCTCGGAGCTCAGAGGCCGAAGGCCGCCGCGTACCGGAACCGGCCAGCCACCGGGTTGTCGGTGAGCACGAGTGCCTGGAAGTGCCGCCCCCACGAGGCGACCGGGGCCTCGATGCCGTTCCGGGATGCGGGGGCGAAGTCGAACCGTTCGTAGTACGCGTTCTCGCCGAGCAGAACCAGGGCCGGTTCGTGCCGTGCTTGCGCCGCCCCGATCAGCGCCCACATCAGCGCCGACCCCACGCCCCTCCGCTGGTGCGCCCGGGCCACGGCCAGCGGTGCGATGCCGACGGCGGGTGTGTCGCCGATGTACCCGCGGGTGCCGATCACGTAGCCGGCCACGTCCCCGCTCACCACAGCAACCAGGGAGAACTCGGGAATGTGCCCGGGGTCGTCGAACAGGGCTCGGGTCAGCGCCACTTCCCCGGGCTCGTCGGGGCCGCTCTCGAACGCCTCGTGCACGACGCGCAGGACATCGGGGCGGTCGGAGGGCTGCTCACGTCGTATCCGCACCGGCCGAGTGTCCCAGACCTGCCCCGCTGCACACAGGTCCGTCGAACGGGCGGGATCCCGGAGATCCGGCCGTCCTGTGTGCACGGAGGCAGGTCTCCCCGACGACACGCAGGCTGCCCCCGACGCAGCGCAGGCTGCCACCGACCCGCGGTGACAGCCTGCGCGCGTGAGGATCGAGCTAGAAGTCCACCCGCCGCCGGGACCGCACCTTGGTCACCGCGGAGAACACGACCGCGATGATCATCAGCGTGTAGAGCACGACGGTGATGCCGCTGCCGATCAGGATCGTGGCGTCGCCCTCGCTGACGGCCAGGGCGCGGCGGAGCGAGTCCTCCGCGAGCGGGCCGAGGATGACGGCGATCAGCACCGGCGCCAACGGAATACCGAAGCGTCGCAACATGAAACCGATGACGCCGAGTCCGAGCATGAACATCAGGTCGACCACGGAGGCGGACGAGGCGTACACACCCAGCGAGGCGAAGACGGTGATGCCGGCGTACAGGTAGTTCTTCGGGATGCGGAGCAGCTGAGCCCACAGGGGAGCGAACGGCAGGTTGAGGATCAACAGCACGACCATGCCGACGAAGAGGCTGGCGATGAGGGCCCAGACGATCTCGCCGTTACGGTCGAACAGCAGCGGCCCGGGCTGAATGCCGTACTGCTGGAACGCCGCCAGCAGGATCGCCGCGGTCGCCGAGGTCGGCAGACCGAGGGCGAGGAGCGCGCCCATGGCGGTGCCGGCCGTCGAGTTGCCCGCGGCCTCGGGCCCGGCCACACCGCGGATGGCACCCTTGCCGAACATCGGGTTGGGGCGCCGACGGTCGAGACGGCGCTCCGTGCCGTAGGCGAGGAAGCTGGGCACCTCGGCGCCGCCGGCCGGAATGACGCCGAACGGAACGCCGAACGCGGTGCCGCGCATCCAGGCCGGCAGCGCCTCGCGGAACTCCGACCGGGTGAGGAACGGCCGACCCTTCGACGGGATGAGCGTGGTGTCGTCGGGCTTGCCGATCTTCGACGCCACGTGGATCACCTCGCCGAGCGCGAGCATGGCGACGGTGATGACGACGATGTGGACGCCGTCGAAGAGCGACGGGACCTCGAACGTGAAACGTGATGCGCCGGAGGGCCCGTCGATACCGATGACGGCCAGCGTGAGCCCGATGAGCAGGGCGGACAGGCCCTTGAGCACCGAGTCGGAAACGACGGCGGAGGTCGCGATGAACGCGAACACCGCGAGGGCGAAGTACTCCGCCGGACCGAAGTTCGTCGCCAACGAGGCCAGGGTCGGTGCGAAGAAGACCACCAGCGTGGTGGCGACGATGCCGCCGATGAAGGCACCGATCGCGGAGGTCGCGAGAGCCTGCGGGGCGCGGCCGTTCTTCGCCATGCGATGGCCCTCGAACGTGCCCGCGATCGCCGTGGAATTACCCGGCGTGTTCATGAGGATGCCGGAGATCGAGTCGCCGAACAGACCGCCGAAGTAGACGCCGGCGAACATGATGAGCGCGGACGTCGGTTCGAGGGTGAAGGTGACCGGCAGCAGCAACGCCACGGCCATGGCGGATCCGAGGCCGGGGAGCACGCCGACGGCGGTGCCGAGCAGCGCGCCGACCACGACCCACACCAGGTTCATGGGCGTGAGGGCGGTGCCGAAGCCCTCGAAGAGGTTGCTCAGAGCGTCCATCAGAACACCGCCGCGAGGATGCCGCCGGGGAGGGTCAGGCCCAGCCCCCCGGAGAAGACCAGCTGGACCGCCGAGGACACGAGCAGTGCGACGGCGGCGTCGAAGACGTAGCGCCGTCCGCCGAGCCCGATCGAGACGCCCCAGAAGAGGAACGCACCCGCCAACACCCAGCCGAGCGGCTCGAGCAGCGCGATGAACAGGGCGACGGTGCCGACCGTGATGCCGACGCTGCGCCAGTTGGAGAACGTCCCGGTGTTCGGGCGTCCGTCGTCGTCCACCCCGAGGTCGACGGGCTCGGGCCGACGGATCAGCTGCACCGTGACGAGGACGGCGACGAGGAAGCAGAAGCCTGCGACGATGGCGGGGAAGACCTGCGGGCCCGGCGAGGTGGCGGTGTCCGGGACCTTCATGGTCACGGTGCCGTAGACCAGGAAGAGGCCGAGGGCCACCAGCAGCGCGGGCACCACCAGGCCGCTGCGGCCGGTGAGGGCGCCGGCCCGGGTGCCGGTGTCCGGCGGGTCGGTGGTCACGCTGTTGCTCATATCAGACCCAACTCTCGGAGGATGTCGCTGATGCGGTCCTGTTCGACCGCGAGGAACTCGCCGAACTCGTCGCCGGTCAGGAGGGATTCCTTCCACCGGTTGCGCTCGACGGCGGTGGCCCACTGCTCGGTGTCGACCATCTCGGTGACGATGTCGATCAGGGTCTGCCGGTCGGTCTCGGAGACTCCGGGCGGTGCGACGAAGCCGCGCCAGTTGACCAGGTCGACGTCGTACCCCTGTTCGATGAACGTGGGCGTGTCGATGCCGGGCACCGGCTCCGGCGCGGCGACGGCGAGGGCCCGGACGTTGCCGGCCTCGATCTGGTCGCGGAAGTCGTTGTACCCGCTGACCGCGATGCCGACGGTGTTCGACAGCAACGACGTCAGGACCTCGCCGCCACCGGAGAACGCGATGTAGTTGATGGCGGCCGGATCGATGTCGGCCTGCTGCGCGAGCTGACCGGACACGATGTGGTCGATGCCGCCGAGCGAGCCGCCGCCGATGGGCAGACCGCCGGGGTTGGCCCGCCAGGCCTCGAGAAAGTCGTCGAGATCCTGGTAGGGCGAGTCGCGCGGGACGACGAACACTTCGAAGTCCTCGGCCAGCCGGGCGATGGGCACGGTGTCCTGCAGGGTGACGGGCGAGTCGTTGATCGCGATGCCGCCCAGCATCACGGTGCCGGTGACCATGACCGTCGTCGGCTGGCCGGTGAGCGTCTCGAGCTGGCTCAGCCCGATGGTGCCGCCGGCGCCGGGGACGTTCACCACCTGCGCGTTGTTGACGATGCCGTCCGATCGGAGCGCCTGCTGCGATTCGCGGGCCACGAGGTCCCAGCCGCCGCCCGCCGCGGCGGGGGCGATGAGGGTCAGCTTCGCCCGTGCGTCGGAGCCGCTGGCGCTGCCGGCGGCGTCGATACCGGCCACCGTGACGGCCGCGGCGACGGCGACGGCGCCCAGGGCGCGGGTCAGTGTGATCTGCATGAGAACGAAATTCGGGAAGTGGTGTCGGTCACAGGCAGTGACGGTATGACCCGGCTGTCCGTTTGGTCCAGACAATCCGAATTGTGCGCATAGTGTGCACGGCCCGGTTCGGCGAAACGGCTACCGAATCACCCCGATTCGGGCAACCCTGGTGCCTGTCCGGCCCGAGGCGGGACCGACGACGACACCGAAAGGCACACCATGACCGTTGCAGTGGCGATGAATTCGACTCCCGAGGGTCGCGAGGCGCTCGTGAAGGGGGGCGCCGAGGCGCAACTCCGGGGGGACGCCCTGGTGGTGCTCTCGGTGCTGGACAGCGACGAGGTGACGGCGACCGACCGCGAGGCCGTCGACGCGCAGGTGCGCGAGGTGCTCGGGGACGTGGAGTTCACGGCGCGGGTCGAGCCCGACGGCGGCGACGAGGCGGGCGCGATCGTCGATCTCGCCACCGAGGTCGGGGCCACGCTGGTGGTGATCGGATCCAAGCGTCGCAGCGCCGTCGGCAAGTTCCTCATGGGCAGCACGGTGCAGCGTGTCCTACTCGACTGCCCGGTTCCCGTACTGGTGGTCAAGGCCGCCGATCGCTGACCCGCGAATTCAGCGGGGGCGCAACACGATCTCGGTCGGGTGCGCGTCCGCCGGGGTGTCGATCGCGTGGCGAACCGCACGCGCGACCGTGTCGACGGACAGGTACTGCGAGCCGTCGTACGACTTGCCTTCACCCGCGACGATCGCGCGCTGCATGTCGGTGTCGATCCGGCCCGGATGCACACTGGTCACCCGGATGTCGGGCTCTTCCTGGCGGAGGGCGTCGCCGAACGCGCGCAGCGCGAACTTGCTCGCGGCGTAGGCACTCCAGCGCGGGTTTGCGCGCAGACCCGCCCCCGAATTGATCAGCACGACGTGGCCGTGTGCGCGCCGCAGGGCGGGCAGCAGGAGGCGGGTGAGTTCGGCGACCGCGAAGACGTTGGCCTCGAACGTGTGTCGCCAGTCGGCGAGCGTCAGGTCCTCGACCGTGCCGAGGTCGGCGACGCCGGCGTTGTGCACCAGGACGTCGAGAGAGTCGACGTCGGCGGTCGCCGTCCGCAGGGCGTCGGCGTCCGTGAGGTCGACGGGCCACGGCGTGGCTCCCAGCTCCTCGCTCACCGCGGCCACGGAGTCGGCCGTCGTGCCCCCGATCAGCACGTCGTGGTCGGCGGCGAGCAGACGGGCGATGCCGGCGCCGAGCCCGCGGCCGGCTCCCGTGACGAGGGCGGTGGGTGACATGGCTCGAGCCTACTGGCGGGCGTTCTTCTGAATGTGGGTCCGCATCGCGGAGTAGACCCGGCCCAACGTCTCGACGTCGTCCGGGGAGAGCACGTCGAACATCGACGCGCGGACCGCGTCGACGTGGCCGGGGCTCGATGCGGCCAGCTTCTCCATGCCGGCGTCGGTGAGCTCGGCAGACATGCCGCGACGGTCGTCCTCGCATTCCACGCGCACGACCCATCCGGCGTCGACCAGTCGCGTGATGGCGCGCGTGACGCCGCTACGAGTGGTGGTCACCGCGTCGGCGAGATCGCGCATCCGCATGCTGCGGTTCGGCGCCTCGCTGAGCTTGACCAGCAGTTCGAAGTCGGTGAAGGAGATGCCGGACTCGCGGACCAGTTGGCGGTCGAGGGTCTGCAGAAGCAACCGGGTCGAGTCGAGGTAGGCCCGCCAGGCGAGCTGTTCGTCGTCCGTCAACCAGGTCGTCATGTCACCAGTCTACGACAGATAGTTGACGGCGCAATTATTTCCGCTACGGTGGTGTTCGTTGACGACGCAACGATCCGCGATCGGGAAGGCGACACGATGAGTATCGACAGCAACGGCCCGGCCGAAACGTCCGAGCGGGCCGCTCGCGGTGAGTCCGAGCGCGAGCGTTTGCGCGGCCTGCACCTGCAGCCCGCCGAGTCGCGTCCCACCTCGTCCGCTCGCGGACTGCACCACACCGCGCTGATCAGCAGCGACGTCGAACGCACCATCGAGTTCTATCAGGGCGTCCTCGAGTTCCCGCTGACCGAACTCATCGAGAACCGGGACTACCCCGGCTCGTCGCATTTCTTCTTCGACATCGGCAACGGCAACCTGCTCGCCTTCTTCGACTTCCCCGGCCTCGACGTCGGGCCCTACGCCGAGGTGCTCGGCGGTCTCCATCACGTCGCCGTCAGTGTCGAGCAGGAACGGTGGGATCATTTGCGCGTCAAGCTGATCGACGCGGGAGTCGAACTGGTCGAGCACAGCGAGGTTTCCCTCTACTTCCGCGATCCCGACGGCGCCCGCCTCGAACTCATCGCCGATCCGCTCGGCGAGATGTACGGCCAACACGTCCTCTAGCCCCGAACCATTCTCGTCGAACACCCCGGAAAGAAAGGCACACCATGACCAAGATCGCCGTTCTCTACTACTCCGCTACCGGCCACGGCACCACGATGGCCGACATCGTCGCCAAGGCCGCCGAGGCCGCCGGCGCGGAGGTCCGCGTCCGCCACATCGCCGAGACCAAGGATCCCGCCACCTTCGCCGAGAACCCGGCCTGGACCGCCAACTACGAGGCCACCAAGGACCTGCCGGCCGCCAGCGGCGACGACATCGTGTGGGCCGACGGCGTGATCTTCGGTTCGCCCACGCGCTTCGGCAGCACCACCAGCCAGTTCCAGACGTTCATCGACTCGCTCGGCGGCCTCTGGGCGCAGGGCGCGCTCGCGAACAAGGCGTACGCCGCGTTCACCTCCAGCCAGACCGCGCACGGCGGCCAGGAGACCACCATCGTCAACCTCTACACCTCGCTGATGCACTTCGGCGGCGTGCTGGTGCCCCCGGGCTACACCGACGGCCTGAAGTTCGCCGACGGCAACCCCTACGGCGTCGGCCACGTGACCGGTCCCGAGAACAAGAACGAGATCGACGACGCCACCCGCAACGCCCTCGAGCACCTCGCGACCCGCGTCACCGGCATCGCCGCCAAGCTCGCGAGCTGACCTCGCCACCCCTGCAGCGCCTCCCCGGAAGGTCGTCATGACTGCCTCCACCTCCCCCGTGCTCGACGTGCGACGGGCCGACACCCGGCCGCACACCCGGATCGAGTGGCTGGATTCGCACCACTCATTCTCGTTCGGGCATCACTACGATCCGGACAACACCCACCACGGGGTGCTCATGGTCAACAATGACGACATCGTCGCTCCGGGAACGGGTTTCGACACCCACCCGCACCGCGACATGGAGATCGTGACCTGGGTGCTGCAGGGGTCGCTGGTCCACCAGGACTCCATCGGCCACAACGGCGTCATCTACCCGGGCCTGGCCCAGCGGATGAGCGCCGGCACCGGGATTCTCCACTCCGAGAAGAACGACGCGTGGCGACGACAGGACGCGGCCGACTCGTCCGCCGACCCCGTGCACTTCGTCCAGATGTGGGTGGTCCCGGACGAGGCGGGCGTCACGCCGGGATACGAGCAACTCGAGATCGACGACGAGTTGCTCTCCGGCGGACTGGTTCCCGTCGCGTCGGGCATGGACGCCTACCGCGACCACTCCGCGATCCGCATCCGCAACAAGTACGCCGCGATGCACGTCGCGCGCCTGCGCGCCGACGGGGTTCCGCAGACCCTGCCCGACGCGCCCTTCCTCCACGTCTTCGTTGCGCGCGGCGAGGCGTCACTCGAGGGCGTCGGGGTTCTGCGCGAGGGTGACGCGGTGCGCGTCACCGGCGGCGGGGGTCAGCGTCTCGGTTCGACGTCGGCAGCCGAGGTCATCGTGTGGGAGATGCACGCGACCATCGGGCGCTAGCGGGTGTCTCCCGGCGCCTACCCGGCGGTCGGCTCCAACCGGGACCGCCGCCGGGAGTATCCGAAGTAGAGCGCCGACGTCGCTCCGAGCCAGATCGCGAAGAGAATCCACGTCTGCACGTGGAGGGTGCTGATCAGGTAGAGGCAAGCGGCGATGGAGAGCAGCGGCAGCACCGGGTAGAACGGAACCTTGAATCCGCGGTCGATGTCCGGTTCCCGTCGCCGCAGCACGATCACTCCGGCGGAGACGACGAGGAACGCCACCAGCGTGCCCATCGACACCAGGTCGGCGAGGAAGTCGAGCGGCAGCAGCCCGGCGAGCAGGGCCACGCAGCACGCCACGATGATCGTGTTCTTCACCGGCACGAGGCTGCGCGGCGCCACCTCGGAGAAGATCGACGGCACCATGCCGTCGCGACTCATCGCGAACAGAATGCGGGTCTGGCCGTAGAGCGTCACCAGCGTCACCGAGAAGATCGAGACCACGGCGCCCGCGGACAGCACGATCGACGGCCAGCTCGAGCCGGTGACGAACGACAGGATCTCGGCGAGGCCCGCCTCCTGGCCCTCGAACTTGGTCCACTTCTGCGCGCCGACGGCGGACAGGGTGACCAGCAGGTAGATCAGCGTGACCACCACCAGGGCGCTGATCAGCGCGATCGGCAGGGTCCGTCGGGGATTCTCGACTTCTTCTCCGGCGGTCGACACGGCGTCGAGGCCGATGAACGAGAAGAAGATCAGGCCCGACGCCGCGCCGATACCGGCCACACCGAACGGCGCGAAGGGCTCGAGGTTGTCCAGGCTGAATCCGGTGAAGCCCACCACCGCGAACATGGCGAGAATGCCGATCTTGACGATCACCATGATCACGTTGGCGCGCGCCGATTCGCTGGTTCCGCGGATCAGCAGCACCGCGCACAGGCCCACCAGCACCACGGCCGGCAGGTTGACCCCGAACCCTTCGCCCCCGCCGGGTGCGTGCGACAACACGTCGGGAATGCGAAGTCCCACGGTG
This sequence comes from Rhodococcoides kroppenstedtii, assembly GCF_900111805.1. Classification (GTDB taxonomy): domain Bacteria; phylum Actinomycetota; class Actinomycetes; order Mycobacteriales; family Mycobacteriaceae; genus Rhodococcoides; species Rhodococcoides kroppenstedtii. Next base: position 130,087 of record NZ_FOJN01000006.1, read on the forward strand.
CGATCGAGCAGATCGTTGAGGTACTGCGACCACAGCACCGATACCGCCGCCGTGGAGACGCCGTACTCCAGGATGAGACAGGCACCGACGAGCATCGCGACGAACTCGCCGATGATCGTGTAGGTGTACGTGTACGTCGATCCCGACGCCGGTATCGACGACGCGAGCTCGGCGTAGCAGAGCGCGGTCAGTCCGGCCGTGATCGCGGCGATGACGAACGAGAAGATCACGGCGGGTCCCGCCACCGGCACGGCCGACGAGAAGATGAAGAAGATGCCGGTGCCGACGGTCGAGCCGACGCCGATGCAGGTCAACTGGAACGTGGTCATGGAGCGTTTCAGGTCGCTCCCGCCCCGAGTCTCCAGCGCGGCGATGTCGGCCAACGGTTTACGGCGGAGCAAGCTCCGTCCGGAGCCCGAGGCACTGCGTTCGCTCATGATGTCTCCTTCGACGAGTGCGCCGGGCGCGCGGACCCGAGGCGACTGCCCCGCGGTACCACGATCACCGGAACGGGACTGTGTCGGACGATCTTCGACGCCGTCGACCCCAGGAAGACCCGGGCGACCGGGCCGGGCCGGGACGACCCGAGGACCAGGACGTCGTCGTCCCCCAGATCGACCGACCGGAGGACGTCCTCCCATCCTCCCCCGACGCCGACCGCGCAGGTCGGGGCGAGGGTCGGATGGCTCTCGGCAACCCGCGTCGCGGCGGCGCGCAGCAGGGCGGTGGCCTGCTCGGCCCACTGCGCGGTGACCAGATCCTCGGCGCCGTACCCGCCCAGCGGTGGGAACGTCGTCGTACGGCGGGGCGCGAACGCGACCAGGTGCAGGGGAATCCCCCACCGATCCGCCAGGACCGCGGCGGTGTCGACGGCGTCCTCCGACTCCTCGGTTCCGGTGTAGGCGCAGGCCAGACGGCGAAAGGGGCCACGCCGCTCGGCGTAACCGCGGGGGGCCAGGGCGAGCGGGACGCGCGACGAGTGGAGCAGGGCGTCGCTCGTGCTCCCGCTGGTGAATCTGCCGGGCGGGCCGTCGGTGGAGCCGAGCACGACGAGGTCGGTGTGGTGCGTGGCGGCGGCGCCGATCAGGCCGGCGGACTCGGCCGGGTTGTCGACGTGGAACGCGGCCGGCTCGTCGAGTTCACCGGGGTCGAGGAACTCGGTCAAGGTGTCGTGCGCGGCGCGCACCGACTCGTCACCCCGTTCCCGCACCCAGCGGCGGTAGTCGGCGTCGGCCGCGTTGGACGTGGGGAACGGCCAGGTGCGGGGCAGGACCGTGCAACAGCGCACCCGGACGACGGACTCCGCGGCGCGGGCCGTCGCGGCCGCCCGCGCCGCCCAGGCCACCGAGTCGCGCCCCGCCTCGTCCGGCAACCACCCGACCAGCACCGACGTCGTCGCCACGGCCCCTCCTTCGTTGCCTCACGATCCGTGACCGTGAGTATGCGCCAGGAGGGGCCGCGAGGGGTGACGAGTGGGTGACGTGTGGGTGCTGCGCCGATCAGATCTTCCAGACCGCCACGACGGACGGGCGCGGCTGAGAGTCGCCGCCGTCAGGCCAGTGCGAGGCCGGAGCGTCGGCGCTGGCGTCGTCGAGCTCGCCCGGGTGCTGGACCGACACCACGACGCGCTGCTCCTGCACGATCGGCCCGCAGGTCTCGGCGCCCTTCGGCACCGTGAGGAACTGCTTGGTCTGGCCGCGGCGCTCGCCGTCGAGCACCACCGAGAACAGGCCGTCGTTCGATTCCAGCGCGTTGCCGTCGGTGGAGACCCACAGGTTGCCCGCCGGGTCGAACGCGAGGTTGTCCGGGCAGCTGATGGGGCTGACCTGCGACTTGTCGAAGCCGCCGAAGTACGTGTCGGCGGCCTCGGGGTCGCCGCACACCAGGAGCAGGTTCCACGTGAAACTCGTTCCCGCGTGGTCGTCGTCGAGTTCGAGGACCTGGCCGTTCTTGTTCTTGTTGCGGGGGTTGGCCTCGTCGGCGGGGGCCTTGCCCTCGGTACCGCGGTTGGAGTTGTTGGTCAGCGCCACGTACACCTTGCCCGTCACCGGGTTGGGCTCGAAGTCTTCCGGCCGATCCATCTTGGTGGCGCCGACCTTGTCCCCGGCCTGGCGGGTGAACACCGCCACCTCCTCCGCCGACATGCCGTCGACGAGGGACTCCCCGCGTCCGTCCTCGCCCGTGCGCAGCAACGGGATCCACTCGCCCTTGCCGGCGAAGGTGCCCGAGGCGGGCAGCGTTCCGCTGCCGTCGATCTCGTCGGGCGAGTCACCGGTGAGCTTGGCGACGTACAGGGTGCCCGCGTCGAGCAGCGTCAGGTTGGACCGCATGGCCGCAGGTCCGGTGCCCTGCATCATCTTTCGCGACGAGACGAACTTGTACATGTAGTCGAAGCGCTCGTCGTCACCGCTGTAGGCGACCACGGTGCCGTCGTCGGTGACGTGAATGGTTGCGGCCTCGTGCTTGAACCGTCCGAGGGCGGTGTGCTTGATCGGGGTCGACGTCGGATCCCACGGGTTCACCTCAACCACCCAGCCGAAGCGGTTGACCTCGTTGGGCTCCTGGGCCAGGTCGAAGCGCTTGTCGAAACGCTCCCACTTCCGTTCGGACGCAGCACCTTCCACGCCGTACCGAGCCAGACGTGCCGCCGCCGTCGGATCGGTCACCGACTCGGCGTTGGCGAAGTACTGGTTGATGTTCTCCTCGCCGGAGAGCACCGTGCCCCACGGCGTGAGACCGCCCGAGCAGTTGTTGAACGTGCCGAGGACCTTGGTGCCCGTCGGATCGGCCGAGGTCTTGAGGAAGTCCGAACCCGCGGCCGGACCGGTGAGCACGAACTCGGTGGTGCCGGTGATGCGACGGTTGTACCGACCCATCTGCGGCGTGAGGCGTCCGGATCCGTTCTCGCCCTTCACCTCCACGACGGACAGGCCGTGGGCGGCGAGGCCGATGGCGGCCTGCTCGGCGGTGGGGTTCTCGGCGTCGTACCCCCGGAAGAGGAACGGTTCCGTCGTGTACTCGTGGTTGACCACGAGGAGGTAGTCCGTGCTGGACCCGTCGATCGGCAGGAGTCCCGCGAAGTCGTTGTTGAAGCCGAACTGCTTCTCCTGGGCCGCGGCGGTCTGATTGTCGAAGTCGAACTCCGGCGCACCCGCGACCACCGGGTCACCCCACCGGATCACGACGGCCTGCTCGTGGCCCTCGGGGATCACCACGGCGTCCTCGGTGTTGGGCGCCACCGCGGCGAACTCGAGACCGCGCGGCTCGGGGGGCAGGGTGGACGACGGATCGGCCGTCGTCGCCGTGCCGGACTCGTTTCCGCCGCCGCACGCCGCGAGGGCCGTGGTCGCGCCGACGGCCACCACGGCCATCGCCCCGCCCTTGAGAATGCCGCGTCGCGACATCGCCGTCTTCACGACGTCGCCGAAGTACTCCCCGGTCGAGGTGTTGGGTACCTCGTGGAAGCAGGCGTCGCCGCACTTGTAGCGGCAGGTGAGGTTCGAGCGCGAGGAGCGGCCGTCGTGGGCGTGCACGACGTGCAGGGACAGCGGAATCGTGGTCACCGGCAGACCGTAGGAAATCCAGGCAAAAGACAGCCGGAACGCAGGCGACGGCGGAGAACCCGACAGGTGAACGGAAAGCGAACACGTGTCACGTTTCGATGCGTCGGGTATGCGAAGGCAACGCGCTCGCAGAGCGGTAGCCGACGAAGGAGACGCCATGCCCATGCTCTCGGTGGGAGTCGAGAACGACACCCCGATCGACCTGCACTACCAGGACCGCGGCGAGGGCGCTCCCGTGGTGCTCATCCATGGCTGGCCGCTGAACGCGCGGTCCTGGGAAGCGCAGATCACCTCCCTGCTCGATGCCGGCCACCGCGTGGTGACCTACGACCGTCGCGGGTTCGGCAGCTCGTCGCAGCCCGAGTCCGGCTACGACTACGACACGTTCGCCGCCGACCTGTCGGTCCTGCTCGAGACTCTCGACCTGCGGGGCGCCACCCTCGTGGGCTTCTCCATGGGCGGCGGTGAGGTGGTGCGGTACCTGGCCAAGTACGGCAGCGAGCGCGTCGCCAAGGCCGTGCTGGCCGGAGCGGTACCGCCGTACCTCTACAAGACCGACGACAACCCGGACGGCGGACTCGACGACGAGACGATCCAGGGCTTCCTCGACGGCGTGGAGAACGATCGGAACGCGTTCATCGACGGCTTCGCGACCAACTTCTTCAGCGCGAACGGCGAGCTGAAGGTCAGCGAGGAGACCCGGCAGTACGCCGTCGACATGGCTGCGGAGGCCTCCACCACCGCGATGCTCGGCTGCGTGAAGGCATTCTCCTACACCGACTTCCGCGACGATCTGCCGAAGATCGACGTTCCCACCCTCGTGATCCACGGCGACGCCGACGCGATCGTGCCCTTCGAGGTCAGCGGCAGGCGCTCGCACGAGGCCATCGCGGATTCCTCCCTCGTCGTGGTCGAGGGCGGGCCCCACGGGTTCAACGCCTCGCACCCGGACGAGTTCAACGCCGCCGTGCTGGAGTTCCTCGCGCGCTGACCTGCCTGCCTGCACACGGAACGCCCCGATCGACGGGAAACCGCCGATCGGGGCGTGCTGTGTGCGGTGGCGCAGGTGTCAGGCGGCGCCGAGCAACCCGTGCGGGTCGAGCACGAACTTGGTGGCCTCGCCGCGGTCGAAGTCGGCGTAGCCCTGCGGGGCCTGCTCGAGGCCGATGGCCCGGGCGTTGACGGCCTTCGCGATCTGCACGCGGTCGTGGAGGATCGCCATCATCAGCCCGCGGTGATATTTCATCGTGGGGCACTGGCCGGTGGTGAAGGCCAGCGACTTGGCCCAGCCGGTCCCCAGGCTCAGCGACAGGGATCCCTTCTTGGCGGCCTCGTCGGATGCACCCGGGTCGCCCGTGACGTACAGGCCGGGAATGCCGAGCGATCCGCCCGCCGCGGTGATGTCCATCAGCGAATTCAGCACGGTGGCCGGCGCCTCGGTCGCACTACCGTCACCGTGTCCGCGGGCCTCGAAGCCGACGGCGTCCACGCCGCAGTCCACCTCAGGGACGCCGAGGAGTTGCTCGATCTGGTCCGCCGGATCACCCTTCGACACGTCGACCGTCTCGCAACCGAAGCTCCGCGCCTGTGCGAGTCGGTCCTCGTTGAGGTCTCCGACGATCACCACGGCGGCGCCGAGGAGTTGGGCGCTGGCGGCCGCGGCGAGGCCGACGGGTCCGGCGCCGGCGATGTAGACCGTCGACCCCACTCCGACACCGGCGGTGACGCACCCGTGGAACCCGGTGGGGAAGATGTCCGACAGCATGGTCAGGTCGAGGATCTTCTCCATGGCTTGATCGCGATCGGGGAACTTCAGGAGGTTCCAGTCCGCGTAGGGCACCATGACGTACTGCGCTTGACCGCCGACCCAGCCGCCCATGTCGACGTAGCCGTACGCGGCACCGGGCCGATCGGGGTTGACGTTCAGGCAGATTCCGGTCTTGCGCTCCTTGCAGTTGCGACACCGGCCGCAGGCGATGTTGAACGGCACCGAGCACAGATCGCCCACCTTCACGAACTCCACGCCCGGTCCCACCTCGACCACCTCACCGGTGATCTCGTGGCCCAGCACCAGGCCCTCCGGGGCCGTGGTCCGACCACGCACCATGTGCTGATCGCTGCCACAGATGTTGGTGGACACCACTTTCAGGATGACGCCGTGCGGGCATTCGCGGCCCACGCTCGCCGGGTTCACCCCCGGCCCGTCCTGCAGGGTGAAGCTGGGGAAGTCGATGTCGATCACCTCGACCTTCCCGGCTCCGGCGTAGGCAACGGCTCTGTTGTCCGACATGGGTTCTCCCGTCTCGTCGATCACGATGGCCGGTGCAGGCATGCCTGGATGCGCATGCCGGCACCGATCTCGACGGTACGGGAGTCGGTGTGATGCCGGTCACGAACGGAGGCGACACGGAGTCTCGCGCGTCGACCTGCCTGGCTGCACACGACACGCCCCGATCGACGGGAAACCGCCGATCGGGGCGTGCTGTGTGCGGTGGCGCAGGTTGTCAGAGCACCTCGGAGAGGAACCGCTTGAGACGGTCGGTCTCCGGGTCGTCGAAGAGCGCGGCGGGCGGGCCCACCTCGACGGCGCTGCCGTGGTCCATGAAGAGCACGCGGTCCGACACCGAGCGGGCGAAGCCCATCTCGTGGGTGACCACGACCATCGTCATGCCGCCGGTCGCGAGGTCGGCCATGAGCGCGAGCACGCCCTTGACCAGCTCCGGGTCCAGGGCGGAGGTGGCCTCGTCGAAGAACATGACCTGCGGGGTCATGGCCAACGCCCGCGCGATGGCGACACGCTGCTGCTGACCGCCGGAGAGGTTGCCGGGACGCGAGCCCGCCTTCTCCTTCAGCCCCACCTTGTCGAGTTGCTCCAGGGCGACCTCGCGGGCCGCCTCCTTGCTCTGCCCCTTGAGCTTCCACGGGCCCAGCGCCACGTTGTCCAGCACGGTCCGGTGCGGAAAGAGGTTGAACTGCTGGAACACCATGCCGATGCGCTGACGCAGCGCGTCGGGGTCGTCCTTCAGCACGGACTTGCCGTCCAGCAGGATGTCGCCCTGCTCCGGTTCGTGCAGGCGGTTCAGCACGCGCAGAAGCGTCGACTTCCCGGAGCCCGACGGGCCGATGACGGTGGTGGTGGACCCGGCGGCGACGTCGATGCTCACGCCCCGCAGGACCTTGTTGGCGCCGAAGGACAGATGCAGGTCGCGTCCGGCGAGGGAGACGCCGGTGAGTGTCTCGGTGGTCATGTCAGCCTCTTTCCACGACGATGGCCTGCTCGACCGGGTCGAGGGTCTTCTCCGCACGGCCCGTGCGGAGGCGCTTGTCGATGTAGTTGACCAGGTGGGTCAGCGGAACGGTCATGGCCAGGTACACCAGGCCGGCGGCCACCAGGGGTGACAGGTTGCCGGTCTGCGCGTTGAGGTCGCGGCCCACGGCGAACAGCTCGCGCTGGGTGGCGAGCAGGCCGAGGAAGTAGATCAGCGAGGAGTCCTTGATCAGCGAGATGAACTGGTTCACCAGAGCCGGCAGGACCCGTCGCACACCCTGCGGCACCACGACCAGGCGCATCGCGCCGCGGTAGCCGAAGCCGAGCGCGCGCGCCGCCTCGAGCTGACCGCGCTCGACCGACTGGATGCCGGAGCGGAAGATCTCGCCGATGTAGGCCGCGGCCAGCAGCGAGAGCGCCAGCGCGCCGAGCCAGTACGGGTTGTTGCCGGTCAGGCTGCTGGTCACCGGGCCGATGCCCAGACCGATGATCAGAATGATGACGACGGCGGGCAGGCCGCGGAAGATGTCGGTGTACACCCGCGCGGGCCAGCGCAGCCAGCGCGAGCGGGACAGCCCCGCAAGGGCGAGCAGCATGCCGAGCACGGTGCCGATGACGCCCGACGCGAGCGCCAGGATCAGCGTGTTCGGCAGGCCGGTCTTCAGCAGGTCCGGGATGGCCCGCTTGTAGAGCTCCCAGTCGAAGAACGTGTCCCCGAGCTGCTGCAGCGTCGACTTCGGTGCGACGGCCTGCGCGGCGGGGGCGGCGGCGTCGTTCTCCGCCGCGATGGCCGCGAAGTCGGGGAGATCCGGCTGCGGGGCGGCCTTGCTGCCCGGCTTGAATCCCTCGGGCAGCTCGCGCGGCACCCAGTCCGAGTACAGCTGCGCCCACGTGCCGTCGGCGATCACGGCGTCGAGTCCGGAGTTCAGCGCGTCGATCAGCGGCTGGTTGTCCCGCGCGACGGCCCACCCGACGAAGTTGTTGAGCGAGAACGTGTTCTGCGTGATCGCGGTGCCGTCCTCCGGCTTCACCAGACCTTCGGCCTGCTGCGACGGAGCGACCCACGCGTCGATCTGCCCGGTGCGCAGATTCGCGTAGGCGGTGTTGTAGTCGGGGAACTTCACCGGGTCGAGGCCGAGGGTGTTGACGACGTAGTCGTCCTGCACCGTGCCCTGCACCACGCCGATGCGGGTGGTGGGGCCGAGGTCCTCGAAGGCGGTGATGGGGCCGCCGGCCTTCGCGACGAGGGAGAAGTAGCCGAAGTCGTACCCGTTGGTGAACCCGACCGTGTTGCGACGCTCGTCGGTGGTGGTGATCGACGACGAGCCGACGTCGAACCGTCGCCCCGCCACCTGCGCGAGCAGGCCGGAGAACTCGGTGCCGGAGAACGTCACCTGCAGGCCGAGCTTCGCCGCGACCGCCTTCAGCAGCTCGTTGTCGTACCCGGTGTACGTGCCCGAGCCGTCGACGCAGATGCTCGGCGGGGCGTCGGACAGGGTGCCGACGGTGAGGGTGCCCGGCGTGATCAACCCGAGTTGCGCGGTGTCGATGCGATCGAGCGGCGTCACGGACGGCGTGGTGTACCGGTCCTCCGACGCGGCGGCGGCCGCGGCGTCGAAGTTGGTGGGCACCGACGACGCACTCTCGACGCCTGGGGGCGCGCAGAGTTCGGTGGGTGCGGAGGCGGCCGCGGTGTCGCCGTCCGACGACGACCCGCACCCGGCGAGCAGACCCGCGAGAAGAAGGACGAGAACCACGGCGACGGACGTTCGCCCCGTGCGGTGCGCGTGCATGCCGAGAACAGTAGGTCGCCTGCGCCGGAATCACCGAAACGGTCATCACGCAATGGTTCGGCTCAGTGATCTCCTGCCGTTCCACGTCCGTGACCGGGGGTCTACTCTCCGTCGGGGCGCGGGCGACGGGTCGGAACGACGGCAGGGCCGGCGCCGGGGGACGAGAGGCGATCGTATGAACACCGGTCTCGACTATCCGGTCATGGGTTCACCGGACGCGGGCAACACGGCGTGGGTGCTGGCGAGTGCGGCGATGGTGCTGCTGATGACTCCGGGGCTCGCCTTCTTCTACGGCGGCATGGTCCGGGCGAAGAGCGTGCTCAACATGATGATGATGAGCCTGTCGGCCATCGGTGTCGTGTGGGTGCTGTGGGTCCTCTACGGCTATTCGATGGTGTTCGGCGAGAGCAGCCTCGGCGGCTGGATCGGGGACCCCCGACAGTTCGCGGGCCTGACCGAGCTCGTCGGTGGCACCTACTCCGCCGGCAGCGGCCCGGTGGACATTCCCCTGGTGGGTACCGTTCCCGCGCTGGTGTTCGTGGCGTTCCAGGCCGGGTTCGCCATGGTCACCGTGGCCCTGGTGTCCGGTGCGGTGGCGGATCGGATGCGCTTCGTACCGTGGGTCGTCTTCGCGGGGGTGTGGTCGACGCTGGTGTACTTCCCCGTCGCGCACTGGGTCTTCGCCCTCGACGGTCTGACGGCGCGGACCGGCGGGTGGATCGCGAACGAGTTGAGGGCGATCGACTTCGCCGGTGGTACCGCCGTCGAGATCAACGCCGGCGCCGCCGGACTCGCGCTCGCGGTGGTCGTCGGGAAGCGGCGCGGCTGGCCGCGCGAGGCGATGCGACCGCATAACCCGCCCGCCGTGATGGTGGGCGCGGGCCTGCTGTGGTTCGGCTGGTTCGGCTTCAACGCCGGATCGTCGTTGGCGGCGGACGGTGTCGCCGCAGTGGCCTTGATCAACACGATGGGCGCGGGCGCGGTCTCGATGGTGGCCTGGCTGGTGGTGGAGAAGATTCGCGACGGGAAGGCGACGTCGTTCGGTGCCGCGTCGGGCGTCGTCGCCGGGTTGGTGGCGATCACGCCGTCGTGCACGGCCGTGACGCCGATCGGGGCGCTGGGTGTCGGCGCCGCCGCCGGCGTCGCGTGCGCCCTCGCCATCGGTCTCGAGTACCGCTTCGGCTACGACGACTCGCTCGACGTGGTCGGGGTGCACCTTGTCGGGGGCGTCGTCGGCACCCTCATGATCGGCCTCCTGGCCAGCAGTTCGATGCCGCCCGGCGTCGACGGACTGCTCTACGGCGGCGGCCTCGCGCAACTCGGCCGTCAGGCCGTCGCGGTCGTCGTCGTCCTCACCTACTCGTTCGTGGTGACGGCGGCCATCGCCGCGGCGGTGAAGCTGACCATCGGGGTCCGAGCGGACCCGCAGCACGAGGTCGACGGGATCGACGAACACGAGCACGCGGAATCCGCGTACGAGTTCGCCTCCACGCACGGCGGCGGCGGACTGTTCGGGAAGACCACGCCGCCGGCCTGACCCGCGGCGCTCAGCCCCGGTGCGACCGCGCCCAGGAGATCGCGCCGGTGAGCTCGGTCAGGTCGTAGTCCGGCCCGTTCACTCCTACGGTGAAGAGGGTGGCCCCGGCGTCGACGAAGTCCTGCGCGGTCTCCGCGCCCGGCCAGGCCACCGACCGTTCGATCTGCGACACGTCGCGGCCCACGGTCTCGCCGTGCTCGGCGAGGACGCCGGACTTGTGCTTCAGCGCGTCGAGATCGGCGAAGCTGTGCCAGACGTCCGCGTACTGCGCGACCATCTTCAGCGTCTTCTTCTCGCCGCCGCCGCCGATGAGGATCGGAATGTGGCGGGTGGGCGCGGGATTGCCGACGTCGAGGCGGTGCGCGATGCGGGCCAGGCTCTCGTTCAGCAGCGCCAGTCGCGAACCGGCGGTGCCGAAGTCGTACCCGAAGTTGTCGTAGTCCTTCTGGTTCCAGCCGGAGCCGATGCCGAGGATCAGCCGCCCGCCGCTGATGTGGTCGACCGTCCGCGCCATGTCGGCCAGCAGGTCCGGATTGCGGTAGCCGCCGCCGGTGACGAGGGCGCCGATCTCCACGTTCGAGGTCTGCTCGGCCCAGGCGCCCAGCATGGTCCAGCACTCGAAGTGGGCACCGTCGAGGTCGCCGTACAGCGGATAGAAGTGGTCCCAGTTGAAGACGACGTCGACGCCCGCGTCCTCGGCGCGCAGGACCGCATCGCGGATCAGCCCGTAGTCCGGGGCGTGTTGGGGTTGAAGTTGGACTCCGATGCGCACACGAGTGTCGGCCACCCGCCCGACACTAATCCGCCGCGGGCGTCGGCGTCGGAAAGTCGCGCGTCAGCGTCACCGGGACCCCGTTGAAGACGGCGGTTCCCGTCACTGGATCGACGCAGGCCGGGTCGGTGACCTCGTTGACGTTGGGGCCGCCGAGCATCGCGGCGACCGTGAGCCCGTCGCCGCGGTCACGGCCGTACCCGTGCGGGAGGCTGACCACGCCGGGCGCGAGGTCGTCGGCGGCCTCGACCTCCACCGTCACCGAACCGTGCGCCGACGTCAGGACGGCCGCGTCGCCGTCGACGAGACCGCGCGCGACGAGATCGTCGACATGGGCCTGGAGGCGGTGGCGCGATGCGCCTTTCGTCAGTCGGGGAAGGTTGTTCATCCACGAGTTGGTGCTGCGCAGGTGACGACGCCCGATCAGCAGGAGTGCGGCGGGGTCCGGCCGCGCGTCGAGTTCGCCGGCCAGGATCCGCGCCGCGTCCCCGAAGGCGCGGGGCACCAGGCGGATCCGTCGGTCCGGTGTGCGGAGCCGGGCGGGCAGCGACGGCTCCAGCGGGCCCAGGTCGACGCCGTGCGGCTTCGCCCGCAGTGTTCGCAGCGACACCCCGCGTCGCGACGCGGCGAGGAGCAGCCCCAGCGTCCGCATCGGCGTCAGCCGGAGCATGGCCCCGCGCAGCCGCCACCGTGGGTGGCGTGCGCGCCGCGGGGTCCGCCGTCGCAGGCCGAGGGCGAGGTCGCGGTAGATCTCCCAGTCGTGCCGCTCGTCGGCGGACCGGGGAAGGATCGGCCCGTTGACCCGGACGGTGTTGCGCACGGCCAGGTGGGCGTGGAAGACGTCGACCTGCTCGCGCTGGACCGCCGAGGTGGGCGGCAGGATCACGTCGGCCAGGCGGGTGGTCTCGGTCCGGTAGGGATCGACGGCGACGACGAAGTCCAGTCCGGCGACGGCGTCGCGAACCCGGTCGCCGCCGGGTGCGGACAGCACCGGGTTGCCGGCGATCACCACCAGCGCGCGGATCGGCCGCTCCGGATGGGCGAGTTCCTCGGCGAGCGCGGCACTGGGGAGTTCGCCACCGAACTCCGGCAGCCCGCGGACCCGCGTGCGCCAGCGTCCCGACGCGCCTGCCTCCATGGAGTCGGTGGCCACCAGATCGGCGGCCGGGTGCGGGATCAGGGTGCCGCCCGGCCGGTCGAGGTTGCCCGTGATGATGTTCAGCACGTGAATCGCCCACTGGCACAACCCACCCCATCGCTGCGTGGACACGCCCATCCGGCCGTGGGCGGCCGCGCGCGGGGCGGCGGCGAAGTCCCGCGCCAGGCGGACGACGGTCTCCGCCGAAACACCGCTGAGCGCCGCGACGCGGTCGGGTGCGAACGGAGCGACGACCGCGGCCAGCTCACCCAGACCGTCGACGTATGACGCGGGTGTCGCCACACCGTCGTCGAGGATCGTGCGGATCATCGCCAGCAGGACGACGGCGTCGGTGCCCGGGCGGACGGCGACGTGCTCGTCCGCGGCGGCGGCCGTCCGGGTGCGGCGTGGGTCCACCACCACGAGGCGGCCGCCCCGCGCGCGGAGGTCGCGCAGCCGCTGCGCGACGTCGGGAACGGCCATCATGCTGCCGTTCGACACCAGCGGGTTGCTCCCGAACAGCAGTAGATGGTCGGTGCGGTCGATGTCCGGAACCGGCGCCAGCAATTGGTGTCCGTACAGGGCGCGGTGCACCATCAGGTGCGGCCGCGAGTCGAGCGACGTGGCGGAGAAGACGTTGCGGGTGTTCAGCTCGGGCAGCAGACCGCCGATGCCGTGGGTGAGCCCACCGAGGTTGTGCGCCACCGGGTTTCCCCAGTAGACCGCCACGGCGTCGTGGCCGTGGCGGTCGCGGATGTCGCCCAGTCGGCGGTGCACCAGGGCCAGTGCGTCGTCCCACGACGCCTCGCGCCAGGTGTCCCCCACCCGGATGAGGGGACGGCGCAGACGGTCGGGATCGGTGTGCAGATCACCGAGCGCCGTCGCCTTCGGGCACAGGTGGCCTCGGGACAGCGGATCCTCGGCATCGCCGCGCACGCTCGTGATGCGGCCCGCGGACACGGTGAACTCGAGGCCGCACATGGCCTCGCAGAGCGGGCAGGTGCCGAGGCGACGCGCGGTCTTCCCACCCCCGGCGTTCCCTGCCCCCGTCATGTGCGGTCCCGCCGTCGTCAGAGGTGGGCCATCGCGGTCAGCCGGTCGGCCCACTCGACGCGGGCGGCCCCGATGCGCCGCAGCGTGCGCGTGTACCGCGGCAGCATCTCCGCCGGTCGATACCGGGCGGCGTCGACCAGCCACTCCCCGGCGTCCTCCGCGGACAGGGTCGGAACGTCCCGGTAGCGCGCGGTCGGCTCGATCATCGGGGTACGGATCAAGGGGAAGTAGACGGTGGTGACGCCGACTCCGGTGCGCGCCATCTCGATCGCGATGCTCCGGCCGAACATCGACAGCGCACTCTTCGACCCCGCGTACGCGGAGAACTTGGGCATCGCCCCGCCGGGAACACCCCAGGTGGAGACGTTGACGAAGTGCCCGCTGCCCCGCTCCACCATGGCCGGCGCGAAGCCCAGCGTCAGCTGAACCGGGGCGAAGTAGTTGATGGCCGCGGTGCGTCGGTAGTCGTGGAGCCGGTCGGTCGAGTCGAGCATGCGGCGCCGGATGGAGCGGCCCGCGTTGTTCACCACGACGTCGGGGGCACCGAACTCGGCCAGGACCTTCTCGATCAGCCGGGCGGCGTCGTCCTCGTCGGCCAGATCCGCGGTCAGCGCGACGGCCGACCCACCGGCGTCGACGATCTCGCGCCGTATCGCGTCGAGAGGCTCGGCCGACCGCGCCACCAGCAGCACCGTGGCGCCCTCCTCGCCGAACCGGCGAGCCGCCGCAGCACCGATACCGGACGACGCCCCGGTGACCAGCACCGTCGAGCCCTCGAGCGTGTGCCCACGCGCGATCAGCTCGGACACCGGACGCGGCCGCTGCAGACCGGCACGGTCGAATCGTGCGGCTCCCCGCCGATACGTGCCGGTCACGGCCCCCCACACGTCCATCGCACTTCCCTTCCACCCCGACGGCGAACCCCGTCACGTCCCGGTTCGACCGACCGAGGTTAGCCCACGCGGACGTCGTTGCGGCCGTAGATGCATCGCAGGACGAACGCCGCCTCGGGCCCCACCACCCGATCGAGAAGGTCGAGCAGCCGTGCCGTGAACTCCGGTCCGTGAGCGGCGTGGGGGGTGGTCTCCGGATCGCGATCCTCGAGGTGGTGGGCGATCTCGTGCAGCACCACCAGTTCCCGCATGGCCCACGCGTGACCGGCGACGTGCAGCGGCACCGCGATGACGGCCGCGTCGTGCTCGTAGTGCGCGGCGCCCTGGCCGGCGCGGGCGCGGACCCGGCAGCGGCGCGATGCCCGGGGGTAGCGACGGCGGACGTCCTCCAGGGCGAGCACAGCGTCGACGTAGGTCTGCACCGAGTCGATCGAGGCGAACCGACGCTCGATCGGCAGGGTCACCGTCGAGCCGGCAATCTCCACCGACCGGCCCGCCTCCGCGGCGTCGGCACGATCGATCATGGTGCGCAGCAACGTTTCCGACTCGTACACACGAGCGCGTTGCGAGTCGCGGACGGGCACCGCGACTCAGCGATCGATCGCCCCGCGCGGAGATCCGAGCTCCGCGTCGGTCCCGAGCCGCGCCCGCCGTCCGGCGTGGTCTCCGGCGCGTCGGGCAGCGCGCGAGAAACTGGTGGGTGCGGCGTTGCCTCTCCACCGGCCGCGTGCCGTCGACGTGCTGCGGTAAAAGTCGGTGAGGGCGAGATCCTTGTCGCGCAACGCCAGCGCCGTGCCCGTGGTGGCGTCCGCCGTCCGCACCGCCTCGGCGGTGGTCTCCTCCTTCACCGCCGCGAGCCGCGCGCCGATCCGATCGGCGAACGCGGACTGGAACTCGATCCGCGCCGTGACCGCGGCCAGCGGTTTGCGTTCCACCCGCGCACGGCCGTACGCGGGCCGCACCACGCGGTCGACCGTGGCCTCGCGGTAAGCGCCGGAGGCAATGTACGCGTCGGACGCGCGGACCATCTGCACGACGAGCGACGCGTAGAGCGCCTGCGTGGTGTCGATGTCGGAGGCGAAACCGTAGGCGTAGACCTGGGTGGACGTGGACAGCACGTCGCACGTGACGTCGTTGGCCGCGGCGATCGCGACGAACAGCCGCACGTAGGTCTTCAGGCCCCGCTTGCCGCGCTCCCCGATCTCGACCGTGCGCTGCACCGGACCGCTGCGCGACTGCCCCGCCGCGGTGTGCGACCGCGCGACCGCGAGATCGATCGACGCGGCGGTGGCCAGCCGCTGGGCCGCCTCCATGAACGCCTCGGCCTCGTGCGGATTGTCCGTGGACTCCGCCTGCCTGAGCAGCCCCCCAATACGGGTGAGCATCCTGTCCTGACTCACGTCGGCGACAGTACGCCCGGACGGCGACAGGCCCCCGGTCGTGGACCGGGGGCCTGTGGATGAATCCGTGGAGCCGGGAACGTCAGTCGTCGGCACCGATGATGAACGCCTCGAGCTGCGCCCGAGCGGTGTCGTCGGCCATCTGCTCCGGCGGGCTCTTCATCAGGTACGCCGAGGCCGGCAGGATCGGGCCGCCGAGGCCGCGGTCCTTGGCGATCTTCGCCGCACGCACGGCGTCGATGATGATGCCGGCGGAGTTGGGCGAGTCCCACACCTCGAGCTTGTACTCGAGGTTCAGCGGCACGTCACCGAAGGCGCGTCCCTCGAGGCGGACGTAGGCCCACTTGCGGTCGTCGAGCCACTCGACGTGGTCCGACGGGCCGATGTGCACGTTCCGGTCCGAGATCTTGTCGGCCAGCGAACCGGTGAGGTTCGAGGTGACGGCCTGGGTCTTCGAGACCTTCTTGGACTCCAGACGCTCGCGCTCGAGCATGTTCTTGAAGTCCATGTTGCCGCCGACGTTCAGCTGGTACGTGCGATCGAGAGCGACGCCGCGATCCTCGAACAGCTTCGCCATCACGCGGTGGGTGATGGTGGCGCCGACCTGGCTCTTGATGTCGTCGCCGACGATCGGGACACCGGCGTCGGCGAACTTCTTCGCCCAGACCGGGTCGGAGGCGATGAAGACGGGGAGCGCGTTGACGAAGGCGACGCCCGCGTCGATGGCGGCCTGCGCGTAGAACTTGTCGGCCTCGTCCGAGCCGACGGGGAGGTAGGAGACGAGCACGTCGACCTGTGCGTCACGCAGCGCCTGCGCCACGTCGACCGGCTCGGCGTCGGAGAGCTCGATGGTCTCGGAGTAGTACTTGCCGATGCCGTCCAGGGTCGGTCCGCGCTGAACCGAGACGTCCGTCGGCGGCACGTCGGCGATCTTGATGGTGTTGTTCTCGCTGGCGAAGATGGCCTCGGAGAGGTCGAAACCGACCTTTTTCGCGTCCACGTCGAACGCGGCGACGAACTCGACGTCGCGGACGTGGTAGCGGCCGAACTTCACGTGCATGAGGCCGGGAACGGTGGCGTTCTCGTCGGCGTCCTTGTAGTACTGCACGCCCTGAACGAGGGACGACGCGCAGTTGCCCACGCCCACAATGGCCACGCGCACCGCAGTGCTGTTGTCACTCATGGTCGGGATCTCCTTTGCTTTCGTGTCGGCGGGTCGAGGTGTCGGTGGGGGCCGCATCTCGGTGCCCGGGTACCGCGACCGGGGGGTCGGTCGCGGGTGCGGACGGCGGACCCTCCGAGCTGATCGCCAGTGCCTCGGCAGCGATCAGTTCGTTGAGCCACCGCACTTCGCGCTCACTCGACTCGAGGCCGAGTTGATGCAATCCGCGCGTGTATCTGTCCACCGGCCCGGTTGCTCGGCCGATGGCGTCGCGAAGCCCTTCCCGGCGCTCCTCGACCTGACGTCGCCGACCTTCGAGAATTCGCATCCGCGCCTCGGCGGGGGTGCGTCCGAAGAAGGCCAGGTGAACGCCGAATCCATCATCGGTGTAGTTCTGCGGACCGGTGTCGGCGACGAGTTCGGCGAACCGTTCTCGGCCGGCGGGAGTGAGCTCGTAGACCCGGCGCGCCCGGCGGACGGTGCCGCCCGACGCCTGGTTCTCCACGATCAGTCCGTCCGCCTGCATGCGCCGCAGGGTCGGATAGAGCGAGCCGTAGGAGAACGCCCGGAACGCACCGAGCAGGCCGGTGAGTCGTTTCCGGAGCTCGTACCCGTGCATCGGAGAGTCGAGGAGCAGCCCGAGAACAGCCAGTTCCAGCACGGCCCGTCCCCCTTCCCGTCCGATGGTTCGTCCACCTCCGCAGTGATGACTCGTCGATCATAGCTCTCGTATGTATCGGGCCGATACATACGGGTACGCGTAACTCACCGAGACAGGAACAAGTACCCCGTCTCGCCGGAACCCAATCAGCGGTTCGAGCGTGCCTGGCTGCACAGAAGTCGGCCCGATCGACGGGATCCCGTCGATCGGGCCGAGTCGTGGACGCTCACGCCCGCTCGATCAGTCCGGCAGCACCGCCACCACGGCCCCCGCCGGGTCCACCACCACGGTGCCGACGCCGTCCCCCCGCGCATCGACCACGTCGAGACGGATCTCCGGGGTGCCGAAGTTCCGCAGATTCACGGTGTCGACCACGCCGTCCGGTCGGCCGAGGGAGGTGGGTGCCCCGGCGAGGTGGCCGGCCAATGCGTCGACGTTCAGCGTGGTCCAGTCGAGGGTGCGTTCGCTGTCGGAGGGCTCCGAGGTCGAGTCCGACGGGTCGAACCCGCCCATGACGTTGACCTGCTGCTGCCGTCCGTTCTCCACCGGACGCGTGACGGAGGCGCGTCCGTCGCCGAGGTCGACGTACATCGAGTAGATCTCCGGGGACCCGAAGCGCTCAATCCAGCGGGCGCGGAAGTCGGCGAGCCCCGCGGCGGTGTCGAACACGAACGGCTGCGCGACGATCGGCGAGACGTCGGGCGGTAGGTCGGGGGCCGGTGCCACGGCGACGGGTGCGCTGGTCGGGGCGGGATCCTCGTCGCGCCCGAGCAGCCACCCGCCGAGCGCGACCACCGCGACGACGGCGACGACGAGAGGCCACCGGCGACGCGGTCCGCGCGTCCGCCGGGGCGTCTCGGGCTCGGGCAGCGGAACGTCCGACTGCAGGTCGGAGACCAGGGCGTGCAGGTCACCCACCGTCCGCGCGGACCGTGCCGACGCGCTGCGCGCCCGGTGCTCGTCGAACGTCAGCTGACCGTCGGCGTACGCACGGTCGAGCGCGGTGGCCGTCACCGCCCGGTCGACGTCGCGCGCCCGCAGGTCCGATCGCGGCGTGGTCATCGCTCGGCCTCCCTCACTCGTCCGGATCGAACCGGTCGACGTACACGAACGCGCCGTCCGGGCCGGCCGTGAAGTAGCCGTCCTCGTTGTCGTCGTTGCTCGCATGGAGCATCACGCGCGGGCCGGAGTCGTCGGCGCCGAGGGAGAAGTACATCGAGTCGATGCGGTCGAGATTCAGCGACTCCGACGCGCCGGCTATCAGCCCGCCGAGCACCTCCGGCCGGAACACGGCCAGGTCGACGGCGACGGTGTCCGACGATCGGTCGCCGGCGAAGCCGTCCCGCCATTCCCCGTCGCGGTAGGTGTACGAGACGTCCTTGCGCGGCGCGTCGGGATCCTGGACGTCGACGACGACGTAGTCCGGATAGAACAGCACCGAGTCGACCGTCGTGCTCCCGGTGCGCGACGGAACGGCGGCGAGCACGTCGGCGATGGCCTGCGGGGCGAGGTAGCCGGCCGACCCGTAGACCGACGTCGGATCGTCGCTGCGAACGTAGGCCCGGATGCCGGCCGCGATCCCGACGATCGTCAGGATCACCACCAGGACGGCGCCGTCCACGACGACGAGGACGCCGCGTCCCGACACGGCGCCGGGCGGCAGGGCTCGGGGCAGCACGACCGGCGCGAGCCGCGAGTCGCCCTGCAGATCGTCGACGAGGTCGTGGAGGTCCCCCAGGGTCCGGGCGTCGGTGGCCAGCCCGATGCGCAGGGCATGTTCCTCGGCATCGAGTTGCCCGTCGTCGCGCGCCCGGTCGAGTTCGGCGCAGGCGTCCACGCGGTCCTGGTCGCGGGCCCTCGTACCCGCAGGTCGGCCGATCGCCACGCGGAGATACTACGACCGAGCGGCGGTCTCAGTCGAAGGTCGTGACGTCGAGATACAGCGGGAGTTCGCCGGTCCGCCGCCCGGTCTCGGTGGTGGACGTGGGCACGGGTCCACCGGTGCGCTCGAGTTCCTCGATGCTGTCGTCGCCGACCACCTGCCCGGTGAGGTCGAACGCGCTGAACACGAACGGCAACCCGTTGGACGCGAGCGGATCGGGCCCGTCCATGACATGGAAGTGCAGGTGCGCTGCCGACGAGTTGCCCGAGTTGCCGAGCTTCGCGATCGACTGTCCCCGGGTGAGCGAATCCCCCGGCTGCACCGTGATCGATCCCGGCTGCAGGTGTGCGTACAGCGCGTAGTTGCCGTTGCCGAGGTCCTGCACCACGTGGTTGCCCGCGTACTCGGTGACCTTCAGGCCGCTGGGGTTGCTGCCGGGCGTCTGTTCGGGCAGGTCGTCGACCACCGCGACCACCGGCCCGTCCCCAGCGGCGAGGATGTCGGCGCCGAAGTAGGGATAGGTCTCGTTCCGTGTCGGATCTCCGACGTAGAGCTTGCCGTCGGCGTCGAGTTGCACGTAGTCGATCGCGAAGCGTTCGGCGGCCCAGAACTGCCCGGCAAGCGGACTGACGGCCCCGCGGTGCGCCGAGACCACGCAGCACCCGTTGCCGTCGAGCCACCCCGGACCGCGCACCGGCGGGGCGACCTCGATCGGGGTGCGCGTCGAGACGGCGACGGGCGCGACGGTCTCGGTGATCGTCTCGGGAAGCAGCGGGTCGGACGGCGTCTCCGGAATCACGGTCAGGACGTGCTCGAGCGACGACGGCGCCGTCGCACCCTCGTCCAGCGCGACGTCCAGCCAGAGTCGGCCGGCCTGGCCGGGACCGAAGGTGGCCGTCGGCTCGGGTTGCCCGAACACCCGCATCCACTGGGGAAGCGCCTCGGCGTCCAGGGTCAGCAGTTCCTCGCCGTCGGCGCGCACGACGGCCTCGCGCACCGTCATGTTCTGCGAGGTGGCGTTGGTCAGTTCCACCTCGTAGACGAGATGGGTTCGGCCGTCGGTGGCCGGGACGGGGACCGGCTCGTGAAGAACGGTCCCGACGATCGGCGTGATGGTCACCTCCGCGGCGGACGCCGCGGCCGAGGCGGTGGCCGACGACGCGGACGCGGTGGTGCTCGATGCGGTGGTGCTCGATGCGGTGGAGTTCTCGGACGGAGTGACGGACGACTCGGTCCCACAGGCGACGAGGAGAATCCCCGCCACGGCGACATACCCTGCCGCCAGAGGGTGACGACCCCCGGTGAACATGGCGAACAGTGTGCGCCACCAGCGGCGAACCCGGGTCGGAACGATCGGTCCGATCGTCGATTCATCCGGTCGACGGACGCGGACCCGGGGTCCGTCACGGACCGGCGGCGACGGGGCGCACGTACTCTGGACGTCGTGCGATTCGAACGGCAGGTGGTGGACTACGCGTTGCAGCGCAAGTCGCTGCTCGCCGAGGTGTACTCGGGTCGCACCGCCGTCGCCCAGGTCTGTGATGCGGATCCCTACCTGTTGCGTGCGGCCAAGTTCCACGGGCGCCCCTCCACGGTGGCCTGCCCGATCTGCCGCAAGGAACAGCTCACCCTCGTGTCCTGGGTGTTCGGGGAGAAGTTGGGCCAGATGAACGGCTCCGCGCGATCCGCCGAGGACCTGGGCCGACTGGCCGCCACGCAGGAGGAATTCTCCGTGCACGTGGTCGAGGTCTGCCGTACGTGCAGTTGGAACCATCTCGTCCAGTCGTATGTACTGGGCAGTGCACCGGCCCCCACCCGCCCTCGCACCCGTAGTACCGGCCGTCGCCGCACGGCCAGCGAGTGACCGGGAGAGGTGATCGGCGGTACCGTCCGCCGAGAACCGACGGGCGGGCACCCCAGCCGGGACCCGCTCGCGCTCAGCGGACAACCGACGCCGACGTCCTCGTCGTGCGTCCCGACAGTGGAGTACGTCAGTGACCACCCCCTACGACGGGTCCCGCGACGACGGGGCCGGCGCGGGTAACGACCGTCCTCGCAGCGACGGCCCGGGCTACGACGACCGCTACCGCGACGACCGCGACGACTACCGGCCGCGTCACCAGCTGCCCGACGACCAGCCGCCGCGTTCCCCGATGCCGCCCCGGCGGGGCGACGGCCCGGGGCAGTACCGCGGGTCGTACGGCCCCCCGCCGCAGGGGCGCCCGCCGCAGGGTCCGCCTCAGGGCCCGCCGCCGCAGTACCGGGCGCCGCGTCCGGCGTACGGGACCGGGGAGACACCACCGAGGTACGACGACGGCTACCGCGCGCGCCCGGCCGGCCCGCCGCCGGGGCCACGTCGGTACGACGACACCGGATACATCGCCGGCGCCGGTGCGGTGGGGGGCGCCGGTGCGGCGGGAGCCGCGTACTCGCAGGCCCGCCCGCCTCGCGACGACGCCCCGACGTCCGGTTACGGACGCGGCGAGTACGACCGTGACGACAGGGCCCCGTCCGGCCGTGACGACAGGGCCCCGTCCGGCCGTGACGACAGGGCCGCGTCCGGCCGTGACGAGGACAGTGCACGGTTCGGTGGAGGACCCACCGAACCGCCATCAGGAGGTAGGACCACGAAGACCGCGAAGAAGTCCCCCTGGCGCACCGTGCGACGCACGGCCTACGCCCTGGTCGCGCTCGGACTGATCGTGCCGATCCTTGCGTTCATGGTGGCGTACGTGATCGAGGACGTCCCACGTCCCGGTGACATCAAGACCAACCAGGTGGCCACGATCCTGGCGTCCGACGGGACGTCCGTCCTCGGCACCGTGGTGCCGCCGGAGGGCAACCGCACCGACGTCGAGATCGGCCAGATTCCCGAGCACGTCCGCAACGCGGTGCTGTCCGCGGAGGACCGGGACTTCTACTCCAACCCGGGCTTCTCGGTGTCCGGCTTCGCGCGCGCCGCGCGAGACAACGTCCTGGGCCGCGACAGCGCCGGCGGCGGCTCCACCATCACCCAGCAGTACGTGAAGAACGCGCTGGTCGGGTCGGAGCGCACGCTCACCCGCAAGATGCGGGAGCTGGTCATCTCCTCGAAGATGGCCCGGCAGTGGACCAAGGACGACATCCTCGCCGCCTACCTCAACACCATCTACTTCGGTCGTGGCGCGTACGGCATCGCCGCCGCGTCCAAGGCGTACTTCGACAAGCCCGTCGAGGCGCTGAGCGTCGAGGAGGGCGCGGTGCTGGCCGCGATCATCCAGCAGCCCTCGGGTCTCGATCCGGAGAACAATCCGGTCGGTGCCCAGAGCCGATGGAACTACGTGCTCGACGGCATGGTGACCATGGGTGCGCTCGACCAGGGCGCACGGTCGGCCATGCAGTACCCCGCCACCCGGCCGCTGGCGTCCGTCAACAGCGGCGACGCCACCGACGCGGGCCCCAACGGGTTGATCAAGACGCAGGTGTTGCGCGAGCTGTCGTCGTCGGGCATCAGCGAGCAGGACCTGAACACGGCCGGGCTGCAGATCACCACCACGATCGACCCGCAGGACCAGCAGGCCGCGATCGACGCCGTGAACCGCAACATGGAGGGCGAGCCGTCGGAGTTGCGGACGGCGTCGGTGTCCATCGATCCGCGCACGGGTGCGGTGAAGTCCTACTACGGCGGGGCCGACGGCCGCGGCTTCGACTTCGCGCAGTCCGGTCTGCAGACCGGCTCGTCGTTCAAGGTGTTCGGTCTCGCCGCAGCGCTCGACCAGGGCATCCCGCTGTCGCAGACGTACGACAGCTCCCCGCTCACCGTCAACGGCATCTCCATCGGCAACGTCGAGGGCGAGTCCTGCGGTACGTGCACCATCGCCGAAGCGCTCAAGCGGTCGTTGAACACGAGCTTCTATCGCCTGCAGCTGGGTCTCGACGGCGGCCCGCAGGCCGTCGCCGACATGGCACACCGGCTCGGTATCCCGGAAGAGGTCGAGGGCATCGGACCGACGCTCACCGAGCCGAACGGCGCCGGCCCCAACAACGGCATCATCCTGGGCCAGTACCAGTCGCGCGTGATCGACATGGCCAGCGCGTACGCGACCCTGGCCGCCTCGGGCACCTACCACGCACCGCACTTCGTGCAGCGCGTCGTCACCGCCGACGGCACCGTCCTGCTCGACCGCGGCACCGAGCCCGGCGAGCAGCGGGTCGACCCGAACGTCGCGGACAACGTGACCGCCGCCATGCGGCCCATCGCCGGTTACTCCAACGGCCACAACCTCGCCGGCGGGCGGCCGTCGGCCGCCAAGACGGGCACCGCGCAGCTCGGCGACACCGGGGAGAACAAGGACGCGTGGATGGTCGGATACACCCCGTCGCTCGCGACCGCGGTCTGGGTGGGCACCGAGCAGGGCCTGCCGCTCCGCAACGTCTACGGCGGGCCGATCTACGGATCCGGTCTGCCCTCGGATATCTGGAAGGACACCCTCGACGGGTCGCTCGAGGGCACCGAGGTCGAGTCGTTCCCCGCCCCGGGAGCGATCGCCGGGCAGGCCGGTGTGCCGCAGTACTCCGCGCCGGCCCCGACGCGGGCGCCGGTGGCCACCACGTTCGAAGCGCCGTCCGCACCGCCCACGACGGAGGCTCCGCCCCCGCAGGTCGTCGTCCCCTCCCAGGTCGAGATCCTGCCGGGTATCACCATTCCGGTACCCGGACTCGCACCGGCGGCCACGACCACCGCGCCGGGTGCGGAACCGGGTGCCGGTGCCGGTGGAGGCACCGGAGCGGGTGAGGACACAGGCGGTGGTGCCGGTGCCGGTGCGGGTGCCGAAGGTGGCGCCGGTGCCGGTGCGGGCCAACCGCCGGCCGCGTCGCCCGGCGGCTAGGGGTGCCGGGCAGGCCGGAGGCCGGTCGTGGGGTGGCTGGGTCGGCCGGTCCGGAGGTCGAGCAGGCGTTGCTCGCGAGTGCGGGCACGTTGGCGAAGGACCGCCGCTCGGCCCGCTGGCGTGACCTGCCGAGCCGGACGGACCCGATGGTGGCGGAGTTGTCGTCGGTGGTCGGCGGCCCGGTCGGTCGGCACGCGATGGTCGGACGTCAGCGTCGGATCACGCCGCTGCGCGTGATTTTCGCGTTCACGGTGGTGTTCCTGGCGCTCGGGTGGTTCGGCAAGGCCGCGTGTATCCAGCAGTCACCGGGCGGTCCGGACGGTCAGCTCGGCCTGGACTGGAGCGGCAGTCGGCAATACACCGCGATGTGTTACTCGGACATCGTTCCGCTGTACGGCGCGGAGCGGCTGAACGAGGGGGCGCTGCCCTACAAGAAGTCGTGGGAGGAGACGGGTCCGTACGGGACCACGATCACCCGCTACATGGAGTATCCGGTCGTCGCCGGGATGTACCAGTACGTGTCGATGCAGGTGGCGCACGCGTGGGCCGCAGTGCCGTGGCTGCCGCAGGCGCTCACGGTCGCTCTCTACTTCAACGTGGTGGCGTTCGGTGCGGCGCTGGCGTGGATCGTCACGATCTGGGCGACGACGATGCTGGCGGGTCGACGCGTGTGGGATGCCGCGCTGGCCGCCGCCTCACCGCTGGTGGTCGTTCACGTCTTCACCAATTTCGATGCTCTCGCCACGGCGTTCGCGTCGGGCGGTCTGCTGGCGTGGGCGCGTCGTCGACCGGTCCTGGCCGGGGTGTTGCTGGGATTGGGCGGGGCGACCAAGCTGTACCCGCTGTTCCTGCTCGGCCCCCTGCTGGTGCTCTGTGTGCGCACCGGGACGCTCGCCTTCTGGGCGCGTGCCACGGCGGCGGCCGCGGCCACGTGGTTCGCGGTGAATCTGCCGATCGCACTGCTGTTTCCGCGCGGGTGGGCCGAGTTCTTCCGCCTGAACTCCGATCGCGGTGCAGATCCGGATTCGATCTACAACGTGATCTCGTCGTTCACCGGGTGGTCGGGATTCGACGGTCCGCTCGGTCCGGGTGAGAAGCCGGTGATCCTCAATGCCGTGACGGCCCTGCTGTTCCTGGCGGTGTGCCTCGCGGTGGCCTACGTGGGGATGACCGCGCCGCGACGTCCGCGGGTGGCGTCGTTGTGCTTCCTCGTGGTCGCCGGGTTCCTGCTCACCAACAAGGTGTGGAGTCCGCAGTACTCGCTGTGGCTGGTGCCGCTGGCCGTGCTCGCACTGCCCCATCGCCGAATCCTGTTGACGTGGATGACGATCGACGCTCTGGTGTGGGTGCCGCGCATGATGTACTACCTCGGGGTGAGCAACAAGGGTCTGCCCGAGCAGTACTTCACCGCGACGGTCCTGCTGCGGGATCTCGCCGTGATCGGTCTGTGCGCGATGATCGTGTGGCAGATCTACCGTCCCGCCGAGGATCTGGTGCGCCGCAGCGGTGACGACGACCCCGCCGGCGGGGTGCTCGACGAAGCGCCGGACGCCTACCCGGATCGAGTTCCTGCGTGGCTGCGGCCGCGCGCCGTCACGGCACCACCGTCACGGGCCACCGCCCCAGTTTGACCAGCCGCACGGCCACCGACCCGAAGATGCGATGGCCGGCGCGTTCGCTGGTGCCCACCACGATGGCGTCGGCCCGCAGTTCGTCGGCCACGGCGGCCAGCCCGGTGGCGGGGTCGCCCCGGAACGTGCGGAACTCCCACGAGACGTGTTCCTGCTCGCCGAAGCGCAGCACGTGCTCCTTGATCTCGCCGAGCAGGTCGTCCGCGGCCTGGGTGCCCGAGTCGTACAGCACCCCGGACGCCTGGGCGAACGCTCCCGCACCGAGCGTCTGGACGTAGACCAGCACCAGTTTCGAGCGCTGTCGGCGGGCGGATCCCGCAGCGTATGCCGCTGCGCGCCAGGACGAGTCGGAGCCGTCCAGACCGACCACGATCAGCTTCGGCCCGTCCACGCCGTACTCGAACCCCGTCACGGGTCCACCCTACGACTGCAGCGCGAACGGGCGGCACCCCGATTGCGGGGCGGCGCCCCCGATCGGGGGAGCCCGATCGGAACCGAGGAGCTACTGGAGGTAGGGCGCCAGTTGCGGCAGTGCCTCCCCGGCGTGCTTCGCCTGGATCCCGTCGCCGATGGCCTGCAGCTTCCACGTCCCGTCGGCCCGATAGACCTTGGCCATGACCAGGCCCGTGTACGGCATGCCGCCCTGCAGGGTGAAGCGCGCCAGCTCGGACCCGACGGGGGCGTCGACGAGGCGGGTGAAGGCGTTGGCCACCTGCTCGAACGTCTGCCCGCGGTAGGACGTCACGATGAAGACGATGGACGTCACCTGGGCGGGGACGCGGGTCAGGTCGACGGTGATGACCTCGTCGTCGCCCTCGCCGTCGCCGGTCAGGTTGTCGCCCGCGTGCACGATGGAGCCGTCCTTCGACCGCAGCTGCCCGAAGTAGACGACGTCGGCATGGCGGGTTCCGGCGAACATCAACGCGGAGGCGTCGAGGTCGATGTTGGCGGTGCGACCACCGAAGAATCCGCCCGACTTCTTCACCGGGTCCCACCCGAGGCCCATGCGGATCGTGGTGAGGGCGACGCCGCCGTCCTTCTTCAGAGTCACCTTCTGGCCCTTGGACAGACTGACCGGGCGAGCCTTGGTCAGGCTGACCTCGGGTGGGGTGGTGGGAGTAGGCGCAGGTGGGGAGGTGGGACTAGGCGCGGGCGGGGGTGTCGGCGCGGGCGGGGGCGTCGGCGCCGGCGGGGCCGCGGGGGCGGGCGGCGGGGTGGGCGCAGCCGGCGGGGTCGGTGTAGGCGCGTCGTCCACGCTGACTCCGTGGTCGCGCACCAGGGCCGCGAAACCGCCGGCGTAGCCCTGGCCGACGGCGCGGACCTTCCATCCGTCGCCGCGACGGTAGAGCTCGAGGGCGATGACGATGGATTCGGATGACAGTCCGTCGATGCGGTAGGCGAAGAGTTGCACCCCGGATCCGTCGAGGACGACGGCGGTGGGGGCGTCGAACCGGCCGAAGGTGGCCGTGGCGTCGTCGAGGGTGACGACGACGCGAATCTGCGCCACGTCGGCGGGAACGTCGGTGGTGGTGACGACGACCTGCTGGCCGTCGAGTTGGACGCCCGGTCCGGTGGGTTGGTTGAAGAAGACGAAATCGGCGTCGCTGCGCACTTTTCCGGCGTCGGTGACGAGCAGCGCGGAGACGTCGGACGGTGCGGACAGCTGCACTCCGACGCGCACGACGGGCGTGGTCAGCGGTGCGTTCTGGCCCTTGGTCAGCGGTGTGGACACGGTGCTCCTACCTCGTGACGGTGGTGGTGTCCCAGCCTACGTGGCGGCGGCCGTCGGAATCCGGTGCGCGAACCACTGCAGGATTTCCTCGGCGGCGCTTCCGCCCGACGCGGCGGTGACGCTCAGGCCGGGGCATTCCCACCCGAGCGCGTGGAGCTCGCCGTGCCGCGGCCGCACGGCTGCATCCGCGGCGCGAAGCATCTCCGCGTCGAGTGCGCCGTCACCCGCGGCGAGGATCGGGGCGGTGTCGGGCAGGGTGCCGTCGGCGATGAGGCGTGTCCGCACCTCGGCGACGGCCCGCGACTTGCACACTGCGTCGGGCATCGCGTAGATCTTCCGGCCCTGTTGCGAGACGTTCCAGCCGCGCTCGGCGCACCAGTGCCCCCAGTCCGACACGAACGACGACGGGAGGGTGGCGAGGTCCACCACCAGGTAGCAGAACAGGTCGTCCGCGGTGCGCCGCTTGAGGATCCACTCGGGGGTGCCGAGTCGGTCCAGTTCGGCACCGATGTCGGCCAGGGAGGCCGCCGAGTCCCGGACCGCCCGATCGACGCCGGCACGCCAGGCGCGGTCGGGCTCGCCGTTCGCGAGAATCGCGCCGCCGTTGCTGGTCACGGCGTAGCGCCACGGTGCCCCCGGCAGGTCGATCCGCCGGAACTGTTCGACGGTGCGCGTCGTGGTCGGGAGGACGACGGCCATCCCGGTCAGCTCCCGGAGAAGATCGGCGGCGCGAACGGTCATGTACGACAAAGGTTGTCCGTCGAGGTGCTCCACGCAGACCGTCGGAGAGTCGGGGTCCGAGCCCTCTGCCAGCGCGCCCGCGCTGTAGATCAGGGTGCGGTCCAGATCGGTGGCGACGAGGGCGTTCACGCCACCTCCTTGATCAGGCCCACGCAGGAGTAGGCGAGGTCGGGCACCACGTCCACCGGGACACCGCGAGCGTCGGCGAGCAGACGGATGTGCCGGTGTTCGGGGGCGTCGGCGTCGCGGACGAGCACCCGCCACGGCACCCGGCGGAGCAGCACCCGGGTGGTCTCGCCGACGCCGGGTTTGACGAAGTTGACGCTCGCGATTCCGTAGCGTTCCCGCACCTGCTCGACCGAGTGCCACCCGGACCACGTCGGTGTCCGGTCGCCGGCCCTCACCTCCCGCACGCCATCCTCGACGGCATCCCGAACCTCGTCGAAGCAGTCGGAGACCGTGTCCAGCAACAGATTCGAGACGTCGACGTCGGCCAGCTCGGCGTAGAACTTGGCGCCATGAAACTCACCGGGGCCGATCAGCGCGTCGTTCAACACGGTGCGGGAGACCAGGCCCGACACCGTGGAGTTGAGGCACGCGGACGCGATGAGGAAGTCGTCACGGGTTCCGTACGTCGTGACGCAGTGGCCGGGGTCCGCCAGGACGGCGAGACGGTCGTCGAAGCGGGCCCCACCCGCGGCGGCGTGCGCGTCCAGGGCGGCGGTGAGTTCGCGGGCGATGGCGCCCTTCCCCGTCCACCCGTCGACGAACACGACCGACGACGGGTCGTGATGTCGGCTCAGGTACTCCAGTGCAGCGCTGTCGATTCCGCGGCCACGGACGATCGAGACCGTGTAGTGCGGCCAGGTCTCACGGTGCACGTGGCGGGCCCAGCGGCGGATGAGGATGCCGATCGGGGTTCCGGCGCGCGCCAGGGAGGCCAGGACCGGGTGCGGGCCACGTTCGGCGCGGATCAGCTCGGTGACGATACCGACGGCCGTCGCCAGGCGGGGTGCGGTGTCGGCGAGGACCGCGTCGAAGAGAGCGCGGTACTGCTCGTCGGGTTGATACTCCACGGGGAGCGACTCGGCGTAATGGGCTGCGCCGGACTGGATCCTGCGTTCGCGCTCGGCGGTGGGCGCCTCGAGGTCGACTCGGGACAGGTCCTGCAGCAGCCAGGACACCTCGTCGGGCGCGTAGGAGGAGAAGGCCGGCCCGTGCAGCGGCGTGGTCATCGGCGCCGCTCCGCGGTGAGGTGCGCCGGGTCGGCCGGAACGACGGCGATCACCACGTCGATGCCCGACGACGTCAGCGCGTCGACGACGCCGTCCGGCGCGGTGAGGTGGTCGGTGTCGGCGGGCGGGTCGATCACGAGGACGACCGTCGCGTTCTTCCCCTGCACCGTGGCGTTGTACAGGTAGCGACGCCCGTCCCCACCTTCCGGGGGTCGGAACGACCAACCCCGACGCAGGGGGTAGCCCGGTGCGTCCAGCACGAAGGCCGGTGAGCGCGACGTGGTCTGGAACACCGCCGGAACGCCGATGCGCGCCAGCGAATCCGCCAGCCGCAACGGCAGATACATGAGTTCCTCGTGTCCGACCACGACGACGGGGCCATCCCCCACCACCGCGCGCAGCGCGCCGGCCGCCTTCTCGACCGCCCGGTCGAAGGCCGGTCGGTCGCTCGCGCGGAAACCGTGGCGCCCGCCGTCGGGCACGCCGTCCGGCCAGGGCAGATCGACTCTCGTCGCGCTCCCCCGCCGACCGGCGGGTACGGGGTCCGGCGTCGGCGGAAGGGCGGCAACCGCGTCGATCAGCCCGTCGGGCGTGGTGACCCGACCCGTCGCCAGGGCGACGGAGTCGATCCGCACCCCCAGTTCCTCGGCCGCAGCGACCATACGGGCGCGGTCCTCGTCCGAGCGCATGTCGACGAGCGACGCCACCACGTACCGGGTGCGCGGCGCGAGTGCCTGCAGCGCACGGATGGCGTCGAGTGCGGTGGCCCCGGTCGAGATCTCGTCGTCGACGAGGACCAGCGGCAGCCCGGGTGGAAGATCGACGGCGGGGTCGGAGGGCACCAGTGCGTGGTCGGTCGCGTGCGAGTGGCCCTCCTCGAATCCGCCCACCACCGGAAAGCCGGGGACGGACCGGCGAGTGGAGTGCAGGTAGCCGGACGCGTCGAGCGCCGTCGCGACGCAGTGGCCCAGACCCGTTGCCGTCTCGGCGAATCCGAAGACCGCGACGGGCCCCGGTGAGTCGGCGAGGGCGGCGGCGCACAGGTCCCCGAGCCGGGCGCCGGCGTCGATCACCCGCGCCGGATCGCACGGGATGTGCTTGCCCAGCACCGTCGACACCAGCAGGTGAGCCCGCTTGGGGTTGCGGCGCAGGCCCGGTTGGACCAGCTCGTCGACACGCAGTCCGATCGGAGAGTCGACGTGGTCGACACGCAGGCCGAGTTCGGCGGTGGCCCGGGGCTCGTCGGTCATCGCTCCCCCTCCGGTGCGGCGAGGGCGCGCATCACGTCGACGAACGATACGCCGTCGGCGGTGACCCCGAAGACATGCGCGCGGCGCAGCGTGCGCTCGGCCCAGGTGCGGTGCGGCCCCGACTCGTTCATCTTGTTGCGATAGTCCGATGCTCGGACCCCGCCGCCTGCCGCGGCGGCGACGTCCCGGGCGTCGCGGTACTCCTCACGGGTGACCACCGACAGGGCGTGCACCGCGGCGACGTGCGTCGGGTGGATCACAGTCTTGCCGTACAGGCCGTTCGCGCGGTCCAGGGCGACCTCCCGGAGCAGGCCGTCGATGTCCCGACTCACCAGGTGCGTCCGGAACCGCACGGCGTCGTGCTCGGCGAAGGGCGTCTGGCGCAGCAACGGCCGGAACAGCCGTTCGTGGTCGGCGAAGTACTCCCAGACCGGGCCGGTGACCACGAAACCCGTTCCGTCCGTGCGCCCGAGGTGGTTGACGATGGCGGCGATGGTGTCCGCGACCACCCGCACGTCGTAGATGGTGAGGTCGCGGTCGCGGCGGATGCCGAACAGCCCGCTCATGTCGGTGGCGCCGATGCGCACGGCGAGGACCCGGTCCCGGTGCCGGCTCAGTACCTCGCGCAGGGCGGAGAGTTCCTCGTCGCGGGTCTCCCGGTGGACCACCTCCGGAGTCTCCACGACCGGCATGACCCCGAAGGGCACACCGAGTTCCTCGGCCCGGTCGGAGACGGCGGTGAGGAACGCGTCGCCGACGGTCGGGCGGACCTTGGGCAGAACGAATCCGGCGGGCGCCGCTGCGGCAGTGCCGATTCCGTCGCAGACCCGGTGCATGTCGTCGACGGTGCGCACGCGGACGAACACGGCGGCCTCGGGCGGATCGTCCGCCAGGTCGCGCAGCGCCCGCACGACCTGGAGGCGGGCGCCGTCGAGATCCTGGTCGGCGACGGCGTCCTCGAGGTCGAGCACCATCGAGCGGACACCGGCCGCCGCACGGCGCCGGACGGTCGCGGCGAGGTCGTCCCGCGTCGCGGGGACGTAGAGCGTGGCGCCCAGCGCCAGCGCGCGGTCGACGATGTCGCCGGTCGCGGGCACGTCGCTCGGCGGACGGTGGAACAGCCGCGCCCGGACGTCGTCGTCCAGGTGGGAGAAATGCTGCACTCGTGGGCCTTTCGGGTCGGTGCCGGGTGGTCAGCCGCGCCGGCCGCGCACGCGGTCGATCACACCCGCGACGAAGGCGTCGATGGCGTCCAGTTCACGCAGGTACGCCCAGTAGTCGGGCCTGCCCACGGTGAGCCGTTCACCGGCGCGCTCCAGGCGGGCGAGTTGAGCATCCAGGACCGACCCCCACTCGGCAACCCGTCCACGATCGACCACCAGCAGTTGCGCGTCGCGCAACCGGAACCGCACGCCCTGCTCGACCCGGTCGGGATGGTCACGCACCTCGCGAAGTCGGGCGAGCCGATCCGTGACGGCGTCGACGTCCTCCTCCCCGTCCGCGAGGTGCTGTCGGGCGGCGGCGATGCGGTCCAGTGCGCCTTCCGGATCGCCGCGCCGGGCCGCGACGGTCGCGTCCTCGATGTCCGCGGCCGCGGCGCGCATGTGCTGCTCGCAGCGCTCGCGGGCGCCCGTGAGGTCCGCCGATCCTGCGGCGACGAACTCGCGCAGGAGGGCCGAGTACGCCGGCGCGATGTTCTCCGCGCGCGTGCCGACGGCCTGAAGACGCGTGCGCACCGAGGCCAGCGCCTTGGTGGCGGCGTCGGCACGGCCGGGTGCGTCCGCGAGTGCGGTGCGCAGGGCGTCGGTGGCGTCGCGGGTGCGTGCCGCCGCCGCGACGACGTCGGGACCCAGCCCGGTCGCCTCGGCGCGGGCCAGCGCGTCGAGCGCGGAGTCGACGTTCCGCAGAGCCGTTCGGACGGAACGGAAGTCGTGGTAGGGCTGTGTCCCGTCGACGCGGCCGGCCACCTCTCGGGCGGCGCGCCGCGCGTCGGCGGCCAGCCGCGGGACGGCTGCGTACTCGGCGACGGCCTGCTCGATGCGACCGCGGTACGCCTCGTAGAACCGATCGACGGCGGCGCTGGCTGCACCGAGCTCGGCGATCGCCGACGCGAACGCGGACCAGGCTTCTTCCGAGACGTCGGACTCGGGCCGTTCCGTCGCGGCGAGGTAGGTGGCGCCGGCCGCGAAGCACTGTTCCTCGACTCGACGCCACTGCTCGTGCAGCGAGTCGTCGGCACGGCCGAGCTTCCGGAGCGCGTCGACGCCGCCGGCCGCGATGCTCTGCCGGGTGTCCATGTCCAGGAAGGTGCGCACGGTGTCGCCGCGAATGTCCGCGACCGCCTCCGCGCGGGCGGTCGAACGGCTGAGCCGCCCGGGCCACCGGTGAGTCACGCTCACGATCCTACGGCCGGGTGTCGGGAACGCGTGTGCGTCGTCGGTCGTTGACGGTATGAACGTGCAGAAGGTTCCACCGAGCAGAATCCGATCCAGCGAGCACGACCGAACGCATCGACGAGAGGAAGCATCATGGGCGTCAGCCTGAGCAAGGGCGGCAACGTCTCCCTGACCAAAGCGGCACCGAACCTGACCGCGGTGTCGGTGGGTCTCGGGTGGGACGTGCGGACCACCACGGGCACCGACTTCGACCTCGACGCCAGCGCCATCGCGCTCGGCACCGACAAGAAGGTCGTCAGTGACCAGCACTTCGTCTTCTTCAACAACCTGAAGAGCCCCGACGGCTCCATCGAGCACGTGGGGGACAACACCACCGGCGAGGGTGAGGGCGACGACGAGGTGATCAACGTGGATCTGTCCGCGGTGCCCCCGAACATCGACACCATCACCTTCCCGGTCTCGATCTACGACGCCGACGCCCGCTCGCAGTCCTTCGGCCAGGTGCGCAACGCCTTCATTCGGGTCGTCGACAAGTCGAACGGCACCGAGCTCGCTCGGTACGACCTCAGTGAGGACGCCTCGACGGAGACCGCCATGGTGTTCGGCGAGCTGTACCGCAACAACAGCGAGTGGAAGTTCCGCGCGGTCGGCCAGGGGTACGCGTCCGGTCTCGCCGGTATCGCCCGTGACTTCGGCGTGAACGTCTAGGTCGCCCTGCACCGGGAGTAGAGTCCAGCCACGAACGGAGCGAACGCCCCGTTCGTCACTCTCGATCTGCCCGCCATCCGACACGGGTGGCGGGCAGTATTCGTCATCGGCTCGGCTCACAGGTGCCGACGCCGCCAGGAAGGCCAGGTCCGGTGCTCAGAATCTTCGGGTGGTCGTTCGCGATCACGGCGGTCTCGATCGTCGTCGCGTTCGTCTACGGCAGTTGGGAAGCCGTCGCCCTCGTGGTGATCCTCGGCATCCTCGAGGTGTCGCTGTCCTTCGACAACGCGGTCATCAACGCCACCGTGCTGCGGCGGATGAGCGATTTCTGGCAGAAGATCTTCCTCACCATCGGCATCGTCATCGCCGTCTTCGGCATGCGCCTGGTGTTCCCGCTGGTCATCGTCTGGGCCGCGTCCGGGTTGGGCCCGGTCGATGCCCTCCGACTCGCGCTGAATCCGCCCGCCGACGACGCCGCGTACTTCCCGGACGGCAGCCCGTCGTACGAAACGTTGATCACCGACGCGCACCCACAGATCGCGGCGTTCGGCGGCATGTTCCTCATGATGCTGTTCCTCGGGTTCATCTTCGAGGAGCGCGAGCACACCTGGCTCTCCTGGATCGAGAAGCCACTGGCCAAGGCGGGCAAGCTGGACATGCTGCCCGTCGTCGTCGCCGGTGTCTCCCTGGTTCTCGCGGCGGAGTTCCTCGCCGAGGACGAGAAGATCTCCACCGTCATGGTCTCCGGCGTCCTGGGCATGGTCACCTACATCACGGTCAACGGCCTGGGAAATCTCTTCCACGTCCCCGGTGAGGACGAGGAGGAGTCCTCGGGCCCGTCCGATCTGGCCAAGGCGACCGGCAAGGCCGGCTTCTTCCTCTTCCTCTACCTCGAGGTGCTCGACGCGTCGTTCAGCTTCGACGGCGTCATCGGCGCGTTCGCCATCACGGCGGACCCGATCATCATCGCTCTGGGCCTGGGCTTCATCGGCGCGATGTTCGTCCGCTCGCTCACGGTCTTCCTGGTGCGCAAGGGCACGCTCGACGACTACGTGTACCTCGAGCACGGTGCGCACTGGGCCATCGGCGCGCTGGCCGCGATCCTGCTGGTGTCCATCGGCGTCCACATCAACGAGATCGTCACCGGCCTCGTCGGCGTCGTCCTGATCGGCCTGTCGTTCTTCTCCAGCGTGCGACGGAACCGTCGGCTCGCGGCCGAGGGCCACGCCGAGGACGCCAAGGTGGACGTCGCCGGCTGACTCACCAGCTCTCGACGGAGGTGAGGCCGTCCTGGATCGCACGCGCGAACAGGGCGGCCTTCGTCTGTGCCGGGCGACCCACCGCCTCGTACTTCGCCCGAACCCGCGTGATGTGGGTGTGGACGGTGCACGGGGCGATGTAGAGAGCTTTCGCGGTGTCGGTCTTCGAGTCGGCCGCGAACCACGCGAGAAGGACTTCGATCTCCCGGTCGCTGAGGGACGGAATCGCGGCGGGACCGGCGGGCTCGTGCATGTCCTCGATGCTCGCTCCGAGCCGGTCGCACGACCAGCCCGAGCGCGATGTCCGAACGAACTCCGAACGCGTATCTGCCGCCGACCTGCGCATCTATAGTCGGCGGCATGAGCTGGGGGGCCGGGCGGGGTTTGGCGTCGGTGGAGACGAGGGAGGACTTCGCGGACGCGCTGCGAGGCCTCCGGCAGGCGAGCGGATTCACCGTCCGCGCCATCGCCGACAGTGCGGACGTCCGCCTGGCGACGGTGGGTGGCTGGTTCAGCGGCAAGCACGTTCCGACGCCGGCCAACCAGGACGCCTTCCGTCGTGTGCTCGGTGCCTGCGGGGTCACCGCCGACGACGCCGACGCGTGGTGGGCCGCGGTGATGCGAGTGCGGCGCGCGACCCAGCGCCGGGCGGCGGCGACGCCCTACCGAGGTCTGGAGGCCTTCTCCGTCGGTGACTCCCGGTGGTTCCACGGCCGGGAGGAGGAGACCGATGCGCTGCTCGACCGAGTTCGGCTGCTGACCGGAGGCGGAATTCTGGCCGTGGTCGGAGCGTCCGGCGCCGGAAAGTCCTCGCTCCTGTCGGCGGGCCTGCTGGCTCGGATCGAGCGCGGCGACCTCGGTGCGCGGACGGCCGTGCGCATCACGCCGTCGAGGCTGCGGAATCCGACGGACCTCGACCCGCGACCGGACATCGTCGTGGTCGATCAGGCCGAGGAACTGTGGGGAGAGGCGTTCGACGCCGGCGAGCGTCGACGGTATCTGGACCGCCTCGAGGGCCTGACCACCGATGGGCGCCACCCCGTGGTGGCGGTGGTCGCGCTGCGCGCGGATTTCTACGCAGTCGCCCTCACGGAGCCGACGGTGGCGGCCGCGCTCGCGTCGGATCCGCTGGTCGTCGGCCCGTTGGACGAGCAGCGGGTGCGTCGGGTGATCACCGCCCCCGCCGAGACCGCCGGTGCGCGGGTCGACCCCGCACTCGTCGAGGTGTTGCTCGCGGAGCTGGGTGTGCGATCGCAGCACGGGTTGTCGCCGTCGACACTCCCTCTGCTCTCGCATGTTCTTCTCGCGACCTGGGAGCGCGCGCGCACGTCCACGTTGTCCGTCGCGGACTATCGACAGACCGGGGGGATCGCCGGCGCGGTGGAGCACACGGCGGAAGCGGTGCTCGGCACGTACGACGTGGACGACCGGGCCGTGGCCGAGCGTCTGCTCCTGCGGCTGGTGGACCTCGACGGCCCGACCGTGACGCGTCGCCTCGTGCCCCTCTCCGAAGTGGGGGCCGTCGCGTCCGAGGTGGTCGACGATCTCACCGACGCCAGATTGGTGACCGTCGACGAGCAGTTCGTGACGATCACTCACGAGTCGTTGGTGACCACGTGGCCTCGATTCGCGGAGCTGATCGACGCCCACCGGGACTGGGTGGTGCACCACCGCACGCTGACGCAGTACGCGCACGGGTGGAACGAGACGGGTCGCGACCGTGGCGAACTGTTGAGCGAGACGCGATCGGCCCTGTACGAATCCTTGCTCTCCACCGGCGGCCGACGCGAACACCTCAACGCGCTCGAGACGGAGTACCTCACCGAATCGGCAGCCGAGCATCACCGGGCGGCCGACGCGCGTCGTCGACGGGCCCGTGTGCGGGCGGCGTTGACGTCGGCTCTGGCCGTGATGACGGTGCTCGCGGTGGCCGCGGCGACATTCGCGGTGTCGGCGCGATCACGCGCGGTGTCCGAACGTAACGACGCGGTCGAGGCTCGGGCGATCGCGGACGCACGCGTCGTCCTCGCGCAGTCGCGGCGACTCCGCGACCAGGACCCGGCACTGTCGGCGCAGTTGGCGGTGGCGGCCTACGAGACGGACCCGTCGTTCGATGCTCGATCGGCGGTCCTGGACACCACGGCGTCGGCGTTCCCGACCCGCGTCGTCGGCTCGGCAGGGCCCACCCAGTCCGTTCTCGACGAGGCGGGACGTGTTCTGGCCGTGGGGTATTCCTCGGGATCGGTGGATCTGTATTCCGACGATTCGGACGATGCGAGCGCGTTCGCGCAGGCCCCGCCGGCGCGGTTGAGCACGGATGCGGGCCCCGTGCAGTCGCTCGCGGTGGACGCAGCGGGAACGCGACTGGCGATCGGCAGCGCCACGGGCGTCGCCGTGTACGACCTCGCTGCACTCGACCGGCCGCGCAGGGTCGCGACTCTGCCCCTCGACACGACGGCGCAATCGATCGCGTTCCGTCCGGGAGGTGCCGAGCTGGCGGTGGGGACCGCGGCGTCGACGGTGCTGCGGTGGGCGTACGAGACGCCGGCGTCGCCGACGCGACTCGATCTACCCGGAGCCGGAAACACCGTCGTGGCCTACACGCCCGATGGCGGCCGAGTCCTGGGTGCCGGGAACGGGCGCACGCTCGCCGTGTGGGACGCCGTCTCGGGCGCACCCCTGTTCGCGGTCCCGTTCGACGGCTCGACCTACCGCTACCTCGATCTCGACGTGTCGCCGGACGGGACGACGCTGGCGACGGGATCCACCGGGCGTGAGGTCGCACGGTGGACCGTCGGCGGAGACGGCTTGCTCACCGGCCTCGCGCCCCTGGGGCAGTTCGCCAGCTACGCCACGTCGGTCGCATTCGATCGGACCGGCCAGTTCCTCGCCGCGGGAAGTGCGGACGCGTCGACCCTCGTGTGGGACGCGCGCACCGGCGACGAGGTGACGGAGTTTCCCGGTCCCGCGACCGTCGGCAGCGTCGCGTTCGACCGCACCGGGTCGCTGATCACGTCCGACGGGGCCGGGACCACCCGGCAGTGGCGCCTCCCCGGTCCCGACCTTCCCGGACCGACGGCGAGCGTCTTCACGCTGGTCCACCGGCAGGGTGGCCCGTCGGTGCTCGCCGGTGTCGGAGTGCGGGGCGACGGCGCCGTGCTGTGGCCGGCCGGGACCGGTGGCGTCGAACCGCCGCCGACGACGCTGCGCCCGGGCCCGGGGGTGTCGTACTCCGGCGCGTCGGCGCTGAGCTGGGACAGCTCGACGGCGGCGATCGGCACGACCACCGGTGGCGTCGAGCTGTGGGACGTCTCCGACCCCGCGCGGCCGGCGCGGCTCGGAGCGATCGACGCCGTGGTGCCTCTGCTGGTGGGCGGTCTCGCCTT
Organism: Rhodococcoides kroppenstedtii; assembly: GCF_900111805.1. Lineage (GTDB taxonomy): Bacteria > Actinomycetota > Actinomycetes > Mycobacteriales > Mycobacteriaceae > Rhodococcoides > Rhodococcoides kroppenstedtii. The sequence continues at coordinate 168,415 of NZ_FOJN01000006.1, forward strand.
CACCGCCGACGGCCGGAACCTCCTGCTGTCCCAGCAGGACGCGCCCGACCTCGCCGTCCTCGATCTGGCCGATCTCGCCGCCCCTCGCGCTGTGTCGACGTTCGCGGTGACCGGTCTGCCGTCGTTGTCGGTCTTCCGCACCGACCGCGCGATCGTGCACGTCGCCACGTCGGCTGCCGCCGTCGAGACGTGGGACCTGACGGATCCGGCCCGCCCGGTACGGGTCGGAGCGCTGACGGGACTGCCTGCCGGGGCCAACGCGGTCGCGCTGTCGGCGGACGATGCGGTGCTGGCCGTCGGGACCGCGGACGGGACGGTCACCCTCGTCGACGCGACCGATCCTGCGGAGACGAGGGTGCTGGGCAGGACCGGCGCGGACACGGAGGTGTACTCGTTGGCGTTCGACGCCGACGGCGAACGGCTGGTGGGGGGAACGTCGATCGACTCGGCGTGGATCTGGGACGTGCGCGATCCGACGACGCCTCGGCCCTACGCGGCCTTGAGCGCGATCGGGGAACGGGTGAACGACGCGGTCTTCGTCGGAGCGACATCCCTGGTGGCAGGCGGTGCGGGTGGCACGGTGCGGCAGTGGACGGTCGATCCCGAGTTCGCTGTCGAGAACCTGTGTTCGCGAGCGGGGGCGCTGGTCACCGAGCGGGAATGGGCGGATCTGCTGCCGGGCGTGAACTACGACCCGCCGTGCGACGAAGCAGCGCCTCGGGCCCCTCGCTGACCGCCGGAAAGTCGGCGGTCGATCCGCGCCTGGAGAGCCTGTCGGGCGGACGGCCAGTCGTCGTCGGTCATGGCGAACAGGGCCGTGGTTCGCCACGATCCGTCGGTCCGCTGCCGGTGCTTGCGGAGCAGGCCCTCGAACGTCGCGCCGAGCGTGGCGATGGCGGCGCGGGACTGCACATTGTGTTCGTCGGTGTGCCATTCCACGCGCACCGCGCCGTGCGCGAAGGCGCGGCCGAGCAGCAGCAGCTTGGCTTCCGGGTTGATCGCGGTGCCCTGCGCCGACGTCGAGAGCCACGTGTAGCCGATCGCCAGACTGCGGTGGGCGGGGTCGAGAAGGTAGTACGACGTCGTGCCGACGGGCTCGCCCGCGGCGGTGCGTTGCAGGAACGGCTGCCGCGCGGGGTCGGCGAGGGCCGCGTCGATGTACGCGGTGGCGTCGCTCCGCGTCCGGATCGGGGCGCTGGTCCATCGAAAGATGCGCTCGTCGTCCGCCGCGGCCAGCAGATCGTCGGCATGGTCGGCGGTCAGCTTCTCGAGGGTGACGTGCGTGCCGTGCAGAGTCTCGTGCTCGATCCACCCGCTCATACGGGAACCTCCTCCGATTCGAGACGGTGCATTCTCGGCCTCGTAGTGCGGACGGGCGGTGTGCGGACGTACGCCCGGGCGAAGAGCACGAGCAGGATCACCAGCAGGACGGTGCGTCCCCAGACGCCCAGCACCACCAGGGTCTCCTCGGACCGGGCGTCCTGCCCCGCGGCGAGGGCGGCGAACCAGCGGAACACGCCGACCCCGACCGCCACGTCGGTGAGGAGGTAGGCGCCGACCACCTGCCACGGCACGCGCAGCAGCACGAAGAACGGCAGGATCCAGAGGGTGTACTGCGGGGAGTGCACCTTGTGGAACAGCAGGAAGCCGGTGAGCATGACGGCGCTCGTCTGCACCCAGGGGTAGGAGCCGACGGTGGCCAGGCTGCGCCGACCGACCCACAGGGCGCCGGCGAAGGACAGCAGCACCAGGGTCGGGGACAGCAGGTCGACCGCCGACTGGAACGCGGCCTCGTCGGCGGCGCTCACCTCCGGCGTGGCACCGGGCGTCTCGAAGAGGTACCGCACACCCCAGTACCAGATCGAATTGGTGGTGATGTCCGCCTGCCGCAGGCTCTGGAACGCGAACGACGCCCGCCATCCGTCGTATCCGGCGACGGCGAACGGCACGTTGATCGCGGCGACGGTGATGCCGGCCGCGGCGAGCACGCCCAGAGCGCCGCGCACGTCCCGGCGATCCCGTTCCGTCTCGCCGTGGAGGACGTACGCCGCGAGCGGCAGCACGAACGCGCCGGGGTAGAGCTTGAGGCAGAAGCCGATGCCGAGCAGCACGGCGGCGATCACCGCGCGCACGCGGAGCGGCAACCGGGTCGCCATCACGGCGACCGCGCCGACCGCCGTCGCGACCACCGGCAGTTCCCAGTTGTGGAAGGCGTACATCACCAGCGCCGGACTCGCCGACCAGATCAGGGCGACGCGCCCCGCGAGTCGTCCGAGCATCCAGGCGATGAGCGCACCGAAGGGGGCGAGCAGCACGGCGGACCACGCGAGGAAGTCCGCGTCGGTGTCGCTGGCCAGGCCGCCGAGCCACATCAGCATGCCGCTGAGCACCGGGTACTCGACCGTCCCGCCCGTCAGGGAGCCGTCGGGCGCGATGGCCCCGCCGACGTACGGGAACAGGTGGAGGTCGATGCCGCGACCCAGCCACAGGAACTGGATGTCGGAGTAGCAGACGGCGGAGTCCTTGATGCGATCGAAGACCTCGCTGCGCCCCGCGTCGTCGAACGGCGGACCCGCGCACCGGGCCTTGTTGAGATACCCGAGCGCCATCGTCACCAGTGCGACGACCGTGACCGACGCGGCCACGACGGGGCTCGCGCGGCGACGGGTCTCCATGCGGTCAGCCTAGGTGGCGGATGCGGGTGCGGGCGTCCGTCGGGGGTCGCGGATTTCTGTCGCAGCAGGTCCGACAGGTACCCTGGGCGGGTTGCTGACGCAACGACCCTCCTGTCACGGATCGTCCGTGACCGTTTCACAGTCCATAGGAGGTGATGAGGTCTCATGCGTCATTACGAACTGATGGTCATTCTCGACCCCAACCTGGACGAGCGCACCGTCGCCCCGTCGCTGGATACGTTCCTCAACGTCATCCGCAAGGACGGCGGCAAGATCGACAAGGTCGATGTGTGGGGTAAGCGCCGTCTCGCCTACGAGATCGAGAAGCACTCCGAAGGTATCTACGCCGTCATCGACATCGATGCCGAGCCTGCTTCGGTGTCCGAGCTCGATCGTCAGCTGGGCCTGAACGAGTCCGTTCTGCGCACCAAGGTTCTCCGCCGCGGCAAGTGACCTTCCTTGTCGGCGCCCGCCCCTAGGCTGGCGGCGGACACGACACTGCAGGCACTGACGAGGTACGAGAAAGAGGAATCATGGCAGGCGAAACCGTCATCACCGTCGTCGGAAACCTGACGGCCGATCCCGAACTTCGATTCACCCCCGCCGGTGCGGCGGTCGCGAACTTCACCGTCGCGTCCACTCCCCGCACCTTCGATCGCCAGACCAACGAGTGGAAGGACGGCGACGCGCTTTTCCTCCGCTGCAACATCTGGCGTGAGGCAGCGGAGAACGTCGCCGAGTCCCTGACTCGCGGCGCACGGGTGGTCGTCACGGGCCGGCTCCGGCAGCGTTCCTTCGAGACGCGTGAGGGTGAGAAGCGCACTGTCGTCGAACTCGAGGTCGACGAGGTCGGCCCTTCGCTCCGCTACGCGACGGCCAAGGTCAACAAGGTCAGTCGCGGTGGCGGCGGTGGCGGAGGCGGGTTCGGTTCCTCCGGTGGGTCGGGCGGATCGTCCCGTCCGTCGTCCGGTGGCAGCTCGCAGAACGACGATCCGTGGGGCAGCGCCCCGCAGGCATCGGGCTCGTTCGGTGGCGGCAACCGTGGCGGGGACGACGAACCGCCGTTCTGACCGGCACCCCAACACACGTTTCACATCTGATCTGGAGATCGACCATGCCCAAACCGCCGTTGCGCGACAAGGTGATCAAGAAGAAGGTCTGCACCTTCTGCAAGGAAAAGAACACGTCCATCGACTACAAGGACACGACGCTGCTGCGTAAGTACGTCAGCGATCGCGGCAAGATCCGCGCTCGTCGTGTCACCGGCAACTGCGTCCAGCACCAGCGGGACATCGCCATCGCAGTCAAGAACTCGCGTGAGGTGGCCCTGCTGCCCTACGCCGCGACTGCGCGATAAGGGGAAAGGGAAACCATGAAGCTCATCCTCACCGCTGATGTCGACAACCTCGGTGCGCCCGGCGACACCGTGGAGGTCAAGGACGGATACGGCCGGAACTACCTGCTGCCTCGCGGCCTGGCCATCGTGGCCACCCGCGGCGCGCAGAAGCAGGTCGACGGCATCCGTCGTGCGCAGGAAGCCCGCGCCGTGCGCGGTCTCGACCACGCCAACGAGCTCAAGCAGGCCATCGAGGGCCTCGATTCCGTGTCGCTGACGGTGCGTACCGCCGGCGATTCGGGCAAGCTCTTCGGCTCGGTCACCGCCGCCGACGTCGCCGCCGCGCTCAAGTCGGCCGGTGGCCCCACCGTCGACAAGCGCAGCGTCGAGCTGCCGAAGTCCCACATCAAGTCCGTCGGCAAGCACCGCATCACGGTCGCGCTGCACCCCGACGTCACCGCCGCGTTCGATCTCGAGGTCACCGCTTCCTGATCGGCGTCCAGCGCGACGCGACGCCCCGGTCCGCCTTCTCGGCGGGCCGGGGCGTCGTCGTGTTCGGACTGGGTTCCGAAAACGTGGCGCTCGCCCCGGTTCGCGTAAGTGTGAGCCCGGTCATGTTGATAACTTCGGTCCGATGCGAGGGGACACGCCCGAGTTGTCAACCCCTCGGGACACGCCGACGGCGAGTCGATCCCCAGGTAAGAAAATTCATGAACAGCCTCTGACCTGGTGTTTCCACCGAAACTTTCCTGCTGCTCCCCAGGCTGTCCACAGATGGTCAACACCGTGTCCTGCCGTTTGCACAATCTATCCCCGGGTCGGTCCACACGCCCTTTTGCGAAGCCGTATTCGAGCCCCTAACGTCCCTCCGGCACCGATCTCGAGGCCGCTGAATCGGCTCGTCGTGTCGGTGCGTCGAGGTACACAGTCTCGGGGGAACACCCCGCGACACCGGCGGTCCGGATGCGGCCGTCGACCCGAACGAGAAGGCGGCGAATTTCTGTGGCTGTGGTGGACGATCGCGGGTCGAGCGACTACTCCGGCCCGTCCGAGCCGCCCGGTGAGGACTTCGGCCGCCAGCCACCGCAGGACATGGCGGCGGAGCAGTCCGTGCTCGGCGGCATGCTGCTGAGCAAGGACGCGATCGCCGACGTGCTCGAGATCCTGCGGCCCGGCGACTTTTACCGTCCGGCCCACCAGATGGTCTACGACGCGATCCTCGACCTCTACGGCCGCGGTGATCCGGCCGACCCGGTGACGGTCTCGGCCGAGCTCGAGCGGCGCGGGGAACTCAAGCGCATCGGTGGGCCGCCCTATCTGGTCACGCTGACGCAGACGGTGCCGACGGCGGCCAACGCCTCGTTCTACGCCGAGATCGTCGTCGAGAAGGCGATCCTGCGGCGGCTGGTGGAGGCCGGCACGCGCATCGTGCAGTTCGGCTACGCCGGCGCCGACGGCCAGGACGTCTCCGAGGTGGTCGACCGCGCCCAGGCCGAGGTGTACGAAGTCACCGAGCGCCGCACCGCCGAGGACTTCGTTCAGCTCGAGGAGCTGCTGCAGCCCACGATGGACGAGATCGACTCCATCGCCAGCCGCGGTGGCATGTCCAACGGTGTCCCCACCGGCTTCACCGAGCTCGACGAGGTGACCAACGGTCTGCACCCGGGGCAGATGATCATCGTGGCGGCGAGGCCGGGTGTCGGAAAGGCCCTCGCGCTCGACACCCCCCTGCCGACCCCGACGGGGTGGACCACCATGGGCGAGGTCGAGGTGGGCGATCACTTGATCGACGCGTCGGGCCGCGCGACACGCGTCGTCGCTGCAACGGACGTCATGGTCGGTCGCCCCTGCTACGAGGTGGAGTTCTCCGACGGGACGGTCATCGTCGCCGACGCGGAGCATCAGTGGCTCACCGACACCCGTGCGTCGCGCAAGTCGGCGCAGGCGGCGGCGACGCAGTACAACGGCTACCGCAACCAGCGCACGTTCGCCGAGGTGCGCACCACCGAGGAAATTGCCGCGACCGTCCGGTGCGCGACCAAGGACGGGCGCACCAACCACTCGGTGACCAACACCGCGCCGCTGCAGTTCGACGAGGCCGACCTGCTGGTCCCGCCCTACACGCTCGGTGCCTGGCTCGGCGACGGCACCAGTGCGTGCGCGCAGATCACGTCGGACGATCCGGAGATCATCGCTCGCATCGAGAGCGAGGGGTTGGTGACGGTGCAATCGGGTTCTGCCGACCGTCGCTACTCGATCCAGCTGCCGCCGCCCCCGCCGGTCCTCCCCCGCGCCTGCGCCGTGTGCGGAACCCTCTTCGTTCCCTTCCCGCTCCACGTACGCACGTGCGGGCAGTCGTGCGGGGGGAAAGCGCGCTTCACGACGGTGGCGACGCGTGAGCCGCGGTGCTCGGTGTGCGGCGAGCTGTGCACCGGGTTGCAGATGTGCCAGCGATGCCGCGATCGGGTCGGGACGGTGCAGGCGCGCCTGCGCACCGTCGGGGTCCTGAACAACAAGCACATTCCGACCGCGTATCTCCGGGCGTCCGAGTCGCAGCGTCGTGCACTGCTGGCCGGCTTGCTGGACACGGACGGAACCGTGACCGGCGGTGGGAGCGTGCAATTCAGCGTCACTCACGAGCGGCTCGCGATGGACGTCGCCGAGCTGATCGTCAGTCTCGGGTATCGCGTTCAGTTGGCGACGAAGGCGGTGAAGGGACGACGGGAGTCCTCGTCGACCGCGTTCACGCTCACCTTCTCGACGGACGAGCAGGTCTTCGGGCTGACGCGGAAGGACGTGCTGCACAAGCAGCGTCGCAAGGCGGTCGGTACCGCTCGGTCGTCGAGTCGCATGATCACGGCCGTCCGGAAGATCGAGTCGGTCCCGGTGCGCTGCGTGGAGGTCGACAACGCCGACCACCTGTACCTCGCGGGCCGGTCGATGGTGCCGACGCACAACTCCACTCTCGGCATGGATTTCATGCGCTCGTGCTCCATCAAGCACGGCATGGCCAGCGTCATGTTCTCCCTCGAGATGAGCCGCACGGAGATCGTGATGCGCCTGCTCTCGGCCGAGGCGAAGATCAAGCTGGGAGACATGCGCTCGGGCAAGATGACCGACGACGACTGGACGCGCCTCGCCCGACGCATGAGCGAGATCAGTGAAGCGCCGCTGTTCGTGGACGATTCACCGAACCTCACGATGATGGAGATCCGAGCGAAGGCCCGACGGCTCAAGCAACGGCACGACCTCAAGCTGATCGTCATCGACTACCTCCAGCTGATGTCGTCCGGCAAGAAGGTCGAGTCGCGCCAGCAGGAGGTCTCGGACTTCTCGCGTTCGCTCAAGCTGCTGGCCAAGGAACTCATGGTCCCCGTGGTGGCGATCTGTCAGCTCAACCGTGGTCCTGAGCAGCGCACCGACAAGAAGCCGATGGTGTCCGACCTCCGTGAGTCCGGCTCCCTGGAGCAGGACGCCGACATGGTCATCCTGCTCTACCGTCCCGACGCCACCGAACGCGACGATCCGCGTGGCGGTGAAGCCGACCTGATCCTGGGCAAGCACCGTAACGGACCGACGGCCACCATCACCGTGGCCCACCAGCTGCACCTGTCGCGGTTCGTGGACATGGCGCGGGGGTGAGTTGCGACCGTGCCGATCCTCTACGTATTCGACGGAACGGACGCTAGTTCGACTAGCCTCTCAGTCGACATCCGAACCGTTTCTGATTGTGCGATGATCCCGCTCCCCAATCATTCGGGTCCACCGGGAGCTGGCTCGTCGGGTCTCGATACAAATCTCCTCGGCACAGGCGGTGCCAAGCCCGCGACCCGACAGGGGGTGCCGTGAGCGCGCCCTATGTGTCGATCAGGCGACTAGTCGACAATTCTCTAGCCGCCATGCTCGCGGCCGTCGAGGTCTACAATAAACCGCAGATGACATATCGCGATGAGGTCGCTGTCATGCTTGTGGTCAATGCCTGGGAGTTGGCGCTGAAGGCGACGTTGAGGCAGCAGAGGCAGTCAATTTTCTACCCGAAAAAGCCTGGCCAGCGCTATCTCTCGCTTTCGATCGATGATGCCCTTGCCCGAGTAAATGCGGGGAAGTCGTGGCCGGTAGGCGTCGACGGCGCGGCAACGACCGTCAATATTAAGGCGCTGACTGAGTACCGAGATCGGGCCATCCACCTGTACAACGCTCGGGGACTCGGCGCAGTTATCCACCCATTCCTGCAGCAGAACGTCCTGAACTACCGTGACTTTGTACTCGCCAGGTTTCGGAAGGATCTCGCCGACTCCATGACCTGGCAGCTCTTACCGCTCGGCGCGACTGCTCCGGCCGATGCCGTGCAGTTTATGAAAGCCGACAAGAGTTCGACGATGGTCGCCGAGGTCGAGGACTTCATCAACGAACTCCGGGGTCTGATGGATAGCGCGGAAGCTTCGGGTGCCGATATGAGCCGCTTGGCAGTCGTCTACGACATTCACCTACAGTCGCAGAAAAAGATGTCCAGCGCTGATCTCGTGGTGGCGGTATCTTCGACGGCCAGCGGACAGATCGCAATCCAGAAGACCGACCCGAACCTAACTCATCCCTACAGTGCTACTGAGTTGATCGAACGCGTGAACAAGAGGCGCAAAGGGCGGGCGCTCAGTAGTTACGACCTTCAAGTAATATGCTGGAAAGAGTCTTTGCGTGAGAATGCGAAGTATTCCTGGAAGCATAGCAATGTGGCCAGTCATGTTTGGTCGGGGGCGGCCATTTCCTATTTGAGTTCGATTCCGGACCAACGCTTTGATGCGATTCGGGATGAATATAAGACTCATGTGAGAATCAAGCGCACTCAAGCAACGAATGCCGTCTCTGGACGAAAATGAGTAGTTGCGCAGCATTACTCGATCCATTTGATAGGCGCGAGCGCTGAGCGTGTTCGCAGTATCGAATGCGTTTGTTCGACGCCACGTGGGCCTTCGATTCCGAGCTTTGAACGACCTTCGATGTCGCGAACATCAAAATTGATTATGCCAGCCGGACTACAAGCCTAGCTCGTGCGCCGTTTCGTACTTTGTCCTGGGTAATCTTTTCCGGGAGCCATTTCTGAAGTCCGCTGTCGTGTCGACAGCCGGATTACAAAATCCGCGCACCGGGAAAGCGGGGCCCGGAACCCACTATCCGCGCAGCACCCTCACAACCCCGCGTCGAAGGTGACCACGACGTCGTCGACCACCTTCACGGCGCCGAACATCTGCGAGTAGGGCTCGATGCCGAAGTCGGTCTGAGTCACGGTGGTCTCGAAGGACGCCCGCCACTGCTCCTGCACCCGTGCCACCCGCAGGTCGACGGTGTGGGGACGCTCGGTGCCGTGGACGGTGAGCGTCCCGGTCAGCCGGTAGCCCTCGTCAGTGCCCGTCACGTCGGTGCTGACGTACCGGATGGTGGGGAAGTCCCTGCTGTGCAGCGTCTTCAGCGCGTTGGATCGGGCCATGGCCTTCTCCGGCCCGAACATCGGTGTGACCCCGCCCTCGCCGTCGGTGACGGTCAGCGAGTCCACCTCCACCGTCACGTCCACGCCGATCAGCTCGCCGGCCTTCTCGGACACGGTCGCGGTCCACTCCCGCATCAGCAGAGTCAACCGATGCCCCATCGACGACGCCTTGCCGGTGACGCCGGTCCGTACTTCCAGGACGTTGTCATCGGAGGCTCGGAGGGTCCGCGTGTCGGTCATCTTCGGACTGTAGCCACGCGGAGCCAGGACTACTCGAGGGCGCGCGGGAAGCCGCCCGCCCGGCCGAGCAGCGCGGGCACACCCTCGCCGAGGGCCGACCCGAGCCAGCCGGCGGCGTCCACAAGCCGGGCCATGTCGACTCCGGTCCGCACTCTGGACCGGTCGAGCGCGTAGATGAGGTCCTCGGAGGCAATGTTGCCCGTCGCCGCGGGGGCGAAGGGGCAGCCGCCGAACCCGCCGATCGAGGCGTCCAACGCTGCGGCTCCCGTCTCGAGCGCGGTGAGGGCGTTGGCGTAGCCGGTGTTCCGGGTGTTGTGGAAGTGCCAGCGCTGCGGAATTCCGGGTGCGTTCGCCGACGCGACGTCGGCCAACGCGCGGACCTGAGCGGGGACGCCGACGCCGATGGTGTCGGCAATGGCGATCTCCGACGGCTCGGCCTCCGCGACCCGGGCGAGGATCCGGCCGATGTGCGCGGGATCGACCTCGCCGGAGAAGGGGCAGCCGAACGACGCCGCCACGGTGACGGTGGTGAACACCCCGGCGGCTCGGGCGTCGCGCACGATGTCGACGGCTGCCGCGATGCCCTCGTCGACCGAGCACCCCTGGTTGCGACGGCTGAACTCCTCGGTGGACACCACGACCACGTTGACCTCGTCGACGGCGGCGGCGAGCGCGCGGTCGAGTCCGCGCCGGTTGAGCACCAACCCGATGTACGACGCCCCCCGGTCGCGAGGGAGTCCGGCCATCACGTCCTCGGCGCCCGCCATCTGGGGCACGCGGGCGGGATTGACGAAGCTCACGGCCTCGACGCGGCGGACGCCGGCGTCCAGCGCGCGCACGATCAGCTCGATCTTCTGCTCGACCGAGAGCACGGTCCTCTCGTTCTGGAGCCCGTCGCGCGGGCCGACTTCCACCAGTTCCACCGCAGTCATGCGTCGATGGTCCACTGGCTCTCCGTTGCATGCAATAGGGGAAGCAATTTCGCTACTTGCCGGGACAGAAGCGGCATCGAGACCTACATTGTGAACAATTCACCGATCCGAAGGCGGGACCGCTCGATGACCAGGGCAGTGGACAGGGTGTACGCGCACCTGCGGGACGGCATCATCGCGGGCTCGTACGAGCCCGGGTCGCGCCTCGGAGAAGTCGAGATCGCCGAGCTCACGGCCACGTCCCGCACCCCCGTCCGGGAGGCGCTGCGCCGCCTGGAGATGGAAAGCCTGGTCGAGGTGCTCCCCCACCGCGGGGCGCGGGTGCGGTCCTGGACCGCCGACGACCTCGACGAGATCTACGACCTCCGCATGAACCTCGAGGCGATGGCGGCCTCCCGCGCGGCGCGTCGCATCGACGGCAAGGACCTCGACCGGCTCGCCGAACTCTGCGACCTCATGGAGGCCGCGGCCGCGCAGGGCGCCGAGCAGCGGCTCGATCTCATGGCTCAGCTGAACGACGAGTTCCACGCCATCGTGCGCACCGCCGCGGCGAGCAGCCGATTGCTGACGATGCTGGGCTCGGTGATTCAGCTGCCGCTGGTGATGCGGACGTTCCATCGCTACGCGCCGGCGGACCTGGCCCGGAGTCACGCCCACCACCGCGACCTGGTGGCGGCGCTGCGCGCCCGTGACGAGACGTGGGCCGACTCGGTGATGCGTGCGCACGTCCGCGCCGCGAAACACGTGCTGCTGCAGTCCCTCGCACCCCCGAGCGACGCGAACCCCGAGAAACCCGACGACACCCAGGAGCCCCGACGATGACCGAACCCTCCCCCGGCCCCCTGTCCGACCTCCGCGTGGTGGAGATGGGTCAACTCCTCGCCGGTCCGTTCTGCGGCCAGTTGCTCGCCGACTTCGGCGCCGAAGTGATCAAGCTCGAAGCACCCGGTATCGGTGACCCCATGCGCCAGTGGGGCCGCGAGAAGCCGCACGGCCGGTCGCTCTGGTGGCCGGTGGTGGCGCGCGGCAAGAAATCGGTCACCTGCAATCTCCGCAGCGAGGAGGGCCAGGACCTGGCGCGTCGTATCATCGCCGACGCGGATATCGTCGTCGAGAACTTTCGTCCCGGCACGCTCGAGCGGTGGGGACTCGGCTTCGAGCAACTGCGGGAGATCAACCCTCGTCTGATCATGGCGCGGGTGACGGGCTACGGCCAGAACGGCCCCTACGCTCCGCGCGCCGGCTTCGGCTCCATCGGCGAGGCCATGGGCGGAATCCGCTACGTCACCGGCAATCCCGATCAACCGCCGTCGCGTGCAGGTATCTCGCTGGGGGACTCCCTGGCGGCGGTGTTCGCGACGATCGGCGTCCTGTCCGCGTTGCATCATCGGGAGAACAGCGGGCGTGGTCAGCTGGTGGACTCCGCGATCTACGAGGCCGTCCTGGCGATGATGGAATCGCTTCTGCCCGAATGGGATATCGGGGGGTACCAGCGTGAGCGCACGGGCTCGGTTTTGCCGAACATCGCCCCCAGCAACGTCTATCCCACCGCCGGCGGCGAAATGATTCTCGTGGCGGCGAACCAGGATTCGGTGTTCTCCAGGCTCGCGGCCGCCATGGGACGGACCGACCTGATCGAGGACCCGCGGTACCGCGACCACGCCTCGCGCGGTGTGAACATGGAGGAACTCGACGGCCTGATCGGGGAGTGGACCGCGGCGCAGAAGACCGACGAGGTGCTCGAGATCCTCCACGAGGCCGGGGTGCCCGCCGGCCGGATCTACACCGCGCGAGACATGTTCGCCGATCCGCACTTCGCCGCGCGCGAGGCGATCGTCCGTCTCGCCCACCCCGAACTCGGCGACATTCCCATGGCCGGGGTGGTGCCGAAGCTCAGCGACACCCCCGGTTCGGTCCGGCACGCGGGACCCGAACTGGGCGAACACAATTCCGACGTCTACGGCCGCCTGCTCGGCCTGTCCGACGCCGACCGCGACGCTCTTGCCGCCCGCGGCACCATCTGACCACCCCGAGACCGGAAACCGGGAGAACCCCATGCGCTATCGACTCGGCGTCGACGTCGGCGGCACCTTCACCGACGTGCTCCTGCTCGAAGAATCCACCGGTACCACCTACCGTGCCAAGACGGCGTCGACGCCGTCGGACCAGTCCGTCGGGGTGCTCAACGGCATCGCGAAGGTCTGCGACGAGGCGGGCATCGACCCGTCCGACGTCGGCCAGGTCCTGCACGGCACCACCGTCGCCACCAACGCGATCCTCGAAGGACGCGGCGCGCGGGTGGGGCTCGTCACCACCGACGGCTTCGGTCAGGTCCTGCAGATCGCGCGGTCGTTCGTCCCGGGCGGGCTGGCCGGGTGGATCATCTGGCCCAAGCCGGAACCCCTGGCGGCCCTGGAGAACACGGTCGAGGTGGTCGGCCGCATCGCCGCGGACGGCAGCGAGGTGACCGCCCTCGACGAACAGCAGGCGCGGGCGCAGCTGCGCACCCTCGCGGGCGCCGGCATCGAGGCCCTGACCGTCTCGCTCATCAACGCCTACGCCAACGACACGCACGAGAAGCAGGTCGCGGCGTGGGCGGCGGAGGAGCTGCCGGGCATTCCGGTCTCGCTGTCCAGCCACGTCCTGCCCGAGATGCGGGAGTACGAGCGCACGCTCACCACCGTCGCCAACAGCTACGTCCAGCCCGAGGTCTCGCGCTACGTTCGCAACCTGGACACCTCGCTGCAGGACCGCGGCATCACCGCTCCCCTGTCGATCCTGCGGAGCGACGGCGGCCTCGTGCAGTCCGCGAAGGCGGCGGAAGATCCGGTCTCCCTGCTGCTCTCGGGTCCGGCGGGTGGCGTGACGGGCGTCGTGTGGTTCGCCGAGCAGGCCGGCTACACCGACTTCCTCACGTTCGACATGGGCGGGACGTCGACGGACGTCGCGCTGGTGCTCGGTGGCGAACCCCGGATCGGGCGGGAAACCAAGGTCGGTGATCTCGCGGTCCGCGCGACCAGCGTCGACGTGCGGACCGTCGGTGCGGGCGGCGGATCCATCGCCCACGTCCCGGAGCTGACGAAGGCCCTGCGCGTGGGACCGCAGTCGGCCGGTGCCGATCCCGGCCCCGCCGCGTACGGGAACGGCGGTACCGCGCCCACGGTGACCGACGCCAACGTCGTGCTGGGGTACCTGCCCGGCGCGCTCGCGGGCGGCGAGGTCGCGCTCGACGTCGAGGCCAGCCGCCGCGCCGTCGCCACCATCGCCGATGCGATGGGACTGGAGAGCCCCGAGGCGGCTGCATCGGGCATCGTCGACATCGTCAACGAGAACATGTTCGGCGCCCTGCGCCTGGTGAGCGTGCAGCAGGGCTACGACCCCCGCGACTTCGCGTTGGTGTCCTTCGGCGGGGCCGGTCCGTTGCACGCCAACGCCCTCGGCCGCCTCACCGGCTCGTGGCCGGTGATCGTGCCGCCGTCGCCGGGCGTGCTCTGCGCCTACGGCGACGCGACGACGTGTGTGCGAGACGAGAGCGCGCGCACCATGATCCGGGCGTTCGCCGACCTGAGCGACGACGACCTGTCGTCCGCCCTGCGTGACCTCGCGCGAACGGCGTCGGATCGACTCTCGGCGGACGGCGTGCCGACGGATCAGCAGACGGCGAAGTATCAGGTCGACTTGCGGTATCAAGGGCAGGGTTTCGAGATCCCCGTCGATCTGGACGCCGACGCTCTCGACGGTCCGGGGTTGCTGACGACCCTCGGCGAGGCCTTCGACGCCGAACACCAGCGACTCTTCTCCTTCCTGCTGAAGAACGAGCGCGAGGTGATCAACCTCCGCGTCACGGTCAGCGGGCCGCGCCCGGACGTGACGGTGGCGCCGCTCGCGGAGGCCACCGGTGACCCGGAACCGGTGTCCACCAGCGAGGTCTGGATGGACGGCGCCGTCGTCACCGCTCCGGTGTACGACCGCGGCGACCTGCTCGCCGGTCACGTCGTCACGGGTCCCGCCGTGATCACCGAGATGGACTCGACCACCTTGGTGCTGTCCGGACACGCCGCCACCGTGCACGCCAGCGGCAGCCTTCTCCTCGCCCCGGTGGACCACGCCGGACCCGAATCGCGCTGAGTCGCAACCCGATCAGGAGCATCCACCATGGCCACCATCGTCGAGACCTCGCAGACACCGTTCACCACCGTTCCCGTCGATCCCATCACCCTCGACATCATCGAGAACGCCCTCCGCAACGCCCGGGCGGAGATGGACGAGGTGCTCTTCCGCACCGCGCTCTCCCCCGGCATCCGTGAGCAGCACGACGAGTTCCCGCTCATCGCCGACCCCAGCGGCAAGATGGTCGTCGGTCAGTTCGGATTGTCCGTCCCGGACTTCCTGGACAACTTCGACGGCACCGTCGGCGAGGGTGACATCCTCCTCACCTCGGACCCGTACGCGTGCGGCGCAGCCATCAGTCACGCCAACGACTGGCTGATCGTCATGCCGATCTTCCACAGCGGCCGGGTGGTCGGCTGGTCCTCGATGTTCGGGCACATGTCCGACGTGGGCGGCAAGACGCCGTCGTCCATGCCGACCGACGCGCACACCATCTACGAAGAGGGCGTGATCATTCCGCCGTTCAAGCTCTACAGCGGCGGCGAGATGAACGACACCGCGCTCGACATCATCCTCAACCAGGTGCGCAAGCCCGACTGGAACCGGGCGGACCTCAACGGGCTCGTGGCGGCGTGCAGCACGGCCGCCCGGCGCATCGTCGAGCTGTGCGATCGTTTCGGCGTCGACGTCTACCTCTCCGCCCTCGACGCGCTGCTCGAGCGGAACTACCAGGCGATGAAGGTGCTGCTGGCCACGCTGTTCGTCGACGGCGAGACCATCGAGTTCTCCGACTTCATCTGCGACGACGGATGTGGATACGGGCCCTACGAACTCACCATCGAGCTGACCCGGCACGGCGAGAAGATCCACCTCGACTTCTCCAAGAACGCACCGCAGGCCGTCGGGCCGATCAACTACTTCATCAACGAGAACCTCGTGCGGATGTTCTTCGGCATCTACGTGATCACCGTGGCCGATCCGCAGATTCTGTGGAACGACGGCTTCTACCCGTTGATCGACGTCACCATTCCGGAGGACTCGTTCTGGAAACCCCGGTATCCGGCGGCGCTCAACGGCCGCAACCACGGCATCGGACGCGTCTTCGACCTCTTCGGCGGGCTGCTGGGCAAGAACAATCCCAGCATCCTCAACGCGGCCGGCTTCTCGTCGTCCCCGCACTTCATGTACTCGGGTCACTACGACGGCGGTCCGCGCGACGGGGAGTGGTTCCAGCTGTACTCCATCGGATTCGGCGGCATCCCGGGCCGGCCGATGGGCGACGGTCCGGACGGGCATTCGCTGTGGCCGTCGTTCGTCAACATTCCGTGCGAGTATCTGGAGTCGTACTACCCCTTGCGGATCGAGCGGTGGGAGACCATCGCCGACACCGGCGGCGCGGGCCTGCACCGCGGCGGCAACGGTGTCGACGTCGCCTACCGCTTCGACGAACCGGGCACCATCGCCATCCACGACGACCGTTGGCTCACCTATCCGTGGGGCGTCAACGGTGGCAAACCCGGTGCGCGCGGGCGCAAGTGGATCGAACGGGCCGACGGCACCACCGAGATCCTCGCCAGCAAGGTGCACGACGTCCCGGTGGCGCGTGGCGACGTCCTGCACTTCGTGACGTGGGGCGGCGGCGGGTGGGGCGACCCCACCGAACGGGATCCGGAGCTCGTCGCCCTCGAGGTCCGTCGTGGCCTGATCACCCCGGACGGTGCGGCGTCGGGTTACGGCGTCGTGTGCGACGCGGCCGGCACCGTCGACGTCGAGGCGACCACGACGCGTCGTGCCGAGCTGGTCGAGGCGCGCGGTGAGACCACGGTGTTCGACAAGGGCCCCGACATCGCCGACATCCTCGCGCGCTGCGAGGAGGAAACGGGCCTGCCCGCCCCGCGCCCGCCGGTGAACGTGCGGAAAGCGCTGCGCGCGTGAGCGAACCGATGGAGTCCTACCGCGCGTCGGGCTTCGGTGGTGAGCTCGGCCCGGGTCGACGCGCCGCAGTGCTGGTGATCGACGTCGTCCAGGCCTACCTGGTGGACTCGTCGCCGCTGCGAGCGCCGGTGGACGACGCGGTGGCCGCGGCGGCCCGCCTGGTGGAGGCGGCCCGGGCGCACGACGTGCCCGTCGTCTTCACGCGGGTGAGCTACGGCAAGGGCGGGGTCGACGGGGGTCTGTTCACTCGGAAGATCCCGTCGCTCAGCGTCTTCGAGGACGGCTCGGCGCTCGCGGACTTCCCGGCGGAACCCGCCCCGCTCCCCGGCGAGGTGGTGGTGACCAAGCAGTACGCCAGCGCCTTCTTCGGTACGTCGCTGGCCGCCACGCTGACCGCGGACGGCATCGACACGCTCTACCTCTGCGGGCTGACCACCAGCGGCTGCGTGCGGGCGAGTGCGACCGACGCGCTGCAACACGGCTTTCGCCCGCGGGTCGTGGCCGACGCGTGCGGTGACCGGGCGGGCGGCATGCACGAGGCGAACCTGCTCGACCTCCGCGCCAAGTACGCCGACGTGATCGGTCTGGAGGAGGCACTCGCGGCTCTGGCCGGGTAGCGGACGTCAGGCCAGGGTCACCGCGACGACAGTGTTGCGGCCGCCGCGCTTGGCCTCGTAGAGCGCGCGGTCGGCGGTGTCGAGCAGCGGTGACACCGACGCCGGCGCCGCGGGCGCCCAGGCGAGACCGATGCTCACCGTGGCGGTGCGGGTGCTGAGCAGGTGAAGGCGTTCGTGGTCGCGGCGAATCGTGTCGGCGACGGCGGTGGCGTCCTCGTGGTCGGCCATCGGGAGCAGAACCGCGAACTCCTCGCCGCCGATGCGTCCGGCGACGGCGCCGTGGGGCAGGGCGGAGAGAATGCAGCCGGCCGAGCGGACCAGGGCGACGTCGCCCGCCGCGTGTCCCATGGTGTCGTTGATCGTCTTGAAGTCGTCGAGATCGAGCATGAGCAACGCCACCGGCTGCGAGGCGTCGACGAGGGTGTTCAGGCGACGCTGGCTGCGTCGGAGGAAGGCGGCACGCGACAGGGTGCCGGTGAGGCTGTCGTACTCGAGGGCCTGGTGCAGCTTGTTCTGCACCGCCATCCGGTCGAACGTCACCGCCGCGACGAGCAGGGGGCCGAGCGCGACCAAGGCGACGGAGAGGGTGGCGACGGGACTCTGCGTGGCCTCCCCGGCGCCGAGCACACCGACCCGTCCCGCGATCAACAGGTTCCATCCGGCCCAGCACGCGGTGAGGAGGGCCGTCCCGGAAAACGGAATTCTGGTGGCGCACCACAGCAGCGCCGGCAGGGGGAGGGCGACCAGCAGCGGCCCGTCGGCGACCATCCCGGCGATCATCAGCGTGACGGCGACCAGGACGGGAACGGTCACGGTCCACCGGACCGAGTCGAAGTATCGCGGGGTGGGCGGGCGCCACGGACCGCCCGCCCGGATGGACAGCAGGATCGTCGTCAGAAGGAGATAGCTGACGAACTCCGACGAGAACCACGCCGTGGGAGACACGGCGGGCGTCACGTCGACCAGCAGTCCCGACAGGCAGGTCGCGACGGTGGCCGACACGACCGAGGCCACGACGATCCCGACCGAGAGGCGGGCGAACGCGGGAGAACCGGTCAGCAGGAGCGGCTCGGGGCGGCGCCAGCGAATGGTCAGCGCTCCCGCGACGACGCCGACGGCGTTGGCGGTGTTGAGCACGGCGGCCGCGTAGGGCTCGGTCCCGCTCACCAGATCCGCGGCCACGCACCCGACGAAAAGAGCGAACACCGACGACGCCCGGAGGTGGCGCGGCCAGCGGACGACGAGGGCGAGCGCGACGGCGTTGGCGAACCAGATCGACGCCAGGAGTCCGGGAGGGCGGGTATGGATCCCGAGGAGGGCGACCAGGAAGACGACGACCGCCACCGACGCCGGATCGAGAATCGATCGCGGTAGGGGTGGTCGCGGCACCTTCGGCACCTCCGGCGCAGACATCGGGAGTCCTTCGATCGAGAAGGAACCCCCGGTACCCGCCCGTCACTGGTGACGGGTGAATTGTTCCCAGCTCAGCCGTTGTGGTCCCGCACAGTATTCACGACTGCGCAGCACCGGTCCACTCTCGCCGGGTGGCCTGCACACGGGACCGTCGAGGACGCTGACACTGAGCGGTATGCACATCTCGACGGGGTCGTTGCCGACTCGCCTGACATTGCTGATCGTCGGTCTGTTCCTGTACGGATTCTCGATGGCGATGATGATCGCCGGCGGGCTCGGGCTGAACCCGTGGGACGTCCTGCACCAGGGTCTCGCACACCGGACCGGCGCGAGCTTCGGGACGATCACCGCCTGCGTGGGGGCCGTCGTTCTTCTGCTCTGGATCCCGCTGCGGCAGCGGCCCGGCGTCGGCACCGTCGCGAACATCCTGGTCATCGCCGTGTCCGTCGACCTGGCGTCCGCCTGGCTGCCCGACGACGCCTCGCTCCCGGTCCGCTCGGCTCTCCTCATCGGCGGTGTGGTGATCAACGCCGCCGCCACCGCGATGTACATCTCGGCGGGCATGGGCCCCGGGCCGCGCGACGGTCTCATGACGGGCATCGTCGGGCGCACCGGGTGGTCCGTGCGAGTCATCCGCACCGGCATCGAGGTGTCGGTGCTCGCGGTGGGGTGGCTCCTGGGCGGCACCGTCGGCGTGGGCACGGTGCTCTACGCGCTCGCGATCGGCCCCCTGGTGCAGCTCTCGGTGTGGCTGATGGGCCGACCGGCGCGGTCGATTCAGTCCGAGGTCGGCTCGATCCCCGCCGCGAGCACGCCCACCGACACACCGTAGGGAAGGAAGCGGACCTTGCGACGCGGGTCGACGTTGTCCCGGTGCGCCCGCAGCGCGTCGAGCTCGGTGGCGAAGACCTGGTCGATGCCGGCCGACCCGTCGTCGTCGATCGTGTAGATCACCCACACGCCGTCGCCCTTCTCGCCCGTCGTGGCCGGTGCGGGGGCCGGGGTCGGCGTCCGTGTCGGGGCGGCGGTGAACATGCCGACGAGGTTGCCCAGCGGGTTCCCGCCGGTGTCGGCGTTCCGCATCGCCTGCCCGAAGAGATCACGCAGGCCCTCGCTCGCCTCGCGGGCGACGCGCTCGAAGTCCTCCGGGTCGAATCCGAACTGTCCGTTGCCGCTCATGGTGCACCTCTCGGGGGGATCGGGATCTGCCGTTCTTCCCCGATCAACGTCCGCCGACCCTCCCGCGGTTCCCCTCGGCCGATTCCGGGTATGTGATGTGCGGACCCTGCTTCTCCATTCTCGACGGATCGAGGACTTCTCTCATGACGACGTTGCTGTTCGTGGTGACCGGCGCCGACCACTGGACCTTGAAGGACGGATCGACGCACCCCACCGGTTACTGGGCGGAGGAACTGGTCGCCTCGCACCGCACCTTCGTCGGCGCCGGCTGGGACGTCGTCGTGGCCACTCCGGGCGGGGTGCGCCCGACGGTCGACCAGGGCTCGCTCGCCGTCGACGCCAACGGCGGTGACGAGACCAAGGTCGCGGAGTTGAAGCAGTACCTCGCCGACATCGAGGACGTGCTCGCCGCACCGGCGAAGCTCGAGGAGCAGACGGCGTCGTCGTTCGACGTGGTGTTCGTGCCCGGTGGGCACGGCCCGATGGAGGACCTGGCCGTCTCCCCGGAGTTCGGGTCGTTGGTCACCGAGTTCCTCGACAGCGGCAAGGTGGTCTCGGCCGTCTGCCACGCGCCCGCCGCGCTGCTCGCCGCGACACGTGACGACGGCTCGTGGCCTTTCGCCGGCTACGAGCTCACCGGCTTCACCAACACCGAGGAGGAGCAGGCCGGGCTCGCCGACAAGGCACCGTGGCTGCTCGAGACCCGCCTGCGGGAGGGCGGCGCGTCGTTCTCCTCCGGCGAGGCGTGGTCGCCGCACGTCGTGGTGGACCGCACCGTCTACACCGGCCAGAACCCCGCGTCGACCGCTCCGCTGGCCGAACGGGTGGTGGCTGCGCTCGGCTAGGCCTCGGTGCGCGAGTTTCCCCACACGATCACGGCGGATTTCGCGGATCCGCGAGTTCGCGGTCGATCCTGTGGCAGAACTCGCGCTTACCATGTCGGCCTGGTCGGAAGCGTCCAGTGCGCGACGACGGCGTCGAGCGAGGCGGCGCGCCCGGCGCCGTACAGCGCGTAGGGGTCGTGAATCGGGCGGTCGACGGCCCCCTCGAGCCACGCGAGATCGACTGCAGCACCGTCGGAGTCGTCGTCACGACGGCTGCTGCCGGTGAGGTTGGAGCGGAAGATGCCGGCGGCGGAGGCCGGGAGGAAATCTTCGTACACGACGGGCGTGGCGGTGGCCCACCCGCCGTCGAGCAGCTCGGCCACGGTGGACGGTGGTGGACCGTCCGGGCGCTCGTCGGTGGGTGCGACGGTGAAGTAGGCGAGGTCGGCGTCGAGCATCCCGCGCTCGGTGGCGGGAGCGGCAGCCCGCCAGTTCGCCGCTGCGTCACCGGGTTGGACGAGCAGGCGGTCGTAAAGTTCCCGTCCGCGCGGCGTCGCGGCCAGTCCTCGTGCCTCCACCTCGCCGAAGCGCACCCGCAGCGTGTCGTCGGTGATGCGGCCGTCCGGCTCGCGGAAGCGTCGTGGTTCGGCCAGGGCGCGGAAGGACGTCTGGCGGAGCAGCAGGTCCGGCCCGCCCCAGCGCGGGGGACCCTGCACGGTGTCGATCATTTCGATGCCGCGGGCCTGCATCCGCGTGTAGAGCCCGTCGATGTCGAGCACGCGCGGCGTCAGGTGGTTGATGTGGGTGCTGGTGACACCGCCGATGTCGGCGGCCACCGAGGAGACGCGGGAGAGTTCGGCGTACCAGTTCCGATCGACCGGCTCGGGGGACAGGGCGAACGCGGCGGTGGCGGCGGTCAGGAACGCCTCGGCGTCGTCCCCGTCCAGTCCGCCCTCCCTGCTCGCGCGGTCGGCGAGCGTGAGCAGCGAGGGAGGGAACAGCGTTCGGCGGGAGAGGAATTCGCTCAACCGCGCGG
This sequence comes from Rhodococcoides kroppenstedtii, assembly GCF_900111805.1. GTDB lineage: Bacteria > Actinomycetota > Actinomycetes > Mycobacteriales > Mycobacteriaceae > Rhodococcoides > Rhodococcoides kroppenstedtii. The sequence goes on from NZ_FOJN01000006.1 coordinate 190,197, forward strand.
CGAGGTCGGGGGTGAAGAACCGCCGATCGTCGACGACGAGCATCGAGGTGAACACCCGGAACGGGTTGCGGGCCAGCTCGTCTCGATCCACCGGCCGGAACGCAGTGGAGACCACCGGCACCGCCGCGGCGGTCTCGCGCAGGTAGTAGAACCCCACCGGGTACATGCCGAGAGCGCCGAAGACGGTGGCCACGGCGGCGAGTTCGGCCGGCGTGCCCACCCGGATCGCGCCGTGCCGCTCGGCCGTCACCCGCTCGATCGACCCGAGCCGCTCCGCGTCCTCGCCGTGCGTTGCCAGGACGTCGGCGTTGACCTCGCGGGCCACGTCGACCAGCGTCGTGTACGCAGGTACCTCCCGGCCGTACAGCGCGGAGAGCCGGGCGGCGAACGCGGTGCGCAACGCGGTCGCGTCGTACCGGTCGCGGTGCGGTGATCGAACGGTCATGGCCGGCAGCCTGTCACGTCGCGAGCAGCGCCGCCGCGTGATCCATCAGGTCCAACAGGGGCTGCGGGACGATGCCGAGAACGATGGTGACGACGGCGGCCACACCCACGACCACGGTGACCCCCGGCCCGGCGTCGACGGTGGGCGGGGACCCCTCCGCCGGGGTGAAGAAGAGCACCACGATCACGCGCACGTAGAACGACGCGGCGACGGCGCTGGAGAGGACGCCGACCACCACGAGCGCGGCGCCGCCCTCCGAGAGCGCGGCCTCGAACACCGCGAACTTGCTGGTGAAGCCGCTCGTGAGCGGGATGCCGGCGAAGGCCAGCAGGAACAGGGCGAACGCACCGGCCAGGAGCGGGGACCGGCTGCCGAGGCCCGCCCAGCGGGAGAGGGTGGTGGCCGGGCCGCCGTCGTCGCGCACGGCGCACACCACCGCGAACGCGCCGAGCGTGCTGACGGAGTACGCCGCCAGGTAGAACAGCGTCGCGGCGATGCCCGCGTTCCCTGCGACGACGCCGGTCAGCAGGAACCCTGCGTGTGCGACGGACGAGTACGCCAGCATGCGCACCACGTCGGTCTGGGTGACGGCGACGACGGCGCCCACCACCATCGTCGCGATCGCCACCGCCCACAGCATCGGCCGGATCTGATCCTCGAGGGCGGGCGCGGCGACGACGAGGACGCGGACGAGGGCGCCGAACGCCGCCACCTTGGTGGCCGCCGCCATGAACGCGGTGACGGGAATCGGCGCGCCCTGGTACACGTCGGGAACCCACGAATGGAACGGCACCGCACCGACTTTGAACAGCAGCCCGACGGCCACGAGCCCGACGCCCATGACCCCGAGCAGTGGGTCGGTGGCGGATCCGGTCGCACTCGCCTCGGCGATGCCCGCGAGATCGACCGTCCCCGCGTACCCGTAGAGCAGGGCCACCCCGAAGAGGAAGAACGCCGACGAGAACGCCCCGAGCAGGAAGTACTTGAGCGACGCCTCCTGGGAGAGCAGCCGTCGTCGCCGCGCCAGTCCGCAGAGCAGGTAGAGAGGCAGCGAGAGCACCTCGAGGGCCACGAACATCGTCAGCAGATCGGCGGAGGCGGGCAGCACCATCATGCCGCCGGCGGCGAAGAGGGTGAGCGGATAGACCTCGGTACGGGTGAGCCGGGCGGTCACCGCGCGCGCCTCGGCGAGGCTGCCGGGGACGACGGACGCCTGCGGTGTGAACGCGTCCACCCGCTCGGCTTCCGGGTGGTCGAGGGTTCGGTGCGCGACCAGCGCGACGGCGCCGGCGGTGACGACCAGGATGCTGCCCTGCAGCGCCAGCGTGACGCCGTCCACGGCGAGCGCTCCCGCGACGACGAGGTCCTCGGCGCCGGCCAGCGCGACGACGGCTGCGAGCGCCGCGGCGAGCGCGCCGAGGGAGAGGACGAGTTGGGTCCGGCGCCGCGCCTCGGCGGGGACGAAGGCCTCGACGAGCACCGCGATCACCGCGGCGGCGAGCACGATGATCATGGGGGACAGGAGGGCGTACTCGACGGACGGAGTCGGAACGGTCACGGTGCTGCCACTCCTTGCTCCACCGGTTGGACCGAGGTCCGGTCCACGGCGGGGGTGATGACGTCGAGCATCGGCTTCGGGTAGACGCCGAGTCCCACCACGAGCACGAGAAGCGGTGCGACGACGACGAGTTCACGCGGGACCAGATCGCGGATGCGGCGGTCGGCCTCGGTGGTCGGTCCCGTCATGACCCGTTGGTATAGCCAGAGGATGTACACCGCGGACAGGACCAGCGCGACGGCGGCGACCACCGCCGCGACCTCGTACCGGGCGTACGTGCCCACCAGGACCAGGAATTCGCTGACGAACGGGGCGAGTCCCGGCAGGGACAGGGTGGCCAGGCCGGCGATCAGGAACGTGCCGGCCAGCACGGGCGCGGTGCGGCCGACCCCGCCGTAGTCGGCGATCTCGGCGGTGCCCCGACGAGCGACCAGGAAGCCGGCCACGAGGAACAGTGCGGCCGTGGCGATGCCGTGGTTGAGCATGTACAGCGTCGACCCGGCCTGGGCCTGCGCGGTGAGGGCGAAGATGCCGAGCACGATGAACCCGAAGTGCGAGATCGACGTGTAGGCGATGAGGCGCATCATGTCCGTCGAGCCGATCGCGAGGATCGCCCCGTAGACGATGCCGATCACCGCGAGCCCGACGATCCACGGTGCGAACGTGGCCGACGCGTCGGGGAAGAGCTGCAGGCAGTACCGCAGCATGCCGAACGTCCCCACCTTGTCGACGATCGCCATCATGAGAACCGCAGTGGCCGGGGTGGATTCGACGGCCGCGCCCGGCAACCAGGTGTGCAGGGGCCAGAGCGGCGCCTTGACCGCGAAGGCGACCAGGAAGCCGAGGAAGATCGCGTTGATCACGGCGGGGCTCGCGCCGAGGTCGCCGGTGGCGGCCGCGTCGGCGATCGCCCGCACGTCGAACGTCCCGGCCGAGAACGGTGATGCCTCGGCGGCGGTGACGGCGTACAGGCCGATGACGGCCGCGAGCATCACCAGACCACCGGCGAGGTTGTAGAGCAGGAACTTCACCGCCGCTGCGCGTGCAGCACCGACGCGCGGACCGAAGCCGCCGATGAGGAAGTACATCGGCACCAGCATGGCTTCGAAGAACACGTAGAACAGCAGGATGTCGAGGGAGAGCAGGGAGACCAGCACCATCGACTCGACCACGAGGATCAGCGCCACGTAGGTGTGCGGGCGGCGTGACGCCGCGCCGCGGCCTTCGACGTCTCGCCACCCGGCGAGCAGCAGCAGCGGCACCAGAACCGTGGTCAGCAGCACCAGGGTGAGCGCGACACCGTCGACACCGAGGACGTACCCGGCGCCGAATCGCGGGATCCACGTTGCGGATTCGACGAACTGGTAACCCATGGCGCCGGGTACGAAGCGCACGGCGACCACCACGGACAGGGCGAACGCGGCGAGGGAGGCCAGCAGCGCGACCACCCTGGCCGCGGAGGCGGACCCGCGCGGGGCGATCAGGGCGGCCACGGCGCCGAGCAGGGGCAGGACCCAGAGAGCGGTCAGCATGTCAGGACCCCGATCCGAGTGCGAGCGTGACGGCGAGGACCAGGACGGCGCCGCCGAACATCGACAGGGCGTAGGTGCGGACGAACCCGTTCTGCAGCAGTCGAAGTCGGTCCGAGGCGGAGCGCACTGTGGTCGCCACCGCACCGACCGCCCCGTCCACGCCGACCTCGTCGAGACGGACGATTCCGGCCGTGAGGCGCTGACCGGGGCGCATGGCGATCGCCTCGTTGAGGTCGTCGCCGTAGAGATCCCGTCGTGCCGCGCGGGTGAGGCGGCTTCCGGCCGGGGCCACCAGCGGCACCTCGCGTCGGGCGTACTGCCGGACGGCAAGACCGACGCCGACCGCCACGGTGGCGAGCACGACGGGCGTCACCACCCACACGGGAACGAGATGCGCGGGCTCGTGCTCGCCGACCACCGGGGCCAGCCAGCCCGAAAGCCGATCTCCCACGGCCAGAACGGCTCCCGCGCCGACCGATCCGATCGCGAGGATCACCATCGGCGCGGTCATCGACACCGGCGCCTCGTGCGGATGTACCTCGGCGGCGTCCCAGCGGGGGCGGCCACCGAAGGTGAGGATCATGACCCGCGTCATGTAGAACGCCGTGATGCCGGCGCCGAGGATGGTGGCGCCGCCGAGCAGGACGCCGCGCACCCCGCCCTCGTCCAACGCCGCCTCGATGATGCCGTCCTTCGACCAGAACCCGGCGAACGGGGGCACGCCGATGATGGCGAGGTAGGCCAGACCGAACGTGACCGCGGTGACGGGAAGTACGCGTGCGAGCCCGCCGTACCGTCGCATGTCGGTCTCGTCGTTCATCGCGTGCATCACCGAACCGGCGCCGAGGAACAGTCCTGCTTTGAAGAAGCCGTGCGTCAGCAGGTGCATGATCGCGACGGCGTACCCGGCGGGGCCGAGGCCGGCGGCGAGGACCATGTAGCCGATCTGGCTCATCGTCGACGCCGCGAGCGCCTTCTTGATGTCGTCCTTCGCGCAGCCGATGATCGCGCCGACCAGCAGCGTCACCGCGCCGACGGCCACCACGGCCGTCTGCGCCGCGGGCGCGGCCTCGAAGATCGCGCCGGACCGGACGATCAGGTAAACCCCGGCCGTCACCATCGTGGCCGCGTGGATCAGGGCGGACACCGGGGTGGGGCCCTCCATCGCGTCACCGAGCCAGGACTGCAGTGGAACCTGGGCCGACTTGCCGCACGCGGCGAGGAGCAGAAGCAACCCGAGCGCCGTCGTGGTGCCCTGCCCGAGTTCGATGCCGGCAGCGGCGAACACCGCGTCGTAGGACACCGACCCGACCTCGGCCACCATGATCATGAGGGCGACGGCCAGGCCGATGTCGCCGACCCGGTTGACGACGAAGGCCTTCCGCGCCGCCGTCGCCGCCGACGGCTTGTGTGACCAGAACCCGATGAGCAGGTACGACGCGAGCCCGACCCCTTCCCACCCGAGGTAGAGGCCGAGGAAGTTGTCGGCCATGACCAGGACGAGCATGGCCGCGACGAACAGATTGAGGTACGCGAAGAACCGGCGCCGGTGCGGGTCGTCGCGCATGTAGGCCATGGAGTAGACGTGCACGAGGCCGCCGACGCCGGTGATGAGCAGGACGAAGCAGATCGACAGTGGGTCGAGGGCCAGACCGAAGTCGACCGACAGCTCCGGTGCGGGGACCCAGGAGAACAGGACGGAGCCGACGCGGCGTTCGTCGACCGGTCGGTCCAGCATCGAGACGAACGCGGCCACCGCGACGCCGAAGGACGCGAACACCAGCGCGGTGGCGAGGACGTGTCCCCACCGGTCGGTGCGGCGACCGCCGAGCAGCAGCGCCGCGGCGCCGAGCAGCGGCAGGCCGGGGAGCAGAGCGAGCGTGGTGCCCACGTCAGAACTTCAGCAGACTGTCGTCGTCGACCGAGACGGATCGACGGGATCGGAAAATAGCCATGATGATTGCCAGGCCCACCACTACCTCGGCGGCCGCGACCACCATGGTGAAGAAGGCGAAGACCTGACCGTCGACCTCGCTCCGGGTGCGGGCCACCGTGACGAAGGCCAGGTTGGCCGCGTTGAGCATGAGCTCGACGCACATGAACACCACGATGGCGTTGCGCCGCAACAATACTCCGGACGCACCGATGGTGAAGAGCGCCGCGGCGAGGTACAGATAGTGGTCGGGGTTCACGGCAACCCCCCGTCGGTCTTCTCCGCCGGCGTCTCGGGGGACGTGCGGAACTGGCGCCCCACCGACGTGGGAGCCGGAGCGCCGTCGGGCAGCCGCGCGGGCCGATCCACCCCGTTGTGCCGGGCGTAGACGCCGGGGCTCGGCAGGGGCGTCACGCGGTCACCGCGCCGGAATCGCTCCTGCGACAACTGCTTCTGCGTCTTCGCGGCGCCCACCTGGTCCCGGTGCGTCAGCACCATCGCCCCGATGGTGGCGGTGATCAACAGGGCGCCGGTGAGCTGGAACGCCCAGACGTAGCGCACGAAGATCAGCTCGGCCAGGGCCTCCACCGTGCCGGCGCCCGCCACGGCGTCCCCGGTGAACCCGGTGAACCCGGTCAACGACGCGTTGCCCAGGCCGCCGATGAGCAAGAACCCGAACCCGAGCCCGATCACCACCGCCGCGGCGCGGTGCCCGCGCAGATTCTCGGTCAACGTGTCCGAGGTGTCGACGCCCACGAGCATGAGCACGAAGAGGAACAGCATCATCACCGCGCCGGTGTAGACGACGATCTGCACCACGCCGAGGAAGACTGCGCCCTGAACGATGTAGAACACCGCGAGCATCACCATGGTCGAGGCCAGGAACAGCGCCGAGTACACCGCCTTCGCGGACGCGACCACTCCGAGCGCGGCGATCACGGTGAGGGGAGCCAGAATCCAGAAGACCACCGCCTCGCCGGTCACCGCACGGTCCCGCGGTAGTAGTCGTCGTCGGTGGCACCGTCGGCCATCGGGTGCGGCGGTGCCTCCATGCCGTCGGCGAGCGGGGCGAGCAGCTTGTCCTTGCCGTAGATCAGGTCCTCGCGGTTGTCGTCCGCCATCTCGTAGTCGTTGGTCATCGTCAACGCGCGGGTGGGGCAGGCCTCGATGCAGAGGCCGCAGCCGATGCACCGGAGGTAGTTGATCTGGTACACCCGCCCGTACCTCTCACCGGGCGAGAAGCGTTGCGCCTCGGTGTTGTCCGCGCCCTCGACGTGGATCGCGTCGGCCGGACACGCCCAGGCGCAGAGTTCGCACCCGATGCACTTCTCGAGTCCGTCCGCGTAGCGGTTCAGCTGATGCCGCCCGTGATAGCGGGTGGCGGTGGGGCGCTTCTCCTCCGGGTACGACTCGGTGTGCGCCTTCTTGAACATCGTCGAGAAGGTCACGCCGAATCCCGCGAGCGGGCCGGGTCCGTCAGGGGGCATCTGCTCGCTCCTCGGATCGGGTTGCGGTGGTTCGGGACGCCGTGGGTCGGGCCGTGCGAGAGGGCAAGGGCGGCACCGGGAAACCCCCGTCGGCGAGGTGTGTGTCCTCGACGGCGACGGTGCCGGCCACCGTCCGGGGCAGCCGCGCCCGGCGCACTCGGGCGCGGAGCACCAGAGCCAGGGCGAGGGTGAAGACGAGGGACACCACGACGGTGGCCGGTCGCACGTGCGGCGAGTCCACGAGCAGGACCCGCACCGCGGCGACCACCATCACCCAGAGCAGGGCGGCCGGGATGAGGACCTTCCAGCCGAAGGCCATGAACTGGTCGTAACGCAGGCGCGGAAGGGTGCTGCGCAGCCAGATGAAGACGAACAGGAACATCCAGACCTTGATCGTGAACCACAGCACCGGCCACCAGCCCTGGTTCGCCCCCTCCCACCAGCTGACGGGGAACGGCGCGCGCCACCCGCCGAGGAAGAGGGTGGTGGCCAGGGCGGAGACGGTGACCATGTTGACGTACTCGGCGAGCATGAACATCGCGAAGCGCAAGGAGGAGTACTCGGTGTGGAAGCCGCCCACCAGTTCGCCCTCCGCCTCCGGCAGGTCGAACGGGGCGCGGTTGGTCTCGCCGACCATCGACACCACGTAGATGAGGAACGACGGCAGCAGCATCACCACGAACCACAGGCGCTCCTGAGCGGAGACGATGCCGGACGTGGACATGGTGCCGGCAAGCAGGAACACCGCCGCGAAGCTCAGACCCATCGCGACCTCGTAGGAGATCACCTGCGCGGTCGAGCGCAGGGCCCCGAGCAGCGGGTAGGTCGACCCCGACGACCACCCGGCGAGCACGATGCCGTAGACCCCGATCGACGTCACCGCGAGCACGTAGAGCACCGCGACCGGCATGTCGGTCAACTGCAGCGGCGTGACATGGCCGAACACCGACACGGTCGGACCGAAGGGGATGACGGCGAACGCCATGAAGGCCGGGACCACCGAGATCACCGGCGCCAGCAGGTAGATCGGGCGATCGACGCCGGCGGGCACCAGGCCTTCCTTCAGCGCCAGTTTGATGCCGTCGGCCAGGGACTGCAGCAGCCCGAACGGCCCGGTGCGGTTGGGCCCCACCCGCATCTGCATCCACGCCATGACCTTGCGCTCGGCGAGGATACACAGCAGCGGGGTCAGCACGAGGAACACGAAGACCGCCAGCGCCTTCGCGACGATCAGCCAGATCGGGTCCGTTCCGAACAGCGACAGATCGGGAGCCTCGGGGGTCATCGGGCGCCTCCCGCCACCCGAACCGTCGCACCCGGTCCGACGCCGAGATGCTCCGACAGCGCCGCACCGGGGGCATGCAACGGCGCCCACACCACGCGGTCCGGCAGGTCCGCGATCTCCAGGGGGAACGTCACCGCACCGTGGTCGGTGGACAACGTCACCGGATCGCCGTCGGCGACGCCCACCTCGGCGGCCGTGGCCTCCGACAGCCGCACGACCGGGGTGCGCGCGGTGCCGGCGAGGGCGTCCTCCCCGTCCTGCAGGCTGCCGCCGTCGAGCAGCACCCGCCACCCGTCGAGCACGGCGCTGCCGGCCGCGACGGTCGGACGCGGGGACACCACGGGGGCGACCATCGGTCGGTCGCCGGGGTCCGACCCCAGGCGGTCGAGCTCGGCGAGAGTCGTCACCGGATCGCTCGTCCCCAGCGCGTGGCCCATCGCGTCCGCCAGCGCATCGAGCACGCGGCCGTCGGGAAGCAGCGACGCCGTGGGCAGCGCCGCGGGGAAGGTACGCCGTCGTCCTTCCCAGTCCACGTAGGTGCCGGCCTTCCCGGTCACCGCCGCGACGGGGATGACGACGTCGGCCCGATCGGTCAGCTCCGAGCGGCGAATGTTCAGCGCCACCACGAAGTTCGCTCGATCCACCGCACCGCGGAGGGCGTCGGGATCGGGTGCGTCGACGGCGTCCACCCCGCCCACGACCAGGGCGGCGTACGACACGTCCGCCATCGCGGCGACGTCCCGGCCGGGAGCCGACGGCAGGTCCGCCACTCCCCACGCCTCGGCCACCGCTCGACGCGCGTCGTCGTCGTCGACCCGTCGACCACCGGGCAGCAGGGTGGGCAGCGCGCCCGCATCGAGTGCGCCGCGATCGCCGGCCCGACGGGGGACCCAGGCCGACGACGCCCCGGTGGCGTCGGCCGTCTCGGCGGCCGCGGTCAGCAGGCCGGGACGGCCGGCGGCGCGCTCGCCGATCAGGATCACCGCACCCGGTGTCGCCAGCAGCGCCCGGACGTCGTCGGGAAGCGACCGCAGGGCGTCGGCCTCGGACCCGGGCACGGCCTGCACGACGTCGGCGGACAGTTTGCGCGCCCCGTCGGACCGGTGCGACGCCACGGCGACGACGCGAGTTCGGCCGGTGCGCACCGCTTTCCGCAGGCGGAGGAAGATCATCGGGCTCTCCTCCTCGGGTTCGAGTGCGAGGAGGAGGACGATCGGCGCGGCGGCGAGGTCGGCGTAGGTGACTCCGAGCCCGCGCCCCGCGACGCGGGCGGCGAGGAAGTCCGATTCCTCCTCCGAGACCGCGCGCATTCGAAAGTCGACGTCGTTGGTATCCAACGCGACCCGCGCGAACTTCGCGTACGCGTAGGCGTCCTCGACGGTGGAGCGTCCGCCCACCAGCACGCCCGCGTTGCCGCGGGCCGCGGTCAGGCCGCGTGCGGCGACGGCCAGGGCCTCGGGCCACGACGCGGGGACGAGCTCACCCTCCGGCCCGCGTATCAGCGGGGTGGTGAGACGGTCGGGCTCGGTGAGGTAGGCGAACGCCCACCGGCCCTTGTCGCAGTTCCACTCCTCGTTGACCTCGGGATCGTCGCCCGCGAGGCGACGCAGGACCACCCCGCGACGGTGGTCCGTGCGCTGCGCGCAGCCTCCGGCGCAGTGCTCGCACGCACTGGGCGTGGACACCAGATCGAACGGCCGCGCCCGGAACCGGTACGCGGTGTTGGTGAGCGCCCCGACTGGGCAGATCTGCACGGTGTTGCCCGAGAAGTAGGATCGGAACGGCTCCGCGCCGTAGATGCCGACCTGTTGCAGCGCACCGCGTTCGAGTAGATCGATGAACGGATCGCCCGCCACCTGCTCGGAGAACCGCGTGCAGCGCGCGCAGAGCACGCACCGCTCGCGGTCGAGCAGGACCTCGGTGGAGAGCGGGATCGGCTTGGGGTACGTCCGCTTGGTCTCGGTGAAGCGGGACTCCGTGCGGCCGGTCGACATCGCCTGGTTCTGCAGGGGGCACTCGCCGCCCTTGTCGCAGACCGGGCAGTCCAGCGGGTGGTTGATGAGCAGGAGTTCCATCACGCCGCGCTGTGCCTTCTCGGCGACCTCGGAGCTGTGCTGGGTCCGGACGACCATGCCGTCGCTGACCGTGGTGGTGCAGGAGGCCAACGGCTTTCGCTGTCCTTCGACGTCCACGAGGCACTGTCGGCACGCCCCGACCGGGTCGAGCAGCGGGTGGTCGCAGAACCGCGGCACGGTGATGCCCAGCATCTCGGCGGCGCGGATGACGAGGGTGCCCGCGGGGACACTGATCGGGATCCCGTCGATGGTCAGGTCCACCGTCCGGGTCTCCGGCGCGGCCGTCATGCGAGCGCTCCGGCCATCAGAGTCGAGGCGTGGGGGTCGAACGGGCACCCACCGCCGCGCACGTGCTCGAGGTACTCCTCCCGGAAGAACCTCACCGACGACACGATGGGGCTGGACGCGCCGTCGCCCAACGCGCAGAACGACTTTCCGAGGATGCTGTCGGCTACGTCCAGCAGCTTCTGCAGGTCGTCCTCGGACGCCGTGCCCTCCTCCATCCGGGCGAGGATCTGCACCAGCCAGTAGGTGCCCTCCCGACACGGAGTGCACTTGCCGCACGATTCGTGGGCGTAGAACTCGCTCCACCGACGGACCGCGCGCACGACGCAGGTGGTCTCGTCGAAGATCTGCAGTGCCTTGGTGCCCAGCATCGACCCGGCCGCGGCGACCCCTTCGTAGTCGAGCGGGACGTCGAGGTGCTCCGCGGTGAAGATCGGCGTCGACGACCCGCCGGGCGTCCAGAACTTCAACTCGTGGCCGGCGCGCACTCCCCCGGCGTGAGTCAGCAACTCGCGCAGGGTGATACCGAGCGGCGCCTCGTACTGGCCGGGCCGTTCGACGTGTCCCGAGAGGGAGTAGAGGGTGAACCCGGGCGACTTCTCGCTGCCCATCGAGCGGAACCAGTCCACGCCGTTCGCCAGGATCGACGGCACGCTCGCGATGGACTCGACGTTGTTGACCACCGTCGGTCCGGCGTACAGGCCGGCGACCGCGGGAAACGGTGGGCGCAACCTCGGCTGGCCGCGTCGACCCTCGAGCGAGTCGAGCAGCGCGGTCTCCTCACCGCAGATGTAGGCGCCCGCGCCCGCATGGACCACGAGCTCGAGATCGAACCCGGATCCGAGGACGTCGGTGCCCAGGTACCCGGCGTCGTACGCCTCCGCCACGGCGGTCTGCAGGCGACGCAGGACCGGCACCACCTCGCCGCGCAGGTACACGAACGCGCGCGCGGACCGGATGGCGTACGCCGCGATGATCATGCCCTCGACCAGTGCGTGCGGCGTCGCCATGAGCAGCGGCATGTCCTTGCAGGTCCCGGGCTCGGACTCGTCGGCGTTCACCACCAGGTAGTGGGGCACCGACTGGTCCGCCGGCGTCGGTCCGTCCTGCGGGATGAAGCTCCACTTGACGCCGGTGGGGAACCCCGCCCCGCCGCGACCCCGTAGTCCGGCGTCCTTCACGAGCCCGATCACCTCGTCGGGCGTCCGTGCGAGAGCCGCGGCCAGCCCGTCGTAGCCGCCGTGGTCGCGGTAGGTCTCGAGCGTCCAGGACCGGGGGTGGTCCCAGTACCGGCTGAGCACCGGAGTGAGCGTCATCGCGGTTCCTTCCCGGGAACGTCGGCGGACGGCGCGGGCGCCGGCTCGTCGGGAGTGGAGTCGGTCGGGACGTCGGGGACCCCGGTCGTCGTCTCCTCGGCCGAGCTCGGATCGGTTGCCGTGGAGCCGGTTTCGCGTGCGGCGCGCAGACCGGCCAGCGTCGCGTCGCCCGCCGTGGCGGCGTCGTTGGCACCCGGCCGGGGGTCCGGGAATCCGGCCAGGATGCGCGAGGTCTCGCGAAACGTGCACAGTGTGGTGCCGCGGGTGGGAGTGACCGGGTGTCCGGACCGCAGGTCGTCGACCAGGGTGCGCGCCGACTCCGGCGTCTGGTTGTCGAAGAACTCCCAGTTGACCATGACCACCGGCGCGTAGTCGCAGGCCGCGTTGCACTCGATGTGTTCGAGGGTGACCGACCCCGGATCGTCGGCCAGATGCTCGGTGAGCGCGGCGTGGATCGCGTCGCCGCCCATCACCGCACACAGGGTGTTGGTGCACACGCCCACGAGGTAGTCGCCCGTGGGCTCGCGTCGGTACATCGAGTAGAACGTGGCGACGGCGGCCACCTCGGCTCCGGTGAGATCGAGGGTGTGCGAGACGAAGTCGACGGCGGCGGGGGTGAGGTAGCCGTCCTCCGCCTGGAGAAGATGCAGGAGCGGGATGATGGCCGAGCGGGGCCGCGGGTAGCGGGCGACGACGGTCGCCGCGTCTCGTTCGAGCCGCTCCCGGACCACGGCCGGGTACGTCCGACGAGCACCGGGCTGCACCAGCTGGACCCGCTCCTCGGGGGCCGGGCCGAACGGCACCAGCACCGGTTCGCGCGCGCTCATCGGTCCACCCCGCCCATGACGGGATCGATGCTCGCCACCGCGGCGATCACGTCGGAGACCATGCCGCCTTCGCACATGGCCGCGACCGCCTGCAGGTTGGTGAACGACGGATCGCGGAAATGCACTCGGTAGGGCCGGGTTCCGCCGTCGGACACCAGATGTACCCCCAGCTCGCCCCGCGGTGACTCCACCGCGGAGTACACCTGGCCGGCCGGGACGCGGATGCCCTCCGTCACCAGCTTGAAGTGGTGGATCAGCGATTCCATGGAGCCGGCCATGATGGTGCGGACGTGATCGCGGGACTGACCCAGCCCGTCCGCCTCGGACACCAGGTTCGCCGGCCAGGCCGTCTTGCGATCGGCGATCGTCACCGGCCCCGGGTGCAGCGCGTCCAGACACTGCTCGACGATCTTCAGCGACTCCGCCATCTCGTCGACGCGGATGAGATAGCGGGCGTAGCAGTCGGACTCGGTCTCGGTGATCACGTCGAACTCGTAGTTCTCGTAGCCGCAGTAGGGTTCCGCCCGACGCAGGTCGTGCGGCAGACCCGTCGCGCGCAGGCACGGCCCGGTGACCCCCAGCGCCACGCATCCGGTGAGGTCGAGGAAGCCGATCCCGCGGGTGCGGCCCTTCCAGATGGGGTTGTCGTCGAGCATGGCGCTCATGTCGCGGAGCCGAACCGGCAACAGCTGGAGCAGTTCTCGGATCTTCGGGACGGCGTCGCTCGGCAGGTCCATCGCGACACCGCCGGGGCGAATGTACGCGTGGTTCATGCGCAGACCGGTGATCGTCTCGAAGATGTCGAGGATCAGCTCGCGCTCGCGGAATCCGAAGAGCATGGCCGTGACCGCGCCGAGTTCCATACCGCCCGTGGCGAGGGCGACGAGGTGCGAGGAGATCCTGTTCAGCTCCATCAACAGAACGCGGATCACCGACGCCCGCTCGGGGATGTCGTCGGTGATGCCGAGCAATTTCTCGACCCCGAGGCAGTAGGCCGTCTCGTTGAAGAACGGGGACAGATAGTCCATGCGCGTGACGAAGGTGACCGCCTGCGTCCAGGTGCGGAACTCGAGGTTCTTCTCGATACCGGTGTGCAGGTAGCCGATTCCGCACCGGGCCTCGGTCACCGTCTCGCCCTCGATCTCGAGGATCAGGCGGAGCACGCCGTGCGTGGAGGGGTGCTGCGGGCCCATGTTGACGATGATGCGTTCGTCCCCGGCGGCACTCGCAAGGTCCGCGATCTCGTCCCAGTCCTGCCCGCCCGCGGTGTAGACCCGGGGTTCGACGGGCGCGTCGGTGACCTGCTGGTGCGGTGTCATCAGGAGTAGGACCTCCGCTGGTCGGGGGGTGGAATGGTGGCGCCGTGGAACTGAACGGGGATGCCGCCCAACGGATAGTCCTTGCGCTGGGGATGCCCCTCCCAGTCGTCGGGCATCTCGATGCGGGTCAGCGACGGATGACCGTCGAACAGGATCCCGAAGAAGTCGTACGTCTCGCGCTCGTGCCAGTCGTTGGTCGGGTAGATACCGCAAGACGACGGCACGTGCGGATCGGAATCCGGGACCGAGACCTCCACGCGGATCCGCCGTCCGTGCGTGAGGGAGGACAGGTGGTACACCGCGTGCAGCTCGCGGCTCGTGTCGGCGGGAACGTGCACGCCGCTGACTCCGAGGCAGAGCTCGAAGCGCAGGGACTCGGTGTCCCGCAGCGCCGACAGCACCGCCGGCAGACGGTCCCGGGCGACGTGGACGGTGAGTTCGCCGCGGTGGATCACCACCCGTTCGACGGCGTCGGTCGCCGTGGGTCCCAGCGCGTCATCGAGGGCGTCCATCACGGTGTCGAACGGCTCGCCGTACGGCCGGGACGCGGTGTCGGACCGGGCTATCGGTGGGGCGAGGCGGCCGTACCCGGACGTGTCGCCGGAGCCGCGCACACCGAACATGCCCCGCGGCACCGTGGGGTCGGTCGGCCCCGTCACCGCGGCACCGCCGGCAGGTCGAGGAACGTCGGGTCCGTGCCGGGCACCGAGAGAGCCGCAGCCTCCGCCTCCCGCACCGCCCGCTCGCGGTCGACACCCAGGGGCATGCGGGCGATCGACGCGTGCAGGGTGAGGATCGCGTTGATGAGCATCTCCGGACGCGGCGGGCAGCCGGGGAGATAGATGTCCACGGGCACCACGTGGTCGACACCCTGCACCACGGCGTAGTTGTTGAACATCCCGCCGGAGGACGCGCAGACCCCCATGGCCAGAACCCATTTCGGCTCCGCCATCTGGTCGTACACCTGCCGCAGCACCGGCGCCATCTTCTGACTGACGCGTCCGGCCACGATCATGAGGTCCGCCTGCCGCGGCGACGCGCGGAACGCCTCCATGCCGAACCGCGCGAGGTCGAACCGGCCCGAGGTGGTCGACATCATCTCGATGGCGCAGCAGGCGAGTCCGAAGGTCGCGGGCCACAGCGAGCCCTTGCGAGCGAAGCCCGCCAGCCCCTCGACGGTGGTCAGCAGGAAGCCGCTCGGCAGCTTCTCCTCGACGCCCATGCGCACCTCACCTCTCGCGGGTCGTCGGGACCCGCGTCCGGTCGATCACTCCCAGCTGAGCCCTCCGCGTCGCCACTCGTACGCGTAGGCGACGGAGACGTTGACGATGAACAGCCCCATGGCGAGCAGCCCGAACACGCCGAGCGCCTCGTAGTGCACCGCCCAGGGGTAGAGAAAGACGATCTCGATGTCGAAGATGATGAAAAGCATTGCGGTCAGGTAGAACTTGACCGGAAAGCGGCCGCCACCGGGGCGCTGCGGGGTGGGCGCGACGCCGCATTCGTACGCCTCGAGCTTCGCTCGGTTGTAGCGCCTCGGGCCCACCGCGGACGCCACGAATACCGAGAACACCGCGAACGCAACGGCTATCGCACCGAGAACCAGAATCGGAACGTATGCGTCGGCGTTCACCGCTCACTCCTGCCCGTGTCGAAGGTGGTGACCTCTTCTCACGTGATCCGAGTCACACACTAGGACGTTCCCGTCGCGGGCGGTCCGGTTTCGACACTCGGGTTCGCGGCGGTGTCGGATCGTGATCCCCGCGCGACCTCGCGGGTCAGCTGTGCTGTCGCAGGAGCGCGGTGACCGCGCGGCCGAGCTCGAACGGGTCGATGGGGTGCGAGACGATCGCGTCCGCCCGCGACCAGTCCGCCAGCCAGGCGTCCTGCGGCCGACCGGTGAGGACCAGGAGCGGCGGGCAGACCTCGACCTCGTCGCGCACCTGCTTGGCCAGGCCCATGCCGCCCACCGGGGCCGCCTCACCGTCGAGGATCGCGAGGTCCACGGTGCCGGCGTCGAGATGGCGGACCACCATGGGGCCCGTCGCGACGTCGAGATACGTCACGGGCGGCAGGTCGGGATGCGGACGGGTGCCGAGGGCGGCGTGCACGAGGGCGCGCGTGTCGGCGCGACTGCTGTAGACCAGCACCGTCACCGACTCGTCCGTCACCCGCCCGACGCTAGCGGACCGGCCGGCATTTTCGGTGCAGTTCTCCACGCTCACGGGGGATTTCTGCACCGAACCGTGATTGGATTCGTGGTGTGACGCACGAATTCTGGCCTGCGCTCGAGGTGGAGTCCTGGCAGGACACCCGTGACACCCTGCATCTCTGGACGCAGATCGTCGGCAAGGTGCGGATGGCGCTCGCGCCGCCGGTCAATCACTGGTGGGGCGTCACGCTCTACGTCGACGCCACGGGCTTGACGACGTCGCTGATGCCCTACCGGGACGGCGGCCTCGAGATCCGGTTCGACTTCGTCGAGCACGCCCTGATCGCCACGACGACGCGCGGCGACACCCGCCGCGTCGATCTGCGGCCCATGTCCGTGGCCGACTTCCATCGAGAGTTCGACGCGATGCTGGGGGCACTCGACGTCCGGGTGACGTATCTGCCCGTGCCCGTCGAACTGGAGACCGCGATTCCGTTCGCCGACGACACCGTCCACGCGAGTTACGACGCCGAGGCGGCGCACCGCTTCTGGCGATCCCTGGTCTCCGCGGATCGGGTCTTCTCCCGGTTCCGCGCCGAGTTCGACGGCAAGTCCAGCCCGTCGCACTTCTTCTGGGGTGCTTTCGATCTGGCGGTCACGCGGTTCTCGGGGCGGCCGGCGCCGACCCATCCCGGCGGCATCCCGAACTGCCCCGACTGGGTGATGCACGAGGCCTACCGCGCCGAACTTTCCAGCGCCGGCTACTGGCCCGGCGGCGCGTCGGAAGGGGTGTTCTACTCCTACGCCTATCCGCAGCCCGAGGGGTTCGCCGAGGCCGCCGTGACCCCGGCCGCCGCCCACTGGGACGCGGCGCTGGGCGAGTTCGTCCTGCCCTACGCCGACGTCCGTCGGGCCGAGGATCCCGACGCACTGCTGCTGGAGTTCCTGCGCAGCACCGCGGCCGTCGCCGCGGATCTCGCCGACTGGCCTCGCTCCTGACCGGTCACGGTCGCGTGAACAGCATGGGCACGTGGTCTATGCCCGCCTCGAGGTAGTTCTCCCCCGTCCGGACGAACCCCAGGCGCCCGTACCAGCCCTCGAGGTAGGCCTGTGCGGAGATGGCGACGTCGGTTCCCGCGTGCTCCAGCGCGGCCCGCACCAGGTCGGCCGCGAGACCGCGACCGCGGGCCTGCTGCGCCGTCGCCACGCGGCCGACATGCGCCGGCAGGTCGTCCTGGAGCAGGCGGAGGGTGGCCAGGACCTCCCCGTTCTCCTCCACCCAGAACAAGGTGGTGGTGTCCTCGAGGTCCCGACCGTCGATCTCCTCCTCGTCCACGATGCGCTGCTCGTGGACGAACACCTGTGTCCGCAGACGCAGAATGCGGTACAGCACAGCAGGATCGGCGTCCCGGACCGTCGCCCGGCCGATGGGGACCACGTCAGTCGGTGCCTTCGCGCGCTTCGGTCTCGGCCACCTCGGGCGCGTTCTCCCGGGTCGCCATGCCGCCGGCGCCGCCCTGGTCCGCCGGACCCGGACGGCCGCCCTTGGGTTCGGACGACGTGGGCTCGGACGACGCAGTTGAGGAAGAATTCTCGTTCTCGGCCATGACGCCAGGCTAGTCCGCGCTCACGACGCGCCGGAGAACTCGCCCGTGGCGAGGAACCGGTCGATGCGGTCGTGCTCGGCGGCGAGGTCCCACCCACGCTCGGCCACCCACGCGTCGTCGTAGTAGGTGTGCTCGTACCGCTCCCCGCCGTCGCAGAGCAGGGTGACGATGCTGCCCCGCTCCCCCGCCGCGCGCATCTCCGAGATCAGGCGGAACGCGCCGATCAGGTTGGTTCCCGTCGACCCGCCGGCATGGAGTCCGGTGACCCGGCCGAGCATGCGCGCGGCGGCGACCGACGCGGCGTCCGGCACGCGCTCCATCCGTTCGATGACCGCGGGGACGAACGACGGCTCGACGCGCGGGCGACCGATGCCCTCGATGCGGGATCCGGTGCCGACGACGTCGCGACGGCCGGTGAGCCAGGCGTCGTGGAAGGCCGAGCCCTCGGGATCGACGACGCAGACGCGCGTCGGGACGCGGCGGTAGCGCACGTACCGGCCGATGGTGGCCGACGTCCCGCCGGTGCCCGCGCCGACCACGACCCACGAGGGGACGGGGAACCGTTCCAGGGACATCTGATCGAAGATGGAGGCCGCGATGGAGTTGTTCCCGCGCCAGTCGGTGACCACCGAGGCGTTGGTGAACTGATCGAGGTACAACCAGTTCTCCTGTGCGCCCAGCTCTTCCGCGACGTCGTACACCGCGCCCGAGGACTCGACCAGGCGACAGATGCCGCCGTACCGCTCGATGAGGGCAATCTTGGCGGGCGAGGTGGACGCCGGCATCACGGCGACGAATTCCAGCCCGATCAGTCGAGCGAAGTAGGCCTCGGACACCGCGGTCGAGCCGGACGACGCCTCCACCAGGGTGGTGTCCGGGCCGATGTCGCCGTTGGCGAGCCCGAACAGGAAGAGCGAGCGCGCCAGGCGATGCTTGAGCGAGCCGGTGGGGTGCACCGACTCGTCCTTGAGGTAGAGGTCGATCCCCCACGACGCGGGCAGGGGGAACGGGTGCAGGTGGGTGTCCGCGCTGCGGTTGGCGTCGGCCTCGACGATCCGCAGCGCGTTCTCCACCCAGTCACGATCTTCGATGCGCATGCCCGCCATTGTCGCGGTGGTTGGCGATGCGGTGGGCGGGAACCCCGGTGGGGTGAGTCCCACCACCGCCTACGTCAACGCGATCTCCACCGCGGTACCCGAGTACGACGTGCACGACGACTTCGTCGAGTACGCCCAGAACTCCTTCGACGAGCGGCGCAAGCATCTGCTCTTCCGTCGGATGGCCGAGCGTGCCCAGATCTCGCACCGGTGGGCGGCGTTCCCGTCCGTCGCGAGTTTCTACGGCGACGATCCCAATGCCGTCGACACCGAGACGCGCATGATCGAGTTCGAGCGCAGCGCACCGGACCTGGCGGTGCGCGCGGTGGACGGGCTGGGACTGGGCCCCGCCGCGGCCGACGTCACCCATCTGATCGTGTTGACCTGCACCGGGTTCTATTCCCCCGGTATCGATTTCGAGATCATGCGTCGCTGCGGCGTCCCGACCACCGTCGAGCGCACCCAGGTGGGCTTCATGGGCTGCTTCGCCGGCATCAACGGTCTCAAGCTGGCGCACCACATCGTCCGGTCCGAGCCGACCGCGCGTGTCCTGGTGGTCAGTGTGGAGCTGTGCTCGCTGCACATGCAGTCCACGCAGGACCTCGAGACGATGCTCTCGTTCCTCGTGTTCGGCGACGGCGCGGCGGCGGTGCTGGTGACGGCCGACGAACAGGGTCTCGCCCTCGAGTCGTTCCAGGCGCTGATGATCGAGGATTCTCGCGAGCTGATCACGTGGCGGATCGGCGGGATGGGCTTCGACATGGTGTTGTCCGGCAAGGTGCCGGGCTCGCTGTCACGCGCGCTCGACGCACCCACGATGAAGACGGTGCTCGCGGGCGCGGAGCCGTCGTCGATCGACCTCTGGGCGATCCACCCCGGAGGACGGTCCATTCTCGACGCGGTGGAGGGCGCCCTCGAGCTGACACCGGACCGGTTGTCGGCGTCCCGGACGGTCCTGGACGACTACGGCAACATGTCCTCGGCCACCGTGCTCTTCGTGCTGAAGGAGATGATGGACCGCGGCGACACCGGGCGGGGGTGCGCGATGGCGTTCGGTCCCGGCCTCACGGCCGAGACCATGCTCTTCCGAGCTTGACGAGTCCCGACTACCGCGCGAACCGCTCCCGCAGCTCCACCTTGCGCACCTTGCCGGTCACGGTCATCGGGAACTCGTCGAGCACCTCGACGTACCGCGGAATCTTGTAGTGCGCCAACTTGCCTCGGCAGAACTCCCGCAGGTCGTCCGCGGTGAGGTTTGCCGCCCCGTCGCGCAGCCGCACGCAGGCCAGCAGCTCCTCGCCGTACTTCGAGTCGGGAATGCCGACCACCTGCGCGTCGAGGATGTCGGGATGGGTGTAGAGGAACTCCTCGATCTCGCGCGGGTAGATGTTCTCCCCGCCCCGGATCACCATGTCCTTGATGCGCCCGGTGACCGCGACGTAGCCGTCGTCGTCCATGACGCCGATGTCGCCGGTGTGCATCCATCGCTCGTCGTCGATGGCCTCGGCGGTCTTCTCCGGGTTGTTCCAGTAGCCGATCATCACGGAGTAGCCGCGGGTGCACAGCTCGCCCGGCTCGCCGCGCGGCACCGTCTCCCCCGTGACGGGATCGACGATCTTCACCTCGAGGTGCGGGCCGACGCGGCCGACCGTGGACACCCGCTGCTCGAGGGTGTCGTCGGAGCGAGTCTGCAGGGAGACCGGTGACGTCTCCGTCATTCCGTACGCGATGGACACCTCGGTCATCCCGAGGACCTCGATCACCTGCTTCATCACCTCGGTGGGGCACGGCGAGCCGGCCATGATGCCGGTGCGGAGGGTGCCGAGGTCGTAGCCCGCGGCGGTGCCGCTCTCGTCCTCGGCGGCACTGTCGCCGAGGGCCGCGAGGACGGCGATGAACATGGTCGGCACGCCGTAGAGCGAGGTGCATCGCTCCGCCGACACGGCCCGCAGCACCGCCGCGGGGTCGAACGACGGGCCCGGAATCACCATGGCCGCACCGTGCGAGGTGCAGGCGAGATTGCCCATCACCATGCCGAAGCAGTGATAGAACGGCACCGGAATGCAGACGCGATCCTGCTCCGTGTAATGGCAGAGCTCACCGACGAAATAGCCGTTGTTGAGGATGTTCCGGTGGCTCAGGGTGGCGCCCTTCGGGAACCCGGTGGTGCCCGAGGTGTACTGGATGTTGATCGGGTCGTCCGCTGTCAGCTCGGCCGAGCGGGCCGCCAACGTCTCCGCCGACACGGCCTCCCCCGCCTGCGCGACCGAGGCCCAGTCGTCGGTGTCCATGAACACCACGCGGCGCAGCTCGGGGCAGTCGCCGCGGACCTCCTCGATCATCGCGGCGTAGTCACTGGACGCGTGGGCGGTGACGGCCACCAGGATCGACACCTGCGCCTGCGTCAGCACGTACTGCAGCTCTCGCGCGCGGTAGGCCGGGTTGACGGTGACCAGCACCGCGCCGATCTTGGCGGTGGCGTACTGCAGGATCGTCCACTCGGGCCGGTTGGGTGCCCAGACAGCGACGCGGTCCCCCACCGCGACCCCGTCGGCCATCAGTCCGCGGGCGACGGCGTCGACGTCGCGACGCAGCTCGTCGTACGTCCAGCGGCGTCCCGACGCGACGTCGATCAGTGCGTCGTTCGACCCGACGCGGGCGACGGTGCGGTCGAAGTCGTCACCGATCGTGTCGGTGAGCAGCGGTGTGGTGGTCTCACCGGCGGACAGGGACGGCTCGGGCACGGGATCCTCCGGGGTGGGTGGGCGGTCGGTGCGCCCGACGCTAACGCAGCGCACCCCACAGCGGGCCGGTTTCGGTTAATCGTCATTCATCGAAATGCTCGTCGCGCGCCGGCCGCCTAGAGTGACCGCCGTGCCGCTCGCGAGACGACTCGGAACGTTCGACGCGGTGGCCATCGGGGTGGGATCGATGATCGGGGCGGGGATCTTCGCCGCGCTGGGTCCGGCCGCGGCGGCTGCCGGGTCCTGGTTGCTGCCCGCCCTGGCGGTTGCCGCCGTGGTGGCCTTCTGCAACGCGACGTCCACGGCCCAGTTGGCCGCGCAGCATCCGACGTCGGGCGGTGTGTACGCCTACGGCCGGGCCGAACTGGACGACTGGTGGGGGTTCGCCGCGGGCTGGTGCTTCCTGGTGGGCAAGACCGCGAGCTGCGCCGCGATGGCCTGGACCGTCGGCGCCTACGCCTGGCCCGACCACGCGCGGCCGGTCGCCGTCCTGGTGGTCGTCGTGGTGACCGCCATCGACCTCGCCGGCATCACGCGCACGGCCTTCGCCACACGCGTCGTGGTGGCGGTGGTGGGCGCCGTCCTGCTGGCCGCGGTGGTGGCCGGAGCGTCGTCGTCACCCGACCTGGCCGCCGTCGTCCCGACGGGCGGCCCGAGCCCCGCCGGGCTGCTGGGGGCGGCAGGGATTCTGTTCTTCGCCTTCGCGGGATACGCCCGCATCGCCACCCTCGGTGAGGAGGTGCGTGATCCGGCGCGAACCATCCCGCGGGCCGTCGTGATCGCCTTCGTGGTCGTGATCATCGCGTACACGGCCGTCGCGGTGACCGTGCTCGGCATTCTCGGGGCCGACGGTGTGGCCGGGTCCCCGGCTCCGCTCGCGGCCGCCGTCGCCGAGCTCGGCCACCCGGCGCTGGACGCGGCGGTGCGGGGCGCCGCGGTCCTCGCGTCCTCGGGTGCGTTGCTGGCGCTGCTCGCCGGACTCTCCCGGACCACCCTGGCCATGGCGCGGGAGGGTGACCTTCCGGCACGGCTGGCGCGCATCGACGACGCGCGATCGACACCGCGGGCGGCCACCCTGGCGATCGCAGCGGTGATCGTGATTCTCGCGGCGACGGTCGATATTCGCGAGATGATCGGATTCTCGTCGTTCGGGGTGCTGCTCTACTACGCGGTGGCCAATATCGCTGCGGCGCGGCAACGCGGCACGGCGCGGCGGTATCCCCGCATTCTCCAGGGGGTGGGGCTGCTCGGCTGCGGTGCGCTGGTGGTGACGTTGCCGCCGGCCTCCGTCGCGACGGGCACGGCCGTGGTCACCCTCGGGCTGATCGGACGCGTCCTCGTTCTGCGGCACCGGCGGAGTCGCCGAGGTTACTGAGCCGCGTTGTAGGCCTCTTCGACGTCGGCGGGAATGCGGCCGCGTGCCGAGACGGTGTATCCGTTCTGGCTCGCCCATTCCCGGATGGCCTTGGTCTGCAACGGATCTCGGGTCGACGTGGTGGACGCCGCCTTCTTCGCGCTCGCCTTCTTCGTGCGCCCGTTCAACTTGGTGGCGTAGCCGGTCCAGTAATCGAGCTGCTTCCGGAATTCCTTGGCATTCTTGGTGCCGAGATCGATTTCGTAATCGACGCCGTCGACGGCGAATCCGATGGTTTCCCCTTTGCCTGATTTGATGGGCGAACCGTCGATGTCGTCGACCAATTCCACGTAGACCTGCTTCGCCATGACGGCCCTTCTGTTCGACGTGATGGAAACTCCCCGACCGAGACCGACCACGACGGGCCGACAGGTCGGACGGGTCGGGTGGAATACGGTTCCGACCCGGAGTTTATCCATGCTGCCCGGAACAATGCGAGAGCGGGTTTGTCGTCGGCGATTCGGGGGCGTCGGAACCGAGCGGTAGGTCCGGGGAACAACGGAGACACCCCCGCGGTTGCAACCCCGAGAAGTCGCTATCGAAAGGTGTATCGCCGTGGTCGTGTCGCTGTCCGTTCTGGATCTCGCCCATATCGCCGAGGGCCGCACGGCCGCCGACAGTTTCGCGGCCAGCGTGGCGCTGGCGCAGGCGGCGGAGGAATCGGGTTATCGCCGGGTCTGGTACGCCGAGCACCACAACATGCCCTCGATCGCCTCGTCGGCGACGTCGGTGGTCATCGCACACGTCGCCGCGCACACGTCGACCATCCGCCTGGGCGCCGGCGGTGTGATGCTGCCGAATCATTCCCCGCTGACCATCGCCGAGCAGTTCGGGACTCTGGAGACCCTGCATCCGGGCCGCATCGACCTCGGTCTCGGCCGCGCACCGGGATCGGACCAGAACACCATGCGGGCGTTGCGCCGGGATCCCTCGTCGGCCGACACCTTCCCGCAGGACGTCATCGAACTCCAGGCGTACCTCGCGGGCACGAGCCGGGTCCCGGGCGTCGCGGCCGTCCCCGGAGCCGGGACGAACGTCCCCCTCTACATCCTCGGCTCGTCGTTGTTCGGCGCGCAGCTCGCGGCTCACCTCGGCCTCCCCTACGCCAACGCGTCGCACTTCGCCCCGGATTCTCTGGGCGAGGCCGTCTCGGTGTACCGGGAGACGTTCCGCCCGTCGGCGAGCCTGGCCGAGCCCTACGTCATCGCCGGCGTCAACGCCGTGGTCTCCGAGAGCGCCGCGCGGGCCCACGAGTTGCTCGAGCAGGGCATCCGCCGACGCGTGGTGCAGATGGTCGGCCGCGGGCAGACCTTCACGCCGGAGGAGGTCGACCTCATCATGGACTCGCCGGCCGGGCGGCAGATCCAGGGGATGACCAAGTTCACCGCCGTCGGTACGCCGGCCGAGGCGTCGAGCTACATCACGCAGTTCGCGGACCGCTACGGAGTGGACGAGGTCATCGTGGCCAGCGGCATCGACGACACCGAGGAGCGTCTCGCCTCGTACCGCCTGCTCGCGCAGGAGCATCTGCACGCCGCAGTGGCCTGAGACCCGGGTCCAACGGTCAGCCCGGGTAGGTGGCGGGCAGCCCGAAACGCTCGAACAGGTCGAGGTCGAAGAAGCACGTCACGTGCGCGACCTGCCCGTCGACGATCTCGAGGACGTGCAGCTGGAACGCGCGGTGGACCCCGTCCTCGCCGAGCATGTAGAGCCCGAAGGCCGGCTGACCGTTGGCGACGGTCTCGACCATGCGCATCGACTCGGGCCCCGTGGCCGGGCACTTGGTGGAGATGAGTCCGCCGATGTCGGTCGGCCCGCGGTACCAGCCCGTGAACGGCGGCATCTCCCAGACCGCTTCGGCGGCGAAGAGCTTCACGATGCCGTCGATGTCGTAGGTCTCGAAGCCCTCGACGTAGCGCTGCAGGAGTTCGCGCGTCTCCGGTGATTCCGGCTCGTCGACGTCGTCCTCGCTGGGCATGATCTGCTCGATCTGGCCGCGGGCACGCTGGAGCAGGCTGTTGACCGCCGCAGTGGAGGTGCCCAGCAGCTCGGCCACCTCCGCCGCCTTCCACTGCAGCACCTCGCGCAGCACCAGCACCGCGCGCTGCCGAGCCGAGAGGTGTTGCAGCGCAGCGACGAAGGCCAGCCGCACGGAATCGCGGGTGACCGCCGCCGTGGCCGGATCGTCGTCGGAATCCCGGCTGGGGAACGGCTCGAGCCAGGCGATCTCGTGACGTTCGACCAACTCGTCCGACGGGTCGGACGAGGGCGCGCCCAGTCCGGACGGCAGGGGACGGCGGGAGCGACCCTCGAGCGACGTCAGGCAGGTGTTGGTGGCGATGCGGTACAGCCAGGTGCGTAGCGACGAGTCGCCCTTGAAGTTTCCGTACGCCTTCCATCCGCGGACGAACGTGTCCTGCACCAGATCCTCGGCGTCGTGGATCGACCCCGTCATGCGGTAGCAGTGCGCCAGCAGCTCGCGCCGGTGCGGCTCGGCGAGGGTCATGAACTCGTCGGCTCGGCCGGGTGCCGCGGCTCGCCGCGCACCGTCCTGCATCACGGTCATGCGCGAGAGACTAGTCCCGTGTCGGACCCTCCGCCGGGGGAACGGACCGCTCGGTCACCGCGGATCGGAATCGGCGCAGGCGCAGCGAATTGGTCACCACGAACACGGAACTCAGTGCCATGGCCGCACCGGCGAACATGGGATTCAACATGCCCGCCGCGGCCAGCGGAATCGCGGCGACGTTGTAGGCGAACGCCCAGAACAGGTTGGTCCTGATGGTCCGCAGGGTCGCGCGGGACAGGCGGACGGCGTCGACGGCGGTGCGCAGATCGCCGCGCACCAGCGTGAGATCCCCCGCTTCGATGGCGGCGTCGGTGCCGGTGCCCATCGACAACCCCAGATCCGCCGTCGCCAGAGCCGCCGCGTCGTTGACGCCGTCGCCGACCATCGCGACGACCCGGCCTTCGCGCTGCAGATCGGCGATCGCCGACACCTTGCCCTCCGGCAGAACCCCTGCCAGCACGCGGTCGATGCCCACGCGCGTGGCGACGTCTTGCGCGGCGGCCGCGTTGTCACCGGTCAGGAGGATCGGCTCGAGGCCGAGATCTCGCAGTCCGCGGATCGCGTCGGCCGAGGTGTCCTTCACCGTGTCGGCCACGGCGACGACGGCCGTCGGCCGATCGTCCACCGCGACGACGACGGCCGTCGCGCCGGCGGTCTCGGCTGCGGCGACGGCGTCGGCGAGGGTCGAGGGCAGCCCGCCGACCAGGTCGGGCCGACCGACGGTGACTCGGCGACCGTCCACCGTCGCGCGGACACCGAGGCCGGGCAGGTTCTCCACGTTCGTCGCGGCCGGCACGGTCCGGGCGGCGCGCACGATCGCACGCGCCACGGGATGCTCGGAGCGCGACTCGGCTCCGGCGGCCAGGCGCAGGGCCGCCGCCGAGTCGAGGCCGAGGGAGTCGTCCGTGACCACCGACCGCACCGTCATGACGCCCGTGGTGACCGTGCCGGTCTTGTCGAGCACCACGGTGTCCACCCGGCGCGTCTGCTCGAGGACCTCCGGACCCTTGATGAGCACGCCGAGCTGGGCACCGCGCCCAGTGCCGACGAGCAGGGCGGTCGGCGTCGCCAGACCCAGGGCACACGGGCACGCGATGATCAGCACCGCGACGGCCGCGGTGAACGCGGCGGACCAGCTGCCGTCCAGCAGCATCCACCCGAGCAGCGTGGCCGCGGCGATCGCGATGACGACGGGAACGAACACGGCGGAGACCCGGTCGGCCAACCGTTGCGCGTCGGCCTTCCCGTTCTGCGCGTCCTCGACGATGCGCGCCATGTGGGCCAGGGCCGTGTCGGCTCCGACGCGGGTGGCCGTGACCTCGAGCGCGTTGCCCACGTTGACGGTGCCGCCGGTGACGGCGTCGCCGGGCTCGACCGTCACGGGGACGGACTCGCCGGTGATCGCCGACGCGTCGATCGACGACGTGCCCACCGCGACGACGCCGTCGGCCGCGATCTTCTCGCCGGGACGCACCACCAGGACGTCGCCGACCACCAGGTCGTCGGCGCGGACGGTGGTCTCGCGCCCGTCACGCAGGACGGTGGCGTTCTTGGACCCGACGTCGAGCAGGGCGCGCAGGGCCGCGCCGGCGCTGCGCTTCGAGCGCGCCTCCAGGTAGCGACCGGCGAGCAGGAAGGTGGTCACGCCCGCGGCGGCCTCGAGGTAGATGTTGCCCGCACCGTCGGACCGCTCGACGGTGAACCGGAAGGCGTGGGTCATCCCCGGCATCCCGGCGTGTCCGAGGAACAGCGCGTAGAGAGACCAGCCGAAGGCGGCGAGAGTGCCCACCGACACCAGGGTGTCCATGGTGGTGGCGCCGTGGCGGAGGTTGGTCCAGGCGGCGCGGTGGAACGGCAGGCCGCCCCACACGACGACGGGTGCGGCCAACGTCAGCGACAGCCACTGCCAGTACTCGAATTGCAGCGCGGGAACCATCGCCATGGCGACGACGGGCACGGTGAGCCAGGTGGAGACCACCAGGCGCGTCCGGAGAGGGTCGGCCGCCGGCGGGGACGCGGATTCGGACTCGGCGTCCGGCTCGGGATCGGGCGACGGCACGGTCGCCGTGTAACCGGCCTTCTCGACGGTGGCGACCAACTCGTCGGTGGTCGCGGTGGCGGTCTCGACGACGGCCTGCTCGGTGGCGTAGTTGACCGTCGCCGTCACGCCGTCGAGTCGGTTGAGCTTCTTCTCGATCCGAGCGGCGCAGGACGCGCAGGTCATGCCGCCGATGTCGAGGCGGATCACGGGCGCGACGGCCGGGGACGTCGGCGTCGTCGTCACGACGGCGCGATCTCGTACCCGGCCTCGTCGACGGCGGCGGCGAGAGCGTCGGCCGGCACGGGGGCGGCGGATTCGACGTCGACCCGGCCGGTGGCGAGATCGACGGTGACTCCGGTGACGCCGTCGAGGGCGCCGACCTCCTCGGTCACGGCGTTCACGCAGTGTTGGCAGGTCATGCCGGTGACGGTGATGCTCGTGGTGGTCATGCCTCCAGGGTACCCCCCAGGGGTATCACGTCAACCCGGCCGATCAGCGTGTGCTGAGCTGCCCCAACGCGTCCTGCACCCGCCGCAGGTGTCGGCTCATCGCGGCCGACGCGGCATCGGCCGACCCCGCCGCGATGGCGTCGACGATGTCGCGGTGTTCGGCGTTCGAGGCGGTCACCCGGTCGGGGAGCAGGTTGACGCGCTCGGACTGGCCCGCGAGTGCTTCGCGGATCTCGGCGAGCACGGCGGAGAAGACGTCGTTCCCGCTCGCGGTGGCGATGCGCAGATGCAGCTCGCCGTCGAGGCGCACCCACTCCTTGGGGTCGGCCTCACGTTCCATGCGCCGCAGCAGTTCGCGCAACGCGTCGACGTCGTCGTCCGAACGGCGTTCGGCGGCCAGCGCGGCGGCGGGGATCTCGATGTGCGGGCGGGCCTCGCGCAGGGATTCGGCGGAGTGATTGCCGAAGACGGCGTCCGCCTCGACACGCGTCGAGACCACGAATGTGCCCTTGCCGGTATGGGTTTCGGTCAGCCCGAGGGCGGTGGTGGAGCGCAGTGCCTCGCGCACGACCGAGCGGCTGACGCCGAACCGGGTGGCCAGGGAGGCCTCCGACGGCAGGCGGGTGCCGACACCGAGCTCACCGCCCTCGATGGCCGAGCGCAGCTCGCGCAGCACGGCCTCGGCGGCCCCCACTCGGGTGACCGTGGCCTGTTTGCTGGCCCAACTGTCCGACAGCGTCATGGCGCCACTGTAGTCGGGGCCCCGGGGTCTGTCGGGCCGTATACCGGACTCTAGTCCTCGTCCGAGAAATTGATATATCGACCTGTGGTCCTGCCCGACCCACCGCATCGAGTCTTTAGGATGGCGTCCGTGAACGGCCCGCCCGAGCCCTGCCCCTGCACCTCGGGTCGGCCGATGTCCGCGTGCTGCGGCCCGGTCCTCGCCGACCCGCGCGCCGCACCCACGGCCGAGCGGCTCATGCGGTCGCGCTTCACCGCCTTCGCGACGGGGAACGTCGCGCACCTGTTGGCGACGTGGCATCCGTCGACCCGGCCGAGAACGCTGGATCTCGACGACGGTCGGGTGTGGACGTCGCTCGACGTCCTCTCGACGACGGCCGGGGGCCCGTTCCACACCGAGGGCACGGTGCAGTTCGAGGCCGACTTTCGCGACGGCCGACGGTCCGGTCGGCTGACGGAGACCAGCACCTTCACCCGCGTCGACGGGCGCTGGGTCTACGTCGACGGGGCCTAGCGGGAGGCGAGTCTCGCCGGCTCCGCTCGGCGACCTGCGGTCGACGCGCTCTCGACACTGTCGACGAACGTCGTGGTGATGCGGGCGATGTCTCGCGGGTGGGAGAGCGGCGACCAGTGGCCGGCGTCGAGGTCCGTGCGGGAGAGGTCGCGGACCCAGAGATGGGTGTCGTCGTAGTGGAACGGGCGCACGGCGGCGTCCCGCATGTTCACGATCAGGTGGACGGGGACGTCGACGTACCGGCGCCGCGGGCGGAGCAGGCGCGGGATCAGGTTGGCGCGGTAGCGACGCAGCCCGTTCCAGGCGTCGTCGAGCAGGGTCGGTGACTCGACCGCCATCGACGCCGGCACGCCGGAGAACTCCCCGATGAACCGGGTCCAGCCCTTCCGCTTCATCCGCCACATCCGCACCCGCGCCAGCGGCGGCACGTGGAAGGTGGCCGTGTACCAGGAGGCGCGGATCTGGGCGAGCACCTGCAGGACGCCGCGGGGGCGGGGCCTGCGCAGCCGGGATCGCGTCCATCGGCCGAGGTGGTCCAGGTTGGGCCCGGACACGGAGGTGTACGACGCGATGCGGGTCGGCGCGTCCGCCTCGGCGACGGCTTCCCAGGCTTCGACGGCGCCCCAGTCGTGCGCCAGGACGTGCACGGGGGCGGTCGGTGAGACGTGGTCGATCACGGCCCGGAGGTCGGCGGCGAGTTCGGGCAGGCGGAAGTCACGCGTGCGCGGCGGGGTGGTCGACGCGCCGGCGCCGCGGGCGTCGTAGGTGACGACCCGGAACCGATCGGCGAGCAGCGGGACGACGTGCGTCCACAACTCGTGGGTGTCCGGCCACCCGTGCATGAGGACGACGGTCGGGCCGTCGCGGCGACCGGTGACGAACACCGCCAGGTCGACGCCGGGGCGGGAGACGGTCGATCGCTCGGTGGCCGGCATCGCGGAACCTTTCCGTGGACTCTCGTTCGTCGAGCATTTCCTATGACACACGGTAACAGTTATCGGTCCCGCAGCGTGTGCGACTCCACAGTCCGCGGGGGGACTGCACACCGAACGTAGGGGGAACACCGAAGGTCAAGGTAAAGGCGGCTCGGGGGTCGGCGGAGGGGAAAGGGAACCACCATGAGCGACATGCAGAAGCGCAGGAGCCGACAGATGCGCCCGGTGCACGCCGCCGACAATCCTCTGGTCCGGCCCGTGGACCGAGCCGAGGCCCGCGTGCACCGCACGACGCTGACGTTGTTCCTGCTGGTCGTACCGTTCGCCGTCGTTCTCGGTGTCTTCGGCTACGGCCAACTGGCTCGGTCGGCCGACGCCGCCGCCGCGAACCTGCGCACCGTCGAGGCCACCACCACCGCGGAAGCGCCGTCGGCAACGACCGCAGCCGACGTCACCTCGGGCGCCTCGAGTTCGCTGGCGACGCCCGCGACGTGGACGCTCGACGGCCGCGAGCACGAGGGCACGGTCGCGGTGCCGCCCCGGACGCCGACCGGCACCGACGTCTCCATCACGGTCGACGCCGCCGGCAACCGCGTGGCCCCGCCCCCGAGCCACGCCGACACCGTCGTCGCCGGGGCGTTCCTGACCGTGCTCGTGCTCACCGCCGCCGGCATCGTCCTTCTCACGATCCGCGGGGCCGCGACCCGCCGCTACGCCGAACGCCGAGATCGCGAGTGGGACGAGGCCCTCGCCCGACTGTTCGCGGAGGGGCGCTGAGAACTACGCCGTGAGGCTGAGAACTACGCCGTGAGGTTGGCGGCCGCGACGAGAGCACGAGCCGTCGACTCCGCCGAGTCCGGTCCGATGCCGGTGGCCCATTCCGTGCGGCGATTCTGCTGGGCGCGCAGATCGGTGACGACGCCCGCCGCGGTGGTGCGCTGGTGGAACTCGTGGATCTCGAGCCGGATACCGGCGCGGTACAGCAGCGTGGTGACGGCGTCGGCCGGCCCGTGGGTCCGCACGGTGTCCCGCAGGATGGCGTCGCCGACGGCGAGAGTCAGGGTGTAGTCGGCGCGGCCGGCGCGGCGGCCGGAGATCTGCAGCGAGCCGAAACGGACGGCCGTGGGGGCGTTGTGCGTCCCCGAGTGGGACGACGTGGCGAAGGCGATGCCGGGGATGTCTGCGCTGATGCTCATGGGAATCGGTTCACTTCCGAGAGAGGGAGGTGGACCGACCGGGCGCTCGTTCGACCCGCAGCGAGGGGTCGGTCCGAATCAGACCCCGCTGCGGCGGCGAACTACGAGCATGCGCGACATACCCCGATGGTAGGTCTGACGCGGGATGGACGGCAAGGGAAATTCGTCGGAACATCCGCCGTGACGGGCAGGGCCCTAGAGCAGGACCACCAGATAGGCGACGTAGGCGCCGGTCATCGTCACTCCCCACGTGCGGGTGAGGTTCCGGCCGAGCAGGACGAACGGGATCAGCAGGACGGCCGCCGCGAGCATGACCCAGAGGTCCAGCCGCAATAGATGGAGATCGACCGGGACCGACCCCGCCGCCAGCGAACCGGCGGCGGCCACGGTTCCGCCGATCAGCACGATGTTCACCAGGTTGGAGCCGACGACGCTGCCGATCACGACGTCCGAGCGGCCGCGAACCGCAGCCGCGACGGTGGTGGCCAGCTCGGGAAGCGATGTCCCCGCGGCGACGAGCGTCAGGCCGATGACGCTGTCGGACAGACCTGCCTCGCGCGCGATGGACGTGGCTCCGTCGAGCAGCAGGTTCGCACCGATGGGAAGCCCCACGAGTCCGGCGACGATGTACACCGCCAACCGCCGTCCGGAGCGGACGGCGTCCTCGGCGGAGTCGCCGTCCGACGGGTCGGTCGGTCCGCGACGCGCCGACCGGATCTGCGCGGTGACCACCACCACCAGTCCGAGAAGGAGTACGACGCCGCCGAGCAGGGTCAACGATCCCATCGCGCAGAGTGCGACGAACACGATCGTGGCGAGGACCATCTGGCCGTAGCTCGTCCGCGCCTCGCGGCCGGCGGGGCGGATCACGGCGATCACGGCGGGGACACCCAGGACGAGCAGCACGTTGGCGATGTTCGATCCGACGACGTTGCCCAGCGCGAGTTCGGGTGTGCCGAGCAGGACCGCCTCGATGGTCACCACCAGTTCCGGCGCGGCGGTGCCGAGCGAGACGACGGTCAGGGACACGAGCAGGGCGGACACCCCCAGGCGCAGCGACAGGCCGACCGCCCCGCGCACGAGAAGGTCTCCCGCGCCCGTCAACAGCACCAATCCGGCTGCGACCAGTACCCACTCCATGCCCGCAGGATAGAGGCGCGCCCTCGCTTGCCGATTATCGACGGTTCTAGGACACGCGCTAGAGAGAGCCAGAAAGACCTGCCGAGGTTGCTACCGTCACGCCATGGACCCCGTGCGGAACCCCTACGCCCCCGGTGCCGGCCAGCGCCCGCCCGAGCTCGCCGGGCGCGGGAAGCAACTCGATGCGTTCGACGTGGTGCTCGAACGCATCGCACGGGGTCGCCCCGAACGCAGTGTGATGCTCACCGGACTGCGCGGTGTGGGAAAGACCGTGCTGCTCAACCACCTTCGATCCGCGGCGATCTCGCGGCGGTGGGGGACCGGCAAGATCGAGGCGCGGCCGGACCAGGAGCTGCGCCGTCCGCTCTCGTCCGCGCTGCACATGGCTGTTCGAGAAATCGCTGTCGCGCATCGGGATCCGGACCGCGTCGAGCAGTTCCTCGGCGTGCTCAAGTCGTTCGCTCTGCGGGCCTCGCAGGACAAGGGCATGCGGGACAAGTGGCAGCCCGGCATCGACGCGCCGGCGGTGAAGGGGCGCGCGGACACCGGTGACATCGAGATCGACCTCGTCGAACTGCTGCTCGACGCGGCGTCGTTGGCCCGGGACGTCGGCGTCGGTATCGCGATCTTCATCGACGAGATGCAGGACCTCGGCGCCGCCGACATCTCCGCCATCTGCGGCGCCTGCCACGAACTCAGTCAGGACGCGGCTCCGTTGATCGTCGTCGGGGCCGGACTGCCGCATCTGCCCGCCGTGCTGTCGGCGTCGAAGAGCTACTCCGAGAGGCTGTTCGGGTACCACCGCATCGACCGACTCGATCGCGCGTCGGCCGATCTGGCCCTGATCGCCCCGGCCGAGCGCGAGGACGTCGAGTACACCGCGGAGGCACTCGACGCGCTGTACGCGGCGGCCGACGGCTACCCCTACTTCGTGCAGGCCTACGGCAAGGCCACCTGGGATCACGCCGCGGACAGTCCCATCACCGCCGACGACGTCCGCGTGGCCGCCCCGACCGCGGAGGACGAACTGGCCGTCGGCTTCTTCGGGTCGCGCTACGAGCGTGCGACGCCCGCCGAGCGCGAGTACATGCGGGCGATGGCCGAACTGTCCGGCGACGACGGGCCGGTGTCGACGGCGAGCATCGCCGTCGAACTCGGTCGCAAACCGGCGTCGCTGTCCCCCGCGCGCGACGGGTTGATCAAGAAGGGCCTGATCTACTCCGCCGAGCGGGGGTCCATCGGGTTCACCGTCCCGCACTTCGGCCGGTACCTGCGGGGTCAGTCGGAGG
This sequence comes from Rhodococcoides kroppenstedtii, assembly GCF_900111805.1. GTDB lineage: Bacteria > Actinomycetota > Actinomycetes > Mycobacteriales > Mycobacteriaceae > Rhodococcoides > Rhodococcoides kroppenstedtii. Next base: position 224,147 of record NZ_FOJN01000006.1, read on the forward strand.
AGTAGTCCCCCGGCCCGACCCCGCAGGGGGCGTCAGTTGGCGGGAACGCGGAGGATGAGGGCGTCGCCCTGGCCGCCGCCGCCGCAGAGTGCGGCCGCACCGGTGCCGCCGCCGCGGCGCTGCAGCTCGAGGGCGAGGTGCAGGGCGATGCGGGCACCCGAGGCGCCGAGGGGATGTCCGATGGCGATGGCGCCGCCGTTGACGTTGACCTTCTCCGGGTCCAGGCCCAGTTCGCGGGTGGAGGCGATGCCGACGGCGGCGAAGGCCTCGTTGATCTCGACGAGGTCGAGGTCGGTGGGGGCGATGCCGTCCTTCGCGCAGGCAGCGGCGATGGCATTGGCCGGCTGGGACTGCAGCGAGGAGTCGGGGCCGGCGACGACGCCGTGGGCGCCGATCTCGGCGAGCCAGGTCAGGCCGAGCTCCTCTGCCTTGGCGCGGCTCATCACCACGACGGCGGCGGCGCCGTCGGAGATCTGCGACGCGGACCCGGCGGTGATGGTCCCGTTCCGGTCGAACGACGGTTTCAGGCGCGCGAGGGACTCGGCAGAGGTGTCGGGGCGGATGCCCTCGTCCTCGGTGACGACGATCGGGTCGCCCTTGCGCTGGGGGATGGTGACGGGGACGACCTCGTCGTCGAAGACGCCGTTCTTCCACGCGGCGGCGGCGCGCTGGTGCGAGGCAGCGGCGAAGGCGTCCTGGTCCTCGCGGGAGACGAACTTCTCGTCGGCGTTGCGGTCCTCGGTGAGGGCGCCCATGGCCTGGTCGGTGAAGATGTCGTGCAGTCCGTCGTAGGCCATGTGGTCGGCGAGGGTGACGTCGCCGTACTTGAAGCCGGTGCGGCTCCTGGACAGCATGTGCGGGGCCTGCGACATCGACTCCTGACCACCGGCGACGACGATGTCGAACTCGCCGGCGCGGATGAGCTGGTCGGCGAGGGCGATGGCGTCGACGCCGGACAGGCACACCTTGTTGATGGTCAGGGCAGGCACGGTGAGCGGAATGCCGCCGGCGTGGGCGGCCTGGCGGGCGGGGATCTGGCCGGCGCCGGCGGTGAGGACCTGGCCCATGATCACGTACTGCACCTGATCGCCGGAGATGCCGGCCTTCTCGAGCGCGCCCGCGATGGCGACGCCGCCGAGGTCGGACCCGGAGAGGGTGGACAGCGATCCGAGCAGCCGACCGACCGGCGTGCGGGCGCCCGCCACGATGACGGAGGTGGGGGAAGTCGGTGCGGTCATGGCGTGGTCCTCGCTTCTGATGGGGGTGGGGCGGTGGGGTGCGCGGTGGCCGGGGGCGTGGTGCCGGTTACGCCCAGGGCTGTCAACGACATGGTGGACAGGGTCTGTTCCAGAACCGGGGTCGGGACGCGACCCACGGAGTGCGGGGTGGAGTTGAGCAGGCCGAAGGCGGCGTGCGCACGAATGCGGGCGTCCTCCTCGGACCGCGACGGGTCGAGGTCGCGGAGCGCGCCGACCCACGTCTCGACGTAGGCCCGCTGGAGGGAGCGCACGCGGTGCCGCGCGTCGTCGGGCAGGTTGGCGAGGTCGCGGAACTGGATCTCGATCAGGCGCGGCGAGGTGAGCGCGAACTCCAGGTGGAAGTCGACGAGGGCGCGGACGCGCGCGACGGGATCGGGCTCCCCGACGGCCTGTCGGCCACCGTGGTGCAGGTACTCCGACACCCCGACCAGCAGTTCGACCAGGACGGCTTCCTTGTTGGGGAAATGGCGGTACACGGCCGGCCCGCTGATGCCGACGGCGGCGCCCAGGTCCTCGAGGCGGAGCCCGTGGTAGCCGCGGGCCGCGACCAACTCGGCGGCCGCGTCGAGCAGGTTGCTGCGGCGTTCGGCCTTGAGGCGAGAACGCTCGGTCTCGGTGCCGCCGCTCCTCTGGCCCACCCGCGTCGCCCTCTCGTTCGATGCCCGATCCGCAGCGTACCGTATTCGGTTAACGACGATTCACCAACTTCGGTGGGGCCGATACGTGCGGAACGGGCGGTTCGTGGTGACAATGAACGAGTCGGAGGTCACGGGAAGGCAGCACTGCTCGGTGCCGGGAGGTGGTCCATGACGTCGTTCTGGTCCACACGCGTCCTGATCGGGGGCGCCGTCGTCGTGCTCTCGTACGGCCTCCTCGCCCCCGGCCCGGTGGCCAGCGCCGTCTATGCCCTCGTCGCCGCGTCGTCCGTGATCGCCGTGGTCCTTGGCATCCGGGCGGGCTTCAAGAAGGACACCACACCGTGGTGGTTCCTGGCGGCCGGGTTGACCGCCTGGACCGCGGGTGACGTCTACACCGGGATTCTCGAGAACACGCAGGGCGGTGCCCCCTTCCCGTCGTGGGCGGATGCCGGCTACGTCGTGGGGTACGTGCTGGTCGTGGCGGCGCTGCTGGTCGCGCGTGACCTGTTCGGCCGTCTCGTCGCCCCCGTCGACGTGCTCGACGCCGCCATGATGACCGCCGGCATCGGCCTCGCATCCTGGGTCGTCGTGTCGGCGCAGTTCGGGGACACTCCCACGTCGGTCTGGCTCGGGCTCTTCTACACCGAGATCGACGTCTTCGTGCTCGTCGTCGTCCTGTCGATCTTCCTGCGTCGACGAGCCACCACCGTCACCCTCGTCCTGCTCGGTGTCGGTCTGGCGATCATGGTGATCGCCGACTACGGCTCCTACGTGTGGAGCGCCGGACCGGCGCTGAACCTGGTGCTGAACATGCTGTGGCTGACGGCGTACGTGCTCTTCGCCGCCGCGGCGGTGCGGCCGGAGAGCCCGCCGCCCGAGCCCACCTTCTCGCGGCGCAGCACGGGACTGTCACGACTCGCGCTGATGACCCTCGCCGTGGCCCTCACTCCGGTCGCGATGACCGTGCAGCTCGCCCGCGGGGTACCGGCGTCGGACTGGGGCTCGGTCGCGGTGGTGGCCACCGGGATCATGGTGGCGATCGGCGCCGTGCGGGTGTGGATGTTCCTGCAGTTGCTGGGCCGCCAGGCCCAGGCCCTGCGCGAATCCGCGACCACCGACCGGGTGACGGGCCTGGCGACGCGCAACGAGCTCGAGCGGCGGTTGTCCCGCCGTCTCGCGACCGACCCGTGGGTGGGACTGGTGCTCGTCGATCTGCACGGGTTCGCCGACGTCAACGCCACGTTCGGCTACACCGACGGGGACCGCATGCTGAAGATCATCGGTGCGCGACTGTCGGACGCCGTGCCGCCCGGGTCGGTGGTCGGTCGTCTCGGTGGCGACGAGTTCGCCGTCGTCGCCGGCCCGCTCGACGAACGGTCCGCGACCCGACTCGCCGCCGTCGTGCGCGCGGCGGTGACCGCGCCGATCGAGATGCGCGACATGCGGGTCACCGTCGACTGCAGTATCGGCGTCGCACTCCGTGCGTGCGACGGGTCGGGGACCGGCGGGGCAGGAATCACAACGGCGGAGGGCATGATCCAGCGCGCGCACGCCGCGGTCGGGGAGGCGCAACGTCGACACCCGCGCGTCGCCGTGTACGACCGGACCATGGAGACCGACCAGGCCAACCGGGTCCGCCGGCTCGGCGAGCTCGAGGTGGCGATGCGGTCGGGCCAGCTCGAGTTGTTCTACCAACCGCGCCTCGATCTACGGTCGGGTCGGGTGTCGGGTCTCGAGGCGTTGCTGCGGTGGCGTCATCCGGACGACGGCCTCCTGGGACCCGCCGATTTTCTCGCGGGGGCCGAAGCGACCTCGGTCATCGGGGTGTTGACGTCGTTCGTCCTCGATCGGGCTCTCGAGGACTGCGCGGGGTGGCGGTCGGCGGGGCTGGATGTCGACGTCGCGATCAATCTCTCCGTGCGGAACCTGGTGGATTCGACTCTGCCGGAACAGGTCTCGGAGGCCTTGGCGAGGCACGCCGTGCCGCCGTCGGCGGTGGTTCTGGAGGTCACCGAAACCTCCGCCATGACCGACCCGACGCGTTCGGTGATCACGATGACGGCTCTGCGCGCCCTCGGCGTGACGCTGTCCATCGACGACTTCGGCACCGGCTACAGCTCCCTGGCGTACCTGTCGCGGCTGCCGGTCCAGCAACTGAAACTCGACCGGTCGTTGGTGGCCTCGATCGTCGACGACGAGGTCGACCGGGCGATCGTCGCCTCCACCGTCGACCTCGCGCGGCGGATGCGTCTGCACCTGGTGGCCGAGGGCGTCGAGAACGCCGAGTCGCTGGAGATGCTGCGGCAGTGGGGATGCGACGCGGTGCAGGGCTTCTTCGTCAGCCGACCGGTCCCGGTCGACGAGGTGGTGCCGGTGGTGCGGGCGCTCGACGCGGCGCGCGTGTGACGCTCGGCACGCGTGTGGTTGTCTGAGGGCGTAGAGCAGTTCCCGACGAAAGGACCCACGGCGTGCGCGCAGTACAGGTGACCACTCTCGACGGGCCGGACGCGGTGTCCGTCGCCGACATCGCGGAACCGACCGGCGACGGTGTGCTGATCGACGTGCACGCGGCCGGCGTCGCGTTTCCCGACGCGTTGCTCACCCGGGGGCTCTACCAGTACAAGCCCGACCTGCCGTTCGTGCCCGGCAGCGAGGTGGCCGGCGTGGTCCGCTCCGCTCCGGACGGATCCGGTCTCGCCGCGGGCGATCGCGTGGCGGCGCTCACCGGCATCGGCGGCGGCATGGCCGAGGTGGTGCTCGCGACGCCGGATCTGGTGTTCCCGCTGCCGGATCGGGTCTCGTTCGAGGCGGGCGCCGGGGTGCTCTTCAACGACCTCACCGTGCACTTCTCGCTCCGCGAGCGTGGACGTCTCGCCGAGGGCGAGACCGTGCTGGTCCACGGCGCCGCCGGCGGCATCGGCACCTCCGCGCTGCGCCTGGCCCCGGTGCTCGGTGCGTCCCGCACCATCGCCGTCGTCAGCACCGAGGAGAAGGCCGCGGTCGCGCGCGCCGCGGGAGCGACGGACGTCGTGCTCGTCGACGGGTGGCGCGACCGGGTCAAGGAGCTGACGGGTGGCCGGGGCGTCGACGTGGTGATCGACCCCGTCGGCGGCGACCGGTTCACCGACAGCATCCGCTCGCTCGCCCCCGCGGGACGCCTGGTGGTCATCGGCTTCACCGGCGGCGAGATCCCGACGGTCAAGGTCAACCGCCTCCTGCTGAACAACGTCGAGGTCGTCGGCGCCGGGTGGGGTGCGTGGTGGATGTCCCGGCCGGGCTACACCAAGACCCAGTGGGACGAACTGGCGCCGCTCTTCGCGGACGGCCGGCTGTCGGCGCCCGAGCCGTCGGTCCACACGCTGGAGGAGGCCGGGGCGGCCATCGCGTCGCTGGAGAATCGCACCGCCATCGGGAAGGTCGTGGTCCGGCTGCGCTGACCGATCGCGTCGGTGCCCGTCGGTGCTCGTCGGTAGGGTCGACGCATGCGCATCGGGGCACACGTCAGGTCGGATTCACCGCTGGACGAGGCGACGTCCCTGGACGTCGATCTCGTCCAGCTTTTCGTCACCGACCCGCAGAAGTGGAACAAGCCGGTGGTCGACGAGTCCCTCGCGGCCGTGCGGGACTCGTCTGTCGACGTCGTCGTCCACTCGTCGTACGTCATCAACGTCGCCAGTCTCAACAACCGCATTCGCATTCCGTCGCGCAAGGCGTTGGCGCAGCAGGCCACCGTCGCCGCCGAGCTCGGAGCGCTGGGCATGGTGGTCCACGGCGGCCACGTCCGCGACGGCGAGGATCCGGCCGAGGGTGTGGCCAACTGGCGCAAGCTCTTCGAGCGCCAGGCCGAGACGGGCGGGTTCGAGGTGCCCATCTGGATCGAGAACACCGCGGGCGGTGACCGTGCGATGGCACGGCGCTTCGACGCCATTGCCCGGCTGTGGGACGCGGTCGGGGAGTTCGGTGCCGGATTCTGCCTGGACACCTGTCACGCGTGGGCGGGCGGCGAGGAGCTCGTCGACGTCATCGAGCGGGTCAAGGCGATCACCGGCCGCGTCGATCTGGTGCACCTCAACAACTCCCGCGACGAGTTCGACTCGGCCCGCGACCGCCACGCGAACCTCGCATCCGGATCCATCGATCCCGAGATTCTCGCGGCGGTGGCGGCCGAGTCGGGCGCCCCGATCATTCTGGAGACGCCGGGCGAGGGCATCGCCGACGACGTGGCGTACCTACGCGGTCGCTGACCCGTCGACCGGGGTCTCGGTGGCCGACCCGTCGACCGGGGTCTCGGTGGCCGACCCGTCGACCGGGGTCTCGGTGGCCGACCCGTCGACCACGGTCTCCGGCCGGTCGCGGTCGGGGCGGGTGTAGGCCAGCGCGGCCAAGGCAACCAGCGCACCGCCGGTCATCGTCACGGCCATGGCGGGTCCGTCGTTGCCCAGGGCGCCCACCAGCGGGGCGATCAGGGCGCCCAGCCCGAACTGTGCGGCGCCCAGCAGAGCCGCGGCCGTGCCGGCCGCCTCGCCGTGTCGGGACAGTGCCAGAGCCGGGGAGTTGGGCATGACGAAGCCCGCGGAGGCGAGCACGCAGAGCACCGGGATCATGAAGCCGACGACGCCGCCGGCTCCCGTCGTCGTGGTCACGATCAGCGCGGTCCCGGAGATCGCCATGGCCACGAGAGCCACCGTCACGATGCGGGCGGGCGAGTACCGCTGCAGCGCCAGCACGTTCAACTGCGAGGCCCCGATGAGCGCGACGGCGCCGACACCGAACACCAGCGCGAACTGCTGCTCGCCGAGACCGTATCCGTCCTGCAGCACGAACGAGCTGCCGGAGATGTAGGCGAACAGCGCCGACATGCCCAGCCCGGCGACGAGCACGAGGACGACGAAGCTGCGGTCCCGCAGCAGGCTTCCGTAGGTTCGGAGCACCGGCACCACCTCGGGGGCGCGGCGCCGCTCGGTGGGCAGCGTTTCCCGGAGGAAGACGAGGGCGACGAGCATCAGCAGGACACCCGCAACGGCCAGACCGGCGAAGATTCCGCGCCAGGATCCCTGCAGCAGAACGATGCCGCCGAGGCTCGGGGCCACGATCGGCGCGACGCCCATCACCAGCACCAGGCGGGACAGGACGGTGGCGGCGGCGCGGCCCTCGTAGAGATCGCGCACGATGGCGAGGGCGATCACCATCGTGGCGGCGGCGCCGAAGCCCTGCAGTGCCCGCGTGACCCCGAGCACCGCGACGGACGGGGCGATCATGCAGAGCAATGACGCGACGATGTGGACGGCCGTGCCGGCGATCAACGGGCGGCGCCGGCCGAGAGCGTCGGACAGTGGGCCGATGACCAACTGGCCGACGGCGAGGCCGATCAGGGTGCCGGTGAGGGTGAACTGCACCGCGGCGTCGGTGGAGTTCAGGTCGTCGGTGATGGCGGGCAGTGCCGGCAGATAGACGTCGATGGTCAGGGGACCCAGGGCGACGAGGGCGCCGAGGACCAGGATCATGCGTAGTCGCGAGGGTGGCGACTGATCGCGGGTCGTGGTGGGGGCAGCGACCGAGGCGGGTTTCGTCGTCACCCGGGCTGCAGCACCCGGGACGTCGGATCTGTTCCCGCCTCGGTGCGACATGCGGTCAGGGGGAGGTGAGCCGGGGAGGTGCGGGCACCTCCGACGAGCCGTGGTCGAGGGCGGCGATCACGGTGTCGGCCCAGCCCACGAGGCCGACAACATCCACCCCGTGTGGGGGCGCGGCGCGGTAGGGGGTGAGGCGGTCCCGCCCACGAGTGATCAGCGTCACAGCGCCTGCGGCGTTGCCGCGGAGCAGGTGGGTGAGACCGACGGCCAGTTGCGCGAGGCCCTGCCAGAGTTCGCGATCGTCGCCGGTGGTCGCCTTCCACGTGCCTTCGAGGACGTCGTGAGCGTGGAACGGCATCCCGTCGTCCAGGTAGCGCTGAGCCAACGGCAGCGACTCGTGCGGGGGAAGCTGGAGATCGTCCGGCACGCGCGGAACGCCGACGGAGCCGGGCGGCAGCGGCCGCCCCAGGACGTCCCGGGGTCGGGCGTTCTGGGGTCGGCCGTCGGCGAGGCGGTCGCGCGCGGTCGGGGTTCGGTTCCCGGTGTCGACGTCGCTCGGGTCGTCTCCGTCCATACCCTCCGTTCTACTCGGGCCGGTCGACCCGGTGTCGAGGCGCCGCCCGGTCAGAACGGGGGTGGTGCGTCGTCGGGTTCGGGTGGTCGGATCCCGTTCAGGTTGTTGCGCAGGCGGTTTCGGTTACGTTCCTGGCGGCGGCGGGCGTGTTTGTGCTCGGTGCGTGGGGCGGGTCGGGTGGGTTCGGAGCCGGGTGACGGCGGCCGGGTGGCGGGTGGGTCGCCGAAGACGATCATGTCGAGGCCGGGGTGGGTGTCGAA
>NZ_FOJN01000007.1 GCF_900111805.1 Rhodococcoides kroppenstedtii
ACCTCCTACGGATAGATGCCAGACACATCCACTCCGCCAGGAGGTCCTCCCCATTTCAAGACGGCACGCCGTCAACAACCTCTCAGGTCACTACAGCTAGGCGCGCGGCCCGCCGGGTCCGCTCACCCGATTCGGGTGAGCACTGCCTGCCGGTTTATGATGGGGCTGCACACGCGCGTGCGGACAGCCCCTGCGCCGTTGTGCGCACCCTCGTCGGGTGCGCCGCCCCGCCGTGCGCAGCAGCACACGCTGCCGACCGATACGACCAGAAGAACGCGAGGACACCCGCATGGGTTCAGTGATCAAGAAGCGCCGCAAGCGCATGTCGAAGAAGAAGCACCGCAAGCTGCTGCGCCGCACTCGCGTTCAGCGCAGGAAACTCGGCAAGTGATCTTCCCGCGGCGGTAGCCGCCGCGCCGACTCTGCCCGTGCACCTCGAGGTGCACGGGCAGAGTCGTTCGTCGGGTCCTCCGGGGCGCGGTCTGTGGCCGAGTCCACAGCGCGGATCGGCGACCCGTGACACGATGGTCCGGACGGGTAGGACGAGGATCACGAGCGAGTCGGGGTGAGATCGGTGAGCGATGACAGCCGTGCCTCGGCCGCGCCGCGCGTCGTTCTGGTGACCGGCGCCAGCCGCTTCCTCGGCGGCTACCTCACGGCGCGGCTGGCGCAGAATCCGTCGGTCGAACGCGTGATCGCCGTCGACGCCGTCGCCCCGACCAAGGACATGATCCGACGGATGGGCCGCGCCGAGTTCGTGCGCGCCGACATCAGGAACCCGCTCATCGGCAAGGTCATTCGCAGCAGCGAGGTCGACACCGTGGTGCACGCCTCGCTCATCTCCCGGCCGCCCGGCGGCGGTGGGCGCACCGTCATGAAGGACCTCAACGTCCTCGGCGCGATGCAGTTGTTCGCCGTCTGCCAGAAGTCACCGTCGGTGCGGCGGGTGGTGCTCCGCTCGTCGACCGCCGTGTACGGGTGCAGCGCCAAGGACCCCGCCCAGTTCACCGAGGAGATGGGGTCGAAATCGCGGCTGCGCGGTGGATTCGCGCGCGACGCGGTGGAGACCGAGGGGTACGCCCGTGGGCTCGGCCGTCGTCGTCCCGACGTGGACGTGACCATTCTGCGCAACGCGCCCATGATCGGTCCGCGGCTCAACGGCGCGGTCTCGCGGTACCTGACCTCGCCGCTCACGCCGTCGGTGCTGGGGCGGGATGCACGAATGCAACTGCTCCACGAGGAAGACGCTCTCGCGGCGCTGGAACGGGCCACCGTCGCCGGGCCGGCGGGCACGTTCAACGTGGCGGCCGACGGCATCGTCATGCTCTCGCAGGCCATCCGACGTGCCGGGCGCATCGAGGTGCCGGTCCCTCCGGCGCTGTTCCGCACGACGGGCAAGGCGGTGATGGGGTCGCTCATGCGCGGCTTCTCCGAGGAACAACTCGACTACTTCAACTTCGGCTGCGGGGTGGACACGACGCGCATGAAGACCGTGCTGGGATTCACCCCGAGGTGGACGACGATGCAGGCGTTCGACGACTTCGTCCGAGGGGTGGCTCTGACGCCCGTCGTGCGACGGGAGTGGATCGACGCCGCCGAGGCGCGCCTGCTCGCGCTGCTCGGTGTCGATGCCGCCCGGGCCGCCCGGCCCGCTCCGATGCGATCCGTGGCGGCGGGGCGGTGAGCGGGGTGGCGAAGGTGATTCCGCTTCGCGGGTCGGCAGCACGGTCGGGGCGTCCGGCACGGTCGGGGCGAACGGCGTCCGGCAGCACGCCCGAGGACGTCCGCGGCCGCCATCCGTCGGCCTACACCGACGCGCCCGTCGTCGGTCCGCGCCTCGACACACCCCCGGTGCCGGTCCTCGCCGAGCGGGTCCCGGACGACGCGGCCGAGCGCACGTCGTCGGCTCTCGACGCGCTGCGCCGCGCGGTCGCCGAGCGGGTGTCGGGCGGCGCCGATTTCCTGCGTACCCGGCTGTCCGGGGACTACGAGGTGGACGAGTTCGGCTACGACCCGCACTTCGCCGACAACGTGTGGCTGCCCGCGCTGCGGCCGTTGTTCGACAAGTGGTTCCGCGTCGAGGTCCGCGGGATCGAGAACGTCCCCGCGACGGGCGGCGCCCTGGTGGTCTCCAACCACGCGGGCGTCATCCCCATCGACGGTCTGATGGCGTCCGTCGCCATGCGCGACCACCACCCGCAGAAGCGTGCGCTTCGCATGCTCGCCGCCGATCTGGCCTTCGAGACGCCGCTGGTGGGCACGGTCGCGCGCCGTGCCGGACACACCCTGGCCTGCCAGCCCGACGCCGAGCGGTTGCTGCGCGGCGGCGAGGTGGTCGCGGTGTTCCCGGAGGGCTTCAAGGGGATCGGCAAGCCGTTCAGCGAGCGGTACAAGCTGCAGCGGTTCGGACGCGGCGGGTTCGTCTCGGCCGCGCTTCGGACCCAGACCCCGATCATCCCGTGCTCGATCGTCGGCTCGGAGGAGATCTATCCGAAGATCGGCGATCTGACCACGCTGGCGCGCGTGCTGGGTCTGCCGTACTTCCCGGTGACCCCGCTGTTCCCGCACTTCGGTCCGCTGGGTCTGATCCCGCTGCCGTCGAAGTGGTACATCGAGTTCGGCGAACCCATTCGCACGGACCAGTTCTCACCCGCCGCGGCGGACGATCCGATGGAGCTCTTCGAGGTCACCGACCACGTCCGCGAGACCATCCAGCAGACGCTCTACCGCCTGCTGACCCGTCGGCGCGGGGTGTTCCTGGGATGAGGCCGACGTCGGTCTCCGATCCCGTTCCGCCGCAGGACCTCTCCGGTCTGGTCGGCCACCGGATGATCTACACGTACGCCAACGGCTGGCAGTACGAGATGTACGTCAAGAACGCGACCACCATCGATTACCGGATCCACTCCGGTCACGTCGGGGGTCGCTGGGTGAAGGACCAGGACGTCGACCTGGTCGCCCTGGCACCCGGCGTCTTCAAGATCTCCTGGACCGAGCCCACCGGCACGAACGTCGTCGTCACCGTGGTGCCCGAGCAGCGAGTGCTGCACGGCACGATCTTCTTCCCGCACTGGATCGAGCTCGACGGGGACAAGACCGTCCTGTACCAGAACGACCACCTCGACGAGATGCGTCGTTACCGCGACGCCGGCCCCACCTACCCGATCTATGTGGTGCCGGAGTTCGCGCACGTCACGGTGTTCGAGCACGTCGGCGAGAACGACGAGACCGTGATCGACACCGCCCCGGGCGACCTGCCCGCCGGCTTCGCCGACCGGACGAACTAGCGCGACCGCACCATCCGGTCCACTATCTCGGCCGAGAGGGTCACCAACGGCAGACCGCCGCCCGGATGGGACGAGCCGCCCACGAGGAACAGCCCGTCCACGGGAGATCGGTTGGCGGGGCGCAGGAATGCGGCCAGCGCACCGTTCGACGACGTGCCGTAGATCGACCCGCCGGGCGTCATGGTGCGGCGCTCCAGATCGGCGGGTGAGAGGATCTGCCGCCACAGCACGCGGTCGCGGACGTCGACGCCGCGGGCGGCCATGATCGACAGGATGCGGTCGGCGTAGGTCTCCGCGAGACCGGGTGCGTCCCAGTCCACCAGCGCGCGCGAGCCGCGGCCGTGACGAGCCGCGTTCACCAGGACGAACCACGCCTCGGAGTCCTCGTTCGGACGCAGCGCCGGATCGTTCGGCGCGCTGACGTAGACGGTGGGGTCCGCGGCGGGATGCGCTGCGCGCGAACGGGTTCCGAAGACAGCGTCGAACTCGTCGTCGTAGTGCTCGGGAAACAGGATGCGGTGGTGCGGGGTGTCCGGATCGCGGCCACGCAGGGCGAGCAGCACCACGAAGCCGGACAGGCTGGGCGTGGTGGCCCCGATCCGCCGTCGGGTGAGAGCGGTGCGTCGGGACGGAGGCAGCAGGTCGCGGTACACCTGCTCGGCGTCCGCGTTCGCGATCACCACGTCGGCGTCGACGGTGCCGGCGGTGGTGTGGACCCCGCGGACCCGCCCTCCCTCGGTGGCGATGCCGGTGACCGTCACCGACGTCCGAATGTCCGTGCCGCACAGTCGGGCTCGGTCCGCCAACGCCTCCGCGATCCGGTGCAGCCCACCCGGCACGTGCCAGGACCCCCACCGCTGTTCGACGTGGGGCACGGTGGCCAGCGCGGCGGGCGCACGCCGCGGATCCGAGCCGGTGTACGTGGCGTATCGGTCCAGCATCATGCGCAGTCGCGGGTCCGTCAGGTACCGCGCGCCGAGGCCGCGCAGACTCGACCACGGCGCGATGGTGCGCACGTCCCCGACCCGGCGTCCGAGGGTGATCAGCTCGCGCGGGCCGATGGACGACTCGAGGAATGCGGCGTGGGTGGCGTCCCAAATCCGTTCGGCCCGTGCGGAGAACGCACTCCACTGCTCTCCCGCGCCCGCCCCCAGGGCGGCGTCGAGAGCGTCCGGGATCCGCTCCGCGTGGCCGGGCATGGTCAGCACCGTGCCGTCGGGGAACCGGTAGCGGCACGCGACGGGCAGTCGCTCGAGCGGCAGGTCGGCGGGGCCGCCGGTGTCGTCGAACACGGCCCGCAGGACGTGCGGCATGGTGACCAGCGACGGCCCGGTGTCGAAGACGAAGCCGTCCCGGCGGACGATTCCGAGCTTGCCGCCGAGGTCGGCCGACTGCTCGAGCACGGTGACGTCGTACCCGCCGTGGGACAGGCGGGCGGCGGCGGCGAGCCCGCCCACCCCGGCGCCGACGACGACGGCGCGCGTCACGGCAGCACGCGCGTCACGATTGCTTGCGACCCAGCACCGCCGCGACGCCGCCGCCGACGGCACCCAGCGCGAGCGCGGTCGGCACGCCGATCTTGGCGGCCTTGCGTCCGGTGCGGAAGTCCCGAACCTCCCAGCCGCGGTTCTTCGCCAGCTCGCGCAGGTCGGCGTCGGGATTGACGGCGACGGCCGTGCCGACCAGCGAGAGCATCGGGACGTCGTTGTACGAATCGGAGTACGCGGTGCACCGCCGCAGATCGAGGCCCTCCCGGACGGCGAGCGTGCGGACGGCGTGCGCCTTGCCGCGGCCGTGCAGGATGTCTCCGACCAGACGGCCGGTGAACACGCCGTTCTCGCTCTCGGCGACGGTGCCGAGGGCACCGGTGAACCCGAGCCTGGACGCGATGATCGACGCGAGTTCCACCGGAGTCGCCGTCACGAGCCACACCTGCTGACCCGCGTCGAGGTGCATCTGGGCCAGCGCCCGCGTACCGGCCCAGATGCGGTCGGCGATGATCTCGTCGTAGATCTCCTCGCCGAGTCGCACGATCTCCGCGGTCGAGCGGCCCTCGACGAAGGACAGCGCCTTGGCACGGCCGGTGTCGACGTCGCCGAGGTTCTCCTTGCCGCTGACGCGGAACTTCACCTGCTGCCAGGCGAACTGGGTGATGTCCTTGGTGGTGATGTACTTGCGCGCCGCGAGGCCGCGGGCGAAGTGGATGATCGACGCGCCCTGCACCATCGTGTTGTCGACGTCGAAGAACGCCGCCGCGGTCAGGTCGCGGGGGACGGGGCTCGGACGGTCGTCGTCGCCGTCGGCGGCATCCCGGGCCGCGGCGGCGTCCTTCGCCTCGGCCTGCAGCGCGATGGCGGCGTCCGCGCTCGCCTCTCCGGCGAGGGTGGCGCGGATCTGCGCGGCCGTCGGACCGAAGGGATTGCGGATGCGGCGGGCCATCCGATCGCGCGCGCCGGCCGGGTCGACCCGGCGACGATCGCGGGAGTCGTCGAGAATCTCGGGCTCGTCCTGATCGGCCATGCGCACCTCCCCCTGGTCTCGTCCGTCGCGGTAGCGACTCGTCGACGCGGTCGCGGCCGCGCGACTCGTCGACACCGTCGCGGCAGCGACTCACGCCGTCGCCGCCGCACGACGCGACCAGCCTAGTCGCGGCGTACCCCGTCACGAGAGAATGGGCCCATGACGGTCGGTCGACACACGGTGACATTGCTGACACGCGCGGGCTGCGGCGCGTGCGACGGGGCGATGGCGGTTCTGCGTCCGCTCTGTGCGGAACTGGACGTCGCGTTGGACTCCGTCGACGTCGACGAGGCAGCGGATCGGGACCCTGACCTGCGGGCGGAGTACGGAGACCGGCTTCCGGTGGTGCTGCTCGACGGCCGCGAGCACAGCTACTGGGACGTCGACGTGGCCCGGTTGCGCCGCGATCTGGGGGCCGACGCCGCGGGCTGACCCGTCCCGAACGGCGCCATCCGGTCGCGGAAGCGTGTCGGAGGGGGCGGCACCCTAGCACACGCGTCGGCGACTTTGTTCATACGTTCACAAGCGGTTACCGTGGACATCGAGTCAAGGGGTCGGTGACCTCCCGGCGCGAGCGGTGACCACGGGGATCGCTCGTGCCCACCGGCCTGCGCGAACACCGTGCGAGGAGTCATCGACGTGACCGCTGACCGCCGGAACCCCGGCGACGAGACCGCGCGGACCACCGCGAGCGGTGTCCGCCGTCAGCAGCACGACACGTCCGCTGCTCCCGCGGCTCCGTCGATCCCCAAGGCTGAATCGCCCCCAGCGACTCCGTCGATCCCCAAGGCTGAATCGCCCCCAGCGACTCCGTCGATCCCCAAGGCTACGGTCACCCGTCTGGCCGACTATCTCCGGGTCCTCGCTGCGGTCGCCGAGCGCCGGGTCCTGGTGGTGTCGAGCGAGGATCTCGCCGTCGCGTCGGGCGTCGGATCCGCGACGCTGCGCAAGGACCTCTCCTTCCTCGGACCCATGGGTGTGCGTGGTGTCGGCTACGACGTCGCACGCCTGCGGGCCCGCATCGAACTGGCGCTGGGTCTCGACCGCGGGCACCGGGTGGTGCTGGTCGGGCTCGGAAATCTCGGGTCCGCCCTGATCGGGTACGAGGGCTTCGCCCGTCGCGGCTTCACCCTGGTCGGACTGTTCGACGTCGCCCCCGACGTGGTGGGCACCACCGTGTCGGTCGGAACCGCGATGGACGGGTACCGCGATCTGACGGTGCGGCACGCCCGCGACCTCGTGTCCGCGGCCGCCGAGCTCGGTGCGACCGTCGGCGTCGTCGCCACCCCCGACGTGGCCGCCCAGTCCGCCGTCGACGCGCTCGTCGACGCCGGCATCGACTGCATTCTCTCGTTCGCGTCGATCGATCCGGTCACGCCGCCGCACGTCGATCTGCGGCGCGTCGACCTCGCCGTCGAGTTGCAGATCCTCTCGTTCGCCAACGCCCACAAGGCCCAGCGCCCTCGACCGGTCCGATCGACCTGCCGGGACGCCGCGACCGTCACAGCCACTCCAGTCGATCCCGGCCGTGTTCCGGTCGGGGCGCACAGCAGAACGGATCGGTGATTCCTCCGTGAGTGTTCTTCTCCTCGGGATCTCGCATCGCAGCGCTCCCGTGTCGGTGCTCGAACGTGTCGCCGTCGGCGACACCGACCGCCCGAAGCTCACCGATCGGATCATGGCGTCCTCGCACGTCTCCGAGGTCATGATCGTCTCGACCTGCAACCGCGTGGAGGTCTACGCGGTGGTCGACGCCTTCCACGGCGCCCTGACCGATCTCGGCGCCCTCCTGTCGGAGCACTCCGGCATGGACCTCGCGGAGCTCACCAAGCACGCCTACGTGCGGTACAGCGAGGCCGCGGCCGAGCACCTCTTCGCCGTCGCCGGTGGTCTGGACTCGATGGTGGTCGGCGAGCAGCAGATCCTCGGTCAGATCCGGGCCGCCTACGCGGCGTCGGACGCACAGCAGGCGTCGGGCCGCACCCTGCACGAACTGGCCCAGCAGGCACTGCGCGTGGGCAAGAAGGTCCACTCGGAGACCGGCATCGACAAGGCCGGCGCCTCGGTGGTCTCCGTCGCGCTCGAGCGGGCCGCCGACGTCCTCGGATCGCTCGCCGGTCGCCGCGCCGTGGTGCTCGGCGCGGGCGCGATGGGCGGTCTGTCCGTCGCGCACCTGGTCCGCGGCGGCATCGGGGCCGTGACCGTGGTCAACCGCACCGCCTCGCGCGGAGCACGGCTCGCGGAGACGGCCGCCGAGGCGGGTGTCGAGGCCGCCGCCGTCACGCTGGACGACCTGGCCGACGCCGTCGCCGACGCCGACGTCCTCGTCACCTGTACCGGCGCGGTGGGTGCCGTGGTCACCATCGCCGACGTACACCGCGCTCTCGCGCGCCGCGACACCGCCGACCGGCCCCTGGTCGTCTGCGATCTCGGTCTGCCGCGGGACGTCGAGCCCGCCGTCGCCGGCCTGCCCGGGGTGACGGTGCTCGACATGGCCACGCTCCAGCACGATCCGGCCGCGGGCGCCGCGGCGTCCGACGAGCGGGCCGCCCGCGACATCGTCGCCCGCGAGCTCGCCGCCTACCTGTCGGGTCAGCGTCTCGCCGAGGTCACCCCCACCGTGACCGCCCTGCGCCAGCGCGCGGCCGAGGTGGTCGAGGCGGAGCTGATGCGTCTCGATTCCCGCCTCCCCGGCCTGGCCGACCCCCAGCGCGACGAGGTGGCGCGCACCGTGCGACGCGTCGTCGACAAACTGCTCCACGCACCCACGGTGCGGGTCAAGCAGCTCGCCACCACGCCCGGCGGGGACTCCTACGCCGAGGCGCTGCGCGAGCTGTTCGAACTCTCGCCGTCCACCGTCCAGGCCGTGGCGTCGCCGATGGAGGTCGCCGCCGTCGACACCGAGAACCCCGGTGCCGCACTGGCCGACGACTTCACCGTCTCTCGCGAGGTGACGGAATGACCGCCGCCCTGGACAAGCGCGTGATCCGCGTCGGCACGCGCGGCAGTCTGCTGGCGACCACCCAGGCCGAGACCGTGCGCGCGGCCATCACCGCGGCCGGAGTCGAGACCGAGCTGGTGATCGTGGCCACCGCGGGCGACAAGTCGGCCGCGCCGGTCCAGCAGATCGGTGTCGGCGTCTTCACCGCCGCGCTGCGAGAAGCGCTGGCGGACAACACGATCGACGTCGCCGTCCACTCGTACAAGGATCTGCCGACGGCGCAGGACCCGCGCTTCACCGTGGCCGCGATCCCGCAGCGCGAGGACCCGCGCGACGCCCTCGTCGCTCGGGACGGCCTCGTGCTGGGCGCACTGCCGCCGGGCGCCACCGTCGGTACGTCCGCGCCGCGTCGGATCGCGCAATTGCGTGCTCTCGGACTGGGTCTCGACGTCCGACCGCTGCGGGGCAATCTCGACACCCGCATCGGCAAGGTCACCTCCGGCGATCTCGACGCCGTCGTCGTCGCCCGCGCCGGACTCGCGCGCATCGATCGGCTGGACGTGGTCACCGAAGCACTCGAGCCCGTGCAGTTCCTGCCCGCCCCCGCCCAGGGGGCCCTGGCGGTCGAATGTCGCAGCGACGACACCGATCTCGCCGCCGTGCTGGCCGAGCTCGACGACGTCGCCGCGCGCGCCACCGTGACCGCGGAGCGGGCGCTGCTCGCCGAACTGGAGGCCGGCTGCACCGCGCCGGTGGGTGCGATCGCCGAGGTGGTCGACTCGCTCGACGACGACGGCCGGGTGATCGAGGAACTGTCCGTCCGCGGTTGCGCGGCAGCCGTCGACGGGTCGGACGTGGTGCGCGCGTCGGCCGTCGGGTCCGTGGCGGACGCCGAGAGCCTGGGCCGGTCCGTGGCCCGAGAGTTGTTGGATCTCGGGGCCCGTGACCTCGTCGAGGTCACCGAGCCCGCATCGTCGCCGACGGCGTCGAGCACCACCACCGGGAGTGGCGATGCCTGAGCCTCGCGCCCTGCGTCTCGCGGCCGGTCACGGACCGCGCCGCCGCGCCGGACGTGGGTCCTCCGGGACCCGCGACTCCCACGACACGATCGCCACCGCGCGGTTGATCCCGAAACGGGGTCCCGCCACCGAAATCCGGATCAGCTACCGCAACAACGCACTGGAGAACCAACGATGAGCCGAGTCCGCAAGAACACCCCGGGTCGGATCCTGTTCGTGGGATCCGGCCCCGGCGACCCGGCGCTGCTGACCGTGCGGGCCCGCGAGGCGCTCGCCGTCGCCGAGCTGGCGTTCACCGATCCCGACGTCGATCAGGGCGTCGTCGCCTCGGTGGGGTCGGCCGTGCGCCGTCCGGCCGACGAGAACGGGGACACCGGGGTGGACGTCCGCCCGGCTCTCGGCGAGCCGGCCGAGGTCGCGAAAACCCTGGTGGCCGAAGCGAAGAACGGCCACGACGTGGTGCGCCTGGTCTCCGGTGATCCGCTGACCACCGACTCGGTGATCGCGGAGGTCACCGCCGTGGCCCGGACGTCGGTGCAGTTCGAGGTCGTGCCCGGCCTGCCCGCCGGCTCCGCCGTCCCGAGCTACGCCGGGATGGCCCTGGGCTCCGAGCACACCGAGGCCGACGTGCGCGGCGACGTCAACTGGGCGTCGCTGGCCGCCGCGCCGGGCCCGCTGGTGCTGCACGCCACCGCCGGTCACCTGGCCGAGACCGCCAGCGCGCTGGTCGAACACGGCCTCGCGCCGCAGACCCCGGTGGCGATCACCGTGCGCGGCACCACGCGTCAGCAGCGCACCGTCGAGGCGACGCTGGCCACCCTGAACGACGCCGGGTCGGACCTGGTCGGATCGCTGGTGGTGACCGTCGGCAAGGTGGTCTCGCAGCGGAACAAGATGTCCTGGTGGGAGTCTCGCGCACTGTACGGCTGGACGGTGCTGGTCCCGCGGACCAAGGATCAGGCCGCGGAGATGAGCGATCGTCTGGTCACCCACGGCGCCATCCCGATCGAGGTGCCCACCATCGCCGTCGAGCCGCCGCGTAGTCCGGCGCAGATGGAGCGGTCGGTCAAGGGCCTGGTCGACGGTCGTTACCAGTGGGTGGTGTTCACCTCCACCAACGCGGTGCGTGCGGTGTGGGAGAAGTTCGCCGAGTTCGGTCTCGACGCCCGTGCGTTCTCGGGTGTGAAGATCGCCTGCGTCGGCGAGGCCACGGCGGACAAGGTGCGCTCGTTCGGCATCAACCCCGAGCTGGTGCCCTCCGGTGAGCAGAGCTCGCTGGGGCTGCTCGAGGACTTCCCGCCGTACGACGAGGTGTTCGATCCGGTCAACCGAGTGCTGTTGCCGCGTGCGGACATCGCCACGGAGACGCTGGCGGAGGGTCTGCGCGAGCGCGGATGGGAGATCGACGACGTCACCGCCTACCGCACCGTTCGTGCGGCACCGCCCGCCGCGGAGACGCGCGAGATGATCAAGACCGGCGGGTTCGACGCGGTGTGCTTCACCTCGAGCTCCACCGTGCGGAATCTCGTCGGCATCGCCGGCAAGCCGCACGCCCGCACGCTGGTCGCCTGCATCGGACCGAAGACCGCCGAGACGGCCGTCGAGTTCGGTCTGCGCGTCGACGTCCAGCCGGAGACGGCGCAGATCGGTCCGCTGGTCGAGGCGCTGGCCGAGCACGCGGCGCGGCTGCGTGCCGAGGGTGCGCTGCCTCCCCCGCGCAAGAAGTCGCGGCGGCGCTGACCCGATGTTTCCGGTGGATCGTCCCCGTCGCCTCCGCCGCACCCCCGCGGTGCGGCGGCTCGTGGCCGAGACCTCGCTCGAGCCACGGCATCTGGTGCTGCCGATGTTCGTAGCCGACGGCATCGACGCGCCGCGCGAGATCTCGTCGATGCCCGGTGTCCACCAGCACACGCTGGACTCGCTGGCCGCGGCCGGCGAGCGGGCGGTGCGGGCGGGCGTCGGCGGCCTGATGCTCTTCGGCGTGCCCAAGCCCGAGGACAAGGACGGCGAGGGCACGCAGGCCTCCGACCCCGACGGCATCCTCAACCGCGGACTGCGACGTCTGCGAGACGAATTCGGGGACGACACGGTCGTCATGGCGGACACCTGCCTCGACGAGTTCACCGACCACGGCCACTGCGGCGTTCTCGCCGCCGACGGCAGTGTCGACAACGACGCGACGTTGGTGCGGTACGTCGACATGGCGGTGGCGCAGGCCGAATCGGGCGCGCACATGCTGGGGCCGAGCGGAATGATGGACGGGCAGATCGGCGCGATCCGGCAGGGTCTGGACACCGCCGGGTTCGCCGACGTGAGCCAGCTGGCCTACACCGCGAAGTACGCGTCCGCGTTCTACGGACCGTTCCGCGAGGCCGTCGGCTCCACGCTCCGCGGGGATCGACGCACCTACCAGCAGGACGCCGCCAACCGCCGGGAGTCGCTCCGCGAGTTGGACCTCGACATCGCCGAGGGCGCCGACATGGTCATGGTCAAGCCCGCCATGAGCTACCTCGACGTGCTGCGCGAGGTCGCGGACGCGTCGCCGGTTCCCGTGGCGGCGTACCAGATCTCCGGTGAGTACGCGATGATCACCGCCGCCGCCGAGCGGGGCTGGATCGACCGCGAGGCCGCCATCGACGAGTCGATCCTGGGCATCCGCCGCGCGGGGGCCGACGTCGTCCTCACCTACTGGGCCACCGAGGTGGCGGAACGGTTGGCGCGATGACCGACGACCCCCGCTTCGGCCCGCCGAGCTGGCACCCGGAGAGCATGCCGCATCGGCATCCGGAGGGCGTGCCGCACCAGCATCCGGAGGGCGTGCCGCACCAGCATCCGGAGGGCGTGCCGCCCGGTGCGATGCCGCCCGTTCCCGGCGGGCCCGGTCGTCCGGCCGCCGAGGAGGCCGCGCCCGTCGACGTCGAGACCGCGCGGCACCTGTGGATCGCGGTGATCGGGCTCGGTGTCGCGTCGATGCTCGTCGGGTTGTGGTCCCTCTGGTCCGACCGTGCCGTCTTCGTCGACGCGCTCATGACCGACCTCACCGCGCAGGATCCGTCCCTCGCTCTGGCGCCGGAGACCGCGGACACCGTCCTCACCGTGGCCATGGGTTTCGCGCTGCTGTTCGCCGCGGCGATCACCGCGCTGGTCTGGCTGACGGTGCGGAAGATGCGGGCCGGCAAGCTGTGGGCGCGGGCGGTGCTGACCGGCATCGGGGTGGTGGTCGTGGTGACGACGCTGCCGTCCCTGTTCGGTCTCGGCGGGGTGTCCGGAACGGTCGCCGTCGTGACCACGATTCTCGGCATCCTGCAGGCCGTGGCGGCCGCGGGAGCGGTCTATCTCATGCACCGTCGCGAGTCGACGGAATTCTTCGTCCGCCGCCGCGGGTAGGCGACACGCCTGCGACGGGTGTGACACGAGTTACACCAGTGGCGTTACGCTGATGTCGGGTCGGGCCCGGTATCGGCGGAGGTAGCAATGGCGCAACTCGAGTACGGACGGGAACCCGGAGAACGGCGTCGGTGGGCCGCGGAGATCTTCGCGTTGCTCCTGCTGTCCTCCGCCGTGGTGGTGGTGATCCTCGTGGTGGCAAGTGGATTCTCGGCCGCCTGATTCCGGCCGGATCGTCCCCTGACCTGGGTCGACGCCGGTTTTGCCCCGGGCTCTGCCCGGTGTACCGTGACAGGTGTCACACGAGCGCGAGCCGGGGGAGGAACCACGTTGACCGCGAACACCGGGAGCACCGAGCGGACAAATCCCGACCGCGCGAACCTGCTGCACACCGACCGCATGCACACCGTGCCCTGTCGTAGCGGGCGCCGGGAACTGTGGCTGCTGCTGGTCATCGTGGTGACGGGCGTGCTCATGGCCGCCGTCGTGTTCCTGCCTGCCGTTCTGGGGTGAGCCGCCGTTCGGCAGGATGGTGGGCGTGACTGATCCCGCCGACGCCACCGCCGCCCCGACCGGCCGCCCCACTCTCGTGACCGTCGCGCTCGTCGCGTGGATCGTGGGAGCCGTCGCGGTGCTGCTGCTCGGCCTCCTGTCCCTCACCTTCCCGGTCACGACGCTGCGTGAGCAGATCGTCGACGGCGGCGGCACCGCGTCCGACGCCGACGGCCTGGTGACGGTCCTGCGTACCGTCGGGGTGTTGTTCGTGGTGATCGGAGCCGCGGTCGGTTTCCTCGCCGGGCCCACATGCCGTCGCGGCGACGTGCGATTCCGCCGCGCTCTGATGGTCCTGTCCGCGCTCGCGGCGCTGTTCCTGCTCGGGTCGGTGCTCATCGGCTTCGCCGTCGTCCCGCTGCTGGCCACCGTCGGCGCGCTGACGTTCCTCGTCGCGTCCCTGCTCGTCTACCGGCCGGGCGCTGCCGCGTGGTTCGCGCCCTCCGCGGACGAGGGGACCGCGCCGTGACCGCGCCCGAGAACGCCCTGTTCGTGGAGTGGGGAGCCCGGTGGCGTGCGCTGGCCTGGGGACCCGTCTTCTGCCTCGTCGCCCTGATCGTCGAGCTGACCACGGGCCCCGTGGTGCACTGGGTCGCTCTCGCGGTCATCGCCGTCGTTCTCATGGGGTTCACGGCGATCCAGATCGTCGCCGCCCGTCGGCACGTGACCGTCGTCCTCACCCCCGACGAGCTGACGCAGGGCACCGAGAACGTCGCCGTCGCGGACATCGCGGAGGTGTTCCCCGAGCCCGACTACGTCGCGAACGGCAACACCCTCGAGAAGTGGCAGAGCGCGCGGGTGCTGGGCGAGCTCAGCGGGGTGCCGCGGGGGCGGACGGCCGTGGGGTTGCGGCTGCGGGGGCAGGGCCTGGTCCAGGCGTGGGCGAAGGACGACGAGGCGCTGCGGGAGCACCTGGCCAGCGTGGTGCGGCCGTGACGCGCCGTGGAGGCAGTGCGGCCGTGCGTGCCGTGGGCGTCGTGGTCGCGTTCGTCGCCGCCGTCCTGCTGTGGCAGCGCGGGGTGACCTCCACTCCCACCACGGAGACGGTCCGCCTGCCCGCCGACGCGGGTGGATCGACGACGTTCGAGTGGACCCTCACGCAGCTGTCCGGCCCGTGGGTGGCCGGCGCGGTCGTCGCCGCGGCGGTGGGCGTGCATCTGCTGCTGCGGCTGCGACGCCGCGTGTCCTCGTCACCCCGCCCCTGATACCCCCAGGGGGTACTGTGGGGGCATGAGCAGCTTCGATCAGGACGATCTCCTCAAGCGACTGCGCCGCATCGAGGGCCAGGTGGCCGGCATCTCGCGGATGGTGGCGGACGACCGCTACTGCATCGACGTCCTCACCCAGGTCTCGGCGGTGACCAAGGCTCTGCAGTCCGTGTCGCTCAAGCTTCTCGACGCCCACCTCGCGGGCTGCGTCGTGGACGCGGCCCGCGAGGGTGGGCCCGAGGCGGAGGCGAAGGTCAAGGAAGCGAGCGACGCGATCGCGCGTCTGGTCAGAAGCTGACGCCATTGCGCGTCTGGTGCGCTCCTGACGATCAGGTCCTGACGGACTCCTTCACCTCACCCGGCTCGTCGTCGGCCAGCATGGCGGCGCCGAGCAGGTTCTCCGGGATGCCGAAGCCGTCGATCAGCGTCTGCGCGTGCGGGCGCAGGGTGCGGCACCGCTCGTTGATGCCGCGGGTGATGGCCTTCGAGCGTTCGGTGGAGATGTACCGGTGCTCGATGAACCAGGCCTTGTCCGCGTCGAGCACGGACAGGGCGTAGAGGTCGCACACCTGGCCCAGGAGTTCCTTGGTGTCGTCGTCCTCGCAGTTGTCGATGCCGGCGACGAAGGCCTCGAGGATCACGCGGTCGATGTGCGCGGTGGCCGCGTGCAGGATGTGGTCCTGCACCATGTTGAACGCGTCGAACTGGCTCATCTTCTTGGACAGTCCGTTGAGCCGTCGGGCCGCGGTGGAGATGAGGTACTCCTCGCGGTCCTCGAACATCGAGATCTGGGTGCCGCGGTTGAACAGCGAGCCCTCCTCCTCGTTGTCCTGCCGGCTGTCGACGAGGGTCTGGATGATCGGCGCGGCCGCGGTGCGCTTCTTCACGACGTCGCCGACCGTCTCGGCGGCGAAGCGCATCCAGTCGGCGGCACCGAAGGACCGCACCTCGTGGGCGTACGCGGTGAGCAGTTCCTTGGCGACGAGCTGGGTCAACACCACGTTGTCGCCCTCGAACGTGGTGAACACGTCGGAATCGGCCTTGAGCGCGATGAGGCGGTTCTCGGCGAGGTAGCCGGCGCCGCCGCAGGCCTCGCGCGATTCCTGGATCGCGCGGGTGGCGTGCCAGGTGTTGGCGGCCTTGAGGCCGGCGGCGCGGCCTTCCAGTTCGCGCTGCTCGTCGGCATCGGGATCTTCGGCGCTCTGGATGTCGTGCATCTTCGACACCAGCTCGTTCTGGGCGAACTGCAGGGCGTAGGACTTCGCGATCAGCGGCAGCAGGCGCCGCTGGTGCACGAGATAGTCCATGATCGTGACTTCCTCGTCGGTGCCCGGCGCGCTGAACTGCTTGCGCTGCAACGCGTACTGCGTGGCGATGGTGAGGGCGACCCGAGCGGCGGCACCCGCCGAACCGCCGACCGTGATGCGTCCTCGGATGAGGGTGCCGAGCATCGTGAAGAACCGCCGGTTGGGGTTCTCGATCTCGGAGGAGTAGGTGCCGTCCTCGGCCACGTCGGCGATCCTGTTCAGCATCGCCGTCCGCGGGATGCGGACCTGGTCGAACATGATGCGCCCGTTGTCGACGCCGGGCAGACCGCCCTTGTAGCCGATGTCGAAGGTGGTGACGCCGGGCAGGTCCTCGCCGAAGTTCTCGTCGCGGATCTGCACCACGAAGCAGTGCACGCCCTTGCTCTCCGGCTCCTCCCCGGGGCCGGCGGTGATCAGCTGCGCGAACACGGCGGCGTACTTCGCGGCCTCGGCCGCGCCGCCGATGTAGTCCTTGCGACAGGACTTGTCGGGGGTGTGGATCACGAATTCCTGCGTGTCCCGGTCGTACGTCGCGGTGGTGCCGATGGACTGGACGTCGCTGCCGTGGCCCGTCTCGGTCATCGCGAAGCAGCCGAACGTCTCGAGGTCGATCAACGGCTTGATGAACTCGTCGTGGTGACGCTGCGTCCCGAGGTTCTCGATGGCACCGCCGAACAGGCCCCACTGCACGCCCGCCTTGACCATCAGCGAGAGGTCGGACATCGCGAGCATCTCGATCATGGTCACCGCGGCGCCGATGTCACCGGTGCCGCCGACCGACTTCGCGAATCCGGACTCCGCCGCACCCGCCGCGGCGAGGATGCGCAGTTGCTCGGTCGCCTTGGTGCGGGCGATCGCGGTGTTGGGCGTGTAGTGCGGCGCGAACTCGTGCCGGGAGAGCTGCTCACGCGTCTGCTCGCGCACGTCGCGCCAGCGGCCGTCGAGGGTCCTACGCAGGTGCGTTGCCAGTGTGTCGGCGGATTCGGTGGTGGTCATACTCGACGGTAACCAAAACCGGGGCGCCCGGCGAGTGACTCGGCCCACTAGCCTTCGCCCGGTGCTGATTCGTGACACCGTGCGGGCCGATCTGCCCGAGATCCTGCTGGTCCACAACGCCGCCATCGCCGAGACGACGGCCATCTGGGACGAGGACGCCGTCGACCTCACCGAGCGCGAGGCGTGGCTCGCCGGGCGTCGCGACGCGGGCATGGCGGTGCTCACCGCGGAGATCGACGGTCGCGTCGCCGGGTACGCCTCCTACGGGCAGTACCGCCCGAAATCGGGCTATCGGCTCACCGTGGAGAACTCGGTCTACGTCGCCGACGGCTTCCTGCGCCGGGGGGTGGCGACCGCGCTGATGGGCGAGTTGATCGCCCGCGCCCGCGCCGGCGGACTGCATGCGATGGTCGCGGGGATCGAGTCGACCAACACCACCTCGATCGCCCTGCACGAGAAGTTCGACTTCGAGGTCGTGGGGGTGATGCCACAGGTGGGGGTCAAGTTCGGCCGGTGGCTCGATCTGACCTGGATGCAACTACTACTCGAGTGAGTAGACCGCTCGTTCGGCCGGGGGAGCACTCCGTTCCTTGTGAAACACTGGAGGACGTGAGCATTTCGAGCGGACCCGACAGCGACCAGTCCACCGCCCGATCCGCCGCACTCTTCACGCGCGCGTCCGCCGTGATCCCGGGTGGCGTCAACTCGCCCGTCCGAGCCTTCCACTCGGTCGGCGGGACCCCCCGGTTCATGGCCGAGGCCAGCGGATACACCCTCCGCGACGCCGACGGCACCGAGTACGTCGACCTCATCTCCTCCTGGGGTCCGATGATCCTCGGACACGCGCACCCCGCCGTCGTCGAGGCGGTGCAGAAGGCGGCCTCGACGGGCCTGTCCTTCGGCGCGCCGACTCTCGGCGAGATCGAGCTGGCCGAGGAGATCGTGCGGCGCGTCGACCCCGTGGACGAGGTTCGTCTGGTGAATTCGGGCACAGAGGCGACCATGAGCGCGGTCCGATTGGCGCGGGGATTCACCGGCCGCACCAGGATCGTGAAGTTCGCCGGGTGCTACCACGGCCACGTCGACGCGTTGCTCGCCGACGCCGGATCGGGCGTCGCGACGCTCGGCCTGCCGACCACGCCGGGCGTGACCGGGGCGCAGGCCGCCGACACGATCGTCGTCCCCTACAACGACCTCGACGCCGTCGAGCGCGTCTTCGCCGAGTACCCCGGCGAGATCGCCTGCGTCATCACCGAGGCCGCCGCGGGCAACATGGGCGCCATCGCCCCGCAGCCGGGTTTCAACGAGGGGTTGAAGCGTGTGACGTCCGCCGACGGCGCGCTGTTGATCGTCGACGAGGTGATGACCGGGTTCCGCGTCAGCGCGTCGGGATGGTTCGGCGTCGACGGCGTCGCCGGTGACCTGTACACGTTCGGCAAGGTGATGAGCGGCGGGTTGCCCGCCGCCGCGTTCGGCGGGCGAGCCGACGTCATGAGTCATCTCGCGCCGGCCGGCCCGGTCTACCAGGCGGGCACGCTGTCGGGGAACCCCGTGGCCGTCGCCGCGGGCCTGACGACGCTGCGGCACGCCGACGCCGGTGTCTACGCCGCCCTCGACGCCAACGCCACGCGCCTCGGCACGATCCTCGGGGACGCGCTCACCGCGGAGGGTGTGCCGCACCGCGTGCAGTACGCCGCCAACATGGTCAGCGTCTTCTTCACCGAGGACGAGGTGACCG
Organism: Rhodococcoides kroppenstedtii; assembly: GCF_900111805.1. Classification (GTDB taxonomy): domain Bacteria; phylum Actinomycetota; class Actinomycetes; order Mycobacteriales; family Mycobacteriaceae; genus Rhodococcoides; species Rhodococcoides kroppenstedtii. The sequence goes on from NZ_FOJN01000007.1 coordinate 18,956, forward strand.
ACTACGCGGGTGCCAAGGCCGCGCAGACCTGGCGGTTCCCGGCCTTCTTCCATGCGCTGCTCGCGCGCGGGGTGTACCCGCCGCCGAGCGCGTTCGAGGCGTGGTTCGTCTCGGCCGCCCTCGACGACCGCGCGTTCGACATCATCGCCGACGCCGCCCCGCACGCCGCGCGTGCAGCGGCCGACACCACGGAGCCGACATCGTGACCGAGCCGAGCATCGAGAGTCACCCGCACGCCGACACGCGAACCATCGTCCATGTGCTGCGACACGGCGAGGTCCACAACCCCGGCGGGATCCTCTACGGCCGTCTGCCGAACTTCCGGCTGTCGGAGAACGGGCAGGCCCAGGCCCGCAAGGTCGCGGACGCCCTCGCCGGTCACGACGTCACCCACGTCGTCGCGTCGCCCCTGCAACGCGCGCAGGAGACCGCCGCGCCCCTCGCGTCGGCGTTCGGACTGGCCATCGAGACCGACGAGAACCTGATCGAGGCCGGCAACGAGTTCGAGGGACTCAAAGTGGCGGTGGGCGACGGCGCCCTGCGCCGCCCGCGGCACTGGTGGAAGCTGCGGGACCCGTTCACCCCGTCGTGGGGCGAGCCGTACCTGCAGATCGCGCACCGGATGCTGGCCGCGGTCAACGCGGCCCGCGTGGCCGCCGTCGGGCACGAGGCGGTGTGCGTGAGCCATCAGCTGCCGGTGTGGACGCTGCGCCGTTTCCTTCAGGGCGACCGCCTGTGGCACGACCCGCGCCACCGCCAGTGCGGACTGGCCTCGCTGACGTCGCTGATCTACGAGGGCGACACCCTGGTCGACATCGTCTACTCGGAGCCGGCGGGCGAGTCCGATCCTCGGCAGACCGGCGCATGAGACCGCTCCGCGCACTCGCTCCGATGCTGGCGGCCGCGGTGATCGCGGTGGGTGCCACCGGCTGCGCCACCGGCTCCGACGCCGTGGCGCAGGGCGGCACCTTCGAGTTCGTCTCGCCGGGCGGGCAGACCTCGATCTTCTACGACCCGCCGGCCGACCGGGGCACCGTCGGGGACCTGAAGGGTCCGGACCTCATGGAGGAGGGGAAGACCACCGCCCTCTCCGACTTCCCAGACCAGGTCGTCGTGATCAACATCTGGGGCCAGTGGTGCGGGCCGTGCCGCGGGGAGGCCGGCGACCTCGAGCAGGTCTACGAGGCCACTCGCGAGCAGGGCGTGCAGTTCCTCGGCATCAACGTCCGTGACCTGCAGAAGGACAAGGCGCAGGACTTCGTCGTCGACAACGGCGTCGGGTACCCGTCGATCTACGATCCCAGCTTCCGCAGCCTCCTCGCGCTCGGCGCGAACTACCCCACCACCGTTGTTCCCACCACGATCGTTCTCGACCGGGAGCACCGCGTTGCCGCGATCTTCCTGACGGAACTGCTCGCGAGCGACCTGCAGCCCGTCGTGGAGCGCATCGCCGCGGAACCGGCCGACGGTAGCGAGTGACACGCATGGGTGACCGACATGGGTGAGGCGTTCCAGTCCGCCGCGGCCTCGGGGCCGCTGCTGCTCGCGCTGGGGGCGTGCGTGCTCGCCGGGCTGGTCTCGTTCGCCTCGCCCTGCGTCGTCCCGCTGGTGCCGGGCTACCTGTCCTATCTCGCCGGCATCGTCGGTGCGGACGCCCCCGCGGTGACCGCCTCGGAAGCGCGGTCGACGACGACGGCGGTCCGCAGCCGCGCCCGGGTGGCCGGGGCGGCGGGTCTGTTCGTCCTGGGATTCACCGTGGTGTTCGTCCTGGCCACGGCGTCGGTGTTCGGACTGATCTCGGCGCTCGCGGTCAATCGCGAACTGCTGCAACGCATCGGCGGTGTCGTCACCATCGCCATGGGCCTGGTGTTCCTCGGCCTGATCCCCGCTCTGCAGCGGGACACGCGACTCGAGCCGCGCCGCATCGGCAGCATCGCCGGCGCACCGCTGCTCGGCGGGGTGTTCGCCTTGGGATGGACGCCCTGCCTGGGGCCGACGCTCGCCGGCGTCATCTCCCTGACCGCCGGGACCGAGGGATCCACGGCCGCGCGCGGCGTCGTGCTCATCGTGGCGTACTGCCTGGGTCTGGGATTGCCGTTCGTGATCCTCGCCTTCGGCTCCGTCAGCGCCCTGCGCGGGGTGGGGTGGCTGCGCCGCCATGCCCGCACGGTCCAGATCGTCGGCGGTGTGACGCTGGTGGCGGTCGGCGTGGCCCTGGTGACGGGCGCGTGGGACGTGTTCGTCAGCTGGATTCGCGACGGCGTCGTGACCGGCACGACCCTGCCCATCTGATCGCACCCTGCACGTTGCACACGATGAAGACAGTCGAGAAGTGAGATGAGTACAGACATCGAGTCCCGGCCGGCGGCCGAGCCGCGCCCGCCGCGGCAGTCCGTCGGCGGCCGGGCCCTGGCCGGCGTCCGCAACGCCTGGCGCGGGTTGACGTCCATGCGCACCGCGCTGGTGCTCCTGTTCCTCCTCGCGCTGGCCGCGATTCCCGGCGCGTTGTTGCCGCAGCGCAGCCTCAACGCCGGCAAGGTCGACGAGTACATCGCCGACCGACCGACCCTCGGCCCGCTGATGGACCGGGTCGAACTGTTCGACGTGTTCGGCAGCTTCTGGTTCACGGCCGTCTACGTTCTGCTGTTCGTCTCCCTCGTCGGCTGCATCCTGCCGCGCTGCGTCGAGCACGCACGGGCGCTGCGCACCCCACCCGTCGCCACGCCGCGCAACCTCGCGCGTCTCCCGCACCATCGCAGGGCGGAGGTCGACGGCACGCCCGCGGAGGTGCTCGATTCCGTCGCCGAGCGGATGCGCGGGTGGCGCACGGCGCGGCGCGAAGAATCGACGGGGGCGCTCACCCTGTCGACGGAGAAGGGGTACCTGCGCGAGGCGGGCAACCTGGTCTTCCACCTGTCGTTGGTGGGCCTGCTGGTGGCGATCGCCGCGGGCAAGTTGTTCAGCTACGAGGGCAACGTCGTCGTCATCGCCAACGACGGGCCGGGCATCTGCACCACCTCGCCCGCACAGTTCGACTCGTTCCGCGCCGGCAACCTGATCGATGGCACCGGACTCACCCCACTGTGCGTGCGGGTGAAGGACTTCCGTGCCGACTATCTCCCCAACGGGCAGGCCGAGCAGTTCACCTCGAACATCGAGTACCAGTCCGGCGCGGACCTGGTCACCGACACCTGGCGGGACGACGTCCTGCAGGTCAACCACCCGCTGCGCGTCGCCGGTGACCGCGTCTACCTGCAGGGCCACGGCTACGCCCCGACATTCACCGTGACGTTCCCGAACGGCGAGACACGCACCGAGACCGTCCAGTGGGAGCCGACCGACGGCACCACGTTCCTGTCCTCCGGCGTCCACCGATTCGATCCACCCGGCGGGCTCTACCCCGACAGCACCGAACGACGGAAGAACCAGATCGCCATCGAGGGCCTGTTCGCCCCGACGGCGTCGTTCCACGGCACGCTGCTCTCGTCCAGCTTCCCCGCGCCGAACGACCCGGCCGTGGCCGTCGACATCTACAAGGGCGACACCGGACTCGACACCGGCAACCCGCAGTCGTTGTTCTCGCTCAGCCAGGTGCTGGTCGAGCAGGGGCGGCTGGTCAAGCAGGACCGGGTGAACCTCACGCCGGGCGAGTCGACCACCCTGGCCGACGGCACGCAGGTGCGCTTCGACGGTGCCGAGGAGTTCGTCAATCTCCAGGTCAGCCACGACCCGGCGCAGACCTGGGTGCTGGTGACGGCGCTGACCATGATGGCCGGTCTGGTGGTGTCCCTGGTGATCAAGCGTCGTCGGATCTGGGTGCGCGTCTACCCGGCGGACGATCCACGACGTACCGTAGTAGAGCTGGGCGGATTGGCACGCACCGATCAGGCCGGGTGGGGCGACGAGTTCGACCGCCTCGCCGACCGTCTGCTGAGCGCCGACTCGGCGCCCCCGCACACCGCGACGAAGGAGTAGTCATGCCGATCGACGACACGCTGGCTCAGTTCAGCGACTGGTCGTTCCGGTCCGCGTTCGGAGTGTTCGTCCTGGCCTCGGTGTTCCTGGTGGCGCAGTTCGCCACCCGCACCGTCGCCGCCGACGACCGCAAGCGCGAGCTGGTCGCGGCGGGTGATTCCGGAAGGCCGGCCGCGAACGTACCCGGCCGCATCGCGGCGAACGTACCCGGCCGCATCGAGCCGACCCCGTCGCGCCCGAAGTCCGAGAAGTACGGCGGCATGGGCCACGCCCTCGTCGTGCTGGGGTTGCTCCTGACGGTCGCGTCCATAGTCCTGCGCGGACTGGCGACCGACCGGTTCCCGCTGGGCAACATGTACGAGTTCGTCACCATGGCGTGCGCCGCCGCCGTCGTCACCGGGTTGGTCGCGCTGCGCGGACAACGTCACACCCAGGTGTTCGTCGTCGTCCCCGTGATGATCCTGATGTTCCTCGCCGCGACGGTGCTCTACGCGGACGCGGCGCCCGTGGTTCCGGCGCTGCGCTCGTACTGGCTGCCGATCCACGTCACCATCGTCTCCGTGGGCAGCGGCATCTTCCTCGTCGCCGGTGTGGCGTCCCTGCTGTTCCTACTGAAGATGCGCTTCGCCGGGACCGGATCCGACGACACCGCCGGGACCGACCCCGGCGCGCTGGCGCGCTTCGCCCGTCGTCTCCCCGCGGCGCAGACGCTCGACCGTCTCGCCTACAAGACCACCATCATCGGGTTCCCGCTGTTCGGTGCCGGCGTGATCCTCGGCGCGATCTGGGCCGAGGCGGCCTGGGGACGCTTCTGGGGCTGGGACCCCAAGGAGACGGTGTCCTTCATCGCGTGGGTGGTCTACGCCGCGTACCTGCATGCTCGGGCGACGTCCGGGTGGCGAAACACCCGTGCCGCGTGGATCAACGTGGCCGGTTTCGTGGCGATGCTGTTCAATCTGTTCATCATCAACATGGTGGTGTCGGGCCTGCACTCCTACGCCGGCCTGAACTGACGAACCGACCCGGACTCCCGCGGGGGTGGAGCGGACCGGGGCGGGCGGGGAGGAACCGAGTGACCGACGGACCCACGGGACTGTCCCACGAATTGACGACGTCGCGGTTGCTGCGACCCGTCGCACCGCCACCGACCGCCGGCTGGCGCCGGACGGTGTACGACGCCACGGGAGGACGCGTCAACGTCGGCAACAGCGCGCGCGAGCAACGCCGGCTGGCTCTGGAGCGGCAGGTGAACAGCACGCTGCGCGGGTGCCACCGGGTGGCGGTGCTGTCCCTCAAAGGGGGCGTCGGCAAGACGACGGTGGCGGCGGCGCTGGGATCGACGTTCGCGTCGGTACGGGGTGATCGGGTGATCGCGGTCGACGCGAATCCCGACAGCGGAACGTTGTCCACGCGGGTTCCCGTCGAGACCGACCGGACCGTGCGGGACTTGCTGCAGTACACCCACTCCATCGAGACCTACAGCGGGGTCCGCGCGTTCACGTCGCAGAATTCCCACCGCCTCGAGGTGCTGGCGTCGTCGACCGACCCGACACTGTCGGAAGCCTTCGACGCGCGGGACTACGAGAGCGTACTGAGCGTCCTGGAGCGCTTCTACAACATCGTGGTGACGGACTGCGGAACCGGACTCCTGCACAGCGCGATGCGCGGCGTTCTGCACCACGCGGACTCGATCGTGCTGGTGGCGTCGGGGTCGGTGGACGGTGCGCGGTCCGCGTCGGCGACGCTCGACTGGTTGGACGCGCACGGCTACGGGCCACTGGTGGAACAGGCCGTCACGGTGGTTGACATGGCACGGCCGGGGAGCAAGACGGTGGACGTGTCGAGCATCGTCGACCACTTCGGCCAGCGGTGCCGCGCCGTGCGAGTGCTGCCCTTCGACACACACCTCGCGGAGGGATCGGTCGTCGATCTCGACGTTCTGGCTCCGGCGACGCGCGTCGCGCTACTCGAGACGGCCGCCGCGGTGGCCGCGGGCTTTCCCGCGATCACGCACTGAGCGACGGCGTCGGACGGCGCTCGACGGCGCCGACCGGTGGGGTCAGTCGGTGTCGGGGCGGTCGGTGCCGGCCTCCGGGCGATCGATGGAACGCCGACGCTCTCGGGCGGCGTCACGCCCCATGCGCCAGAGGAATTCCGGATCGTCGTCCGGTCCGGTCACGCGTCCTCTGGGTGCGGCCGTCTCGGGGCCGAACGATTTCCACAGGAGCACGGCCACGACCACGAGCCCGATCAAAGCCACCACGTAGATCATCACGCACCTCCACGACCGAGGGTAGTCGCGTGACGGCCGGGTGGCATCCGCGTGAACCTCTCGAGATCCTGAGAATTCCCAGCCCGAGCATTCACCCAGCGGAGGAGGTGAGAATCAGGCGTGCGCCTCGGTGGTGAGCGAGGTCAGCAGGTTCATGACCTCGGACTCGCGGAAGCGGCGGTGCCCACCCGGGGTGCGCAGCGAGCCGAGGCGGCCGGCGTGCGCCCACCGGGTGACCGTCTTGGGGTCGACATGGAAGAGCGCCGCCACCTGGCCGGGGGTCAGCAGGTTCTCCTGGGTGGGGAAGTAGGCCGGTGCGCTCATCGTGGTCGCTCCTTCGTGCGTCGCGGGCCGCGGGCGTGAAGTGCCCGTGGTGTCGACGCCATGGTGGCACCGGAACCCCCGGGTACTCGACTGTTCTCGTGTTGGTAAAGGGGAGGTAATGGACAAATCGGATCACTCGGGCACGGTGCGCGACCGGTAATCTGGGGTCCATGACCGCGCCCGAACAGCCCGAATCGTCACCCCCCGCCGCGGGATCGCCGAAGGGCCGCCTGGCCCGTGACCTGGCCCTGTACACCGTCGCCCGGCTCGGACTCGTCGCGGTGGTGACGGCCGTGATCCTCGGCGTGGCCGCCCTGGTCGGTGTCGACTTCCCGCTCATCGTGGCGCTCGTGTTCGCGCTCGTCGTCGCGTTCCCGCTCTCGCTGGTCCTCTTCAAGAACCTCCGCCGCAAGGTGAACCTCGACATCGCCGCCGTCGACGACGACCGCCGCCGCGCCCGCGCCGATCTCCACGCCCGGCTCCGGGGCGAGCAGGGCTGATCGCCACCGCTCGCCTCGGCGTCCTGCGCCTGTCAGAACGGCGGTGGTGTGGCCTCGGCTTCGGGTGGGGCGATGCCGTTCAGGGCGTTGCGGAGTCGGTTGCGGTTGCGTTCCTGGCGTCGGCGGGCGTGTTTCTGTTCGGTGCGTGGGGCGGGTCGGGTGGGTTCGGGTTCACCCGGTGTCGAGGTGCGCGGTGTCGGTGGTGTCTTCTTCCCGGCACCGGGTGGGTCGCCGAAGTGGATGAGTTCGGTGCGGGAGACGATCGTGCGGATGTGAGTCGGGGAGACCACTCCGTCGCGCAGGCACTCGAACACCCGCGGCAGCCGGTCGCGGAGGGCCACGGCGTTGTCGAGGATGCGTTCGGCGACGTACTGCGACACCGACAGGGCGGTGGCGATGCGGGCGGCGCACTGGGCGTACGCATCGACCGCCCGCTCGTCGCGGTCTTCTTCGGCGGGCACCAGGTCGGTATGCAGGGCAGCGGCATGGCGGTAGCGACGCCACTCTAGATACCCCGCCCCCGCGGCGAGGTCGACCAAGGCGTCGAGATGCCCATCCACGGGCAGGTCGAACGACACCGGCAGACCCAACGCGGCAGGGTCACGCGCCGGCCACGGCGTGCCCTCCACCTGCGCCGCGCCGGCTACGCCGACCCCCCGATCGCTCATGTGTTCGATTGTAGCGAGACCCACCGTCACGATCCATGACACGCACGCACGAACTACTCCGCGTCCGCCGTCCGCGCCCGCAGCGCCCGGGCGAGATGGTCGCGCTGCTCGATCACCTGCCGTCGCAACGCGGCGGGGGACTCGGGGTTCTCGGCCAGCCAGCGGTCGGCGTCGTCGGTGCTGTCGGCCTGCGGGAACAGTCCCACCACCAGTCGTCGCGCGATCTCGATGGTGCGGTCGCGCCAGACGTCGCCCAGCATCGCGTAGTACCGCGCGTCGTAGTCCTCGATGCGCGCGCGCTCACCGGCGGTGAAGCCGCGGACCAGGGCGCCGACCTTCTCGTTGCTCGGCGACTGAACCGTCAGCGCCGTCCACACTCGCGCGGCGCCGCCCGGGAGCGCGGCCACGGCGGCGGTGTGCGCCACCTCGCCCGCTCCGGTGCGGTCGGTGCTCAGCACCTCGTCGAGCTCCGCCTCCGTGGCGTCTCCGCGCGCGGCGAGGGCGAACCACAGAGCCCACCGCTGCTCGGCGTCGAGTGCGAGGCCGTCGATCCGCGTCCGACCGGTCAGCAGCTCCCGCACCCGGGCGGCCCGGTCGACGTGGACCACCGCCGCCGACCACGCCCGCAACCACTCGAGCTGGTGATCCGATCCCGCTTCCGCGGCGAGCATCTGCTCGTACGCCGTGTCCGCCCACTCCGTCCGCGCCCGGTCGCGATCCGCGACGTACCGTTCCACGGCCACGGCGGTGTCCGCCAGCACGGACCCCAGGATGCCCTCGTGCGGCTCGCTCGGCGCGAATCGGCGCGCCAGCCGGACGAAGCGCGACGCCGGGTACTCCGCGTCGCGGGTGGCGTTCCAGACCGCGGACCAGATGAGGCTTCGGCGCAGGTCGTCGGGAACCCGATCGAGCGAGGTCTCGACGACGGCCAGCGACGCGTCGTCGAGCCGCACCTTGGCGTAGGTGTGGTCGCCGTCGTTGAGCAGGACGACGGTGCCGTCGACGGCACGGGTGAGGTCGACGGGCGTCTCGGCGCCGGCCAGGTGCACCTCCTGCGGTGCGCGATCGACCAACTCGCCGTCGGCGTCCGGGGCCAGCACGGCCACGTCGAGGCGCTGCGGACGCGGGTCCGTCTGCACGATCACGCCGCGGGCGCGGTCCACCGTCAGCGTGCTCGGGCCGGTGGTCTGCAGCCAGGCGTCCGCCCACGGCCCGAGATCGCGCAGCGAGCTGTCCTGCAGCGCGGCCAGCAGGTCGGCCAGCGTGGTGTTGCCGTAGGCGTGGCGACGGAAGTACAGCCGGGCCCCGCCCAGGAAGTCGTCCTCCCCGACGAACGCGGCGAGCTGCTTGAGGACGCTCGCGCCCTTGGCGTAGGTGATGCCGTCGAAGTTCAGCTTCGCCGCGTCGAGGTCGACGATGTCGGCGACGATCGGGTGCGTCGTCGGCAATTGGTCCTGCGAGTACGCCCAGGCCTTGCGACGCTGCGCGAACGCGACCCACGCATCGGTGAACTCGGTGGCGGCGACGGAGGCGTACGAGCCCATGTAGTCGGCGAACGATTCCTTGAGCCACAGATCGTCCCACCACTGCATGGTCACCAGATCGCCGAACCACATGTGCGCCATCTCGTGCAGGATCGTGTTGGCGCGGCGGGCGTACTGCGATCGGGTGGCGGGGCTGCGGAAGACGTAGGACTCGGTGAAGGTGACGCACCCCGGGTTCTCCATCGCGCCGAGGTTGTACTCGGGGACGAACACCTGGTCGTACTTGCCGAAGGGGTACTCGTAGTCGAAGACGTCGTGGAAGAAGTCCAGGCCCGCTCGCGTCACGTCCAGGATCGCGTCGGCGTCGAGGAAGGGCGCCAACGACTTCCGGCAGTGCACTCCGAGGTCGATGATCAGATCGTGCTGGACGGACCGGCCCTCCACGCGGTGGTACGGCCCGGCGACGACGGCGGTGATGTACGTCGAGATCGGCTGCGTCGGTGCGAAGATCCGGGTGTCGCCGTCCGTCCGGTCGAGGCGCTCGTTCGAGAGGACCAGCCACTCGGCCGGTGCGGTGACGCGGAACGTGAACGGCGCCTTGAGGTTCGGCTGCTCGAAGCAGGGGAACACCCGACGCGCGTCGGCCGGCTCGTACTGGGTGTACAGGTAGGTCTCGCCGTCCGCGGGATCGACGAACCGGTGCAGACCCTCGCCCGTGCGGCTGTAGTACCCGCGTGCGTGGACGCGCACGGTGCTCGCGGCGGTGAGCCCGCGCAGGGCGATGCGGGCACCGTCGTACTCGACCGCGACCTCGCGGCCGTCGATCTCCACGCGGTCGACGGCCGCGCCGAGGAAGTCGAGCCACGTCTCGGGTGACGACGCCGCGAGTTCGATCGTGGCGACGACGCCGAACTCCGGCTCGGTGCGCGCGCCGGCGAGATCCAGTGCGACGTCGTAGGACCGGACGGTGACGGCCCGGGCGCGGTGGGCGGTCTCGGAGCGGGTGAGGTTCGCGGTGCTCATCCGTTCATGAAACACCCCGCCGGCACCGCAGGATCACCGGCGCCGGTCCGGCACCACCCCGCCGAGCACCCAGTTGACGATCGAGATCAGCAACGCTCCCCAGAACGCGGAGCCGAACCCGGCGACGGTGAGTCCGTACCCCGTGAGCTCGGTGACGGCCGCGGTCAGCATGAGCATCAGCGCGTTGATCACCAGCAGGAACAACCCCAGGCTCAGCACGATCAGGGGCAGCGAGAGCAACTGGACCACCGGCTTGACGACGGCGTTGACGAGGGTGAACACCGCGGCGATGCCGAGGAGGACCACCAGGTCCCAACCCGCGCCGTGCCCGGAACTGGTCACCTCGATCCCGTCGATCCAGGCGGCGGCGAGCCACACGGCGAACGCGGTGACGACGAGGCGGAGCAACAACACCATGTCCACCATGGTGGCATCACGGCCGCGGGTCGGGCGGCGGCGTCGGCGTGTCGGGTGGCGGCGGGTCAGCCGAGAATCAGGCCGACCGCCGTCGCGACGGACCACACCAGCATGGCCAGGCCGGTGTCCCGCAGAGCGGGGATCAACGCCAACCCGTGGGCGCGCGCCCGCACCGGGGCGTTGGCCTTCCACGCGAGCGGGAACGCCACGAGTCCGAGCAGCGACCACGGGGTCTGCAGGACGAGCGCGACGCTCACCACGAACGGCACCGCGAGCAGCGCGGCGTGCAGTCCCCGGCTGCGCGGATCGCCGAGACGGACGGCGAGGGTGATCTTCCCGGATTCGGTGTCCGAAGGGATGTCGCGAATGTTGTTGGCCACCAGCACGGCACTGGAGAAGGAGCCGACGGCGATCGCGCACGCGAGGCCGGTGAGATCGACGCGGTCGGTCAGGACGAACTGTGTGCCGCACACCGCGACGAGCCCGAAGAACACGAACACCGCGATCTCGCCGAATCCGCTGTAGCCGTAGGGCTTCGTGCCCCCGGTGTAGAACCAGGCGCCCGCGATGCAGACGGCGCCGACGACCACGAGCCACCACGCCGTCGTCACCGCCAGTACCAGACCCGCGACGGCGGCGATCGCGAAGCACACCACCGCGGCCGTGCGCACCGAGCCGGGCGACGCCGCGCCCGATCCGACCAGCCGCAGGGGACCGACCCGCTCGTCGTCCGTGCCGCGGATGCCGTCCGAGTAGTCGTTGGAGTAGTTCACTCCGACGATGAGGGCGAGGGAGACCAGCAGGGCGACGGGGGCCTTCCACCACGTGACGGTCGTGTCGGCCATGGCGGCCGCAGCGCCTATTGCCACCACCACGGGCGCGATCGCGTTCGGCAGCGTGCGCGGCCTCGCCCCCTCGATCCACTGTGTTGCTGTCGCCATGATGCGCATCATCCCTCACGGTCGGTACCCGAGCGCGCCCCGGTACGGACGTGGGGCGGAATGCGACTGTGGCCGACCGGCCGCCGAATGCGACTGTGGCCGACCGGCCGCCGAATGCGACTGTGGCCAGCCGGCCGCCGAATGCGACTGTGCGGTCGGTGTTGTCGGCCGGGGACGTGACCCCTTACGATGTACGGGCGCTCTCCGGAGGAGGGTTTCTCACGGCCTGTGTCCGTCGGCCGTGAACGTGGCGTCACCCCCTGCGGGACCGGTGTCGGGTCCACCGACACGCGTTCTCGCCGTCACGATCAGGATTCACCATGGGCAATCTGCCGTCCGTCGCCGACGTCGTCGCCACCATGCCGCCGGCCGAGATCGACCGTGCCATCCGCGCCCTCACCGTCCGCCAGCGCGCGCTGCTGCTCGACGGTGATCTGCCGTCCGTCTGGGCCGTCACCGAGGATCTCGAGCGCTGCTTCGCCGCGCTCAGTACAAGGGCCGGGGATAGCCGCGGTCGGTGACCGGGACCGGGTCCGGTTCGGCGGAGAAGCCGGTCGGCTGGAACTCCACCAGAATGAAGCGCTGACCGGGGACGCGCGTCGCCCGGAGGTCGACCACCACCCAGCCCCCGCCGCGGCGTCGTAGGCGGACGTCCGGAATCAAAGTGCTGTTGTCGACCCAGCTGTCCATCACGCGGTACTGGTCGACCAGCCGCTGCACGTCGTCGGGGTGCGGGGTGTCCCGGCGATCCGCCTCGCCCTTCCACTGCACGCCCTCGACGGGCTCGGTCAGCCACCGCACCACCCGAACCGCCGTCACGTCCACCAGCGCGATGGACGTCGGGTTCGACCGGGTCAGCGAGCGCAGAGCCAACGCCTCGACGGACGGCCCCTGGCTCGAGAGCTGGTCCGGCCGTAGTTCCACGGCCAGGCCGCGGGAGACGACGTCGATCTCCCCGTCGACCTCGACCCGCGCGGTGCGCACGATGTTGCGCAGCGGCAGCGGCCCGGCGTCCGTCCGTGCAGCGACCGTCCCGTCCCAGCGATCGCCGTCCCGCGCGTCGATCAGCGCGGTCAACAGGTACATCCCGGACTCGGCGTCGTCGATTGCCTCGAACAGGCCCGGGGCCGTGCCGATGAGGCGCCCGCGGTCGGCCTCTCGGAGGAACATGCTCATCACGGGCGTGAACCGGAAGACCCGGTCGACCGCCGACCATTCGTAGGCGGCGGCCCGCGGCGGCGGTGTCGACGGCGCACTGCCCGCGGGACCGACGTGCACCAGCACCCCGTGGACCCCTCCGCTGGGCCCGCATACCGGGACCAGGCGCAGGTCCACACCTCCGTCGCGTACGGGGACGGTCTCGGTGCGTTCACGGCCGTCGGCGACGACCCGTCCCACGAGGATCCGGGCCGCGTCGGCGACGCGCTTCGGCCGCAGAGCCCGCTGCAGGGAGGTCCAATCCTTCGGCAGCCCGTCCCGGACCACGACGGCGACATCGCGGGTGTCCCCGGTCCGAGACAGGGTTTCCACCACCATCCACCCGGCGGCCGGCGCCGAATGCTCGGCGGAATCGCCCGAGTCGCGCGCTGCTGTCATGTCGACCGCCTCCGAAAACGTGCCCCGTGGCCCGGGTCGATCGCGCCCCGTGGCACGGGTGAAATGGCGCCCCGTAACACGGGTGAAATGGCACTGTACCCATTGGTGCCGACACCCCGGTCGACCGTGGCGGGTCGTTTCCGCCCGCTGTCATCCGTTCGGACGACACCGCCAATCGACCGCCGCCGTCACCGCGCCGCGTCCGTCACCCGCCGCAACGCCGCAGCACGATCGACCTTTCCGGGTCCTCGCACCGGCAGCGCCGCCGTCCGCACGACGAGGCGCGGCACCGCCTCCCGCCCGAGCTCGCTCGCCACGTGCTCACGGATGGCGTCGTCGGTCACCGTCGCCCCGGCGTCGAGGACCACCAATGCCGCCACCCGGGCACCGAGACGTTCGTCGGGCACCCCGACCACGACGCACTCCGCGACGCCGGGCACGGCCGTCACGACGTCCTCGACCACCCGCGGCACGACGGTCAGCCCGGCCGTGGAGATGGCGTCGTCGATCCGCCCGAGGATGCGCAGGCGCCCGTCCTCGCCGATGCTCCCGACGTCGTCGGTCCGGAACCAGCCCGGCTCGGCGAAGGCGGGGTGGTCGGGCATGCCGCGGTAGCCCGCGGCCAGCGTGGGTCCGCCGAGCGAGACGCGGCCGTCGTCACCCAGGCGCAGTCGCACTCCGTCGAGGGGGAGCCCGTCGTAGACGCATCCGCCGCAGGTCTCGGACATCCCGTACGTGCGCACGACCGGGACGGACGCCGCCGTCGCCCGCGCCAGCAGCGGGGCCGGCGTCGCGGCGCCGCCGAGGAGAACGGCGTCGAGCGAGGCGAGTGCCGCAGTGGCCTCGGGGTCCGCCAACGCCTTGACCAGCTGGGTGGGCACCAGCGAGGTGTAGCGACGCGGGCCGCTCATCGCCGCGACCGCGGCCGGCAGGGCGGCGGGGTCGAACCCGGCGCGGACGTCGAGCACCACCGGCTCGGTCCCGGCGGCCACCGAGCGCAGCAGCACCTGCATGCCCGCGACGTGGTGAGCGGGGAGAGCCAGCAGCCACGTCCCGACGCCGCCGAGCCGGTCGTGCGTCGCGGCGGCGCTCGCCCGCAGGGCGGCGGCGGTGAGGAGGGCGCCCTTGGGTACGCCGGTCGATCCGGAGGTGGCGAGGACCAGCACGGCGTCGTGTTCGATCGGGCTGCCGGGCGCCAGAGTGGCGGTGAGACGGTCGATCTCGCGCGGATCGTCGGCGGGCACGGGCAGCGCCGGAGGTGCCTCCCCGTCCAGGACGCGGGCGAGATGGGGGAGCAGCGCGGCGGCGCCGGGTCCGCCCGGGACGGGCAGGACCTCGAGGTCACTCGCCACGAGAGTCCCTGCGCTGCGGGTGGTTCGGCGGAACCTCGACCAGCACGATCCGGGTGCCGTCCGGATCGGCGATCCACATCTCGATCAGGCCCCACGGTTCGGTCCGGGGTTCACGCACGATCGCCACCCCGGCGTCCGCCAGCTCCGTCCGCGCGGCGTGGACGTCACGGACCTGGAGCAGGATCGTGGTGGTGGATCCACCGTCCGGCTCACCGTGCCCCGCGACCTCGATCAGCCCCTGCCCCGCGAAGAACACCACTCCGCCGGGATACTCGCGAAAGATGCCCAGGCGCAGTCGGTCTCGATAGAACGCCGTCGTGACGGCGGGGTCGCGGGGGCGCAGGATCGTGCGGCTCGCCAGGACGTCCATCGCGTCAGAAGTACCAGGGGTAGGGCGACCAGTCGGGATCGCGCTTCTCGAGGAACGAGTCCCGGCCCTCCACCGCCTCGTCGGTCATGTACGCCAGCCGGGTCGCCTCGCCGGCGAACAGCTGCTGACCGACCAGTCCGTCGTCCTGCAGATTGAACGCGTACTTCAGCATGCGTTGCGCCTGCGGCGATTTGCCGTTGATGGTGCGCGCCCACTCGATCGCCACCGTCTCGAGATCGGCGTGGTCCACCACCTTGTTCACCGCGCCCATCCGGTGCATGTCCTCGGCGCTGTAGGTGTCGCCGAGGAAGAAGATCTCGCGAGCGAACTTCTGCCCCACCATCTTCGCCAGGTAGGCGCTGCCGTACCCGCCGTCGAAACTGCCCACGTCCGCGTCGGTCTGCTTGAACCGAGCGTGCTCGCGGCTGGCCAACGTCAGGTCGCACACCACGTGCAGGCTGTGACCGCCGCCGGCTGCCCAGCCGTTCACGAGGCACAGCACCACCTTCGGCATGGTGCGGATCAGCCGCTGTACCTCGAGGATGTGGAGGCGACCGGCGCGAGCGCGGTCGACCGTCTCCGCGGTCTCACCGCTCGCGTACTGGTACCCCGACCGGCCTCGGATGCGCTGATCCCCGCCGGAGCAGAAGGCCCATCCGCCGTCCTTGGGGCTGGGTCCGTTGCCGGTGAGCAGGACCGCGCCGACGTCGGAGGTCATGCGTGCGTGGTCGAGCGTGCGGTAGAGCTCGTCCACCGTGCCGGGCCGGAACGCGTTGCGCACCTCGGGGCGATCGAACGCGATGCGCACGGTGCCGTCGGTGACGTGGCGGTGGTAGGTGATGTCGGTCAGGTCCTCGAACCCGGGCACGACGGTCCACTGATCGGGCTGGAACGGGGAGCTCGTCTCGGTCACGCCCCAACCCTACGACTCCCGTGGTGGACCGCAGCGTTACCGTCGGACGATGAGCGACACGCCGCACGGCGGCTTCCCGAGGTTCACGCCCGCGCACCCGCCCGCCGACTTCGGGCGCCTGGTCGAGGCCCTCCGGACCATCCAGGACCTCGCCGTCTCCACCGACCTCCCCGAGGAGCAGTTGGCGGCCGCCGCGGACCAGGCGGAGAAGCTCGCCGCCGCGATGGCGCCCTACGTGGTGCCGGAGGGCGCCTCCCCGGCCGGACGGTCGCTCGAGCTGCCGGGCCGGGGGAGTCTGCTGCTCCTGCCCTGGACCATCGAGAAGTACGGGCCCGACGGCGTGCAGTCCACCGGCGTGTTCCGTCGCTATCACCTCGGCGGGAACGCGGCCGCGCACGGCGGCACCCTGCCGCTGCTCTTCGACGATCTGTTCGGCCTGATCCAGCACGGCTACGGCCGCCCGCGCAGCCGCACGGCCTTCCTGCACATCGACTACCGCGCGGTCACGCCGCTGGATCAGCAGCTACGGGTGAGCGGGCACGTCACGAAGGTCGAGGGACGCAAGACGTTCATCGAGGCGGTACTGACCGACCTCGACGGGAAGGTTCTCGCCGAGTGCCACTCCCTCATGGTGTCGTTGCTGCCCGGCCAGCCGTGACACGGCCGAGCCGCGCGTCGCTCGGCGTGAGCGCTCCGGCCGACCTGCTCGCGTCGGCGCACGTCGTCGCCCTGCCGATGCGCACGCGCTTCCGCGGCATCACCGTGCGGGAGGCGATGGTGTTCGAGGGGCCGGCCGGGTGGGGCGAGTTCGCCGCCTTCCCCGAGTACGACGACGCCGAGGCCGCCCTGTGGCTCGCCGCCGGTCTCGAGGCGGCGACCCTCGGTCCGCCCGACCGCGTCCGCGAGTGGGTCGACGTCAACGCCACCGTGCCCGCCGTCCCGGCGGCGGACGTCCCGGACGTCCTCGCCCGCTTCCCCGGCGCCCGCACCGCCAAGGTCAAGGTCGCCGAGAAGGGACAGGGCCTGGCCGACGACGTCGCGCGCGTCGAGGCCGTTCGCGCCCTCGTCCCCACCGTGCGGGTGGACGCCAACGGCGGCTGGACCGTCGACGAGGCCGAGCGGGCACTGCACGCCCTCACCGAGACGGGCGACCTCGAGTACGCCGAACAGCCCTGCGCGACCGTCGAGGATCTGGCCGAGGTGCGGCGTCGGGTGCCGGGCGTCGCCGTCGCCGCCGACGAGTCGATCCGCCGGGCCGACGACCCCCTGCGCGTCGTCCGGGCCGGCGCGGCCGACGTCGCCGTGGTCAAGGTGCCGCCGCTGGGGGGGATGCGTGCGGTGGTGGCCCTCGCGGACCAGCTGGCGGAATTCGGCGTTCCGGTGGTCGTCTCGAGCGCTCTCGACACCGCCGTCGGCATGAGCGCGGGGCTCGCCGCGGCGGCCGCGCTGCAGTCCACCGCCGCGTGCGGGCTGGGCACCGGAGCCCTGTTCACCGCCGATCTGGCGCCCCCGCGCGAGCTGGTCGACGGCAGATTGTGCGCCGACACGGTGATTCCGGACCCGGGTGCACTCGCGTCACTGGCCGCGCCCGAGGACCGCCGACGGTGGTGGATCGCCCGGGCGGAACGGTGCCTGCGGCTGTTGTAGGGTCGCCGCCGACCGGCAGAACCGCCGCTCCCGCTCGACCCGAAAGGTTCCTCGTGGCTTCCCTGCAGACCACCCTGCTCGACGAGTCCGTCGCTCCCGCCGTCCGTGCCGACGTCGCCGCGCTGATCGACGCCGAGGTGTCCGGCAAGAAGGGTGCGTCCGGCCTCGCCGTCAAGGGCGGGTACGGCGCGGTGAAGAAGGTCAGCCCCGGCGTGATCGACGACGCCGTCGCCAAGCTGTGGCCGAGCTTCGTCGAGAAGCTGGACCCGTTCTGGCAGGAGTACACCGCCGCCGGATCGGCCGGTCGCTTCGGCGACCACCTCGTCGGCCGCGGCGACGCCGTGTCCGACGCGCTGCTGTCGGTCACCGACGAGCGCATCGAGGGCACCAGCAAGCCGACCATCAAGAAGGCGTACTCGTCCCTGCGTCCGTCGGCGAAGAAGCACGTCACCGAGGCGCTTCCGCGCGTGGGAGAGCTGGTGCAGAAGTACGCCTGACGCAGCCCCTGGCGACCGTACAAGTAGACGCCGGTGCCAGTGCGCGGGGCTACGGAATCGGGGTCGTCTTCAGGGTCTACGGCGGGAGGTGCTCCTTCGAAGACACCCGACGGTAGCGGGAGCTGAGTTGCGCGCCTGGCGACGGCTCGCGTCCTGCTAACATTGGAGCTCTTGCAAGCACAACCATCGACTACTGCTAGGGTCTCGTCGGTCAGCGCTCAACCGGGGGGATGAGGTTCAATATGTCAAGGATCAAGGCACAGCGGTCAATTTTGACCTCCGAGCACTTCTGGCTCGGCGGCCATCTGAGCGCACCTAAGGTCTACGATGCTGGCGCCAATTTCCACGCCGCACCTACGGTACGCGAATCAGTGCCCGCAGGCTCGGAAGACTGTGACGGACCGATGACGTCGAAACGAACTTTCCGCTTCAAGTGTGACGAAACAGGTTGGGAAGCTACCTTCGACCAAGCCTGATGAAGCGCTTCCTGGCCCTTTGGGCCATAAGTGACGATGAGTTTGGGCTGAGCGTCACCGATACCGCCTTCGAAGGTCTCTCGCGCTACCGCGGTCGCACAAGCCCGTTGCTTTCTGCGTCGCCACAGGGGAGTCCGCCTGTGCTCGCGAGTGAGGGTGTCTTAGCCCTGCTCGTCCCGAGGCGGGCGTCAGAGTTGATGGCTGCGCTGATGAACGACGTCGGCGACGAGTTCGCCCAGCGGTCTTACATCTCGCACGGCCACGCCTGCGCCGTAGTCTCGTGTTCGAACCTCGCCGACGCGGAGAGGCTCGTCAGCGAGCTTGGGCCCTACCTCGCCGGCCACGAACTCTGGCCTTACAGGCAGGGCGTGATGCTCGCAGAAGACATCGTCTTCGAACTCCCTGCGGCGCCACCAACCTGG
The DNA here is from genome assembly GCF_900111805.1 of Rhodococcoides kroppenstedtii. GTDB lineage: Bacteria > Actinomycetota > Actinomycetes > Mycobacteriales > Mycobacteriaceae > Rhodococcoides > Rhodococcoides kroppenstedtii. The sequence continues at coordinate 37,833 of NZ_FOJN01000007.1, forward strand.
GTAGCTCCCGCGCAGATACGGCACGAGGAGCTGGGTTTCGAGGCTGCGGCGCAAATCCGTCAATTCAACGGAAATATGGCTGTCTTCTCGCAGCACGCGGCCATGTATGCGTCTGAACTGCAACCTTTGGTCGACTGGCTTCACTCCTCTATCGAGGATATCGCGACTGAGCTCTACGTTATATACGAAAATCCGGAGCTCGACGGTGCGCAAGTCCGACGCTCGATCACGTTGGAGAGCGTCCTCGTTGAGGTTAACGCAATTCTGACTCTCTATTGTTCGCAGCTAGGTTCAGGCGCGGTGCCTATCTTTAGGGCAACGTATCCTGTTGGCGAGTACTCTCTGCTCGGTATCGGAAGTATGTGTCGAGAGGTGTGGCGTATTTACTCGCACTTGAACGAAACATTCGCAAAATTCGACCACGTCGGGCGGATTCAGCGGTGTTATGCTGCCCGGCCAGCTTTCGATCCGTTTGAGCCTTCTGCTCGTATCAATTTTGGGTCTTGGTACAGGTCTAACGTCGGTGTGGCCGACTTGGATGACGGCATTTCAGAAGGCTTTCGGTATCACATGCCTGTTTTCAGTTCAAGATGGGGATTTCACGAATCACTCCATTCTATCAGTTTGAGTTGGCAATGCATTTATGCGGCCGCCACGAAAGAGTGGAATTTGCTCACATTGACGCACGAGTTCTTACATGCTCACGTCCGTGACATCTGGGCGACAACCTTCGAGGTTTCCGACGATGCATCCCTGCGTGAACTTCTGGCTCGATACAATGCGCGTGAATCAGGAACGAACGCCTTGCACTCGATGCAGGTCGCTTTCGTCGAAGCGCTTGTCGGCCTGAACGGATGTTCCCGACTCGCACAAACGATTCGGGGCGGAACAGTTGAGGACACTTCAATTACAGTGCCCGAGCGCTTGACGGAACAGTCATTGCGAATGCTGGTGCAATCGCATCGGGGGATGTTCCACGAAATTGTCGTGCATGTTCTTGACTATTTGTATGTCTACGATTCTCAAGACGCCAATTATGTCAATTCGTTGTGGAGTTCATGGTCTCTGATTCCGAGCGTGAACGAACGCACGGAGCACTATCTCCTCAGGACTATATGCGCCTTGTCGGCGGATGGTGGCGACACGGCCCCGTCCGAAGACGTATTCAAGACGTGTGTGACTCGCTTGAAACGGCAACTGACTCTCATTGAGAAGCGCGCTCGTCTGCGTCCGGTTATAGGACGCGCAATTGCGATCCTGGACGACGAAACTGCTCTCAAGCGACTGGGGATTGAGTTCAAGGGAGCGCGGTATGTCGTTCATATCGCAAAAGCGTTCTTCTATGACCCGGAACTCAATGCCAGTTTGATCCGCGACACAAACACGACCATCCGAGAAGGGAGAACGACATATGCGCTAAATGTCGGCGACTATCGTGGTGACTGTGTCGAGAGTCCGGTTGCGTTCCTACTCGATCGGTTTGGTGGCTATTCCGATCAAGGTGGTGCTCCGGAAGCTGAGTACGAAACGCTTTGGCAAATGCTCCAGCTGAGTTAGGAGTTCTAAATGGCGCCGGACATACACGAACGACGTCGGTACACTTCTGTTCTTGTTTGCCACGACGACTTACGAGACTTCGAGGCTTTTAGGCAGTTGATGGAGAGCTCGGTCAATACCGCTCTGGGTGTGCGCCTAATTGATAGCCCGTGGATAGTTCATCGATTCGAATTTTTGACCGGCCGGAGCCACTATCCTAGCCATATCGTATCCCCTGATCACAGGCGGCGTGGCAGCCTTTTTGCACACGACGTCTACTTTGCGACTCGGTCGCCGCTTGAGTCGTTAGGGTCTCCAGTGATTCTGTTGGCGTCCCCATATGTCAAGCTGTTGGCCTCGATCACCAGCAGGCTACGCCAAGCTTTGAATGGTCCGGCGCCTCGCTATGTGTCGGTTGACATGGCGTCGGTGTATAGATTCATGTCCGACGGCGCGTCAGGAGAGTTCACGGCCACAAAAGTAACGATGCAAATGCTCTCGGAGCCCACGCTAGAACTCGTATCGCTATCGGGGCGGAACCCGCTCCATTCTGAGCTGCATGCGGCTATCAAGAAGGTCGCCGCGCCTTATTCCATACGTACGGAAGTTTCACGAGAACAGTGCAGTTCTCGTGTAAATATTGATCGGCATGGAAATTTCTGGTGGTTTCAGCCGGAGGAAAGCCGTCTGGCAAATGCGCTAGAAGTGGTGGACCGTCTCGAAGCCACTGGGTCATTGCGGTTATCGCGGACGCGCCCTCTCGATCGCGTCGAGGACGACGAGCAATGATTACACTCCGCGATTTTGACAGCCTAAGCTTGCGTGATCTGCAATGTGAAGACTTGGCGCTTGAATACCTATCGATACTTCTAAAGCATGGAGAACTTGCGCTGCTTTTGGGCTCGGGTGTGAGTAAGGGTCTTGGCCTCCCTAATTGGGACGAATTGGTCGCGGGTTGCGAAACTGCCGTGGGGATAGTGCCCTCTGAAGGGCGTTCGTCACAAGCTCTCATGAAAGCAATCGATACGGTGAGGCGTGAATTTTCTAAACATCACGCCGCGAACGATCTGCAGTCTCTCGTCAGGACAAATTTGTATCCTCAAGCGTATCTAGACGCGGGGGAGTATCCACAAGGCATCATGAGCAACCGCATGTTGATTGCCATAGGTGCAATCGTGATGGCGTCGTCGCGCGGGTCAGTCGGCGACGTCTTCACGCTTAATTTCGACGACGTGCTGGAATGGTATCTGCACCTGCATGGGTATAAGACGCAAGTTGTCTCCGACTTCCCGACTTATCTCAGGGGAGACGTTGACGTTACGGTGTTCCATCCCCACGGGTTTCTGCCGTTGGTTGAAAAGACGTACCCGAAGTCCGAGTGGCTCGTGCTTTCGTACTCCGACCTAATATCGCGGTTATCGGCGTCCGCTGATACCCCCTGGCCCACGCTTCTGGGGAGCCGGTTTTTATCAAAGCGATTTCTTGCTATTGGCACGAGCATGAATGATGTAGACATTGACGTACATCTAGCGCGCGCCAAGCGTGATGTCGGAGGCCGGGGGCTCCTCGGTTTCGTTTTGACGTCGGGGCTCCGTCAGGACAGGGCTGAAGAACTCATGGAAATCGGCCTTGTGCCCATAAGTGTGGATTCCTTCGAGCGCATTCCGAGTTTCATCTTGAATGTATGCCGAAAGGCTGCGGCGCTTTAGTGACTCGTCCCTGCGGATGTCGGCCAAGAAGCACGTCACCGAGGCGCTCCCGCGCGTGGGCGAGTTGGTGCAGAAGTACGCCTGACCGGCCCCGCCGGGCCGGATCCCGTCAGTCGCCGCGCTGCCGCCGCCGCGTGAACAGCGGCACGATGAGCAGCATCAGGAATACCCGCAGCACCTGGGCGGCGACGACGAACGTCACGTTCACGTCGCTGGCGGCGGCGAGGGCGAGCACGGCGTAGATGCCGCCGGGGGTGGTGGCGAGGTACGCCTCGTACGGGGTGACGGACGTCGTCGCCACCAGGATCAGGCCGAGCAGCGCGCACCCGACGGCGATGGCGACGATCAACAGCGTGGCCCACGGCAGGATGCGACCGATCGAGCGGAACGACTCGACGGTGAAGCGCAGGCCCGCCTGCCAGCCGATCACGACGTAGACGGCGGCGAGCAGCAGGGTCGGCACCTCCGCGCCGCCGGTCCAGCCCGCCAGATCGGCCACGGTGGCCACGATCAGCGGGCCGAGCAGCGCCGGTGCGGGCAGGCGGATCAGCCGGGCCAGCGGCACGCCGACGGCCAGGCACCCGAGGATGAAGACGGCGTCCACCCACAGCGGCGCCCCCGAGTCCGCGGGACCGACGCCGCGGCCGGTGTCGGCGTGGAACACCACCGTGGCGACGAACGGCAGCGACGCCGTCACCAGCAGCACTCGCAGGTACTGCACGACCGCGACCACCCGTTCGTCGCCGCCCAGGTCACGCGCGATGGCCACCATGCCGGACGCCCCACCCGCGACGAGAGCCAACGCGCCCGTCGTCGCCGACAGGTCGCGGTGCAGGCCGAGCGCCGCGCCGGCGCCGATGGACAGCAGCAGGGTGCCGAGCGAGACGAGCACCACGGGAATCCAGTCCGTTCCCAGCGAAGCGAGGGTGTCCCGATCGAGCAGCGTGCCGATCTCGACCCCCAGCACCGCCTGCGCGGCCTGGCTCGCCCGACTCGGGACCTTCGCGGGGCCGACCTTCGCCAGGGCGAACACCGTCGCCACGGCGAGACCGACGAACAGCGCGGCCGACGGCACACCTACGCGCTCGGCGAGGATGGTCAGCAGAATCGTGACGAGGGTGAGTGCGACCCACCTCCCGGCGGCGGCCGGGGAGAACCTCATCGCGGCGTCGTCGGCCGATCGATGGTCCGCACCGCCGGCGGCAGTCCCCACTCGTTGCGGCCCAGTCGACTCAGCGGAGCGAGCGCATCGAACGCGGGCAGCCCGTCGTCGGCGAGGTGGCCTTCCCGCACCGTGATCATGGTGACGTCGCCCATCACGACGAAGGCGTTGCCCACCTCGACCACCCGGTTCAGCGTCGCCTCGATGGAGACCGGCGACTGCGCGACCCGCGGCGGGCGCACCGTCTCGCTTGGTTCCTCCGCGAGCCCCACGGCGGAGAACTCGCTGATCGAGGACTCGTAGTTCGCCGACGTCGCGTTGACCTCCTCGAACAACGCCTCCGTCGCGAGGTTGATCACGAACTCGCCCGTCGCCTCGATGTTGCGGAGGCTGTCCTTGCGGCCGATGGAGGTGAACTGCACCACCGGCGGAACGGAGCTGGCCACGGTGAAGAAGCTGTACGGAGCGAGGTTCGGCACACCGTCCGCCGAGATCGTCGACACCCAGGCGATCGGGCGAGGAACGACGGTCGAGGTCAGCAGCTTGTAGTAGGTGGTCTCGTCCACGGACTGCGGGGTGAAGGTTCGGCGCACGGTCTCGATCGTGCCACTCGCGCGGCGGTGCACCGCTGCGCTCCCGGCGGTGTGCACCGCTGCTCTCCCGGCGGTGGGCCTGCCGTCATGTGTCACCCTGGATCGGTGAACCCGTCCACTGCCCAGGCCACCGTCGTCGTCGACGAGTTGATCCGCGGCGGCGTCCGTGACGTCGTCCTGTGCCCCGGGTCCCGCAACGCGCCGCTGGCGTTCGCACTGGAAGCCGCCGACCGCGCCGGGCGGGTGCGACTGCACCTGCGGATCGACGAGCGCACCGCCGGGTTCCTGGCCATCGGACTCGCGATCTCCGCGGGACGCCCGGTACCGGTGGTGATGACGTCGGGCACCGCCGTCGCCAACCTCGGGCCCGCGGTGCTCGAGGCGAACTACGCCCGCGTCCCGCTGGTCGTGCTCAGCGCCAACCGGCCCTACGAGATGCTCGGCACCGGCGCCAACCAGACCATCGAGCAACTCGGCCTGTTCGACGTGCAGGTGCGGGCGACCATCAGCCTCGGCCTGGCCGAGGAGGGGGACCGCAACAGCCAGTGGCGCTCGGCCGTGTGTCGGGTGCTCGCGGCGGCGCGGGGCACCCGCTCCGGCAACGCCGGCCCCGTGCACTTCGACATCCCGCTGCGCGAACCCCTGGTGCCCAGTCTCTCCGACACCACTCCGGCGCCGGCGGGTCGCCCCGACGGGGCCGCGTGGACCACCACGCAGTACGCCACCCTGGACGTTCCCGTCGACCTCGACCTCACGCCGGACACCGTGGTGATCTCCGGCCACGGCGCCGCGTACCGGCCCGAGCTGGCGCACCTGCCGACCGTCGCCGAACCCACCGCGCCGCTGCACGGCCCGGCCGTCAACCCGCTCGCCTTGCCGACGCTCGCGCCGCGCCAGGCGGTCATCACCGGCCGGCCCACGTTGCACCGGCCGGTGTCCGCGCTTCTCGCGAACCCGGACGTCGACGTCGTCGCGCTCACCACCGGTCCGCGCTGGCCCGACGTCTCCGGCAACGTCGTCGCGACGGGTACTCGCGCCGTCGTCACCGGCGGGCCGTCGGAGGCCTGGCTGCGCCGTTGCGCCGACGCCTCCGCGGCGGCCGACGAGGCCGTGCGAACCACGCTGGACCACGCCCGCGCCGTCACCGGCCTCCACGTGGCGGCAACCGTCTCCTCGGCCCGACGCCCGGGTGACCTGCTGCTGCTCGGGGCGTCGAATCCGGTCCGTGACATGGCCCTGGTCGGCTATCCCGCCGAGGACGTGCGGGTGATCTCCAACCGCGGCGTCGCCGGCATCGACGGCACCGTCTCCACGGCGGTCGGCGCCGCGCTGGCCCACGAGGGCCGCACCATCGCGCTGATGGGCGATCTCACGTTCCTGCACGACGCGTCGGGCCTGCTCATCGGCCCGGGCGAACCGCGCCCGCGCGACCTGACGATCGTGGTGGCCAACGACGACGGCGGCGGCATCTTCGAACTGCTCGAGCAGGGTGATCCGCAGTACGCGGGGGTGTTTGAGCGCGTGTTCGGCACGCCGCACGGCATGGACCTCGCGGCCCTCTGCGCGGCCTACCGCGTTCCGCACCGCCGGGTGGACACCGACGAGCTGGCCAAGGCCCTCACCGGGCACGCCGACGGCATGCGGGTGTTCGAGGTGACCACCGATCGCTCCGGATTGCGCGACCTGCACGCCCACATCCGGAGCGCGATCGGCTAGCTCTGCTGGGCCAGGTACTCGCGGGCCTGCTTGGACTCGGTGTGCACGAGCTTGCCGATCATGTCCACGATCAGGCCCTCGATCTTGCCGCCCACCAGCGGCACCTTCACCTCGGCGGTGCCGTTCAGGGTGAGGCGGGTGCCCGCGCCGTGCGGGGCCAGGACGAAGACGCCGGAGACCTTCGACGGCAGACCGGTCGAGCCGCCCTCGAGGGTGCCGCCCGCGCGGTCGTTCTCCAGCGGGCCCCAGGTGTCCTTGCGCGTGATGGTCAGACCGCCGCGCACCACCTTCTGCACCACGCCCGGGAGGACCTGAGCGCCCACGTTCTCGCTCATGGTCACCTCGATGCCGCCGTCGCCGCGTCGGGTGACGGACACCTCGGCCCGATCGCCCGCATCCTGCTTCCGCTTCTCCCACAGACCGTCGTCGGTGAGCGCGGCGTGCGCCTGCTCCAGTGTCACGTCGAAGTCTTCGGTGAACTCGAATTTCCGCCCCATGCGTCGGAGGGTACTCGGCGGGTACCGGCCCGTTCGACCCGATCGGGGCGGACCGACCTGTCCGTCCGAGCCCGTCGTGAGGTGCCACTACGCTGGCGCCCGTGACGAGCGAGACGACGGAGACGGGGGGAACGCCGGGCACGGCGGCACCCCGCAGGCGACGCCCCCTCGCGGTCACCGTCCTGACGGTCCTCGCCACCGCGATCTCGGTGCTGGCCGTGCTGCTGGTGCTCGCGGCGTGGCGCAACGACCACACCATCTCCTCCGACGAGGGCGTCGCGACGGCGGAGGTGCTCTCGGCGGGTCGGTTGCGGTCCGCCGTCAGCTTCGTCACCCCGGACGGCGAGATGCACAATCCCCGGCTCGGCGTCCTCTACCCGACCAACCTGGTGGCGGGGCAGCGCATCGACGTCGAGTACGCGCGGTCCGAACCGGACCTGGTGCGGGTGGCGGGCCGGGACGCGTCCGTGGCGGTGATCCCGGCGTTGTCGGTCGTTGTGGTCACCTGGGCCATCGCAGGTCCGCTGATCCTGGTCCTGCGGCGACGCGCGCAGTAGCGGCGACGAGGTCCGGGCAGGATTCGTCTGCCGTTCGCCGTCACGTCACGGTCGCTCTGCCGACCCGTCGTCCCGGCGCGGGACCGTCGGGATCGTGCGCATTGCCGTGATCGCCGAATCGTTCCTGCCCCACGTCAACGGTGTCACCAACTCGATCCTGCGCGTCCTCGAACACGCCGACGCCGCCGGCCACGACGCGCTCGTCGTCGCCCCGGACACCCCCGCCGGGGTCGCCCCCGCGGCCACCGAGCACGACGGTGTGCCCGTCGTCCGCGTGCCGTCGGTCATGGTCCCCAAGGTCAGTTCGCTGCCCGTGGGCGTGCCGACGCCGACGTTGCTCACCACCCTGCGCACCTTCGCTCCCGACGTCGTCCACCTGGCGTCGCCGTTCTCCCTCGGGGCGGGCGGCGTCGCCGCGGCGCGACGGTTGGAGATCCCCACGGTGGCCGTCTATCAGACCGACGTGGCCGGCTTCGCCGAGAGCTACGGACTGGGTCTGACCTCGCGGGCCTGCTGGGCGTGGACGCGGCGCATCCACAAGGCGAGCGACCGCACGCTCGCCCCGTCGACGTCGGCGATGGACGCCCTCGAGGCGCACGGGATTCCGCGCGTGCACCGGTGGGGTCGCGGCGTCGACACCCTGCGGTTCGCGCCCTCGGCCCGTCGCGTCGACCTCCGCCGCGCCTGGACCGGCGGTGACGGGTCGCAGATCGTCGGCTTCGTCGGTCGCCTCGCCCCGGAGAAGCACGTCGAGCGGCTCGCCGGACTGGCCGCGCAGGACGACGTCACGGTCGTCGTCGTCGGCGACGGTCCCGAGCGGGCGCGGCTCGAGGCGCTCATGCCGACGGCCGTCTTCCTCGGCCAACTCGGCGGACAGGACCTCGCCGCCGCCTACGCGTCGTTCGACGTCTTCGCCCACCCCGGTGAGCACGAGACGTTCTGTCAGACCGTGCAGGAGGCGCTCGCCAGCGGGGTCCCCGTGATCGGTCCCGACGCCGGCGGGCCGCGCGACCTGGTCAGTCATTGCCGCAACGGCTACCTGCTTCCCGTCGACCGCTACGCGGAACTGCTGCCCAGCGCCGCTCGCGCGCTCGCCGATCCGACCACTCGCGCCCGGTTCGCCGCCTCCGCGCGGATCTCGGTTCTGCACCGCACCTGGCCGGCGCTGTGCGCGCGGTTGTTCGAGCACTACGAGGACGTCATCGGACGCCCCGCGCGTCGCGCGCGGGCGGCGTGAATCTGCGCGATCGGTAGTGTCGACGTCGTGGCTGCACACGGCTCCAGAGCGCAACTGGACAAGAAACCGCAGGACGTCGCGTCCATGTTCGACGGGGTCGCGAAGAGGTACGACGTCACCAACACCGTCCTGTCCTTCGGGCAGGACCGCGGGTGGCGCCGCGCCACCCGCGCGGCTCTGGACCTGCGGCCGGGGGAGACCGTCCTGGACCTCGCGGCCGGCACGGGCGTCTCGACGGTCGAGCTCGGCCGCTCCGGCGCGTGGTGCGTGGCCGCGGATTTCTCGAAGGGCATGCTTGCCGCCGGGTCGTCGCGCAAGCTGCCCATGGTGGCCGGTGACGCGATGGCACTGCCGTTCTCCGACGACGCCTTCGACGCCGCCACCATCTCGTTCGGACTGCGCAACGTCGCCGACCACGAGGCCGGGCTGCGCGAGCTCCGCCGCGTCGTCCGCCCGGGCGGACGGCTGGTGGTGTGCGAGTTCTCGACGCCCGTGTTCCCGGCGTTCCGGACGCTGTACATGGAGTACCTCATGAAGGCGCTCCCGGCGGTCGCCCGCGCGGTGAGCAGCAACCCCGACGCCTACGTCTACCTCGCGGAATCCATCCGCGCCTGGCCGGACCAGGCCGAACTGGCCCGTCGGCTCGAACGCGCGGGGTGGACCGACGTCACGTGGCGCAATCTGACCGGCGGGATCGTGACGCTGCACCGAGCAACAGCCCCCTGAGCCCTGGTCACCGGCTCCCCGACGGTCGAGCCGGTCAGCTGAACGGCGCCCGGGCGTCGAGACGCCGCGATGCCGACCCCGCAGCGCGCCAGGCACGGGCCACGACGTCGTGGTCCTCCTCGGTCACGAGGTTGCCCATCACCCGGACGGCGACGGTCATGATCGCCGATGACCGCATCCCGATCGGGCCCGTCGCGGGCAGGAACCGGGGCAGCGTCAGCAGGCCGGCGAGTCGTCGGGCGACGGAGAAGCTGCGCCCGTAGTGCTCCCGCAGCACGGTGGGCCAGACGTCGGTGAGGTCCGTCTCGCCGAGCAGCTCGGCGACGAGCCGCCCACCCTCGAGCCCGTAGTCGATGCCCTCGCCGTTGAGCGGGTTCACGCACGCGGCGGCGTCGCCGATCAGCGCCCAGTTCGGTCCCGCGACGGTCGAGACCGCACCGCCCATCGGCAGCAGGGCCGACTGCACCCGCTGCGGACCGCCGGACAGCCCCCACTCCGATTCGCGTTGCGCGGCATACAAATTCAGCAGCGGACGCAACGCGCCGCCGGCCGGTCGACGGTCCGTCGCCAGCGTGCCCACGCCCAGGTTGATCTCGCCGGTCCCCAGCGGGAACACCCAGCCGTACCCGGCCTGCAGCACGCCGTCGGCGTCGCGCAGTTCCAGGTGCGAGGTGATCCACTCGTCGTCGCTCCGGTCGCTGGCCACGTAGGCCCGCGCGGCCACCCCGAACGCCGTGTCCCGGTGCCACTCTCGGCCGAGCAGCTTGCCCAGGGGCGAGCGCACGCCGTCGGCGACGACGAGGGTGCGACACGCGATCCGCAGGTCGCCGTCGTGGGTGCGGAACGTCACCGCCGCCACCCGGTCACCCGCACGCTCGACACCGACCGCCTTGGCGCCCTCGATCATCCGGGCGCCGTCGTCCGTCGCCACGCGGCGAATGCGGTCGTCGAGTTCGGTGCGGGGGACGGCGCTGCCGACGTCCGGCAGGGACCCGCCCGGCCACCGCAGTTCGTGCTCCTGCCCGAAGCCCGTGAGTCGCAGGCCGACGTTGCGTGCCCGGCCCCGAACCCACTCCCCGAGGCCGAGTCGGTCGAGCTCGGCCACGGCGCGGGGTGTCAGGCCGTCGCCGCAGGTCTTGTCCCGCGGGAAGCGCGCGGCGTCGGCCAGCACGACGTCGCGTCCTGCCCGCGCGGCCCACGCCGCGGCGGCGCTGCCGGCCGGTCCCGCACCCACCACCAGAACGTCCGCGGACAGCTCGGCGGGGGTCGTCATCGCGGACGTCACAGGCTCGGTGGGTTGCTCGGTCATGGTTCCATCTTCCAGACCCGCTAGGTTGGGGGTGGACGGCGCCGCGTCGGCGGCGGTCGGGACTGGACTTCGGCGACGGGAATGGGTGCGGGCACGGTGACCGACACGGGTGCGAGTACGGCGGAGACCACCGTGGTCGCGGGCGTCGATCTGGGGGACGCCGACTTCGCGACGACGGTGCGCGAGGCGATGGCAGCGGTGGAGAATTTGCTGGTCGAGGAGCTGTCCGACGGCGAGGACTTTCTCACCGAGGCCGCGTTGCATCTGGCGAAGGCCGGCGGCAAGCGGTTCCGCCCGCTGTTCACGGTGCTGACCGGGCAGCTCGGTCCCGATCCGTCGAGTCCGGACATCGTGACGGCGGCCACGGTGCTCGAGATGGTCCATCTCGCGACGCTCTACCACGACGACGTCATGGACGAGGCCGGCATGCGTCGCGGGGTCGACAGTGCCAACGCGCGCTGGGGCAACAGCGTCGCGATCCTCGCGGGCGACTACCTCTTCGCGCACGCTTCACGCCTGGTCTCGACCCTCGGTCCGCAGGCCGTGCGCGTGATCGCGGAGACGTTCGCCGCGCTGGTCACCGGGCAGATGCGCGAGACGATCGGGCGCCGCGCCGACCAGGATCCCGTCGAGCACTACCTTCGCACGGTGTGGGAGAAGACCGGCTCGCTCATCGCCACCAGCGGGCGTTTCGGCGGCACGTTCTCCGGCGGGGACGGCGAGCACGTCCAGCGGCTCGAACGCCTCGGCGACGCCGTGGGTACCGCGTTCCAGATCGCCGACGACATCATCGACATCTCCTCCGCGTCGGCGGAGTCAGGCAAGACGCCCGGCACCGACCTGCGCGAGGGCGTCCACACCCTGCCGGTGCTCTACGCGCTGCGCGAGGAGGGCCCGACCGGCGACCGGCTGCGCCACCTGCTGCGGGGCCCGGTCACCGACGACGCCGAGGTCACCGAGGCGCTCGAACTGCTGGCGTCGTCGACCGGCATGACTCGCGCTCGCGAGACCCTCGCCGAGTACACCGGTCGCGCCTACGCCGAGCTCGACGCCCTGCCCGCCGGGCCGGCCAACGACGCGCTGCGCCACCTCGTCGAATACACCGTCGCTCGGACCGGATAGCCCCCGCCGCGCGCGGGGCGGCCCGGGAACCCGGCGAGTCCCTCCGCTCGTTGTCGTCGTGACAACCGGCGAAAGGTGGGCGACTCGAGATGAAGTTCGCGAACGGTATGAAGACGTTCGGCCTGATGGTCGGCATGTCGGCGCTCATCGTGTTCATCGGGTCGCTGTTCCAGAACTCGACCGTGCTGATCCTGGCGGTGCTCCTCGCCGTCGGCATGAACGGCTACGCCTACTTCAACAGCGACAAGCTGGCACTGCGCTCGATGCACGCCCAGCCGATCACCGAGGTCGAGTACCCGCAGATCTACGCGATGGTCCGGGAACTCGCCACGGCCGCGCACCAGCCGATGCCGCGGCTCTACATCAGCCCCACCAACGCCCCCAACGCGTTCGCGACGGGTCGGAACCCCCGCAACGCGGCGGTCTGCGTCACCAGCGGCATCCTCGGCCTGCTCGACCAGCGCGAACTCCGGGCCGTGCTCGGGCACGAGCTCAGCCACGTCTACAACCGCGACATCCTCATCTCTTCCGTCGCGGGGGCCATGGCGGCCGTCGTGTCCGGCCTGGCCAACTTCGCGTTCTTCGCCAACGCCTTCGGCGGACGCGGCAACGGCCAGGGTGCGAACCCCCTGGCGTTGCTGCTGGTGTCGATGCTCGGCCCGATCGCCGCGTCGCTGGTCAAGCTGGCCGTCTCCCGGTCGCGGGAGTACCAGGCCGATCAATCCGGCGCGGAACTGACCGGTGACCCGCTGGCGCTGGCGTCGGCTCTGCGCAAGCTGCAGTACGGCACGCAGCAGGCGCCGCTCCCGCCGGAGCCGAAGCTCACCGCCCAGTCGCACCTGATGATCGCCAACCCGTTCCGCATGGGGGACCGGGCGGGGAAGCTCTTCTCGACGCACCCGCCGATGGAGGAGCGGATCGCGCGGCTCGAGAGAATGGCCGGGCCCTACCGGTGATCTGGTGACTACCGGTAGTTGACGAACTGCAGGGCGATGCCGAAGTCCTCGCCCTTGAGCAGGGAGATGACGGCCTGCAGGTCGTCGCGCTTCTTGCTCGACACCCGCAGTTCCTCGCCCTGCACCTGCGCCTTGACGCCCTTGGGGCCCTCATCGCGAATTTTCTTGGAGATCTTCTTGGCGTTCTCCGTGGAGATGCCCTGCACGAGGGTGCCGGTGATCTTGTAGGTCTTGCCGGACTGCACGGGCTCGCCGGCGTCGAACGCCTTGAGGGAGATGTCGCGGCGGATCAGCTTCTCCTTGAACACCTCGAGCGCGGCCTTCACGCGCTCCTCGGCCTCGGCGGTGAGCACGATCGCCTCTTCGCCGGACCACTCGATGGAGGCGCCGGTCCCGCGGAAGTCGTAGCGCGTCGACAGTTCCTTGCCCGCCTGGTTCAGCGCGTTGTCGACCTCCTGGCGGTCGACCTTGCTGACGACGTCGAACGACGAATCGGCCATGAGTGCTCTCCCTCTTCCACGCGCTGATCGGTGTGATCGACCGTATCCGACCGCCGGGTGGGCAGGCGGTTTGGCATTCGGGGGTGCCGTCGTTGTAGTCTCGTCGTCGCACCGAGAGCGGGTCACCGTCCCTCGGATCGCACCCGGCAGATTGCCCGAGCGGCCAATGGGAGCGGACTGTAAATCCGTCGGCTTATGCCTACGTAGGTTCGAATCCTACATCTGCCACCCCGGCCCGACCCCGGCGAGCATCGCTCGTCGGGGTCGAGTCGTCTGTGCCGGTCATGTGCCGGGTCCAGTGCCCGGTCAGGCGCCCGGACCGGCCCCGACCTGCCGATTTGGCGAGTCGATCGGGCCTTGTGTACTGTCTGTCGAGGCTTCGACGCATGCGTGAGCGTGCGCCGGACCTGCCCCCTTAGCTCAGTCGGCAGAGCGTTTCCATGGTAAGGAAAAGGTCAACGGTTCGATTCCGTTAGGGGGCTCGCGGGACCGTGCGCCGGCCGGCGTCCGGCACCGAGGCGGTGTAGCTCAGTCGGTAGAGCAAACGACTCATAATCGTTGTGTCGCCGGTTCAAGTCCGGCCATCGCTACTCGACTCGAAGGACTTCGCGGCCGCTGCGCAGCGAGGTCCGATCCGTGACCGACGCAGCGCCCGTATCGCGCTCTACCCGAAAGCAGGCATCGACGTGGCCTCCTCCACCGACGTTCGGCCCAAGATCACCTTGGCGTGCGAGGTGTGCAAGCACCGGAACTACATCACGAAGAAGAACCGGCGCAACGATCCCGATCGCCTCGAGATCAAGAAGTTCTGCCCCAACTGCGGAACCCACCGGGCGCACCGCGAATCTCGCTGATCTTCGTCTGCCGGCGCTGTCCTTGCCTTCCGGGGTAGGGGCAGCGCTGTCGTGCGTGGAGCCACTCGTCCATCTGGGGGGAACTTCGACATGACCGAGACCACTGCGGCATCGCCTGCCGTCGTCGATCCGGCGGCCCACACCGCGTCGATGGTGGGGCACCACTACCGCATGCCCGATCACTACGAGATCGGCCGCGAGAAGGTGCGCGAGTACTCCCGCGCCGTGCAGAACCTGCATCCCGCGCACCTCTCCGAGGACGCCGCGGCAACGCTGGGGTACGACCACCTCGTCGCGCCCGCCACCTTCATCTCGGTGATCGGCATCATCGCGCAGAAGGCCATGTTCGACGAGGTCATCACCGGGTACGACCTCTCCCAGATCATGCAGGCCGACCAGCGTCTCGAGTTCCACCGTCCGATCGTGGCCGGTGACCGGCTGACGGTCGACGTGTACCTGGAGTCGTTCCGCCAGATGGGCGGCAGCGACATCATCGTGACCAAGAACATCGTGACCGACGCCGACGATCGGGACGTCATGACGACGGTCACGACGCTGGTCGCGAAGACCGGCGGCGGTGCCGACACCGAGGCGCTGGCCATGGCGAAGGGTGTGATGCGCAGTGAGTAGCGATGCGACCGGATCGATCGACGCCGCGACGCCGCGGGTCGGACTGCGCACGTTCGAGGACGTCGCGGTCGGCGACGATCTTCCGGAGCGGACCTACGAGCTCACGCGCGGCGACCTGGTCAACTACTCCGGCGTGTCCGGCGACCCGAACCCCATCCATTGGTCCGACCCGGTGGCGCGATCGCTCGCCGGCCTGCCCGAGGTGGTCGCGCACGGCATGCTGACCATGGGCCTCGGAGCGGGATTCGTCACCGATTGGTCCGGTGACCCGGGTGCCATCACCGAGTACAACGTGCGCTTCACCTCGCCGGTCCTCGTGAAGGAGACCGAGCCGGCCAAGGTCGACTTCACCGGACGGATCAAGTCCGTGGACGCGGAGACCCGCACGGCCGTCGTCGCCATCACGGCGAAGTTCGAGGGCAAGAAGATCTTCGGGCGGGCCACGGCCACCGTCCGTCTCGGCTAGGGACGATTTCGTTCCCCGTCTCACGGTGCAGTACACTCGTGCTTCGGGGTCGTGCGGCGCTGTGCGCTGTCCGTCTCCGGCTGCGATCGCCTCGGGCGATCGAAGGGGCGTAGCTCAATTGGTAGAGCAACGGTCTCCAAAACCGTAGGTTGCAGGTTCAAGTCCTGTCGCCCCTGCCACGACCGGCCGGTCTTCCCCGAGTCCTCCCCTGCGGAGGTTCTCGATGCGGCGGGTCGGCCGCCGTCGTCGCCCGAGCGGGCGCGGCGGAACCAGACGCGACCGAGAGGAACCACGTGAGCGATCAGCGCGAGCCGCGCGACGACGCCGCCACCGACGGGTCGACCGACCTGCCCGGCGGCGACGCGGACGCTGCCGCCGCGGGATCCTCGGCTCCGTCGGCATCCTCGGCTGTGTCGTCTTCGGCGCGGCCCACCGGCAAGCGCGCCGCGCGTCGCTCGCGGGACACCGACTCGGCCGACGGAACGGCCGGCTCGGGCAAGACGACGGCGGGCAAGTCCGTCGCCACCGCGTCGCAGGTTCCCGGCCGTCAGCGGACGGAGGCGGCGCCGAAGCAGAACATCTTCGCGCGACTGCGGAGGTTCCTCCGCGAGGTCGTCGCCGAGCTGCGCAAGGTCATCTGGCCGAACCGCAAGCAGATGGTCACCTACACCGCCGTGGTGTTGGTGTTCGTGACGTTCATGGTGGCCTACATCAGTGGGCTGGACCTGGCGTTCATCCGAGGGGTCCAGTGGCTGTTCGGCTGACGCCGATCCCCGCCGCACCCCGACACGACAGAACGAATACAGGAAGCGAGTGCCTTTCGTGAGCACGCCCCACAACGACGCCACCGACGTGGCCGCCTACGACGCTCAGGTCGAGGCCACCGAGCAGGGCCTCGAAGCGGAGCAGGCCGCGCAGGACCGCGCGACCGACGAGGCCATCGCGGCCGACGTGGCCGCCGCCACCGGCGAGGACGACAGCGACGCCGACGAGACCGCTGTCGACGAGACCGCGGGTGACGACGCTCCCGCCGCGGACATCGACGCCGAGCCGGTCGATCCGGTCGCCGAGTTCAAGGCCGCGCTGCGCCGCGCCCCCGGTGACTGGTACGTGATCCACTCCTACGCGGGCTACGAGAACAAGGTGAAGGCCAACCTCGAGACCCGCGTCCAGAACCTCGACGTCGGCGACTACATCTTCCAGGTGGAGGTCCCCACCGAAGAGGTCACCGAGATCAAGAACGGCCAGCGCAAGCAGGTCAATCGCAAGGTGCTCCCCGGCTACATCCTGGTGCGCATGGAGCTCAACGACGAGTCGTGGGGCGCCGTCCGCAACACTCCCGGCGTCACCGGCTTCGTGGGTGCGACGTCGCGTCCGTCGCCGCTCACGATCAACGAGGTCGTCAAGTTCCTGATGCCGCAGGAGGACAAGAAGAAGGCGTCCGCGACTCCGGCTGCGGGTGGCGACACCGCCGGCGAGACCGCGGCCAAGCCGGTCATCGAGGTCGACTTCGAGGTCGGCGAGTCGGTCACCGTCATGGACGGCCCGTTCGCGACGCTGCCCGCCTCCATCAGCGAGGTCAACGCCGAGCAGCAGAAGCTCAAGGTGCTGGTGTCGATCTTCGGTCGCGAGACGCCCGTGGAGCTCGGCTTCACGCAGGTCGCGAAGATCTAGTTCGCCCCCTCCCCACTACTTGCAGGCAGTACCGCAAGACATCCGAGAACCACGCAACAACTAGGAATTACAGATGCCCCCCAAGAAGAAGAAGCTGGCCGGGATCATCAAGCTTCAGATCCAGGCCGGCCAGGCCAACCCGGCGCCGCCCGTGGGCCCTGCCCTCGGTCAGCACGGCGTCAACATCATGGAGTTCTGCAAGGCGTACAACGCGGCAACCGAGTCGCAGCGTGGCAACGTCGTGCCGGTGGAGATCTCGGTCTACGAGGACCGGACCTTCGACTTCAAGCTGAAGACCCCGCCCGCCGCCAAGCTGCTGCTCAAGGCAGCCGGCGTCGCCAAGGGTTCGGGCGAGCCGCACAAGACCAAGGTCGCCAAGGTGACCATGGATCAGGTGCGCGAGATCGCCAAGACGAAGCAGGAAGACCTGAACGCCAACGACATCGATCAGGCCGCGAAGATCATCGCCGGCACTGCTCGCTCGATGGGTATCACGGTCGAGGGATAACCCCCCCGGATCGACAGCACGTCGTGGGAGAGCCGGCCAGGCTCGCACCACACTCCGAACGAACGAACGGATTCACCATGGCAAAGCGCAGCAAGGCCTACGAGGCCGCAGCAGCGAAGATCGACTCCGACCAGCTCTACTCGCCGCTCGCCGCGGCGAAGCTGGCCAAGGAGACCGCGTCGAGCACGTTCGACGCCACCGTCGAGGTCGCCGTGCGGCTCGGCGTCGACCCCCGCAAGGCGGACCAGATGGTCCGCGGCACGGTCAACCTGCCGCACGGCACCGGTAAGACCGCCCGCGTCATCGTGTTCGCCGCCGGCGCGAAGGCCGACGAGGCCGCCGCAGCCGGTGCCGACGAGGTCGGTGCCGAGGACCTGATCGAGCGCATCCAGGGCGGATGGCTCGAGTTCGACGCCGCGATCGCCACCCCCGATCAGATGGCCAAGGTCGGCCGCATCGCCCGTGTCCTCGGACCGCGTGGCCTGATGCCGAACCCGAAGACGGGCACCGTCACCACCGACGTGACCAAGGCCGTAAACGACATCAAGGGCGGCAAGATCAACTTCCGCGTCGACAAGCAGGCCAACCTGCACTTCGTCATCGGCAAGGCGTCGTTCGACGACGCCAAGCTGGTGGAGAACTACGGCGCGGCGCTCGACGAGATCTTGCGTGCGAAGCCGTCGTCGGCCAAGGGCCGCTACGTCAAGAAGGTCACGGTCTCGACCACCACCGGACCGGGCATCCCGGTGGACCCGAACCGGACCCGCAACCTCCTCGAGGACGACGCGACGGTCTGATCCGCGTAGACACGCGCGTTGGCCGGCACCCCCTGCGGGTGCCGGCCTTCGTCGTGTTCGGGGAGCGTGTGTGTCTGCTCGGACCTGCGCCACCGCACCTAGCTCGCCCCGATCCGCGGGATCCCGGCGTTCGTCGCGACCTGTGTGCAGCGAGGCAGGTGCCGGAGCCGTCAGGCCCGCGCGATCACGTCGGTGATGGCGCCGATGACCTCGTCGAGCAGCTCGTTGGGGATGTCGTGGCCCATGCCGTCGAGCAGCGTCAGCCGGGCCCCGGGGATCGCCTTGGCCACGGCCTTGCCGCACATCGGGGGGACCAGCGGGTCGGCGGTGCCGTGAATGACGGCGGTGGGCGCGGTGATGCGGCGGGTGTACTTCAGCAGGCTGCCGGTGCCCGTGATCGCGGCGAACTGGCGCACGATGCCGGCGGGGTGGTAGCTGCGGTCGTAGGCGGCGGTGGCGTCGGCGATGCGCTCCTCCCACGTGGTGGCGTACTGCTTGCCGCCGATGGTCTGGAACGTCGTCGCCTGGTGCTCGATGATCTGCTCGCGGGTTGCGTTCTTCGGCGGAGGCTTCAGCAGGGGTGCAAGGGCGCGCAGGTCCGGTGGACGCAGGAACGGTTGGTTGGTGCTGGAGAAGATGATGGTGACGCTGTCGAAGCGCTCGGGATGCGAGCCGGCGGCGACCTGGGTGATCATGCCGCCCATCGAGGCGCCCACGATGTGCGCGCGTTCCAGGCCGAGGTGGTCCATGAGGCCGATCGTGTCGTCGGCCATGTCGACGATCGTGTACGGCACCGAGCTCGGCTGCCCGAGCTCGTGGCGGACGAGGCGCAGCAGCACGTTGCTCGTCACCCGCTCGCCGGTCATCTTGGTGGACAGGCCGATGTCGCGGTTGTCGAAGCGGATGACGCGGTGGCCGGCGTCGAGCAGACGGCGACAGAACGGCATCGACCACGTCAGCAGCTGACATCCGAGGCCCATGACGAGCAGCACCGGCGGCGCGTCGAGATCGCCCATGTCCTCGTAGGCCAGCTCGACGCCCCGACCGACGGGGGCGGTGCCCCGGCGGATCTCGAGGTCGGAGTCGGCTTCCCGTGCGTCTCGGTCGTGCTGTCCCGCGCGTGCCTCGTGCATGTGTCCTCCTACCAGCCGGGCTCCCCGAGCACCGGCAGCGTGACGAAACTGGGGTTCGCCGGATCGACGACGACGTCCTGGGCGCGCCAGCGGGTACGCAGGCGGTCCGGCAGGATCGGGACGTAGCGCGGCGCGTCGGCGGCGAACAGGTCGATCCGGAGGCGGTGTCCGGGGTGCAGCACCGCCTCGGTCGAGAGTAGTTCGATGTCGAGCACGGTGACCTCGCCGGGAACCACGGGTAGCAGCGATTCGCGGGTGAGCGGGTGGTGCGCGACGAGATAGTCGCCGGACTCGGTGCGCACGCTCTTGCCGTCGTCGATCGCCCGCCGGGTCGCGAGGAGTGCACCGTTGGTGAGGACCGTCGACCGCCCGTCGGGATCGACGTCGCACACCATCACCGCCCAGAACGCCTCGCGGGCGAACGCGACCGTGGTGACGTGCAGGTTGGCCGGCCCGGAGAGCACCACGGCGGCCCGGCAGGGCGGGGTGGTGAACGTGAGGGCGTCACGCTCGGCGAACCGGTTGTCGTAGGTGAAGCCGCCGCCGAGCACCGCGGGCACCCCGGCGAGCACCTGCGTCGTGTCGCGGGAGATCGTGGCGCGCCAGCCGGGCGCCACTCGCAGCGACGCGGAACGGAACGGGGGCTCGGCGGTCAGGGAGCCGTCGGCGCGGGCGTGCCCGGCGGTGCCCGAGGTGTCGGCGGTGAGGTAGAGCCGGCGGGGGACGGCGTGCGGCGCCGGGAAGCGGCCGTGGGCCTCCCACCCGCCGCCCTGCTGCCGGAGGGTGACCGGCCCGTAGCGGTCGATGCCGTTGTCGATACCGCGCAGCCACCGGTCGAACCAGGCGCGTTCGAGCACGTCGAGACGCGGCGGGAAGCCGGGTTCGCCGAAGCCGATGCCGGGATTGCCGTGGTACCCGTCGCCGACGAGCAACTGCTTGCGGCCCCGCTCGAGGGTGAGCCGGTTGTACATGTCCGGCGCCGCGCCACCGAAGATGTCGTGCCAGCAGCCGTAGAGGAACGTCGGGACGTCGATGGTCTCGATGGTGGGGTCGATGGTGTCGAAGCTGGGATCGTCGTAGATCCGCGGGTCCGAGCCGGTGAGGAAGCCGCGCACGAGGTTCCCGATGTTCGTGGCGGGGCTGCGAAGGCGGTCGACCAGCCAGCGGGGGATGCCGGTGCCGAGGTGCGGGGTGGGGGCCCACTTGAGCGCGTTCACCGTGGCCAACCACAGCGGGATGAACACCGACGGCGCCCCGCCCGTCGCGAAGATCTCCCGCACGATGTCCTCGGATCCCTCGACCGCGAACACCGCGTCGGGTCCGTCCGGTGATCCCGCCGCCTGCAGCGAGTTGATGGCGGAGTAGGAGATGCCCGCCATGCCCACGTGCCCGTCGCACCACGGCTGCGCGCGCACCCACCGGAGCACGTCGAGTGTGTCGAGCTGTTCGCGCGGTCCCAGGGTGTCCCACACGCCGGCGGACTGCCCGGTGCCGCGGGCGTCGACGATGACCTGGACGTACCCGCTGCGGACCAGGTGCCGGTTGATCGTCAGCAGGTCGGCCGCGCCGCCCGCGATCACCCGCGTGATCTCGGTGACGCCCTCGAGCGGGGTACCGGAGAAGTCGACGGATGCGGAGACCGTGCGGAGGGTTCGGCCCAGCACCGGAGCCTCCAACAGCCGGTCGATCAGGTCGAGCAGAAGCGAGTTGTACGGCGTGACGTTGAGAACGACGGGGAATCGGTACGACGCGGGGCGTCCGTCGCCGTCGGCGGGGGAGATCACCACGGCTCGCAGCACGGTTCCGTCGCTCACCGGAATCGGCACGGCGCGGCGGATGTGCACGTCGGGGAACTCGGGGGTGGACTCGACCAGCTCGGCCCAGGCGCGACCGTCCTCGCCGCCGGTCGGATCCCGCCGTGGCCGACCGAGAGCGCCAGGACGCACCAGGGGGTGCGCAGCAGCGGTCGTGCGATCGGCGGCGGTCATGATCGTCGAGTCAACCTCGAGGGCGGAGCGCACGTCGTCGCAACGCGCGAACGTCGTCGCTGCCGACAGGACGACGACGCCGTTCGCTGGTGGGTGCCACGAACGGCGTCGTCGTCAATGATGTCGCCTATGACGCGGGCCGGTCTACTTGCCGCCCTCGGGTGTGCCCTCGCTGTCGCTGAAGAAGGCCCACTCGCCGTCGTGCTCGACTTCGAGGCGCCAGCCGAGCTCGGCGTCGTCGGCCTTGCTCTCCTTGAACCAGCTGTGGGCGTCGGTCGAGTTGTCGATCTCCTTGGTGGCGACGACGGAACCGGTCGGGTCGAGTACGCGATAGTTGGCCATGGTGAACTCTGTTCCCGAACCGCGCCCTCGGTAACCGTTTTGCATTCTCGGCTCGCCGGCGCCTACACTCGACCGGTCTGCGCAAGCAGCCACATGCTTCACCCGTTCCACCCAAGACCGTTGGTCGTCACGCCCCTCCGGGCGTGATCGAAGGTCCGACCCCTCGCGAGTCGGCGGCCCACGCAGGAGGATCGTGGCCCGAGCAGCGTGTCGACGTCCTCCGCGAGGTCGCCCGCTCACCATCGTGCGCCCCGAACGCTTCTGCGTCCGGGGCGTTTCTCGTCTCCGGGCCGGCTTCGCCTCTTGCCGAGGGATCGACACGAGAGCGAAAGAGAGGAGGCGAAGTATGGCGAAAGCAGAGAAGGTCACCGCGGTGTCGGAGATCTCCGAGCAGTTCAAGGGCGCGACGGCGGCCGTGGTCACGGAATACCGTGGTCTGTCGGTCACTCGTCTGACCGAACTGCGTCGGGCGCTCGGTGCCGGGGCCACGTACTCCGTCGCCAAGAACACCCTGGTCAAGCGGGCCGCTGCGGATGCGGGCATCGAAGGTCTCGACGATCTGTTCGTCGGACCGACGGCAATCGCGTTCATCGAGGGCGAGCCCGTCGACGCCGCCAAGGCGATCAAGCAGTTCGCCAAGGACAACAAGGCGCTCGTGATCAAGGGCGGCTACATGGACGGCCGTGCGCTGTCCGTGGACGAGGTCAACCGCATCGCGGACCTCGAGTCGCGTGAGGTTCTGCTGGCCAAGCTGGCCGGCGCGATGAAGGGCAACCTGTCGAAGGCTGCCGGACTGTTCAACGCTCCCGCCTCGCAGGTCGCGCGTCTCGCGGCTGCGCTGCAGGAGAAGAAGGCCGCAGAAGAGGGCGCCCCGGCGCCGGAAGCTGCAGCCGCCGACTAGCTGATCCGCAAGGACTGCCGCACCACCTCGTGCGGGTTCGCCCGCACACCACCACCCTGTCCCCGGATCGGCGACAGCAACTTCCCGCCGCCTCCGGCGACGGGCATCACGGAAGGACGCCCCCATGGCGAAGCTCAGCACCGAAGAATTGCTCGACCAGTTCAAGGAGCTCACCCTCCTCGAGCTCAGCGAGTTCGTGAAGGCATTCGAGGAGACCTTCGAGGTCACCGCTGCTGCCCCGGTCGCCGTTGCCGCTGCCGGTGCCCCGGCTGCCGGTGGCGCCGAGGCCGCCGAGGAGCAGGACGAGTTCGACGTCGTCCTCGACTCGGCCGGCGACAAGAAGATCCAGGTCATCAAGGTCGTCCGCGAGGTCGTCTCGGGCCTGGGCCTGAAGGAAGCCAAGGACCTCGTCGAGAGCGCCCCGAAGGCGATCCTGGAGAAGGTCGACAAGGCTGCCGCCGACGCCGCCAAGGAGAAGCTCGAGGCTGCCGGCGCGAAGATCTCGCTCAAGTGATCTGAGTTCCCCAGCGAACCGACAGCGGCCGCACCCTTCCGGGTGCGGCCGCTGTTCGCGTCTGTCGGGGTCTCATGCGGGGTCCGGCAGGGTCCGGCCCGGGCTCAGGCCAGAGAGAACGCCTCGCCGCGGTGGTACGCGGCCAGCGAGGCCTCGGTCTCCCGGATCGACGGCGGGTGGAAGGCGAACGCCGAGACCACCGACTGCAGGTACGCCACGTCCGGGTCGGTGATGAACGCAATGCCGCCGAGCGCCGTGACCGCGGCATCCGCCGCCCGGCGCAGAGCGCCGCGCAGAGCGATGCGGCAGAACAGCAGTCGGGCCGAGACGTCCGCGCCCTTCTCGCCGCGGTCGAGGGCAGCGGCGACCGCCTCGAGCGCCGCCATCGCGGACTCGAGTTCGGCGGCGGCCGTGGTGTAGACGCCGTCGCTCACCTTCGGGTGGCCCACGAGCCGCTCCACCAGGGCCGTCGCGGCCCCGATGTAGCCGGCGGACGCGAGGATGCCGAACCACAGGAACCCGGTCAGTTCGTGCTGCCCGTCCGGATCGTCGAGCGCCCCGATCATCGTGAGCGCCACCGGAATGCGGACGTCCTCGAGCACCACCTCCTCGCTTTCCGCGCCCGCGAGGATCGGCGTGGTCCAGAACGGCCGTACCGACACCCCCGGCATGGTCGCCGGGACGAGGGCGACCGCCTTGCGGGTCTTCCCGCCCTTCTTCTCGCGGGTGGCGACGCTGGCGGCGAGGAAGTCCATGGACGACGACAGGCTGCACGGCTTCTTGCTGCCGTTGATGACGTAGTCCCCGTCGTCGTAGTAGGCGTCCACCGACGGCACGAGCGTCGAGCCGACTCCCTCGGCGAAGCCGGAGGCGATGACGGCCTTCTGCTCGATCAGGCCGGCCACGAGGGGGAGTTCTTCCTCCGGGCCGGCCTTCGCGATCTCGACGATCGTGGCCAGGGACAGATGGTGCATCGTCACCGCGGCCGCGAGGGACGGGGACTGCGCACCGATGGCGCGGTGGATGTCCATGGCGTCGACGGCGCTCGCGCCCAGTCCTCCGAGCGACTCGGGTGCGATGAGACCGCACCCGCCGGCGTCCTTGAAGACGGCGACGGCGTCGTGCCCCGGCGACTCGAGGACGGCGAGCGGGGTCGCCTCGAGGTAGTCCGCCAGGGCCGGCAGGTAGCGCCGCAGGGTGGCACGCTCACGTGCCGCCAGACGGGACTCGGGCCCGGATCCGGCGGTGGAATCCGTGGTGGGAGTGGACCGTTCCTCGGCTGTGATGGACACGGTGGGACCTTTCGTCGGATTTGCCCGGAATGTGGCCTCCCGCTACGTCGTCCGGCGGGTTCTGTGCGTGGGCGAGTATCGACCCGTTGTCGGCCGCTGCCCGGGTCTCTCGCCCGACGCTGGTGCTTCTCCAATCGAGGGACCGACTGTTGACCACATGTCACACCGGTCTTGTCGTGTTCCGGCACAACGACATCCGTAGCCTGGAGCGGTAAGCGCAACAGCGGTTGAGGCCGGTGAGCGCGGCGCGATGCAGCGCCGGGCCCCCCTCGGCCGCCGGTGCGCCGGCGGACTCCGCCGGACCTTCCGTCCGACCTGTTCGGGGTGACACATGAGTTCACAGGCTCTGCTCGATCGTATCCGGCACGACAAGCGCATCTGGGCGCATCGCGTGCTCACCAAGCACGATCAGAACCCGTTCTTCCGGGTGATGAAATCGGTCAACGCCCCGGTCGTCGACGTCGAGAACCGGTCGGTGATCATGATGGGCTCCAACAACTATCTGGGCCTCGCCGATCACCCCGTGGTGCGCGCGGGCGCGGCGGCGGCGCTCGAGCGCTACGACGCCACGGTCACCGGCAGCCGGTTGCTCAACGGCACGATCACGCTGCACACCGAGCTGGAGGAGGAACTGGCCGACTGGCACGGCACCGACCAGGCTCTGGTGTTCACCACCGGCTATCAGGCCAACCTCGGCGGCATCAGCGCGCTGGTCGGGGTCGGGGACACCGTCGTGGTGGACTCGGCGGCCCACGCGTCGATCTACGACGCCTGCCGGCTCTCCCGCGCGACGGTCCGTGCGTTTCGGCACAACCGCGTGGACCTGTTGGAGGACAAGCTCTCTCGCTCCACCGGCGTCGTGCTGGTGGTCGTGGACGGGCTGTACTCCATGCACGGTGACCTCGCGCCGCTGGACGAGGTCGCGGCCGTGTGCGAGAAATACGACGCCGCGCTGTTCGTCGACGAGGCCCACAGTGTCGCGGTCATGGGACCGGACCTCACCGGTGCGGCCGGGCTGTTCGGCGCGGCGGACGACATCGACGCGCGCATGGGCTGCCTGTCCAAGGGACTTGGATCGTCGGGCGGCTTCGTCGCCGGCTCGAAGGACATCGTCGACGCCATGCGCGTCCACGCGCGGACGTTCCTGTTCACCACCGCCGGGGTGCCCGCGGCACTGGGCGCGGCCCTCGCGGCGATTCGTCTGATGCGCACGGACGAGGGCGCCGAGCGGTCTCGCCGCACCCTGGCCAACGCGCGCTACCTGCACGACGGGCTGCGGGCCGCCGGGGTCGACGTCGGTGCGCCCAGCCCGCTGCCCGACGGCTCGGATCTGGTGTCGCCCATCGTCGCCGTCAACGTGCGGGACGATCTCAAGACGGTCAACACGTGGCGAACCCTGTGGGACGCCGGGGTGTTCGCGTCGGCCGCGATGTTCCCGGCGGTCCCGCACGACGGCGCCATTCTGCGTCTGTGCGTGCAGGCGGACCACACCACGGACCATCTCGATCGGGTGATCGAGGAGGTGGGCAAGGTCCTCGGCGACGGGTCGGATCATGCGAACGGGCAGTCGGCTCCCGACGAGGTCGGTGCCGCCCTCGCGAGCCCGGTTCCGGTGGGCGCGTGACTCTCTCGATCGAGCAGCACACCGAGTACCCCTGCTCCGCCGAGCTTCTGCACGCCACGCTCACGAACGAGAGGTACTGGTCGGACCGTGTGCGGGACATCGGCAGCGGAAGCAAGGTCGTGCGGCACGAGGTGACGCCGGAGCTGACCACGTCGGAGGTGGATCAGACGCTCGACCCCGACGTGATGCCCAAGGGCGTCCGCCGACTGGTGGGCAGCACGATGTCCGCCCGCTGCACCGAGCGGTGGCGCCCGCTGCGGGCGGACGGGTCGGCCGTCGGGGACTACCGGCTGGTCACCGCCGGGGTGCCGGTCGTCATGGCCGGAGATCTCGCGCTGGAGCCGCGGGGAGAGAGTACCTGCGCGTTGATCTTTCGTGGCACGGTCGAGGCCACCATGCCCGTGGTGGGTGCCGTCCTGGAAAAGATGATGGCCGGGGACGTCGACCGCGGATTCACGGCCGAGCGCGAGTTCACGATGCGGTGGCTCGTCGCGCAGGGGACGCTGCCTGCGTCTGCGCAGTCACGGCACGGCTGATCGCCACGAGCATGCGGCGCTGGCCGTCACCCGTGCGGGCGGTGGCCCGCCGCGGCAGTCGCAGGGTGCGGACGCGCTGCAGCCCGCGGTCCGCGTGGACCTTCTCCGATCGCCGTGTCGGCAGACGGACGCCGTTGCGGGCGAGCAGAAGTCCGTCGTCGCCGGGTACCGCGGAAAGGCTGTCCCGTCGGGTGCCGCGCCGGTGACGCACCAGCACGACCTCGTCGGCGGCGTACTCGGCGCAGACCGCGGCGAGGGCTTCGCGGACGGCCCGGCGGCCGGCCCGCCCCCGACGGCCCGTGCTGAGGCCGTGTCCGGGCAGGTCCACCAGCACGGCGGTGGCACCCGACTCGGCGACGGCCCGGCCGAGGGCGGTGAGGTAGCGCGCGTGCAGTCCTCGTGGCACGGGGAGAACCACCACCGTGTCCACACCCGCGCCGGGTTCACCGTGGTGGATCTCGACGTGCACGGAGCCGGTCGGGGTATCGATCTGTCGGTGTTCGCACCGCTCGAGTCCGGCGTCGAGGTGGCTCCGGATCACGGCCGCAGCCGGGTCGGTCTCGGCCCACGCCCGCAGCCGCTTCGTTGCGGCCTGCAACGCCGACTCGCACACCACGGCGCGCCGCGGCGCGTGACGACGGGTGACGACGGGTCGACCGGCCAGCAGGATCATGACCGCGGCCGCCTCGGCCGAACTCATGGTCGGAACCCAGCCCGTGCGCTGCTCGAGGGCGGTGGAGTCCACCGCGGCCTCACCGGAGGAGATCCAGTGCCCCGAGAACGGCAGCAGGCGCAGGGCGTAGGCGACGTCGACGGCGGTGCGCAGCAGTCGCAGCGGGACGTTCAGCACCACCTGCCCCTGCATCGCGCCGAGGTCCGCGACGCTGAGCCAGTCCCGCGGCCCCAGGTTCCAGGGCCCGTCGAGACGCGCGTGGACGGCCCGGTGGAACGCGTCCGCCATGTCGTCCTGGTGGAGGAACTGATAGTGCGATCGGCGCGGATCGGGGAACGCGATCACCGACTGGGTCAGGGTGTCGATGCCGTCGTTGGCGAAGTGGGAGCCCACGACGTAGGTGGGCCGCAGCAGAGCGATGCTCATCTCGCCGGGGTGGCGTCGCAGCCACCATTCGACGAAGTGCTCGACTTCGGCCTTGTCGAAGAAGTAGTACCGGCTCGGGTCCGCGGTGGGGAACTCGTCCTCCGTCACCGGTACGGGCAGGTCCTCGCGCCCGTACGCGCTGACACTCGACGCCACCACCATCGATCCGACGCCCGCCCGGTGCGCACACTCGACCGTGTTGCGGGTGCCCTCGATGTTGACCTCGTGGATGGCCGCCTTGTTCCGCTGCTCCTCCACGACGAACGCCAGGTGGATCACCACGTCGCAGCCGGCGAAGATCGCCGCCAGATCGGGTGAGCGAATGTCGGCCGTGACGGAACGCAGCTTGGGGTGATGCACCCGCGGCGCCCGACGCCCGAGGCCGACGACGGTCGTGATCGCCGGATCGTCGAGCAGGACCGGGAGCAACGCTGCGGCGAAGTCGCTGGTGGCGCCGGTGACCGCGACGGTGAGCCCGCTCATGCTTCCTCCGCCTCGTCGGTGCGCAGCACTCCGGTGGTCCGGTGCGAGCGCGGGAGCCCGACGGCGACCACCACCGCGCACACCGCGACGGCGGCCGCGGCGACGTGGGACGCCACGCGGGCACCGTCCATCGCGGCCTCCTTCATGGTCAGCACCAACGCATCTCGCGCGGGGACGAGGATGCCCGGCAGGTCGTACTCCTGCAGCGCGGTGACGGAGAGGAAGCTCGAGTCCACGTAGTCCCGATCGCGGTCGGAGATGACGGTCGCCGGAATCTCCGCGACGACGGGCCGGACCGCGGCGTTGTAGTACGACGCGGTGATGGAGCCGAGGACGGCGACACCCAGCGTGCCACCGAGTTCGCGGGTGGTGTCGTTGACCGCCGAGCCGGCTCCCGCCTCGGACACCGGCACCGCCGACATGATGGATTCCGTTGCGGGGCCCTGGATCACGGCGATACCGACGGCGAGCACCACCATGGTCGGCAGGAGCAGGCCGACGTACGACGAGTCGACGTCGACCTGTCCGGCGAGAACCATCCCGATGGAGACGAGGATCAGGCCGGTCACCACGACGGGCATGGTGCCGATCCGTTGCGCGAGGGCGGTCGCGAGCGGCGCGCTGACGGCCAGGGCGAGAGCGAACGGGATGGTGGCCACGCCGAACTCGAGCGCGGTGTAGCCGCGGACACCCTGGAAGTACTGGGTGGTGAGGAAGACGTAGCCGAACATGGAGAAGTAGGCCACCGAGATGGCCAGGGCCGGCATGGCGAACGGGGGAAGACGGAACAGTCGCACGTCGAGAATCGGTGTCGCGGTGCGTAGTTGGCGCAGAACGAACAGCACGAGCAGGACCGCCGCGACGGCCGCGCCGCCGAGGGTGTGCGCGGAGAGCCACCCGTGGGTGGGCGCCTCGATCAGCGAGTACACCATCAGCGTGATGCCGGCGAACGAGAGCGCGACGCCCTGCACGTCCAGCGGACCGGTCTCGGGTGCACGGGATTCCGGGACGGCCGTCACGATCCCGACGACGGCGATCAGGGCGACGGGAACGTTCAACCAGAAGACGGCGTGCCAGGAGAAGTGCTCGACGATGTAACCGCCGGACACCGGACCGATCGCGATGGCGATGCCCGCCACGGACGCCCAGGTCCCGATCGCTACCGCGCGTCGAGCGGGCTCGCGGAAGATGTCGATGATGACCGCGAGGGTGGCGGGCAGCGCGGCGGCGGCGAAGACCCCCATGAGGGCACGCGAGGTGATCAGCTGCGGCAGGCTGTCGGCGACCGCGCCGATCACCGACGTGGCGGCCAGGCCGACGACACCGATCAGCAGCATGCGTTTGCGGCCGATGCGGTCCGTGATGTTGCCGAAGGCGAGCAGCAGCCCGCAGAAGGTGAGGATGTAGGCGTCGACCACCCATTGCAGGCCGGTGAAACCGGCGCGCAACTCCTCGCTGATGTCCGGAAGTGCGACGTTGACGACGGTGTTGTCAAGCACGACCAGCAACTCGACGAAGCAGATGACGACGAAGGCCGCTGTGCGACGGCCCGACGACAGGCCCGCGGCCGAGGACGCGACGGACGTCATCCGTCGACCTCGGTTCTCGACGCCACGCTCGGCTCGGTCCGGTCCGGCGCCTCCGGCGCCAGCATCCCGCTGGTCCGGTGGTGGGCGGGGAAGTTCAGGGCGACCACGACGGCGCAGACGAAGACGGCGCCCGCCGCGACGTAGGCCGCGATGGACGAGCCACGGAGCGCGGCTTCCTTCATCTCCGTGATCAGTTGTGCCCGTTGCGGTTCGAAGAGGCTCGGGAGTTCGCGGGCCCGGATCTCGGACACGCTGAGCACGCTGGCCTGCGCGTAGGCCTTCTCCGTCTCGGTCATGATCGCGCTCGGGATCGCCTCGACGAGGGGCCGGACGGTGGAGACGTAGTAGCTGGCGACGAGCGAGCCGAGCACCGCGACGCCGAGGGTGCCGCCGATCTCGCGGGTGGTGTCGTTGACCGCCGCACCCGCGCCCGCTTCGTCCAGTGGAAGCGAGGACATGATGGATTCGGTGGCGGGGCCCTGGATCACGGCGATGCCGACGGCCAGGAGCAGCATCGCCGGGAGGACGAGGCCGAGGTAGGAGCTGTCGATCTTCACCTGCGCCGCCACCACCAGGCCCGCGCCGATCAGGACCAGTCCGGTGACCAGGACCGGCATGGTGCCGATCTTCTGGGCGACGACGGTGGCGGACGGCGACGAGACGGCCAGCGCCGCGGCGAAGGGCAGAGTGGCGATGCCGAAGTCGAGCGGGCTGTACTCGCGGATGCCCTGGAAGTACTGGGTGATGAGGAACAGGAATCCGAACAGGCTGAAGAAGCCGATCGCGATGGACACCGCCGGCCACGCGAAGGGCTTGATCCGGAACAACGAGACGTCGAGCACCGGGGCGGCCACACGGCGCTGCCGGTGGACGAAGGCCCAGAGCAGTACGACCGCGGCGAGTGCGCCGCCGAGGGTGGCGGGAGAGGTCCATCCGAAGTTCGGCGCCTCGATGACCACGAAGACCAACAGGGTCACGCCGGCGATGGACAGGAGCACACCCGGCACGTCCAGCTTGCCGGGATTCGCGGCCTTGGACTCGGGCACGATCAGGGCGACCAGCACCACGCCCACCAGCGCGACGGGGACGTTGAGCCAGAACACCGAGTGCCACGAGAAGTGCTCGAGGAGGAAGCCGCCCGAGACCGGACCGATCGCGACGGCGACACCGGCGATCGACGACCAGGCGCCGATGGCGAGGGCGCGTTCCTTCGGCAGCGGGAACAGATTGGTGATGACCGCGAGGGTGGCCGGCAGCACCATCGCCGCGAAGACCCCCATCACGGCCCGCGAGGTGAGGACGTCGCCGAGACCGTCCCCGGTCGCGCCGACGATCGACGACGCCCCCAGGCCGGTCAGTCCGACCAGCAGGAACAGTCGTCGGCCGTAGCGGTCGCCGAGGTTGCCGAACGCGAGCAGCAGTCCCGAGAACGTCAGGGTGTAGGCGTCGACCACCCACTGCAGCCCGGAGATGCCCGCCGACAGCTCCACGCCGATGGACGGGAGCGCGACATTGATGATCGTCATGTCCAGCACGATCAGCAGTTCCGCGAGGCAGATGACCCCGAAGGCCGAGATCTGGCGGCGGCGGCTCGGGGCCGCACTCGTCACGTCGGGCATCGATCCTCCGGGGCGGGGGCAGGAACCTGGCGGTGGCCCACGGTAGGGCGGGGTGCGCGGCAGGGGGAGGCTTCCCGGGGCCCGACGCCCATGTCGGTGGGAGGTCACTGCGCCGACGGTCCCGGCCCGTGACCGTCTACGACCGGTCGATTGCGAACGCTCACCAATTTCGTGCGCGTCGTGTCTGTTCGACCGTGCAACGGCGCTTCATCGGGCAGACTTCGACGACGGAACCACGGCCGCGTCGGGGGGCGGGTTACCGATCGGTAAGGTGCGTGGTCGTTGCGGCCACTTCGGTGGGTTAGAGTGACGCGACGCACACACACAGATGTCGGTGAAGCATGGGTCGACGCGCCTGCGTCGTGTGCGACGAGCAGTGGGAGGGTCCAACGGTGGGTGTCGAGGTTTCGGTCGAGGGTTTGACCAAGTCGTTCGGTGTTCAGAAGATCTGGCAGGACGTCACGCTGACGCTCCCGACCGGCGAGGTGAGCGCCCTGCTCGGACCGTCGGGTACGGGCAAGTCGGTCTTCCTGAAGTCGCTCATCGGCCTGCTGCGCCCGGAAGAGGGCAGCATCGTCGTCGACGGCACCGACATCATGGAGTGCTCCTCGAAGGAGCTCTACGAGATCCGCAAGCTGTTCGGCGTGCTGTTCCAGGACGGCGCCCTGTTCGGATCCATGAACCTGTACGACAACACCGCCTTCCCGCTTCGTGAACACACGAAGAAGAAGGAAGACGAGATCCGCAAGATCGTCATGGAGAAGCTGGAGCTGGTCGGTCTGACCGGTGCGGAGAACAAGCTCCCCGGCGAGATCTCCGGCGGTATGCGCAAGCGCGCCGGCCTGGCCCGCGCCCTCGTCCTGGATCCCGAGATCATCCTGGTCGACGAGCCGGACTCGGGCCTGGACCCGGTGCGCACCACGTACATCAGCCAGTTGCTGCTCAACATCAACGCGCAGATCGACGCGACGATGCTGATCGTCACGCACAACATCAACCTGGCGCGCACGGTGCCGGACAACATCGGCATGCTCTTCCGCAAGAACCTCGTCATGTTCGGTCCCCGCGAGGTGCTTCTCACCTCCGAGGAGCCGGCCGTCAAGCAGTTCCTCAACGGCACCATGATCGGCCCGATCGGCATGAGCGAGGAGAAGGACGAGGCGCAGATGCGCCAGGAGCAGGCGCTCTCGGACGCCGGTCACAACCTCGGCGGTGTCGAGGACGTCGAGGGGATCATGCCGCAGATGGACCCGACGCCCGGCATGCCGCGGCGCCAGGCCGTCGACCGTCGCCGCGAGCGCGTGCGCAGCATCATGCACACGCTGCCGGAGAAGGCGCAGCACGCCATCCAGCAGAGCCTCGACGAGGCCGACAGCGAGCGTCAGCCCGCCTATGTCGGAGCCGACGGTCAGCAGGGCGGCTACGAGCAGAGCGGTTACCAGCAGGGTGGTTACGAGGGGGGTGGCTACCAGCAGGGTGGCTACCAGCAGGGTGGCTACGACGGGGGCGGCTACCAGCAGGGTGGCTACGACCAGGGCGGATGGTCCACCGACGACGCCCCGACCGAGCAGCGCGGATATCAGGGTTGGAACGAGCCCGAGCCGCGTGATCGGTACGATTCCCCGACCGACCGTCCCCGAGGCTGAGACGACATATGGCGAAGACCTCCAACCCGATCGCTCGATCGGGCACTGCCGCGCTGACTCAGGCAGGCAACATCGTCGAACTTCTCGTCGACGTGGCCAGGAACACCTTCCGGCGGCCGTTCCAGTTCCGGGAGTTCATCGAGCAGGCGTGGTTCATCGCGAGCGTCACCATCCTGCCGACGGCACTGGTCGCGATTCCGTTCGGCGCCGTGGTCTCGCTGCAGACGGGGTCGCTGATCAAACAGCTCGGTGCGGAGTCCTTCACCGGCGCCGCGAGCGTGCTGGCCGTGGTCCAGCAGGGCAGTCCGATCGTGGTCGCCCTGCTCATCGCCGGCGCGGCGGGGTCGGCGGTGACCGCGGACCTCGGCTCGCGGACCATCCGTGAGGAGATCGACGCCATGCGCGTGCTGGGCATCGACCCGGTGCAGCGTCTCGTGGTGCCCCGCGTGCTCGCCATGATCCTGGTGGCCCTGCTGCTCAACGGCCTGGTCTCCGTCATCGGCATCGCCGGCGGCTACTTCTTCAACGTGATCCTGCAGGACGGCACCCCGGGTGCCTACCTGGCGTCGTTCGGCACCCTCGCGCAACTGCCGGATCTCTGGGTCGGTGAGCTGAAGGCCGTCGTCTTCGGTCTGATCGCGGGCGTGATCGCGTCCTACAAGGGACTGCATCCCAACCCCGGACCGAAGGGTGTGGGCGAGGCGGTCAATCAGACCGTCGTCATCACCTTCCTGATCCTGTTCTTCGCGAACCTCATCATGACCCTGGTCTACCTCCAGGTCGTTCCGGCCAAGGGAGCCTGAGATGACCATCGCGCGCGGTCGCGGCGACCGCACTCTTCTCAAGCTGCGCAGTGCGGCGGGCGCCCCGCTGGGCATGCTCGATCGTGCCGGCGAGCAGATGTCCTTCTACGGCCGCGCCATCGGCTGGATCCCGCGCACCGTCGTGCACTACAAGAAGGAGACGCTGCGGCTGTTGGCCGAGGTGACCTTCGGTACGGGCGCGCTGGCGGTGATCGGCGGCACCATCGGCGTGATCCTCATGATGAGCGGCTTCACCGGTGTGGTCGTCGGGCTGCAGGGCTTCGCCGCCCTCGAGCAGCTCGGGTCCCAGGTGCTCACCGGATTCCTCTCGGCGTACGTCAACACCCGTGAGATCGCGCCGATCGTGGCGTCCCTGGCGCTGTCCGCGACGGTCGGTTGCGGCTTCACCGCGCAGCTGGGCGCGATGCGCATCTCCGAGGAAATCGACGCGCTCGAGGTCATGGCGGTGCCGTCGGTGCCGTTCCTCGTCTCCACCCGCATGATCGCCGGCTTCATCGCCGTCATCCCGCTGTACATCGTCGGCCTGTTGTCGGCCTACCTCGCGTCGCGCCTGGTCTCGACGGTGTTCAACGGGCAGTCACCGGGCTCGTACGACCACTACTTCTCACTGTTCCTGCCCCCGGAGGACGTGCTCTACTCCTTCGCCAAGGTGCTGGTCTTCGCGTTCGTGCTCATCATGATCCACTGCTACTACGGCTACACCGCGTCCGGCGGACCGGCCGGTGTGGGTGTCGCCGTGGGTCGCGCGGTGCGCGCCGCGATCGTCACCGTCGCCGTACTGAACTTCTTCCTGAGCCTCGCCATCTGGGGCACCACGACCACGGTGAGGGTGGCCGGATGAATCACGCCCCGTCCGCGACCAAGCGCAGACTGCTCGGCGTCGGGTTCCTGCTCGTCGTCGTGCTGTTCGTCGGGTGGTCGATCGCGAGCTACTCCAAGACCTTCAAGTCGGTGGTCATGGTCGACCTGGTCACCGACACCGTCGGCAACTCGCTGCCCGCCAACGCCGACGTCAAGGCCCGCGGCATGATCGTCGGCGAGGTGCGCTCGGCCACCACCGAGGACGGCCGGGTGGTCTCGAAACTCGCCCTCGAGCCGGACATGGTCTCGATGATCCCGTCCAACACCACCGCGCGCCTGCTGCCGAAGACGCTGTTCGGCGAGCGGTACGTGGCGCTGCAGATTCCGCAGGACGGCGCGAGTGCGAGTCCGATCGCCGAGGGCTCGGTCATCGAGCAGGACACCAGCGGGAACGCCATCGAGGTCGGCCAGCTGCTCGACTCGCTGCTCCCGCTGCTCGAGGCGATCCCGCCGCAGCAGCTCGCCAACACGCTCGGCGCGCTCTCCCAGGCGCTCGACGGCAAGGGCGAGAAGCTCGGTCTCACCATCGACCGGCTCGAGGAGATCTTCTCCGGTCTGAACACCGAGCTGCCGAACATCCAGGCGGATCTGCGCGGTATCGCCGACCTCTCGCAGACCTACTCCACCGCGGCGCCCGATCTGGTGGACGCGCTGGACGATCTACGCGTCACGGGCAACACCGTGGTGGAGAAGCAGAACGACGTCGAGACCCTGCTGGTGTCCGCCACCGGGTCGTCGGGCTCGCTGGCGGACCTCGTCCAGACCAACGCGGAGTCGATCGTGACGGTGGCGGCGGATTCGCGGGAGGCGCTCGAGCTGCTGGCCGAGTTCTCGCCGTCGTTCGGCTGCACGTTCACCGAGTTCGTCCGGGTGGCCGAGGAGGCCAAGAAGATCCTGTCGGTCGACGCGCCGTACCCGGGTGTCCGCGCCACCATCAACTTCGTCAACCCCAAGGGTCGGTACATCCCGAACCAGGACGAGCCGCGTCTGTTCGACACCCGCGGACCGTCGTGCTTCGACGACGTCACCACCCCGGGCAAGTTCTTCCCGCAGTACCCCGGCAGCGGCGTGAACGACGGCTCCTACCAGGTGCCGTCACGCAACCCCGGCCCGGCCATCGACCCGCCGCTGCCGAATCCGCTCGATTCCCCGGTGCCGGCGTCGTACGCCGGGTCGGACGTCGAACGTGACACGCTGGCCGTCGTGTACGGCTCCGGGTCCGGGCTGGCACCGGAGCAGGTGCCGGCCTGGACCACCCTGGTGGGCGCTCCTGCGCTCCGCGGCACGGAAGTGAGTGTGCGATGAGGGGATTGGCCGCACCGCTGGTCAAACTGATCGTCTTCGCGGTGGTCACCATCCTGGCCACGGCCGCCCTGGCGTTGACCATCGCCAACGGCGCCGGGTCGGGCAACACGAAGTTCTCGGCGATCTTCTCCGACGTGGCGTCGCTCAACGAGGGCGACGAGGTGCGCATCGCCGGCGTGCGCGTCGGCACGGTCGACAAGATCGAGATCTACGAGCGCGACCGCGCGCGCGTCGATTTCGCGCTGACGCAACGCGATTGGCTGCCCGCGAGCAGTACCGCGTCCATCCGGTACCGCAACCTCATCGGTCAGCGCTACATCGCGCTGGAGGAAGGCGCCGGAAACCAGGGCGAGAAGATCACCAGCGGCGCCACCATTCCGCTCGAGCGGACCCGGCCCGCGGTGAACCTCACCACGCTGTTCAACGGATTCCGTCCGCTCTTCCAGACCCTCACCGCGGACGACGTGAACAAGCTCAGCTACCAGATCATCCAGGTCTTCCAGGGCGAGTCCGGCACCATTGGTGATCTGGTGCGCGACACCGCATCCCTGACCAACACGGTCGCGGACAAGGACCGCGTGATCGGCGCCGTGATCGACAACCTCAACGGAGTGTTGGACACGGTCAACCGCCACGACAAGGACCTCGACCAGCTGATCGTCAACACTCAGCAACTGGTGTCCGGACTGGCCGCGGATCGCGACACGGTGGGTTCGGCGGTCACCTCGCTCGCCGGGTTGACCGATGCCACGGCGGATCTGCTCGAGCCGACCCGGCCGTCGATCCAGTCGTCCATCGCCTCGATCGACCAGCTGTCGACCAAGATCAACAACCGTCAGGCCGACTTCGACGCGATCCTGAAGAACTTCCCGGTCAAGTTGGAGAAGCTGATTCGCGTCGCGAGCTTCGGATCGTGGTTCCAGTTCTATCTGTGCGGCATCGACATCGTCGCCGGACCCGGGTACGCGCCGCAGTTGAACCTGCCCACCGGCCTGCCGACCATCAACCAGCCGCTCTACACGAACTCCGCGAAACGCTGTGCGGCAGGAGGTATTTCCTGATGGAGTCCCGTCGCAAGCCGGCCGTCGCGGGTGCCCTCGGCATCTTTCTCATCCTGATGGCCACGATGAGCGCGTTCTTCCTGGACTCGCTGCCGATCATCGGTGCCGGCACCAAGTACCGGGCGGACTTCTCCGAAGCCGCCGGACTCACCTCGCGCAACGAGGTGCGTATCGCGGGCGTCAAGGTGGGCACGGTCACCGACGTCTCGCTCGACGGCGACAAGGTCGCGGTCGAGTTCACCGTCGACGACGCGTGGGTGGGCGACAAGACGTCGGCCTCCATCCAGATCAAGACGATCCTGGGGCAGAAGTACCTGTCGCTCGAGCCCAAGGGCGACGAGCGCCTGAACCCTCGGGACGTCATCCCGATCGAGCGCACCACGGCGCCGTACGACGTCATCGACGCGTTCTCCGACGCCGCCCGGACCACCGGCGACATCGACACCACGCAGTTGGCGACCAGCATGGAGACGCTCTCGCAGGCGTTCTCCGAGACCCCGGACAACATTCGGGCATCGCTGGACGGGGTGACTCGGCTGTCGCAGACAATCGCCTCCCGCGACGAGCAGCTGTCCAAGCTGTTCGCGGCGACCAACACCACCACCAAGGTCCTGGCGGATCGCAATCAGGAGTTCACCCGGTTGATCGGTGACGCGTCGGTCCTGGTGCAGGAGTTGAACAATCGCCAGCGGTCCATCTCGCAGTTGCTCATCGGCACGCAGCGGGTTTCGCGTGAGCTGACCGGTCTGGTGCGGGACAACGAAGCCCAGATCGGGCCGGCGCTGGCCTCCCTCGGCCAGGTCATCGAGACCCTGCGGACCAACAACGAGAACATCTCTCGGGCCATCGAGATGTACGAGCCGTTCGTGCGGCTCTACACGAACATCGTCGGCAACGGCCGGTGGTTCGACCAGGTCATCGTCAACACGTTCCCGCCGGGTCTGCCCGACATTCCGGGGTACCGGGAGCCGATCCGCACGCTCGGTGTGGATCCCGTTCGCAGTCCGGGAGCAGGCCAGTGACCGCCGACCAGGATTCGTCGCGTTCGATGTTCACCAAGCGCAGTCTGGGACTGATCGCGGCCGTCGTCGCCGTCGTCGTCCTCGTGGTGTTCGCCCTGTGGTGGGCGTTCACGCGCCTCGGCACGACCACGATCACCACGTACTTCGACAAGTCCGTCGGCGTGTACGAGGGCACCGAGGTCCGGGTGCTCGGCGTCAAGGTCGGTGAGGTGACCAAGGTCGAGGGGCTCGGCGATCAGGTGCAGGTCGACCTGAGGGTGGACCGCGGCGTCGACATCCCGGCCGACGCGCGAGCGGTGCAGATTGCCCCGTCGGTGGTCGCGGACCGGTACGTCCAGCTCGCCCCCGCCTACACCGGCGGCGAGAAGATGGAATCGGGTGCGGTGATCCCGCGCGAGCGCACCGCGACCCCGGTCGAGGTGGACGAGCTGTACCAGAGCATCGACCAGCTGTCGGAGGCGCTCGGACCGAACGGTGCCAACCGCGACGGCGCCCTGT
Organism: Rhodococcoides kroppenstedtii; assembly: GCF_900111805.1. Taxonomy (GTDB): domain Bacteria; phylum Actinomycetota; class Actinomycetes; order Mycobacteriales; family Mycobacteriaceae; genus Rhodococcoides; species Rhodococcoides kroppenstedtii. Next base: position 76,719 of record NZ_FOJN01000007.1, read on the forward strand.
CCGATCTCGTGAGCACGGGTGCGCGCAACCTCGAGGGCAACGGCGAAGCGCTGAACGACACGCTGACACAGCTGTCCGGCGCGGTCGACACCCTGGACTCCTACCGCGGCGACCTGTTCGGCACGGTGCAGAACTTGCAGACCTTCGTCAGCGCTCTCGCGGCCAACGATCAGCAGGTGCGTGCGTTCAACGAGCAGTTGTCCTCCCTCACCGGCTTCCTGGCGGGGGAGCGGGAGAACCTCTCGCAAGCGCTGCAGCAGTTGTCGGTGACGCTGGGCGACGTGGCGGGCTTCGTTCGCGACAACCGTGATCAGCTGAGCACGGATCTGGATGCGCTCGCACCCACCACGCAGCTGCTGGCGGACAACCGCGGCAAGCTCGCGGACACGTTGACCCTGCTGCCGCTGGCCGTCGCCAACGTCGCGAACTCCTACAACGCGGAGAACGGGTCGCTCGACGCCCGGTTGATCTTCAACGAGCTCCAGGACCCCAAGACGTTCGTCTGCAGCCTGATCGACCTGCAGAAACTGCGTCCGGGTGATCCGCAGTTCGAGGCGCTCGGCCGGCAAATGCAACCGATCGTCGACAACTGCGGAACCATCGTCGACCAGGCCGTCGCCGGGGTGAAGACCCCGACGCTGGTGCTGCCGTTCGGCATTCTCTCCGCCGACAACATCCAGCGGAACGTGGAGCCGGGCACAGTGCCGGGCAACCCGTCCCCGCGCCTCGATCTCAACCTGCCCGGAATGTCGATTCCGCAGGGAGGGGAGTGACCGTGCGAGTTTCGCGTGCATCGACCCGCCTCGACAGTGTCCGCAGAACGCACCGCGACAGTGTCCGCAGAACGCACCGCGTTCGTGGTGTCGTCGTCGCCTCCGGCGCCTGCGTGATGGCCCTGACCGTCGGGGCGTGCGGCTCCGAGGGGGTCTACGGCATCCCGTTGCCGGGTGGCGCCGACGTCGGGTCCGACCCCATTCGCCTGACGCTGCAGTTCGACGACGTGCTGGACCTGGTGCCGCAGTCGACCGTCAAGGTCGACGGCGTCGAGGTCGGACGCGTCACGGACATCTCGGTGCCCGGCGATTCGTGGATCGCCGACGTCACGGTCGAGGTGAACAACTCGGTCGATCTGCCGGCGAACGCGACGGCGTCCATCCAGCAGACCAACCTTCTGGGCGAGAAATTCGTGCAGCTGTCGGTCCCCGAGGGCGACGCCGACGCGGCGCGCCTGATCGGCGGCGACACGATTCCGGTGGAGCGCACCCGCCACGCCACCGACATCGAGCAGGTGTTCGGCGCACTGTCGATGCTGCTCAACGGTGGCGGCGTCGCGCAGCTCGCCCCGATCGTCAAGGAGCTGAACACCGCGACCGAGGGCCGCGAGGACCGACTGCGCTCGTTGATCGAGCAGGCCAACACCCTCATCGGCGGGCTCGAGGAGCAGAAGGGCGACATCACGCGGGCTCTCGACGGTCTCGACGTGCTCACCGGAACCCTGAACCAGCAGACCGAGAAGATCGACCGCATCCTCGCGGACCTGCCGGTGGCCACGGAGGTGCTCGAGCAGCAGCGTCCGCAGCTGACGCAGTTGCTCACCCAGCTGGACCGGCTCGGCGAGGTGGGGACCGACGTCATCGAGCGCAGCAAGGACGATCTCATCGCCGACCTGCGCGCCCTGCGTCCGACGCTGCAGGAACTGGCGACGTACGGCGACGAGCTCATCACCGACCTCGCGTTCGTACCGACGTTCCCGTTCCCGGACGGCGTCGAGAAGATCGCCCAGGGCAACTCGGTCAACCTGTTCATCAGCGCGGACCTGCAGATCGGCAACCAGCTGAGCACCTTCGGTGTGGGTGAGGGCAATCCGATCTACAGCCCGCCCCTCAACGGTGAACCGAAGCCGCGGGTGGATCCGTCCAACCCGTACTACAACGGCAACGGGCCGCGACCGGGCTGGCCGACGGTGTCCCTGCTCCCGCTTCCGCCCGTGATCCCGTCGCCGACGCCGCCGCCGGGTGTTCCCGCCGCGGCGCCGCCGTCGGCGAATCCGCTCGACGGCATTCTCGAACAGTTCGGTATCGGCGCTGCCCCCGGCGCGCAGCCGGGAGGTGGACAGTGAGATCGAAGTTGGTCAGCACCCAGCTGGTCGCGTTCGTGGTGATCGCGCTGCTCGGCATCATCTATGTCGGTGCGAAGTACGTGCGGATCGATCAGTTGCTGGGTTTCGGTCAGTACACGGTGACCGGGCAGTTCGCGGACTCCGGCGGCATCTTCCAGAACGCCGAGGTCACCTACCGTGGCATTCCTGTCGGCCGCGTCGGCGCTCTCACCCTCACCGAGCAGGGCGTGGACGTGGCCCTGAATCTCGAGAAGGGCGGCCCGGACATCCCGTCCGACACCGTCGCCGTGGTGGCCAACCGCTCCGCGATCGGTGAGCAGTACGTCGATTTGCAGCCGCGGACCGATCAGGGGCCGTTCCTCGAGGACGGAAGCACGATCGCCGAGGCCGACACCTCGACCCCGACCCCGGTCGAGGATCTGCTGCGCAACGTCGACACGCTCGCCTCGACGGTGCCGAAGGACGATCTCCGCACCCTGGTCACGGAACTGGGTACCGGCTTCGAGGGCACCGGCACGGCGCTCGCGGGCCTCGTGGACTCTCTCGACACCTTCTCTCAGGACGGTCTGACGAACCTGCCGCAGACTCTCACCCTCATCCGGGACAGCCGCGTGGTCCTGGACACCCAGAGCGAGCAGTCGTCCGCGATCCAGCAGTTCAGCTCCGACCTCGCGCTGGTCACGGCGCAACTGCGGTCGAACGATCCGGACATCCGCCGCCTCATCGACAACGGCATTCCGTTCTCCGACGAGACGAGCGCGTTGGTGTCGCAGGCCGGCCCGGGGCTGACCACCAACCTCACCAACCTGGCCGGGGTCAGCGAAGCACTCAGCCCGCGGACGTTCGCCCTGCGGCCGTTGCTTCAGTTCCTGCCCGCCCTCGCGCAGGGTGCGAACTCGGTGAGCCCGGGTGACGGCACCATTCACTTCGGCATCGCGCTCGAGGTGAACAACCCGCCGTCCTGCACGCAGGGTTACGAGGGCACGCAGGCGATCATCGACGCCGAGTACGCCCGCAACCCCGACTTCGACCCGACGCAGCAGGACTTCCCGATCAACCTCGATGCGAATTGCACGGTGCCCCAGGGGTCGCTCACGGGCGTGCGTGGTGCCAACCGCGCGCAGTTCGCCGATCCCAACATCCCGCAGCCGTGGGACGGCAAGCCGAAGGTGGCGCCGGACCCCATCGATCTCAACCCCATTGCCACGCAGCTCGCCGCGCTGCTGGGCGTCACGGTTCGTCCCTGACGCGCCGGCTCGACCACCCGGTGGCCACCGGTCCCTGTCGGGGCCGGTGGTTACCGCCTAGTAGGGTGGCGATGTGACGCCAACCACCTCTTCGGCCCCGTCCTCCGCGGGCACCCGGTCCTGGCCGGTCGTCGCCGCGGCCGCGGTCTGTGCGGTCGCGGCGGTGCTCGCCGTGGTCTCGGCCGTGTTCTGGTTCCTCGCGTTCCGCGAGTCCTCCGCCGCGGCCACGCGTGACGACGCGCTCGCGGGCGCTCGACAGGCCGCGATCAACCTGAACTCCGTCGACGCGAACGATCTCGACAAGACCTTCGCCGACATCGAGTCCTCCATCACCGGAGACGAACTCACCTCGGGCCTGAACGACACGCGGGACCAGTTCCGCGAGCAGTTCGCCGACACCGGCGTCGTCACGACGGCGTCGGTGCAGCACGCCGCGCTGGTGGGCTTCTCGGCCGACGAGGGCACCGCGCAGTCGCTGATCGTCCTCACCACCGACACCACCAAGCCCAGCGGCAACGAGCGCTTCCAGAGCACGCTGCGACTCGAGCTCCAGGACGTCGACGGCACGTGGAAGGCGACGCGGATCCAGCCGATCGGGGAACGCATCCCCCTGCAGCTGCCGCAGTCGGCGACCACCGACCCCGCTGCGCCCGCCGACCCCGCCGCGCCCGCCGATCCGGCTGCGCCGGCCGACCCCGCCGCACCGACCGACCCCGCCGCGCCGGCGGATCCCGCCGCGCCGTCCGGCGGCCAGTGATCTCGCGCTAGGAGAGTCCATGCCCCCCGCACGTCGTCGTCCCCCCGTGGGCGCCACGCGTCCCCCGGCCGGAGCCGTCCGTCGCAAGAAGGTTGCCGGTCGACCCGCCGGCCCGGTGAACCCGGACACCACCGAGAGCACCGACGACACCGGCACCGCTACCGACACCGACGCCTCCGGGGCGGTCGATCTCTCGAAGCCCACGGCCGAGCCCACTCAGCCCACCGAGTCCGGCACCTCCACCGAGGCCGGCACGTCCACCGAGGCCGGCACGTCCACCGAGGTCGGCGCCGACGCCGCCGAGCCCCGCGTGCGTCGTCCGCTCTCGCCGCTCGTTCCGATCCTCGGGGCGCTGGCCGTGGTGTTCGCGGTGATCGCCGTTCTCGGGCTCGTGCGTCCGGGTGCACCGGAGGTGACCAACAGCGCCTGGGTCGACACCGGCGCCACCCTCGAGGTGACGTCGGCCGGGCGGGACGCGCTGCAGACGGTGTTCAGCTACGGCTTCGACACCATCGACCAGGACCAGGAGGCGGCGCGCGCCGTCCTGAACGACGAGCGTCGAGGGGAGTACGACTCGACGGCGGAGCAGACCAAGCAGGGTGTGCTGCAGACCCAGACGGTCACGACGGCGACGGTGACGGACATCGGGGTCTCGTTGCTCGACGGCGACCGCGCCGAGTTGGTGGCCAGCATGGACATCGCGGCTCGCCAGGACGGCGTGGACCAGGGGACAGTCCAGACTCCGGTGGCGTTCACGATGGAGCGGGTCGACGGCAAGTGGTTGATCGCCACCATCGACAACCGCTAGCGGACACGAACCCCGGTACGAAACGCCGCGCGCGCTCTTGACGCGGGGCGTCCGGGAGTCCACTCTGATTACCGGATTCGTCCGTCGGCCCGGTTTCGACCGGGTCTCGGCCGGGGTATCAACCCGGCGGATGCGGCGGACGCATCCCGATCGCCGAGGTTTCTGGGCGGCGCCGGAGCAAATGGAGGCACCGGGCGCCGACAGCGGGTCTCGGCGGACCTGCACCTCGATGTCGGCATCTCCTGCCGGTGCTCGTCGCCGTCCGTGACCCACGCGTGTTGCCATGTCCGCGTTTCTGGGGTACTTTTGGACGTTGCGCTGGGTGCCTCCTGTCATTCTCCAGACTCCGCCTCGATGGACACGTGTGTCCGTCGCTGCCGAGCGAGGGCTTCGTACGGGTTGTGACCAGCGGAGTTCCCACTCGAAAAGCAGATACAGCGACGGTCGCGCAGTGCAGCAAGCGGCCCGCGTGAGGTGCTGGAAGGACGCATCTTGGCAGTCTCCACCCAGTCCAAGGAAAACGCCGGAACCCCCGGAGCCCCGAAGAGGGTGTCGTTCGCGAAGATTCGTGAACCCCTCGAAGTTCCGGGGTTGCTCGATCTTCAGACCGATTCGTTCGAATGGCTCGTCGGAACCCCCGAGTGGCGTGCCCGTGCCGAGGCACGCGGCGACAGCTCGGTCAGCGGCGGCCTCGAGGACATCCTGACGGAGCTCTCGCCCATCGAGGACTTCTCCGGCTCGATGTCCCTCTCCTTCTCCGATCCGCGCTTCGACGAGGTCAAGGCCTCCATCGAGGAGTGCAAGGACAAGGACATGACCTACGCGGCGCCGCTGTTCGTCACCGCGGAGTTCATCAACAACAACACCGGTGAGATCAAGAGCCAGACGGTCTTCATGGGTGACTTCCCGATGATGACCGACAAGGGCACGTTCATCATCAACGGCACCGAGCGCGTCGTCGTGTCGCAGCTCGTCCGGTCTCCCGGCGTGTACTTCGACCACACGGTCGACAAGACCACCGAGAAGGACCTGCACAGCGTCAAGGTCATTCCGGGCCGCGGTGCGTGGCTGGAGTTCGACGTCGACAAGCGCGACACCGTCGGTGTGCGCATCGACCGCAAGCGTCGCCAGCCGGTCACCGTGCTGCTGAAGGCTCTGGGCTGGACCACCGAGCAGATCACCGAGCGCTTCGGCTTCTCGGAGATCCTCATGGCCACGCTGGAGAAGGACAACACGGCCGGCACCGACGAGGCGCTGCTCGACATCTACCGCAAGCTGCGTCCGGGCGAGCCCCCCACCAAGGAGAGCGCGCAGACCCTGCTGGAGAACCTGTTCTTCAAGGAGAAGCGCTACGACCTCGCTCGCGTGGGCCGCTACAAGATCAACAAGAAGCTCGGCCTGAACTCGGGCCTGCCCATCGAGGCGTCGACGCTGACCGAAGAGGACATCGTCGCCACCATCGAGTACCTCGTGCGTCTGCACGCAGGAGAGAAATCGATGACGGCTCCGGGCGGCGTCGAGGTGCCGGTCGAGGTCGACGACATCGACCACTTCGGCAACCGCCGTCTGCGCACGGTCGGCGAGCTGATCCAGAACCAGATCCGGGTGGGCCTGTCCCGCATGGAGCGCGTGGTCCGCGAGCGGATGACCACCCAGGACGTCGAGGCGATCACGCCGCAGACCCTGATCAACATCCGCCCGGTCGTCGCCGCGATCAAGGAGTTCTTCGGAACGTCCCAGCTGTCGCAGTTCATGGACCAGAACAACCCGCTGTCGGGTCTGACCCACAAGCGTCGTCTGTCGGCGCTGGGCCCCGGCGGTCTGTCCCGTGAGCGCGCCGGCCTCGAGGTGCGCGACGTGCACCCGTCGCACTACGGCCGCATGTGCCCGATCGAGACCCCCGAGGGTCCGAACATCGGTCTGATCGGTTCGCTCTCGGTGTACGCGCGGGTCAACCCGTTCGGCTTCATCGAGACGCCGTACCGCAAGGTCGTCGACGGTCGGGTCACCGACGAGGTCGACTACCTGACCGCGGACGAGGAGGACCGCCACGTCGTGGCGCAGGCCAACTCGTCGATCGACACGTCGGGTCGCTTCGTCGACGACCGCATTCTCGTCCGTCGTAAGGGCGGCGAGGTCGAGTTCGTCTCGTCCGACGACGTCGACTACATGGACGTCTCGCCGCGGCAGATGGTCTCGGTCGCGACGGCGATGATCCCGTTCCTCGAGCACGACGACGCCAACCGTGCCCTCATGGGTGCGAACATGCAGCGTCAGGCCGTGCCGCTGGTGCGCAGCGAGTCCCCGATCGTCGGTACCGGCATGGAGCTCCGTGCCGCCGTCGACGCCGGCGACGTCATCGTCACCGACAAGACGGGTGTGGTGGAGGAGGTCTCGGCCGACTACGTCACCGTGATGGCGGACGACGGCTCGCGCTCGACCTACCGGATGCGCAAGTTCGCCCGCTCGAACCAGGGCACGTGCGCCAACCAGCGTCCGATCGTGGACGAGGGTCAGCGTGTCGAGGCCGGCCAGGTGCTGGCCGACGGTCCGTGCACCGAGAACGGCGAGATGGCGCTGGGCAAGAACCTGCTCGTCGCCGTCATGCCGTGGGAGGGCCACAACTACGAGGACGCGATCATCCTGTCGCAGCGCCTCGTGGAGGAGGACGTCCTCACCTCGATCCACATCGAGGAGCACGAGATCGACGCCCGCGACACCAAGCTCGGTGCCGAGGAGATCACGCGCGACATCCCCAACGTCTCGGACGAGGTTCTCGCGGACCTCGACGAGCGCGGCATCATCCGCATCGGTGCGGAGGTCCGTGACGGTGACGTGCTGGTCGGCAAGGTCACGCCGAAGGGCGAGACCGAGCTCACCCCCGAGGAGCGCCTGCTGCGCGCGATCTTCGGCGAGAAGGCGCGCGAGGTGCGCGACACGTCGCTGAAGGTGCCGCACGGCGAGAACGGCAAGGTCATCGGCATCCGCGTGTTCTCGCGCGAGGACGACGACGATCTGCCTCCGGGTGTGAACGAGCTGGTGCGCGTCTACGTCGCGCAGAAGCGCAAGATCCAGGACGGCGACAAGCTCGCCGGCCGCCACGGCAACAAGGGCGTCATCGGCAAGATCCTCCCGCAGGAGGACATGCCGTTCCTGTCCGACGGCACGCCGATCGACATCATCCTGAACACGCACGGCGTCCCGCGTCGTATGAACATCGGTCAGATCCTCGAGACCCACCTGGGCTGGATCGGTAAGACCGGATGGAACGTTCAGGTGGCGACGGACGGCACTCGACCCGACTGGGCCGAGACGCTGCCGGAGGAGATGTTGGCGGCGGACGCCGACACCAACATCGCCACCCCGGTGTTCGACGGCGCCAAGGAGGACGAGCTGACGGGTCTGCTGTCGAGCACGATCCCCAACCGCGACGGCGATCAGATGGTCGGCGCCGACGGCAAGGCCACCCTGTTCGACGGTCGCTCCGGCGAGCCGTTCCCGTACCCGGTGTCCGTGGGCTACATGTACATCATCAAGCTGCACCACCTGGTCGACGACAAGATCCACGCTCGCTCGACCGGTCCGTACTCGATGATCACGCAGCAGCCCCTCGGCGGTAAGGCGCAGTTCGGTGGACAGCGCTTCGGTGAGATGGAGTGCTGGGCCATGCAGGCCTACGGTGCGGCGTACACGCTGCAGGAGCTCCTGACCATCAAGTCGGACGACGTGGTCGGTCGCGTCAAGGTCTACGAGGCGATCGTCAAGGGCGAGAACATCCCCGAGCCCGGTATCCCCGAGTCCTTCAAGGTGCTCCTCAAGGAGCTCCAGTCGCTCTGCCTCAACGTGGAGGTGCTGTCCTCGGACGGCGCGGCCATCACGATGGCGGACGGCGACGACGAGGATCTCGAGCGTGCCGCGGCCAACCTGGGAATCAACCTCTCCCGCAACGAGTCCGCCACCGTCGACGATCTCGCTCAGTGAGGTGCCGGGCGGCGCGGGGTTTCCCGCGCCGGCCCGCCCTCACCGATGTAGCAGCAGATAACTAACCCCGTCACCGGGGGAAAGGAAGTACGACGTGCTGGACGTCAACTTCTTCGATGAACTCCGCATCGGTCTCGCGACCGCGGACGACATCCGCAACTGGTCCTACGGCGAGGTCAAGAAGCCGGAGACCATCAACTACCGCACGCTCAAGCCGGAGAAGGACGGCCTGTTCTGCGAGAAGATCTTCGGACCGACTCGCGACTGGGAGTGCTACTGCGGCAAGTACAAGCGCGTGCGCTTCAAGGGCATCATCTGCGAGCGCTGTGGCGTCGAGGTCACGCGCGCCAAGGTGCGTCGTGAGCGCATGGGCCACATCGAGCTGGCCGCCCCGGTCACGCACATCTGGTACTTCAAGGGTGTGCCGTCGCGGTTGGGCTACCTGCTCGACCTGGCGCCGAAGGATCTCGAGAAGATCATCTACTTCGCCGCCTACGTCATCACCTCGGTGGACGACGAGCTCCGCCACAACGAGCTCTCGACCCTCGAGGCCGAGATGGAGGTCGAGAAGAAGGCCGTCGCCGATCAGCGCGACGCCGATCTCGAGGCCCGCGCGCAGAAGCTCGAGGCGGACATCGCCGAGCTCGAGGCCGAGGGTGCCAAGTCCGACGTGCGTCGCAAGGTCAAGGACGGCGGCGAGCGCGAGATGCGTCAGCTCCGTGACCGCGCGCAGCGTGAGCTGGATCGTCTCGAGGAGATCTGGTCCACCTTCACCAAGCTGGCGCCGAAGCAGCTCATCGTCGACGAGTTGATCTACCGCGAGCTGGTCGACCGCTACGGCGAGTACTTCACGGGCGCGATGGGCGCGGAGTCCATCCAGAAGCTCATGGAGACCTTCGACATCGAGGCCGAGGCCGAGTCGCTGCGCGAGACCATCCGCAGCGGCAAGGGGCAGAAGAAGCTCCGCGCCCTCAAGCGCCTCAAGGTCGTCGCCGCGTTCCAGTCCACCGGCAACTCGCCGATGGGGATGGTCCTCGACGCCGTGCCGGTGATCCCGCCGGAGCTGCGTCCGATGGTCCAGCTCGACGGTGGCCGCTTCGCCACCTCGGACCTCAACGACCTGTACCGCCGCGTCATCAACCGCAACAACCGCCTCAAGAGACTGATCGACCTCGGTGCGCCCGAGATCATCGTCAACAACGAGAAGCGGATGCTGCAGGAGTCCGTCGACGCCCTGTTCGACAACGGTCGTCGCGGCCGCCCGGTCACCGGACCGGGCAACCGCCCGCTGAAGTCGCTGTCCGATCTGCTCAAGGGCAAGCAGGGCCGCTTCCGTCAGAACCTGCTGGGCAAGCGCGTCGACTACTCGGGCCGTTCGGTCATCGTCGTCGGCCCGCAGCTCAAGCTGCACCAGTGCGGTCTGCCGAAGCTCATGGCACTCGAGCTGTTCAAGCCGTTCGTGATGAAGCGTCTGGTCGACCTGAACCACGCGCAGAACATCAAGTCGGCCAAGCGTATGGTCGAGCGTCAGCGTGCCCAGGTGTGGGACGTCCTCGAAGAGGTCATCGGCGAGCACCCCGTGCTGCTGAACCGTGCACCCACGCTGCACCGCCTCGGTATTCAGGCGTTCGAGCCGCAGCTCGTCGAGGGCAAGGCCATCCAGCTGCACCCGCTCGTCTGCGAGGCGTTCAACGCCGACTTCGACGGTGACCAGATGGCCGTGCACCTGCCGCTGTCGGCGGAGGCGCAGGCCGAGGCCCGCGTGCTCATGCTGTCGTCGAACAACATCCTCTCGCCGGCGTCGGGTCGTCCGCTCGCCATGCCGCGTCTGGACATGGTGACGGGACTGTTCCACCTGACCCGTCTCGACGAGACCGCCAAGTGCCAGCTGTCGCCGGCCACCGGCGAGGGCCCCGAGCAGGGCATCTACGCGAGCCCGGCCGAGGCGCAGATGGCCGTCGACCGCGGTGTGCTCACGGTGCAGTCGCCCATCAAGGTGCGGCTGACCAACCAGCGCCCTTCGCGGGAGCTCGAGGCCGAGCTGTTCCCCGAGGGCTGGGCGCCGGGCGATGCCTGGACCGCCGAGACCACGCTGGGCCGCGTGCTCTTCAACGAGCTGCTGCCGGCGAACTACCCGTTCGTCAACGAGCAGATGCCGAAGAAGCGCCAGGCGACGATCATCAACGATCTCGCCGAGCGGTACCCGATGATCGTGGTCGCGCAGACCGTGGACAAGCTCAAGGACGCGGGCTTCTACTGGGCCACGCGCTCGGGCGTCACCATCTCCATCTCCGACGTGCTCGTGCCGCCGGAGAAGGCGGAGATCATGGAGTCGTTCGAGGCGCAGGCCGATCAGATCGAGCGCAAGTACCAGCGTGGCGCGCTCGACCACACCGAGCGCAACTCGGCTCTGGTGAAGATCTGGCAGGAAGCGACCGAGCAGGTCGGTAAGGCCATGGAGGCCCATTTCCCCGACGACAACCCCATCCCGATGATCGTGAAGTCCGGCGCGGCCGGAAACATGACTCAGGTGCGGTCGCTCGCCGGCATGAAGGGTCTGGTGACCAACCCGAAGGGCGAGTTCATCCCGCGCCCGATCAAGTCCTCCTTCAAGGAGGGCCTGACGGTCCTCGAGTACTTCATCAACACGCACGGTGCCCGTAAGGGTCTGGCCGACACCGCGCTGCGTACCGCCGACTCGGGTTACCTGACCCGCCGTCTGGTGGACGTGTCGCAGGACGTCATCGTGCGCGAGGTGGACTGCGGGACCGAGCGCGGCATCACCACGACCATCGCGGAGAAGCTGGCCGACGGCACGATGATCCGGGACGCGCACGTCGAGACCTCGACGTACGCCCGCACCCTGGCCGCGGACGCGGTCGACGCCGACGGCAACGTCGTCGTCGAGCGTGGACACGACCTCGGCGACCCGGCCATCGACGCGCTGCTCGCGGCCGGCATCACCACGGTCAAGGTGCGCTCGGTGCTCACCTGCACCACCGGCACCGGCGTCTGCGCCACCTGCTACGGCCGCTCGATGGCCACCGGCAAGCTGGTCGACATCGGCGAGGCCGTCGGCATCGTCGCGGCCCAGTCCATCGGTGAGCCCGGCACGCAGCTGACCATGCGTACGTTCCACCAGGGTGGTGTGGCCGGCGACGACATCACCGGTGGTCTGCCCCGCGTGCAGGAGCTCTTCGAGGCTCGTGTGCCCAAGGGCAAGGCGCCCATCGCGGACGTCTCGGGTCGCATCCAGCTGGAGGAGGGTGATCGCTTCTACAAGATCACCATCGTTCCGGACGACGGCGGTGAAGAGGTCGTCTACGACAAGCTCTCGAAGCGTCAGCGTCTGCGTGTGTTCAAGCACGACGACGGCACCGAGCGCCTGTTGTCGGACGGCGACCACGTGGAGGTCGGCCAGCAGCTCATGGAGGGCGCTGCCGATCCGCACGAGGTCCTGCGTGTCATGGGCCCGCGTCAGGTGCAGATCCACCTCGTCAACGAGGTCCAGGAGGTGTACCGCAGCCAGGGTGTGTCCATCCACGACAAGCACATCGAGACGATCGTGCGCCAGATGCTCCGCCGCGTGACCATCATCGATTCGGGCTCCACGGAGTTCCTGCCCGGATCGCTGACCGAGCGCAGCGAGTTCGAGGCGAGCAACCGTCGCGTCGTGTCCGAGGGTGGCGAGCCCGCGGCCGGACGTCCGGTGCTGATGGGTATCACCAAGGCATCGCTGGCGACCGACTCGTGGCTGTCCGCGGCGTCGTTCCAGGAGACCACTCGCGTGCTGACCGACGCGGCGATCAACTGCCGCTCGGACAAGCTGATCGGTCTCAAGGAGAACGTGATCATCGGCAAGCTGATCCCGGCCGGCACCGGCATCAACCGGTACCGGAACATCACGGTGCAGCCCACCGAGGAGGCACGGGCCGCGGCCTACGCGGTGCCGTCGTACGACGATCAGTACTACAGCCCGGACGGCTTCGGCCAGAACACCGGTGCTGCCGTACCGCTCGACGACTACGGCTTCTCGGGCGACTTCCGCTGACCCGGTAGCGCACGGTTCGACGCGAACCGACATAGGACTCGGCCCCGCACTCGTCTCGAGTGCGGGGCCGATCCGCGTTCGGGGCGTCGGACGCGACCCGTACGCGATGAGTTTCCCCGCGCGGCAGGGTCGGTACCACCATGACCGAGCAGAAGAGCACCATCACGAACATCGGCGTGGCCATGTTCACCGTCGCAGACCAGGACAAGGCCCTCGACTTCTACACCCGCGTGCTCGGGTTCGAGGTGCGCGGGGACACCCGTTTCGGCCCGAACGGTGAGTACCGGTGGCTCGAGGTCGCTCCGGCGGGATCGACCGCCCGGCTCGCGCTGAACCCGCCGATGTACGACAGCCCGGGTGGGTCCGCGATCGGCGTCGAGACCGCCGACGTGCGCGCCGAGCACGCGCGACTGTCGGCGATCGACGGCGTCGAGGTCGACCCGATCGACGGCGACACCGACCCGAACGTGCCGCTGATGTTCATGCTGCGAGACCCGGACGGCAACGTCGTCACCGTCGTCCAGGCCTGAGCCGGCCGACCCTTCCGACCCGCTACCGCACCGTCAGGGTCGGGAGGGACAGGCTCACCAACATCAGCGCGAAGAGGAACCAGGCCGCGCCCCGCCAGACCGGCCACGTCCCGCCGTGCCGGTAGGAGCGGTAACCGATGGCCAGGGCGCCGATCGCGCCCACGAGGCAGACCCCGGGGACGATCGCGGCGACGACGACGTTCGAGGCGCCCGTCGCCAGGAAGACCGCGAGGGCGATCGCGGCGACGCCGACGGAGGAGACCACGTAGAGCGCCGCGCGGCGCAGCGCCGCCGGGTCGCGCCACCGCTTCTCGACGTCGCGGGTGCCCATGTTCGCCCGGTCGGCGGCGTCGGGCAGGGTCTCGCCGGGGTCGGTCCTGTCGCGATCCGTCATGGGTGTCGCGTACCCGATTCGGGTGCTGTCAGACGCGCAGGTCCACCCACACCAGGCGGTGATCGCTCGCGGTGATCGCGTCGGCACCGGGCTCGCCGGGCGCCGGCCAGAAAACGCCGGAGTCGATCACCTCGAGGTCGTCGCTGGGCAGAACATAGTCGACGCGGCGTCGGCCGACCCGCGGGCCGAAGTCGGCAGTGTCCGTCCCGTTCGTGGCCGACGCCGGCAGCGGATCGCGGACGCGCGGCGCGGAGAGCAACCGGTCGATCGCGCCCGGGTACGAGTCACCCTTCTCCGGGTCGGCGTTCTGGTCTCCCAGGACAACGAACGACGCGCCGTCGTCGAGGCCTCCGGGCCGGCCGGCGTCGTCCACCGGGTAGGTCGCCCCGGAGAGGTAATCGGCCGTGAACCGGATCTCGTCGTGGTTCCGGCGTCCGTTGCGATCCTCGGCGCCGTCGAACGTCGGCGGCGTGGGGTGCGAGACGAGCAGATGCACGGTGCGTTCACCGATCGTGACGGGCACGTCCCAGTGCGCCTTGCTCGACAGGCGCAGCGCGTCGGCGTTCTCGCCGTAGTACTCGCGGGGCAGCAGCGAGTCCGGTTGGTCGGCCCACCGGAACTGTCGGAACGACCGCACCGCCGCGGTGTCCAGCGGGAAACGCGAGAGCACGACCATGCCGTACTGGCCGGGGAACGCCCCGAATCCCCACGCGTCACCGGGGCCGTCGGTCCGTCCGTCCCCGTCGAGGTCCCGCCCGGACGGCTCTCCGGTGTTGACCGGCGCGGTGAAGACGTAGGGGTAGTCGATCGCCCCGGCGCCGCCCCGGCCCTCGGCGAGGACGTTCCGAAACGCCTCCGCGGTGCCGTCGGCGTGGTCGACCTCGTTCACCAGCAGCACGTCGGGGGCGGCGCGCTGGATCACCTCGGCCGCGGAGAGGAGTTGCGGGTTGGTTCCCCCGGACATCTCGGCCAGCTCGGCCGCGAGCTGCCCGGCGGCGGGCCGATTGAGGCTGGCGTTATAGGTCGCCACGCGCAGGAGCCGGGTCACGACGGTGAACGCTACGTGACGACCATCGTCGACGGGTCGTCGTCGGACCGCTACGTCCCGTTCGCCTCGGCGAGGCAGGGTCGAGTCCCATGACTCGTCGCGAGCTCGTCATCGGTGCGGATCGATCGCTGGCCGCCGGCACCACCCGTCGTCGATTCCTCACCTGGAGCGCTCTCGTCGGCGCCCTCGCGTTGACGCCGGAGTTGACCGGGACCGCCGCACAGGCCCAGCCGCCGGCGGCACCGCCGGCGGACTACCCGTTCCGGTTGGGTGTCGCCTCGGGTGACCCGCTGCCCGACTCGGTGGTGCTGTGGACGCGGCTGGCCGTGGACCCGGTCGCGCCGCTCGGCGGCATGCGGCCGGGAGTCGTCCCGGTGCGCTGGGAGATCGCCGACGACGACCGCTTCGGCCGCGTCGTCGCGCAGGGACTCGAGCTCGCGACGGAAGCCGACGGCTGGTCCGTCCACGTGGACGTTCGCGGGTTGGCGCCGGCGCGGGACTACTTCTACCGCTTTCTCGTCGGTCCGCATGCCAGCACGGTGGGGCGGACCCGGACGGCGACGGCCGCGGGCGCGCCGCTGGCGTCGTTGTCGTTCGCCTGGGCGTCGTGCCAGAAGTGGGAGGACGGGTTCTACGGCGCCTACGCCGACCTCGCGCGGTCGGCGCCGGACGTCGTGTTCTTCCTGGGCGACTACATCTACGAGTACGCGATCGAGCGGAAGGGCGCGCGGGCGTCGCTGCCGCGGCCGGAGTCCGCGTCGCGAGAGACGCTGCAGCTGAACGACTATCGTGATCGATACGCGCTCTACAAGGCGGACGAGAACCTCGCGGCCGCGCACGCCGCCGCCCCGTGGATCACCACTTTCGACGACCACGAGGTGGACAACAACTGGGCGTCGCAGATCTCCCAGGACGAGGGAGCCGATCCGCGGCTGTTCCTCATGCGCCGCGCCGACGCGTTCAAGGCGTGGTGGGAGAACACCCCGGTCCGGTTGACGCAGCGTCCCGTCGGGCCGGATCTGCAGGCGTACCGCCGCTTCTCGTTCGGGTCGCTGGTCGACTTCTCGGTGCTCGACACGCGCCAGTACCGCAGCGACCAGGCGAACGGGGACGGTGAGCACCCGCAGGACGCCGCCACGGCCGATCCCGGCCGCACCATCACCGGTGCGGCGCAGGAGAAGTGGATCGTGGACGGTTTCGGCAGTGCGGCCACGTGGAAGTTCCTCGCCCATCAGACGGTGATCTCGGACCTCGCGCAGATCGAGAACGGGCAGCGCGTGGTGGGCATGGATCCGTGGAGCGGTTACGAGGCCTCACGCCACCGCATTCTCGACGCCGCTCGGGACCGCGGCGTCCAGGTGCAGTCGATCGTCGGCGACATTCACCGCACCATCGTCTCCGAACTTCGCCGCGACTACCGGGACCCGGCCCCCGCGGTGGGCGTCGAAATCGCGACGACGTCGATCGCGTCGGGCAAGGACGGTGCCGACGTCGACGACACCGGCGCGGCCATCGCCGCGGCATCCCCGCACGTCGCGTTCGGCAACGCACGGCGCGGGTACCTGCGCGCGACCCTCACGCCGACCGAGTGGCGGTCGGAGGTCCGGGTTCTCGACGCGGTGTCGGTCCCGGGTGCCGGCGCCCGCACCGCCACGACGGTGACCGTGCCGGTGGGGACGACGGAGATCGGCCTGAGCTAGTCAGCGCTGGTTAAAGCTGGTCAGCGCCCGTCGGCGAGGATGCGCGCGACGTTGCGCTCGGCGAGCGCGGTGATGGTGAGCGACGGGTTCGCCGCGCCGGTGCTGCCGGGGACCACGGCGCCGTCGACGACGTAGAGACCGTCGTATCCCTTCACACGGCCGTAGCCGTCGGTGACGTCGCCGAGCACCGCGCCGCCGAGGGGGTGCGCGGTGAGGGTGTCGTCGACGTCGCGCGTGAGCGGCTCCGCGGACACCAGTGTGCGGCCCGCCTGCGCCATTCGATTCTGCACGGCGCGGAGCGAGGCCACCGTGTCCGGACTGCCGCCCTTCGGCCAGGACAGGGCGATGCGGTCGGCGGCGCGGTCGTAGCGGAACTCGCCGCGCATCGGATCGATCGTCATGCCGAGGGAGCCGAGGAACCCCAACTCCAGCGGCGCACCCGGCACGTACCAGTTCTCCACCGTGAGCGGCAGTCCCGCCTCGTCGACGATGCGCGACGCGCACGGGGCGCCCTGAGGGCCGCCACCGATCGGTCCCAGGGAGCGCGTCATGAATGCGTCCCCGTTGGTGCCCCACCCGCGACCGACGAACTCGTTGAGATCCGGCAGCGCACCGGTGTCGCGGGCCCGCAGCAGCAGTTCGGTGGTCCCGAGGGAGCCGGCACCGAGCACCAGCCGGTCCGCGGTGAGCGTCCGGGACTCCAGGACGTTCCCCTCCGGATCGAGCCGACGCACCTCCACGCGGTAGCGACCGCCGGTGTCGGTGCCGATCGCGGCCACCTCGTGGCTGTGCGCGATCAGCGCCCGTCCCGTCGCCTCGGCCTGCGGAATGTAGTTCTGCGTGAGGTCCTGCTTGGCGCCGTTCGAGTTGCCGAACGTGCTCTGCCCGACGGTGGCCGACGGACGCGACCGGCCCGTCAACTCGTCACGGACGATCGACCAGTTCCAGGTGCCGTCGACACGCTGGGGATCGAATCCGGCGCGGCGGGCGTGGTCGTCCCACGTGCGGGAGTGGGCGAACGCGGGAGCGGCGTAGACGTCGTCGGGCATGGGGGAGGGACGCAACATGCGTCGCGCCGCCGGGTACCAGGTGGACGCCATCTCCTCGTAGGGGACGCGGCCGCCGAACGAGAGATCGAAGAACCGCTTGTCCGGGGCGATGGTGACTCCGGTGTAGACGATCGACCCTCCGCCCACGGCAGCCCCGCGCCAGACGGTGAGGTTGTCGAAGCGCGTGGTGTCCAGCACGCCGCCGAAGCGGTCGACCGGGCCGACGGGCATTCCGGTGACGTTGGTGAACGACGGCTGTCGCCAGAGACCGCGGCCGTCCGCGGTCATGTCGGCGGTGAAGATCTCCCGCCACGGATCGCGCGGCCAGCGCAGGCCGCGCTCGAGGACGGTGACCTGCTGCCCGGCCTGCGCGAAACGGAGCGCGGCCACCGACGCGCCGAACCCCGAGCCGATCACGATCACCGCGGAGTGATCGGGCGGCCGGGGCGGGTCGGCCCAGAGTTCCGGGACACGGGAGGCGATGGTGGGGACCCCGAGGGGAATCGCCGACGCCGACGACATCAGTCTCGACGCCATCCGGCTGGACGGAATCACAGCCGGGCCCAGGGCAGCCCCCACTGCTCCGGCGGCCGCCCATTGCAGCAGTTGCCGTCGTTTCACCGTGCGAAAACCTCCTCGGAGTCGGTTTCGAGTGTGCCAGCAGAATCGATGTCCGCTGCCGCGACGGTCATTTTCGTGACGGTTCCCAACCGGGTCCGGGGCGGCCGGGTCGGAACAGTCGTCGGCGTGAGCTGGTTGCATCCGACGTGCTTCTTTCCCTCCTCGACCGATCCCGTGCGCGGGTGGACCGTTCGCCCGCCGCCGCGGTCGCGGACACCGTCGAGCGCGCCCGCTGGGCCGAGGCCGCCGGCTATCACCGGTTCCGGGTCGCGGAGCATCACGCGGTCCCGGGCATCGCGTCGGGAAGCCCCGCGGTTCTGCTCGCGGCCGTCGGCGCGGCGACGCACGACATCGGCCTCGGCACCGCCGGGATCATGCTGCCCAACCACACCCCGCTGCTGGTCGCGGAGAACGCGCTGATGCTCGACGCGCTGTTCCCGGGACGAGTGGATCTGGGGATCGGGCGTTCGCTCGGTTTCACGCCGCCGATCCGCCGAGCGCTACGGACCGACACGGCCGACGGCTTTGCGGACGATCTGGCCGAACTGCTGGCCTTTCTCGACGGCACCGGCCCCGTCACCGCCCAACCCGCGGCTCATCGACCGATTCCCGTGTCGGTACTCGCGACGGGATCGGGGCTCGAGGTCGCCGCGCGACTCGGACTCCCGGTCGTGGTCGGCGGTCCCGCCCTGGCCGACCCCGATCGGCTTCGGACCTACCGACGCACCTTCGTCCCGACCGCGACGACGCCCCGGCCTCGGGTCACCGTGTCCGCGGACATCCTCGTGGCGGACACCGACGCCGACGCTCGCGTCCTGGCGCTGTCGGAGGCGGTGGCGATGGCCGAGTCGCGGCGCACGGGCGATTTCCCCCGTTGCGGCCGGTCACCGAGATGCCGGAGCTCGGACCGCGAGCACTCGAGGTGGCCGAGCGCACGCTGGCGAGTGCGGTGTTCGGCAGCCGCGAGACGGTTCGGCGCGAGCTCGAGAGCCTGGTCGAGCGCACCGACGCGGACGAGATCCTGTCCTCGGCCTCCACCTTCGATCGCGCAGCACTCCGGGCTTCCGACGACGCCGTGATGGGTCTGCTCGCCTGACGTCGGCGCGCCGGAGGTGTGGGTCGGTGTCAGGGCGCGCCGGCGGCATCGAGCACCCGCTGCGCGTCCGGGGCCACGAACGGATACGCGCACAGCGCCAGCACGCCGCCCATCACGAGCAGCGGCAGCAACGGCACCATGCCCACGGTCAGCGAATCCGCCGCCTCGGAGACGGCCCCCACCAGCAGGGGACCGATCGCGCCCCCACCGTCGCGCCGATCTGCAGGGCGCCGTACCCGAGGCCGCGGTCCTGCGCGGGCAGGACATCGGCCACGCACGACGTCAGAGTGGGCAGGGCCCACGCCGCGAGAAACGCGAACAGCGTGAGCAGCACGCAGAACGCGAGGACACCCTCGACGGCCAGCGCGGCCGTCATGGCGGCCGTTCCGCCCAGGATTCCGACTCCGCCCACCACCACCCGCCACTGCGCCGGTGTGGGCGCCAAGTGTCGCCGTGCGTCCACCCCCGCTCCGGCTCGTGCAGCCGCGAGACCAGGACGGCCGTGGCGAGGCCGGGCAGGGCCATCACCAGGAAGGCGCCCCGCCAGCCCAGCCACTCCGCGAGCACCCCACCGAGGACGATGCCGGCACCACCGAGATAGGCGGCGGTGCGCCACCAACCGAACGCCGTCGGGCGACTCGCCGACGGGTGGAAGTCGGCGAGCAGGCTCGCGCTGGCGGGATTGTCGATCGCCTCCGCGGCGGCCAGGCCCATCCGCACCAGATAGAACACGGCGAACGTCGGCGCGAGCGCCGACCCGACGGTGGCCAGCGCCCACACGAGCACCACGACGGTGATGATGCGGCCTCGGTCGTACCGATCGGCGAGGTAGGCGGCCGGCACCACCAGCAGTCCGGTCGTGATCGCGGCGGCCGTCGGAATCGAGCCGGCCACGGCGTCGCCGAAGCCCCATTCGGCCTGCAGTTGCGGCAGGACGGCCGAGACCAGGCTGTACTCCATCCGGTCGACCAGCGAGACCAGCACCAGCACCACGGCGGGCGCCCACCCGTACGGCACCGGCGACGCTGTGCGGGTGCGACCGATACTTCGCCACACCCGCCGGTCGGTCCGCGATCCGGTTCTTCTCGCTGTCTCGATCCTCCGTCCCCCCACGGCACGGGAGCGTAGGGGATCGTGACGAATCGGGCGGCTCAGACCGGGTCGGCGGGCGTGTAGTTCTGCAGCTGCTGGTACGCCCACTTGTTGCCGTCCGGGTCGGCGAAGTGGGTGAACAGGCCCCATCCCTCGTCGGCGACCTCGGTGGCGTCGACCCCGGCGGCGACCAGGGCCCGACGGGCCTCGGCCACGTCCTCGACCACGGCGAGGATGTAGTTCAGGGAGCCGGGCTCGGCCTCGGTGATGTTGTGGCCGATGGCGATCGAGCATGCCGACCCCGGCGGCGTGAGCTGGACGTAGCGCATGTTCTCGAACGGGCTGGCGTCGTGGTCGGCGTGGAAGCCGATCCCGGTGTAGAAGTCCTTCGCGCGGTCCACGTCGGACACCGGCACGATCACCAGCTGAATCTGCACGCTCATGATGGTTTCCTTCTAGTCGACTCGCAGTGCATGCCGGAGTGTGGCACGGGTCACCGACACGTCGGCCCAGTCGCCGCCGACCTCGAGAACGGCGAGCGCGGACGTCGGGAACCCCGCGCGCAGCCAGGCGACCGCGGCGGGGTCGGACTCGTCGTCGGCGAGGGTCAGTGCGGTGAACGGCACCCCGGGCGCGTGCCCCACGACCAGGAGCGTCCGCACCTCGGAATCGGTCTCCGCGATTTCGCCGAGGATGTCGTCGGGTGACCCGCCGTAGATCGCGGACTCGAACCGCGTGCCCGCCTCGATGCCCGTCCGATCCAGCGTCTCGCGGGTGCGGGTGGCGGTCGAGCAGATCACCGCGCCGACGTCGCCGACGTGCTCGCGGATCCAGTCGCCCGCGGCGGCCGCCTGGCGTCGACCGCGCTCGTCGAGCGGGCGCTCGTGATCGTCGACGCCGTCCGGGTAGGAGGACTTGCCGTGCCGCATGAGGATGAGGGTGCGCATGCAGCGAGTAGACCAAAGATCGGCGCTATCGGTTGCCCCGGCGGCGCTCGAGTGTGTCTCCGTTCGGATCCCACGCGATCAGACCCCGCTCCGCGAACGCGGCGAGCCACCCGCTCATCGGCCACCGACCCCATCGCCGGTGGAACACCCGGGCGTTGGCGACGATGTCGTCGAGGTGCTCGACCGGCGGGGCCGACACCGGATGCCACTGGTGGAACGCGTGGGCACCGCCGAGCCACTGCAGACGGGCGCCGCGCTCGCGGGCGGTCCAGCCGAAGTCGGTGTCCTCGCCGCCGTACCCCACGTAGTCCTCGCAGAAGCCCCCGAGATAGGTCCACGTGGTCGCGGTGACGGCGAACGACAGTGACCAGAACAGGTCCCAGTTCGCACCTGGCTCGACGACGTCGGCCGGGGGATTCGGCCGGGCCGCATGGGGATTCACCAGGTCCGGTAGCCGGTCGAGATCGGCGCCCTGCGGAAGGTAGGTGACCGGACCGCACAGGACCACCCCGTCACGGACGTGCTCGGTGTACGACGCCACGAGGTTCGGTGCGGGAACGCAGTCCACGTCGAGGAAGATCAGCACGTCCGCGCCGGCATCCAGGGCACGCTCGGCGCCGGCGTTGCGAGCCCGCGCCAGGGGAAGCGCACCGTCGACCGGGAGGACCACGGTGGCACCGGGAACGTCGGGATCGCCCATGGCGACGATCACCCGGATGTCCGGTTGCGTTGTGCCCGAACGTAATCCGTGCTCCTGCGCGGCCAGATGCTCGTGCCGCCCGGCGGCGATGGTGACGACGGCGGTACTCACGGTCGGCCCTCCGGATCGGCAAGCCGCCCGGCCACCGACTCGATCGCCGCCGCGGCGCGCGCCGCCGCGCCGTCGATCCGGGTCGCCGAGCGCAGGTCTGCGGACAGGGCGCGGGCACGCCGCAGCAGATCCGGCCATGCCGACGGGTCCGGCCACGCGTCGAGTGCCACCGCGAGGCCCGCGCGGCTCAGAGCCCGTGCGGTGGCGCGCTGTTCGTCGAACGGGCGATCCTCGGCCACCACGACGGCGGGTGCGTTCGCGGCCGCGACGTCGGCGACGGCGTTCTGGCCGCCGTGGATGACGACGACACCCGCGGTGTCGAGGACGGGCCACACGTCGGCGACCCACGGCTCACCGGGCGTACCGACGCCCCGCCACGTCGTGCCGGGGGTCGCCGCGCGCACCGCGTCGAGATAGCCTGCGCCGAGCGACGATCCACCCGCGCCGCTCATCAGCACGGCGGAGTCGGGTACGCGGGATCCGACGGAGACGCGGTCGGCGACCCGGCTGATCGACCCGGCGTACACGGTCTTGTCGGCGTACTGGTGGAGCCAGTCGGGGTCGTACACCGTCCGTGACCACGGCGCGACGATGCGGTCCGCCAGGGTGTACGCGAGTCGGTGCGGGGCGTCGGTGCGCTCACCCGGCATCGCGAGAACCACGAGCGGAATTCCCATGAGTCGCACGAACGTCGCCACCTCCACCGAGACGTCGACCACGAACGCGCGCGGTCGGTGACGCTCGATCCAGGCTGCGATCGTCGCCATCCGTTCGGTCAGTCCCGGCACGCCCGTCGGCGCCCAGTGCAACGCCCCACCGGCCGTGGCCCGCCGCGCCTCCTCATCGGTGGGCCCGTGCGTGTCCCGCGGGATATCCATCGGCAGCGTGACCCACGCCGGCGCCGGATCGGGCGCGGGCCGCGACGAGAAGATCGTCACGTCGTCGTGCAGCATCGGCACGATCGACGACGCCCGGGTCAGATGCCCGACGCCGTGATGGTGGACGTAGTACCCGATCACGCCGGAACGGCGTCGCGCCGGTCCAACATGTCCCGGTAGAGCGCGAGATAGGAGTCGACCATGGTGGTGTCGGAGCACACGCGTTCGGCACGGGCGCGGGCGTCGCGTCGCGACAGGGTCGCCGCGGTCCGCATGGCGTCCGCCAGGCCGACCACGTCGTCGGCCGGAACCAGCACTCCGCAGGTGTGGTCGACGATCTCGGGGATTCCACCGCGTCCGAACGCGGCGACCGGTGTGCCGCAGGCGAGGGCTTCGGCGACGACCAGCCCGTAGGGCTCGTCCCACTGCGGCGTGACGACGGCGACGGCGGCCCCGCCGACGAGGTCGGCGAGTTCCTTCTGCATGAGATGACCCTCGTAGACCACGTCGGGTCCGAGACGCGGTTCGACGACGGTCCGGAAGTAGTCGTCGTCGCAGGCCGGCCCGGCGATCCGGAGGGGGTAGCCGGCGAGCACGGCGGCGTCGATGGCGGCGTCGACACCCTTCTCGGGCACGAGCCGCCCGGTCCACACCGCGTAGTCACCGCCCGCGCCGACGGGCCAACGGTCGAGCGCGATGCCGTTGGGCACCACCGGGATGCGGCCCGCGACGGGTGTCCACTGACGACCGGTGTATCGGCTCACGGCGGCGTAGCGCGTGTCCGGGTTGAGCGGAACCGCCGCCGCGGACTCGAGCCACGCCAGGGGCGGGGTGTGCAGTGTCGTGATCATCGGCGTCGACACCGTCGACGACATCGCGATCGGCAGGTAGTGGAGGCTGTGATTGTGGATGACGTCGAACGAATCCTTCAGCCGGCCGGCGAGTTCCAGCATCACGGACAGGTAGGCGTGGTGCTCGTGGACCACCCACGCGGGCCCCATGTGTTCGGTCCGCGCGTCGGGGCTCAGGGTGAAGGTGTGGACGTCGATGACGTCGTGCGGCGAGTCGATGGACGAGCCGTCGGCCCCGAACAGACTCACGCGGTGACCTCGCGCGGTGAGCGCGCGAGCGAGGTGCCAGACGTGCGCCTCGAGACCACCGGCGAACGGCTGGCAGATGGGGAAGCGCGAGGACCCCAGCAGGGCGATGCGCAGCGAATCCGTCATGCGGGTACCGCCGCGGTGTCCCGGCCGGTCACCCCGGTCAGAGACGAGTAGAGATCGGCGTGCTCTGTGCGGATGGCGGCGAGCTGGTGACGTCGGAAGTCGGCGAACGATGCGTCGAGAACGGGTCGACGCAGGGCGTCGCCCACCGCCGCGTCGAGCGAGTCGGGGTCGAACAGGTCCGGCCCGAACGTGAAGGTGGGGCAGGGGAACTGGTCTGCGAAGCATCCCGTGTCGGGCACGATCGGCACGACGGCGAGGTCACGGCAGGCCTCCATCCATCCGGAGTGCGTACCGAATCGGTAGGGCAGGACGGCGACGTCGATCTCGGAGAGGTACTGCCAGAGTTCGTCGTCGGTGAAACGTCCGTGCACCCGTACGTCCACGTCGGGGTGCGAAGCGAAGGCCAGCAGGCGTTCCCCGCGCTCGGGCGCGTACCAGTGGCTCGTGTGGTCGAAGAGGGCGTCGTCGAGGTCGACTCGGACGACGGCGCCGCGTGCCGATGCGGCCGCGACGAGCGTGGGGACCACGGCCTCGGGATCGAGGTTGGCGCGCAACGTCTTCGCGTGCACGCCGATCACCGGCGTCGCCGACCGCTGCCGGTCGACAGCGGCGACCAGGTCGAGCGGTGCGACGTGCGGATGCGGCGTGACCGTGGCCGCACGACCCCATCGCCGTTCGATCTCGCGGGCGGCGGCCGTCGTCAGGGTCAGGACGGCGTCGGCGGCCGGCACCAGCACGTCGAGCTGACGACGGTGCAGATCGGCGTCCGCGAAGTGCGGGTTGTGCAGATCGTGCACGGTGAACACCAGCGGGGTCGACGACTCGCGCAGGATGTGGACGATCTCGGCCAGCCGCTCCGGAGTGGCGGCATCGAAACCGAAGTGCAGGTGGACCAGATCGATGTCGTCGACGTGCGCGCGCAGGTAGTCCGGTTCGAGCAGCCGCGGCGGCCACCACTGGTCGGGGGTCGTCGCGTCGATCGGTCGGGGATCCGGGAGCAGCCGGACCGACGGGTCGTCGGTCGGGGCCACGCCGGCCGCATAGGGGTGGGCGGCAGGAATCGAGGCGACGGCGATCACAGGCGGGGGTCATCCTCTCGAGGCAAGGGACCGCGCGGGAGAACCCGAGCCCGGTGTCCTTCGCGCGCGGACGTGTCAGCGGCGCGTCGGGCCGGCTGGTTGGACCTCGACTGGTCCAGGATGCCCCGGGGGGGCTCGGTTCAACCCGGGTGGTCGGGTTCGTCACCGTCGGCAGGGTTCGGACGGCCCCCGGGCGGGGTATGCGGCGTGCCATGGCCACCCCCGCCCAGCCCGGGTTCACCACCGGCGATCCACCGGACGGCAGGACCCGTCACTACGGGCACTTCTACGGAATCGACGACGTCCCCACCGACCGTCCGCTGTGGATCGTGCTGGGAAACTGCCAGGCCGAGGCCCTGCGGGTGGTCCTCGATACCGTTGCCGACGCCCCGTTCACCAGTGTGCGGATGCCTCCCGTCCACGAGTTGACCCCGTCCGACGTCGCGCACCTCGAGACGCTCGCGACGCGTGCGCAGGTGCTCCTGGCCCAGCCGGTGCGCAGTGGGTACCGGGACCTGCCGATCGGGACCGACGACGTCGCCGCGCACCTGCCGGCCGGGGCGCGGGTGCTGCGGTGGCCGGTGTTCCGATACGCCGGGCTGTTCCCGTTCCAGGCGATCGTGCGGGACCCGGCGGACCCGTCGCGGGATCCTCCCGTCGTGCCGTACCACGATCTGCGCACGGTGCGAGCTGCTGCGCTCGGCCTGGCGGAGACGGACGACTGGGACGTGCCGATCGACGACGAGACGGTGCGCTGGATCGCCGACCGCAGTCTCGCCGAACTCCGCCGACGTGAGGGCAAGGACTGCGACGTGACGATCTCCGACGCCGTACCCCGACACGGGGCGGCCGCGGCGCACACGATCAACCATCCCGGCAACCCGGTGTTGATCGAGCTCGCCACGCGCATCCTCGGAGTTCTCGACGTGCCCGCGACACCGACGGATCCCGGTCGCACCCTGCTCGATTCGGTCCACACGCCGCTGGATCACCGGGTGTTGGCGGAGCTCGATCCGGACGCGTCGCCGACGCGGGACTGGACCGTGCACGGGGGGACCGTGACCGCCGACGAGGTGCATCGCACTCAGTTGCGCTGGTACGCCGAGCATCCCGCCGTGATCGACGCGGCCTTCGATCGGCACGGCGACGTGTTGGCCCGGCTCGGTGCCACGCGATGATCGTCACGCAGGTGATCGTCGGGCCCGATCAGCACGGGGTGGTCCAGTTCGCGCACCGGATCCACGACGCGGTGGTGGGCGTCGGTGGTGACTCCGTCATCGACCGCCACGTGAACAGCCCAGCCCCGCAGGGGATCTCGACGTCCGACGTGGTGCATCTGCACGTCACCGATCGTCTCTTCGGATCGCCCGCCGATCGGGCCGCGGAGGCGGTGTCGGAGGTCGTGGCGGCGGTGCGGGCTACCGGGGCGCGCGTGGTGATCACCCTGCACGACGTGCCGCAGCCCTCGGACGGCCGGTCGTTCGAGGTCCGGACGGCGGCGTACCGGCGGATCGCGGAGCTCGCCGACGTCGTCGTGGTGAGCAGCGACCACGAGCGCCTGTTGCTGGCGGAGGTGGGCATCGAGCACGCGTCGCTGCAGGTGATTCCGCTCCCCGTCGCCACCGGCCGGGCGGACCAGCCGACGGCGCCCGGGCCGGCCACGGTCGGCGTGCTCGGGTTCCTGTACCCCGGCAAGGGCCACGTCGAGGTGGCCGCCGCGCTGCCGCCCGGCGCCGAGTTCGTCGCCCTCGGGCGCCCATCGCCGGGGCACGAGGACTTGGTGGACGACCTGCGCGCCGTGTCGCCGTCGGCCCGCGTCACCGGGTACGTGGCGGACGACGATCTGCCCGCGGCGCTGCACGCGGTGACGGTGCCGGTGGCGCACCACCGCCATCTGTCGGCGTCGGGGTCCATCGTCACGTGGATCGAGCACGGTCGCCGCCCGCTCGTCGTGGCGGGGCGATACACCCGTGAGTTCGAGGCGCGGTCGCCCGGAACGGTGACGATCTACGAGGAGGGCGATCTGGCGGAGGCCGTCGCCCGCGCGGCGGCGGATCCCGCGTCGACGTGGATCGACGCCGGCGTGCTCGCCCATCCGACGGCCGACGAGGTGGGCGCGGCCCATGTGGGCGCCTATCGCGCTGCACTGTCGGCCCCCGCCGGCGCTGCGCTCCGGGTGACGACGTGACCGACCGGAGAAGCGTTGCCGCGCTGCGGACTCCGCTCGGTACGACGGTGCCCGGCAACCGCTGGGACCTACTCGACGGAGTGGAGGCCGCCGCCGTCTCGGTGAGCGTGGTCGTGCCCTACTACCGACAACAGAGCCAACTCACGATGGTGCTGGCGGCGTTGGAACGGCAGGACTTCCCCCGCGATCGTCTCGAGGTGATCGTGGCGGACGACGGGTCTCCCGAGCCGCCGCGGGTGGAGTGCGCGCTCCCGGTCACCGTGGTGCGGCAGGAGGACCGAGGTTTTCGTGCCGCGGCCGCCCGGAACCTCGGCGCCGCCGCCGCGACCGGTGACGTGCTGTGCTTCCTCGACGCCGACACCGTGCCCGAACCGGGCTACGTCCGGGCCCTGGCCCGCCTCCCGTCGTTGGTTCCGGACGCGCTGACGGTCGGACGTCGTCGGCACGCGGACCTCACCGCCCTCGGACGCCTCCCCGCGCCCGGCGACCCGCTGCTCGACGAACCGGGCTGGCTGGTCGACGCCTACCGCGGATCACGCGATCTGCTGGACGCCGACGACCGTTCGTACCGACACGTCATCAGCGCCGTGATGTGTTGCCGCCGAACGTTCTTCGACGAGATCGGCGGATTCGACGAGTCGTTCACCGCCTACGGCGGCGAGGACTGGGAACTCGCCCACCGTGCGTGGCTGGCGGGTGCGGTTCTCGCGCACGTTCCTGCCGCCGTCGCGTGGCACGACGGTCCGGACTGGGCGGGGCGGCCGGACGACCGCCGTCGGGACGCCAAGAACGGGGAGGCGATGTCGCTCGCGCCGCTGATCACGGACCCGGCGGCGCGTCGTCACGGGGTTCGCTACGCGGTGCCCGACGTCACGGCGGTGGTCCACAGCGAGGGCCACACGGCGGCGTCGTTGCTGGTGACGGTGGGCTCGGTCCTTCGACACGGCGACGTGACGGTGTGGGTGGACGGAGCCGAGGCGTCGTCGTTCGTCGCGACGTGGGGAATCGACGACCCACGGGTGCGGATCGGGCTTCTCGACGCAGCGGAGACGACGCGCAGCCGGTTCGCCGTCGAGGTCCGCGGCCGTGCGGTGTTCGGCGAGAAGGCCTTCGCGCTCCTGGCCGAGGTGGGCGCGGGCGGATCGGTGCGGTGCACACTGCCGGACGGCGCGTCCGTCACGCACGAGACCTGGCGTGCGCGGCGACGCGCCCGGCGCTGGGCGTCCGCGCTCGGCGTCGACGAGGACGCGGCGCTCGCGATGCTGTTCGGCACGCACAGCGTCGACGGAGATGCCGTCGACGTGACCACCGGGCCGTTGCGCCCGGATCTCTCCTGGTGAGGACGTCATGACATGACCCCCTATTCGTTCGACGTCGTCGTGATCGGTGGCGGTAACGCCGGGTTGTCGGCCGCGGCCCGCTGCCGGAAGAAGGGACTGGACTCCGTCGCGGTGATCGAGCCGCAGTCCGTACACACCTACCGGCCGTTGCTGTCCTACGTGGGCGGCGGGCAGGCGCGACTGCCCAGCGCGCAGCGGTCGCAGGCACAGGTGACACCGCGCGGGGTGACGTGGCTCCAGGACACGGTGGTCCGCGTGGATCCGGAGTCCCGCACCGTCGTGTGTGCGTCGGGCATGACGGTGACGTATCGCGACCTGATCGTCGGACCCGGATTGGTGCCGGACCACGAGGCGCTGCCGGGTATCGACGACGCCATGGCGACGGCGTCCGTCGCGAGCAACTATCTCGACGAGGCCACGCGCACCTGGTACCTCACGCGCACGGTGCGCGACGGCGGTCACGCGGTGTTCACCGTGCCGCGCCCACCCGTCAGCTGCACCGGAACCACGGTCAAGCCGCTCTTCCTCGCCGCGGCGCACTGGGCGAGCACGGGACGGTCCGTGCGCACGACCCTGGTGGTGGACCGCGAGGGCATCGTCGGGGTGCCGGATCTGGACGCACGACTGGAGTCGGCACTCCGCGACCTGGGCACGACGGTGGTGCGGCGCACGGCGGTCACCGCCCTGCACCCTGATCGCAACGCGATCGAGGTGACCGGCCCTGCCGGCGTCGACACGCTGGAGTACGACATGCTCCACCTGGTGCCGCCCTACCGGGGACGCGCGTGGGTCACCGAGTCCGGCCTTGCGGGCGATGTGCCGCACGGGCTGGTGGACGTCGATCCGCGCACGCTGCAGCACCACCGGCACCCGAACGTGTGGGCCGCCGGTGACGGGGCGGCCATCGACACCGACCCGTCCGGCGGGGGACTGCGCAAGCAGGTGTCGACGCTGGTCGACAACCTGCTCGCCGCGCGCCGGGGCGGGCAGCTCGGCGAGTACGACGGCTACACCGTCGCCCCGATTCCGCTCGACTCGCACCGGCTGATCGCGGCCGAGTTCGATCGGACGGGCACCGTCACGTCCTCCCTTCCGTCGTTCCTCGATCCGTTGAAGCCCCGCCGGCTCGCGTGGGCGGGTGACCGGTACGGACTGCCGTTCTCGTACTGGCATCTGCTGCTGAAGGGTCACTTGTAGACCCCGTCAGAACGGGGGTGGTGCGTCGTCGGGTTCGGGTGGTCGGATCCCGTTCAGGTTGTTGCGGAGGCGGTTTCGGTTGCGTTCCTGGCGGCGGCGGGCGTGTTTCTGCTCGGTGCGTGGGGCGGGTCGGGTGGGTTCGGTGCCGGGTGACGGCGGCCGGGTGGCGGGTGGGTCGCCGAAGACGATCATGTCGAGGCCGGGGTGGGTGTCGAACCCGGTGTGCGCGGGGCCGAGGACGGTGCGGCCTTCCGGGATGGTGAAGGTTCGGATGATGCGGCCCGGGTGGTCGGGGTCGTCGTATTGGTCGTCGACGAAGTCCCCGAACGTTTTGAGCAGGTGGTGGAACCGGCACTTGGCGCCGAGTCCGGTCGCGCTGGTTTGCCCGCCCCGCTCGGGGTTGCGGTGGTCGTATTCGGTGATGTGGTCGAGGTCGCCGTCCCAGGCGGGTGTGTTGCAGCCGGGCCAGGTGCAGTACCGGTCTCGGGCGCGGATGTAGGTGTCCAGTGCCGCGGACGGCCGGTAGGGGTCGGCGGGTTGGGTCGCCGGCAGTGGGGTGTCGCTGCCGTCGCCCAACGGGCGGATGACCGCCTCGGGGTCGTTGGCGAGGTCGCGGACGTGGGCTCCGGAGATGATGCCGAGTCCGGCGACGAATCCGACACCGTCGACCATCTCGGGCTCGGGCTCGGGCTCGGGCTCGGGCTCCGCCGCAGCCGCCTCGACCGCCGCTGCCTCCTCGGCCGCACGCTCCTCGGTAGGGACCGTCCCGGCCGCAACGGCATCGCCCGTAGTTTCCTCGGTCGTAGTCTTCTCGACCACGACCTCTTCCACGGTGACCTCGTCGGCGACGACCTGCTCTGCCGCAGCTGCGGCCGTGTCGACGTCTCGAGCTTGTGCGTGCGCTTCCGGCTGCGCATTCTCAGCGGCGTTATTGGCGGGTGTGGTGTTCGCGGGGACGGGTCCGGTGAGGGTGGTGGTGTCGGTGACCACGTGGATGACGATGCGTGCTGCGTTCGCTGCGACCTCGTCAGCATCGACGACCTGGAAGGCGCACTCGGGGCGGGCGCAGTCGCACCCGAACGGGGCGTGCTTGACCAACGCGAACAACGCATCCGACGCCCGCGCACCCTTGCTGCGACTGTCGTGCTTGCACACCTGCGCGGCGAGGCGTTCGACGACGCGGGCGACGATGGCGGCGCGTTCGGCGGACATCGTCGCCCCCACCGTTCCCATCCCGTCGAGTCCGGCTTCGGTGAAGAAGCACCGCCCTTTCAGTGCTTCCTCGCGTCGTTCGCGGACGGCGTCGGGATCACGCCGGTGGACCATCTGGTCGCACAGATCCCGCACCCGCGCCGTCGACCACGACCCCGGCTTACGCAGTGCGGCGGCGATGTCTGCGTCCACCAGTCCTTGGTAGGGGCGGCCGTGGATCAGTTCGGTGCGGGAGACGATGGTGCGAATGAAAGTCGGGGAGACCACTCCGTCGCGCAGGCACTCGAACACCCGCGGCAGCCGGTCGCGCAGGGCCACGGCGTTGTCGAGGAGTCGTTCGGCGACGTATTGCGACACCGCCAGGGTGGTGGCGATGCGGGCGGCGCACTGGGCGTACGCATCGACCGCCCGCTCGTCGCGGTCTTCCTCCGGCACGACGAGTTCGGTGTGGAGGGCGGCGGCGTGCCGGTAGCGGCGCCATTCGAGGTACGCCGCCCCCGCGGCGAGGTCGGCCAGGGCGTCGAGATGCCCACCGACGGGGAGGTCGAACGACGGAGGCAGGCCCAGAGTGGCAGGGTCACGCGCCGGCCACGGCACACCCCCCACCTGCGCCGCACCGGCTGCGCCGACCCCCCGATCGCTCATGTGTTCGATTGTAGTGGCCCCCACCGACGCCCGCCACGACAACGACCGGAAACCGGGACACCGGGTGGTCGAGGAATGTCAGTCCCGCCGGGTCGTGGAGACGAACAACGCGGTGGCCGCGTCGACGATGTCAACGATCGCCAGGTCGCGGGTGCCGTCGAGTCGCGCGAGCAGCAATTCCGAGCACGCCCCCACCAGCATCAACCCGGCCAGCTGTCGTTGCGGCTCGGGAGCGGCGCGGGGTCCCCACATGGTTGCGGCGGCCGCGGACACGAAGTCGACCACCCCGGCCAACGTGTGGTGGCGCTGGGTGCGCAGCTCCACGGAGGCCGTGGACTCGACCACGGCGATGCGACCCTTGTGAGGATCGTCGAGCAGCAGCGTGACCACGGCGGTCAGCGCCGCGCGGACCCGGTCGATCTCGGACCCCTCGGTGGTCTCCAGGGCGCGTCGGGCGGTGTCCCGCACCTCGTCGGCGAGGGCGTCCACGACGGCGACGACGAGATCCCGTTTGCCCGAGAAGCTCTCGTAGAAGTAGCGCTCCGTCAGGCCGGCGGCGGCGCAGACGCCGGTCATCGTGGTCCGGTCGGTCCCCACCGTCCCCATGAGCTCGCGCCCGGCCGCGAGAAGCGCGCTGCGTCGTGCGGCGATGCGGGATTCGGCGCCCTGGCCGCCGTACGAGCGTGGCACGCGCCCAGTATGCCGCTCTCGAGGTCGAGTCGGGTCCGGCCCAGCCGTCGCCAAGTGATCACCAAGCGCGGTCCCGCACTGTTCCCTCCATGACCATCACCTCGTCTCTCCTCACTCGTCTCAGCGCGATCGGCGTCGTCGTCGCGTTCGGCTTCAATCTCACCGGAGGCCTGCTACACCCGGTCGTGGACGGCAACGCACACTCCGTCGAGTCCCTCACGTCCGCGGCGGGGCCGTGGTCGGCAGCGTTGCTGCTGACCGGCACGGTGCTGCAACTGATCTCGCTGCCGGGCGTCTACGCCTGGTTCGCCGCGCGCGCCGGCGTTCTCGGCCTCGTCTCCTTCGTCACGCTCTACCTGTCCTCGATGCTGGTGTCGATCACGCACCTGTCGGTGGAGGCGTTCGCGACGTACGCCCTGGCGAGCAACCCCGACACCGCCTACCTGGTGCCCGCGGACGGGTCGCTCTTCCCCGGGGCGTTCCCCACGATGCAGATGATCAGTGGCCTGGTGTTCATGCTCTCGATGGTGGTGTTCGGCGCGGTCCTCGTGCGGACGCGGGCCGTGCCGGTGTGGATCGGCGCGGTCACCGCGGTCGGCGGGCTGATCCTGCTGGTCCCGTGGCCCGAGCTCCCCGGTGTCAGCGGGCTGATCGTGGAACTCCCGCGTGGCCTCGCCTTCGCCGCCGTGGGCGTGCTGATCCTGCGCGACGGCCGGACGTCCGACGTCACTCCGACGCGTCGAGTTGCTCCCGTACCCGCCTGAGCGTGTCGGAGGCGACGGCACGCCACCGTGCCGCCGCCTCCGCATCGCCCTGCCGGTCCGCGACCTCCGCCAGCGCCGCGGCCACCGGTCCCGCGTACAGCGACCCCGAGTCCAGCCCCGCCACCGCATCGGCGAACGGCTGCAGCTGGTCCGCGGTCTCGGCCATGACGACCGAGTCCCCCAGTCGGGCAGCAGCTCTCGCCCGGAAGGTCGTCATCGCCAGCCAGTAGTAGTTGCGCGGATACGGCGCCGCGGTGCGCCACTGCGCCCGCGCCCGGTCCTCCTCGCCCGCATCGAGCAGCGCGACGACGTACACGAACCGAACCGATTGCGGTCGAACCGATTCGATGGCCGCCAGTTCGTCCACCATCTCGCCGAGGTCACCGATCGCCACGCCGTGGCCGATGCGGCCCAGCGTGGCGATCCATTCGGCGGACGCCGCCCCTTGGGCGCGCAGCGTCTCCGTGACGACGTCGTACCGGGCCCGTGCCTCGTCGTAGCGTCCGGCGAGGACGTCCACCAGCGCGTCGTAGACGGCCAGCACCCCCAGCATCTGGGCCAACTGGTGGCCGGCGGCCCGTGCGGTCGCCGCTTCCGCGGCCGACCTCGCCCCGCGCAGATCGACGGCCGCGGCCGCGGCGAGGAAGCGCTGGTAGTGCGCCACGGCGGCGAAACCGTCGTCGCCGATCGCGGCGGCGGCACCGGCGAGTTCGTCGGCATTGGCCACCCGTTCGTCGACGTGGTCCGGGCCGAAGGCGATGTAGCCGAACGCCGTACACGCCCGCGCCAGCACCGCCGGATCGTCGGACTCGCGAGCCCACCGCCGGGCCGACACCGCCGCGTCGTCGGCCTCGCGGTCGGCCGACGCATCACCGAAGGTGCCCTCCAGTTCGAAGGCCAGGGCGGACGCGACGAGGGCCCGGTGCGCGGGCGTCGGCAGCTCCGACGCGGCCAACCGCCGCAGCGGGTCGACGATCGCCGTGTCGATCTCGACGGAGGTGCGGATCGTCCAGATGACCGGCGCCGTCCACGACGTCGCGGCGCGGAAGAGGGCGTCGTCGTCCCCGGCGGCCTCGGCGAGCGAGACGGCTTGCCGACGCGCCTCCCGTGCGGCGACGACATCGCCGAGCCGGGCCAGCGTGCCCACGCGACCGACGAGCACGTCGAGCAGGTCGGTGGCGTCGCTCTCGCGCAGCCACCGTTCCGCGGCCGCCCACAGGCCGTCCGCGTCGCGAAAACCGAACTGCCGCTCGGCCTCACGTGCGCCGCGGATCAGGAACGGGACGGACTCGGCAGTGTCGGCGTGCACAGCGTGGTGCGCCAGCGCGGCGGTGTCGTCCGGTGCGAGGTCGGCGAGGACGCTCAGCGCGGCGCGGTGCGCCCGTGCCCGCCGAAGCCGGGGAACGCTGTCGTACACCACCTCGCGAACCAGATCGTGCGTGAAACCGACCCGGTCCGAAGAGGTCTCGGTGAGCACGCCGGTGAGGACGGCGGGCTCCAGCGCGTCGAGCAGGTCGTCCTCCGATTCACCCACGGTGGCGGCGAGCACCGTCAGATCCGCTTCCCTGCCCAGGATCGCGGCACGGCGCAGGACCACCGCGGTGCGGTCGGGAAGGCGGTCGAGTCGGCGGCGGATCACGTCACGCACGCTCGGCGGAACCGAGCTCGACAGCGCCGCAGTGCCCTCGGAGCGAATCAGTCCGGCGAACTCACGGACGTACAACGGATTTCCGGCGGTCCGGGCATGCAGTCGGCTCAGAACCTCCTCGTCGAGGTCGGGGCTTCCGGCGCGAGCTGCGATGGCCGCCACCCCGGCCCGGTCCACACCCCTCAGGTGGACGGTCGTCCCGGGCACCGAGGCGAGCGCGGCTCGGGCGGCCATCAGATCGACGGTCGCCTCGTCGGGACGGTAGGTCGCGGCCACCACCAGCGCGCCGACCGCCGTTCCGCAGACCTGACGCAACACCTGGAGCGTGGGCTCGTCGGCTCGGTGGACGTCGTCGAGAATCACGAGAACCGGTGTGGTGGAGCAGGAGCGGCACACCGACTCGGCGACCGCGAAGGGGGCGACGGACGCGGGCGGGGTGACCCCGAGCGCACGCAGGATCTCGATCCAGGGCCACGCCGGCGGTGCGCCGTCCACCTCGGGGCACCGCCCCCGGGCGGTCCGCCAGCCGCGGGCGGTCAGGCGATCCGCGACGTCGCGCGTCGTCGTGGTCTTGCCGGCTCCGGCGTCTCCGACGATCCACACCAGGTGTGGGGAGGTGGTCGCAACGGCCGCGTCCGCGGTTGCGAGGACGTCGTCGGTCTCGGGGCGGGCGACGACGGTGGGCGCGACCGGCTCGGGGGGCTCGGCTGGTTCGGGAGGCACAGTGTGCGCCGGGCGCGTCACCGGCGATACGACGACGGGAGCGCCGTGGGTACGGACTTCGTGTTCGACGGCGCGCAACTCCGGCGAGGGGTCGACGCCGAGTTCGTCGGCCAGATACCGCCGGATGCGCCGGAGCTCGTCGAGCGCCTCGGCCTGGCGGC
Source organism: Rhodococcoides kroppenstedtii (assembly GCF_900111805.1). Lineage (GTDB taxonomy): Bacteria > Actinomycetota > Actinomycetes > Mycobacteriales > Mycobacteriaceae > Rhodococcoides > Rhodococcoides kroppenstedtii. The sequence continues at coordinate 112,721 of NZ_FOJN01000007.1, forward strand.
CGGCGCGATACAGCGCGAGTGCCAGGAGTCCCGACGCCCGTTCGCGCGCCGGCCGCATGCGGACGAGCGCGGTGAGATCGCCGATCGCACGGTCCGCTCGCCCGTCCGCGAGGAGCATATGTGCCCGCAGTTCCACGGCGTGGTCGTGCAGGTCGCGCAGGCGATCCGACTCGGCGTGGCCCCAGTGCGTGTCGACGAATTCGGGATAGGCCTCGCCCGACCAGTCGTCGAGAAGCGTGTCGAGGGCGTCGATCGCGTCGGCGTCCCCGCGGGCGGCGCGGCGAACGACGTCCTCCGCGGCCCGTGCGTCGAGGGCGTCGGCGGGCAGCGCGAGGGCGTACCCCGGTGCCCGGGAGACGAGGACGGTGGCTGGAGTCCGCGGCGCTCGGTTCGGCTCGAGCAGCCTGCGCAGGTTGGACACGTGCACCTGCAGGGCGGCCAACGCCTTCGGTGGGGGGTTGCCGGCCCACAGGTCGTCGACGAGCAGGTCGGTCGACACCACGCGGCCGCCGGCGGACGCGAGCCGGGCCAGCGCGGCGCGCTGGCCGCGCCCGCCGAGGTTCACGGCGCGGCCGTCGACCGCCGCGGTGAGCGGTCCGAGCACGCTCACCGTCACTCGAGGTGGTGTGGGTCGGTCGTTCATGGCACCGGTCAGCGTAAGGGCTGTGCTGGTCCGGAGTCGTCCGATTCGGCCTTGACGACCCGTCGCGGTGTGACGCACACTAAATCTGACAGATTGCCCTGTCAGATTGGAGCCGACATGGCCCACGCCCTCGCCGCCCCACCCGTCGACAGCGGTCTGCGCCCCGTCCCCGGCGCTCGCTCCATTCCCTGGATCGGTGAGACGCTGCGCTACATCCGCGACCCGCTCGCCCTCTGGAGTGCGCAGTACGAGGCGTACGGCCCGGTCTCGTGGTCCGTCATGGCCGGGCGACGGGTGGTCACCGTGCTCGGGGCCGACGGCTGCGAGCAGGTCCTCACCAACCGCGACAAGGCCCTCGGCAACAAGGACGCGTGGCGGCCGCTGATCGGCCCCTTCTTCGACGGCGGCCTCATGCTCATGGACGCCGGCGAGCACCGGACAAACCGTCGACTGCTGCAGCAGGCGTTCAGCAAGGAGCGTCTGGCGGACTACACCGCGACGATGCATCCGCTGATCGAGCGCGGGGTGCGAGAGTGGCAGCCCAGCACCGATTTTCGGGTCTATCCCGCCACCAAGAACCTGACGCTGGGCCTGGCGACCGAGGTGTTCATGGGCGGCGTCGATCCCGACGACGATCGTCTACCCCGGGTGAACGCCGCCTTCGTCGACTGTGTGCAGGCGGCGACGGCGCTCGTGCGAGCGAACGTCCCCGGTGGGCGGTGGCGTCGCGGGCTCCGGGGTCGGCGCTACCTCGAATCGTTTCTGCGCGACTACCTTCCGCGACGACGGGCGGGTTCGGGCACGGACCTGTTCTCCGTGCTGGCGCGGCTCGAGGACGAGCACGGCACCCGGTTCTCCGACGACGCGATCGTCGACCACATGGTCTTCTTGCTCATGGCCGCGCACGACACGTCCACCATCACCGTCTCGACGATGGTCGATCAGCTGGGGCGCCATCCGGAGTGGCAGGAGCGGTGCCGACAGCAGTCGCTCGCCGTGGGAGACGACGTCACCGACCCCGAGGTGCGTGCGCAGCTCACCGATCTCGCGGCGGTCATGAAGGAGTCGCTGCGAATCCTGGCGCCGCTGCCCACGATGGTGCGATGGACGCTGCGGGACACCGAGATCCAGGGGCACTTCGTCCCGGCGGACACCATGGTGGCCGCCACTCCCCACTGGACCCATCACGACGCGACGTGGTGGCCGGACCCCGAACGGTGGGACCCGTCGCGGTTCGACGGCCGCCCGTTGCCGCACAAGTACGCCTGGCAGCCGTTCGGCGGCGGCGTGCACACGTGCCTCGGTCAGTTCTTCTCGCAGATCGAGATCGTGATGGTCCTGCACCACCTGCTGCGCACCTTCACCTGGACGGTGCCGAACCCGTCGGCCACGCCCATCGACTTCACCTCGCTGCCGTACCCGCGGGACGGACAGCCGATCGATCTGCGTCGGCTGGGGCGATTCTCCGACCGCGCTGACCCTGGCGGTCCCTCGGCGTAGATTCCCCGGCATCGGATCGCACGACCGAGGGGGATGCATGCCGCGGATCGACTTGCCGGCCGGGCCCGTCGACTACACCGACACCGGCGGCGACGGCCCGGTGCTGGTCTTCGCGCACGGGCTGCTCATGAACGAGACCCTCTGGCGCTCGGTGATTCCGCTGCTGCAGCGCGACTACCGCTGCATCGCGCCGACGTTGCCGCTGGGGGCGCACCGCACCCCGATGAGACCCGACGCCGATCTGTCGCAGCTCGGCGTCGCCCGGATCCTGGCCGACGTCCTCGACGCGTTGGATCTCACCGACGCGACGGTGATCCTCAACGATTGGGGTGGCGGGCAGTTCCTGGTGTCCGACGGCCGAGCCGACCGGGTGGGACGCCTGGTGCTCGCGTCGTGCGAGGCGTTCGACAACTTCCCCCCGCGGCCCGCTCGCCCGGCCGTGGCCTTGTGTCGCGTTCCGGGCGGCACGCGTCTGTTCCTCGGATTGTTGGGCACGCGGGTCGTCCGCCACGACAAGCGGGCCTGGGGTGGGCTGAGCAAAGCCGGGATCCCCGACGGGGTGCTCGACGACTGGTTCGCCCCGGCCACTCGCAGCGCGGACATCAGGCGTGACCTCAGGAAGTTCTGCGTCGGCACCCCGACCCGCTCGACCCTGCTCGAGTGGGCGTCCCGGTTGTCGACGTTCGATCGCCCCGTCCTCGTCGTCTGGGCGACCGAGGACCGCATGATGCCGCTGTCCCACGCACGACGGTTGGAGCAGGTGTTCCCGAACGCCCGGCGGGTGCAGATCGACGATTCGTGGACGTTGCTCCCGGTGGATCAGCCGCACCGCTTCGCGGCCGCGCTGCGGGACTTCGTCCCCCTCGCGTAGGCCTCGGGACCGGACCGGCAGGACCAGGCCGGCAGCGTTGTGAAGCCCCGACGCGCGGCGACCGTCGCGCCGACGGTGTGGACCGCGAGCACCGCACCCCACGGCCCGAGCACCCAGACCGGCCACGGGTAGTGGAACTCGCCCGACGACAGGCAGATCGCGAGGTAGACGGTCAGGCAGATCGTGTTCACCAGCGCCCAGTGCGCCCACGCGGCGGCGAGGACCGTGCGCACGCGGACCGGTCGCGGCGGCGCCGGCGGCAGGTCGCGCAGCAGGGCGTCGAGGTCGCCGCGATCCGTCGCGGCGACGGCAGCGGCCGAGCGGCGGTCGAACTCGTCGAGGGTGAGCCGTCCGTCGCCGACGGCAGCGGCCAGGGTGTCGAGGGTTCGGCCGATCCGGGCGCCCAGGGGCGTCGGGGAGGGCAGCGTTCCGGTCATCGGGCACCTCGTTCCGGGAGACCGTCCACTGTGGACGGTGAGACCCAGCCTGCACCGTCCACAGTGGACTGTCAAGATGTGCGACGATGGCCGGCATGGCCGACCCAGCCCCGCTCGATCCCACCGCGGCGCCGCCGCTGAATCCCACCGCGGCGTCGTTGCTCGGCTTCCTCCACCACGGGCCCCGGTCGGGGTGGGACCTGACGGTGAGCGCGCAGGAATGCATCGGCGGCTTCTGGTCCGTCACCCGATCGCAGGTCTACCGCGAACTCGCCGGCCTCGCTCGGGCGGGCCTGGTGCGAGAACTGCCCACCGAGGCGCGGGAGCGCAAACCGTACGAGCTCACCGACGCCGGCCGGGACGCGTTCGCTCGGTGGATCGCCGAGCTGCCGGGACCGGAGGTCATCCGCCACCCGCTGCTGCTGTTCCTGTCCTTCGGCGACCACGTGCCGTCGGCTCGGCTGACCGAGGCGATCGAGCAGCACCGCACCGCCCACCGGGAGAACCTGGCGCGCTACCGGGCGTCGGTCGAGCTCGTCACCGACCCCTTCGCGGCTGCGACGCTCGACTTCGGCATCGCCTACGAGGAGATGGTGCTCGCCTGGCTCGACAGGTTGCCCTGGTAGGCGAGGACACGCGCGATGGTGCGCACCGTGCCGTCGACCAGGAACCACACCGTGATCGCCTCGGCGTCCCCGTCGCGGTGTCGACGGTGCCGCAGCGTGATCGTGTCCCCCGCGACGATGGGGCCGAGGTACTCGATGACGGCGCGGTGCGGCCCGCCGGTGATCGTGGCGACGTCCGGTGACGCCGCGAGCACGTCCTCGACGGCCTGCCAGTACACGGCGTTGTTGACGTGATCGAACGCGTCGAGATCCGTCGCGCGCAGCACGAACGTCCGGTCGTCGGCGGACGGTTCCGGCGCCGCGTCGCGCATCCACTGCTTCCAGCGCAGCCGGTGCTCGTCCGTCGTGCGCGACAGCAGAGCGATGCCCTCGTCGGAGATGCGAGTGGGCATGCCCGAGGTGATGGACACCGAGATCCAGAACCCCTCGGTGCGGATGAGTGCGCCCTTGTCACCGGTGATGTCGACGCGCATGTTCGACCACCGCGTCGAGAGCCCGGAACACCAGCGGCGCAATGTCACTCGCTCCGGCCACACCGACGGGCGCACCACGTCGATCACCGTGCGACGGACGATCCAGAACGGGTCGGTGTCGCCCAGACCGGACGCGTCGAGGTTGTCGGAGCCGATGTCCTGGAGGTACCGCGCCACCGAGTCGTATCGCAGTCGGTTGGCCGTGTCGACGTCCCCGGCGCGCACGGGCCACCCCGTCTCGAACCCCTCGCCCGACGGCGGCTGCGGGGCCAGCTCGTAGGTGGCGGCGAGCGATGCGGCGGCGTCGGGTGCTGCGGCGGACTCGGGAGACGCGGCGCTCACGCGGCGTCTCCGTGCGGACGCTCACCGGTGTGGAGGTGCCGGCACAGCTCCTCGACGGCGTAGGCGTACCCGCGGATGCCGCAGCCGGCGATCACCGACGTCGCGATCGGCGAGACGAAGCTGTGGTGCCGGAACTCCTCGCGCGCGTGGACGTTCGAGATGTGCACCTCGATCACGGGAACCTCCGGAATCACCAGCGCGTCCCGCAACGCCACCGACGTGTGGGTGAGCCCGCCCGGGTTGATCACGATGCCCCCGGCGGTCCCGCGCGCGCCGTGGATCCAATCGATGAGCTCGCCCTCGTGGTTGGACTGCGCCGATTCGACGACCACCCCGTGCGGTTCGGCGGTGCGTCGACACAGCGTCACGACGTCCGCGAGCGTGTCCGATCCGTAGACCTCGGGCTGGCGCGTACCCAGCATGTTCAGGTTGGGGCCGTTGAGCACCAGGATCGTGCGGGGGAGCCGCGCACCGTCGGTCATGGGGCCGAACTCTACCCGGGACACTGAGCGGCATGCGTGCATGGATCGTCTGGGGAACCGGTGTCCTCGCCTATGCCGTGGGGGTGTTGCACCGAACGTCGTTCGGGGTGTCCGGACTCGATGCCGCGGACCGCTTCTCCGCCGGCCCGTCCCTGCTCTCGTCGTTCGTCGTCCTGCAGGTGGTGGTGTACGCCTCGATGCAGATCCCGGCCGGCGTGCTGCTCGATCGCGTCGGGTCGCGCGCGATGATCGTCGCCGGCGCTCTGATCATGGCGACCGGTCAACTGGGCCCTCGCCCTCACCGAATCCCTGCCCGTCGCCGTCGCGGCGCGGGCGGTGGTCGGGGTGGGTGACGCCGTCACCTTCATCTCGGTGCTGCGCCTGGTGCCGCAGTGGTTCGGCCCGCGGCAGGTGCCCGTCGTCTCGCAGCTCACGGGCATTCTCGGTCAGTTCGGCCAGGTGCTCTCGGCGGTGCCCTTCGTCCTCGTGCTCCACGACGTCGGATGGACCGCCGCGTACGGTGCGGCGTCGGCGAGCGGGGTGCTCGTCGCGGTCGCCGTGTTCGCCGTGGTCTCGAACGCTCCCGAGGGCGCGCAGGTCACCGGACCGCGGGTGACGTTCGGGGACACGATGGCCTCGATCCGCACGGTCTGGTCCCGCCCGGGCACCCGCCTGGGCTTCTTCTCCCACATGGGCACCCAGTTCTCCATCACGATCTTCGCCCTCATGTGGGGCGTGCCGTTCCTGACCTCGGCGCAGGGGCTGTCCTCGGCGACGGCCGGTGCGCTGCTCACCGTGTCGGTGGTGTCGGCCATCGTCGCGGGCATCGTGGTGGGGATGCTCAGCGGCCGCTATCCGATGCGGCGGTCCTGGATGGTGTTGGCGATCATGGCCTCGAACGCCGTGATGTGGGGCATCGTGCTCGCGCTGCCCGGACCGGCGCCGCTGTGGCTGCTGGTCCTGCTGATCGTGGTGATCTCCGTCGGCGGTCCGGGCTCGGCCATCGGGTTCGACTACGCCCGCACCTTCAACCCGTCCGTCGCCCTGGGCACCGCCCAGGGCATGGTCAACATCGGCGGCTTCCTCGCGTCGTTGCTCGTCATGCAGGCCATGGGCGCGATCCTGAATGCGTTCGGCGGCTACAGCGTCGACGCGTTCCGGGTGGCGTGGTCGACCCAGTACGTCGTGTGGATCGTCGCCGCGACGGGCGTGGTGATCTGCCGACGCAAGGCGCGTCGCGAGTCGGGTGTCCGGCCCCGGACCCTGCGGGAGGTCAGGGCACGGATGCGGGGGCACTAGCCGGCGCGGAGGTTCGTGCGGGGGCCGGGAACGCCGACCGTCCGGCGACGACGGCCACCGTGGCCGGGATCAGGACGGCGACCGCGAACACCAGGACCGCGGTGATCGACAGGGCGTCGATCAGGCCGCCGCCGATGAGCGCGCCCGTGGCGATGCCCACCTGGAACGTCACGACGTACACGGCCGAGTAGGCGTCGGCCGATCCGGCGGGTGCGGAGTGCAGCACGGCGGACTGGATGCACACGGGAATCGTCGTGAAGGCCAGACCCCACAGCGCGATCGCGGCCACGGCCAGAACCGGAGTGGCTCCCGTCGGGACCGCCAGCAGGAGCAGCAGGACGCCGACCGCGGCCGTCACCGTCGACAGGACCACCACGGACGAGAGCCACGGCCGGCGGTCGTACGTGCGGCCGATCAGCCAGATGCCGACCACGCCGGCCAGGCCGTAGACGAAGAGCATCACCGACACCGCCCCGCCCGTCGATCCCAGCGCGCGCTCGACGATCAGGGCGAAGTAGGTGTAGCCCGCGAAGTGGCCGAGGACGGCCAGCAGCGTCACGCCGCACAGCAGGACGAGGGCCGGCGCCACCCGGGTCCGTCCGCCGCTCGTCCGACGGTCGGCCCGCGGCGCCGAGGGGAGAGTGGGGAGCAACCGGGCGAGCGCCAGGGTGATGATCAGCCCGATCACGCCGAGGGTGGCGGCGGCGACGCGCCACCCCGCCCACTGACCCAGCGCGGAGGTGAGCGGATTGCCCGCCACCAGCGCGAGCGACGTGCCCGCGTAGACCAGGGCGATGGCCTTGCCGCGACGGCCGGGCACCACCAGCGACGCCGCGACCGGAGCGACCACCGCCCAGAACACTCCGTGCGTGGCCGCGCAGATCAAGCGGGCCGCCACGAGCATCGGGTAGCCGACGGCGACGGCCGACACCAACTGCGAGACCGCCAGCGCGGCGGCGGTCCCGACGACGACCGTGCGGCGATTCCACGACCGGACGGCGGCCATGAGCGGAAGCGTGACCACGGCGACGGCGTAGGCGTAGAAGGTCAGCAGCAGGCCGACGGCGGCCTCGCTCACGCCGAGGTCGCCCGACATCTCCGGCAGCAGGCCCACCGGCAACGTCTCTGCGGTGACGTAGACGAACGCCGTCGCCGCCAGGACCAGCAGAGCGGGGGTTGAGGATCGCTGCGCGCCGGCGGGCGCGGGGGAACCGGTGAGCATGTGTGTAACGATACACAGGCTGCGGAGCAGGGCAGACGACGGCCACCGCGGGCCCGGTACAGTCGGCGCGATGTCCGATTCTCGACCCCCCGACTCCGGATCCGCGCCGTCGGATCCGCGCCGCCGTGCGCCGACGATGGCCGACGTCGCGGCCGCCGCGGGCGTGTCGGTCATGACCGTCTCCTACGCCTTCGGCCGGCCGGACCGGGTGTCCGACGAGACCCGACGGCGCGTGTTGGCCACCGCGGACACGCTCGGCTACACCGGACCCCACCGCGGCGCGCAGTCGCTCCGCCGCGGCCGCACCAACGATCTCGCGGTGGTGCTCACCGAGACCCTGACGTTCGCGTTCGACGATCCGCACGCGCGCCGGTTCTTCTCCGGCATCGCCGACGCCTGCCTGGACACCGACACCGGCCTCGTGCTGCTGCCGAACGCGCGGGACGGCGTCGCGGTGCACCGGGTCCGTGACGCCGCCGTCGACGGGTACGTCTTTTGGACGACGGTGTACGACGACCCGGCGCTGTCCGCCGCCGTCGCGACGGGCCGGCCGGTCTGCGTGCAGGGCGGGCCCGCCGACGCCGGGGCGGCCGTGGTCACCATCGACGACACCGCGGCCGCCGAGGCGGTGGCGCGGGAGGGACTGCGCGGGGCCCGACGGCCGATGGTCCTGTCGTTCCCTGCCGATCGCGGCCGGCGTCGCGAGGTCGTCCACGGTCCCGATCCCGATCGCGTCGCCTTCCCCGTCACCCGCCACCGACTCCGCGGGTACCGCACCGCGGCCGAGGCCGCCGGTCTGTCGTGGGCGGAGGTCCCGGTGGTGTTCGGGGCGGGCAGTTTCCGCGCCGAGGGACGCCGCGCCGTGACCGAGTACCGGGACGTGCACCGTCCCGATGCCGTGCTCGCCATGAGCGACGAGCTGGCGCTGGGGGCGATGGTCGAGCTGGGCGCCGACGTCGCCTCGGGCGCGGTCTCGGTGGTGGGCTGGGACGACTCGACCGAGGCGGCCGATGCCGGTCTGACCACCGTGGCGCAATCGCTCCACGAGCAGGGCCGCATCGCCGCACGCATCGCGCTGGGTGCCGAGGTCGACACGACGGCGCACTGGAGCCTCGTCACCCGCTCGTCCACCCGTTCCTGACCCGTCACCACGCATCGCCGAACCCCCCACGGCCCCGGCTCGCCGGGAGTAGGTTCGCCCGTCATGAGCGAGAGCACCGAGCGGGACACCGAGGTGGCGGATCAGGCCGAGCGGGTGGCCGCCGCCGCGCGCCTGCACATGAAGGACAAGCGTGCCGCGCAGTCGGGTGGTCTGTCCGGCGTGGTCGCCTCCCGCGCGGGCGACTGGGATCTGGACGACCAGGACATCGACCGCATGCGCAAGCAGGAGCGGCTGTGGAACCCGCTCGTGGACAAGTACTTCCGCATGGAGATCGACGGGTGGGAGAACGTCCCCGACGCGCCCGTCCTCCTCGTCGGAGTGCACACCGGCGCACCGTTCGTCTGGGACGCGTGGACGGTCGGGGCGCAGTGGTGGCGGCGGTTCGGCCCGGATCGGCCCCTGCACGGCACCGCGCACGACGCGCTGATGGCCTTCCCGCTCATCGGCGGGCTCTTCCGCTCGATGGGAGTTCTCCCGGCCGCTCCCGATTCCATGGCGACCGCGCTGGCCGCGGGCCGCGACGTCATCGTCTGGCCGGGCGGGGAGGTCGACTCGCTTCGTCCGTGGCGCGACCGCGACGTGGCGACGCTCGCCGGGCGCACCGGATTCGTGAAACTCGCCATCCGGTGCGGGGTCCCCATCGTGCCGATCGCGACCGTGGGCGGCGGCGACGCGATGCCGGTTCTCATCAAGGGGGACCGCCTGTCGCGGACGCTCCGACTCGACCGCATCGCCCGTCTGAAGGTCTTCCCGATCGCCGTGTCGCTGCCGTGGATCGTCGCGCCCGCCGCCCTCCCGCAGATCCCGCTGCCGGCGAAGATCCGCACCCGCTTCATGCCCGCGGTCACGGTCGAGCCGGACCTCGCGCTCGTCGACGACGAGGACTACGTGCAGGCCAAGTACGAGGAGGTCCGGCGCACCATCCAGGAGGGGATGGACCAGCTGGCGCGCAAGCGGAAGTGGCCGCTGTTCCGCTAGACGAGGCACGAGCCGGGGCCGACGGACCCGGCCTACTGTGGACGGTATGACCCTCTCGCAGCGCACGCTCGGCACGCAGTCGGCCCTCACGGTGTCGGCCCTCGGACTCGGCTGCATGGGCATGTCCGAGTTCTACGGCGAGACCGACCGGGCGTCCGGCATCGAGACCATCCGCCGCGCCCTCGACCTCGGCGTGTCCTTCCTCGACACCGCCGACATGTACGGCCCGTTCGTCAACGAGGAACTGGTCGGCGAGGCGATCGCCGGGCGACGCGACGAGGTGCAGCTGGCCACGAAGTTCGGCAACGAGCGTCTGCCCGACGGCACCAGGCTCGGCATCAACGGCAGCCCCGAGTACGTGCGGTCGGCGTGCGACGCGTCGCTGTCGCGCCTCGGCGTCGACCACATCGACCTGTACTACCAGCACCGGGTGGACAAGTCGGTTCCGATCGAGGACACCGTCGGGGCCATGGCGGAGTTGGTCCAGGCCGGCAAGGTGCGCCATCTGGGTCTGTCCGAGGCGTCGGCGGCCACCATTCGCCGCGCGCACTCCGTTCACCCCATCACCGCGGTGCAGACGGAGTACTCCCTCTTCACCCGCGACATCGAGGCCGAGGTGCTCCCGACGTTGCGGGAATTGGGCATCGGTCTGGTGCCGTACTCGCCGCTCGGCCGCGGGCTGCTGACCGGAGCCATCGAGAAGGAGTCGCAGCTGGCCGAGCAGGATTCGCGCCGGACGTCGTATTTCCCGCGGTTCCAGGGCGAGGCGCTCGAGGCCAACCTGGCGCTGGTCGCGCAGGTGCGGACCATCGCGGACCGGCTCGGCTGCACGGCCGGTCAGCTGGCGTTGGCGTGGGTGCTGGCGCAGGGTGCGGACGTCGCGCCGATCCCCGGAACCAAGCGGGTGCGCTATCTCGAGGAGAACATCGGCGCCCTGGACGTGGCCGCCACCCAGGAGATCCTGGACGAGCTGGAGGCCGCGGTGCCGGCGTCGGCCGTCGTGGGGGCGCGCTACGGAGACATGTCGAGTATCGACGACTAGGTGCGGTCGACCGCGTCTCTAGTTCTGGTCGAGCCGCACGGCGCGGACGAAGGTGTAGAGCAGGACCGGGATGGCAATGGTCAGCGCCACTACCGGGACCCACACCACCATGGCCCCCAGCACGGGCACGTCCGTGGTGAACAACTTCCACCCGATGATGGCCGTCACGCCGCCGGCGCTGAGCACCATGTGCGTCGCGAGCATCCAGCGGTCGAGGAAAATTCCTGCGACCAGACCGAGGACCGCGAGGAACGCGGTCTTGCCGATCGCGAACTCGGGGGGCATGTCCGCCGTCAGGTTGGCGGCGACGATACCGATGTCGGCCAGGACCACGAAGACGAACAGGGTCCAGAGGCGTGGCCAGGAGATCACCAGCCACCACAGCGCGGCGGTGAACGCGAAGACACCACAGCCGATCTGGATGCCGAGGGCCGGCTGGGTGCGCGCGCCGAAGCCGAAGAGGATTTCGAGGGTCGCGCACACGCCCATACCCGCGGTGAACAGCGCGATGAGGACGCGCACCACCCGCTCGTCGGTGAACGAGTACATCATTCCGACGATCCACTCGTACCGGCTCTCCAGCAGGCCGCGAGGGGCGTCGTCGTCCCGTTCGTCGCGCGGGTCACTACCGATGTCCGCGACGGAGTCCGCCGAGGGGTAGGACTCCGGGCGGGGGGACGCGTACGCCCGTGAGGGAGCGGACGGGGTGAACGCGGTGCCGAACGCACCCGCGCCGCCGAACGCGCCGCCCTGCCCGTAGCTCTGAGGGTAGGTCTGCGGGAGGGGCTGGGGAAAGGGCTGGGGAATGCCCTCCGGTCCTGGTGCCATGTCGGTCCCGTTCCCTTCAGGTCATGCTCGATCGGTGCGCTCGGCGCGTCGGTGGGCGTGCCGAGGGGTCATGCGGTATAGGGGCGGACTGCCCGGTCCGGTCACCGTAAACCAGGACTTCGTCCCGGCGGGAGGGGAAGAGTGGGCCCCGTCAAGGTTCTGTGATGGATCACAAGAACAGCGTGTCGTCCTAACAAAGCAAGCGTGCTTGCTTTTTTCAATCGTCGCTGGCACGGTGCTCACATGGCCGACACGGCCGCCGTGCTGGCGGACCTCCGCGCCGAGGGCGACGCCCTCGACGACCTGCTCACCGACGTCGACGAGGCGGGGTGGCGCACGCTCACTCCCGCCGACGGCTGGACCGTCGCCCACCAGATCGCGCACCTGCACTGGACCGATCACGTCGCGGCGTTGACCGCGGCAGGGTCCGCGGGCGACGAGGACGCCGCCGCGGCGTTCGACGCCGTGATCGCCGAGGCGCTCGCCGATCCGGCGGGCTTCGTCGACGCCGCTGCCGCGGATCTCGCGGGTGAGCAGCCCAGCACGCTGCTGGCCCGGTGGCGTCTCGGGCGCTCGCAACTGCTCACCGTTCTGCCGGACGTCCCGGCCGGCACGCGTATCCGCTGGTTCGGCCCGCCGATGAGCGCGACGTCCATGGCCACCGCCCGACTCATGGAGACCTGGGCGCACGGACAGGACGTCGCCGACGCCCTCGGGGTGCCTCGCGAACCGACCGCCCGCCTGCGCCACGTCGCCCACCTCGGTGTGCGGACGCGCGAGTTCGCCTACTCGCTCCGCGGTCGCCCGGCGCCGGCCGCGCCCGTCCGCGTCGCCCTCACCGCGCCCGACGGCTCGGAATGGACCTGGGGACCGGACGACGCGGACCAGCGGGTGAGCGGACCCGCTCTGGACTTCTGCCTGCTCGTGACCCAGCGTGTCCACCGCGACGACACCGCGCTGGTCACCCGCGGCGGCGACGCCGAGGAATGGCTGACGATCGCGCAGGCCTTCGCCGGGGCGCCGGGTAGCGGGCGTGCCCCGCGAACGGAGACGGCGGAGACCGCGGGGACGGCACCGTGACCGCCCTGCGCGTCGGCAACTGCTCCGGGTTCTACGGCGACCGGTTCTCGGCCATGCGCGAGATGCTGGACGGGGGCGAGCTCGACGTCCTCACCGGCGACTACCTGGCCGAGCTGACCATGCTGATCCTCGGCCGCGACCGCCTGAAGGATCCCACCCGCGGCTACGCCAAGACCTATCTGCGGCAACTCGAGGACTGTCTCGGCACCGCCGTCGAGCGCGGGGTGACGCTCGTCAGCAACGCCGGTGGTCTCGCACCGGCGCGGTTGGCGGACGAGATCCGCGCCCTGGCGGACCGCCTCGGCATCACGGTCGCCGTCGCTCACGTCGAGGGGGACGATCTGCTCGACCGCGCCGACGCACTGGGGCTCGGCTCGCCGCTGACCGCCAACGCCTACCTCGGTGCCTTCGGCATCGCGCGCTGCCTGGACGCGGGAGCGCAGGTGGTGGTGACCGGACGCGTGACCGACGCGTCCGTCGTCGTCGGACCCGCGGTCGCGCGGTTCGGATGGACCCGTGACGACGTCGACGCTCTGGCCGGCGCCGTGGTCGCCGGGCACGTGATCGAGTGCGGCACCCAGGCCACCGGCGGGAACTACTCCTTCTTCACCGACGTCCCCGACCTCCGTCGGCCCGGCTTTCCGATCGCCGAGATCGACGCCGACGGATCGTCGGTGATCACCAAGCACCCCGGAACCGGAGGCGCGGTGACGATCGGGACCGTCACCGCCCAGCTGATGTACGAGGTGACCGGGCCGCGCTACTTTGGACCGGACGCCACCGCCCGACTCGACACCGTCGCCCTGAGCGACGACGGCCCCGACCGCGTGCGGATCGCGGGTGTGCGGGGCGAGGCGCCGCCGCCGACGTTGAAGGTCTCCCGCAACACGGTGGGCGGATTTCGGAACGAGACGACGTTCGTGCTCACCGGGCTCGACGTCGACGCCAAGGCGGCGTTGGTCCGGGCACAGCTCACCGACGCGCTGGTGCCGCCGCCCGCGCAGGTCGAGTGGACCCTCGCCCGCACCGATCACTCCGACTCCGACACCGAGGAAGCGGCCAGCGCCCTGCTGCGCGTGGTCGTCCGCGACCCCGACCCGGCCGTCGTCGGGCGGCGATTCTCGGGTGCGGCCATCGAACTGGCTCTCGCCAGCTACCCCGGCTTCGCGGTCACCGCGCCGCCGGGGAACGGGTCGCCCTACGGCGTCTTCGAGGCCGGGTACGTCGAGCAGTCGGTCCCCGAGCACACCGCCGTACTGCCCGACGGCACGCGGGTGGCGATTCCGGCGCCGACCGTCATCACCCCCGTGTCCGACGATCCCGACGTGCCCGGTGACTTCGTCGCCCGATCGGACACCGCCGGCCCATCCGATATCGACACGGTGATGCTGCCGCTCGGCACGCTCGCGGCGGCCCGCAGCGGCGACAAGGGCGGCGACGCCAACGTCGGCGTCTGGGTGCGGACCGACGCCGAGTGGGAGTGGCTCCGCGGCTGGCTCACCGTCGACGCGATCCGGCAGCTGCTGCCCGAGACGGCAACACTGACCCTGCACCGGTACGAGTTCCCGAACCTGCGGGCGATCAACGTCGTCGTGCACGGCCTGCTGGGCGCCGGTGTCGCGTCCGGCGCGCGCTTCGATCCTCAGGCCAAGGGACTCGGGGAGTGGCTGCGATCCCGGCACGTCCCGATCCCCCGACATCTGGTGCGCGAGAGCGCCGCACAGGACCCCACCGCACAGGACACCACTGCGCAGGACACCACTGCGCAGGACACCACTGCACAGGACACCACCACATCAGGAGCACCCGCATGACCCCCTGGGGAGGACCGGAGCGCGAGCAGCTCCGCAAGACCGTCCGCGCGTTCGTCGACCGCGACGTCGCGCCGTACCAGGCCGAGTGGGAGCGCGACGGGGAGATCCCGCGCAGCCTCCACCGCGCGGCCGCCGAGTTGGGCCTGCTCGGGGCGCCGTTCCCCGAGGCGGTCGGGGGTGAGGGCGGCACCGTCGTCGACGCCACCGTCATCTGCGAGGAGATGCACGAGGCGGGCGCCTCGGGCGGCGTGTTCGCGTCCCTCTTCACGTGCGGGATCGCGCTGCCCCACCTCGTCGGCGCGCGGGACCCCGACCAGGTCGACCGCTGGGTCCGACCGACGCTGGCCGGCGAGGCGATCGGGTCGCTCGCGATCACCGAGCCGGGCGGCGGCTCCGACGTGGGTCACCTGACCACGAGAGCGGTGCGCGACGGTGACGAGTTCGTGGTGAACGGGTCCAAGACCTACATCACCTCGGGCTGCCGGGCCGACTTCGTGGTCACCGCGGTCCGGACGGGTGGCGACGGCGCCGCGGGAGTGTCGCTGCTCGTGATCGAGCGTGGGACACCGGGTTTCGAGGTGTCCCGCAAGCTCGACAAAATGGGCTGGCGCGCCTCCGACACCGCGGAGCTGTCCTTCACCGACGTCCGGGTGCCGGTGCGCAACCTCGTCGGGGCGGAGAACTCCGGGTTCGGGCAGATCGCGCAGGCGTTCGTCTCCGAGCGGGTGGCGCTCGCGGCGCAGGCGTACTCGTCCGCGCAGCGGTGCCTCGACCTCACCGCGGCCTGGACCCGTGACCGACGCACCTTCGGGAAGCCGCTGATCGCCCGCCAGTCGGTGCAGAACACGCTCAGCGAGATGCATCGTCGGATCGACGTCGCCCGCACCTACACCCGCGCGTTGGTGGACCGCTACGTCGCAGGCGAGACGGACGGGATCGCCGAGGTGTGCCACGCGAAGAACACCGCTGTCGAAGCCGGCGAGTGGGTGGCCTCGCAGGCTGTCCAACTCTTCGGCGGGCTCGGCTACATGGCGGAGAGCGAGGTGGAGCGGCAGTACCGCGACATGCGCATCATCGGCATCGGCGGCGGCACCACCGAGATCCTGACCTCGCTGGCCGCGAAGCGTCTGGGCTACACCGCATGACGGCGTTGGTCTCGCGGCTGGACGTCGCGGGCGACGGGTTCGCCGCCGCCGCGGACACCATGCGCGCCAAGCTGGGTGAGGTCGAGTCCGAGCACGCCAAGGCCCTCGCCGGCGGCGGAGAGAAGTACGTCGCCCGGCACCGTGCGCGCGGCAAGCTCACCGCGCGGGAGCGGATCGAACTGCTCGTCGACGAGGATGCACCGTTCCTCGAGCTGTGCCCGTTGGCGGCCTGGGGGTCGGACTTCCCGGTCGGCGCGTCCGTCGTCGTCGGCATCGGCGTCGTCAGCGGAACCGAGTGCCTGATCGTTGCCAACGATCCCACTGTCCGCGGCGGCAGCAGCAACCCCTGGACGCTGCGCAAGACGCTGCGCGCCAACGACATCGCGCTGCAGAACCGCCTGCCGGTGATCTCGCTGGTCGAGTCCGGCGGCGCGGACCTTCCGACCCAGAAGGAAGTGTTCGTCCCCGGCGGCCGCATCTTCCGCGACCTCACTCGGCTCTCCGCCGCGGGCATTCCGACGATCGCGCTGGTGTTCGGCAACTCCACCGCCGGCGGTGCGTACATCCCCGGTATGTCCGATCACGTCGTGATGATCGAGGAGCGGTCGAAGGTGTTCCTGGCCGGTCCGCCGCTGGTGAAGATGGCCACCGGCGAGGAGACCGACGACGAATCCTTGGGCGGCGCACGGATGCACGCGCGGACGTCGGGCCTCGCGGATCACCTCGCCGTCGACGAGCAGGACGCGCTGCGCATCGGGCGTTCCATCGTCGCCCGGTTGAACTGGCGCAAGGCCGGCCCCGCACCTCGCGCGGAGGTGCTGCCGCCGCGGTACGACGCGGAGGACCTGCTCGGGATCGTCCCCGCGGACCTGAAGATCCCCTTCGATCCCCGCGAGGTGATCGCGCGCATCGTCGACGACAGCGAGTTCGACGAGTTCAAGCCGCTCTACGGATCGTCGCTCGTCACCGGATGGGCTGAGCTGCACGGCTTCCCGGTCGGCATCCTCGCCAACGCGCGTGGCGTGCTGTTCAGCGAGGAGTCGCAGAAGGCCACCCAGTTCATCCAGCTGGCCAACAGGTCGAACACCCCGTTGCTGTTCCTGCACAACACCACCGGCTACATGGTGGGCCGCGAGTACGAGGAAGGCGGCATGATCAAGCACGGCGCGATGATGATCAACGCCGTCTCCAACTCCACCGTCCCGCACATCTCCGTGCTCCTCGGCGCGTCCTACGGCGCCGGCCACTACGGCATGTGCGGGCGCGCGTTCGACCCGCGCTTCCTGTTCGCCTGGCCCAGCGCGAAGTCCGCCGTCATGGGCGGCGCGCAGCTCGCGGGCGTCATCTCCATCGTCTCCCGCGCCGCCGCGGAAGCGCGGGGGCAGGCGTTCGACGAGGAGGCCGACGCCGGCCTGCGCGCGATGATCGAGAACCAGATCGAGGCCGAGTCGGTACCGATGTTCCTCTCGGGCCGCCTGTACGACGACGGCGTCATCGATCCCCGAGACACCCGCACGGTGGTGGGGATGTGCCTGTCGGCCATCGCCTCCGCCCCGATCGAGGGCACCGCCGAGTTCGGTGTCTTCCGGATGTGACGCCATGACTGCACCGACGGGCGCGACGCCCACGACACCCACGACGCCCCCCGATCCCGACACCCCGGTCACTCGGG
The DNA here is from genome assembly GCF_900111805.1 of Rhodococcoides kroppenstedtii. Lineage (GTDB taxonomy): Bacteria > Actinomycetota > Actinomycetes > Mycobacteriales > Mycobacteriaceae > Rhodococcoides > Rhodococcoides kroppenstedtii. The sequence goes on from NZ_FOJN01000007.1 coordinate 130,337, forward strand.
TGCTCGTGGCCAACCGCGGCGAGATCGCCCGCCGGGTGTTCGCCACGTGCCGACGCGAGGGCATCGGCACCGTCGCCGTGTTCTCCGACGCCGACGCCGACTCCCCGCACGTCGCCGAGGCGGACGCCGCGGTGCGACTGCCGGGGCTGTCCTCCGCCGAGACGTACCTGCGCGGTGACCTCGTCATCGACGCCGCGCGCCGCGCCGGCGCCGATGCGATCCACCCGGGGTACGGATTCCTCTCCGAGAACGCCGAGTTCGCCCGCGCGGTGCAGGATGCCGGCCTGGTCTGGATCGGACCGCCGGTGAAGGCCATCGAGATCATGGGCTCGAAGGTCGAATCGAAGGCGATGATGCGCGACGCGGGCGTGCCCGTGCTCGACCGGCTCGATCCCGCGACGGTCACCGACGCCGATCTGCCCGTCCTCGTGAAGGCGTCGGCGGGCGGCGGCGGCCGCGGCATGCGCGTGGTGCGCGACCTCGCCTCGCTTCCCGGCGAGATCGAGGGCGCGGCGCGGGAAGCGTTGTCCGCGTTCGGCGATGCCACCGTGTTCTGCGAGCGCTACCTCGAGACGGGTCGACACATCGAGGTCCAGGTCATGGCCGACCGTCACGGCACCGTCTGGGCCGTGGGGGAGCGGGAATGCTCCATCCAGCGTCGCCATCAGAAGGTGATCGAGGAGGCGCCCTCACCGCTGGTCGAGCGCACTCCGGGCATGCGGGAACGGCTCTTCGAGGCCGCCCGCGCCGCCACCACCGCCATCGACTACGAGGGCGCCGGAACCGTCGAGTTCCTCGCCGACGAGCGCGGCGAGTTCTACTTCCTCGAGACCAACACCCGTCTGCAGGTGGAACATCCGGTCACCGAGTGCACCACCGGACTCGACCTGGTGTCGCTGCAACTGCACGTCGCCGCCGGGGGCGCGCTGCCGGCCGAGCCGCCGCCCACCACCGGACACGCGATCGAGGTGCGTCTCTACGCGGAGGACCCGGCGCGGGACTGGCAGCCGCAGAGCGGCACCCTGCACGAGGTGGACCTCGGGTCCGCGGTGCGGTTCGAGGTTCCGGCGTCCGGTGCCGCGGGTGCGGGTGGTGTTGGTGGTGCCGATGGTGCTCAGGGTCTGCGCGTCGATTCCGGGGTCGAGAGCGGCAGCGTCGTCGGCGTGCACTACGACCCGATGCTGGCCAAGGTCATCGCGGTCGCGCCCACCCGTCGTCGCGCGGCGGCGGTCCTCGCGTCCGCGATGGAGCGGGCGGTCCTCGTCGGCCTGCGCACCAATCGCGATCTGCTGGTCCGGGTTCTGCGTCACCCGGCGTTCCTCGCCGGTGACACCGACACCGCGTTCTTCACCACGCACGGGCTCGCCGCGCTGGCGCGGCCGTTGGTCGCGGGCGACGAGCTCCGCCTGTCCGCACTCGCGGCCGCACTGGCCGAGGCTGCGGGCCGTCGTGCCGCCGCCCCGGTGGGCCGGTCGTTGCCGAGCGGATGGCGGAACCTGCCGTCGGTTGCCCAACGCACGGCCTACACGGTGGACGGGGAGGACGTCGTCGTCGAGTATCGCCTCGGCCGCGACGGGTTGGTGACCGATCTCGACGACTGCGCGCTGGTGCGCGGCGACGCGCGGTCCGTGGTCCTCGACCACGGCGGCGTGCGACGGACGTTCACCGTGCTCGTGCACGGATCGCAGGTGGCCGTGCACTCCTCGCTCGGTCCGGTGGCGCTGGAGCGTCGCCCCCGATTCGTCGATCCGAGCGCCACCGTCGCCGCAGGCTCGCTCGTCGCGCCGATGCCCGGGTCGGTGGTCCGGCTCGGCGTTGCGGTCGGCGACCGTGTCACGGCGGGGCAGCCGATCGTGTGGCTCGAGGCCATGAAGATGGAACACACCGTCACGGCGCCCGCGGACGGCGTCGTGACCGAGCTGGCGGTGTCGGTGGGACAGCAGGTCGAGGTGGACGCCGTCCTCGCGGTGGTGGCCGAACCCGAATCCGTGACAACCGAGACACCGACAACCGATACAGCCGAATCCCGAGAAGGAGAACAGTCGTGAGCTTCGTCGAGACCGAGGAGCAGAAGAGTCTGCGCGCCGCCGTCGCGGGACTGGGCAAGCGGCACAACTACATGGACTACGTGCTGCCGAAGGCGCGCCGCGGCGAGCCGCTCACCGAGCTGTGGCAGGAGGCCGGTGCCCTCGGGTTCCTCGGGGTCAACCTGCCGGAGGAGTACGGCGGCGGCGGGGCGGGCATCTACGAGCTCGCCCTCGTGCAGGAGGAGATGTCCTCCTTCGGCGCCGGCTTGCTGCTCGTGGTGGTCTCCCCGGCGATCTGCGGCACGATCATCGCCAAGTACGGCACCCCGGATCAGAAGCAGCACTGGCTGACTCGGCTCGCCGACGGATCCGCGATCATGGCCTTCGGTATCACCGAGCCGGACGCGGGGTCGAACTCGCACAAGATCACCACCACCGCGCGTCGGGACGGCGACGAGTGGGTGCTGCGCGGCAGCAAGATCTACATCTCCGGGGTGGACCAGGCCGACGCCGTGTTGGTGGTCTCCCGCACCGAGGACGCGGCGACGGGTGGGCTGAAGCCGGCGCTCTTCATCGTGCCCACCGACACCCCGGGATTCACCGCGACGCCGATGGCCATGGACATCGTCGAGCCGGACCACCAGTTCACCCTGTTCCTCGACGACGTCCGACTGCCGGCCGACGCGCTGGTCGGCGAGCCCGACGCGGCGATTGCGCAGCTGTTCGCCGGGCTCAACCCCGAGCGGATCCTCGGTGCGGCAATGGCGATCGGCATGGGCCGCTACGCCCTCGACGCCGCGGTGACGTTCGCCAAGGAACGGCAGGTGTGGAAGACCCCCATCGGCGCCCACCAGGGCATCGCGCACCCGTTGGCGCAGTGCAAGATCGAGCTCGAACTGGCCAAGCTCATGATGCAGAAGGCCGCCGTGCTCTACGACAGCGGTGAGGACTTCGGGGCCGCCGAGGCCGCCAACATGGCCAAGTACGCGGCCGCGGAGGCCAGCATCAAGGCGCTCGATCAGGCCATCCAGACCCACGGCGGCGCCGGCCTGACCTCGGACTACGGACTGGCGTCGATGCTGGGCACCGCTCGGATCGCCCGGGTCGCTCCGGTGAGCCGGGAGATGATCCTCAACTTCGTCTCCCAGCACTCGCTGGGCCTGCCGAAGAGCTACTGATGGCACCGGAGTCACTCGAGTCGCCGCCCGTCCCGCCGCCGGTCGGTGAGGAGCGGGACGCGGGCGTCGTCACCCTCACGCTCGACAGCCCGCACAACCGCAACGCCCTGTCCTCCGCCCTGGTCGCCGGCGTCCTTGACGGGGTGCGCCGGGCCGGGGCCGACCCCGACGTCCGCGCCGTGGTGCTCACGCACACCGGTGGAACCTTCTGCGCCGGAGCCGATCTCACCGAGGCGGGCGCGGACCCCGCCACGCGGACGGCGCAGATGGTGGAGTTGCTCCGCGCCGTCGTCGAGGCGCCCGTCCCGGTGGTCGGGCTGATCGACGGGCACGTCCGGGCCGGTGGCATGGGCCTGATCGCGGCGTGCGACGTCGTGATCGCCGGGCCGCGCAGCACGTTCGCGCTGACCGAGGCGCGGCTCGGGTTGGCGCCGTCGATCATCTCGCTGACGGTGCTGCCGCGCTTGACCTCGCGGGCGGCGAGTCGGTTGTTCCTCTCCGGAGAGAAGGTGGGCCCGGCCGAGGCCGCCGCGTACGGCCTGATCACCGAAACGGCCGACGATCCCGCGGCGGCGGCCCGGCCCCTGCTCGCGTCGTTCCGCCTGTCCTCCCCGCAGGGCCTGGCCGAGACGAAGAAGCTCACCACGGCCGCCGTCCTCGACGAGTTCGATCGCCGCGCCGACGCCCTCGCCGCGGACTCCGCCCGCCTGTTCGCGTCGGCCGAGGCGCGGGAAGGGATGATGGCGTTCCTGGAGAAGCGCCCACCGTCCTGGGCCGTCGTGAGGGGGTAGCACGTGGTCGCGCCGCGGGAGCCGAAGCAGGATCGCAGCCGGGCCACTCGGCAGCGGCTCCTCGAGGCCACCATCGAATCCCTCGCCGAGCAGGGATGGGGACCCACCACGGTCGGTCACGTCGCCGAACGGGCCGGCGTCTCGCGCGGCGCCACCCAGCATCACTTCCCCACCCGCGAGGACCTGATCACGGCGGCGCTGGACTACATGTTCGACACCCGGATGGGTGATGCGGTGGCCGAGGAGGGCGACCTGCCGACCGGTGCGAAGCGCACCGAAGCCGTCGTCGCGCGGCTGGTGGAGTACTACACGGGACCGATGTTCAAGGCGGCGTTGCAGGTGTGGACGGCGGCGTCGTCCGATCCCGACCTCCGCGCGCGCGTGCTGCCCCTCGAGGACAAATTCGGCCGGGCGGCCCACCGCACCGCGGTGCGCCACCTCGGTGTCGACGACGCCGATCCCCGCACCCACCGATTGGTTCAGGCCACGCTCGACCTCGCCCGCGGGTTGGGACTGGCCGACGTGCTCAGCGACGATTCCCGACGGCGCGGCGAGATCGTCAAGGCCTGGGCGGCGGTGCTGGACGCGTCCCTGCCGCTGCCGACGGCCGCGTCCTGACGGGCGCGACGTGACGGGGCGAGCGGGTCGGCCGTTCCTTGTAGGGTGCCGGGCATGAGACCGGGGCGGTGGGCTGCAGGCCTGGCAGCGGCGGCGGCGTTGACGGCGTGCGGCGGCACGTCCGACACCGCGGCCGGGCCGACCACGACCACCGCGGCCGCACAGCCGGGGCCCTTCTTCGGGGTCTGCGGACAGTTGACCGACGACGAAGTCCGGCAGGCGTTCGCGGTGCCCGCCTTCGCGACGGTCACCCGCAACTCGGTCGGATGCGAGTGGGAAGTCTCCGGTCCGACGGGACCGTCGGTCAGCTTCTCCTGGTACCGCGGCAGTCCGATCGGCCGCGAGCGCGCGGGGTCCGAACTGATCGGCCGGCCGGCCGCGGACCTGGAGATCGCGGGGCGGTCCGGCTTCGAGGCCCTCTACCAGGACGCCCTCGGGCAGCCGGTGCTCTGCGAGAGCGCGCTGCAGTACGGGTCGGACTTCGTCCATCTGTCGGTCACCTACGCAGACGTCACCCCCACCGCCGACCCGTGCGTGGTGGGACGCCAGCTGCTCGAGACCGTCGCGGAGCGTGCGCAGTGACTCCGCGCGTAGTGACCCCGCGCGCAGTGACACGGCGGGCGACGTTGACACGGCGGGCGACGTTCGCCGCGCTCGCCGCCGGGGCGCTGCTCCTCACCGGGTGCAGTTCCACCATCGAGGGCCGACCGGTCCCGGTGGGCGCGACCACCGGCGATCAGGAGTTCCAGTCGCTGCTCGAGGAGTGCAACACCGTCACCCCGGAGCAGATCGCGGACGTGGTCGGCGGCACGGCCATCGATCAGGGCTTCCTCGGCGCGATCTGTCGGTGGGACGTCACGGGGCCGGCCGGCGCGGTCAAGGTGACGTTCGACTGGTTCGAGTCGGGCTCGCTCGCCGCCGAGCGGGAGGCGAACGAACGGATGGGGTGGACCGTCACGGACGTGACGGTGTCCTCCCGCGGGGCCATCGAGATCCGGCAGCCCGACGATCCGGCGTCGTGCGGGGTGAGCGCGCCGTCGCCGATCTCCGGGGTGATCGGGTGGTGGGTGCAGTTCCGGCCGGGCAATCCGGCGGATCCGTGCGAGGCGGCGACGCGGCTGATGCAGCTCTCGCTCAACCTGAGCGCTTGACCTCCCTGCAACCGACCCCCCTTGCGACCGACCCCGCCCTGTACCCGATCGGGATGCGTTTTGACCCGCAGGCGCGCCGACGGGTATCGTCGTGGGTTGTGTCCGGCGCGTCCGGACCGTCTGTGTGCCTATACGAGGTACAGCCGTGCTCATGTTCTTTGCCGAGCAAGCGCAATGGCTACCGTGTGGGGGTATGCGACACACCCGACCGCGGGGTGAGAAGACCCGCGGTGGCAGTGCCGGAAACGGTACCGGGTGAGGGGCAGCGCTTCCTTGTCCCAACTGCTTTCCATCCCTGATTCTCGACACGAAGAAAGCCGGTTCATGCCAACGATCAACCAGCTGGTCCGCAAGGGTCGCACCGACAAGGTCGCGAAACTGAAGACCGCCGCCCTCAAGGGCGGACCGCAGCGTCGCGGCGTGTGCACCCGCGTGTACACCACGACGCCCAAGAAGCCGAACTCCGCACTCCGCAAGGTCGCGCGCGTGCGCTTGACCAGCGCGGTCGAGGTCACGGCCTACATCCCCGGTGAGGGTCACAACCTGCAGGAGCACTCGATGGTGCTCGTCCGCGGCGGTCGTGTGAAGGACCTCCCCGGTGTTCGCTACAAGATCATCCGCGGCTCGCTCGACACCCAGGGTGTGAAGAACCGCAAGCAGGCTCGCAGCCGCTACGGCGCGAAGAAGGAGAAGAGCTGACATGCCTCGCAAGGGACCTGCACCCAAGCGGCCGCTGATCAACGATCCGGTCTACGGATCGCCGCTGGTCACGCAGCTCGTCAACAAGATCCTCCTCGACGGCAAGAAGTCGACCGCCGAGCGCATCGTGTACCAGGCTCTCGAGCAGGCACGCGAGAAGACGGGCACCGATCCCGTCGTGACGCTCAAGCGCGCTCTCGACAACGTCAAGCCGGCCCTCGAGGTCCGCAGCCGTCGCGTCGGTGGTGCCACCTACCAGGTGCCGGTCGAGGTTCGTCCCGGCCGTTCCACCACGCTGGCACTGCGCTGGCTCGTCTCGTTCTCACGCGCTCGTCGTGAGAAGACGATGGTCGAGCGTCTGGCCAACGAGCTCCTCGACGCCAGCAACGGCCTCGGTGCCGCGGTGAAGCGCCGCGAGGACACGCACAAGATGGCGGAAGCCAACAAGGCGTTCGCGCACTACCGCTGGTGATCGCGTAACGCCCGGCGGCGCCGGAACTATCCGGCGCCGCCCGGGCGTTGATCCGACCGAGAACTACCTCTTCCAACACCAAGGCGGGATGAATTCGTGGCACAGGACGTGCTGACCGACCTGAACAAGGTCCGCAACATCGGCATCATGGCCCACATCGATGCCGGTAAGACCACCACTACCGAGCGCATCCTCTTCTACACCGGTATCTCGTACAAGATCGGTGAGGTCCACGACGGCGCAGCCACGATGGACTGGATGGAGCAGGAACAGGAACGTGGCATCACCATCACGTCTGCTGCCACGACGTGCTTCTGGAACGACAACCAGATCAACATCATCGACACCCCGGGACACGTGGACTTCACGGTCGAGGTGGAGCGGTCGCTCCGTGTCCTCGACGGTGCCGTCGCCGTGTTCGACGGCAAGGAGGGCGTCGAGCCCCAGTCCGAGCAGGTGTGGCGTCAGGCCGACAAGTACGACGTGCCGCGCATCTGCTTCGTGAACAAGATGGACAAGCTCGGCGCCGACTTCTACTTCACGGTTCAGACCATCAAGGATCGCCTCGGCGCCAAGCCGCTGGTCATCCAGCTCCCCATCGGTGCCGAGGACGGCTTCGAGGGCATCGTCGACCTGGTCGAGATGAACGCGAAGGTCTGGTCCGGCGAGACCAAGCTGGGCGAGAAGTACGACGTCCGCGAGATCCCGGCCGACCTGCAGGAGAAGGCCGAGCAGTACCGCCAGGAGCTACTCGAGACCGTCGCCGAGTCGGACGAGGCGCTGCTCGAGAAGTTCTTCGGTGGCGAGGAGCTCTCGATCGAGGAGATCAAGGGCGCCATCCGCAAGCTCACCGTGAACTCGGAGCTCTACCCGATCCTGTGCGGCTCGGCGTTCAAGAACAAGGGCGTCCAGCCCATGCTCGACGCCGTCATCGACTACCTGCCGTCCCCGCTGGACGTGGAGTCGGTGCAGGGTCACGCCCCGAACAACGAGGAGGAGATCCTCACGCGTCGCCCGTCCTCGGACGAGCCGTTCGCCGCGCTGGCGTTCAAGATCGCGACGCACCCGTTCTTCGGCAAGCTGACCTACGTCCGCGTGTACTCGGGCAAGGTCGACTCCGGCTCGCAGGTCATCAACTCGACCAAGGGCAAGAAGGAGCGTCTGGGCAAGCTGTTCCAGATGCACTCCAACAAGGAGAACCCGGTCGCCACGGCCAGCGCCGGCCACATCTACGCCGTGATCGGCCTGAAGGACACCACCACCGGTGACACGCTCTGCGATCCGCAGCAGCAGGTCATCCTGGAGTCGATGACCTTCCCGGACCCGGTCATCCAGGTCTCGATCGAGCCCAAGACCAAGTCCGACCAGGAGAAGCTGGGCACCGCGATCCAGAAGCTCGCCGAAGAGGATCCCACCTTCTCGGTGCAGCTGGACGAGGAGACCGGCCAGACCGTCATCGGCGGCATGGGCGAGCTCCACCTCGACATCCTCGTCGACCGCATGCGTCGCGAGTTCAAGGTCGAGGCGAACGTCGGCAAGCCGCAGGTGGCCTACCGCGAGACGATCACCAAGACCGTCGAGAAGCACGAGTTCACCCACAAGAAGCAGACGGGTGGCTCCGGCCAGTTCGCGAAGGTCATCATCGGTCTCGAGCCGTTCGTCGGCGAGGACGGTGCGACGTACGAATTCGAGAACAAGGTCACCGGTGGCCGCGTTCCGCGCGAGTACATCCCGTCGGTCGACGCGGGTGCGCAGGACGCCATGCAGTACGGCGTGCTCGCCGGCTACCCGCTGGTGAACCTGAAGATGACGCTCATCGACGGCGCTTACCACGACGTCGACTCCTCGGAGATGGCGTTCAAGATCGCCGGTTCGCAGGCCCTGAAGGAAGCCGCCCGCAAGGCCGGCCCCGTCATCCTCGAGCCGCTGATGGCCGTCGAGGTCACCACGCCCGAGGAGTACATGGGCGACGTGATCGGCGACGTGAACTCCCGCCGTGGCCAGATCCAGGCCATGGAGGAACGCAGTGGTGCCCGTGTCGTCAAGGCGCTGGTTCCGCTGTCGGAGATGTTCGGTTACATCGGTGACCTGCGGTCCCGCACCCAGGGCCGCGCGAACTACTCCATGGTCTTCGACTCCTACGCAGAGGTTCCGGCGAACGTCTCGAAGGAGATCATCGCGAAGGCCACCGGAGAATAGTCTCCGAACGCAGGACCGAAGGGACCGGCCGTCTCGGCCGGTCCCGGCACCACCTACCGTAAAAGACTGCACACCGCAGACATCGACAGTCCAGGAGGACACACAGTGGCGAAGGCGAAGTTCGAGCGGACGAAGCCGCACGTCAACATCGGGACCATCGGTCACGTTGACCACGGCAAGACGACGCTGACCGCAGCGATCACCAAGGTTCTGCACGACAAGTACCCCGACCTGAACGAGAGCTTTGCCTTCGATCAGATCGACAAGGCTCCCGAGGAGAAGGCTCGTGGTATCACGATCAACATCTCCCACGTCGAGTACCAGACGGAGAAGCGCCACTACGCGCACGTCGATGCTCCGGGTCACGCCGACTACATCAAGAACATGATCACCGGCGCGGCTCAGATGGACGGTGCGATCCTGGTCGTGGCCGCCACCGACGGCCCGATGCCCCAGACGCGTGAGCACGTGCTGCTCGCCCGCCAGGTCGGCGTGCCCTACATCCTCGTCGCCCTGAACAAGGCCGACATGGTGGACGACGACGAGATCATCGAGCTCGTCGAGATGGAGGTCCGCGAGCTCCTCGCTGCGCAGGAGTTCGACGAGGAGGCCCCCGTCGTCAAGGTCTCCGCTCTCAAGGCCCTCGAGGGTGACGAGAAGTGGGCCGAGTCGGTCGCCGAGCTCATGCAGGCCGTCGACGACTCCATCCCGGACCCGGTCCGCGAGACCGACAAGCCGTTCCTCATGCCCGTCGAGGACGTCTTCACCATCACCGGCCGCGGCACCGTCGTCACCGGTCGTGTCGAGCGTGGCCAGATCAACGTGAACGAGGACGTCGAGATCGTCGGCATCCGCGAGAAGTCCACGAAGACCACCGTCACCGGCATCGAGATGTTCCGCAAGCTGCTCGACTCGGGCCAGGCGGGCGACAACGTCGGCCTCCTCGTCCGCGGCATCAAGCGCGAGGACGTCGAGCGTGGACAGGTCGTCGTCAAGCCCGGCACCACCACTCCCCACACGGAGTTCGAGGGCCAGGCGTACATCCTGTCGAAGGACGAGGGCGGTCGCCACACCCCGTTCTTCAACAACTACCGCCCGCAGTTCTACTTCCGTACCACGGACGTGACGGGCGTCGTGACCCTCCCCGAGGGCACCGAGATGGTCATGCCCGGTGACAACACCGAGATGTCCGTCGTGCTGATCCAGCCGGTCGCCATGGACGAGGGCCTGCGGTTCGCCATCCGTGAGGGTGGTCGTACCGTCGGCGCCGGTCGCGTCACGAAGATCATCAAGTAAGACACCCGTCTCACTTCGCCTGCGGCGCTCACCCTTCGGGGTGGGCGCCGTTCGGCGTTTCCGGTGCTGGTCGGGGTGCGAGGCGGCCGACCTGCGCGCCGGTAGACTGACCCACCGTGACCGTCGCGCTGATCGACTCCGGCCTCGGCTCCCTGCCGACCGCCGCTCGGCTGCGTCGTGCGCGGCCCGATCTCGACCTGCAGCTCCACCTGGATCCCGACGGCGCTCCGTGGGGCCCGAAGCCCGTGGAGTGGACCGTCCGACGCGTCGTCGACACCGCTCGGCGGGCCGTGGACGGGGGCGCCGCCGTCGTGGTGCTGCCGTGCAACACGGCCAGTGTCGTCGCGCTCGCCGAGACGCGCTCGGCCCTCGGTCCGTCGGTGCCGGTGGTGGGCACGGTGCCCGCGATCAAGCCGGCCGCGCGGGATTGTCGCACCATCGCGGTGTGGGCCACGGCCGCCACCACCGCGTCGTCGTACCAGGCCGCGCTGGTCCAGCAGTTCGCTGCGGACGCCGACGTCACGGCGGTCGCCTGCCACGGCCTCGCCGACGCCATCGATCGCGGTGACACCGACGCCGTCTCGGCCGCGATCGCGTCGGCCGCAGAGCGCACCCCCGCCCACACCGAGGCGATCGTTCTGGGTTGTACGCACTACCCCCTGGTCGCCGACGAGATCATGGCGTCCCTGCCGCCCGCGGTCCGCATGTACGACAGTGCCGATGCCGTGGCGGCGCAGACACTCCGGCAGGTCGACGCCGTGGGGGTGCCGCCGGGTGCCGGTGCTCTGTCCGTCGTCCTCTCCGGGCGCTCCGGTTCTCTCCCGCCGCAGGCGCTCTCGTTCGAGGCGGGCCGGGTGCTCGCCGACGCCGGAGCGGACCCGCTCAGCGCGCAGCGGACCGCCCTGCGCTGATACTCCGGGTGGATCGTCCGGAACGCATCGTTCGTCCTACCCGCGCCCGGACCGGTCCAACCGAGAATCGGACATGTCCTTCGGACAGGGAATGATGTCGAGTCGTCCGGCGCTGACACCGCACGTGACGACCCTCGAATCCGACTCCCGGACCGACCGCCTGTCGCGGGGTGCGGCCTTTCGCATCGTCGCCGTCGTGTACTTCACCATCATGGCGTCGAGCAGTGCGCCGTCGCCGCTCTACCCGCTGTACCGGGAGGAGTGGGGGTTCGGCGCGTCGGTCCTGACGGTCGTGTTCGCCGTGTACGCGCTGGCGCTGCTCGTGTCGCTGCTGGTGGTCGGTGGGCTGTCCGACCACATCGGGCGCAAGCCGGTGGTGTTCGCCTCGATCGGTCTGCTGGTGGTGTCCCTGATCGTGTTCGCGGTCGCCGACGGGGTGGGGTGGTTGATCGCGGCTCGGGTCCTGCAGGGCGTCGCGGCCGGTGCTGCCACCGGCGCGTTGACGGCGGCGATCACCGACCTCTCGCCGACGCCACGCAGCGGTCCGTTGGTGAACAGCCTGGCTCCCGCGATCGGACTCGCCGGCGGCGGCATGGGGGCGGGTCTGCTGGTGCAGTTCGCGCCCTGGCCGACCACGACGGTGTACGTCCTGCTGATCGCGGCGCTGCTCGCACTGGCAGGCGCGATGGTCGCCGTGCCCGAGTCCGCCGTCGCCGCGGGCTTCACCGACTGGCGACACCTCCGCCGGAGTCTGACCCCGACGGTGTCGTTGCCCGCGTCCATCCGGTCGGCCTTCTGGGTGGTCATGCCGTCGTTGGTGGCCACGTGGTCGCTCGGCGGATTCCATCTCTCCCTGGGGCCGTCGATCATGCGGTCGGAGTTCGGGCTGACCGGCGCCGTCGCGGCGGGACTCGACATCTTCACCCTGTTCACGGCCGGGGCAGCGGGTGCCGCAGTGGCGTCGCGCCTGGTGACCGACGCGGCGCGGGGTCGTCGGGTGATGGCCGTCGGCGCGCTCGTGCTCGTGGTCGGGGTCGGCCTCGACCTGGCGGGCCTCGCCACGGGGACCGCGGCCGTCTACTTCGCCGGGACCGCCGTGTCCGGACTCGGCTGGGGTGCCGCGTTTCTCGGCGCGATGCGGGTGATCGGCGCGATCGCGCCTCCCGACGATCGCGCGGGCGTCTTCTCGACGACGTACGTGCTGAGCTACCTCGCGTTCGGCCTCCCGGCCGTGATCGCAGGGTTCGTCGTGGGGGTGGTCGGGTTGTCGGTGACCGCGACGGTGTACGGCGGGTACGTCATCGCGTGCGCTCTCGGATCGGTGGTGGCGACGCGGGTGTCCGCCCGGCGGGCCGGTCGGGACGTTCGCCCGCTCGGTCCGGACAGGCAGCCCGCCTGACCGATCGGGCAGGAGCGGGTCGGCCACCGGACGGTTCTGCGGCGTAACGCTTCTCGCGGTCTCGCGCAGCACGCAGGGTGATGGCAGTCACACCGACTGCCGACCCCCGAGGAGACCTCCGATGGCCATCGAGTTGAACCAGATCTGGGACTTCCCCATCAAGGAGTTCCACCCGTTCCCCCGCGCCCTGATGGGTGTGGGCGCCCACGACATCATCGGGGTGGAGGCGAAGAACCTGGGGTTCAAGCGCGCCCTGCTGGTGACCACCGGACTCCGCGGGTCCGGCATCATCGAGGAGCTCATCGGCAAGATCGAGTACCAGGGTGTCGAAGTGGTGCTCTTCGACAAGGTGGAGTCGAACCCCAAGGACTACAACGTCATGGACGCCGCCGCGCTGTACCAGAAGGAGAAGTGCGACAGCATCATCTCCGTCGGCGGCGGCTCGAGCCACGACGCCGCGAAGGGCGCCCGCGTGGTCATCGCTCACGACGGTCGCAACATCAACGAGTTCGAGGGCTTCGCCAAGTCCACCAACAAGCAGAACCCGCCCCACATCGCCGTGTCCACCACGGCGGGAACGGGTTCCGAGACGTCGTGGGCCTACGTCATCACCGACACCTCCGACATGGACAAGCCGCACAAGTGGGTGGCGTTCGACGAGGCGTCGATCGTCACCGTCGCGATCGACGATCCGCTGCTGTACTACACCTGCCCCCAGCACTTCACGGCGTACTGCGGATTCGACGTTCTCGCCCACGGCAGCGAGCCGTTCGTCTCGCGTCTCGACTTCGCGCCGTCTCTGGGCAATGCGCTGTACTCGGTGGAGCTGGTGGCGAAGAACCTCCGTGAGGCCGTCTACGAGCCGCGCAATCTGAAGGCCCGCGAGGGAATGATGAACGCGCAGTACATCGCCGGACAGGCCTTCAACTCCGGCGGTCTCGGCATCGTGCACTCGATCTCGCACGCTGTCAGTGCGTTCTTCGACAGCCACCACGGACTCAACAACGCCATCGCCCTGCCGCGGGTGTGGGAGTACAACCTGCCGTCCCGCTACGAGCGGTACGCCCAGCTGGCCGGCGCGATGGGCGTCGACACGCGGAACATGACCACGGTGCAGGCGGCGGACGCCGCCGTGGAGGCGGCGATCCGGCTGTCGCAGGACGTCGGCATCCCCGACAACTTCTCGCAGGTCACCACCCGGCTCTACGACAAGAACCGGATGAACACCGGCAAGTACACCGGCCGGGGCGAGGTGATCACCGGGGACGAGAAGACGGTGCTGGCGATCTCCGAGCACATCCAGGACGACTGGTGCACCCCGGGCAATCCCCGTGAGGTGACGGTGGATTCGATGATCCCGGTCGTCGATCACGCCATCAACTCCGCCTACGGGCGCTGATCGGAGGCCACGAAATGACGACGGTCGGATCCTTCGCGCGGCAGCGGGAGAGCGCGGATCTCACGACGACGGCGGGCGTGCGGGAGGCGCTGGCGACGACGGGCTACGTCGCGAGCGACGAACTCGCCACGGTGGTGCGCCTCGCGATCGCGCTCGACCGCCCGCTGCTGCTCGAGGGTCCGGCCGGCGTCGGCAAGACGGAACTGGCGAAGGCGCTCGCGGAGGCGGGTGGACGACGACTGGTGCGGTTGCAGTGCTACGAGGGCCTCGACGACAACCGCGCGCTGTACGAGTGGGACTACGCGCGGCAGTTGCTGCACGTGCAGATGCTGCGGGACCGTACGAGCGCCGAGCTCGCGTCGGCGCCGGACCTGGCCACGGCGTCGGCGATGCTGGCGAACGTGGACTTCGGGTTGTACTCGGAGGCGTTCCTCGCCCCGCGACCTCTGCTCGACGCGATCCTGTCCGAGGACCCGGTGGTGCTGCTGGTCGACGAGGTGGACCGCACCGAGGAGTCGATGGAGGCGCTGCTGCTCGAGGTGTTGGCCGAGAAGCAGGTGACGGTACCGGAGGTGGGCACCTTCACCGCGCGCACGGCCCCGTGGGTCGTGTTGACGTCCAACGACACTCGGGAACTGTCGGGTGCTCTGAAGCGGCGGTGTCTGCATCTGACCGTCGACTTCCCGACGGCGGAGATCGAGCGCGAGATCGTGTCGTCCCGCGCACCCGACGTGGAGGAGGGCGTCGTCGCCGACGTGGTGGATCTGGCGCGGTCGCTGCGTGATCTGCCGCTGCGGAAGGCGCCCTCGGTGTCCGAGGTGATCGATGCGGCCCGCGCGGCGATGCTTCTCGGCGACACCGCCTCGGCGGCGACCCGCGAGATCCTGTACTCGGTCCTGCTGAAGTACGCCTCGGACACCGAGCTGGTGCGGGCGCGAGCGACTGCGCCCGCAGCGCCCCCGGCACCGGAGCGGACGGTGGTGCCGAGCATCGCGAGTGCGCCGCCGAATTCGACGACGGCCGCGTTCCGGGGACGGGGCGGACGGTCGTGACCCACTCCGCCGCCCCGGCGCCCGCCGTCGTGCTCGACGTGGTCGCCGCCGGCTTCGGACGGGTGCTGCGGCGCCACGGGGTCGCGGCGTCACCGGCCGAGGTGATCGAGGTCCGGCGGGTGCTGGGGTTGCTCGGCGCGCGTGATCTCGGCGCGCTCCGGTGGGCCCTCCGGGCGACGTGCGCGAAGTACTCCCACGAGCGTGCGGCGTTCGATCGAGCCTTCGACGAGATGTTCGCCCCAGCAGTCACGCTCGTCGACGCCGATGCCCGGCCGCCGTCCGGTGCGGTCACCGCGGACGGGTTGCCGACGTCGCTGGAGGTGGCGGGGGACCACGCCGACGTCGGCCGCTACGCCGACTACAACGAGCGGGCCGCCGACGTCGGGGACTTCTTCGACACCCCCGAGAAGGAGAAGGGATTCAACCCGCACAAGGACGACGACGATCTGTCGCTCACGGGCGCCGACTCCGAGGTCTCCGTGGACACCGACGCCGAATCCGGCCGGCGGGGCGTGACGTACACGGTGGAGGTCGATCGGGGCGACAGCGCGACCGTCGGTGAGCTCGCGTCGTCGGACGCCGTGGTCGCGCACGGCGTGCTGCGGTGGGACGACCCGGCGGGGATCCTGGGGTGGCTGAACGCCTACGACCCGTCGACGGTGTACGGCGACGCCGCACTCGGCGAGGAACTCACGCGCGCGCAACTCGATCGGCTGGCGGCGGCGGTGGAGGCGTTCGTCGACGCGGTCGCTCAGCCGGACGTCGACGCTCCCTCGTCGGCAGGAGAGCCGGGGGCGTCCACCGACCGGGCGGACGTCGTCGCGGCGTCTCGCGAGGTGGTGCGGCGCATGCGGGGTGCGCCTCGGCCGCGTCCCCGCGAGCACGGCGCGGGTCGACTCGAACTGCGGCGGACGGTGCGGGCGGGCATGCGGACCGACGGGGTGCCGTTCCGTCTGATCTCGCGGACCCCGGTCCCGGAGCAGGTCAGGCTGCTCGTGCTGGCGGACGTGTCGCTGTCGGTCCGGCCGATCACGGCGTTCGCGCTGCGCCTCGCGCAGTCTCTGCGCCACCGCGTGTCCCGGTGCACGGTGCTCGCCTTCGTCGATCGGCCCGTCGACGTCACCGACGTGCTCGCGAGCAGCACCGGCGACGACGCCCTGGCCGCGGTGCTCGCCGCGCCGGAACTCGACCTCGAGGCGTCGAGCGACTACGGACGCGTCTTCGCCGACGTGCTCGCGCACCACGGGTCCGCGGTGACGTCCCGGACCTCGGTGGTGATCGTCGGGGACGGTCGGTGCAACGGTCTGCCGTCCGGTGTCCGCGACCTCGAGACCATCGCCCGGCGCACGCACCGGCTGGCGTGGATCACGCCGGAGGCCGAGCGGTACTGGTCGCAGGCGACGTGTTCGATGGAGGAGTACGCGCAGGTCTGCGACGGTGTGGTGGTGGCCTGCGACGCCCGCCGGTTGGTGGAGCGGGCGGCCGATCTGGGATCCGCGCTGCGGTGATCGACCTGCCCGATCGGGCAGGGGAAACCGGACCCTCCGGACGTAAGCTGGATCACATGCTCGGCACGACGGACGTCTCCACCGGCCCGACCCCGGCGACCTCGCTCTCCCGCGTGACGGGCGACGGCGCGGGTCGGGTGGTCAAGTTCCACGCGCCGGAGATCGTGTTCGGAGTCGGGTCGACGGGGGAGGTCGCGCACGCCGTGGCGCGGCTGGGCGGCCGGCGGCCGTTCCTGGTCACCGACGCCGGGCTGGTCGAGACGGGATGGGTGGACGAGATCGCGCGGGATCTACGGTCGGCGGGGCTCGATCCCGTCGTGTGGTCCGAGCCGACGCCGAATCCCAAGGACCACGAGATCGAGGCGGGCGTCGACGTCTACCGCGACCGCGGCTGCGACGTCCTCGTCGCGGTCGGGGGCGGCAGCGTGATGGACGCGGCCAAGGGCGTGGCGATCCTTGCGGCGAACGACGGGCGCATTCTCGACTACGAGGGTGTGGACCGGGTGGCCGCGCCCATTCCCCCGCTCGTCATGGTGCCCACCACCGCCGGAACCGGTGCGGACGTCTCCCAGTTCTGCATCGTCACCGACACCGGCCGCGGCACCAAGATCACGATCCTCGGTCGCTCGCTGGTGCCCGACATCACGGTGATCGACCCGCGGTTGCTCACCACGATGCCGGAATGGCTCAGTGCTGCAACCGGTCTCGACGCGCTCACGCACGGGATCGAAGCGTTCGTCTCATTGGCGCACAACCCTCTCACCGACGACCACGCTCTTCGGGCGGTCACGTTGGTGATCGGCACGCTCGCGCGCACCATCGACGATCCCACCTCGCTGCCCATGCGCACCGTCATGGCCCAGGCCAGCCTGGAGGGCGGATTGGCCTTCACCAACGCGATTCTCGGTGCGGCTCATGCCATGTCCCACCAGGTCGGCGGTCTGTTGGACCTGCCGCACGGTGTCATCAACGGGATCCTGTTGCCGCACGTGATCCGGTTCAACGCCGACGCGGACGGGTCGCCCTACGTTCCGGTGGCGCGGCAACTCGGTCTCGACGAGGCGAGGGGGAGTGCGCGCGAGGCGGCGCTGGCGGTCGCCGATCGGGTGGAGACGTTGGCCCGGCAGGTCGGTGTGCCGCGGTCGCTCGGAACCATCGGCGTCCGCGAGGAAGACGTCGACCGTCTCGCCGGCTTCGCGCTGCGGGACGCGTGCATGGCGACCAATCCGCGTCCGGTCACCCACGCCGACGTCGCGGCGTTGTTCCGGCAGGCGTTGTGAGACCGGCGCTGCGTTCGGTGAGGCCTGCGGCGCTGTGACCGGTCCCGAGCCCGTCACCGATCTGTCCCTGCTCACCGGGCTCAGATCGTCGAAAAGCACGTACTACCCGCAGTATCGGGGCGCCGCGGAACGGCTCGAACGCGTCGTGCACGCCCTCGATCTCGTCTCCCGTGCGCTGACCCGCACCGTGGAGGGCCCGGAGACGCTGATCTGCGCGGTCGCCGAAGCAGCACGGGCGCATCTGAACGCTCGCTGGGTGGTGGTCGCGCTGACCGACGCGTCGTTGCCGGGCACCGGGCCTCGTCGACTGGTCCTCGGACCGGACGCGAGCCCGTTCCTGGTGGGCGAGGTGGAGGGCCCGCCGTTGCCCGACGACGTGCTTGCGTGCCTCGAGGACGTCCGCAGCGCCCGCTTCGCCGCGGAGCAGGTGATCGAACCGCATTACGCGTTCGTGCCGATCGAGTCCGTCGACGGCGCCGTCGGTGCGCTCGCCGCGTGGACCGATCCGCGGCGCACGTTGGACGCGACCGACGGCGCCGTGCTCAGCATCCTGGCGTCGCAAACGGCAGTGGCATTGCAGAACTCGGCCACCTTCCAGGACGCGCGACGGACCGCGGCCGATCTCGCCGTGCGCAACGCCGAACTCGAGGCCACGCAGCGTCGCCTCGGGGCGGCCCATCGGCATCAGGTGCTCGACGAGGAGCGGCATCGCATCGCGCGCGAGCTGCACGACAGCGTGACCCAGGCGGTGCTCTCGGCAGGGATGCAGATCGAGGTGTGTCGCAACGACATTCCCGATTCGGAACGACGCGAGCGGCTCGATCTGGCGAAGGACCTGACCCGCCGTGCGGTCGAGCAGTTGCGCTCCGCCATCTACTCGCTGGGTCATGCCGGCGACGCGGAGCGATCGTCGTTGCCCGACATGCTCGATCAGCTCAGCGTCGTGCACATGCCGGACGAGTTGCAGGTCGTCGTCGACATCGACGGGACACCGGAGGAACTGCCGGGCGACGTCGAGCACGCGATCCTGCGGATCGCCGGCGAGGCCCTGTTCAATGCGGCGGTGCATTCCGACGCGTCGCACGCCGCCCTGGACCTGCGGTACCGGCGTGGCACGGTGACGCTCGTCGTGTCCGACGACGGCGACGGCGACCCCGCCACCGTGCGCACCGCCATGCGTCTCGCCGAGTCGGGCGACTTCGGCGGCGCCCACCGCGGACTGGTCAACATGGCCACGCGCGCAGGGGAACTCGGTGGTCACCTCGACGTCGGGCGCTCACGGCTCGGCGGTATCGAGGTCGCCGCCACCATCCCGACGGGAGGACAGCGATGACGGGAGCACGGCGATGACGGGCATCATGCTGGTCGACGACCACGCCATTCTGCGGCAGGGCCTGCGGTCGGTGCTCGAGCGGGAACCCGACCTGCAGGTCGTCGGGGAGGCCGCCTCGGCTCGGGAGGCGTTGGCCCTGGCGGACCGGTTGGTGCCCGAGGTGGCGTTGCTCGACCTCAAGCTGTCCGCCGGCTCGGACCACGAGGGTCTCGCCGTCTGCCGCGCACTGTCGGCGCGCCACCCGACGATGGGCCTGCTGGTGCTGACGACGTTCCTGGACGAACGCCTGGTGGTCGACGCCGTGCACGCCGGCGCGCGCGGATACGTGGTCAAGGACGTCGACACCACCGAGCTCGTGCGGGCCATCCGCGCGGTGGCGCGCGGCGAATCCGCGTTCGACGCGCGGAGCGCCTCGGCCGTGGTGCGATCGCTCAACGGCACGGGGGTGCGCGAGGATTCGCTGTCCGAGCGGGAACTCGAGGTGTTGAGGTTGCTGGCGACCGGACTGTCCAACAGCGCCATCGGGTCGGAGCTGTTCATCTCCGCCACCACCGTGAAGTTCCACGTCAGCAACATCATGCGCAAGCTGGGTGCGACCCGGCGCGCGGAGGCCGTGCACCTCGCCGGGAAGGGCGGCTTGATCTAGCCGTCCCGGTTTCCGGTCGTTGTCGTGGTGGATGTCGGTGGGGGTCTCTATAATCGAACACATGAGCGATCGGGGGGTCGTCGCGGTGAGCGCGGCGCAGGTGGGCGGTGTGCCGTGGCCCGAGCGCGATCACATTGCGCTGGGCCTGCCTCCGTCGTTCGACCTGCCCGTGGGTGGGCATCTCGACGCCCTGGCCGACCTCGCTGCGGGGGCGGGGTACCTCGAGTGGCGCCGCTACCAGCACGCCGCCGCCCTGCACACCGAACTCGTCGTGCCCGAGGAGGACCGCGACGAGCGGGCGGTCGATGCGTACGCCCAGTGCGCCGCCCGCATCGCCACCGCCCTGTCGGTGTCGCAGTACGTCGCCGAACGACTCCTCGACAACGCCGTCGCCCTCCGCGACCGGCTCCCGCGGGTGTTCGAGTGCCTGCGCGACGGGGTGGTCTCCCCGACTTTCATCCGCACCATCGTCTCGCGCACCGAACTCATTCACGGTCGCCCGTACCAGGAGCAGGTGGACGCCGACATCGCCGCCGCACTGCGGAAGCCGGGGTCGTGGTCGACAGCGCGGGTGCGGGACCTGTGCGACCAGATGGTCTACCGCCGTGATCCCGACGCCGTCCGCGAACGCCGCGAGGAAGCACTGAAAGGGCGGTGCTTCTTCACCGAGGTCGGTCTCGACGGCATGGCGACCGTGGGGGCGACGATGTCCGCCGAACGCGCCGCCATCGTCGCCCGCGTCGTCGAACGACTCGCCGCGCAGGTGTGCAAGCACGACAGTCGCAGCACGGGTGCGCGGGCATCGGATGCGTTGTTCGCGTTGGTCAAGCACGCCCCGTTCGGGTGCGACTGCGCCCGCCCCGAGTGCGCCTTCCAGGTCGTCGATGCGGACGAGGTGGCGGCGACCGCGGCGCGGATCGTGATCCACGTGGTCACCGACACCACCACCCTCACCGGCCCCGTCCCCGCGACCACCACCGCGGCCGCGAACTCCGCCGCTGCGGACCGGGCCGTCACCGACGGGGTCGCCGTCGATGAGGTCGCGCCCGAGGAGACTCCGATCGGAAAGGTCGTGGCCGAGGAGACTACGGCTTATACCGTTGCGGCCGATGCCGTTGCGGCGGAGGCGGTCTTGGCCCAGGACGTTGCTGCGGAAGCGGTCGCAACCGACGAGTCTGCGGTCGACGAGGACGCTGCGGTCGACGAGGCTGCGGCGGAGCCCGAGCCCGACCTGATCGACGGCGTCGGGTACGTCGCCGGACTCGGCATCATCTCCGGAGCCCACGTCCGCGACCTCGCCCACGACCCCGACACCCTGGTTCGCCCGTTGGGCGACGGCACCGACACTCCACTCCCGGCGACCCAGCCGGCCGACCCCTACCGGCCGTCCGCGGCACTGGACACCTACATCCGCGCCCGCGACCGGTACTGCACCTGGCCCGGCTGCAGCAAGCCCGCCTGGGACGGCGACCTCGACCACATCACCGAATACGACCACGCCCATCCCGAGCGGGGTGGGCGCACCAGCGCGACCGGACTCGGCGCGAAATGCCGGTTCCACCACCTGCTGAAGACGTTCGGTGACTTCGTCGACGACCAGTACGACGACCCCGACCACCCCGGCCGGATCATCCGCACGGTCACCATCCCCGAAGGACGCACCGTCCTCGGCCCGGCGTACACCGGGTTCGACACCCACCCCGGCCTCGACATGATCGTCTTCGGCGACCCACCCGCCACCGGCAGCATCACGTCACCCACACCGCGCACCCCGGCACCGGACGGCACCGAACCCACCCGACCCGCCCCACGCACCGAGCAGAAACACGCCCGACGACGACAGGAACGCAACCGAAACCGACTCCGCAACAACCTGAACGGGATCCGACCACCCGAACCCGACGACGCACCACCCCCGTACTGACCGGGGTGGCGCCGCGTGGTCATCCAGGCGACGCAGCGTCCAGTACCGCCCACCCGCCATGGTGGGAGAACACCTCGTACGGCCGTCCGGAGCGGGCGGCGAGCGCGGTGACGGCGTCCGCGTCGAAGACTCGAACGTGACCGTGGCATGCCTGTGCCTCGTCCTCGTACGGCACCGCGATCACGACGCGGCGTCGGGCGACGCGCAGCGCTTCGGCGACGATGCGGTCGCCGAGGTCGGCGTCGACGTGCTCGAGCAGGTGCAGCGCGGTCACGGTGTCGACGGCGTCGTCGGGCACGGGGACGTCCGCTGCATCGCAGACGAGCGTCTCGACGTCGATGCCGAGGGGTGCTCGCATCGCGTCGAGCAGCCGCATCGTGCCGGCGTGGAGGTCGGTGGCGATCACCGGGACACCGCGGGCGGCGAGTCGCAGCGGAAAGAAGCCGAAGCAGGACCCCAGGTCCAGAACCGTTCCCTCGACGAGTGATTCGGCCACCTCGTGCACGGGCGCGAAGTCGGCCGTCCCGTCGAGGAGGTCGCGCAGGGACTGTCGGTAGTAGGTTGCCCAGGCGTCGATCGGATCGTCCACGGTCGAGCGCACCAGGCCGACCATGACGGCCTCGAACTCGTCTTGCCCGGCGCCGACCTCCGCGACCCGCGCGGTCACCTCCGCCACGAGCGACTCACGCAATCGGTCGGCAGGCAAGGTATGGGTGACCACCAGCCGGCCACCCACCCGTCGTACCGTCACCGACACCGCACCAGGCACCCCCGACTCCCGCATCACCGTGACCGTGCCGTGGGACCACACTCCCGGCGTGCCGGGGGCGAGGGAGTCGAACGGGGCGAGGGTCGGCATGCGCCGAGCGTAGGTCGCTGACGAGGCCGGCCGGGCCGGATGCGCGCGAACCCTCGGGTGCGCCGGTGAGCCACCTACCCGATCGGGCGGTTCTGCACTGCCGCACCGGGTTCGCTTCACCGCGGACCGCCGCGAGGCGGGCCGCGACGGGCCTAGCGTCGTCGACCACGGGACGCACTCGACCGTCCCCTCCGTCCGTCCGAGAGGAAGTCCCATGACCGAGAAGAACACCGTCGCCACCACCGAGGACGACACCGCCCGTCCGTTGGTCCAGGAGTCGCTGGTCGAGGACGTGTCCATCGACGGCATGTGCGGCGTGTACTGATGACCGCCGCAGCGTCCCCGACGGCCCCCGCAGGGAGTCTGCTGACAGGTCGGTGGCAACTTGCCCCTCAGGTGGCCGTGCGCCCGGAGCCGTTCGGGGCGCTGCTGTACCACTTCGGCACCCGGCGGCTGTCCTTCCTCAAGACCCGCGGCGTGCTGGCGGTCGTGCGGTCACTGCCCGAGCACCCCGATGTGAGGTCGGCACTGTCCGCGGCGGCGGTGCCGGACGACGCCGTTCCGCAGTATCTACACGCTCTGACCGCGCTCGCCGAGTCGTCGATGATCGTTCCGGCGCAGCAGGACTCGGTGCTTCAGGTCTCACCCAAGGAGGACCTCGCATGACAGCCCCGACAGCCCCGCAACCCGTGGGCCGACTGATCGACCGGTTCGAACTGGGACTCGATGCCCCCATCTGCCTGACGTGGGAGCTGACCTACGCCTGCAACCTCTCGTGCGTGCACTGCCTGTCGTCCTCCGGCCGGCGCGATCCGCGTGAACTGTCGACGGAGCAGTGCAAGGCCGTCATCGACGAGTTGCAGCGCATGCAGGTCTTCTACGTCAACATCGGCGGCGGCGAACCCACCGTCCGCTCCGACTTCTGGGAACTCGTCGACTACGCCACCGACCACCAGGTGGGCGTGAAGTTCTCCACCAACGGCGTGCGGATCGACGAGACCGTCGCCGCGCGCCTTGCCGCGTCCGACTACGTCGACGTCCAGATCTCGCTCGACGGCGCCACCGCCGAGGTCAACGACGCGGTCCGCGGGCCGGGCTCGTTCGACATGGCGGTCCGGGCACTGCGCAATCTGAAGGACGCGGGCTTCCGGGACGCGAAGATCTCCGTCGTCGTCACCCGCCACAACGTCGCCCAGCTCGACGACTTCAAGGCCCTCGCCGACACGTACGACGCCACCCTGCGGATCACTCGCCTGCGCCCGTCGGGCCGCGGCGCCGACGTCTGGGACGACCTGCATCCCACCGCGGCGCAGCAACGCGAACTCTACGACTGGCTGGTCGCCAACGGGGAGGGCGTGCTCACCGGGGACTCGTTCTTCCACCTGTCCGCGTTCGGCGGCGCCCTGCCGGGCCTGAACCTGTGCGGCGCAGGCAGAGTGGTGTGCCTGATCGACCCGATCGGCGACGTCTACGCCTGCCCGTTCGCCATCCACGAGCAGTTCCTCGCCGGCAACGTCCTGCGCGACGCCACCGACACCCTCGGCGGCTTCCAGGCCGTCTGGCAGAACTCGGCGCTGTTCCGGGACCTGCGATCCCCGCAGACCGGTGGCGCGTGCAGCTCCTGCGCCCACTTCGACGCGTGCCGCGGCGGGTGCATGGCGGCGAAGTTCTTCACCGGGCTCCCGCTGGACGGCCCGGATCCCGAATGCGTGCAGGGCTACGGCGAATCCGCGCTCGCCGCCGATCGCGGCGAGATACCGAAGTCGTCCGTCGACCATTCCCGCAGCGGGAAGCGATCGACCCCCCGAGCCTCCGTCCCGCTGACGCTGTTGACGCGTCGGGACGGCGCCCCCGCCCTCGGGAAGGCCGGAGGCCGGCCGCCGACAACACTGTGCGACGAGAACCCCCTCGCGGGGCTGTCGCGAGAGGAGCGTTCCCGATGAAGCGAATCCGATCTCCCTGGGCTCGGCCCGAGTGGATGGAGACCGTGGCGGAGGCCCAGCGGCGGGCGAAGAAGCGGCTGCCCCCGTCGGTCTACTCGGCGCTGATCGCCGGGTCCGAACGTGGCACGTCCTACGACGACAACCAGAGCGCGTTCGGCGAGTTGGGCTTCGCCCCCCGCGTCGCGGACCACGCCGCGACCCGCGATCTCGCGACCACGGTTCTGGGACAACAGCTCTCGATGCCGGTGATCATCTCGCCGACGGGGGTGCAGGCGGTGCACCCGGACGGCGAGGTGGCCGTCGCCCGTGCCGCCGCGGCTCGCGGCGTTCCCATGGGACTGTCGTCGTTCGCCTCGAAGCCGATCGAGGACGTCACCGCCGTCCACGGTCAGACGTTGTTCCAGGTCTACTGGTTGGGCAGTCGCGCCGACATGGTCGCGCGCCTCGATCGTGCCCGCGCCGCCGGCGCCGTCGGGGTGATCCTGACGCTGGACTGGTCCTTCTCCTACGGTCGGGATTGGGGCAGCCCCGCGATTCCGGAGCGGATGAACCTCGCCGCGATGGTGAAGTTCGCGCCCGAGGGTTTGCGTCGCCCGGCGTGGTTGCTCGATTTCGCACGCAGCGGCCGCATCCCCGATCTGACGACGCCCAACATCGTTCCGCCGGGTGCGCCGCAGACGCCGACGTTCTTCGGCGCCTACGGTATGTGGCAGCAGACGCCGCCGCCGACGTGGGAGGACATCGCCTGGTTGCGACGTCAGTGGGACGGGCCGTTCGTGCTCAAGGGCATCTCCCGCGTCGACGACGCGAAACGTGCCGTCGATGCCGGGTTCTCCGCGATCTCGGTGTCCAACCACGGTGGCAACAATCTCGACGGCACGCCGGCCGCGATCAGGATGCTGCCCGCGATCGCCGACGCCGTCGGCGACGAGATCGAGGTGCTGCTCGACGGCGGGATCCGGCGAGGCAGCGACGTCGTCAAGGCCGTCGCGCTCGGTGCGCGCGCGGTGATGATCGGGCGCGCCTACCTGTGGGGTCTCGCCGCGGGCGGGCAGGCCGGCGTCGAGAACGTCCTCGACGTGCTGCGCATGGGTATGGACTCGACCCTGCTCGGACTCGGCAAGGCGTCGGTCCACGATCTGTCGCCGGCCGACGTCGTCGTCCCGGACGGGTTCACGCGCACCCTCGGTGTCGATCCGGCGCGAACCCTGACCGCCGTCGCGATGCCTTAGCGGGGCGGGGTGAGACGATGGGCCGGTGACCGATCGCACCGGGCCCGTCGTCCGCCTCGCCCCCATGGACGCGGATCGCCTGCCTGCCTGGATCGAGGCGGGCAAGGCGGACTACCGCGCCGACCGCATCAGAGCGGGCGAACCGGTGGACCGCGCCACGGACGAGGCCGAGCAGACCTATGCCGCGTGGTTCGCACACGGCGAACCCGCCCCCGACCACCTGGTGCGCGACGTCGTGTGGGACGAGGCCGTCGTCGGGTCGCTGTGGGTCGGGCCGCAGAGCATCGGACGCACCGACGAGTGGTGGGTGTGGAACGTCGAGATCGCCGAGGAGTACCGCGGCCGCGGGTTCGGTCGACGTGCCATGGAGCTCGCCGAGGACCTGGTGCGCGAGCACGGAGCAACGTCGTTGGGCCTGAACGTCTTCGGCTTCAACACGGCGGCGCGGCGACTGTACGAGTCGCTGGGCTACGACGTCACGGCCGTCCGGATGAGCAAGCCGCTGGACGCGGAGCGGCCCGGCATGACAGAGCCGCAGGCATGACGGAGCAGGGGCAGGAGGACCCGCGATTCGACTCGCCCCTGCCCGCCGACCCGCGCGAACTCCGGGACGCTTTCACCCGGTTCATGATGTCGTACCGCTTCGGGCTCGACGAGTTGCTGACCAAGATCAACATCCTCCGCGACGAGTTCGCCCACCTGCACAGCTACAACCCCATCGAACACGTCTCGTCCCGGCTGAAGACGCCGGAATCGTTGGTGCAGAAGGCCGTGCGCAAGAACGTCCCGCTGACCTTCGACGGAGTCCGCGAGAACATCTTCGACATCGCCGGCGTGCGCATCAACTGCAGCTTCGTCGCCGACACCTACACCGTGAAGGACATGCTCGTCGGGCGGGACGACGTGCGGGTGGTCGACTACGAGGACTACATCGCGAACCCGAAACCCAACGGCTACCGCAGTCTTCACCTCACGGTGGAGATTCCGGTCTCGCTGTCCGATCGTGTGCAGCGGGTCCCCGTCGAGGTGCAGATCCGCACGATGGCGATGGACTTCTGGGCCAGCCTGGAGCACAAGATCTTCTACAAGTACGACGGCGAGGTTCCGACTCGGCTGCGGACCGAGCTGCGCGATGCCGCGATCGCCGCGTACCGCCTGGACGTCACCATGGAGCGTCTGCACACGGAGGTGACGGCGCTCGACGCCGAGCGGACGCCGCGGACGGACACCGTGGACATCGGAGCCCTCGAGGGCGTCTTCCTGCGATCGCTGCTCGGGGACGGCGGGCGGTGACCTCGCTCGGCGAGCGGGTCTGGACGGACGTGCCCGGCGGAACCGTCGCAGTGCCCGTCGGATCGGTGGAACAGCACGGCCCGCACCTGCCGCTCGACACCGACACCCGCATCGCGGCGGCGGTCGCCGAGGCCGTCACGGAGACGGTGGGAGGCGGTCTGGTGGCCCCCGCGATCACCTACGGCGCCAGCGGAGAGCACGAAGGGTTTCGGGGCACGGTGTCGATCGGACTCGACGTGCTCACCTCCCTCGTGGTCGAGTACGGACGGTCGGCGTTCCGGTGGGCCGAGCGGGTGGTGTTCGTGAACGGCCACGGCGGCAACGGCAGCGCGCTGCGCGACGCCGTGACACTGCTGCGCCACGAGGGGCGCGACGCCGCGTGGTTTCCGTGCGCGGTCCCGGGCGCCGACGCGCACGCCGGCCGGACCGAGACCTCGCTGCTCCTGCACCTCGATCCGCGGTCGGTCCGGGTCGACGCGGCCGAAGCGGGGGTGACGGATCCGGTGTCGAACCTCATGGACCGCTTGAGAGTCGAGGGGGTGGCGGGTGTCTCGCCCACCGGTGTCCTGGGCGATCCGACGGGCGCGAACGCCGCGGAGGGTGAGCGCCTTCTCACCGATCTGCGGCACCGCTTCCGAGTGTCCGTCGATCGGTGGACACCCGACGACCGCGCCGTGCTGCGCTGATTCCGATCACGGCTCCCGATGTCGAGGGAGCTATGACAAATCCCGATCCGGTTGCTTACGATGACCCGATGCGTGACGGTCGACTACCCGACGGATTCGGCGTCCGGATCGACCCGAGGGTGCGCTCGCTGTCCGGTGGTCGCGTTCTGATCGGCGGATCGCCGCCGCGCATGGTGACCTTGGCACCCGAGGCCGCGGCGATGATCGGCGACGGATTCCTGCGGGTGAGCGATCCCGATTCCGCCGTCGTCGCCCGTCGCCTCCTCGACTCCGGTGTCGCCAATCCTCGCCCGATGTCCGTCCCCTCCGCCGCCGACGTCACGGTGGTGGTGCCGGTCAAGGACAACCGTGACGGGCTCCACCGGCTGCTGAAGTCGCTGCGGGGACTGCGCGTCGTCGTGGTCGACGACGGGTCCTCGGTGCCGATCGAGGTGCCCGCCGGGTTCGGCGACGATCCGGCTGCACCGTCGGTCACCGTGGTGCGGCACGAGTCGGCCCGCGGCCCGGCCGCGGCCCGCAACACGGGACTGGGCGCGGCCGGCACCGATTTCGTGGCGTTCCTCGACTCCGACGTGGTGCCCCGGAAGGGGTGGCTCGAGGTGGTGCTGAGCCATTTCTCCGACCCGTCGGTGGGGCTGGTGGCGCCGCGCATCGTCGCGCTCGAACCGGAGGGCAGCGCGCTCGCTCGCTACGAGCATGCCCGGTCCTCGCTCGACCTCGGCCGGCGGGAGGGACCGGTTCGTGCCGGTGGTCCCGTGTCCTACGTGCCGAGCGCCGCCGTCGTGGTGCGCCGACGGGCCGTGCACGAGTGCGGCGGATTCGATCCCGACATGCACGTCGCCGAAGACGTCGATCTGTGCTGGCGCCTGCAGGACGCGGGGTGGCGGTTGCGGTACGAGCCGGTGGCGCGGGTGGCCCACGATCACCGCGTGACACTGCGAGAGTGGTTCGCGCGCAAGCTCTTCTACGGTACGGGTGCGGTGTCCCTGGCTGCTCGACACGAGGGCAAGGTGCCCCCGGTCGTGATGTCCGTCCCCACCCTCGCGGCATTGCTGTTGACGGCCACGGGCACCCGAACCGGCCTGCTCGGCGCCGTGATCACCATGGCCGTGACCATCGGTCGGCTGCGACGGGTGTTCGCCGATCTCGATCACCCCACCCGCCTGGCCGCGGTCTTCGCGGCGCGCGGATTCGTCGGCGGCGCCTGGCAGCTGGCGTCCGCGGTGGTGCGCCACTACTGGCCGATCACCCTGCTCGCCATCCTTCTCTCCCGACGCATCCGGCGTCTCGCCGTGGCGATCGCGCTCGCGGAGGGTCTGCGCGACTGGGCGTCCCATCGTGAGCCCGGGGGACTGGGCCCGGTGTCCTACGTGACCTACAAGCGTCTCGACGACGTCGCCTACGGCACCGGACTCTGGCTCGGCGCGGTGACCGAGCGAGACCACCGCCCCCTGATGCCCAAGCTCGTCGGGTAGTTCGCGTGCCGGACGTCGTCGTGGTCGGCGGCGGAAGCGCGGGATGCGTTGCCGCAGCGGGGTTCGCCCGCGCCGGCGCGTCGGTGATGCTGCTCGAAGCGGGGCCCGGTTCCACCGCGATGCTCTCCGACGCGCGTCGTCTTCCGATCGGGCCGTCGTCCCGATACGTCGACCCGATCACGACGCGGGTGGACGGCGTTCGCGACGTCGTCGGGACTCGCGGCCGGGTGCTCGGCGGGTCCGGTGCGGTGAACGGCGCGTACTTCGTTCGCGCCCCGCTCGCCGACTTCGCGCGGTGGCCGCAGGATCGGTGGTCGGCCGACGTCGTCGCCGAGGGGTTCCGCCGCATCGAGACCGACCTCGACCTGGGCGACCGCCCCGGGCACGGAACGGACGGGCCGATGCCGGTCTCGCGTGCCGTCGTCGCCCCGGTGGCGGAGGCGTTCCGTCGGGCCGCGACGGCCGCCGGTCACCGGGACCTCGACGATCTGAACGCGACGGATGCCGGCGACGGGGTGGGCGCGGTCCCGTCGAACGTCGCCGGTGGTCGGCGGGTGTCCGCCGCGGAGGCGTTCCTGGCGCCCGTCGCCGGTCTCGTCGAGGTGCGCGGCGAGGCGCTGGTGGCGCGGGTGGACGTGGTCGCGGGTCGCGTCGTCGGGGTGTCGGGTCGGGATGCGCACGGCGAGTTCGCGGTTGGCGCGGACCGCGTGATCCTCGCCGCCGGCACGGTGCGGACCGCCGCCCTGTTGATGCACTCCGGCATCGGCCCGCGAGAGACGTTGCGTCGCATTGGGATCGACGTCATTCTCGACCGCCCCGGAGTGGGAACCGGCGTCGGCGATCACCCAGAGGTGGCGGTCGCCTATCGGCCACCGGAGGTGGCGGTCGCCTATCGGCCACCGGAGGTGGCGGAAGCGTACCGCCCTCGTCGGGTCGCCGAGACCTGGCGAACCCCCCTGGAGGTGGTGCTGGAGGCGGGGCCGGTCGAATTACGGTGCTATTCCACGTCGTTCGACCGACTGATCGAGGGAGTTCCGCCCGGCGATCCCGTGATCGGAGTGGCGGCGATGGTCGCCGAACCCCTCGGGTCCGTCGTCCCGGTGTCCGCCGACCCGTTCTCCGCGCCGCGCGTCGAGCATCCCGTCGCCGACGCCGACCGACGGGCACTGCACGACGGGGTGGCGCTGGCGCGCGATCTGCTCGGTCGGCCGGAGATGGCCGAGGTCGTCGACCACGTGACCACCGACCCCGGCGACTCACTGCTTCCGGGGGCCGCACTGCACACCGTCGGCAGTGCGCGGATGGGAGCGGACGACGACCCGTTGGCGGTCGTCGACTCGTCCTGCCGGGTGTTGGGGGTGTCGGGACTGGCCGTGGTGGACGCGTCGATGTTCCCTGCGGTCCCGACGCGCGGGCCTCACGCCACGGTGATCATGGCCGCCCATCGGGCGACGGAGATGCTGGTCGCCGAGGCCGACCGGTCGGCTGCCGTTCGACGAGAGCGATGAATCGGCATTGTGAGCTGAGTTACAGTAGGGGGGACACATCCCGGTCCGGAGAGGAGCGCACGTGACCAACCCGTGGGTCGCTGTTCGCCCCGGCGAGGACCCGACCGCCCTGGCCCGGACGGTGTCCCGCGCGCACGAGACCTTCCTCGAGCGTCCTACCGGGACGGAGAGCTCGGTGCGGTCGGTCGTGCTGGAGTCGTGGCGTCGCAGCCGCACCATGGGCGTCGACCCGGATCGCGCCGCCGACGACGCCATGGACGCCGTGTCGCTCGAGCGGTACCGCGCCGAGCATCCGATGTCGCTCATCCGTCCTGTCGTCCGCAAGCTACTCGTCGAGGACGCGGCCGACACCGGTCTACTCGTCGCCATCACCGACGCGTCGGGCCGGCTGCTGTGGGTGGAGGGCGACACCGTTGCCAAGGACCGGGCCCACGCGATGAACTTCGCCGAGGGCACCGACTGGAGCGAGAGCCGGATGGGGACCAACGCCCCCGGCACGGCCCTGGCCGTCGACCACTGCGTCCAGATCTTCGCGGCGGAACACTTCGCCCGGCCCGTCCAGGACTGGAGTTGCAGCGCCGCCCCCGTGCACGACCCGCTGACCGGCCGCATCCTCGGCGCCATCGACATCACCGGTGGTCCGCGGGTCGCGGTGCCGGAGGTACTGCAGTTGGTGCGCGCCACCGTCGCCGCCGCCGAGTCCGAACTGCGTCTGCGTCTGCTCGAGACACCCCGCCTCGACACCGCCGGGCCGCGGCTCGAGGTGCTCGGCACGCCCCGCCCCACCCTGGTGCGCGGCGCGGAACGGATCCCGCTGTCCGGCCGCCACGCCGAGATGCTGTTGCTTCTGCAGACCCACCCGCAGGGCCTCGGCGCCGACCACCTTGCGGTGCTGCTCGACGAGAACGATCTCGACTCGGTGACCGTCCGAGCCGAAATGTCCCGTCTGCGCAAGGTTTTCGGGGCCGACGGCCTCGCCTCGCGACCCTACCGACTGGTGGGGACGCTGACCTCCGACGTCGAGGACGTCCGCGCCGCCCTCGATCGCGGCGACGTCGAGACCGCGCTGCGGCTCTACACCGGTGCCGTGCTCCCGTCGTCGTACGCCCCCGGTATCGAGGAGATCCGCGACGAGCTGCGGGTGCGGATGCAGGCGGCGCTGCTGCGGTGCGGAGACCCGGTGCTCCTCGCGCGCTGGACGGCTTCCGTGCACGGACGCGACGACGCCCGGGCGATGGAGGCGTACCTGCACACCCTCGACCCGGCGTCGGCGCTCCACGCTCAGGTCGAGGCGCGCTTGCGGTTGCTCGGAGTCTGAGCCGTCACCCCCGCGGTTCCCAGCGCTGTGTCATCCGCGCGGTTCCCACCGCTGTGTCATCCGCGCGGTTCCCACCGCTGTGTCATCCGCGCGGTTCCCACCGCCAGGTCACGAAGGCGAGAAAACCGAGCGCCACGATCCAGAAACCGGTGATACCGAGGTCGAACACGATGGGCGGCACGGGAAGTGGGGTCTCGGCGAGGACCGGCACGGATTCGCCGGCGCGAGCCACCAGGTCCACCGCTCCGGTGAAGGGCGCGAAGAGCAGGTAGCTGCGCAGGCCCGGGTCCACGTTCGGGGCGACGACGAGGTTCGACCCGATCGCCGCGAGCAGCAGCAGCGGCATCACCGAGTACTGCACGCGCTCGCTGTTCGGGGACACCGACCCGACGGCGACGCCGGCGGTCACCGACAGCAGCGCCGTCGCCAGGGCCGCCGCCGCGACCAGAGCAGGATCGGCCGGCAACGGGCCGCCGAGCACGGCGACTCCCGCGACGACGATGCCCACCTGCACCAGTCCGAGCAGCACCAGCGGCACCATCATCGAGACGATCAACTGCGTCGGAGTGAGCTCCGAGGTGCGTAACCGCTTGAACAGCTGCGATTCTCGCCGGGCCGCGACGATGGTGGCGCCGTTGATGTAGACCGAGAACACCAGCACCAGCACCGTCATGGGCGCCATGAGCATGGTCCATCCGGTCGCGTCCTCAGGCCGGGACACGATGGGGAAGAAGAGCACGAACACCGGCGCGAGCAGCGTCGCGGGCAGCGTGTTCCGTTGCCGGAAGACCATCGACGTCTCGAACGCGATCTGCCGACGCGTGCGGGTCCAGCCGGACAGGCGACGCGAGCGCCCCGAGGACGCTGTGGTGGGGAGGGTGGAGACGGTGGCGGTCATCGGGACACCTCGCTCGTCTTGTGGTCGGGGGTTGCCGGGTCGGTGGTCGAGTTGCGGACGTGGTGGAAGACCTCGTCGAGCGACGCTGGGCTCGCCCGCAGGGGGCCGAGGACCATGCGCTCGTGGTCGGCCGTGCGGATCAGCCACGTCAATGCGGCCTGCTGATCGTCCGAGACCACCTCCAGCGCACGCAGACCGGCGTCGGCGGGCCGACGCGCGTCGTTCCACGCGGCGGTGACCCCGGCGGGGGCGGCGGCGATCAGGCGCTCGCCGTCGACGGGCCGGACGTCGACCTGGATGCGCGACGGACGGGTCGCGAGCACCTCGTCCAGCGTGCCGTGCACGGCCAGCGCGCCCTGGTGCATGATCGCCACCACGTCGGCCAGCTCCTCGGCTTCCTCGAGGTAGTGCGTCGTGAGGACGATGGTGGTGCCGGCGTCGCGCAGGTCGCGGACGAGGCTCCACAACGTGCGCCGGGATTCCGGGTCGAGGCCGGTGGTCGGCTCGTCGAGCACGATGAGTTCCGGTGCGCCCCAGATGGCCATGGCCAGATCGAGCCGTCGACGCTCGCCGCCGGAGAGCGAGTCCACTCGGTTCTCGCTGCGGTGCGTGAGGTCGACCAGGCCGAGTACGCGGTCGACGGAATCGGTGCGGCTCGACAGTCGGGACCACATGGTGAGCTCGGCGCGCACGCTGATCTCGCCGAAGTGTCCCGCCTCCTGGAGCACCACGCCGGTGCGGGCGCGGATCTCCGCGGGGTCGCGGAAGGGGTCGACGCCGAATACCGTCAGGTCGCCTCCGGAGCGCTCCCGGAAGCCCTGCAGGATCTCGAGCGTCGTCGTCTTGCCCGCGCCGTTGGTGCCCAGCAGCGCGAAGATCTCGCCGCGGCGCACGGTCAACGACACGTCGCGCACGGCGTGGTACTCGTCGTAGTGGAAGTCGAGGCCGGCGGCGTGGACCACGGCGTCGGGGGGAGGTGCCGTGGTCGCGTTCTCGGGGTGAGTCGACTCGGTCATGGCTCGATACTCGGCGACCGCCGTCACGGCGAGTAGTGCCGTTCCAGCCGGTCTCGCATGAGCTTTGTCATGTGTGCCCCGGTCCGACTCCGGGTGCCGTCGTCCTCGGGCGATACTGGGCGGGTGGCGACGGGAGGGGACCGAGTGGGGGACGTCCGCATCGTGGTGGCGGACGACGAGGTGACCATCCGCTCCGCACTGGTCGAACTGATCGGCCTGCGTCCGGGCCTGTCCGTCGTCGGCGGAGCGGCCGACGGAGCGGAGGCCGTCGCTCTGGCCAAGGCCCACCGGCCGGACATCGCGCTGCTCGACGCGGACATGCCCGTGATGAGCGGCATCGAGGCGTGCGCGGTCCTCGCACCCCTGGGAGTGAAGGTCGTGATCCTCACCGCGAGCGTGGCCCCCTCGACGATGCGCGACGCCATGAACGCCGGCGCGAGCGGCTACGTCACCAAGGCCACCGCGGTGGACGAGCTGGCGGACATCATCGGCAAGGTTGCGCGCGGGCAGTCCTACGTCGACCCGCAGCTCGCGGCGAGCGTCCTCAGCGCACCGCAGAATCCGTTGAGCGCGAGGGAGATCGAGGTGCTGCGTCTAGTGCTTCCGGGCACGCCGGTCGCGGACATCGCGGAGGAGCTCCATCTGGCGGTGGGGACCGTCCGGAACTACCTCTCGTCCGCGATGTCCGCTCTCGGCGCACGCAATCGGCACGAGGCCGCTCGGATGGCCGTGCAGAAGGGGTGGGTGTGACCGGCGCGTCAGCCGTGCGCCGGCCGATTGCCGCGCAGCGCGACGTACAGCGGGCGGCCGAGGCCGTAGGCCACCAGGACGACGGCGAGCACGACGAACATCGTGTCCGCGCCGCCGCCGGCGGCGTAGACGATCGCCAGCGCCAGCGCGCTGACGAGCAGGTTCGCGACGGCCACGGGGATTTCGCGGGCGAGCGTCGGGGCGGGTCCGAACTTCATGACGTCCTCGGTGAAATGCGACATGGTGCGCGTCCTTCCCTTCTCGGAGGGTGTCGATCCGTCCCTCTCGACCCTGCTCGGAGCGGACCCCGCCGGGTAGTGAGGCCGGTCAGGACTCCGGTATGACGAATCACCCGTCCGACTCCCGCGAGCCGGTGGTGCGGCCACCGGTGACGAACTACACCCGCGTCGGCAGCCTCTACGTCGCAGCGACGCTCTACGTCATGTCGTGGGGAACGGTGCTCCCGCTGATGTGGCGGACCCCCCTGCGGCTCGATCGGCCCGCGGTCTGGCTCTGCTGTGGCGTCGTACTCGCGGCCCTGCTCGGTCTGACCTGGCTGATCACGCGGGCGGCCGTGCCCGGTCACGTAGAGTCGCGACCGTTCCGACGCGCGGTGGCCTGGTATCTCGGCGTCGTGGCCGTGGGCGCGGTGATCGTCGCGGTGGTGGGCCAGGCGGCCTACGCGCAGCTCGCCTGGCTCGGCACCCTGCCGTTGATCTGCGGCGCCTTCGCCGCGTCCATGGTGTCGACACGGTGGGGTGCGGCGGCCACGATCGTTCTCGTCCCCGCGTGCCTCCCGATCACCGGCACGCCGGGGGCGCTCTGGATCTTCCTGGTGCTGGGCGCGGCCAACTTCCTCTACGTCCGCCTGGCCATGTGGATCTTCCGCCACGTCCGTGAACTCGACGCGGCCCGGCGACAGATCGCCCGGATGAGCATCGACCAGGAACGGTCCCGGTTCTCCCGCGACCTGCACGACGTCATGGGCCGCTCGTTGTCGTCCATCGCCCTGACCTGTGAGCTGGCCCTGTCCGTGCGAGACGACGCCGCCGCGAAGGACGCACACGTCCGCGACGCGCAGCGGACGGCGCAGCGCGCCCTCGCCGACATGCGCGCACTGGTGCGCGGGTACCACGACATCGAATTCGACACCGAACTCGCCGACGCGCTCGTCCTGCTCCGCACGGCCGGCGTGTTCGCCGAGGCCGACGGCGACGGCGGAGCCGACCTGGACCCGGCGGCGTCGCAGGCCGCCGCGTGGGTGATCCGCGAGGCGGTGACCAACGTGCTGAAGCACGCTCCGGCCGCGACGGAATGCGAACTCACGCTGCGCGAGGGGGTGCTCGAGATCGTCAACGACGGCGTCGACGGGCAGGCCGCCGGCGACGGACTCGGCCGCGGTCTGGCCGGACTGCGCGAGCGGGTGGAGGCCGTCGGCGGGACGTTCGCGGCGGGCCGCGTCGGCGCCACGTTTCGCGTGCGGTGCCATTTCCCGGCGTGATGGCGGCGTGCGCTGACGGCGTGCGGTGACACGTGCTCGAGGCACGCAACGGTGTTGCAACGGTCGGCTTCGTAGTGTTCCCGGTCACAGCCCCCGGCAAACACGGGGGCGGATCACGAGCGACGAAGGAGCTCTTCGATGACCGTCTACACCCGCCCGGGTTCGCCCGACAGCGCGATGTCCTTCCAGAGCCGGTACGACAACTGGATCGGCAACGAGTGGGTCGCTCCCGTGAAGGGCCAGTACTTCGAGAACCCCACCCCGGTCACCGGCCAGAACTTCTGCGAGGTGGCCCGCTCGACCTCCGAGGACATCGAGCTCGCTCTCGACGCCGCCCACAAGGCCGCCCCCGCCTGGGGCAAGACCTCCGCCGCCGAGCGCGCCGTCATCCTCAACAAGATCGCCGACCGCATCGCGGAGAACCTCGAGTCGATCGCCCTCGCCGAGTCCTGGGACAACGGCAAGCCGATCCGCGAGACCCTCAACGCCGACATCCCGCTCGCCATCGACCACTTCCGCTACTTCGCCGGGTGCATCCGGGCGCAGGAGGGGTCGCTGTCGGAGATCGACAGCGAGACCGTGGCCTACCACTTCCACGAGCCGCTGGGCGTCGTCGGCCAGATCATCCCGTGGAACTTCCCGATTCTCATGGCCGTGTGGAAGCTCGCGCCCGCCCTCGCCGCCGGCAACGCCGTGGTGCTCAAGCCCGCCGAGCAGACCCCGGCGTCGATCATGCACCTGATCTCGATCATCGGTGACCTGCTGCCGCCCGGCGTCGTCAACATCGTCAACGGGTTCGGCACCGAGGCCGGCAAGCCGCTCGCCTCGAGCCCCCGCATCAAGAAGATCGCGTTCACCGGCGAGACCACCACGGGCCGCCTGATCATGCAGTACGCGTCGCAGAACCTGATTCCCGTGACGCTCGAGCTCGGCGGCAAGAGCCCCAACATCTTCTTCTCCGACGTGCTCAGCCAGAACGACGACTACCAGGACAAGGCCCTCGAGGGCTTCACGATGTTCGCCCTCAACCAGGGTGAGGTCTGCACCTGCCCGTCGCGGTCGCTCATCCAGCAGGACATCTACGACGACTTCCTCGCACTCGCCGCGATCCGCACCAAGGCCGTCCGTCAGGGCGACCCGCTGGACACCGAGACGATGATCGGTGCGCAGGCGTCCAACGACCAGCTCGAGAAGATCCTGTCCTACATCGAGATCGGCAAGGGCGAGGGCGCGCAGATCGTCACCGGCGGTGAGCGGGCCGAGCTCGGCGGCGACCTCAACGGCGGCTACTACGTGCAGCCGACGATCTTCACCGGCAAGAACAACATGCGCATCTTCCAGGAGGAGATCTTCGGACCCGTCGTGTCGGTGACGTCGTTCTCCGACTACGCCAACGCCATCGAGATCGCCAACGACACCCTCTACGGCCTCGGTGCCGGCGTCTGGTCCCGCGACGGCAGCGTCGCCTACCGCGCGGGCCGCGACATCCAGGCCGGCCGCGTCTGGACCAACACCTACCACCAGTACCCGGCGCACGCGGCGTTCGGCGGCTACAAGCAGTCCGGCATCGGCCGCGAGAACCACCGCATGATGCTCGACCACTACCAGCAGACCAAGAACCTGCTGGTGAGCTACGCCCCGAAGGCCCAGGGCTTCTTCTGATGCTGCCCCGCTTGAAGGCCACCGCCGGGGCGATGGAGTTGCTCCGTCGCCTCGGCGGTCTCCACGGCGCGCTGATGATGCATCAGAGCGGCGGTTGCTGCGACGGCTCGTCCCCGATGTGTTACCCCGCAGGCGAATTCATCGTCGGCGATCGGGACGTGCTGCTCGGACTGCTCGATCTGCGTGCCGACGTCGACACCGTGCCCGCCGACCTGCCGGCCGACGCCGACGCCGTGCCGGTGTGGATCTCCGGGTCGCAGTTCGAGGCCTGGAAGCACACGCAGATGGTGCTCGACGTCGTGCCCGGTCGGGGGAGCGGGTTCTCCCTCGAGACGCCCGAGGGGCTCCGGTTCCTCAGTCGTGGCCGGGCCTTCACCGAGGAGGAGCTGTCGACGCTCGCCTCCCAGCCCCCGCTCACCGGGGCGCAGTGGGAGGACGGCGAGCGGCCCGAAGTGCCGAGCGAGTCCGTCGTCGTCGCCGAGGCCGTCGACGCCTGCCCGGTGCCGGGTATGACGCTGCAGGGTTGAGATTCGGTGCAGTAGTCCACCTCCACGGTGGACTACTGCACCCGAGTCACGAAGCGTCGGATCTCCTCGACGACCTCATCGGGTCGATGGGTCAGGTCGTGCCAGGTGTATCGCAGCACCGTCCAGTGTCGAACGAGAACGTTCTGACGCCGCCGATCCCGATGGAAGACGGTGCTGTCCGAATGAAACGCCCACCCGTCGATCTCGATCGCGAGGCGCTGCGCCGGGAACGCGATGTCGATGACGTACCCGCCGAACGGGTGGTTGACCTCCCACCCGGTCAGTCCTCCCGCCGTGAGCAAGCGGACCGCCAGCCGCTCGGCCTCCGACCGGGCGCCGCCTTCCGCCGCGCGCAGATACCGCTCGGCCACTCGATGGCCGTGGCGGCGAGCATTGCGGTCCTGCGCCCGTCGAAGGGCGGGGAGAGTGGCGTTGCGCTGCAACTGGCGGTCGACGAGTTGCTGGCCGAGAACGGTCGACGCCTCGAGCACCG
This sequence comes from Rhodococcoides kroppenstedtii, assembly GCF_900111805.1. Classification (GTDB taxonomy): domain Bacteria; phylum Actinomycetota; class Actinomycetes; order Mycobacteriales; family Mycobacteriaceae; genus Rhodococcoides; species Rhodococcoides kroppenstedtii. Next base: position 169,381 of record NZ_FOJN01000007.1, read on the forward strand.
TCAGCTCCAGTCGTGTCACGCGAACGCCTCGCAGTTCGACGACGTCGGCCGGGTCCAGCGTGCGTCGTCGTCTGCGCACCCCCGACGCGCTGCGCCCCGACGCCGTGCGGGGCACCGTCACCTCGATCACGGGAACTAGGTAGGTGGTCAGTCCCAGCCAGAACGCGGCGCCGGCGCCGCTCAACACCCCGGCCCCGGTGGACCACACGGCGCACCGCGCTCGGGCCTCATCGGTGAACGGTCGGTCCACGGCGACGTAGAGCCCCCGGGCAACACGCCGCCAGGCTCCGGAGTTCACTCGCCTCTCGATCACCCGGTGCGTCAGTCCGGCAGCGCGTGCCTGTGCAGTCGTGATCACGCCGTCCTGCCGGGCGAGCACCTTTTCGATCATGACTGGATCGACGCGGCTTCCGTCCGAGCCGTTCCGCCCCACGCCGTTCTCGGTGCAGAAATCCACCCCCACGGTGGACTACTGCACCGAATCGGCAAACACGGTGCAACACCCCCGCAACACACCCCACCTACGGTCCCACCACCCCCGCGAGAAAGGCTCACCATGGCCGTCAAGGAACCACAGTCCGGCACCCAGCCCACCGACGACTACCTGGCCAGACGCACGTTGAGGTCGGGCACGGCGGGGTGGGTGCTGCTCGCCGGTCTCGGCGTGAGCTACGTGGTGTCGGGTGACTACTCGGGCTGGAACTTCGGGCTCGAGCAGGGCGGCTTCGGCGGCCTCGCCATCGCGGCGGTCCTGATCGCCGGCATGTACCTGGCGATGGTGCTGGGCATGGCGGAGATGTCGTCCGCACTTCCCGCGGCGGGCGGCGGCTACACGTTCGCGCGGCGCGCACTCGGGCCGTGGGGCGGATTCGCCACCGGAACGGCCATTCTCATCGAGTACGCGATCGCGCCGGCGGCCATCGCGACGTTCATCGGTGCGTACGTCGAGTCGCTCGGCCTGTTCGGCATCACCGACGGGTGGTGGGTGTACCTGGCGGTGTACGCGATCTTCATCGGCGTGCATCTGGCCGGTGTCGGCGAGGCGCTCAAGGTCATGTTCGTTATCACGGCGATCGCGCTGGTGGGCCTGGTGATCTTCGCGATCGCGGCCGTGCCGATGTTCGACGTCGCCAACCTCACCGACATCGAACCGACCGACGCCGCGGGCGCCTCCAGCTTCCTGCCGATGGGCTACCTGGGCATCTGGGCGGCGGTGCCGTTCGCGATCTGGTTCTTCCTCGCTATCGAGGGCGTGCCGTTGGCGGCCGAGGAGGCCAAGGACCCGGCGCGCAACGTGCCCCGCGGCATCATCGCCGCCATGGCGGTGCTGCTGGTGACGGCGGCCGCGATGCTGATCCTGGTCACCGGAGCCGGCGGCGCGGAGGCCATGCAGTCCTCGGGCAACCCGCTGGTGGAGGCCCTCGGCGACAGCGGCGCCGCGACCGTCGTCAATTACATCGGCCTCGCCGGCCTGGTCGCCAGCTTCTTCTCCATCATGTACGCCTACTCGCGCCAGCTGTTCGCCCTGAGCCGCGCGGGCTACCTCCCGAAGTCGATGTCGGTGGTGAACTCCCGCAAGGCGCCGACGCTGGCGCTGATCGTGCCGGGTGTCATCGGCTTCGCCCTGACCTTCACCGGCAAGGGCTCGATGTTGCTGAACATGGCCGTCTTCGGCGCCGCCCTGAGCTACGTTCTGATGATGGTGAGCCACATCGTGCTCCGCCGTCGCGAGCCAGAGATGCCGCGCCCCTACCGGACTCCCGGCGGCACGCTGACCACGGGCTTCGCGCTGGTCGTCGCGGCCCTCGCCGTGGTGGCCACCTTCCTGGTGGACAGTCAGGCGGCGCTGTGGTGCCTGGCCGTGTTCGCCGCGTTCCTGGCGTACTTCGGTCTGTACAGCCGCCATCGCCTGGTGGCGTCCTCGCCCGACGAGGAGTTCGCCGCGCTGGCCGATGCGGAGCGTGACCTGGAATGACCGTGTACCGACAGTCGTTGGCCGGCACCACCTTCACCTTCGACGGACTGGTCGAGGTGATGGCGAAGGCGACGCCGCCGCGATCCGGGGATCGGCTGGCCGGCTGCGCGGCCGAGTCCGACGCCGAACGTGCGGCAGCCGCATGGGTTCTCGCGGATCTGCCGCTGCAGACCTTCCTCGACGAGCAGGTGGTGCCGTACGAGGACGACGAGGTCACCCGGCTCATCTGCGACGCGCACGACGCCGACGCGTTCGGCGCCGTCTCGCACCTCACCGTCGGCGGTCTGCGCGACCACCTGCTCACCGTCGCAGCGGAATCCGGCAGCGCCGAGACCCTGCGTGCCCTCGCCCCCGGGCTCACACCGGAGATGGTCGCGGCGACGAGCAAGATCATGCGGAACCAGGATCTGATCGCGGTGGCCAAGGCCGCGGTGGTGACGTCGGCGTTCCGCACCACCATCGGTCTGCCCGGCACCATGGCGACGCGCCTGCAGCCGAACCACCCGACCGACGACCCGCACGGCATCGCCGCGGCCACGCTCGACGGCCTGCTCATGGGGTCCGGCGACGCGGTCATCGGCGTCAATCCCGCCACCGATTCCCCCTCCGCCACAGCCGATCTGCTGTACCTGCTGGACGAGATCCGGCAGCGATTCGAGATTCCCGTGCAGTCCTGCGTCCTCTCCCACGTGACGACGACGGTCGGCCTGATCGAGAAGGGCGTGCCGGTGGATCTGGTGTTCCAGTCCATCGCGGGGACCGAGGGCGCCAACCGCAGTTTCGGCGTCACCGTCCCCATGCTGCTGGAGGCGAACGAGGCGGGGAAGTCGTTGCACCGCGGCACCGTCGGCGACAACGTGATGTACCTCGAGACTGGTCAGGGGTCGGCGCTGTCGGCCGGTGCGCACCTCGGGACCGGCGGGAAACCGGTGGATCAGCAGACGCTCGAGACCCGCGGCTACGGACTGGCCCGCGCCCTCGACCCGCTCCTGGTCAACACCGTGGTGGGGTTCATCGGCCCCGAGTACCTCTACGACGGCAAGCAGATCGTCCGGGCCGGCCTCGAGGATCACTTCTGCGGCAAGCTGCTCGGCCTGCCGATGGGCGTCGACGTCTGCTACACCAACCACGCCGAGGCCGATCAGGACGACATGGACACGCTGCTGACGCTTCTCGGCGCGGCCGGGGCGGCGTTCGTCATCGCGGTGCCGGGTGCCGACGACGTCATGCTCGGCTACCAGAGCCTGTCCTTCCACGACGCGCTCTACGTCCGGCAGGTGCTGGGCCTCAAACCGGCGCCCGAGTTCGAGGCGTGGATGCACCGCCTCGGCATGACCGACGACGCCGGCCGCGTCCTCCCCGTCGACGCCTCGACCTCGCCGCTGCGTGCATTGGCGGCTCCGGCGTGACCGCCTCGCCGCTCCGTGCATCGGCGGCTCCGGCATGACCGCCCCGGACTTCTGGTCCGACCTCCGGCTGACGACGCAGGCGCGCATCGGACTGGGCCGGGCGGGCGACGCACTGCCGACGTCGCGGGTGCTGGAGTTCCAGGCCGCCCACGCGGCGGCCCGCGACGCCGTCCACATGCCGCTCGACGTCGACACCGTCGTCGCGGACCTTGCCGACCTCGGCCTCGGTGACCCCGTCGTCGTGTCCAGTCGCGCCGAATCGCGGGGGGAGTACCTGCGACGTCCCGACCTCGGCCGCCTGCCGGCCGATCTGTCGGCGGTGCCGCGCACCGAGGCGGACCTCGGCATCGTCCTGTGCGACGGGCTGTCCCCGCGCGCGCTCGCCGAGCACGGCGTCGGGCTCACCCGTGCCCTCGCCGACGCGCTGGGGACGTTCACGATCGCACCGCCCGTCGTCGCCACGCAGGCGCGAGTTGCGCTCGGCGACCACGTGGGCGAGGCGCTCGGCGTCGCCACCGTGCTGGTGGTCATCGGGGAGCGACCCGGACTGTCCGTCGCCGACAGCCTCGGGATCTACCTCACCCACGAGCCGCGGCCGGGACGCAGCGACGCCGAACGCAACTGCATCTCCAACATCCACCCACCCGGCGGGATGACCTACGACCACGCGGCGCGCGTGGCGGCGTCGCTGGTCGCGGGCGCGCGGCAACTCGGCCGGTCGGGGGTCGACCTCAAGGACTCATCCCGCGAACTGACCTGAGCATCGGGGCCGACGCCCGGCGCCTAGAGTCTCCACCCGTGCTGCTGCAACGGGTGCGGGTCGATCCCGCGCAGGAGGGGTTGTCCGACGTCCGTGTCGAGGGCGACCGCGTCACCGAGATCTCCGCTCCCGGCGAGCGGCTGAGCGCCGCGGGCGACGACATCGTCGACGGCGCCGGTGGGGTGCTGCTGCCGGGGTTCGTCGACGCGCACGTGCACATGGCGCAGTGGTCGATGGCGCGTCGCCGAATCGACGTCGGACATGCGACCAGCGCGGCCGACGTGGTCGACATCCTCGTGGCGTCGGGGGAGCGGTCCGTCGTGCGGGCGCAGGGATACCGCGCAGCGCTGTGGTCGACGCCGCCGCACAAGGACATGCTCGAGGCGGCGCTGCCGGGCGCGCACGTCGCCGTGACGAGCATGGATCTGCACTCGGTGTGGCTGTCGCCGGCGCTGATGGACGCGCTGGGCGTCGTGCACCCGACGGGCGTGTTTCGCGATCACGACGCCATCGCCATGATGGGTGCGCTCGACGCCCGGGTCGACGACGCCGAGCTGGACCGCCACGTTCTCGACGGCGCCGACGAGTTGGCCCGACGCGGCATCACCGAGATTCTCGACTTCGAGTACGACGACAACTGGTCCGCCTGGTCGCGCCGGGCGGCGCGCCGACTGCCCGGGGTGCGGGCGACCGCGTCGACGTGGCCGACCTGGCTCGAGCAGTGCGTCGCGGCGGGGCGTCGCACCGGTGAGCCGGTGCCGGACACGGCCGGCACGGTTCGCATGGGTCCGCTGAAGATCATGGCCGACGGTTCGCTGAACACGCGGACGGCCTGCTGCCACGATCCGTATCCCGACGACGACGGCGGCAGCAGCGAGTCGCACGGGCTGCTCCTGGTCGACGAGCCCGAGTTGGTCCGGCTGATGACGACGGCCGCGTCGGGTTCCATCGCGTCCGCGGTCCACGCGATCGGCGACCGGGCCAACACCGTCGTGCTCGACGCCGTCGCCTCGGTCCGGGCGCGGATGCGCACCGGCGAGCTGCCCACCGTCGGCGCCCGGATCGAGCACGCCCAGCAGGTGCGCCCGGCGGACCTCGCCCGGTTCGCCGACCTCGGCGTCGTCGCGTCGGTTCAGCCCCAGCACGCGATGAGCGATCGCGACGTCGTCGACGTCCTGTGGGCGGACCGCGCCTCGCGGGCCTATCCCTACCGGTCGCTGCACCGTCTGGGGGTCACACTGCAGTTCGGCTCCGACGCCCCGGTCTCGCCTCCCGACCCGCGCGCCGCAGTGGCCGACGCCGTGCACCGCACCGACGACGACCGGCCGCCGTGGGAGCCGGACGAGGCGCTCCCGCTGTCGGCGGCGCTGCGGTCGGCGTGCGGTGGGCGCGACGCCGTGACGGTGGGATCGGCCGCCGATCTGACCGTGCTCGCGCAGTGGCCGCACCTGCTTTCGAATGCGGATCTGCGGTCGGTTCCGGTGCTCGTGACGATCTCCGGGGGGCGTCTCACCCATCTGTCGGCGTAGGGCGAACGAATGACGATCATGAGGTCCACTGATGGAACGCCGCCGTCGCTACCGAGCGGTAGGGTCAGCGGTGGGGTTCGTGGGCTCTCACGGGTACGTCGCGCCTCCGGGGGCCCCGTCGTCGTGCGATCTCACGATTCGCAGCTCCCGGGTGCGCTCGAGTAGGCTCGGTCGGCGCCTCGAGAGGTCTCGGACGGTGATACCGAGTCTCCGGAGGGCGTTCACCGTGCTCACCACGAGGGCACGCGACCTGCACCACCGGCGCGTCGTCCAGGATCGGGCGACGGGACGGGCGATAGATTTCGTCGACAGCGAAGACGGCGAAGACGGCGAAGAAGACGAGGAGGACCACCGGCCACGCGGGCGCGAGAAGCCGCCGCTCGCGGTAACGGCACTCGACCACGGAACGATGTGACCATGTTGCAGTTCGCGTCGTGTGCACCCTTCGGTGTGCGCATGACCGGGTCGGAATTCGGGTACCGATTCACACGGTGCGTCGAACCGGCGATCGTCGACGATCTTTGAGGATGGTGCAAGACTTGAGCGCTGGGAACGCAGCCGGCTCCGACCGTGTCCCGGACGGCGCCTTCCCGCTGTCCGCGGCGCAGCGTGGGATGTGGTTCGCGCAACAGGCGCTGGGCGACGTTCCGGTCACGATCGCGCAGTACATCGAGGTCGACGGGCATCTGGACCTGGAGATGCTCACGGCGGCGTCGGTCATGGCCGGCAAGGAGTTCGGTTCCGGGTACCTCCGCATCCTCGACGTCGACGGCATGCCGTACCAGATGGTCGACCGCTCGATCGACGACACCATTCGGCTCCAGGACTTCCGCGACGAGGCCGATCCCGCCGCCGCGGCCATGGAGTGGATGCGGCGCGAGTACAGCGCTCCGATCGACCTCCTGAACTCGCGACTGGTCGCGCTGTGGTTGCTCCGCCTGGACGAGCAGCGGTGGTTCTGGTTCTCGCGCATCCACCACGTGGCGCTCGACGGTTACGGCGCGATGGCGATGATCACGCGCATCGCGGAGATCTACACCGCCATGTCCGCGGGTGAGGAGATTCCGCCCGCCAAGGCGCTGGACGTGAAGACGGTCTTCGAGGACGAGGCCAAGTACCGCGACTCGACGCGCTTCGAGAAGGACCGCGAGTACTGGCAGACGCGGACCGCGGACCTGCCCGCGCCCGTCTCGCTCGCGGGCCGGACGGCCCCGGTCGGCAGTCACGCCCGCGTCGCCTCGGCGGCGCTCCCGCCGGCGTTGAGCGACGCCGCGGACGCGGCCGTCGACGCACTGCAGACCGCGCAGGCGCCGCTCGTCGTCGCGGCGTTCGCGGCCTACCTCGCGCGGATGACGGACACCGAGGACGTCGTGCTCAGCCTCCCGGTGTCGGCCCGCACCACCGCGCAGCTGCGCAACTCCGGCGGCATGACGTCGAACATCGTCCCGCTGCGGCTGTCGGTCACCCGCTCGGTGACCGTCGCGGAGCTCGTGCGCGACACCCAGATCGAGCTCACCGGCGCGCTGCGCCGTCAGCGGTACCGGCACGAGGACATGCGCCGCGACATCGGTCGGGGCAACGGTGACCGCGGGCTGTTCGGCCCGTCCGTCAACATCATGCTCTTCCACCCGGTGATCCAGCTCGGCGAGGCCACGGGCCGTCTGCACGTGCTCACCACCGGTCCCGTCGAGGACCTCGCGGTGAACATCTACGCGGGTGTCGCCGGATCGTCGACCAACATCGACTTCGAGGCGAACCCCGACCTGTACTCGGCGGACGATCTCGCCCGCCAGCACGCCCGCTTCTTCCGGTTCTTCGAGGCCTTCGTGGCCTCGGATCCGGATCGGGCGGTCGCCGACCTGCCGCTCGCGGACGACGAGGAACGCCGCCTGACGCTGGGGCGCTTCAACGACACCGCCGACACCGTCGAGCCGGGCACCGTGATCGACCATCTGCGGGCGCGCGTGGCAGAGACCCCCGACGCCGTGGCCCTCGACTTCGAGGGTGCGCAGCTGACCTTCGCCGAGTTCGGCCAGGCCGTGGCTCGGCTCGCTCGCCACCTGATCGATCTCGGGGTCGGTCCCGAGGTGCGGGTGGCCGTCGCGATGCGTCGGTCGCTCGACCTGCTCGTCGCGATCCACGCCGTGCTCGAGGCGGGCGGCGCCTACGTCCCGCTGGACCCGGACCACCCGCCGGCCCGGACCGACTACGTCCTGCGCACGGCCGACCCGCTGTGCGTGCTCACGACCTCCGCCGACGGGTTCACGGTTCCGGACCACGAGGCCCCGGCCGACCGCGTGGACGTCGACGTGCTCGAGGTGGACCGCCTCGACCTGTCCGGCCTCTCGTCGGGCCCGGTCTCCGACGCCGAGCGCCGTGGTGCGATCCATCCGTCCACCACCGCGTACGTCATCTACACCTCGGGGTCGACGGGTCGGCCCAAGGGCGTCGCCGTCGCGCACGAGTCGATCACCAACCAGGTCGAGTGGGTGTTCGACACCTACGGGTCGTCCACCGAGCGTCAGGTGGTGCTGCAGAAGACCCCCGTCACCTTCGACGTGTCGGTGTGGGAGTTGTTCGCGTCCAGCCGCGGCGCGACGCTCGTGATCGCCCGACCGGACGGCCACCGCGATCCCGCGTACCTCGCCGACGTCATCGAACGCACCGGGGTCACCGCCACGTCGTTCGTCCCGTCGATGCTCACTCTGTTCGTCGAGCAGATCGAGCCCGGACGGTGCTCGTCGCTGCGCGCGGTGCTGGTGGCCGGCGAGGCGTTCCCACCGCGGTTGGTGGAGGCCTGGAGCCGATTCGGGTCGGTCGACGCCGTCCACAACCTGTACGGCCCCACCGAGTTCACCGTGCACGCGACGGCGGCATCGATCACGTCGGTGCCCCGCATCTCCGTGCCCATCGGGTCGCCGGTCCGCAACTCGCGGGCCTACGTCCTCGACCACCTGCTGCGCCCGCGGCCGATCGGCGCGGCCGGCGAGCTGTACCTCGCCGGACGTCAGCTCGCGCGCGGTTACGCCGACCGTCCCGATCTGACGGCCGATCGCTTCGTCGCCGACCCGTTCTCGACCACCGGTGAGCGGATGTACCGCACCGGCGACCTGGTGCGTTGGAACCCCGACGGCGAGCTGGATTACCTGGGGCGCACCGACTTCCAGGTCAAGGTGCGTGGTCAGCGCATCGAGCTGGGCGAGATCGAGGCGACGCTGCTGCAGGACGATTCCGTCCGTGAGGCCGTCGTGGTGGTCCACAACGGAGACCTCGGCCAGCGTCTGGTGGCCTACGTCGTGCCCGCCTCCGGACGGGCCGTCGACGTCGCCACCCTGGCCGACGTGGTCGCGGGCATGCTGCCCGCGTACATGGTGCCGGACGCGATCACCGTCATCGACTCGATGCCGCTCAACTCGAGCGGCAAGCTCGACCGGCGGCAGTTGCCGGAGCCGGTCTTCCGGGACACCGGCGCCACCTTCCGCGCTCCCACCACGCCGGTCGAGCAGCAGATCGCGGCCCTCGTCGCCGATGTTCTCGGCGTCGCGCGCGTGGGTGTCGACGACTCGTTCTTCGCCCTCGGCGGCGACAGCATCATGTCGATCCAGTTGGTCGCGCGGGCCAAGGCCGCCGGTCTGCAGATCACGCCGCGCGACGTGTTCGAGGCCAAGACCGTGGCGCGGTTGGCCGAGGTCGTGTCCGACGCGGCCGAGACGCCGGTGCTGGCCGAACTGCCCGGCGGGGGAGTGGGATCGGTCCCGCCCACCCCGATCATCGCGTGGATGGCGGCGGACCCGGCGCTCACCGCGTCGTTCGCGCAGTCGATCGTCGTCGATCTGCCGCCGAACCTCGACCGGACCGGGTCCGACGAGGACCGGGTGGTCGCGACGATCGCCGCGGTCGTGGCGCATCACGACGTGCTGCGTGCTCGGCTCGAGCGCACCGGCGACGGCTGGTCGCTGACGGTGCCGCCCGCGGGTGACGCGGTGCCGGTGCGGTCGATGCTCGAGCATCGCACGCTCGCCCCGCGGATCGGCACCGCCGAGTTCGACGCCGCTCTCGCCGAGATCTCCCGCGACGCGCTGACCCGACTCGACCCCGCGGCGGGTCGTACCGCGGCGTTCGTGTGGCTCGAGGCCGGATCCGAGCAGTCGGAGCGCGACCGACTGCTGATCGTGCTGCACCACCTGGTCGTGGACGGGGTGTCCTGGCGCATCCTGCTGCCCGACCTGGCGACGGCATGGGCTCAGTTGTCGGCGGGCGAACCGGTCGCGTTGCAGCCGAGCGGAACCTCGTTCCGCCGCTGGGCGCACGCGTTGCGCGATCGGGCGACGAGCGAGACCGTGCGCGCGCAGCTGCCGCACTGGCGCACCGCGCTCGGTACCGAGCAGGAGCAGTTCGCCTCGCGCCCACTGGATCCCGCCGTGGACACGGTGGCGACCCTCGACCGGATCGACGTGACGTCGCCGTACCCGGTGACCTTCGCGATGCTCACCACGGTCCCGACGACGTTCCGCGGCGGCGTCAACGACGGCCTGCTGACGGCGCTCGCGCTCGCGGTGGGGCAGTGGGAACGGCGGCGCGGCAACGCGGCTCGATCCTTCGCGGTGAACCTCGAGGGCCACGGCCGCGAGGAGGAACTGGTGCCGGGCGCGGATCTCTCGCGGACCGTCGGCTGGTTCACCTCGATGTACCCGGTGCGCCTGGACGTCACGGACGTCGACCTCGCCGACGCGTTGTCGGGTGGCGGTGCGGCGGGCACGGCGATCAAGGCCGTCAAGGAGCAACTGTCCGACGTGCCCGATCGCGGCGTCGGCTACGGACTGCTGCGCCACGGCCCCGAGCCGGTCATCGACGCCGATGCCCCGGTGCCGTCGATCGGCTTCAACTACCTGGGCCGCGTCGGCACCGCCGACGTGCCCGAGGAGATTCGCGCCGGCGGCTGGTTCCCGGATGCGCGACACGCGGCGCTGAACGGCCTGCGCGGCGACGACGTGCCCGTGCAGGTCGCGATCGACGTCACCGCGATGGTGGTGGACGGCGAGCACGGTCCCACCCTGCGCACCACGTTCGAGTATCCGTCGACGCTGTTCTCGCGCACCGAGATCGACGATCTCGCGCAGATGTGGTCCGAGGCGTTGGGCGCCCTGGCCGCGCACTCGGCCGAGCCGGACGCCGGCGGTCTGACCCCGTCGGACGTCGACCTGGTGCGCGTCGATCAGCCGGTGATCGAGTCGCTCGAGACCACCTATCCGGGGCTCGAGGACATCTGGCCGCTGGCCCCGCTGCAGGCGGGCCTGCTGTTCCACTCGGCGCTGGCGGGCGACCACCTCGACGTCTACTCCACGCAGATCGTGCTGGAGTTGGGCGGGCGTCTGGACGCCGAGCGTCTGCACGAGGCCGCCGACGGTCTGGTCGCGCGGCATCCGAACCTGCGCGCCGGCTTCGTGGTCGACGACGAGGGCACCGCTCTGCAGGTCGTGGTCGAATCGGCGGTGGCGCCGTGGACCCAGCGCGACCTCACCGCCGATCCGGATCTCACGGCCGCGGACGTGGAGGCCGCCGCCCGCGAGGCGGTGCTCGCCGAGCGCACGGCGCGCTTCGACATGACCGCGCCGCCGCTGCTGCGGTTCCTGCTGATCCGCACCGGGCCGGACCGTCACGTCTTCGCGATGACCAACCACCACATCCTGCTCGACGGGTGGTCGTTGCCGATCGTGGTGCAGGACCTGTTGTCGCTGTACGTCTCTCGTGACCCGGCATCGCTGCCGCGGGTGCGTCCCTACCGGGACTACCTGGCGTGGCTGTCGGCGCGGGACGATCGCGCCTCGCTCGCCGCCTGGGCAGGGGCGCTCGAGGGCGTCGAGGAGCCGACGGCACTGGTGCCGGCCGCGGGCCCCGCCGACGAGGCCTCCTCCGACGCGGTTCCGGCCGATCACGTCGTGCCGGTGCCGGCGGAGGTGAGCGAGCGGCTCCACGCCTTCGCCCGCGATCGCGGTGTCACCTTGAACACGGTTCTGCAGGCATCGTGGGGAATCGTGCTGGCGCGCAACACCGGTCGCGACGACGTGGTCTTCGGCACTACGGTCTCCGGCCGCCCCCCGCAGGTGCCGGGCATCGAATCGATGCTGGGCCTGTTCATCAACACCCTGCCCGTGCGGGTTCGCCTGCGGCGCGGCGACGACGTCGGCACGCTGCTCGAGCGGCTGCAGCGCGAGCAGACCGCGTTGCTCGACCATCACTACGTCGGTCTGACGGACATCCAGCAGAGTGTCGGCGTGGGTCCGCTGTTCGACACGCTCATGGTCTACGAGTCCTACCCGCTCGACCGCGAAGCGCTCACGCGTGAAGCGGATTTCGACGGATTGCGAGTTCTCGGAGTCGAGTCGGGCGACGCCACGCACTACCCGTTGACGGTCGTCGCGGTCGCCGACCCGGACCTGCGTCTGATCGCGAAGTACCTGCCCGGGCGCCTCGGCGCCGACGAGGTCCGCGAAGTCATGGACGGCTTCCTGGGCGTCCTCGCCGCGGTCGGCGAGGACACCGCCCGTCGGGTCGACGACATCGAGGCGCTGCCGACGGAACGCCTGGCTGCGGTCAGCGCGGTGCAGGGGGCGCCCTCGCTCGAGCCGCGCCTGCTCGGTGACCTGTTCGCCGACGCGGTGCGTCGCCGTCCGGACGGCGACGCGGTGGTCACCGACGACGACTCCATCACCTACGCCGAGCTCGACCGGCGGTCGTCGGCGCTCGCGCGGGAACTGCTCGCGCGCGGCGCGACCACGGAAACCGTGGTGGCGCTGGCCATTCCGCGGTCCGTGGCGTACTTCGTCGCTCTCTGGGCCGTGGTCAAGAGCGGTGCGGCGTACCTGCCGGTGGATCCTCGCTACCCGGCCGAGCGCGTGCGTCACATGGTCACCGACTCCGCGGCGGTGCTGGGGCTGACCTCGGCGGGGACCGAGGCGGTGCTCGCGGAGCCGTTGCCGGAGGACGTCGACTGGTTCCGCATCGACGACGCAGGTGCCCGGGAGCTGCTCTCGGCGCACCGGGACACCCCGGTCGAGGCCGGCGAGCTCGCCGGGGCCCCGAGCCCGGACTCGATCGCCTACATGATCTACACCTCCGGCACCACGGGGACGCCGAAGGGCGTTGCGGCGATCCACCGGGGACTGGTCAACTTCACCGCCGAGGTGACCGCCACCTTCGAGGCCGGTCCGCAGTCGCGGGTCATGGCGTTCGCCTCGCCGAGCTTCGACGCGTCGGTGCTCGAGCTGCTGCTCGCGACGGGCGCCGCCGCGACGCTGGTGGTCGTCCCCGCCGACGTGTACGGCGGCGATGAGCTCGAGTCGTTCCTGCGTCGTCACGAGGTCACGCACGGCTTCGTCACGCCGGCCGCGCTCGCGACCGTGGACCCCGCTGCCGCACCGCATTTCGATCGGGTCGTCGTGGGCGGCGAGGCCGTGCCGGACGATCTTGTCCGGCGCTGGGCGCCGGGTCGACGCATGTTCAACGGCTACGGGCCCACCGAGACCACGATCCTGTCCAACACCACCGAGCTCACCGCCGACCGCCGCGTCGTGATCGGTCCGCCGATCCGCGGCATGCGGGCGTCCATCCTCGACGCCCGGCTGCGGCCGGTGGGTCCCGGTGTGCCGGGTGAGCTCTACCTGTCGGGCCCGTCGGTCACCCGCGGGTACCACGAGCGTCGGAGCCTCACCGCCGAGCGGTACGTGGCCGACCCGTCGGGCGCCGTCCCCGGCGCCCGGATGTATCGCACCGGCGACGTCGCACGGTGGGTCGAGGACCGCGGCGAGTGGGCCGTGGAGTACCTGGGGCGCAGCGACTTCCAGGTGAAGATTCGCGGTTTCCGCGTGGAGTTGGGGGAGATCGACGCGGCCGTCGGTCGTCACACCGACGTCGAGTTCGCCGTCACCCTCGGCGTGCCGCTTCCGTCCGGGGCCACCACCCTGGTCACCTACGTGCTCCCGCGGGCGGGATCGCCGCTGGCGTCGGACGACGACGCGGCCGAGACGATCCGGACGCACGCGGCCGCGACGTTGCCCTCGCACATGGTGCCGGGCGCCGTCGTCGTGCTCGGATCGGTGCCGTTGACGCCGTCCGGCAAGCTGGACCGCCGCGCCCTGCCTGCTCCGGAGTTCACCTCCACCGGCGAGGACGGACCCGGTACCGACGTCGAACGCGCTCTGGCGGAGGTCTTCTCGGACGTTCTGGGCCTGCCGTCCGTCGGGGTGCACGACTCCTTCTTCGACGTCGGCGGCAACTCGTTGGTCGCGACCAAGCTGGTCGCTCGGGTGAACGCGCTCGGCGCCGGTCGCCGCGTGGGCGTGCGCGACGTGTTCGAGAACCCCACCGTCGCCGGTCTCGCCGCGGTGGTCGCCGCCGCGACGGCCGACGACGCCGCGATCACCGAGCTCCCCGCCCTCACCGCCGGCCCTCGACCGGATCACGTGCCGCTCTCGCCGGCGCAGCAGTCGATGTGGCTGCTCAACCGATTCGACACGTCGTCGCCCGCGTACAACATCGTGCTGCCCGTCCGGCTCACCGGATCTCTGGACACCGATGCGCTTCAGGCCGCCGTCGTGGACGTGGTCGAACGGCACGAGGTGCTGCGCACCCGCTACCCCGAGACCGACGACAGCGGACCCCACCAGGACGTGCGGCCCGCGTCCGAGGTGACGGTCGACCTGACGCCGGTGGCTCTGCTGGGCGGCGACACCGGTGTCGAGGAGCGCCTGCTCGAGGCTGTCGTCGACTTCGTGTCGACCGGGTTCGACGTGGCGGCCGCTCCGCCGGTCCGGGCCCGGCTGTTCCAGGCCGGACCCGCCGACCACGTGCTCGTCGTGGTGGTGCACCACATCGCGGCGGACGGCGCGTCGATGGCGGCGCTCGCGCGGGACGTCATGATCGCCTATGCCGCCCGCGCGGACGGTACGGAGCCCGGGTGGGAGCCGCTGCCGGTGCAGTACGCCGACGTCGCCCTCTGGCAGCGCCGCGTCCTCGGTGAGCCCGACGATCCGACCTCGCCGGCCGGGCGCCAGCTCGAGTTCTGGCGACGCACTCTCGCCGGGGCGCCGGAAGTGCTCGAGCTGCCGACCGACCGGCCGCGTCCGGCTCGACGGACCACGAACGGCGACTTCGTTCCCGTCTCGATCCCGGCCGACGTCGTCGAGGCGCTCGACGCCGTCGCGAAGGACGCGCAGGGGTCGCTCTTCATGGCGGTCCACACCGCCCTCGCCGTGCTGCTCGCCCGCGCGACCGGCAGCGACGACATCACCGTGGGGACGCCCGTCGCGGGCCGTACCGCCGGACCGGCGGAGGACCTCGTCGGCATGTTCGTCAACACGGTCGTGCTGCGCTCGTCCGTCGACCCGTCGGCAACCTTCACCGACCTGCTGCGCCGCACGCGCGACGCCGACCTCGACGCGTTCGCGCACGCGGACATCCCGTTCGAGACGCTGGTCCGGGAGTTGAACGTGCCGCGGTCGACCGCGTTCACGCCGCTGTTCCAGACCATGTTGTCCTTCCAGAACAACGCGCCGGTGCAGTTCGAACTGCCCGACCTCACGGTGTCGGTGCTGACCGAGCTGGCCGACGGCGCCAAGTTCGACCTGCTCGTCGCGCTGGAGCCCACGGCGACCGACGACGGCCGCACCCGACTGGACGGCCGCTTCACCTACGCCACGGACCTGTTCGATCGCGCGACGATCGAGACGTTCGTGTCGTGGTTCCTGCACGTGCTCACCGCGGTCGCCGAGGACCCGACGTCGGTGGCGGGGGACATCGACCTCGACGGCAGCGGCACCGCCGGAACCGACCCTGCTCTCGACCAGCCCGAAAGGCCCTCTGTGCCGTCTGCTCTGCCCCCTCGTCGGATGACGGTGCGCGACCTCCCCGCGCTCCTCGCAGCGGCCGCCGAGGTCGACCCCTCGGGGATCGCGGCGTCGTTCGACGGCATGGACGTGACCTACGCGCAGTTCCACGAGCGGCTGCAACTGCTGTCCGGCCCGATGTCCGCACGCGGCATGGGCCCGGACGCGATCGCGTCCGTGGTCCTCACCGGTCTGCTGCCCACCCTGATGGCGGCGCCGCCCAACGCGGACGGCACCGACGCCTTCGGTCAGGTGCTCGACCAGGTGGTCGCCGATGCCCACGCCCTGGTCGGCGACATCGAGATTCCCGAGCCGGTCGAGAGCGCCCCCGTCGAGACGGCCCCCGAGGCGGCCCCGGTCGAGCAGGCCCCGTCCGCCGACGCCGCCGCCGTCGCCTCGGAGTCGCTGCTCGGGCTCTGGGCCCGGTCGGTCGAGGCCGACGGCGACGCCCCGGCGCTGCGCCACGGCGAGATCACCGTGACGCGTGCCGAGCTCGATCGTCGGGCGACGCGCCTCGCCCGAATCCTGCGCGAGTCCGGTGCCGGGCTCGACACCGTGGTCGCGTTGGTGCTGCCGCGCTCGATCTCGTGGGTGACCGCGATGCTCGCGTGCTGGAAGGCGGGCGCCGCGTACCTGCCCGTCGATCCGACCGCGCCGACCGAGCGCACCGCCTCGGTGCTCGCCGACGTGAACGCCGTTGCCGTCGTCGTGGAGTCGGCCGGGCTCGACCTGCCGCCGGAGCTGCCGGTGATCGACGTGGCCACGGCCGAGGGCGACGGGGACGCGACCCCGCTGCCGGATCCCTGGACGACGCCGGGCTCGGACGCCGCACTGGCCTACGTCATCACGACGTCGGGGTCCACCGGCCGGCCGAAGCCGACGCTGGTGCCGATGGCCGGCGTCGTGAACACCTACGCCTGGTACCGCGAGTTCCTCGGTCTCACCGAGGGATCGACGACGCTGGTGGTGTCCTCGCCGCGCTTCGACCTGACCCAGAAGAACGTGTGGGGACCGTTGACGTCCGGTGGCGTGGTCCACCTGGTGGACGAGGGATTCGATCCTGCCGCGATCCTCGGGGCGATCGACGCGGCACACGCCGCGGGCGAGCGCATCGACGCGATCAACCTGGCGCCCAGCGCGTTCGAGGCCCTAGTCGATTCCGACACCGACGAGACCCTGCTCCGGCTCGGTGCCGTCGTGCTCGGCGGCGAGCCGATCCGCCCGGCCGTGTACCGCACGTTGATGAACAGCGATGTGCGGCTGATCAATTCGTACGGACCGACCGAGGCGTCGGACGTCACGTCCGCTTTCGTCATGTCCACCACGGGCGAGCCCCTCGACGCCTCCCGAGTGCCGATCGGCGCGCCGATCGACGGCGTGGAGTACCGGGTGCTCGACGCGCGCCTGCGCCGTGTTCCCCGTGGTGTCGTCGGCGAGCTCTACGTCGGCGGCATCGCGGTCGGTCGCGGGTACGGCGGACTGCGGGGCCAGACGGCCACGCGCTTCGTCGCCGGAGCGGACGGGACCCGTCTCTACCGCACGGGCGACCTCGTCCGCGTGCAGCCGAACGGGGACGTGCTCTTCGTGGGGCGCTCGGACTTCCAAGTCAAGATCCGCGGTCTGCGCGTCGAACTCGGCGAGATCGAGGCCGCCCTCACCGCGCGCGACGACGTCGCGCAAGCCGTCGTGGTGGTCCAGTCGGAGACGACGCCCGACGGCGGGACGGTGGACCGCCTGGTCGCGCACCTGGTGCTCGCGGCGGGTGCCGAGGTGGACCCGTCCGAGGTGCTCGGGTCCGTGCGGACGGCGTTGCCGGACTACATGGTTCCCGCCGTGGCCGCCGTGCTGGACGCGCTGCCCCTGAACGCCAGCGGCAAGCTCGACCGCAAGGCGCTGCCGACGGTGACGATCGGCGACACCGGCTCGGGCGAGTTCGTCGCGCCGCAGACGCCGGCCGAGGAGATCGTGGCCGGGGTGTTCGCCGAGCTGCTGCATCTGCCGCGCGTGAGCGCGACCGACTCGTTCTTCGAGCTCGGCGGCGACTCGCTGGTGGCCACGCGCGTGGTCGCACGGCTGAATTCCGCTCTGGGCGTGGCCGTCACGATGCCCGACATCTTCGAGTCCCCGACCGTCCGCACCCTCGCGGCCGCGGCGGAGGCGTCGCGCGGTGCGCCGCCGCGCCCGCCGCTCGTGCCCGTCGCGCGCACCACCGCCGACGGCGACCCCGCTCCGCTTCCGCTCTCGCTCGCGCAGCAGCGGATGTGGATCATCAACCGCTTCGATCCGGAGTCGGTGGGCTACAACATCCCGCTCACGCTCGGCCTGTCCGGGGAGCTCGACACCGAGGCCCTCCGCGGGGCTCTGCGCGACGTGGTGACCCGCCAGGAAGCGCTGCGTACGGTCTTCCCGGACACCGGACACGGTCCCGTGCAGCGCATCCTGCCGATGGACGACGTCGTGCTCGACGTGGACGTCGTCGAGGCCGACGGTGGCACGGCAGACGGGGGCAGGGCGCAGGCCGCGGTGACGGCGTTCGCGTCGCAGCCGTTCGACGTCACCACCGAGATCCCGGTCCGAGCCCGCATCGTCCGCACGTCGCCGACCGAGCACCTGCTGGTGTTCGTCGCGCACCACATCGCCTCCGACGGCGCCTCCTTGCTGCCGCTGGTGACCGATCTGGTCGAGTTCTACACCGCGCGCCGCGAGGGACGGGACCACGCTGCGACCCCTCTCGAGATCGCCTACGTCGACTACGCGACGTGGCAGCGCGAGCTGCTCGGGTCTCCGGACGACCCGGAATCGTTGTGGTCGAAGCAGACCGACTACTGGACCACCGCACTCGCGGGCATTCCCGAGGTCGGGGAGTTGCCGCTCGACCGCCCGCGCACCACCACGCGCACCGGAGTCGGTGCGGCGTTGCACTGGGACGTCGACCCGGAGTTGCACGCCGCGCTCGCCCGATTGGCACGCCGCCACGGCGTGTCCCGGTTCATGGTGGTGCACGCCGCCGTCGCCGTGCTGCTCTCCCGCCTCGGCGGGGGCGACGACATCGTCGTCGGTACCCCGGTGGCCGGTCGCGGTGAGCCCGCGCTCGAGTCCATCGTGGGCATGTTCGTCAACACCCTCGCGCTGCGGACACCGATCGGCCAGGACATGTCCGTGGCCGAGGTGTTGGCAGCGGTGCGGGACGCGGACCTCGCGGCCTTCGCGCACAGCGAGATCCCGTTCGAGTCGTTGGTGGAGGCGCTGCAGCCCTCGCGCACCACCGCGCACTCGCCGCTGTTCCAGACCATCGTGTCCTACCACTCGGATGCGCAGCCCACCATCGAGCTGCCGGGCCTGTCGGTGACGCCGGGTGCGGTGGACGTCGAGTTCGCCAAGTTCGACCTCGCCTTCGAGTTCTCCGAGCGCGTGGACGCCGACGGCGCCCCGGCCGGGATCGGCGGGTACCTCGGTTACGCCACGGACATCTTCGATGCCGACACGATCGAGGCGATGCAGCGGCGGCTGACCGCGGTGCTGCGCGGATTCGTCTCCGCCGACGATCGTGACGCCGCCCGTCCGTCCGGGAGCTCCGAGAAGGCCACGGCCGTCGGTGATCTCGCCATTCTCGATCCCGCCGAGGTGGCGGAGCTCTACCCGTTCCGCGCACCGGCGCCCGTGGACCCGACAGTCGCGAGCACGAGCCTCGTCGACCTGATGGACGACGCCGTCCGGCGCAACCCGAACGGTATCGCCGTGGTGACGTCGACCGCCGACGGTGTCGTGCACGAGGTCACCTACGCCGAGCTCGACGCACGCTCCACTCGCCTCGCCCGCGCCCTGATCGCCCGCGGCGTCGGGCCGGAGGTGCGGGTGGCCGTGGCCATCCGACGGTCCTACGAGTCCCTGCTCGCCGAGTGGGCGGTGACTCGGGCCGGCGGTGCGTTCGTGCCGGTCGACCCGAATCACCCCGCGGACCGCATCGAGCACATGCTCACCGACTCCGAGTCCCACCTCGGTCTGACGACCGCCGATCGAGTAGCCGATCTGCCCGCCGTCGACGGCGTCGACTGGATCGTGCTCGGCACGGGACCGTCCGGGGGACAGGAGGATCCGGCCGACGTCGTCTCTGCCTCGACGACCCCGTTGACCGACGCAGAGCGCCGCGGCCCCGTGCGCATGGACGCGGCCGCCTACGTCATCTACACCTCGGGCACCACCGGTCTGCCCAAGGGTGTCGTGGTGACCCACACGGGTCTGGCCAATCTCGCGGTGTTCCAGCGCGAGCGGTACGAGGTCACGTCGTCGTCCCGCGTGCTGCACTTCGCCTCGCCGAGCTTCGACGCCTCGATCCTCGAGCTGCTGCTCATGCTCGGTGCGGGTGCGACGATGGCGATCGCGCCGTCGGACGTCTACGGCGGCGACGAGCTGCGCGAGTTCATCTCTCGTCACCGGGTGACGCACTCGTTCCTCACTCCGACCGTCCTGTCGTCGCTCGACCCGACGGGTCTCGACGACTTCCAGTGGGTGATCGCGGGCGGCGAGGCCGTCTCGCGCGACGTCGTCGCGACCTGGGCTCCCGGCCGTCACCTGTTCGACGGCTACGGCCCCACCGAGACCACCGTCATCTCCAACGTCGCCCCGCTGACCCCGGACCGTCCGGTGGTCATCGGCCGCACCATCGACGGCGTCTCGGCGCTCGTGCTCGACCAGCGGCTGCGGCCCGTTCCCGTGGGGGTCGCGGGTGACCTCTATCTGATCGGCCCCGGCGTCACCCGCGGCTACCACGCCCGCCGCGGACTGACGGCCTCGCGTTTCGTCGCCGACCCGTCGTCGTCGACCGGCACGCGGATGTACCGGACCGGTGACGTCGTGCGGTGGGTCCAGGGACCCGACGGCCTGCAGGCGTCGTACGTCGGCCGCTCGGACACCCAGGTGAAGGTGCGCGGTTTCCGTATCGAACTCGGCGAGATCGACGCCGTCCTCACGGCGCACGACGACGTCGCCTTCGCCGCGACGATCGGCCGCACCGCGCCGTCGGGGGACACCGTCCTCGTCGCCTACGTCACTGCGGCACCCGGCGCGACACCCGATCCGCACGCCCTGGCCGCGCACGCCGCCGCGTTCGTGCCGTCGTACATGGTGCCCTCGTCGATCATGGTGATCGACGAGGTCCCGCTGACGCCCGTGGGCAAGCTCGACACCCGCGCGCTGCCCGAGCCCGAGTACTTCGAGCACGCGACGGACGGGCGCTTGCCCGCCACCGCGATCGAGCACACGGTGGCCGAGGTCTTCGCCGAGATCCTCGGGGTCGACCACGTCGGCGCGGACGACTCGTTCTTCGAGATCGGCGGCAACTCGCTCGGCGCGACGCGGGTGATCGCGCGGCTCAACTCCGCCGTCGGCGCTCGGCTCGGGGTGCGCGAGATCTTCGAGAACCCCACCGTTGCCGGCCTCGCCCGCCGGCTCGGTGACGTCGCCGGCAGCGGCGGTCGCCCGCCGCTGGTGGCCCGTCCGCGCCCGGATCGGGTGCCGCTGTCGCTGGCGCAGCAGCGCATGTGGTTCGTGAACCGACTCGATCCCGAGTCGGCGGTGTACAACATCCCGCTCGGCCTGCGGCTCACCGGCGACCTCGACGTCACGGCGCTGCGTGCGGCGCTGACCGACGTCCTGGCGCGCCACGAGTCGCTGCGGACACGGTTCCCCGATTCGGTCGACGGTCCGTCCCAGGAGGTTCTGGGGGTCGAGGAGACCCTCGCCGCCGTGGATCTCGAGGCCGAGACCGTGGCCGACGAGCAGGACCTGCACGGCCGGATCGTCGCCGCGGCGAGCGCCGGCTTCGACGTGACGGCCGCACCGCCGGTGCGGGTGCATCTGTTCCGGACCGGGGACACGGACGAGCACGTCCTGTTGCTGGTCGTCCATCACATCAGCGCGGACGGGTCGTCGATGGCCCCGCTCGCCGCGGATCTGGTGCGCGCGTACGCCGCTCGGGTCTCGGGCGGCGCGCCGGACTGGTCGCCGCTGCCCGTCCAGTACGCCGATTTCGCGCTGTGGCAGCGTGCGGTGCTCGGAGTCGAGGAGGACCCCGAGTCCCTCGCCGCCGAGCAGGCGCGGTACTGGCGCGAGAACCTCGCGGGACTGCCGGATCTGCTCGAGTTCCCGCTCGACCGTCCGCGTCCGTCCGTGCGGTCCATCGAGGGCGGTGCCGTCGAGACGACGATCCCGGCCGAGATCCAGTCCGCCCTCACGGATCTCGCCCGCGAGACGGACACCACGCTGTTCATGGTGATGCACGCGGCGTTCGCGGTGCTGCTGTCACGACTGTCGGGCACCGACGACGTGGCCGTGGCCACGCCCACCGCCGGTCGCGGCGAGGAAGCACTCGACGGGCTGGTCGGCATGTTCGTCAACACGCTCGCGTTGCGCACGCGGGTGGACGCCGACGCCGAGTTCGAGCAGGTGCTGGCGACGGCCAAGGAGACGGACCTCGGCGCGTTCGGTCACGCCGATCTGCCGTTCGAGCGCGTGGTCGAACTGCTGTCCCCGACGCGCTCGAAGTCCTTCTCGCCGTTGGTTCAGGTGCTGCTCACGTTCCAGAACGTCGAGTACCCCTCGGTGGAGCTGCCCGCGCTCACGGTGCAGGCCGTCGACGGTGGCTTGCGCGACGCGAAATACGACCTGGGCCTGGCGCTGCACGAGGAGTTCGGCGACGACGGTGCCCCCGCCGGCATCACCGCCCACTTCACCTACGCCACCGACATTCTCGACCACGAGTCGATCGAGACGTTCGCCGAGCGGTTCCTCGCGGTCCTGCGTTCGGTGGTCGCCGATCGCCGGGTCGTGGTGGGCGACATCGACATCCTCACCGACGCCGAGCGCGGCACACCGGTGGCCGCGGCGCCGGCGCCGGCTCTCGGGTCCGCCCTGGCGGAGTTGGAGGGACTCTCGCTCGCGGAGCTGCTCGAGCGGGCCGCCCGGGTGAACCCGGACGGCATCGCGATCTCGCACAACGGGTCAGACGTGACCTACGGCGCGCTGCAGCAGAAGTCGTCCGAGCTGGCCGTGACCCTGGCGGCCGTCGGCGTCGGGCCGGAGGCGGCGGTCACCGTGGCCCTGTCGACCCTGCTGCCCGGCATCCTCGACGGCGCCGCCGCCGAGGGGTTCGCGGACCGCTTCTCGACCATGCTGGCCTCGGCCATCGCCGAGTCGTCGGCGGCCGGGTCCGCAGGCGACGCGTCTTCCGCCGGGTCCACTGCCACCCTCGCGTCGATGTTCGTCGACCGGCTCACCGCGTCACCGGACGCGCCGGCGATCACGTTCCAGGGGACGACTCTGTCCTACGCCGAGTTCGGCGCGCGGGTGTTCGCGCTCGCCCGTGAGCTCGTCGACCGCGGCGTCGGACCGGACGTGCATGTGGCGCTGGCTCTTCCGCGCTCGATCGAGCTGCTCGTGGGCATGTACGCGGTGGTCGCCGCGGGCGGTGCTTACGTGCCGCTCGACCTCGAGCACCCGGCCGATCGCATCGCGTACGTCGTGGGCAGTGCCCGCCCCGCGCTGGTGTTGACCACCGCAGACAGCGGATTCACGCTCCCCGACGAGGTCGCGGACGTCCCGCTGCTGGACCTCACCTCGCTGGACGTGTCGGCGCGGAACACCGCCCCGCTCACCGACGCCGATCGTCGCGCTCCGCTGCGACCGGACCACACCGCCTACGTCATCTACACCTCCGGCTCCACCGGTCGCCCCAAGGGCGTCGCGGTCTCGCACCGCTCGATCGTCAACCGCATCGTGTGGATGCAGGACGAGTACCGCCTCACCGAGTCGGACGTCGTGCTGCAGAAGACCCCCGCCACGTTCGACGTGTCGGTGTGGGAGTTCTTCTGGGCCTTGCAGATCGGCGCCCGCCTGGTGGTCGCCGAGCCCGGCGGTCATCGTGATCCGGCGTACCTGACGCAGCTGATCGCGGCCGAGGGTGTGACCACGCTGCACTTCGTGCCGTCCATGCTCTCGGTCTTCGTGGCCGCTGCGGACTCCGAGTCCATCGCCTCGCTCCGACTGGTCTTCGCCAGTGGTGAGGCGCTGCCGCCGGCCACCGCGGCCCGACTGGCCGGGCTCACGGACGCGGGTCTGCACAACCTCTACGGCCCCACCGAGGCCGCTGTCGACGTCACGTACCACCAGTACGTCCCGGCCGACGTGGACAGCGTGCCCATCGGTCGACCCGTCGCGAACACCGATGTGCGCGTGCTGGATCAGCGGCTGCGGCCCGTTCCGCCGAACGTCGCCGGCGAGCTGTACCTGACCGGGGTCCAGCTGGCGCGCTGCTACGTCGGACGCCCCGACCTCACCGCCGACCGCTTCGTCGCCGACCCGCAGGATGCCGGCGCGCGGATGTACCGCACCGGCGACCTCGTGCGCCGTCGGCCGGACGGCGAGCTCGACTACCTCGGGCGCACCGACTTCCAGGTGAAGCTGCGCGGCCTGCGCATCGAGCTGCCCGAGATCGAGACCGCGCTGACGGACCTGAACGGGGTCTCCGAGTCGGTCGCGCTGGTGATCGACGCCGCGGGTGACCAGCACCTGGTCGCGTACGTCGTGCCGGTCGCGGGGGCAGCGCTCGACCCCGCCGAGCTGACGGCTTCACTCGGGGATCGGTTGCCCGAGTACATGGTTCCGGACGTCGTCCTGCTCCTCGACGCCCTGCCGGTGACCGCCAACGGCAAGCTCGATCGCCGGGCGCTGCCGCAGCCGGAGTTCGGGTCCTCCACGGCGGAGTACGTCGAGCCTCGCACGGAGACCGAGCGCGCCGTCGCCGCGGTGTTCGCCGAGGTGACCGGCGCCGAGCGCGTCGGTGCCCTCGACTCGTTCTTCGAGATCGGCGGTACGTCGCTGGGCGCCACGCGCGTCGCGGCCCGCGTGTCGGCCGCGCTGGGCGTCGCCCTGACCGTGCGTGAGGTGTTCGACCACCCGACCGTGGCCGAGGTAGCCGAGTTGACCGGCGGTCGCGACCACACCGGCGCGCGTCCGGTTCTCGAACCGCAGGAGCGTGGCGAGACGATCCCGCTCTCGCTCGCCCAGCAGCGGATGTGGTTCATCAACCGCTTCGATCCCGAGTCGCCCGCCTACAACCTGCCGCTCGCCGTGCGGGTGACGGGTGCGCTCGACGTCGCCGCCATGCGGTCGGCGCTGCGAGACGTCCTCGACCGCCACGAGTCGCTGCGCACCGTCTTCCCGGACGCGGCGGACGGACCGCACCAGGTGATCCGCCCGACCGACGAGGTGGCACCGCACCTCGAGGTGGAGACGCTCGCGGACGAGAGCGCGCTCGTCGCTCGCATGCGGGAGTTGGCGCTCACCGGCTTCGACGTCACCGAGTCGGTTCCGCTGCGGGTCGCCCTCTTCGCCCTGGAGAACTCGGGCAGCGACAACGACGACGACGCGCACGCCGAGCACGTCCTCATGCTGGTCGCGCACCACATCAGCGCGGACGGTGCGTCGATGACGCCGCTGTTCACCGACGTGTTCACCGCCTACCTCGCGCGTGTCGAGGGACAAGCGCCGCAGTGGACTCCGCTGGCGGTGCAGTACGCCGACTTCGCGATCTGGCAGCGCCGGGTACTCGGCGACGAGTCCGATCCGACGTCCGTGGCGGCGCAGCAGATCGAGCACTGGCGGCGGGCTCTCGACGGCCTGCCCGAGGCGATCGATCTGCCGACGGATCGCCCGCGCCCAGCGGTGCAGTCGTTGCGCGGAGCCACGCACGGGTTCACCGTCGACGCGGACACGCACGCGGCGCTGGCGGACATTGCTCGCGCACACGACGTCTCGCTGTTCATGGTGATCCACGCGGCGCTGTCCGTGCTCCTGGAGCGACTGTCCGGCAGCGACGACGTCGCCGTCGGCACCCCGGTGGCCGGCCGCGGCGACGCGGAACTCGACCCGCTCGTCGGCATGTTCGTCAACACCCTGGTCCTGCGGGCGCACGTCGACGCGGACATCCGCTTCGTCGACCTGCTCGCACAGGTTCGCGAGACGGACCTGTCGGCGTTCGGCAACGCGGACATTCCGTTCGAGCGGCTGGTCGAGGTGCTGAAGGTGCCGCGGTCGACCGCGCATCAGCCGCTGTTCCAGGTGGCGCTCGCGTTCAACAACACCGAGCGTCCGAACTTCGCGCTCCCCGGCCTCGGCATCGCGCCGATCGAGACGTCGCTCGAGGCGGCCAAGTTCGATCTCCAGCTCTCCCTCGGCGAGAACGTCGACGCCGACGGTCGGCCCGCCGGACTGGAGGCGTCGTTCGACTACGCCACCGATCTGTTCGACGAGCGCACGGTGGCGTCGTTCGCGGACCGCTTCCGACGCATTCTCGGCACGGTGACGGCCGATCCCACCGCGATCGTCGGTGACATCGAGATCCTCGATGCCGACGAGCGCCGCACCCTGGCGCCGGTCCGCGGCGCGGAGGGTGTGCCCACGCGCACGCTGGCGGAGCTGCTGACCGCCGGCGCCGCGATCGACCCGTCGGCCGACGCGGTGACCTTCCGCGGCGAGACGCTGACGTACCGAGACCTCGACGACGCGTCGACGGCGTTGGCGCGCAGGCTGATCGAGGCCGGCGTCGGTCCGGAGGCGTTCGTCGCGCTGGTCGCGACTCGCTCGCTGGAGTCGATCCTCGGCATCTGGGCGGTGGCCAAGACCGGCGGTGCCTATCTGCCGGTGAACCCCGAGTATCCCGCGGAGCGCATCGAGGAGATGCTGCGCGATTCCGGCGCGATCCTCGCCCTCACCACGGACGAGCACGCCGGGGTGATTCCGGCGGGCGTCGCGACGATGGACCTCACCGCTGCCCTCACGGTGATCGGAGACGGCGCTGCAGGGGCGAACACCGCCCCCGTGACGGACGCCGACCGCACGGCCGTGCTGCGACCCGAGCATCCGGCGTACCTCATCTACACGTCGGGATCGACGGGCAAGCCGAAGGGCGTCGTCGTGACGCACGGCGGTCTGGCCAACCTCGCGACCGACGTTCGGGAGCACTACGACGTCTCGGCGGACTCGCGGTTCCTGCACGTCGCGTCGCCGAGCTTCGACACCTCCGTCGGTGAGCTCCTCGCCTGCTTCACGGCCGGCGCGACGCTCGTGGTCGCCCCGAACGACGTGTTCGGCGGCGACGAGCTCGCAGCCCTGATCGCCCGCGAGTCGGTGACCAACGTCGTCATGACCCCGACGGCGCTGATGACGGTGGATCCGACGGGACTGGACACGGTCCGCTCGGTCGTCGTGGGCGGCGACGTGTGCCCGCCCGAGCTGGCCACCCGGTGGTCCGGGAAACTCCGGAACGCCTACGGCCCCACGGAGACCACGGTCATCGTCACCATCACCCCGGCGCTCTCGCACGGCGACGCGGTCACCATCGGCGCGCCCCTGCGCGGGGTGTCGGCGCTGATCCTCGACGCCCGGCTCCGGCCGGTGCCGCGGGGGGTGCGCGGCGATCTCTACCTCACCGGTCCGGGACTGGCCCGCGGCTATCACGAGCGTCCCGGCGTCACCGCGGAGCGCTTCGTCGCCAACCCGTACGGCGAGCCCGGCTCGCGGATGTACCGCACGGGCGACGTGGTGCGGTGGAGCGGTCGGCACGACGTGCCCGCCGACTCGGTGGAATACGTGGGTCGCAGTGACTTCCAGGTCAAGGTGCGTGGGTTCCGCGTGGAGCTGGGCGAGATCGACGCCGTGCTGTCCGCGGACGATCGCGTCGAGTTCGCCGTCACCGTCGGCGCCCCCGGCCCCGACGGCGACACCGCGCTGGCCGCCTACGTTCTACCCGCCTCCGGTGCCGTGATCGAGCCCGAGGACATGACGGCCGTGGTGGCCGAGCACCTGCCCGCGCACATGGTGCCGTCCGCGGTGATCGTGCTCGACGAGATCCCGCTGACCCCCATCGGCAAGCTGGACCGACGCGCCCTGCCGGAGCCGGAATTCGTCTCCACGCGGACCGAATACCGCGCGCCCACCACCGATCTGGAGCGCGCGCTGGCGGGCGTGTTCGAGGACGTGCTCGGACTCGACCGCGTGAGCGTCGACGAGAGCTTCTTCGAACTCGGCGGCAACTCGCTGTCCGCCACGCGCGTGGTCTCCCGCGCCGGCGCCGTCGTCGGCACGCGGGTCGGGGTGCGGGAGCTGTTCGAGGCCCCGTCCGTCGCCGAACTCGCGGTCGCCCTGGCCGACCGCGCCGCGGACACCACGGCCCGTCCGGTGCTCGGACGCGTCCCCCGTGGTGAGCGGATTCCCTTGTCGCTCGCGCAGTCCCGCATGTGGTTCCTGAACCGCTTCGATCCGGACAGCGCGGCGTACAACATCCCGCTCGCGGTGAAGATGGTCGGCGCGTTGGACGTCGACGTGCTCACCACCGCCGTGGCGGACGTCCTCGAGCGGCACGAGTCGCTGCGCACCGTCTATCCGGACACCGCCGACGGTCCGGTGCAGGTGATCCTGCCCGCGGCCGACGTGACCCCGGATCTGACGCCGATCGACGTCACCGAGGACGCCCTGCCCGGCCATCTGTACGAGTTGGCGACCGGGGGCTTCGACGTCACCGCCGCCGTGCCGGTGCGGGTGCGGCTCTACCGCACCGCCGCCGACACCTTCGTCCTGGCGCTCGTGGTTCACCACGTCTCCGCCGACGGCGAGTCGATGGCGCCCTTCGTTCGCGACGTCGCCACGGCGTACGTCGCCCGCGCCGCCGGGCACGCCCCGGAGTTCGCCCCGCTCGCGGTGCAGTACGCGGACTACGCCGTCTGGCAGCGGCAGGTGCTCGGCGAGGAGGACGATCCGTCGTCCGTCCTCACCGCGCAGGTGTCCTTCTGGCGCCGTGCGCTCGCGAACGCGCCCGATCAACTCGAGCTGCCGACGGATCGTCCGCGCCCGCCGGTGCAGTCGTTGCGCGGCAAGCGCGTCGAGTTCGCCCTGTCCGCCGACGCGCACCGCGGCCTCGAAGCCGTCGCGCGCGCCCACGGCGCCAGTACCTTCATGGCCACGCACGCCGCGTTCGCGGTGCTGCTGGCCCGGCTGTCCGGGACCACCGACATCGCCGTGGGCACCCCGATCGCCGGACGCGGCGAGGAGGCGCTCGAGGGCGTCGTCGGCATGTTCGTCAACACCCTCGCGCTGCGGACGCAGATCGACCTCGGGGCGTCGTTCGGCGACCTTCTCGATTCGGTGAAGGACACCGACCTCGCGGCGTTCTCGCACGCCGACGTGCCGTTCGAGCGGCTGGTCGAGGTGCTGAACCCGGTGCGCTCCACCGCCCGGCACCCGTTCTTCCAGGTGGGTCTGTCCTTCCAGAACATCGAGCGCGGCGAGCTGGTCCTTCCGGACCTACGGATCGAGGCGCTCGACGTCGAGGGCGACAACGCACAGTTCGACCTGCACCTGATCCTGTCGGACTTCTACGAGGACGGTGCCGCGGCCGGAATGTCGGCCGTCTTCACCTACGCCACCGATCTGTTCGACGAGTCGACGGTGCGCGACATCGCCGACCGCTTCGTGCGGCTGGTGGACGCGATCGTCGCCGAACCCGCGGCGCTGGTGGGCGATCTGCCGATGCTGTCGGCCGACGAGACGCGCGCGGTGCTGCAGGAGCGCAACGCGACCGACGTCGACCTGCCGCCGGCCACGCTGGCGAGCCTGTTCGACGACGCCGTCTCGGCGCATCCCGAGCGGACCGCGATCGTCTTCGAGGACACCGAGCTGACCTATGCCGAGTTCGCGGCGCGGGTGCACTCGGTGGCCACGCGGCTGATCGAGGACGGCCTCGGTACCGAGGACGTCGTGGGCCTGGCTCTCGAACGGTCCGTCGAACTGCTGGTCGGCATGTACGCGGTCGCGGTCGCGGGAGCGGTCTATCTTCCGATCGACCCCGACCACCCGGCGGAGCGCACCGTGTACGTGCTGGAGACCGCACGACCGGCGGTCGTGCTGACCTCCTCCGCCCGCCCGGTGGAGCTGCCCGACGGTGTGCGGACGCTCGACGTGGACTCCGTGCCCGTCACCGACGTGCGGGTGACCGACGCGGAACGGGTGCGCCCGCTGCGCAGCGAGAACACCGCCTACCTGATATTCACCTCCGGCTCCACCGGACGACCCAAGGGTGTCGCGGTCCCGCACGGCGCCATCGCGAACCAGTTGCGCTGGAAGCAGTTCCAGTACCCGCTGACCACCGACGACGCCGTGCTGCAGCGCACACCGGCGACCTTCGACCTCTCGGTCTGGGAGTTCTGGTGGGCGCCGACCGTCGGTGCGACGCTCGTCGTCGCGAAGCCCGACGGGCACCGCGACCCGGTGTACTTGGCGAACCTGGTGCACGACCGCCGCATCACGACGACGCACTTCGTGCCGTCCCTGCTTGCGTCGTTCCTCGCCGTCGCCGATCCCGCCCGGCTCTC
Organism: Rhodococcoides kroppenstedtii; assembly: GCF_900111805.1. Classification (GTDB taxonomy): domain Bacteria; phylum Actinomycetota; class Actinomycetes; order Mycobacteriales; family Mycobacteriaceae; genus Rhodococcoides; species Rhodococcoides kroppenstedtii. The sequence goes on from NZ_FOJN01000007.1 coordinate 199,361, forward strand.
CTCGCTACGCCGGATCCTCGCGATCGGCGAGGCGCTGACACCGGACACCGCGCGGCGCGTGTTCGAGGTGTTCGGTGACGGGTCGGACGACCGCGAGCAGCGGGTCGAGCTCCACAACCTGTACGGACCCACGGAGGCGGCTGTGTCGATCACGCACCACCCGGTGTCGCCGACCGACACGGCGGCGTACTCGTCCGTTCCCATCGGACGTCCCGAGTGGAACAGTCGCGTCTACGTGCTCGACGACCGTCTGCATCCGGTGCCGGTCGGGGTCACGGGTGAGCTCTATCTCGCGGGCGATCAGTTGGCCCGCGGCTACGTCGGCCGACCCGACCTCACGAGCGAACGCTTCGTCGCGGATCCGTTCGCGGCCGGACTCGGCGCGACCGGGACCCGGATGTACCGCACCGGCGACCTCGTGCGCTGGAGCCGATCGACCGACGGATCGGGCCGCTCGGAGTTGCTCTACGTGGGCCGCAGCGACTTCCAGGTCAAGGTGCGCGGCTTCCGCATCGAGCTCGAGGAGATCGAGCGGGCCCTGCTCGCCCACGACGACGTCGAGTCCGCCGTCGTGGCGGTCCGCGGTGACCAGCGCACCGGCGATCAGCTGGTGGGCTACGTGGTGCCGCGCGCCGGCGCCGTCGTCGACACCACGGCACTGCTCGCATTCGTGGGGTCGCGGGTGCCGACGTACATGGTGCCCGCCACCGTCGTCGTCCTCGACGCGATGCCGCTCAACGTCAACGGCAAACTGGATCGGAAGGCGTTGCCGGAGCCCGAGTTCGAGCTCGGCGGCGGCGAGTACCGCGCCCCGCGCACGCCCGTCGAGGACGTGGTGGCGTCGGTGTTCGCGGACGTGCTCGGCACCGACCGCGTCGGTCTGGACGACAGCTTCTTCGCGCTCGGCGGCAACTCCCTCAGCGCCACGCGGGTGGTCGCACGTATCAACGAGGCCCTCGGAGTCGATCTCGGTGTGCGCGAGCTGTTCGAGGCCCCCACCGTCGGTGGTCTGGCGTCGCGCGCCGAACACCGGGACGGCGCGGGCACGGCCCGACCGGCCCTGACCGCGCAGCACCGCCCCGCCCGAATCCCGCTGTCCACGGCGCAGTCTCGGATGTGGTTCGTCAACCAGTTCGACACCACGTCGGCCGCGTACAACATCCCGATGGTCATCCGGCTCACCGGCACTCTCGACGTCGACGCCCTGCGTGCCGCCGTCGAGGACGTGATCGACCGGCACGAGTCGCTGCGCACCTACTACCCGGACGACGGCGACGGTCCGGTGCAGCGCATCCTCACCACCGCCGGTCTCGCCGAGCAGGGTGTGCTGACCGACGTCGAGGTCGAGCACCTCGCCGATCACGGCGCGATCCTGGCCCGGGTGACCGAGCTGGTCACCGGTGGCTTCGACGTCGCGCAGCGCGTGCCCGTGCGCGCCGGCCTGCTCGCCGCGGGGCCCGAGGACCACGTGCTGGTGCTCGTCGTGCACCACGTCTCCGCCGACGGCGCCTCGATGGCCCCGCTCGCGCGAGACATCATGCTGGCCTACGGATCTCGAGTCGGTGGCGGTGAGCCGACCTGGTCGCCGATGGCCGTGCAGTACGCGGACTACGCCCTGTGGCAGCGCGAGCTGCTCGGCGACGAGAGCGACCCGGAATCCCTCGCCGCACGCCAACTCCGGTTCTGGACGCGAGAACTCGACGGCCTTCCGGACGCGATCGACCTGCCCACCGACCGCCTGCGGCCCGCCACGCAGTCGATGCGCGGCGCCGACCACACCTTCACCATCCCCGCGGAACTGCAAGCGGCACTGGACGATCTGGCGCGCCGGAACAACGCGTCGCTGTTCATGGTGGTGCACGCCGTGCTCGCGGTGCTGCTCGCGCGCTCCTCGACCACCGACGACATCGCCGTCGGCACCGCCATCGCGGGCCGCCCGGACGAGAAGCTCGACGACGTCGTCGGCATGTTCGTCAACACCCTCGTGCTGCGCACGCAGATCGACCCGGCGGAGTCGTTCCGCGACCTGCTGGCCCGCGTCCGCAGCACCGACCTGGCGGCGTTCACCCACACGGACATCCCGTTCGAGCGGCTGGTCGAGGTGATCGCTACCGAGCGGTCCACGGCGCACTCGCCGCTGTTCCAGGTGGCGCTGGCACTGCAGAACAACCAGCAGGCGCGGCTCGAGCTCCCCGGCCTCACCGTCGAGGGACTCGAGGGCGGCACCGGCACCTCGAAGTTCGACCTGCAGCTCTCGCTGGCCGAGAACGTGGGGGAGGACCGGTCCCCGGCCGGCATCGACGCCGTCATCACCTACGCCACCGACCTGTTCGACGCCGCGACCGTCGCCCGCCTCGGCGAGCGTCTGGTGTGGCTGTTCGAGGCCGTCGTCGCCGACCCGACCGTCGCCGTGGGCGACATCGACCTGCTCGATCCGGCCGAGCGGCGCGCGCTGCTGCCGGTCCGCGGGCCGGAGAACGCCGACCCGCGCACCCTCGCCGAGCTGCTGGCCGACTCGGTGGCCGCGAATCCCGACGGTATCGCGGTGATGCTGGGCGACGAGCGCGTCACCTACCGCGAACTCGACGCGCGCGCAGGACGTCTCGCGCGACTCCTCGTCGACCGCGGCGTGAGTGCGGAGACCGTGGTGGCGTCCGCGCTGCCGCGCTCGATCCACTCGGTGGTGGCGTTCTGGGCCGTCGCGAAGGCCGGCGGCGCCGTGGTGCCCGTCGACCCGGGCTACCCCTCCGACCGCATCGAGTACATGGTCGCCGACTCCGGCACCACCGTCGGTCTGACCCTGGCCGCGTCGGTGAACTCCCTGCCCGACACGGTGCGCTGGATCGCCGTCGACGACCCCGCCGTCGTCGCCGAGATCGACGCCGCCGACCCGCTCGTCGCACCGTCGCGCCCGACGCGCCTGACCGACGCCGCGTACATGATCTACACGTCCGGCTCGACCGGCCGACCCAAGGGCGTCGTGGTCACGCACACGGGCCTGGCCAACGTTGTCGTCGAACAGCGCGAGCGGATGGGCCTCACCGCCGACGCGCGGGTGCTGCACTTCGCGTCCCCGAGCTTCGACGCGTCGGTCTTCGAGATCCTCATGGCCGTCGCCGCGGCGTCGACCATGGTGATCGCGCCGACGTCGATCATCGGCGGCGAGGACCTCGTGCACCTGCTGCGCGGGGCCCACGTCACCCACGCCTTCGTCACCCCGGCGGCACTGACCACCGTCGACCCGTCGGGTCTCGACGAGTTGGCCGTCCTCGCCGTCGCCGGCGAGGCGTGCCCGCCCGAGGTCATGCGTCGCTGGGCGCCCGGCCGGAAGATGTTCAACCTGTACGGGCCCAGCGAGGCGACCATCTGGAGCACGTCGTCGATCCCGATGTCACCGGATCGCCCGGTCACCATCGGTGGCCCGACGCGCGGCGTCGAGCTCGCGGTGTTGGACGAGCGTCTGCAGCCCGTCCCCGTCGGCGTGCCCGGTGAGTTGTACGTCGCCGGTCCGTCCGTGGCGCGCGGCTACCACGATCGCGAGTCGCTCACGGCCGAGCGGTTCGTCGCCGCGCCGTTCGGCGAACCCGGTGCGCGGATGTACCGCACGGGCGACGTCGTCCGCTGGGTCGACGCGGGCACCGAGTCCGGTACCGCCGACCTCGAGTACGTGGGGCGCAGCGACTTCCAAGTCAAGGTGCGCGGCTACCGCATCGAACTGGGCGAGATCGACTCGGTCCTCGGCCGGCACGACGACGTCGACTTCGCCGTCACCGTCGGGCACAAGCGATCGCACACCGGGCAGACGGTCCTGGTCTCCTACGTGCTGCCCGTGCGTGGCCGCACGGTCGACGTCTCGGCGTTGGCCGAGCACGTCGGCGCGTCGCTGCCCGGCTACATGGTGCCGTCGTCGATCGTCGTCCTGGACAGCGTGCCGCTGACCCCCGCGGGCAAGCTCGACCGCCGCGCCCTGCCCGAGCCGGTCTTCACCTCGGCCGAGGATTCGTACCGCGCGCCCGCGACACCGATGGAGGAGACCCTCGCCGGTCTGTTCGCCGAGGTGCTCGGGCTCGAGCGCGTCGGTGTCGACGACTCGTTCTTCGGCCTCGGCGGCGACAGCATCGTCTCGATTCAGCTGGTCACCAGGGCGAAGGCCGCCGGTGTGCTCTTCCGCGCCCGCGACGTGTTCGAGCGGCGGACCGTCGCGGCTCTCGCCGAGGTCGCGACCCTCGCCGACGACGCCGTCGCCGGTGAGACGTTGGCCGAGATCGAGGGTGGGGGCGTCGGCACGATGCCGCTCACCCCGATCATGCGCTGGCTGGTGGACACCCGACGCGAGTACGACCGGTTCTCGCAGGCCGTCTTCCTCACCCTCCCCGAGGGCGTTGCCGCCGACCCGCTGCATCGCACCGTCGCGGCCGTCCTGGACCACCACGACCAGCTGCGCACCCGGCTCGGCGTCGACACGCTCGAGGTCCTGCCGGCCGGCTCGATCGACCCGGCCGACGTGGTCACTCGCGTTGCGACCGACGTGGCGCCGGGTAGCGACGAGTTCGTCGCGCTGGCCGAGGCCGAGCTCGACCGAGCGGCGTCGCGGCTCTCGCCCGCCGACGGTCGGATGGTGCAGATCGTCTGGTTCGATCCCGCGTCCGGTGAGGCCGGCGGCACCGGCCGCCTGCTGATCCTGATCCACCACCTGGTGGTCGACGGTGTCTCCTGGCGCGTTCTCGTGCCCGACTTCGCGACCGCCTGGGCGCAGGTCACCAGCGACCAGGAGCCGTCGCTCACCGCCGTCGGCACCTCGATGCGCACGTGGGCGCACGCGCTGGTCGAGGAGGCCGCGTCGGAGTCCCGCGTCGCCGAGCTCCCGTACTGGCGATCGGTGCTCGCCGACGCCGGCCCGCAGCTGGGATCGCGGCCGATGGATCCGACGGTGGACACGGTGTCGACGACGGAACGGTTCGAGATCGAGCTGCCCGTCCCGGTCACCGAGGCCCTTCTCGGACCGCTGCCCGAGGCCTACCGAGGCGGCGTCAACGACGCACTCCTGACCGCGCTGGCCCTGGCCGTCGGCGCCTGGCGTCGAGAGCGCGGACAGGACTCGGGTGCGGTGACCCTCGATCTCGAGGGCCACGGGCGCGAGGAGGACGCCGTCGGCCGTTCCGCCGAGCTCGGCCGGACCGTGGGTTGGTTCACGACGCTCTACCCCGTGCGTCTCGACGTCACCGACGCCGACCTCGACGACGCACTGCGCGGCGGACCCGCCGCCGGTGCGGCGATCAAGGCCGTCAAGGAGCAGCTGCTCGCGGTGCCCGAGCGCGGCATCGGGTACGGGCTGCTCCGCCACCTGAACACCGCCACGGCCGACGACCTGGCAGCCCTGCCGTCACCGGAGATCGGGTTCAACTACCTCGGTCGGGTCTCCGGGCCGTCCGGGTCGGATGCCGAGCAGTACGCGGCGTTCGGCTGGCAGCCCGCGTCCGACGGCGGACAGCTCGGTGGCGCGCAGGATCCCGGCATGGTGGTTCCGGCGGTGCTGTCGATCAACGCCGCGACCTCCGACACCGCGTCGGGTCCGGTGCTCACCGCCTCGTTCGCCCACGCGACGGGCGTGCTGCCGGATGCCGACGCGCGTCGACTCGCGGATCTGTTCGTCGCCGCGGCGACGGCGCTGGCCGAGCACGCACGTCGTCCCGACGCCGGTGGGCTCACGCCGTCCGACGTTCCGCTGGTGTCGGTGACGCAGCCGGTCCTCGACCGGCTCGAGTCGCGGTATCCGCGACTGTCGGACGTGTGGTCGCTCGCGCCGCTGCAGGAGGGCATGCTCTTCCACTCGGTTCTCGCGGGCGAGGAGGGGACGGCCGGTGCCGGAACCGACGTCTACACCGCTCAGGTCGCGTTGCGTCTGACCGGCGCAGTGGACATCGACCGCATGCGGTCGGCCGCCGCGGCGCTGATCCAGCGGCATCCGCACCTGCGGGCCGGGTTCGTCACCGACGCGGACGGGGCGATGGTGCAGGTGGTCGTCGACCTCGACGACCCGGTGCGCGACATCGACTTCCGGACCGTCGATCTCACCGACGCCGACCCGTCGACCCGCGACGAGACGGTCGCCGCCCTGCTGCACGAGCACCGCGTCGCCCGGTTCGATCTCGCGGCGCCGCCGCTCATGCGGTTCCTCATGATCACGACCGGCCCGTCGTCGTACGTCTTCTCGGTGAGCAACCACCACATCCTGCTCGACGGCTGGTCGATGCCGCTGATGCTCAAGGACCTGATCGTGCTGTACGCCGCCCGCGGCGACGGCTCGGTGCTGCCGCGCGTGCGGCCGTACAAGGACTTCCTGACGTGGCTGTCGGAGCGGGACTTCGCGGCGGCCACCACGGCCTGGACCCACGCGCTGGACGGACTCGACGAGCCCACGCTGCTCGCGCCGAACCTCCCGGCCGAGGGTGCCGACGTGGTCCCCGCCGAGCTCGACGTTGTGCTACCCGACGGGGTCTCCGACGCGCTGTCCTCGGTCGCTCGCGAGCGCGGCGTCACGATGAACACCATCGTGCAGGCCGCGTGGGGCATCCTGCTCGCTCGCACCGTCGCGTCCGAGGACGTCGTCTTCGGCGCCACCGTGTCCGGTCGTCCGCCGGAGATCAGCGGCATCGAGTCGATGCTCGGGCTGTTCATCACCACCATCCCGGTGCGGGTGCGCCTCGACGAGGACGAGTCGATCCACGCGCTGCTCGAACGCATCCAGTCCGAGCAGGCCGACCTGATCGAGCACCACTTCCTGGGGCTGCCGCGCATCCAGCAGGCGGTGGGCACGGCGGGTCTGTTCGACACCCTGACGGTGTTCGAGTCCTATCCGATCGAGAGCGCCGGGATCGACGAGACCACCGACATCGACGGCATGCAGTTCGCCGGCGCCGACGTCGAGGACGCCTCGCACTACCCGCTCACCGTGCTCGCGCACACCGACTCGGCGCTGCACGTGACGCTGAAGTACGTGCCCGCGATCCTCGATGAGGCTCGGGTGGCCGCGATCGCCGCACGACTGGGACACATCCTCGAGGCCGTCGCGTCCCGCGGGTCGGCGTCCGTCGGTGAGATCGACGTTCTGTCGGCCGACGAGCGTCGGGCCGTGCTCGAGACGTGGAACGACACGCGCCGGGACGTCCCGACGACGACCGTGGCCGACCTGCTGGCCGATCGTGTGCGGCAGTCGCCCGATTCCGTGGCGGTCGAGTTCGCCGGCGAGTCGCTGACGTACGCCGAGTTCGGCGCCCGCGTTGCCCGGGTGGCCCGCGGTCTCGTGGATCGCGGCGTCGGGCCCGACGACCGCGTCGGAATCTCGCTGCCGCGCTCGGTCGATCTGATGGTGGCGCTCGCCGCCGTCGCGACCGCCGGGGCGGCATACGTGCCGATCGATCCGGACAACCCGGAGGCACGCACCCGCGCGGTGCTCGACGCCTCGTCGCCGCGCTGCGTGATCGCCGCTGCCGGGACCGCAGGTATCGCCGGCGTCGACTACGTCGACGTCGCCACGCTGTCCGACGGGCGGTCCGACGCGCCGGTGACCGACGCCGATCGACGCGGGGCCGTGCGGCCGGACTCCCTGGCGTACGTGCTCTTCACCTCCGGATCGACCGGTGTGCCGAAGGGCGTCGAGGTCACGCAGGGTGCGCTGGTCAATCAGCTGCTCTGGCTGATCGACGAGTTCGCGCTCGACGAGTCCGACGTGGTGCTGCAGAAGACGCCGTACACCTTCGACGCGTCGGTGTGGGAGTTGTTCGCGCCGTTCGTGGTCGGTGCACGCACCGTCGTCGCCGAGCCGGACGGTCACCGCGATCCGGCGTACATGGCGCGGACGGTCGCGGACCGTGGAGTCACCGTGGTGCAGTTCGTGCCGTCGGTGCTGGCGCTCTTCGTCGACGCGGCGGCCGAGCTCGGATCGGACACCCTGCGCTCGCTGCGCACCGTGTTCTCCGGCGGTGAGGCACTGACCGTCGCGCTCACCGAGCGGGTCCGACGTGTGACCGACGCGCGGGTGGTCAATCTCTACGGCCCCACCGAGGTGACCGTCGACGCGACCAGTTTCGACGCTGTGACCACCGACGGGACCCGGGCCGACGTCGCCGGGCCGGCGATGCCGATCGGACACCCGGCGTGGAACGTCACCGCGCGGGTGCTCGACCACCGGATGCGTCCCGTCGCTCCCGGCGCCGCCGGCGAGCTGTATCTCGCCGGTGCACAGCTGGCCCGCGGCTACGCGGGGCGCGCCGACCTCACGTCGGAACGCTTCGTCGCCGATCCGTTCGGCGGTGCGGGTGAGCGCCTCTACCGCACCGGCGACCTGGTGCGGTGGACCGACGACGGCGATCTCGAGTTCGTCGGGCGCGTCGACTTCCAGGTCAAGCTGCGCGGTCTGCGGGTCGAGCTCGAGGAGATCGAATCGGTGCTCGCCGGTCATCCCGACGTGGCGCAGGCCGCGGTGGTGGTGCACCAGATCGGGGCGGCCTCGGTCCTCGCCGGGTACGTGGTGCCGCGTGCCGGTGCCACGGTGGATGCGCAGTCGGTGACCGACGCGGCGGCGCGGGTGCTGCCCGGCTACATGGTTCCCGATGTCGTCACCGTCCTGGACTCGTTCCCGTCGACGGCGAGCGGCAAGACCGACCGGCGTGCGCTGCCGGTGCGGGAGCTGTCCGGCGGGCAGTACCGCGCGCCGTCCACGCCGACCGAGGTCACCGTGGCGGGTGTCGTGGCCGAGGTGCTCGGCGTCGAACAGGTCGGTGCCGACGACTCCTTCTTCGACCTCGGCGGTGACTCCATCGTCTCGATGCAGCTGGTCGCACGGGCCCGAGCCGCGGGTGTCGCGTTCACGGCGCGCGAGGTGTTCGAGCTGCGGACGGTGTCCGCGATTGCCGCGGCGGTCGACTCGCGTGGGACCACCACGCGGACGGTCGCGGACGACGGCGTGGGTGTCGCTCCGCTCTCGCCCGTCGCGGAGAAGATGGTCGAGCGCGGCGGTGACTGGTCGGGCTTCGTCATGCCGCTCATGCTCACGTTGCCCGCGGGGGTCACCGGCGACGCGCTGACCGCGGTCCTGTCCGCGGTGATCGAGCGTCACGACGTGCTGCGGGCGCGGGTGAACGTCGCGGATCATGCCCTGGTGGTGCCGCCGGCGACGGAGTACGACCTGGCCTCGCGTATCCGCCGGATCCCGTTGGCGGCCGGGTCCGAGCCGGGCACCGACGGGTACGCGGACGTGCTGCGGCGCGAGTTCGACGCCGCCCTGTCGAGGCTCGACCCCGAACGCGGCGACATGCTCGAACTGCTGTGGTTCGCTCCCGAGGACGACGCCGCAGCAGGTCGACTGCTGGTCCTCCCGCACCACCTGGTGATCGACTCGGTGTCGTGGCGCATCCTCGTCACCGATCTGGTCACCGCCGGTGTGGCCGTGTCGTCGGGACAGGCCCCGAGCCTCGCTCCCGTCGACACCTCCTGGCGGACCTGGAGCACCGAGTTGGTGCGTCGGGCGTCGGATCGCCGCGGGGAGCTGGGCTACTGGCGATCGGTGCTGGAATCGGACGATCCGACTCTGGGCCGTCGTCGCCTCGACCCGGCCGTGGACACGGCGGATCGACTGACCCGGACCACGGTCGTCGTCCCGGACGAGCTGTCCGAGACGCTTCTCGCGCCGCGTGGGGTGGAGTCCGCCACCACCGCCGAGATGCTGGTCGCGGCGTTGTCCGTCGCGGTGGCGGCGTGGCGGGCCGAGCGAGGGGACACGGCGGCCGCGCCGCTGCTGACCCTCGAGGGTCACGGGCGCGAGGAGTCCGTGGTTCCCGGATCCGACCTGGCTCGGACCGTCGGCTGGTTCACCACGATGTACCCGGCTCGGGTGGATCTGGCGGGCCTCGATCCGGCGGCGATCGTCGACGGTCGATCGGGCGGCGACGACGTGGTGGCGCGGACGCGGGCGAGCTTCGCTGATGTGCCCGACCACGGCATCGGCTACGGCATGCTGCGGTATCTCGACGAGGATTCCGCGGCGGTGCTGCGGGGGTTCGCGGAACCGCAGATCGTGTTCAACTACATCGGACGCGTGGCCGAGACGGGCGTGCCGGAGGAGTTGCGGGGATCGGCCTGGTTGCCGGACTTCGACACCCCGGACCTGACCGACGTGGCGCGCAATCGCATGCCGGCGCAGGCCGAGTTGGACATCCAGTCCATGGCCGAGACCGACGAGACCGGATCGCGCATCAAGGCGTTCCTGTCGTTCCCGCCGGACGTGTTCGATGCGGACGAGGTGGACGCGTTGGCGCAGAAGTGGCTGGCCGCACTGGCCGTCCTCGCCGGCCAGCGGGCATAGCAAGGCACGACGAGCACCCCGAACCGCATTGCGGTTCGGGGTGTTCTGCGTCTCGGGATCAGCTGCTTCCGGGGTCGGGGTCGGGGTCGCGGAGGAGGTCGCCGGGGTGGAAGTGGTGGTTGACGCGGCCTTCTCTGGTGGGGTCGGCGAGGGCGGGTGGGTGCCAGAGGGTGCGGCCGGCGTAGCGGTGTCCGGGTGGGGCGGTGGTGGTGGCCCAGCCGAGGGGTCCGGTGTGGATCTGTCGGTGGTGGCGGTCGCAGGCGTAGGTGAGGTACTCGATGTCGGTGGTGCCACCGTCGGCCCAGTCGGTGACGTGGTGGACCTGGGTGCGGGTGGCGGGGGCGGTGCAGCCGGGGAAGGTGCAGCCGTGGTCGGTGGCGAACAGGGCGAGGCGCTGGTCGGTGTTGGCGGTGCGGCGGCTTCGGCCGAGGTGGAGGGGTCGGTCGTGCAGGTCGGTGATGCACAGCCAGGTGTCGAGGTCGTCGGGGTGGTTGCCGGCGAGGGTGAGGGGACTGCCCCCGGTTCGGTTGACATCTGATCTGTGCGGATCGTTCCGCACGGTGGAAGGATGATCCTCGTGCCGAAAGCATTCACTCCGGAGTTCCGGGCCGATGTCGTCGCGGTCGCCCGTAAGGGCGAGGCGCCGATCCGTCAGGTCGCGCAGGACTTCGGAATCTCCGAGACCTGCCTGCATCGCTGGCTCAAGCTCGCCGACATCGCGGACGGGGTCCGTCCGGACGACAGCGCGTCGGCCACCGACGAGCTCAAGGAGGCCCGCAAACGGATCCGCTTGCTCGAGCAGGAAGCGGAGGTGATGCGCAGAGCGGTGGCCTACCTCTCGAAGGACATCAACCCAAAATGATGTACCCGCTGGTCCTCGACCTTGCCGCGGACAAGATTCCTGTCACGGTGACCTGCCGGGTGCTCGGATTCTCCACTCAAGCGTTCTACAAATGGCGCAAAGACCCGGTATCACAACGGGATTGGGACAATGCGCATCTGATCGACGCCGCCCGCGACATCCATGCCGACGACCCGGCGTTCGGGTACCGCTTCATCGCCGACGAACTCCCCGACCGCGGGATCACCGCTGGGGAGAACCGTGTGGCCCGGTTGTGCGCCCAGGAGCGAATCTTCTCGGTGTTCTCCAGGAAGAGAGGACTGACCAGAAAGGCCGGCCCACCTGTCCACGACGACTTGGTGAAACGGGTGTTCGCCACCGGTGCACCGAACACGATCTGGCTCACCGACATCACCGAGCACCGCACTGCCGAAGGCAAGATCTACCTCTGCGCGGTCAAGGACCTGTTCTCCAATCGGATCGTCGGCTATTCGATCGATTCCCGCATGAAAGCCTCCTTGGCGGTCGCCGCGCTCGAGGATGCGGTGAACCGGCGGAAGCCCACGGCCACCGTGGTGCACTCCGACAGGGGAAGTCAGGGCGGATTCAACTGGTCGTCGCAACACCCTGATCTCGGAGGTATGCGACGTGGCTACAGCAGACTGGAGTAAGAAGGCCAGCGATGTTCCAGAGG
>NZ_FOJN01000005.1 GCF_900111805.1 Rhodococcoides kroppenstedtii
CACCCGCTACGACAAACTCGCAATCACCTACCGAGCCGCCGTCACCCTCTGCGCAATTCTCACCTGGCTACGCCAATTGGGAGACACGCCCTAGCCTCCTCTTGGACTCGTTAGACGAGGCTGCGTTGGCCGCCGGACCCGAACACTTCTGGGCGTTCCTACAGGACATTGCGGGCCTGCTGGCTGGATCCACTCCCAATAGGCAGGTTGTAATATTGGGTAGGCCGGAATCGATACTTACTACCCAATTAGTCTTCGAGGAATGCGGCGTGCCTGTGGAGACAGCTGAGCTTGCACCCCTCACCCGAATTCAGGCTGCTGAATTGACCGACCTAGCTTTGGATGCCGCACTTGTCGACGGGCGTCGGTACGAGACTCATCGTACCCATAGCCAACCGTTTGCGGATTTGCGCGAGTGGATTTTCGACGATATTGCCACGGCTCTTGATATCGACGGGGCAGAAGATGGCAGTGTGGCGTCCGATTTCCTCGGTTATCCGCCGGTGATTTTGGCAATTGCTAGGAGGCTTGCCGTAGAAAACCCTAGGGCAGAACTCATGCGCGCCCAGGAAGCTTCGGCAGGCTCTCGTTCAAGAGTCGACAGAGGGATTCTGCTCTTGAGCGTGACGGAGACAATTCTCGATCGAGAATCGCAAAAAGTGAGAAATCAGATCGACAACTTCTTGGATCTGCCGAACGAGACGTTTTCGCTCCTGTACACGCGAGAAGAACAAATACTGCGCATATTAGGCAAGTTTCTTGGCAATATGCGCCTGGAGTCGCCGGCCGTGCTCAGGGCTGCAGATCGCGTAGCTTATGAGGAACACATCGCGGGATTCGTTGGGGAGCACCCGTTTTTGTCGCTTAAAAAATACTCCAATCCGGTATTTGCCGATTACGTGCGGGCCTACGTCGCAACCGCCGATACCGTTGAATTGCACGGTGTACGTCGTGCAGATCTTCTGGCCGCGTGCATGAAGCCGGGTCCGTTTTTTGCGCACTTTTGTCACGCGCTAGCTAACCAAGTTAGCGTTGAGCGTCGTGAATCTTATGACTTCATCATCCGCGAGTCGATAATCGATGATTTGATAAAATCGTACGCTGCTGGCAGTAGGGGTAATGACGCATTTTCAATCCTAGATAGCCCGACGCACACTAGCTTAGTGCTACATCCGTTCGAGGGCACCGCGAAGCAGTTGTCTCTCTCGGACGTGCTTGAATTCAGAGTCCTTGAGAAGTCCGGGGCGATTGAACTGACAACTTCGGTGAGTCGATGCTGGATCATCACGCGTCGATTCGGCGTGATTCTCAGCTCGGTCACTGACACTGTCGAAATCGGGCCACACTGCACCATACTGTCGGAAATGCTTGAAGTTCGGGCTCGGACCGTAAATGTTTCCTCAAGCAGGGGCGTTCACGACGACGAGACCGCTTCCGGCGCACTCCTCATGACGAAAGAATTCGTCGCAGACCAAGCGACCAAAATTACAACACGCTCGGACCAATCCCTAGTCATCAATTGGCCGAATGCTTGGCATCCGTGGAAAACATACTTCAGCAAACTCCCTCAAACGTCTCATAAATCAGAAGCGCTTTCTGCCGAAGTTCTCATCGGACTCCGTCGCATTCTATTGTCCTTCAAGGGCGGAGCGGCGCAGGACCCCAGCCAACATAAAGAGATGATTGACAATATCGTAGTCGGCAAGAATGCGATGCTAGGGGCTATCCGCGACTCTTTGATTAGGTTGGGGGCAGTGAAGGTCGACGGCAAGATGTTCAGGCTCCAAGCTTCCGTTCTCTCTCCGCTCGGAGTCAATTATGTAGGCACGAAGGGCAAGGATTTCGCAACCTCGCTTGGACCGCTCCACAGGTTGGTGATGGAGTCAGAGGAAGTCAAGCGCGTCTGCGAGGATGATTGAAGGTTGTGCCGGCGCCTTGCAAGATCCCCGAAACTGGAACAGCGCAGCAAAGCTGGCTTCGTCAAACGAGTGAGGGTTTTGCGTCCGGCTGTCACCAACTTCGTTGGTGAGTGGGAAGCCTGGCGGCCTTCAAGCTTGGCTGCCATTCCAGTCGCGTCCCCTCGGCCCAGGATGCCGAGAAAGCGCAGACCCGATTCGTTTTGAGTCTGGCTACCGCCTAGCCTAGCCGGGTGACTGAAGCCGTGGGTCGAGAAGAGCTCGACGACCGGCTCCGGCTGCTGTCGTTCGCCACGGCCGAGAAGCGGCTCGACTACCTGCGGGTCCTCCGGGCGTTCGATCACGCCCGGACGGGGTACGTCGTACTCCTGCACGCCGGCGACGTCGCCGACATCCTGGCCCGCACAGACACCGGTGACGCACTCACCGCCGCCGAGATCGGGCCGCTGCTCGACCAGCTGCACACCTGGGGTGTGCTCGAACGCAGCTACGACGGGTCGCGAGCCGCCACCTTGGCGGAGTATCGCAACCGCCACTACGTGTACCAGTTCGGGCAGGTGGGCTACCACGCCTACCGCGCGGTGGAGGACGTCGTCGCCGCGCGCCCCGACGATGCGTCGTTGTCGCGACTGGCCCTGCCCGAACTGCTCGCCGACCTCGAGGGCCTGGCCGCCGCCAACCGGGCGGGCGACGCGGACCTGGTGCACCGCAAGCTCGTCCGCCTCGACGCGGCGCTGAACGACCTGGCCACCCGCGCCGCACACTTCTACCTCTCGCTCGGGGACCTGGTGCGCACCACGGACGTCACCCCGGAGGCGTTCCTCGCCCACAAGGACGCGTTGCTCGCGCACATGCGGGAGTTCTCCTCCGACCTCGCGCGCTACGCGCCGAAGCTCACGGCGGCCATAGAGGCGGTCGAGCGGACCGGCCTCGACGCCCTGTTGGACCGCGCGGCCGACAGCGACGAGCGCGTCTTCCTCGCGCGGGCCGATCGCCGCGCCGACCGCGCGGCCCGCTGGGCGGGTCTGGTCCACTGGTTCTCGGCCGACGACGGGACCGCCGAGGTCGACCGGCTCCGCGACGGCACCATGAGTGCGATCACCGCGGTGCTCGCGTTGCTGCGGCGGGTGACCGAGAGTCGTCGCACCGGCGTCAGCCGCGAGTCGCAGTTGCGGCACCTCGCGGGCTGGTTCGCCGCCGCTCCCACCGAGGACGCGGCGCACGCGCTGTTCGACGCCACGTTCGGGCTGGGTCGACCACGGCATCTGTCGATGGCGCATCCCGACGCCGAGCTTATTCCCGACCACCGATCGTGGTGGGACGCTCCCCCCGTCGAGATCGCCCGCACCCTCGCCGAGACGGGCCGGGCTCCGGCCGCGGGTGCGCCCGCGCGCGTGCACCGCAACGACGCCGGGATGCGCCGTCTGCGGGAGCGCCAGCTCGACGCGCAGCGTCGCCGTGCCGACGCCGCGACGGCGCTCGGGGACGGCGGTGTCGACGGTCGCGTCCTCGGACCCGAGGAAACCGAGGTCCTGCTCTCCCTCCTCGACGCGGCCCTCGGTGCGCGCGTACCGGTGACCGGGCGAGTCCGGTCGACCACCGGAACCGAAGGAGCGACGTCGTTGACCCTCGCCCCGTGCGAGCACTCCACCGTCGTCCGGACTCATCGCGGCGCGTTGCACCTGGACAAGCTGGCCGTCACCGTCACTCGACGCACCGGAACGCGCCGATGAGGGTGCACTCTGTCCCCGGCCTCGCGCTCGACAATTACCAACGCGCCGTCCGGACCGTCCTGTCCCACCACCTGATCACCCGGACGTACCCGGACCGCATCGCCCTGCCGCTGGTCCGGCGGTGGGCGACGGAACTGCGGGAGGATCTCCAGGAGGCGTTCGGCTACCGGCTAGAGGTCACCGAGACCACCGCGCGCCTGCATCCCGTCGTCGACCGCCTCGACGCCACCCGGCCGGCCCGCACGGCTGCGGACCGGGTGTTCGACCGTCGTCGCTACGCGTTGGTGGCCCTGGTGCTGGCCGCGCTCGGCCGCGCGGGCGACCAGGTCACGCTGTCCGAACTCGCCGACGCGGTGACGTCGGAAGCCGGCCGCGTCGTCGGCGTCGACCTCGACACCGAGCGGTCGTCCGACCGGGACGCCTTCGTCGACGCGGTCTCGTGGCTCGCCACCCGCGGCGCGATCAGCCTCGCCGACGGCGATGCGGGCGGCTGGGCCCGTGACCCGGAGTCCGGCGAGGCGCTCTACGACATCGACCCGAGCATCGTCGCCGCCCTGTTCCGCCCACCCCGACCGGTGCAACACCTCGGCGGCGCGGCGGGTCTGCTGGCCGACCCGCCCCGCGACGGCGCGGACCGTGCCCGCCGCGCCCGCCGTGCCCTCGTCGAACGGCCCGTGGTGTACGGCGCGCCGGCCGAGCAGGACGTGCCCGACGCGCGGTCGATCGCGGACGTGGCGCTGCTCACCGGCCTGACCGCCGAACGCCGCGCCGAGGGCGTCGCACTGATCGACACGTCGGGCCGGCTGTCCGATCTGCGGTTCCCGTCCACCGGCACCGTCGCCCAGGTGGCGCTGCTGCTGGCCGGGGAGATCGCCGATCAAGTGCTCGACCCCGACGGCGATCCGCTGCCCCGGGCGGCGGCGACGATGGACCGCACCGCGGACCTGGTCGCGGCGTTGGACACGGCGGTCCCGATGGGCGGCGTGTTCGAGACCCTCAGTGACGAGCACGAATTCAAGGCGGACCCGGACGACGACGCGGCCGAATCGCACCTGTACCCGGTGGTGTCGGACGACTGGCTCGCCGAGACCGTCGAGTCCGTCGTTCGGTCCTACGGGCGGACGTTCGCCGCCCAGTGGCAGGCGGACGCCGACGGACTTCGACGCGCTGCGCTCACCGTGCTCGAGCGACTGACGCTGATCGTTCCCGTCGACGGCGGCGTCGCGGCGCTGCCGGCGCTTGCGCGTTATCGGGGGGTGGTGGTGACGGTGCGTGAGCGCTCGGCCGCCCCCGACCTGTTCGAACCCGCACGCACGGAGGATCTCTCGTGACACGCAGTTCCCGTTTTCGCCCCACGCGCGCGGGCATCGTCAACCTGTGGGACTACCGGGACCAGGAGTTCTCATTCGCCGACGGTCGCCTGGTGCTGCGCGGGCCCAACGGTTCCGGCAAGACGAAGGCCCTCGAGGTGCTCTACCCCTTCGTGCTCGACGGCCGCATCGAGCCGCGTCGCCTCAACCCCTTCGCGGGCGAGGAACGCACCATGAAGTCCAATCTTCTGTACCGCGGCCAGGATTCGGCACACAGCTACGTGTGGATGGAGTTCGGGCGCGGCCGCGCCGACGACCCGGAATGCGTCACGGTGGGGATCGGCATGCGCGCCACCCGGTCCGTCGACAAGGTCACTCGGTGGTACTTCGTCGTCGACGGCCGGGTGGGCGTGGACTTCTCGCTGCTCGGGGACGACGACCGACCACTCACCAAGAAGCAGCTGGCCGAACAGATCGGCAGCGACGCCATCGTCGATCGTCCGATCGACTACCGCGCGGCGATCGACGCTCGCATGTTCGGACTCGGGGCCGAGCGTTACGACCAGCTCATCACCCTCGTCCTCACGCTCCGACGGCCCCAACTCGCGAAGAACCTCGATCCCAAGGGCCTCTCGCGGGCGCTGTCGGACGGCCTGCGCCCGCTGGACGACCATCTGGTCCTGGACGCGGCACGGTCCTTCAGCGACATGGAGGAAGTGGGCCGCGCGCTCGAGGGCATCGCCGAAGCGGATCGTGCCGCCACGTCCTTTCTCGACGTCTACGGCCGCTATCTGGCGGTGCAGGCGCGGACCGACGTCGACCAGGTCTCCCGCCGCCTCGACGCGGTCGATCACGCCGTCACCGCCGTGTTCGCCGCGCGCGCACTACAGGACCGACGCCGCGCCGAGCGAGAGGCCGCCGAACTCCGCTTCGACGAGGCCGACCGCGCCCTCGATCGCGCGCTGACCGATCAGCAGACGCTGCAACGCTCGTCGGCGTACGAGGGCAAGCAGCAACTCGACGACCTCGCCGACGCCGTGCGGCGCCTCGAGATCTCCACCCAGCAGCAGGCCGAGAAGGCCCGCCGGGCGCAGGAGGCCGTCGCCGGTCGCCGAGCGGACGCCGACGCCGCGGCGGAGCGAGCCCGGGAGGTGGCCGCCGTCGTCGCCCGCGCCGAGGACGAGCTGACGGCCGCCGCAGAGGAAGCGGGGATCGCCTGGACAGCCCTGCCCGCCGACGCACGCGTCGATCGCATCACCACGGCCGTGCGCGGCCACGCGGAGGAGCGCGACGCCGACGTCCGGGCGGTCCGCGCGGCGGCGCAGCAGGTCGACCGCGCGACCGCCGACCGTGCCCGTGCCGAGCGGGCGGCGGACCGCGGCCGTGACGAGCGCGACCGTGCGTCGGTTGCCCTGCGTGACGCCGAGGCCACGGTCGCGGCGGCGCGGGCACGGTGTGCTGGGGAACTGCGGTCGTGGTGGATCGAGGCCTCGCGCGTCGTCGACGACGGTGGCGTTCCCGCGGCGCTCGCCGACGCGCTCGACGCGATCGGGAACGACGACGCTCCGTCGCTCCGTGACGTGCTGCGCGAGCGTCTGCGCGACACGGTCGACGCCCTCCGGACCGCCGAACGGGAAGCGGTGCGCGCCGCGGAGGACGCACGCGGACTCCTCGTCGAGCTCGAGTCCGACCGTGTTCGCGTCGCCGCAGAGCACGACGACGCGCCGCCCGTGCCGCACACCCGCCGGCCGCGTGAGAACGGGGTGGCGCTCTGGCAGCTCGTGCGCTTCGCCGAGCATGTCGACGACGCCGACGCGGCCGGTCTCGAGGCCGCACTCGAGGCCGCAGGCATTCTCGACGCCCTCGTCGGCGAGGACGTGCCGGGCGACATTGCGCTCACCGCGCTCGAGCCGGCCCGAGGACCGTCGCTCGCCGACGTGCTCACGGTCGAGGACGATCCCGCAGTGGACGCGGGCACTGTGCGACGGGTCCTCGAGTCGGTCGCGCTCGGCGGGGACGGGCCCGTTCGCGTCGCCGCCGACGGGTCCTTCGCCCTCGGGGTGCTGCGGGGTTCGCACACGAAGCACGCCGCGGAGTACATCGGCGCCACGGCGCGGGCACGCCGACGAGCTGCCCGCGCGGCGGAACTCGACGCCGAGATCGACCGGACCCGTGGTCGGGCGCACGCCGCCGACCGTGCCGCCGTCGAGGCCCGCGCGCGTCTCGACGCCGTCCAGCGGTCGGTCGACCGACTGCCCGGCACGTCCTCGATCACGGCGGCGCTGCGCAGCACCGTCGAGGCCGCCGGTGCACTGCGCTCGGTCTCGGAGTCCGCGGCCGCGGCGGACCAGGACCTCGACCGCGCGGTCGCGGCGCAGGCAGCCGCGGAGAGAGCGCTGCGGACCGCCGCGGTGACGCATCGCGTGCCCGCCTCGGGACGCGAGCTCGACGCCCTCGCCGCCGCGATCCGCCATTTCGAGAACACCGGACACGCCCTTCTCCGGCACCGCGGCGACGTCGACCGCGCCGCCGAACGCGAGCGGGAGGCGTCGGCACGCCTCGAGGAAGCCGTCGGGAACGCGGAGGAGTACGCGGAGGAAGCGGCGATCGCCGAGACCGGGTACGAGCAGCAGTCGGCGAAACTCGAGGTCCTGCGCGAGTCGCTCGGCGCCGACGCGGAACAGATCGACGCCGAACTAGCGGCGGTCCGCCGGCGCATCGAGGAGTGCAAGAAGGAGCAGACCGCGGCCCGCAAGGCGGCGACCGCCGCGGGTGAGGACACCGGAGCCGCCGACGGCGCTCTGCGCACCGCGACGGCAGAACTCACGGCGGCCGTCACCGAAAGCCTCACGGATGCGCGACGATTGGCCCCGTACGCCGAACGCGACCTGTTGACCGTCCTCGGCGCCCCGTATCACCCGTGGCCCACCAGCGAGGCCGCCTGGTCCACACCGGATCAGGTGCTCTACCGGGCGGAGGCGGCCGACACACCCGACGAGGTGCCCGACGTGCTGCCCACCGAGGTCCGCGCGCTGCTGGACGCCCTGGAGACCGCCACCACCGAGGTCAAGGCCACCGACTCCACGCGCAAATCCACCCGCAGCGCCCTCACCGCGGCGCTGCAGGATTTCGATGCCGGTCTGGCGGCGTCGGGTCAGGACTTCCGCCTCGAGTGGGATGCCGTCGACGGCGTGACGGTGGTGCGGGTACAGGACGAGCGCGGCCGAACGACCGTGGCGGAGTTCGCCTCTCGGGTGGCCGAGGCGCGGCGTGACCAGGAGTCCCTGCTGACCGACGCCGAACGCCGCATCCTCGAGGACGCGCTGCTGACGGGCCTGGCGCAGCAGATTCACGAGCGCACCGTCGACGCGCGGGCCCTCATCGCTCGGATGGGCGCCGAGATGAAGGAACGGCGCATGTCGTCCGGCTCCACCATCGGCGTCCACTGGGTGCTGGCGGACACGCTCGACGAGGAGGGGCGAGCGGTCTCGAAACTGCTCGAGCGCGACAGCGCCGCCTTGTCGCCGGACGACCTCGCGCGGATCCGGGCCTGGTTCGCGGCGCGGATCCGTACGGCCCGGGCGGCGCATCCGGAGCGGTCCTACCCCGAGATCCTCACGGAGGCACTCGACTACCGGCAGTGGCGGGTGTTCGCCTTCACGCTGCTCGGTGCGGACGGGTCCGAGGATCGGCTGACCGTCGCCCGGCACAGCGCTCTCTCCGGCGGCGAGCAGTCGGTGTCGTTGCACCTCCCGCTCTTCGCGGCGGCGCACGTGATGCTCTCGTCGGCCGACCCGCACTCCCCCCGGCTGCTGGCGCTGGACGAGGCGTTCGCCGGTGTGGACGACAACGGCCGCCGCGAATTGCTCGGCCTCAGTGTGCAATTCGATCTGGACCTGTTCATGACGGGCTACGACCTCTGGATCACCTACGCCGGCGTTCCCGGCTGCGCGCACTACGACCTGGCGCACTCCGCCGCCGAGAACACCGTCAGTGCAGCCTTGCTGGTCTGGGACGACGGCGAACTCCTCGCCGAACACGACGGGTCCGACCTCGCCGCCGCCCTCGGCTCACCCCAGCGGCGGCGGGTGCCCACCCCGGTGTCGGGGGGACTCGACTTCGCGGAGGTGTAGTCGCCGAGCACGGTGTGCGTCTCGGCGGCTTCTCGCGCGGGATGCCGTCGACTCCTCATTCGAGCCTCGATTGCGGCGGGAAACCGCGTTCACGGAGTCCGAGCCGCACGGGGCGCTCAGCGCAGCCGCACACCCAGCAGCGCGTCGACGGTGTCGGCGATCAACCCCGGCGCCGCGGTGTCGGAGCCACCGATCGTGACGGCGTCGCGCGCCCAGGCATCGAGGGCGTCGAGGGCCTTGGGGGTGTCGAGGTCGTCGGCGAGGTGCTGGCGGACGCGGGCGACGGTGTCCTCGGCCGACTGCGCGGACTTCAGCGCCGCCGCGGCCTTCCAGGCCTCGAGTCGCTGCTGCGCGGCGGCGAGCGTGGCGTCGTCCCAGGTGCGGTCCTGGCGGTAGTGGCCGGCGTACAAGCCCAGGCGAATGGCGCCCGGGTCCACGCCGGCGGCGGTGAGCTTGGACACCAGCACCAGGTTGCCGAGGGACTTCGACATCTTCTCCCCGTCGAGCCCGATCATGCCGGTGTGCACGTAGTGTCGCGCGAAACGGTCGGCGCCGGTGAGGGATTCGGCGTGCGCCGCCGAGAACTCGTGGTGCGGGAAGATGAGGTCGCTGCCGCCGCCCTGCACGTCGAACCCGGAGCCGATGCGGTTCAGCGCGATGGCCGCGCACTCGATGTGCCAGCCCGGGCGGCCGGGACCCATCGGTGACGGCCAGGACGGCTCGCCGGGCCGGGCGGCCTTCCAGATCAACGCGTCCAGGGGGTCCCGCTTGCCGGCGCGGTCGGGGTCGCCCCCGCGCTCGGCGAAGAAGCGAGCCATGGTGTCGCGGTCGTAGCCGGACTCGTACCCGAACTGCTCGGTGGCGTCGGCGCGGAAGTACACGTCGGGGTAATCGGCGTCGTCGACGGTGTAGGCCGCGCCGGAGGCGAGCAGCTTCTCCACCAGCTCGACCACCTCGGCGACGGACTCGACGGCGCCGATGTAGTCGCGGGGCGGGAGCACGCGCAGCGCCGTCATGTCGGACCGGAACAGGTCGGTCTCCCGCTGCCCGAGGGACTGCCAGTCCTCGCCGTCGCGGGCCGCACGCTCGAACAGCGGGTCGTCCACGTCGGTGACGTTCTGCACGTAGTGGACGTCGTGGCCGGCGTCGCGCCACACGCGCTGCACCAGGTCGAAGGTGAGGTAGGTGGCGGCGTGGCCGAGGTGCGTGGCGTCGTAGGGGGTGATGCCGCAGACGTACATGGTGGCCGTCGAGCCCGGCGTGACCGGCCGGACGGCGCGATCGGCGGTGTCGTACAAACGCAGGGCCGGGCCCTCTCCGGGAACCGTGGGGACAGCGACATCGGGCCAGGACTGCATGGCCCCCAGACTATCCGGTGACCGGGGACGGACCGTTCGCCAGGCTCAGAAGGCGGGCCACGGCAGCGGCCGCGAGGACGTCGGTGCCGGCATCACGGGCCGCTCGACCAGGGTGCGGATGCGCCGCCGCAGCGCGTCGATCTCCGCGTCGGTGATCAGCGGTGCCAACTCGTCGCCCAGCGACCCCCCGAGCGAGTCGAGAACCCGCTCCAGATCGGCCACGAGGTCCGGGCCGATCGGATCCCCCGCCCACCCCCACAGCACCGTCCGCAGCTTGTTCTCCCGGTGCATCGCGAGACCGTGGTCGACGCCGTACACCGCGCCGTCGAGTCCCTCGAGGACGTGACCGCCCTTGCGGTCGGCGTTGTTCAGCACGACGTCGAGGACGGCCATGCGATGCAGCCGGGGGTCGTCGGCGTGCACGAGGGTGATCTCCTCCCCCGTCTCGTCGTGACCGCGCAGGACCGGGAGATAGCCGTCGGGAACGAGGTCGGGCCGGCAGATGTCGACCAGGTCGATGCCGTCACCCGACTCCGGGTGTCGCTCGACGGTGTCGATCCATCGCTGCACCATGCCCGGGCCGACGGGACCCTCGCGCAACACGGTGGTCGGCACCGTCCCCCAACCGAGAGCCTCCGACACCCGGTACGACGCCACCTCGCGGCCGGCGAGCGTGCCGTCCGGGAAGTCCCACAGTGGCTGCTCGCCGCGTACGGGCTTGTAGACGCAGCGAAAGGGCGTATCGGAGTCGGCCCGGGAGATCTCGCAGACCAGGGTCGCGTTGGACGCCTGGACGACGCGACCGACGATGGTCAGCTCGGCCGTGGTCAGCAGGTCGAGATCGTCGGGGGCGGTCAGGAGTCGTCCCCGAAGTCTGTGACGGCGGATCCGGACACCGGTCCGCGCCGGTAGCCGTTGGTGCGCACGCACATGTGTCCGCCGGCCGTGAGCGGCTCCCCGCACAGCGGGCACGGCGGCCGACCGGCGGCGATCACCCGCTCGCTGCGCGCGGCGAACTCGCGCGCCTGCTCGGGGCTGAGGAAGACGCGGACGGCGTCCGGGCCCTCCTCGGTGTCGTCGAGAACCACCGACTCGTCGATCTCGGTCTCGGTGATGGCGAGCAGTTCCACCACGACGGCCCCGGCGTCGGCGTCCCAGCCGAGGCCCATCGTGCCGACGCGAAACTCGGCGTCGACGGGGGTGACCAGGGGGTCGATGTCGGAGGGATCGGTGTCCGACGGCGGCACCTCGGCACCGAACCGCCGGGCCACCTCGTCGAGGAGCAGCCCGACACGGTCCGCGAGCACCTGCACCTGCTGCTTCTCGAGTGCCACCGACACGACGCGGGCCTCGTGCACGGCCTGCAGGAAGAACGACCGATCACCGGGTTCGCCCACCGTGCCGGCGACGAACCGATCGGGAGTGCGGAAGACGTGAATCGCGCGGGACATACTTTCACCTTCCGTATCCGCGCCGGGCCCCGTGTGGGGGTACGTGCCCGGCGGTGATGGTGGCCTGGCGACCTCCATCGTCATTATCCGCGTGCTGTCCAGCGTGCGCGGTCAGCGACCCGCTCCGCCGCCGATCACGGCGTCGGACGACTCGCCACCGTCGGCGTTCTCGGGGTCCTTCGGGGGCGGCGGCACCACCTGACGTAGATCACCGCCCAGATCACCGACACGGTGGACGAACGCCCGCGTCTCGGTGTAGCGCACGACGGAGATGGACGACGGATCGACCACGATGCGCTGGAACTGATCGAGGTGCGAGCCGAGGGCGTCCGCGAGCACGGACTTGATGACGTCGCCGTGCGTGCATGCGACCCACACGACGTCGTGACCGGCTTCGGCCGCCAGCCGCTCGTCGTGGTCTCGAACCGCGCGGACGGCGCGAGCCTGGACATCGGCCAACCCCTCGCCGCCGGGGAACACCGCCGCCGACGGATGATGCTGGACGACCTTCCACAACTTCTCACCGGTCAGGTCCTTGATCGCGCGGCCCGTCCACTCGCCGTAGTCGACCTCGAGGAGTCGATCCTCGACCACCGGGTCGAGGCTGCGCGCAGCCGCGAGCGGCGCGACGGTCTGCTCGCAGCGCAGCAGCGGCGATCGCACGATCGCGGCGACGGGAATGCCGTCGAGTCGGGCGACGACCTTCTCCGCCTGCTCGCGTCCGACCTCGTCGAGTTGGACGCCCTCGGACCGGCCGGCGAGGGTACCGGCGGTGTTGGACGTCGAACGCCCGTGCCGCAGCAGGATGACCGTCATGGGACCAGCCTAGGGATCGCGCGTCAGGTCGCGGCGATGGTCCCCGTGGCGAGCAGTGCCATGACGGCGAGACCGAGCACGATGCGGTACCCGACGAACCAGTTGAGCGAGTGGTTCTCCACGAAGCGAAGGAGCCAGGCGATGGACGCGTAGCCGAGCCCGAAGGCGACCAGCGTCGCCACCAACAGCTGCGGCCCGGACGCCTGCAGGCCCTCGCCCGACGGCGCGAACGCGTCGGGCAGGGAGAACAGGCCCGACGCGGTGACGGCGGGGATGGCCAGGAGGAACGAGAACCGCACGGCGGCGGGCCGCGTCAGCCCCAGGAACAGGCCGGCACTCGAGGTCGCGCCGGACCGGGACACACCGGGAATCAGCGCGAGGCACTGCGCCAGACCCATGACCAGGCCGTCGCGGGTGGTGAGCTTCTCGATCGGTCGGCGCTGCCTGCCGACCTTCTCGGCGATCATGATGACCAGGGCGAACACGATCAACATGGTGGCCACGATCCAGAGGTTGCGGGCACCGGTGCGGATGGCGTCCTTGAAGACGAAGCCGATGACGCCGATGGGAATGGTCGCGAAGATGACATACCAGCCCATGCGGTAGTCGAGGTCGCCGCGATGGGCCGCGTCGAACAGTCCGCGGAACCACGCCCGCACGATGCGCACGATGTCCTTCGCGAAGAAGAGCAGTACCGCCGCCTCGGTCCCGAGCTGGGTCACCGCCGTGAAGGACGCGCCGGCGTCGTCACCGAAGAACACCTCGGACACGATCCGCAGGTGGCCGGAGGAGGAGATCGGCAGGAACTCGGTCAGGCCCTGCACGGCGCCGAGCACCACGGCTTGCAGCCAGGACATGGAATCGGCGATCACGGTCGACGTCACGAGTGCCGACCGTACTAGGGTCGTCCCTCGATCACGGGGTCACCCGCCGTCCGCAAACGAAGCGAGCAGTCACCACCATGAAGCACAGAACCGTCGGTACCAGCGGACTTCGCGTCTCCCGCCTGGGACTGGGCACCGGCGAGTGGGGACGTGGGGTGGACGGCGACGACGCCGCCGCCCAGATCACGGCCTTCGTCGAGGCGGGCGGGACCCTGGTGGACACCTCGGACACGTACGGCGACGGCCGGGCCGTGCGTGTCCTGGCGGAGATTCTCGACGACGTGGTCCCCCGCGCCGACCTGGTGCTCAGCGTCGACTCCGGCGTCAGTCCGGCCGACGCCGCCGGGCACTGGACCGTCGACTGCTCGCGGCGGGCGCTGCTCGCCGGTCTCGACCGCACCCTGCGCGATCTCGGCACCGATCACCTGGATCTCTGGAGCGTCGGCGCATGGGACACGCGGACCCCGCTCGACGAGATCGCGGCGACGCTCGAGACCGCCGTGTCGTCCGGGCGGGTGCGCTACGCGGGGGTGCGCGGGTACCGCGGATGGCAGCTGGCGACCTTGGCGTCCCGCGTCTCGGTGGTGGCCGCGCAGGCCGAGTACTCCCTGTTGGCGCGCGGAACGGAGGACGATCTGATTCCCGCCGCCGCCTGGCACGGTGTCGGGGTCCTGGCGGTCTCGGCGCTCGGCGGAGGGGTGCTCACCGGCAAGTACCGCGACGGCGTCCCCGCCGATGCCCGCGGCGCCGATCCCGTGCGATCCGCGGGCATCGCACCCTTCCTCGGGGAGGACGGGAGCAAGGTCGTCGAGGCCGTGCTGACCGCGGCGGACGGTCTCGGAACCTCGCCGCTGGCCGTGGCTCTTGCGTGGGCACGCGATCGGCCCGGTGTGGCGTCGACCGTGGTGGGAACTCGCGACATCGGCCAGCTCACCGGCGTACTCGCGGCCGAGGACGTCGACCTGCCGTCGGCGATCGCAGCGGCCCTGGACGACGTCAGCTCGCCGTGGCGCTAGTCGGATCCGCCCCGCGGATCGAGGGCGCCGAGTCGGCCGAGCAATGCGCGGACCAGCGTGGTGTCGGCGGACCGCGGGTCGTCGGGTGCGTGCACCGTGGCGACGGCGTCCCGCACGGCGGCGGTGACCGAGCGTTCGTCGCAGAGGTCCACGTCGGTCACGTCGACGTCCGCCACCCCGTCGACGTCGACGTCCGCGGGCACGGTGACGGTGGCCCCGAGACGGTAGACCTCCACGCGCAGGGTCTTGCCGCGCACGCGGAAGGCGAACGCGCGACCGTCGGCGGCGGTACCGAAGCCGTGCGCGTGCGGGCCGGTGGTGACGTCGTCAACGGAGAACTCGGGGCCGGTGGGGTCCGGCATGGTCGGACGGCTCACGATGAACACTCCCGTGGAACCTGCGGTAACGGACACTTCGGACCGTACCCACCGTCGGCGGGGGCTGTCGCGTCTCCCCGCCGCGGGGCGTGATCGGATGGACGCGATGGCGAGCGACGAGGAAACGAGACGACCCGTGGGACCTGCGACGACGACGAATGTGCGACGACGGACGTCCCGGTCGGCGGGGACGGTCGCGGTGAGCGTGATCGCACTGCTCCTGGCCGCGTGTGGTGGGCAACAGAGCGAATCGACGCCGACCAACACCCGCGAGCCGGAAACGGCGGCGGCCTCGCCCGAGGTGTCGACGACGCCCGCCGGCACCGTCGCACCCCCCACTCTCGGCGGGCCGGTCACGGTACGCGGGCTGGCCGTCGACGCGGACACCTCGATTTTGGCGATCCTGACCGACGACGGCGTGCTCCTGGCCGGCGACGACGGCGCGCCGCGCGCAGTGACGTTGCCGTCGCCCGGAACCTCGGTTCATCCCGGCCGCGCCGGGGAGATCCTGGTCACCACGGCGGACGGGCTCGTGCGGGTCGACGCCGACTCGGGCGCCACCACGGAGTGGCCGGTCGAGGGTGGCGCGATCTCGGCGACCGTGTTCGACGACGGGTACGCCGTGGGCTCGGCGACCGGCCGGGTGTCCGTGCTGGACGCCGACGGCGCGGTGACGTCGACGGTGGGCGGACTCGCCTCGGTGGACGGACTGGTCCCCGCCGGGGACGACCTGGTGGCTCTCGACACCCGGCAGACGTCCATGACCACGGTGAACGTCGCGGGCGACCGGCTCGGCGAAGCGCTGCGCGCCGGCGACGGCGCCACCCGGACGGTGGGCTGCAGCACCGGGGCGATCGCGGTCTCCGACACCGCCGACGACGAGCTGATGATCTTCACCGGCGACGACCTGATCATGCGCCAGCGCTATCCGGTGGCCGGGTCGCCGTTCGCCGTGGCGTGCGACGACGTCGGCACGGTGTGGGTCACGACGACGGCCACCAACGAGGTGGTCGGCTTCGACGTCTCCGGCGGAATTCCGGTGGAGACGGCACGGTTTCCCACCGTGAAGCAGCCCGATTCCCTCGCGGTCGATTCGCGTTCCGGACGATTGTTCGTAGGCTCGAACGACGGTGCCGGTGTGCAGGTGATACCGACCCGCGAGTGACCCCGACCGAAAGTCGCGATGCCCATGCCGAACCGAGCCGTCCCCGCGAGCTGGCAGATCCAGTCCGACGACTGGGAGTACGTGCCGATCAAGCTGCCGCCCGACGTGACGCGGGTGACCGCGTCGATGCGGCTCGCGATCTCGGCGGAGTTCGGCGGGTGGGAGCTCTCCCGCGTGCGCCTGTACACCGACGGCAGCCGCCGCGTGCTGCTCAAGCGCCGCAAGACCGCCCAGCACGTTCCCGACCCCGAACTGTGACGAGAGACGGAGACCGCACCGACGTGAGTCCCTACCGGATCCTGCTGCGCCTGATGTTCCTGGTGCCGCCCGAGCGCATCCACCACCTCGCCTTCGCGGCGATGCGGCTGGTCACCCGGTTCGGCCCGCTCCGCGCGCTCGTGGCGCGGGTGCTGGTGGTGGACGATCCCGCACTGCGCACGGAGGCGTTCGGCGTGGAGTTCCCCACCCCGGTCGGCCTGGCCGCCGGCTTCGACAAGAACGGCGAGGGCGTCGACGCCTGGGGGCCGTTGGGATTCGGGTTCGCGGAGATCGGCACGGTCACAGCGCACGCGCAGCCGGGGAACCCGGCGCCCCGGCTGTTCCGTCTCCCGCAGGATCGCGGTCTGCTCAACCGCATGGGCTTCAACAACGAGGGCGCGGGTGCCGTGGCCGACCGTCTTCGGCGCCGCCGCGGTGATCTGCCGATCGGGGCGAACATCGGCAAGACCAAGGTGACGCCGGCCGCCGACGCGGCGGTCGACTACACCACCAGCGCTCGCCTGCTGGGCCCGTTGTCGGACTTCGTCGTGGTCAACGTCAGTTCCCCCAATACCCCCGGTCTTCGCGACCTGCAGGCCGTGGAGTCGCTGCGTCCTCTGCTGGGCGCGGTCATCGCGGCGGTGTCGGTGCCGGTCCTGGTGAAGATCGCACCGGACCTGTCCGACGACGACGTCGACGCCGTCGCCGATCTGGCGCTCGACCTGGGCGCGGCGGGCATCGTCGCGACCAACACCACCATCGCTCGAGATGGGCTGCGCACTCCCGGAGCCGCGGAACTCGGAGCGGGCGGGGTGTCCGGACCGTACGTGGCCGACCGGTCGCTCGCGGTCCTGCGGCGCTTGCGCGCGCGTGTCGGTGACCGCGTGACGCTCGTCGCCGCCGGCGGCATCGAGACGCCGGATGATGCATGGGCGCGCATCCGCGCCGGGGCCACGCTGGTGCAGGGGTACACCGGCTTCGTCTACGGGGGACCGTTCTGGGCGCGACGCCTCGCGACCGGACTCGCCGAGCGCGCTCGCGCCGCGGGCTACGCGCGAGTGTCCGACGCGGTCGGCAGCGACCTCGCGTGACCCTGCACGCCCGACGCTGCCGACCGCGCCCGGTGCGGTCTCCTGCTGCGGTCTACTGCTCGTACGTCCCGTGGATCACCGCGCGCGCGATGGCGTGCGAGAACAGGTTGAAGCCGAGGTACGCCGGGGTGGCCGTCTCGTCGATCTCGAGCCGCTCGACGTCGACGGCGTGCACGGCCACGTAGTAGTGGTGGACGCCGTGCCCCTGCGGCGGTGCGGCGCCGATGTAGCGCGCCAGTCCGGCGTCGCCCTTCAGCGTGATCGCCTCGTTCGGCAGACCGGTCGAGGAGTCGTCGCCCGCGGCCGAGACCAGCGTGGTCGTGCCGACCGGGATGTTCGCGACGGCCCAGTGCCAGAACCCGGAGCCCGTGGGGGCGTCGGGGTCGTAGACCGTGACGGCGAAGCTCTTGGTCTCGGCAGGAAAGCCCGACCACGACAGCTGCGGCGAGTTGTCGTGTCCGCCGGCGCCCATGATGCCGCTGACCTGATCCTTCTTCAGCGGCTCACCGTCGGTGATGTCCGACGACGTCAGCTCGAAGGTGGGCAGCGTCGGCAGGTCGGCGTAGGGGTCCCGTGACATCGGCGATTCCTCTCGGAGAGCGGTGGGCCGACCCGGTGTCGGGTCAGCTGTGCAGCAGGAAGTGTTCGAACACCTTCGTGCCGAACACCAACGCGTCCACGGGTACCCGTTCGTCGACCCCGTGGAACAGCGCAGCGAAATCCAGTTCCGGGGGCAGCTTGAGCGGCGCGAAGCCGAAGCAGCGAATCCCCAACTTGGCGAAGGCTTTCGCGTCCGTTCCGCCCGACAGCATGTACGGCACGGTGCGGCCGTTCTCGTCGAACGCGAGGATCGCGTCGTTCATGGCGTCGACCAGATGCCCGTCGAACGTGGTCTCGTACGGCTCGAGATCGGCGATCCACGACCGTTCGACGTGCGGGCCGATCAGCTCGTCGACCTCCTTCTCGAAGGCCTCCTTGCGGCCCGGCAGCACGCGGCAGTCCACGGTCGCGGTGGCCGTCTGCGGAATGACGTTGGCCTTGTAGCCGGCGTCGAGCATGGTGGGGTTGGCGGTGTCGCGCAGGGTCGCGCCGACGATCCGCGCGATGCTGCCGAGCTTGGCCAGGGTGCCGTCGATGTCCGGCGAACCCGGGTCGAACTCCAGCCCCGTCTCGGCCGACACGGCGGCGAGGAACTCGGTGACCGACTCGGTCATCACCAGCGGGAACTGGTGCTTGCCCAGTGCCGCGACGGCCTCGGCGAGGTAGGTGACGGCGTTGTCGTCGTGCAGGAAGGACCCGTGACCGGCGCGGGCCTTCGCGGTCAGGCGCATCCAGGCAAGGCCCTTCTCGGCCGTCTCCACCAGGTAGAGCCGCCGCTCCTCCCCGTCCGGGCGGGCGACGGTGAGCGAGAAGCCGCCCACCTCTCCGACGGCCTCGCTCACGCCCTCGAACAGGTCCGGGCGGTGCTCGACCAGCCAGTGCGAGCCCCACTTGCCGCCGGCCTCCTCGTCGGCGAGGAACGCGAAGACGAGGTCGCGCGGCGGCACGGTGCCCTGCGACCGGAACTGCCGCGCCAGGGCCAGTGCCATGCCGACCATGTCCTTCATGTCCACCGCACCGCGGCCCCAGAGGTACCCGTCCTCGACCGCACCGGAAAAGGGATGCACGCTCCAGTCGGCGGGTTCGGCCGGCACCACGTCGAGGTGGCCGTGCACCAGGAGCGCGCCGCGTGAGCGGTCCGCTCCGGGTAGCCGGGCGAACACGTTGCCGCGCCCGGGCGCTCCGGACTCGACGTAC
The DNA here is from genome assembly GCF_900111805.1 of Rhodococcoides kroppenstedtii. Taxonomy (GTDB): domain Bacteria; phylum Actinomycetota; class Actinomycetes; order Mycobacteriales; family Mycobacteriaceae; genus Rhodococcoides; species Rhodococcoides kroppenstedtii. Next base: position 19,306 of record NZ_FOJN01000005.1, read on the forward strand.
TCCGTCTCGTACCCGACCTCCTCGAGCTGCCGCGCCACCCATTCGGCGCACTCCCGCTCCCCCACCGTCGTCGCCGGATCGCCGGTGTTGGTGGTGTCGAAGCGGATCAACGACGCCACCAGGTCCACGACCTCCTCGACGGCGACGGTGCCGGAGGCGGTGGTCTCGGAACTGGTCTCGGGGTTCTGCTCGCTGGTGGACACGGCTTCGTTCCTACCATCGGCGGTGCCGGTGGGTAGTGGGTGGGCGCGGTGGGTAGGCACCGTGTGACGTGCCGTTTTGGTGGGACGCGGCGCATCGACTACATTCATCTGCGCACCGCGAGAAGCGGTGCGAGCAGGTCCGAGTGGCGGAATGGCAGACGCGCTAGCTTGAGGTGCTAGTGTCCTATTAACGGACGTGGGGGTTCAAGTCCCCCCTCGGACACGTCGAACAGAATTCTCACGAAGGCCCTGGATCACCGGATCCGGGGCCTTCGTCGTATTCACGCCCCGTGTCTCGTCGTCCCCCTCTGTCTCGTTGCCGAGGTCCGTGCGTGATGAGATGTCCCCATGGGTGACGAGGTCGAGCAGCGCACGTTCAGCCGCCAGGACCGGCAGGACTTCCGGCGCAAGGTCCAGCAGTGCCTCGACGCCCTCGCGTCGATGCTGGCCGACGACACCTTCGCGGTGGACGAGCCGCGGATCGGGATGGAGATCGAACTCAACCTCGTCGACGACGCGATGGATCCGGCCATGGCCAACACCGCCGTGCTCGAGGCGATCGCCGATCCGGATTTCCAGACCGAACTGGGCCGATTCAACATCGAGATCAACGTCGCGCCCGCGCCGCTCGCCGGCGACCGCATGCGGACCCTCGAGACCGAACTCCGCGCGTCGCTGGACCACGCGGACGCGCGGGCGAAGGACACCGGCTCCGCCCTGGCCATGATCGGCATGCTGCCGACGCTGCGCGAGGAGCACTTCGCCGCGCAGTGGTTGTCGGAGAACCCGCGGTACGACCTGTTGAACAGCCAGATCTTCGCCGCGCGCGGCGAGGACATCGAGCTGAACGTCACCGGGGTCCCGTTGCCGGGCAGTCGGGAGGCGGAGTCGCTGCACCGTATCGTCGACACGATCCTGCCCGAGGCGGCCTGCACGTCCGTGCAGTTGCATCTGCAGGTCGCGCCGGACGAGTTCCCGGCGCATTGGAACGCCGCGCAGGCACTGGCCGGGGTGCAGGTGGCCCTGGCGGCCAACTCCCCCTTCCTCGCGGGACGCGCCCTGTGGCACGAGACCCGACTCCCGCTCTTCGAGCAGGCCACGGACACGCGCCCGCAGGAGCTCAAGAACCAGGGCGTGAGACCGCGCGTCTGGTTCGGGGAACGGTGGATCACGTCGATCTTCGATCTCTTCGAGGAGAACTCCCGCTACTTCCCCGCGCTGCTGCCGGTGGTGTCGGACCAGGATCCGATGGCCGAGCTCGCCGCCGGCCGGACCCCGGAACTGACCGAGCTGAAGATGCACAACGGCACGGTCTACCGGTGGAATCGGCCGATCTACGACACGTCGGACGGCGAGCACCACCTGCGTCTCGAGAACCGGGTGCTGCCCGCCGGACCGTCGGTGATCGACGTGATGGCCGACGCCGCGTTCTACTACGGCGCGCTGCGCTCGCTGGTGGACGCGGACCGTCCCGTGTGGAGCCAGATGTCCTTCGACGCCGCGCAGGACAACCTGCATTCCGCGGCGCGCAGCGGCATCGACGCCCGCTGCTACTGGCCGGAGGTGGGCTGGGTGTCGCCCCAGGAGCTGGTCCTGCGGCGCCTGCTCCCGATGGCCGAGGCGGGCCTCGACGCCTTCGGGGTCGACCCCGACGTCCGAGACCGGTACCTGCGGGTCATCGAAGGTCGGTGCCTGCGCCGGCAGAACGGCGCCGTGTGGCAGCGTTCGGCGCTGGCCGCGCGAGAGCGAGCCGGAGACGACCGCGGCCGCGCGCTCGCGGGCATGCTCGCGGACTATCTCGACCGCATGCACGACGGCGAGCCGGTCCACACGTGGTCCTGGTGAGCGCGCTAGTAGTGTCAGGGAATGGCTGATTCCCCGCGTGAGTCCACCGCCCGCGAATTCGAGATCGTCGTCTACGGCGCAACGGGATTCGTCGGGGCTCTGACCGCCGAGTACCTCGCTCGCCACGCTCCCGACGGCACCACCGTCGCGCTGGCGGGCCGAAGTCGGGACAAGCTGGAATCCACCCGCCGGGGACTGCCGGCGCGAGCGGCGGACTGGCCGCTCGTCGTGGCCGACGCCGACGACGAGGCCGCGCTCACCGCTCTCGCGCAGCGCACGTCCGTCGTCCTCACCACGGTCGGTCCCTACGCCAAGTACGGCCGCGTCCTCGCCCGCGTTTGCGCCGAGTCGGGCACCGACTACGTCGACCTCACCGGCGAGGTCCTCTTCGCCCGCGCGAGCGCCGACGAGAACCACGAGACCGCCGTCCGGACCGGCGCGCGCATCGTCCACTCCTGCGGCTTCGACTCGGTGCCGTCCGACATCGGTGTCTTCGAATTGCACCGCAAGGTCACCGAGGACGGCGCGGGTGACCTCACCGACACCACGCTCGTGGTGACGTCGATGAGCGGCGGCGTCAGCGGCGGCACCATCGATTCGCTGCGCGGTCAGATCGACGAGATCACGAAGGACCGCGCGGCCGCCAAGCTCGCCGCGAGCCCGTACTCCCTGAGCCCGGACCGCTCGATCGAGCCGGACTTCGGCCGGCAGAACGACGCTCCCGTGCTCAAGGGATCGTCGATTCACCCGTCGCTGAAGGGGTGGAAGGCGCCGTTCGTCATGGCGTCGTACAACACCCGCGTGGTGCGGCGCACCAACGCCATCCTCGGGTATCCCTACGGCAAGACCTTCAAGTACAACGAGGTCATGAGCGTGGGCTCGTCCCCCGTCTCCCCCGTCCTCGCGGCCGGTGTCCTCGCCGGTCTGGGCGCGTTCGTGGCCGGGCTGGCGTTCAAGCCGACGCGGTTCCTCCTGGACAAGGTGCTGCCCGCTCCGGGCAGCGGCCCCAGCGAGAAGACCCGACAGAAGGGCCATTTCGTCGTCGACATCTACACGACCACCACCAGCGGGGAGCACTACGTCTCGCGGGTGAAGGCCAAGGGCGACCCCGGCTACGCCGCCACGGCGATGATGCTCGGCGAGTCCGCGCTGGCTCTGGTGAAGAACCGCGACGAGTTGCCCTCGCTCGGCGGCGGCGTGCTCACCCCGGCGTCGGGCATCGGGACCGCGCTGATCACGCGCCTGCGCGCCGCCGGGATGGAGATCTCGGCGCGCAAGGTCTGAGCGCGTGCTCGACACGCCCGCGCAGTACGACGCCGACCACGGTCACGAGCGTCGGCAGCACATCCCGGTCGTGTCGTCGTCACCCGGCGTCCTGGCCGGCCCGCTGCCGGTCGCCGCACTCGCGACGGGCAGCGTGGCGGCGCTCTGCTCGGCGGTCGATCGTCATCGCCGGCAGGTGGGTCTGGAGCTCCTGCCGTGGTCGGTCGACGGCGACCGCGTGGCGTCGTCGTTCGCCGGCAGTGACCTGCTCCGCGTGAACGGCGATGCCGCGCCGGGATTCGCACCCCTGTCCGGTTTCTGGCCCACCGCGGACGGGTGGGTGCGTACCCACGCCAACTACCCCCACCACCGGGAACGCTTGTGCGCGCTGCTCGGCGTGCCCGAGGAGCCGGGCGCCGTCGCCGCCGCCTTCGCGCGGGTCTCGGCGCGAGAGATCGAGGACGCCGCGGCCCCGGCGGGTGCGCTGGTCGTCGCGGTGCGCACGCCGTCGGAGTGGAACGAGGAGCCGGCGGGGCGGTTCGCCGCGACCGGTCCCCTGGTGACGACGTCGGTACGCCCGGACGGGACCTCGTCGCTGCCCGACCCGCCCACCGACGCCCGACGTCCGCTGGCCGGTATCCGCGTCCTGGACCTCACGCGCGTTCTCGCAGGCCCCGTGGCCACTCGCGCCCTGGCACTGCTCGGCGCGTCGGTGCTGCGAGTGGACTCGCCGCGGCTGCCGGAGATCGAGACGCAGCACCTCGACACCGGTGCCGGCAAGGCGTCGACCCTGCTGGACGTCGACGACCCCGACCAGCGTGACCGTCTCGCCGCACTGGCCACCACCGCCGACGTCGTGGTGTGCGGCTATCGGCCGGGCTCGACGGTGATGTCGGTCGTCGAGTCCGTCCGGCCCGGCGGGGCGGTGGTCGCGTCGGTGTCGGCGTGGGGGACGCGCGGTCCGTTCGCCGGTCGACGCGGGTTCGACAGTCTGGTGCAGGCCGCGTCCGGGATCGCGGTGCTGAGCGGCAGCGACGACCGCCCCGGCGCGTTGCCGGTGCAGGCGCTCGACCACGCCACCGGATACCTCCTCGCGGCCGGCATCGTGGACGCTCTGGCCCTGCGCGCGGAAAGCGGTATCGGGCGGACCGTCACGGCGTCGTTGGCTCGAACAGCGGCGCATCTGCTCGCCCTGCCGCGCCCGACCGAGATACCCGAGCGAACAACGATTCCCGAGGCGCACACCGTGACTCACGGATCCGTCCGCACCGCGCGTCCCGCTCTGGCGGAGTACGACGACTACCCGTGGCCCGCCCGACCGTGGGGCTCGGACGAGGCCCGCTACCCGACTTCGGAGTCCGTGTGACCACCCGTCTGATCGTCGACGTCGACACCGGCATCGACGACTCCCTCGCCCTGGTTCTGCTCGCCGCCGACCCGGCCGCCGAGATCGTCGCCGTGTGCTGCACGGCGGGCAACGTGCCGACGGCGCAGGTCACCCGGAACACGGCGTCCTGGCTCGATCTCTGCGGACTCGACGGGGTCGAGGTGTGCGTCGGGGCGGACGGTCCGTTGGTCGCGCCGCTCATGACCACCGAGGACACCCACGGCCCCCTGGGCGTCGGCTACGCAGAGCTCCCGCCGACCACGCGGTCGCTGTCCGCGCGGTCCGCGGCCACCGCCTGGGTGGAGCTGGCGCGCGCCCATCCCGGCGAGCTGACGGGCCTCGTCACCGGCCCACTGACCAATCTCGCTCTCGCGCTTCGCCTCGAGCCGGCCCTGCCGACCCTGCTGCGGCGGGTGGTGATCATGGGTGGATCGTTCGATCACCCCGGCAACACGACGCCGACCACGGAGTGGAACGTCGCGGTCGATCCCGAGGCCGCGAAGGAGGTGTTCGACGCCTTCTCCGCGGCACCGGCGGGACGCGAACCGATCGTCTGCGGCCTGAACCTCACCGAGTCGATCGAGATGCACCCGCACCACGTGGACCGGATGATCGAAGCGGCGGGCGGACCCGACGTGCCGATCGTGCGGCACCTCGCCGACGCCATCCGCTTCTACTTCGAGTTCCACGAGGCGCAGGGCGAGGGCTACCTCGCGCACATGCACGACCCCTTCGCCGCGGCGGTCGCCCTGCGCCCGGAGATCGCCGAGTACCGCACGGCCACGGTCGACGTCGAACTCACCGGAACCCTCACCCGCGGGACGACGGTGGCCGACCGACGCGGTCACTGGGGGCGGCCGCCGAACGCGGCCATCGCCGTGGCGACCGATCCGGAGGCCTTCTTCGACGACCTCGTCGCGAGGGTCGGCGCATTCGCAGCGCGACGTGCTCAGATGTCGCTGGGACGGTCGTAGGCCGCCAGAATCTCCTGCGCCGCCAGCGCCGCGGTGAGCGACCCGTCGGCCACGCGTCGCTCCACGTCGCCTCGAACGGTCCGCACGTCCGGGTCGGTTTCGAGGCGGCGCATCACCTGATCCTGGACCATCGTCCACACCCACCGTACGGTCTGGGTGCGGCGCTTCTCCTCGAACTGTCCTGCAGCGATGAGGGTCTCGCGGTGACGGAGGACGGTGGCCCAGAACTCGTCCAGACCCGTCTCCTCGACGGCGCTGGTGGTGAGCACCGGCGGCACCCAGACGGCGTCGTGCGGGTGGATCAAGCGCAGCGCTCCGGCGAGCTCGCGGGCGGCACTCTTCGCGTCCCGGATGTGGTTGCCGTCGGCCTTGTTGACCGCCACCAGATCGGCGAGCTCGAGCACGCCTTTCTTGATGCCCTGCAACTGGTCCCCGGTGCGGGCGAGGGTGAGGAAGCAGAAGCAGTCGACCATCCCGGCGACGGTGATCTCGGACTGGCCGACACCGACCGTCTCGACCAGAACCACGTCGTAGCCGGCGGCCTCGAGCAGCACGATGGTCTCACGGGTGGCCTTGGCGACGCCGCCGAGCGTGCCCGACGTCGGCGACGGCCGGATGTACGCCCGGTCCGACACCGTGAGCCTGGCCATGCGCGTCTTGTCCCCGAGGATCGATCCCCCCGTGCGCGACGACGACGGGTCGACCGCGAGCACCGCCACCCGATGCCCCTGTCCGATCAGGTACATCCCGAGCGCGTCGATGAACGTCGACTTCCCCACCCCGGGAACACCGGTGATCCCGACGCGATGAGCGCCACCGGCATGCGGGAGCAGTTGCTGGAGCAACTGTTGCGCCCGGTCTCGGTGGTCCTCGCGCGTCGACTCGACGAGCGTGATGGCGCGCGCCAGTCCCGCGCGCTCCCCCGCGCGCACCGACGCGGCGAGAGCGTCGACGTCGACGACGGGCCGGGCGACGGTGGGTCGATCGGCCATGGTCAGGCGTTCGCTCCGTGTCCGAGCGACTCGGCGAGCGCCTGCACCAGATCGACCGCCGCGTCCGCGATGACCGTGCCGGGCGGGAAGATCGCCGCAGCGCCGGCCTCGCGCAGCGCGTCGAAGTCACCGGGCGGGATGACCCCGCCCACCACGACCATGATGTCCGGGCGTCCGACCTCCGCCAGGGCCTCGCGCAACGCGGGGACCAGCGTGAGGTGGCCGGCCGCCAACGAGGACACGCCGATGACGTGCACGTCGTTGTCCGCGGCCTGACGCGCCACCTCGTCGGGCGTTTGGAACAGGGGGCCGACGTCCACGTCGAATCCGATGTCGGCGAACGCCGTGGCGATGACCTTCTGGCCGCGGTCGTGGCCGTCCTGACCCATCTTCGCCACCAGGATGCGGGGGCGTCGTCCCTCGGCCTCGGCGAAGGCGTCGACGAGTTCTCCGGCGCGCACCATGTTGCTCGCTTTCCCCGCCTCGTCGCGGTAGACACCGCTGATCGTGCGGATCTCCGCACGGTGCCGACCGTAGACCTTCTCGAGCGCGTCGGAGATCTCGCCGACCGTCGCCATCGCGCGCGCGGCGTCGACGGCGAGCGCGAGCAGGTTGGTCTCCATCCCGCCCTCGCGCGACTCGGCACCGGCCGTCAACGCCGCCAACGCGGCGTCGACACGGTCCTGGTCCCGTTCCGCCCGCAGTCGCTCGAGCTTCTCGAGCTGCTCGGACCGCACGCGGGAGTTCTCGACCTTGAGCACCTCGATGGAATCGGGCTCGTCGGGCACGTACTTGTTGACTCCCACCAGCGGCTGGCGGCCCGAGTCGATCCGCGCCTGCGTCCGCGCGGCCGCCTCCTCGATGCGGAGCTTCGGAATGCCCTCACCGATGGCCTTCGCCATTCCGCCCGCGGCTTCGACCTCGGCGATGTGCGCCCGGGCCCGGTCGGCGAGCTGGTGGGTGAGCCACTCGACGTAGTACGACCCGCCCCAGGGGTCGATCGGCCGGGTGGTCCCGGATTCCTGCTGCAGCAGCAACTGGGTGTTGCGCGCGATGCGGGCCGAGAAGTCGGTGGGCAGGGCCAGCGCCTCGTCGAGTGCGTTGGTGTGCAGCGACTGCGTGTGCCCCTGGGTGGCCGCCATGGCCTCGACGCAGGTGCGGGCGACGTTGTTGAACACGTCCTGTGCGGTGAGCGACCATCCCGAGGTCTGCGAATGGGTGCGCAGGGACAGCGATTTCGGGCTCGACGGCTCGAACTGCTGCACCAGCTCCGCCCACAGCAGACGACCGGCGCGCAGCTTGGCCACCTCCATGAAGAAATTCATCCCGATGGCCCAGAAGAAGGACAACCGCGGGGCGAAGGTGTCGATGTCCATGCCCGCCGCGAGTCCGGCACGGATGTACTCGACACCGTCCGCGAGGGTGTAGGCCAGCTCGAGGTCGGCCGTCGCTCCGGCTTCCTGGATGTGATAGCCGGAGATGGAGATCGAGTTGAACTTCGGCATGTGCGTCGAGGTGTACTCGAAGATGTCCGAGATGATGCGCATGGACGGCTCGGGCGGATAGATGTAGGTGTTGCGCACCATGAACTCTTTGAGGATGTCGTTCTGGATGGTGCCGGCGAGCTTCTCCGGCCCCACCCCCTGCTCCTCCGCCGCCACCACGTAGAGCGCGAGGATCGGCAGCACGGCACCGTTCATGGTCATCGACACCGACACCGACCCGAGGTCGATGCCGTCGAAGAGTTGGCGCATGTCGTAGATGGAGTCGATGGCGACGCCCGCCATGCCGACATCGCCCTGCACGCGCGGGTGATCGCTGTCGTAACCGCGGTGCGTCGCGAGGTCGAACGCGACCGACAAGCCCTTCTGCCCGGCGGCGAGATTGCGACGGTAGAAGGCGTTGGACTCCGACGCCGTGGAGAAACCGGCGTACTGGCGGATGGTCCACGGTTGGTTGATGTACATCGTGGGGTACGGGCCGCGCAGGAACGGTGCGGCGCCGGGGTAGGAATCCAGCGGGTAGCCCTGCTCGCCGGCCTCCGTGCGGTCCGCTCGCGTGTAGACCGGACGCACGTCGATGCCCTCGGGCGTGGACCAGGTGACCTGGTCGGTGGTGTACCCGTTGGCCTCCGCACCGGCGGCGATGTGGGTGGCGGCGTCGGGGCCGTCCGCGGGGGTGGTGTCGGCCCCCGGGTCGACCAGCGGAATGTCCCCGAAGTTCGGGACTTCAGCGTTCGGGACATCGGCGTTCGGCATCTCGGCGTTCGGCGTCATGCGGGCTGTCCTTCCGGAGCGGGGTCGGTGCCCGTGAGCAGGTCCAGGATGCGGCTCAGTTCGGCCACGGCGTCGATCGACAGAGTGAGGTCGCCGTCCGGCCGCGCGGCGGAATCCGTGTCGGCCGGGAAGGTCGAGCTCTTCCCCGCGAGCAGGACGGTGGTGACGCCGGCGTCGCGCAGAGCTCGCACGGCGGCGGGACCCTCCTCGGCGTAGCGCTTGTCGGTGCCGCACACGATGGCGACGGGTGACCCGGTTTCCGTCGCGACGGCCGTCAGGTCGGCGTTCGCGCCGGGGTTCAGGGCCTCGATGCCGCCGGAGGCCATCAGGTTGGCCGCGAAGGTGGTGCGGGCGTTGTGTTCCGCGACCGACCCCAGGGGGGCCAGGAGGACGACCGGGCGACTCCCCCGCTCGGCCGCGACGGCGTCGCCACGGTCACGCAGCGCCTCGAAGGCGGCGGCGTACCGGGCGACCGGGCGACCGTCCACGGTGCCGTCGCCGGGTGTCACCGGGGGCTCCTGCAGATTCGGGAACTCGTTGACCCCGGTCACCGACGTGCGTCGGTGCGCGATGTCCTGCTCACGGGCGACGCGCGTGCGCTCGACCGTCCGCGCGATCTCGCCGCTGTCGAGGGCGGTCCGGTAGCCCCCGGCGCGCTCGATCGACTGGAACACCGTCCACGCGGCCTCCGCGGTGGCGTCGGTGAGAGATTCGACGTACCAGGACCCGCCCGCGGGATCGAGGACCCGGCCGAGATGCGACTCCTCGAGCAACAGCAGCTGCGTGTTGCGCGCGATGCGTGCGGCGAACGTCTCGCTGACGTCGGGTGCGCCGCCCGGCAGGGCGACGTCGAACGGCAGCACCGTCACCGCGTCGGCCCCACCGACGCCCGCGCCGAACACCGCGAGGGTGGTGCGCAGCATGTTCACCCAGGGATCGCGCTGCGTCATCATCGCGGCGGACGTGACCGCGTGCTGCGGTGCGGCGCCGTGGTCCGGCGCGCCGAGGACCTGCGCGACGCGGGCCCAGACACGGCGCGCCGCACGGAACTTCGCGATGGTCTCGAACTGCTGGTCGGTGGCGGCGAAGCGGAACTCGAGCTGCGACAGAGCCTCCGCGGCAGTGGCGCCGGCGGCCAGAAGTGCGCGCACGTATTCGAGGCCCGCGGCCACGGCGAGCCCGATCTCCTGCCCGTCGGCCGCGCCCGCGTCGTGGAACACGGTGCCGTCGACGGTGATCGCACGGACGCCGCGACCGTCCGCGCCGGCCCGGCGAGCGAGGGCGACGGTGTCCTCGAGCGAGACGGTCGGAACTCCGGCGACCGCGTCGGTCAACGGAGTCGCGCCCAGGGACACCGACACCCGGGTCTCGGCCGGCAGGACGCCGAACACGGCGTCGGCGACCGCGGGAAGATCCGCCCCGGCGTCCACGGTGAGCGGGGCGAGGTCGAGCAGCACGCCGGTGAGCGCCTCGGCCACACCACCGGCACCGATGACGCCGGTGGAGAGCCAGAGGGCACTGACTCCGTTCTGCAGACCGTCGAGCATGCGGGTGTTGACCGTCGCCGCGTCGGCGCCGTCGCGGCCGTACCGCCCGGCGACGCGCCACCCCACGTGGACGTCGCGGTGCCGGTCACCACCGCGGACGAACGGGAAGTGGCCCGGCAACGGCGGTTCCGGCTGCTCGTCGAGAGGCCCGTAGAGCGGGGCGATGGTCACGCCGTCGTACGTCGTGGTCTCGAGCAGTGTCTCGGGACGGTCCGGCAGTGCCGAGCGATCCGTGCGGCGACTCTTCGCCAGCACTCCGGCGACGGCGTCGCGCCAGGCGGCGAGACCGTCCTCGGCGCTGCGGACCGGGACCTCCGCACCCACCGGGTCCGTGCTGTCGGTCGTTTTCACCGGCGACGGAACACCACCCTCGGTGGGCACCTGCGACTGGCTTGGGGACACGGACTGCCTCTCGAACACTGCTTCGGCGACACTGCTTCGGACGCGGAACGATTGTGATGTTAACCGCACCGTCCGACACCTCGGACCGTCATGCACGGCCCCGGACCTGAGACAAACTTCACAATGCTAGGTCGTCCGAGCGTCGGTCCTCCGACCGTTCTCGGTGGTCGCGGCGCACGCGCCGTTAGGCTCGGCGAACGTGACCACGACTCCGCGTCCCGCCCACCGCCGGCCGGGCGTGCGCGCAGCGGGGGCGCTGCTAGCAGTCGCCGCGCTCGTGGTGCTCGCCGCGCTCGTTCCGCTGCCGTCCGTCGAGCGGGTGCGCGAATGGGCCACGGCCGTCGGGCCGACCTTCGTCCTGGTGTTCTTTCTCGCACACGCCCTGGTGACGGTCCTGCCCGTTCCGCGCACCCTGTTCACCGTGTCGGCCGGCGTGCTGTTCGGGCCCGTGACGGGGTTGCTCGTCGCGGTCGGTGCGACCACGGTCAGTGCCGTTCTCGCCTTCGTGGCGGTGCGTGCTCTCGGACGCAGCGTGGTGGCCCGCCACCTTCGCCATCCGCTCGTGCGTGCCGTCGACGCCCGCCTCGAACGGCGAGGGTGGTTGGCCGTCGGCAGTCTGCGCCTCATCGCGCCCGTTCCGTTCTCCGTGGTGAACTACTCGGCGGCGGTGTCCTCGGTGCGGCTCGCTCCGTTCGCGCTCGCCACGGTGGTGGGTGTCGTTCCCGGCACGGTGGGAGTGGTGTTGCTCGGCAACGCCCTCGCCGGGGATGCCGATCCCCTCATGTTGGCCGTGTCCGGTGTCTGCATCGCCGTGGGAGTCCTCGGACTGCTCGTCGACGCTCGGCTCCCCGTCACGGGATCGTCGGACGCGTCGGCGTCGCGTGAATCCTCGCCGACAAGCCTCGGTACTTGATTCGGCCCGATCAAGGCATCGACGAGGCCCTCTGACGTCACCGGTCAACGCTGCACGCTTGATTCGGCCGATTCAAGTCTCTAGGGTTGATTCATGTTCGTGATGACGGTCGACCAACGCGGCAGTCGGCGGGACGTCGACCGCGTGGCCGACGTCCTGCGCTCCCCCCGTCCCGCTCTGGTGCGCCCGTTCGAGCGCACCGCCGGAGACGAGATCCAGGCGGTCGTCGACACCGCCGACACCGTGCTCGACGTCGCGCTGGATCTCGTCGACGACGGCCACTGGAGCGTCGGCATCGGCATCGGGCCGGTCGAACACCCGCTTCCCGACTCCACCCGCGCGGGGCGCGGAGCGGCGTTCGAGTCGGCACGGGAGGCGGTGGAGAGCGCCAAGAGCGCCCCTGCCCGCATCGCCGTCCGCGGCGTCGACGCCGACTCCGCCGCGGACGCCGACGCGGTCCTCGCACTCCTCGCCGTGCTCGTCGCCCGGCGCACCGACCAGGGCCGTGACGCGATCGCCGCGCTCCGCCGACTCGGCTCGCAGAACGCCGTCGCGGAAGAGTTGTCGATCACTCCGCAGGCGGTGTCCCAACGCCTCGCCGTCGCCGGGTGGCATCTCGAACGCGCCGCACGGCCCGTCGTCGCCCGAATGCTCGCGACCGCCGACCGTCTCGCCGAGAAGGAGGTCCCGTGATCGTCCTGGTGATCGTCGCTCTCGCCGCCGCGACAGCGGCAGCCCTTCCTCCGGTCGCGCGAGTGGCGTGGTGGCTGCCCTCGGTCACGGCCACCGGTGCGCTGGCGGTCGCCGGGGTCGCCTCGGTGGCGCGGTCCACACCGGTCACCGGTGTCCCCGCAGCCGTCTCGATCGTGCTGTGCGGTCTCGCCGCCGTGTTCGGCGGACTCACGCTCGCACCCAGCGTCTTTCGCCTCGCGCCGACGGTGTCCGGGACGGACCGCGACGACGACCGGCCGGACACGGTGCTCCGCGGCGGACTGGTGATCGGCGCGCTCGAACGCACCGCCGTCGTGGTGACGATCCTGGCCGGCTGGCCCGAGGGAATCGCCGTGGTGCTGGCCGTGAAGGGTCTCGCGCGCTACCCCGAACTCCGCCGCGCGCAGTCGTCCGAGTACTTCATCATCGGGACGTTCGCCAGCGTCCTCTGGGCCGCCGCGGCCGGGGGCATCGGACTCGCTCTGCTCCGATGACCCCGGCCGGCCGGACTCAGCTGTCGAGCTGCTTGGTCTGCTCCGGGGACGACACCGCCGGCTGCTCGATCTCCGACGCACGCTGATCCCGTGCCGCCGCCGCGAGCGAGGTGTCGACGGGCTTGCGCGCCACCGCTTCCGCGGCGGCGACGGCCTCGGCGATGGCCGGATCGGTCTTGGTGGTGAACCACTCCGCGACCTCGTCCGAATCGTCCTCCGGCTTGCTCCGGACGTCGTCGTGCGCACTCGGTTCGAACCGGAACACGCCGTCGTCGCCCGGGGCGCCGAGCTGCTTGGCGAAGCCCTTCAGCGCGTCGCCGAAGTCGGACGGCACGACCCACATCTTGTTGGCGTCGCCCTGCGCCATCTTCGGCAGCGTCTGCAGGTACTGGTACGCGAGTAGCTCCGGCGTCGGCTTGCCCGCCTTGATGGCCTCGAAGACCTTCTCGATGGCCTTCGCCTCGCCCTGGGCCTGCAGGTACTTGGCGGCACGTTCACCCTGCGCGCGCAGGATTCGCGACTGCCGCTCGCCCTCGGCTTCGAGGATGGCGGCCTGCTTGGCACCCTCCGCCGACAGGATCTGGCTCTGCTTCGCACCCTCGGCCGTCTTGATGGACGATTCGCGGTTGCCCTCCGCCGTGAGGATGGTGGCCCGCTTCTCGCGGTCCGCCTTCATCTGCTTCTCCATCGACTCCTGGATCGACGGCGGCGGATCGATGCTCTTGAGCTCGACTCGCGCCACGCGCAGGCCCCACCGACCGGTGGCCTCGTCGAGCACACCCCTCAACTGCCCGTTGATTGAGTCCCGGGAGGTCAGCGTCTCTTCGAGCGTCATGCCACCGACCACATTGCGGAGCGTGGTGGTGGTCAGCTGCTCGACGCCGACGATGTAGTTGCTGATCTCGTAGACCGCGGCCTGCGGATTGGTCACCTGGAAGTAGACGACGGTGTCGATGGACACCGTCAGGTTGTCCTGGGTGATGACGGGCTGCGGCGGGAAGGACACGACCCGCTCACGCAGGTCCACCTTCGCCCGCACCCGATCGACGAACGGAACGAGGAACGTCAGCTGTCCGGACACGGTCTTCGAGTACCGACCGAGACGCTCGATCACCGCGGCCTCGGCCTGCGGCACGAGAGTGACCGACTTGGCCACGACGAGAGCCACGAACAGGACGACGACGACCAGCGCGATCAAGGCGATGTAATCAGCCATCTAGGGTCCTTTCCACACGACGGCCGTGGCGCCGTCGATCTTCATCACGGTCACGGTCGTTCCGGCCGCGTACACCTCCGTCGGATCGAGGGGACGCGCCGTCCACACGTCACCGTCCAGACGCACCGTCCCGGAGACCTCGTCGACGGGCTCGAGCACCTGTGCCGTCTTTCCGGTGAGCGCCTGGATGCCGGTCGGCGTCGGGGGCGGCGTCGAGAACCGCCGCGTCAGGGCCGGCCGGACACCGAGGATCAGCGCGGCCGACAGGGCCGCGAACACCAGCGCGTCGCCCCATACCGGAAGATCGGTGAGTGCCGAGACGCCCGCCGTGCCCAGCGCGCCACCGGCCAGCATGAGCAGGAAGAAGTCGCCGGACAGCGCCTCGCCCGCGGCGAGGATCACCGCACCCAAGACCCACAGAAGTGCAACCACGACTCCACACTAGCGACGAAAACCGACCCGGGCGTCGGCGTGCCGGGGGTCGAGACGGATCGTTATCGAGCTGTCCCCGAACGGGACGAATCGGACACGGAGCAGGACCCCGGTCGACGGCGGGATCGCGTCCGTCGGGTCACGACGGGTCGGTCACGAAATCGATGAGCCGCTCCACGGCACCGATCAACGGCGCCTCGAGGTCGCGGAACGACGACACGGACTCGTAGACTCGACGCCACCCGTCGCGCGGTGTGCCCCAACCCAATTCGTCGCAGACCCCCGTCTTCCAGTCGATCCCGCGCGGAACGACGGGCCAGGCCGCGATGCCGACAGCGGACGGCTTCACCGCCTGCCAGACGTCGATGTACGGGTGACCGGTCACCTCCACGAACGGTCCGAGCGAGCGCGTGAGGTGCTCCTCCTTCGTCCCCGCCACGAGGTGGTCGACGAGCACCCCCACCTTGCGCTTCGGGCCGGGGCCGAACTCCTGCAGGCGATCTCCCAGGTTGTCCAGTCCCTCGAGGTACTCGACGACGACACCCTCGACGCGCAGGTCGTGGCCCCAGACCCGTTCCACGATCGCGGCGTCGTGGACGCCCTCCACCCAGATCCGGCTCGGCAGAGCGACACTGGCGCGGACGTTCTCGACGCGCGTCGAGCCGGACGCCGAGCGTCGCGGTGCGGCGGTGGCTCTCGGAGCAGGCCGGGTCAACGTCACGGGTGATCCGTCGACGAGGAACGCCGCCTCGCGCATCGCGAAGAGTCGCGTGCGCCCCCGTCCGTCCTCGAGCCGGACGAACTCGCCGTCGTAGGTGCGCTCGAATCCCACCACGGCGCCGCAGAACCCGGTCGCGGCGTCCTCCACGACGAGGTCACGCTCGGCCGCGACGGTGGGTGCCGCCGTGCGTCGTCGTCGCGCGTGGCCCGCGAAGATGTCCCCGTATCCCTGGCTCGCCATCGCGACCTGCCTTCGTCCGTTCCGTCACCGGGCCGATCCACGCTAGTCGGCGCCGTCCTCCGGGCGCGGTCGCCACGCCGTCCCTGTCGGTGCCCCCGCCTAAACTCGACTCTCGTGTCCTCACCCTCGGCATCTCTCGCGATCTGGTCCGGCGCCTGGCTGGGCGGACGGGCCGCGCCCGACGACGTCCTGGACGCGCTTGCGCGGTGGGCTCCGCTGACGTTGATCGTCGCCGACGACGAGAACGTCGCCGAGGAACTCGACCTACCGTGGCCGACGCCCCGCGACGTCGGATCCGCCACACTGCTGAGCGTTCTCCGCCTCGCCGTCCCGGCCGGCGAGGCGGGGACGGTCGAACTGGTCCTGCCCGTCCCCGGCGACGTCGCCGGTCTGCCCACCGGCACCACCTTCGCGGCCGCCGCCCTGACCGCGGGCGAGGGTGTCATGGTCGGGGTACCCGGCGGCGCAGGAATCGGCCTGGTCCCCACCGTCGAGGGTCCGGACGTGCTGCGCTGGACCGTGTTCCGGTTCCCGCAGCCCCATCCACGTCGCGACACCGCGCTCGGTGAGGTCGAGTACGCGATGCGGGAGGTGGTGCGGGAGGCGGCCGACGTCCTCGGCTCCGCGCCCGCCGTGGTCACCCGGCGGCTCGGCGACCCGCACGTTCTCATAACCGAGCGTCTGGCCGCCGCTCAGGCGCACCCGTATCCGCCTCTCTCCGAACGCATCACGCGCGTTCTGGACACCGCGGACCGCGTGGACGCGATCCTCGACGCCGCGGACGTCGCGGCCCCGTCGCAAGCGCCCACCAGCACGGGCGCCGAGACGCGCGAGACCACCGTCCGGTCGTTGCGCACCGCGGTGCGCACGGCCCGCCGCGTCGCCGTCACGGACGCGGTGGACCGCTTCCTGCACTCCTGATCGGTCAGGCGGGTCGCCGGCGAACCGGCGGCTCGCAGCACCCGGGGTTGCACGGTGAGCCGTCCACCGTCGTGCCGAACGCCGGCTCGGAACCCAGACGCGCCGCGGCGACCCCGGACGTACGCTCCTGCACCAGCGTTCGCACCAACGTGGCGAAGCGCGGGTCGTCGCCCGGGGTTCCGGCGCGCTCGAAGGCCATGCCGAGTTCCGCGGCCTTCTCGACGGCCTCGGTGTCCAGATCCCAGATCACCTCGAGGTGATCGGAGACGAACCCGACGGGACAGACCACCACCGCGTCCACCCCGCTGTCGGCGAGGGTCTCGAGGTGATCGCAGATGTCCGGTTCCAGCCACGGGATCTGCGGCGGACCGGACCGGGACTGCCACACCAGATCGTGCTCCGCGACTCCGGCGGCCGCCGCGCACAGCCGCGCGGCCTCGGCGACCTGCCGGCTGTAGAGATGGCCACCCGCCGAAGGGGGTCCCGCGGCGGCGTCCGCCGAGACCGGTACGGAATGCGCGGTGAACACCACGCGCGCACCGGCACGCTTGTCGGCCGGAAGTCGGTGCAGCGCAGCGGTGATCGCGTCGGCGAAGGCGTCGACGAGCAACGGGTGGTCGTAGTACTGACGTAGCTTCGTCAGCTGCGGGGCACCCTCGCCGACCGCAGCACGCGCCCGGGCGATGTCCTCGTGGTACTGGCGGCACCCCGAATACCCGCCCCAGGCGGACGTCGGGAACACCAGAGCGTTCCGTACACCGTCGTCACGCATGCCGGCGACGGTGTCCTCCACCATCGGATGCCAGTTTCGGTTGCCGAAGTACACGGGCAGATCCACACCGGTGAGCGCGAATTCGGCCTCGACCGCGGCAATGATCTCTCGGTTCAGCCGATTGATCGGCGACACACCACCGAAGTGCAAGTAGTGCTCGGCCACCGCGTCCAGACGCTCCGGTGGGACTCCTCGGCCGCGCGTGACGTTCTCCAGAAACG
The DNA here is from genome assembly GCF_900111805.1 of Rhodococcoides kroppenstedtii. Taxonomy (GTDB): domain Bacteria; phylum Actinomycetota; class Actinomycetes; order Mycobacteriales; family Mycobacteriaceae; genus Rhodococcoides; species Rhodococcoides kroppenstedtii. The sequence continues at coordinate 36,836 of NZ_FOJN01000005.1, forward strand.
GTCGCACGTCGTCCGGGCCCTCCGGGCCACCGAAGGACAGCACCAACAGCGCGTCGTAGTTCATGGCTCCATTCTGCCCGGCCGGGCGGGTCGCTTCCGCCCGGCCCGAGCAGGATCAGAGGTTCTCGGGCAACCAGGTGTTGTGGCTGGCGCCGCCGTCCACGTAGACGATCGACCCGGTGGTGGCGGGAAGCCAGTCCGAGAGCAGCGCACAGATGGACTTGGCCACCGCGGTCGGATCCTCGACGTCCCACCCGATGGGCGAGGCGCCGTCCCAGTACTCGTTGAGCTGGTTCATCTTCGCGGCGTCGCCGGTGGCGGTCCCGGCAATGGCCTTGGCCGCAAGGGTCTTGATCGGGCCGGCCGCCACGAGGTTGGACCGCACCTTCTTCGCCGCACCCACCTCGCGCGCCACGTAACGGTTGACCGATTCCAGTGCGGCCTTGGCGACGCCCATCCAGTTGTAGTACGGCATGGCCGTGCGGGGATCGAAGTCCATACCGACGATGGAGCCGCCCTCGTTCATGACCGGCAACACCGCACGGGCGACGGAGGCGTAGCTCCACGCCGAGATCTGGAACGCCGCGGCCGCATCCGGGCCCGGTCCCTCGAGGAAGGGCTTGGCGTCCGGTCCCATGAGCGTGCGCGGGGCGAACGCGATGGAGTGCAGCACGCCGTCGAGACCGTTCGGCGCGACCTCGCGCACCCGGTCGGCCAGCGCCGCGAGATGCTCCTCGTTGGTCGCGTCCAGCTCGATGGCCGGCGGGACCGGCTGCGGAAGCCGCTGGGCGATGCGGTCGATCAGTCGCAGCCGGTCGAACCCGGTGATGATCACCGTCGCGCCCTGCTCCTGCGCGACCTTGGCCGCGTGGAACGCGATGGAGGCATCGGTGATGATGCCGGTGATGAGGATGGTCTTGCCTTCGAGCAGTCCGCCCATGAGGTCTTCGAGCCTTTCGTCGACGAGAGAAGAAGAGTGGTCAGTGACCCATGCCGATGCCGCCGTCGACCGGAATCACCGCGCCGGAGACGTAGGCCGAGTCCTCGGAGGCGAGGAAGCTGACCACGGCGGCCACGTCCTCGGGGGTGCCGGCACGCTGCAGCGGGATCGCCTGCAGCGCCATGTCCCGGTACTTCTGGTCCATGGCGGCGGTCATGTCGGTGTCGATGAACCCGGGTGCGACGACGTTGGCGGTGATGGAGCGCGACCCGAGCTCGCGGGTCAGCGATCGAGCCATGCCGATCACGCCCGCCTTGGACGACGCGTAGTTGATCTGGCCGGGGCCACCGGCCATGCCGACCACCGAGCCGAGGAAGACGAAGCGGCCGAAACGGGCCCGGAGCATCGACCGGCTGGCCCGCTTGGCCACCCGGAACGCACCCGTGAGGTTGGCGTCGATCACCGAGGTGAACTGCTCCTCGCTCATGCGCATGAGCAGGGTGTCGTCGGTGATGCCGGCGTTGGCGACCAGCACCTCGACCGGACCCTGGTGCTTCTCGACCTCGGTGAAGGCGGCATCGACCGAGTCCGAATCGGTGACGTCGCACTGCACGCCGAACAGACCGTCGGGGGCACCCGAGCTGCGGTGGGTGACGGCGACCTTGTGCCCGTCCGCCGCGAGCCGACGCGCCACGGCGAGTCCGATACCCCGGTTGCCTCCCGTGACCAGGACGGACCGGGCGACGAACGATTCGGGTGCGGACGACATGAACTCTCGACTCTCTCTCGGGGACGACGGCCGCAGCGCGGACGATCGAGGGCCGGACGGCCCGCCGGTACTCTACCGACGTGCGTCAGGGCACCCGTTGGCGCAGCGACAATGCTGTGACGAATCCTGCCGTGACGAACAGGACTCCGGCGATCAGCCAAGGCCGACTGGCGTCGCCGCGCGTGGTCTCGAATCCGATCTGCTCTTCGAGGGTGTCGTAGACCTCGGTGAGTTCCTCGAGGCTCGACGCGGTGAAGAAACTGCCGCCGGACAGGTTCGCGATCTCCTCGAGCGACGGGTCGTCGACGGGGACCGCGACGCGTTGGGTGTCGCCCTGCTCGTCGGTGATGTCGACGGTGCCGAAGCTGGTGCCGAAGGAGATCGTCGAGATGGGAATGCCCTTGGCTTCGGCCTCCCGGGCCGCGGTGTACCCGCCCCGCGGGTCGTCGGGATCGTCCGGCACCGTCTGTTTCCCGTCGGAGAGCAGCACGATGCGGGCGGGCGGGGCCGCGTCCGAACCGCCGAGCACCGCCGCGAGGGTGTCGATGGACTGCATGGCCGTGAAGATCGCCTCTCCGGTCGCCGTCCGCTCGGCCAGCTGCAACCGGTCGATGGCCGACTTGGTCGCGTCCCGGTCGACCGTCGGGGACACGAGCACCGAGGCCGTCCCCGCGAACGCGACGAGTCCGAGGTTGATGCCGGGCGTGAGCCCGTCGGCGAACTGCTTGCCCGCCTCCTGAGCAGCGGCCAGGCGGGTCGGTTCGACGTCGGTGGCCTCCATGGACAACGACACGTCGACCACCAGCATCACGGTGGCGCGGTTGCGGGGTACCCGCTGGTCGGACGTGGGACCGGCCAGTGCGATCCCGAGGAACAGCAGTCCGACGAGCATCAGCGCCGTGGGGAGATGACGTAATCGGCCGGGGCGGGCGGGGGCGACCCGCTCGAGCAGTTCCAGGTTGGTGAAGCGGAGTGTGTTGCGCACCCGCCGGCGTTGCGCCCACACGTAGGCGACGACGAGGCCGACCACCACCAGGAGGAACAGCAACCACCAGGGCGCAGAGAATCCGGAGAGGCTCATCGCGTGCTCGCCCCCACGCTCGCGCCGAAGCGTCGCCGGGACACGAATCGGACGACGTCGGCGATCCAGTCGCCGTCCGTCCGCAAGGTCAACCGCGGTGCATTGCAACCACGCAGGATCTTCTCGACGTCGCGCCGGTGATCACTCGCGGCGCGCGCGAAGTCGGATCGGAGTTGCGGCGTCACGGAGAACTCGCGGGTGCGCCCCGACTCCGGATCGTGCAGCACCACGTCACCGACGTCGGGAAGCTCGAGATCGCGCGGGTCCAACACCTCGACGGCGAGCACGTCGTGACGCGCCGCGATCGCCCGTAGCGGGCGCTCCCAGTCGGTCGATCCGAGGAAGTCGCTGACCACGACGGCGAGGCCGCGCCGACGTTCCGGGCGTCGGAGCGAGTCGATCGCGCCGGCCAGATCGCCGCGAGTGCCCTCCGCGGCGTGGGGCGTGGTGGCGATGGTCTTCAGCAGCGACTGCAGATGGGGCCGTCCCCCGCGCGCGGGTACGCGTACGACGCGGTCGCCGGTGGTGATCACCGCGCCCAGGCGATTGCCGCCACCGCTGGTGAGGTGCGCGATCGCCGCGGCCGCCGCCACCACCAGGTCGCGCTTCTCGCAACCGGCCGTTCCGAAATCGAGACTGGCGGACAGGTCGATCGCCAGCCACGTCTCCAACTCCCGGTCCGCCACGGTCTGACGAACGTGGGGCTGAGTCGTCCGCGCCGTCACCGACCAGTCCATCCGACGGACGTCGTCGCCGGGCTGATACTCGCGGGCGTCACCCGGCTCCGAACCCGGACCGGGGATCAAGCCGAGATGATCGCCGTGCAACACGCCGTCGAGACGACGACGAACCGTCAGCTCCAGGGTGCGCAGCGCCGACGTCAGCCGGGGATCCTCCAGCGACCCCGACGCGAACGACGGGGGCCGACCATGCTCGGTGTCCGTCACCGCGACGAATCGGTCGCCGAAGCCTGCTGGGATGCCGGGCCCTGCTGCGGTGACGGGCCCTGCTGCGGTGACGGGCCCTGCTGCGGTGCCGGGACCTGCTGCGGTGCCGGGACCTGCTGGGGGTTCGGGCCCTGCTGCGGTGCCGGGACCTGCTGGGGGTTCGGGCCCTGCTGAGGCGCGGGACCCTGCTGGGGCGGTCGGGTCTGCTGGGGCACGGCCTGGACCCCGACCTGCGGAAGGCCCACGGTCTGCAGAACGCGCGTGATGACTTGCTCGGGGGTCACCTCGTCGGCCAACGCGTCGTAGGACAACACGAGCCGGTGGCGCAGCACGTCGGGAATCACCTCCAGGACGTCCTGGGGAACCACGTAGTCGCGACCGCGCAGCAGCGCGAGGGCGCGGGAGGCCGCGATGATGCCCAGTGTCGCGCGCGGGGACGCACCGTAGGCAATCCAGGACGCGACGTCGTCGAGCCCGACGTCGCGGGGGTTGCGCGTCGCCGCGATGACCCGAACCACGTAGTCGACCAGTGCGTGGTGCACGAACACCGACGCCGCGATCTTCTGCAACCGCACCAACTCGTCGGGGTTCAGCACCTGCTGGGGCGTCGGCGGTGCGACGCCCATGCGGTAGACGATCTCCCGCTCTTCTTCCACCGACGGGTAATCGACGACCACCTTGAACAGGAATCGGTCACGCTGGGCCTCCGGCAAGGGGTAGACGCCCTCGTTCTCGATGGGGTTCTGCGTGGCCATCACCAGGAACGGATCCGGCATCGGGTACGTACGACCGCCGATGGACACGTGCCGTTCGGCCATGACCTCGAGCAGCGCCGACTGCACCTTGGCGGGTGCGCGGTTGATCTCGTCCGCGAGAACGAAATTGGCGACCACCGGGCCGAGCTCGATGTCGAACTCCTCCTTGCCCTGCCGGAAGATCCGAGTGCCGATCAGGTCGGTCGGGACGAGGTCAGGGGTGAACTGGACGCGGGAGAACGAGCCGCCGACCACCGTCGCGAACGTCTCGACGGCCAGCGTCTTCGCCACGCCGGGAACACCTTCGAGCAGCACGTGGCCGCGGGCCAGCAACCCGACGAGGATGCGCTCGACCAGCCGGTCCTGACCCACGATGACCCGTTTGACCTCGTAGACGGCCTTCTCGAGCGTCTGCACGTCCCGCGCCATGTCGGTCGTGTCGGTCTCTCGTGAGGTCACCTTCGGAACCACCGCTTTCTGCCCGGGACACCGCGCGCCGGATGCCCTGTGTGCACTGCTGACCTCCCCCACTATGGCAGGTGTCACCGACAGACGACCGGTAGCGGTGACGACGGGCGGCCCGGGTGCTCTGCGAAACGCCGTCGGCCTACTCCCCCGCTGGAGCCACGGGGTTCGTGCGTGCGTGTCATGGACCGTGTCGGTGGGTGCCGGTACACTCGAACATACGAGCGACTGGGGGGTCGAAGGCATGGTCGGTGTGCAGGTGGGGGCAGGTGCGACGGGCACCGTTCCGTGGGCTGCGCTCGACCACGCTGCGCTCGGTCTTCCCGCCACCACCGACCTCCCCTCCGCCCGGGCGCTGGACACTCTGGTCCACGCTGCCGCCGGCGTCGCCTACCTGAAGTGGTTCGAATACCGACTCGCCGCCGCCATGCACGCCGAACTGGTCGAGCCGTTCGAGGACGAGGACCGACGCGAGCTCGATGCGTTCACCCGCTGCGCCGCCACCATCGCCACCACCCTGTCGATCACCCAGGGGGCCGCCCGCACCTTGCTCACCGACGCCGTCGCGTTGCGGGACCGGCTCCCTCTCGTGGCGGAATGCCTGCGGGACGGTGTCGTCACCCCGCACCACATCCGCACCATCGTCTCCCGCACCGAACTGATCGACGGGCAGTGCTACGCCGCCCTGGTCGACGCCGACATCGCCCGCGCCCTCCGCAGACCCGGGTCGTGGTCGCCGGCGCGGATGGAGGTAATGGTCGACAAGATGGTGCACCGCCGTGATCCCGACGCCGTCCGCGAACGCCGAGACGCCGCGAAGCAGAATCGGGAGTTCACCGTCGAGACCGGCCGCGACGGCATGGCCACCGCCATGGACACCCGGTCGGCCGAAGACGTCGCCGCTCTCGCCGAGGCTGTGCGGCGACTGGCGGAGCAGGTGTGCCCGAAGGACACCCGCTCCAAGGCGGCGCGCGCGTCCGATGCGCACTACGCGTTGGTCACCCAGACGGAGTTCGGGTGTGACTGCGACCGCCCCATCACCGACTGCCGCTACAAGAACATCGACCTGGAGAAGTTCGCGGCGACCGCGCCGCGAATCGTGATCCACCTCGTCACCGACACCACCACCCTCGACGGCCCCGTCCCGGCGCCGGAGGCCGAGCGAGTCTGCCGGTCGACCCAGCACCCAGCGCGACCGGACATGGGCCACTCGGATGTACCGCTGCGGCCCGGCGCCGATCCCACCGCGAACGCGGCCGGAGCCGAGACGATCGCACCGAAACCGGTTACGACGGATCCGGTTACGGCGGAACCGGATACTACGGAAACGGTTGCTACGGAAACGGTTGCTACGGAAACGGTTGCTACGAAAACGGTTGCGGCGAAACCGGAGTTCTCGGACCGGCCGAACGTCACCGCGGACGCCGATCGGATCGATACCGCCGGAGCCGGTGACAACTCACGGAGGTGCGAGGAGCCCGTCGGCCTCGACACCGTCGACGGCGTCGGATTCCTCCCCGGCATCGGCATAATCTCCGGCGGCCACGTCCGCGACCTCGCCGCCGACCCCCGCACCGTCATCCGACCATTGGGCGACGGCACCGACACCCCACTGCCGGCGACGCAACCGTCGAACCCCTACCGGCCTTCCGCCGCCCTCGACGCGTACATCCGTGCCCGGGATTTGTTCTGCACCTGGCCCGGCTGCAACCGACCCGCGTGGGACGGCGACCTCGACCACATCACCGAATACGACCACACCCACCCCGAGCGGGGCGGGCGTACCGACGCGACCGGACTCGGCGCCAAATGCCGCTTCCACCACCTACTGAAAACGTTCGGGGACTTCGTCGACGACCAGTACCCCGACCCGGCCGACCCGAGCCGGCTGATCCGCACCATCACCATCCCCGACGGGCGCACCGTCCTCGGACCGGCGTTCACCGGCCACGACGTCCACCCCGGACTGGACGCCATCGTCTTCGGCAACCCGCCGACCCCGCGCAAGCCGCCCCCGAAACCCACCGAGCGCCAACGACCTGCCCCACGCACCGAACAGAAACACGCCCGCCGCCGACAGGAACGTAACCGCAACCGAATCCGCAACGCCCCGAAGCGTCACCCACCCGATGACACCCCGCCCCCGTTCTGACGGGAAGGGTCGGCGTGGGTCACTCCACCATGCGCACGGCGTACGGCGTCATGCCGCTCCACCGCACCGGTGACACCTTCACCACGTCGCCCGACTGCGGCGCCTCGAGCATGGTGCCGTCACCGAGGTACAGCGCCACGTGCTGCGATGCGCCCGGACCCCAGAACAGCATGTCGCCGCGCTTCATCTGCGACGACGGAACCTGCTTGCCCGCGGTGTACTGATAGCCGGTGTAGTGCGGAAGGGAGATGCCCAGGCCGCCGAAGGCGTACATCATCAACCCGGAGCAGTCGAAGCCCACCTTGTTGTAGTCGCCGTAGCTGTCCGCGACACCGCCGTCACGAATGCCCTTGGTGGGTCCGTTCTCGTTACCCCCACCCCACGAGTACGGCGTCCCCAGCACCGACATGCCGCGGTCGATCACCAACTCGATCGCCGCACTGCCGGTCACCGCGGGCTTGCCGACACTCGGCTTGCTCGGCGTGGTCGTGCCCCCGCTCGACGTGCCCGAGCCCGACGTCCCCGAGCCACCCGAGGTCCCCGAGCCACCCGAGGTCCCCGAGCCACCCGACGTACTCGTGCCGGACCCGGAGGACGTCCCGGCCTCCGGTCGGGTCGCCCCGACGAGGTCGGTGTGGTCGGGGGCGGCCGCAGCCGCCGCCGCTGCGCGGTCGGCTGCGGCCTGATCGGCGGCGACCCGTGCTGCGGCTGCTGCGGCCGCCTGTTCGGCCTGCCGAGCGGCCTCGGCCGCGGCGGCTTCCTCTGCTTGGCGCTGGGCGTCCCACCGGGTGTACGCGTCACGCTGACCTTCGAGGCCTGCGGCGCCGGCACGGGCGGATTCCAGCTCGGCGGCGGCCGCGTCGCGGTTGGCCTCGACGGCCGCCTTGCGTGCGGACTGGTCCTGCTGCGCGGCGACCGCAGCGGCGATGGCCTGTTCCGCCTCGGCCTTCTTCGCGTCGGCGGCGGCGGAAGCGCGGTCCGCCTCGAGCTTGCTCGCTCGGGCGGCCGAGTCCCGGTTGGCCTGTTCGGTGCGGGCGCGCTGGAGGCCGTCGAGCACGGCGTTCTGCTTCGCGGAGAGCAACCGCAGCAGCTGGGCGCGGTCGAGCACGTCCTGCGGCCCGTCGGCGTCCAGAAGGGACGATGCGCCGGCAGCTCCGGTGCCGCGGATGTAGTCGGTGACGGCGGCACTGTCGAACTTGCGCTGCGCATCCGTGATGACCTGGCCGGCGTCCTGGAGCGCGCGTTGCGCCAGGGTCACCGCGGCGGCCGCGGCGTCGGCCGCGGAGCGCGCGTTCTGGAGGTCGACGAGGGCCTTGTTGACGTCCTCGCGCTTGACGGCGACGGCGGCGTCGAGCGCAGCGAGTTGCTGGTTCGCGGCGGCGACGCGGTCGATGAGGTCGCTGACGCGGGCGATGCCGTCGCCGACCCGTGCCTGCGCGCCGGCGATGTCGGCGTCCGACGGATTGGGGGGTGGGGGCGGGACGGCCGAGGCGAGGGGCGGGTTGACTGCCGTCGCGACGGAGAGTGCCAGCAGGACCGCGACACCGATCGACCGACGCCGGGCACGGCCCGCAGCGCTCCGTCGACCCCTCAGGCCGGTTCGACTCACCTGTGTCTCCCTCGTGTCCCCACCGCGCTGGTGTCGGCCGCGCGTGTCACCCCGCAGCGCCGAGGGAAGGCACGACGCAGCACGGATACGACGGATCGACACCGATCGTCACGCCCGACACGCACGACCCGGAGACCACGAACGCCCCTCTGCGACACTTCTTCCCCAAGCAGTGCCACGAGAACCGTACGACACTCTGACCGCTGAGGGAACTCCAGTCACAAATGACACAGTTGTCGTTCGACATCGGCATCTGCGCTGATCAGGTGGTTGTCCGGAAATGGCCGGACAAAATTTCTTCGGGAGATTTCCCTAGTCGTTCGCCCGCACGGCGTCCGTGGTGGTGACATGCCTCGAGTCGGCCGTATCCGACACTGCGGTCGTTCCCGCGGCACCGGGCATGTCGGCGTCCTGTGCGGATCCGTCCTGCCGTGCCCGGAACCGGCGTGCGTTGGCCCACCCCGTGGCACCCAGGACCAGCGCGACCAGGGCCACGAGGGCGAGCGTCAGCCCGGTCCAGGACGGACCCGGCGCGACCACGACGTCGAGGAACTGGTTCGCCGACAGGACGGGGTCGGACGTGTAGGCACTGTCCTGGCCTGCTTCCAGCGTCACGCGGTCGATGCTGTCGCTGAACGTGCCCACCTGGCCGGGACCGAGCACCAGGACGGTGCCCCCGTCGGCGGCGCCCACTTCGGTGGCCAGATCCCGCAGGTGCGAGTCGAGCCGGGCCGGCTCCTCGAGCACCACCACGTTCAGGGTGATGCCCTCGTCCTGCGCCCGTGCCACGACGGACTCGAGGCCGGGGACCAACTCGGCCGGCGCCGAAACGCCGTCGTCGGCGACGTCGGCCAGGGTCGACGGAACGTCCACGAACGGCGGAATCTCCGCCGCCACGGGGGCAGCGTGAACCGGGACGGAATGTGAGAGCGACATCGCGCCTGAACCCTACGGCACGGTCGGCTCCCGGACCCCGCTCGTTGCACCTGTGTCGCCGGTGGAGAACGATGAGGGCCGTACGCCGGTCCACGGCGCGCCGACCGGACACGGTTCGCGCCTTTCTTACAGGACAAGCGTACTGTTAGGATCGAACCGAGAGAGCAGCGGCGCCGGATCCAGCCCGATCCGACCCGATCGCGGGTGACCCGCTTCCTCTCGTAGACCGTCGACACAGCCCCGTCGGCGGTAGCGAAGAGAAGACGACTGGAGCTGACGTGAGCGCAAGTATCGATTCGTTCGGCGCGAAGGGAACGCTGGAGGTCGGAGAGAACTCGTACGAGATCTTCCGTCTGAACGCCGTCCCCGGCACCGAGAAGCTGCCCTACGCACTGAAGGTTCTCGCCGAGAACCTTCTGCGCACCGAGGACGGCGCCAACATCACCAAGGATCACATCGACGCGATCGCGAACTGGGATGCGTCCGCCGATCCGTCCATCGAGATCCAGTTCACCCCGGCCCGGGTGATCATGCAGGACTTCACCGGTGTGCCCTGCATCGTCGACCTCGCCACCATGCGTGAGGCTGTCACCGCTCTCGGCGGCGATCCGGAGAAGGTCAACCCCCTCGCCCCCGCCGAGATGGTCATCGACCACTCCGTCATCATCGACGTCTTCGGTCGCGCCGACGCCTTCGAGCGCAACGTCGACATCGAGTACCAGCGCAACGGCGAGCGCTACCAGTTCCTGCGCTGGGGCCAGGGCGCGTTCGACGACTTCAAGGTCGTCCCGCCCGGCACCGGCATCGTGCACCAGGTCAACATCGAGCACCTCGCGCGCACCGTCATGGTCCGGAACGGTCAGGCCTACCCCGACACCTGCGTCGGCACCGACTCGCACACCACCATGGTCAACGGCCTCGGTGTGCTCGGCTGGGGCGTCGGCGGCATCGAGGCCGAGGCGGCCATGCTCGGCCAGCCCGTCTCCATGCTCATCCCCCGCGTCGTCGGCTTCAAGCTCACCGGTGAGATCAAGCCGGGCGTGACCGCGACCGACGTCGTCCTCACGGTCACCGACATGCTGCGCCAGCACGGCGTCGTCGGTAAGTTCGTCGAGTTCTACGGCAAGGGTGTCGCCGAGGTGCCGCTGGCCAACCGCGCGACCCTGGGCAACATGAGCCCCGAGTTCGGCTCCACCGCCGCGATCTTCCCGATCGACGACGAGACGGTCTCCTACCTGCGGCTCACCGGTCGCTCGGAGGAGCAGCTGGCCCTGGTCGAGGCGTACGCCAAGGAACAGGGCATGTGGCACGACCCCGAGAACGAGCCGGCGTACTCCGAGTACCTCGAGCTCGACCTCGGCGACGTGGTCCCCTCCATCGCCGGACCCAAGCGTCCGCAGGACCGAATCCTGCTCTCGGACAGCAAAACCGCGTTCCGCAAGGACATCCACAACTACGTGGGCGGCGAGAAGACCGATGCGACGCCGTCCAAGCTGGACGAGGCCCTCGACGAGACCTTCCCCGGTTCCGACCCGGCCACGCTGTCCTTCGCGGACGACGACGCCGCACCGCTGCACTCCGCCGCGAACGGTTCCGAGGGACGCCCCACCAACCCGGTGCGGGTGCAGTCCGAGGAGCAGGGCTCCTTCGTTCTCGACCACGGCGCCGTCGCCATCGCGTCGATCACGTCCTGCACCAACACCTCCAACCCGTCGGTCATGCTCGGTGCGGCCCTGCTGGCGAAGAACGCCGTCGACAAGGGCCTGACCAGCAAGCCGTGGGTCAAGACCTCGATGGCGCCCGGCTCGCAGGTGGTCACCGACTACTACGACAAGGCCGGCCTCTGGCCGTTCCTCGAGAAGCTCGGCTTCTACCTCGTGGGCTACGGCTGCGCCACCTGCATCGGCAACTCGGGCCCGCTGGACCCGAAGATCTCCGAGGCGATCCAGGACAACGACCTCACGGTCACCGCGGTGCTCTCCGGTAACCGCAACTTCGAGGGACGCATCTCCCCCGACGTGAAGATGAACTACCTGGCCTCGCCGCCGCTGGTGATCGCGTACGCACTGGCCGGCACCATGGACTTCGACTTCGAGCACGACGCGCTCGGTCAGGACTCCGAGGGCAACGACGTCTTCCTGAAGGACATCTGGCCCTCCCCCAAGGAGATCCAGGACACGATCGACTCGTCGATCTCGAAGGAGATGTACACCAAGGGCTACGCCGACGTCTTCAAGGGCGACGAGCGCTGGCGCGGACTGCCCACCCCGGACGGCAAGACGTTCGAGTGGGACAGCGAGTCCACCTACGTGCGGAAGCCTCCGTACTTCGACGGCATGCCGAAGGATCCGGAGCCCGTCTCCGACATCACCGGTGCCCGCGTCCTGGCGCTGCTGGGTGACTCGGTCACGACCGACCACATCTCGCCGGCCGGTGCCATCAAGCCGGGAACACCGGCGGCGCAGTACCTCGACGAGCACGGCGTGGAGCGCAAGGACTACAACTCCTTCGGTTCGCGACGTGGCAACCACGAGGTGATGATCCGCGGCACGTTCGCGAACATCCGTCTGCGCAACCAGCTCCTCGACGACGTCTCGGGCGGCTACACCCGCGACTTCACGCAGGACGGTGGCCCGCAGGCCTTCATCTACGACGCGTCGCAGAACTACCAGGAGGCCGGCATCCCGCTGGTCGTGCTGGGCGGCAAGGAGTACGGCTCCGGCTCGTCGCGCGACTGGGCGGCCAAGGGCACGCGCCTGCTCGGCGTCAAGGCGGTCATCACCGAGTCGTTCGAGCGCATCCACCGCTCCAACCTCATCGGAATGGGCGTCGTGCCGCTGCAGTTCCCGCAGGGCGAGTCGGCGGCGTCGCTGAAGCTCGACGGCACCGAGACCTTCGACATCTCCGGCATCACGGAGCTGAACGAGGGCCGCACGCCCAAGACGATGCACGTCACCGCGACCAAGGAGAACGGCGAGAAGATCGAGTTCGACGCCGTGGTTCGCATCGACACCCCCGGTGAGGCGGAGTACTACCGCAACGGCGGCATCCTGCAGTACGTGCTGCGCAACATGATCGGCTGAGTCCGACCAGGATATCGACCGGTCCGTAGCCGGACACCCCACGCGGAACGCGCACGATCGCTCGGCGGTCGTGCGCGTTCTGCGATGGTGCCCCGAGAAGAACAGGAGACGGAAAGTGCCGAAGGTCAGCGAGGACCACCTCGCCGCTCGTCGCGGTCAGATCCTCGACGGTGCCCGGCGCTGTTTCGCCGCGTACGGCTACGAGGGCGCCACCGTCCGTCGGCTCGAGGAGGCCACCGGGCTGTCCCGCGGCGCGATCTTCCACCATTTCAAGGACAAGGACGGGCTCTTCCTCGCCCTCGCGCGGGACGACGCCCACCGTATGGCCGACGTCGCCGCGGACCAGGGCCTCGTACAGGTCATGCGGGACATGCTGGCCGCACCCGAGGACTTCGACTGGCTCGGCACGCGTCTCGAGATCGCGCGCCGCCTCAAGACCGACGCCGAGTTCCGGGCCGGATGGACGGAACGCTCGGTGGAACTGCGTGGGGCCGTGCTCGCGCGCCTCGAGCGTCAGCGGTCCGCGGGCCGACTGCGTGACGACGTGCCCACCACGGTCCTGCTGAGCTTTCTCGACCTGGTCATGGACGGGTTGGTGACCCGCCTGGCCTCCGGGCAGGACACCGACGACCTGTCCGCCGTCCTCGACCTGGTCGAGGAATCCGTCCGACGGGAGCGCGCATGACCGGGATCGATCCACGCCGACTGCCGGTGATCGTCGGCGTCGCCGACCTCTCCCGCGGCTCGGCGACCCGGCCGCCGACACCGGCGGAACCGCTCGATCTCGTCGACGACGCCGTCCAGCGTGCGCTGAGAGACACCGGCGCCTCGGGACTGGCGGACGCAGTGACGCGGGTGGACGCCGTCCGGACGACCAGTTGGCGGTACGACGATCTGCCCGGCCTGCTCGCCCGTCGTCACGGGTGGACCCTGCGGACGTCGTTCACGACGACGGTCGGCGGACACTGGCCGGTGGCGTTGCTGAACGCCGTCGCCGACGGGATCGCCGACGGATCCGACGACGTGGCTCTCGTGGTCGGCGGCGAGGCGCAGGCGTCGCTGCGGGGGCTGGGCAAGGCCGGTCGGGATCCGGTGGACGCCGGGTGGACCGCGGAACCCGGCGGACCGCCCGCCTTCGACCCGGAGGACCTCGGCAGCGCAGCCATGCAGCGCGCGGGCATCCTCGCTCCGGTCCAGATCTACCCGCTGTTCGAGAACGCCCGTGCGCACGCCCTCGGTCTCACCGCCGAGCGTGCTCGCGCAGAGTCGGCCGAACTGTACGCGCGGTTCTCCGCGGTGTCCGCGGACCACCCCGCGGCCTGGAACCCGGGTGCCCGCACCGCCGACGAGATCGCCTCCGTCGCAGCGGACAACCGGGCCGTCTCCGACGCCTATCCGCTGTCGATGAACGCCATGCCCTTCGTCGACCAGGCCGCGGCCGTGGTGGTGTGCTCGCTGCAGACCGCGCGTGAGAAGGGCGTTCCCGAGGATCGCGTCGTTCACGTGTGGGGTGGTGCGGGCGCCGCCGACACCCCGGACGTGGTGCGGCGCAGCAGTTTCGAGCACTCCCCCGCTCTCGCCTCCGTGATGGAGCGCCTGGGCGTCGCGGGTCCGCCGGCCCTCGTCGATGCCTACAGCTGCTTCCCGATCGTTCCCAAACTGCTGCTGGCAGAGCTGCAGTCGATCGGCGCGGCCGAGGACCTGCTGCCCACGCTGCTGGGCGGCCACTCGTTCTTCGGGGGTCCCCTGTCGAGCTACAGCCTCCACGGCATCGCCGAGGCGGTACGCCGGCTCCGCCGCGATCGCACCGCCGGCCCGGCTCTGGTCCACGCCAACGGTGGGTACCTGACGCACCAGCACGTCGTCCTGCTCGGCGCGGAACCGCGCCCCGAAGGACGGGTGGGTGACAGCGACGTCGTCACGATCGCACCGGGAGCGGCGGATGTCGTCACCGATCACCGCGGACCGGTCAGGGTCCTCACCGCGGCCACCACCTACGGACGGGACGGCACTCCCGACGCGACCCTGCTGATCGCCGAGACCGCGGACGGCCGCCGCGTCGCCGGACGCACGACGGCGTCCGGCGCGTGGCCCGATGCGCTCCCGCTGGTCGGGCGCACGATCGAGGTGACCGACGAGAACGGAGTGCTGGCTGTCAGGCCAGCGTGATGAGGTCCAGGTAGTCCTGCGACCAGTGGTCCTCGGTGCCGTCGGGCAGCAGGATCACGCGTTCGGGCGACAGCGCCTCGGCCGCTCCGGGATCATGCGTCACCAGCACCACCGCTCCCTTGTAGCTGCGCAGCGCCTCGAGGACCTGCTCGCGCGAGATGGGGTCGAGGTTGTTGGTCGGCTCGTCGAGCAGCAACACGTTCGCGGCCGAGGACACCAGGCCGGCCAGCGCGAGACGGGTCTTCTCACCGCCGGACAGCGTGCCGGCCGGTTGCTCGAGCTGCGGCCCGGTGAACATGAACGCACCCAGCAGCGACCGGAGTTCCTGCTCGGGAGTGTCGGGCGCGGCATGGCGCACGTTCTCCCAGACCGAGGCCATGTCGTCGAGCGTGTCGTGCTCCTGCGCGAAGTAGCCGATGCGCAGACCGTGGCCCGGCTCGAGACCGCCCGAGTCGGACTTCTCCGTCCCCGCCAGGATGCGCAGCAGCGTGGTCTTGCCCGCGCCGTTGAGTCCGAGCACCACCACGCGCGATCCCCGGTCGATCGCCAGATCGACGCCGGTGAAGATCTCGAGCGAGCCGTAGACCTTGGTGAGGTTCGACGCCATGAGCGGTGTCTTGCCGCAGGGCGCCGGCTCGGGGAATCGGATGTGCGCCACCCGGTCCGACACGCGTTCCTCGTCGAGGTTCGCGAGCAGCTTGTCGGCACGCTTGACCATGTTCTGCGCCGCGACGGCCTTGGTGGCCTTGGCGCCCATCTTCGCCGCCTGCGCCCGCAGTGCCGATGCCTTCTTCTCCGCGTTGGCGCGCTCGCGGCGTCGTCGCTGCTCGTCGGTGGCGCGTGCGTCGAGGTACTTCTTCCACCCCATGTTGTAGACGTCGGCCTCGCCGCGGACGGCGTCGAGGAACCACACGCGGTTCACCACGTCCGCGAGCAACTCGACGTCGTGGCTGATGACGATCAACCCGCCCTCGTGATTCTGCAGGAACCCGCGCAGCCAGGTGATGGAGTCCGCGTCGAGGTGGTTGGTCGGCTCGTCGAGCAGGAGGGTGGTGCCCGACCGGCCGCCGCTGCCGTCGGAGGCGGCGAAGAGGATGCGGGCGAGCTCGACCCGGCGACGCTGACCGCCGGAGAGCGTGCGCAGCGGCTGAGCGAGAATGCGGTCCGGCAGGCCCAGGCTGTTGGAGATGCGGGCGGCCTCGCTCTCGGCCTCGTACCCGCCGAGCGAGGCGAACCGCTCCTCGAGTTCCCCGTACTTCCGGACCGCCTTGTCCAGGCGTTCGTCGTCCGCGACCTCGGCCATCAGGGCCTGCTGCTTCTCCATCTTCCGGAGCAGCGAGTCGAGGCCACGCGCGGAGAGGACGCGATCCTTGGCCAGGACGTCGAGATCGCCCTCCTTGGGGTCCTGCGGGAGGTATCCCAGCTCGCCCGCGCGGGTGACGGACCCCGCGTAGGGCTCGCCCTCCCCCGCCAGGATGCGCAGCGTCGTCGTCTTGCCCGCGCCGTTGCGGCCCACCAGGCCGATCCGGTCGCCCGCCTGCACCCGCAGCGCGGGCCCCGGGGCGGAGAGAAGGGTGCGCACACCGGCACGAACCTCCAGGTCGGTGGCGGTGATCACGGCACGAACTCCCAACGTCGACGGTGCGGCAAACCCTCATTCTATCCGCCGCGAACCAGTGAATTCACCGCCCGAGAGTGACTCCGCTAACGTCTGCGCCATGAGCACCCACACCGATCTGCAGGGCCGCGTCGCCCTCGTCACCGGAGCGAGTCGCGGCATCGGCAAGGCCGTCGCCGCCGACCTGCTCGCCCGCGGCGCCGCGGTCACCATCACCGCGCGCAAGGAGGACCAGCTGAACGCCGCGGCGGAGGACCTGCGTGCCGCGGTGCCCGGCGGCGTCGTCCTGCCCATCGCGGGCAACGCCGGGGACGCGGACTCCCGGCAGTCCACCGTCGACCGGACCGTCGCGGAACTGGGATCGCTGGACATCCTCGTCAACAACACCGGGATCAATCCCGTCTACGGCGCCCTCATGGACGCCGACCTGGACGGGGTCAAGAAGATCTTCGACGTCAACGTCGTCGCCACCCTCGGGTACACGCAGCGCGCCTACCACGCCTGGATGGGTGAGCACGGCGGCGCGATCGTCAATCTCGCGAGTGTCGCCGGCCTGCGCTCGACCGGCGTCATCGCCGCCTACGGCGCCTCGAAGGCCGCCCTGATCCGGCTGACGGAGGAGCTCGCCTGGCAACTCGGACCCCGGATCCGCGTCAACGCGGTCGCGCCCGGCGTCGTCAAGACCAAGTTCGCGGAGGCCCTCGTCGCCGGCGGTGAGGACGCGGCGTCGCAGGGCTACCCGATGAAGCGACTGGGCACGCCCGAGGACGTCGCGGCGCTCGTCGGGTTCCTCGCCTCCGACGCCGCCTCCTGGATCACGGGCGAGACCGTGCGAGTCGACGGCGGGTTGCTGGCCACCGGATCGCTCTGACCGTGTTCCCCTCACCCGACGCCGTGGTGGTCGGTGCGGGACCGGCCGGACGCGCCGCGGCGCACCGCATTGCGGCGGCGGGGGCCGTCGTCGTCCTCGTCGACCCGCACCCGGATCGACGGTGGACGCAGACCTACGCGATGTGGGACGACGAACTGCCGGCGTGGCTCCCGGCCGACGTACGCGCGACGACCACCCGGTCCGCCACCGTCGTCGGCGCCCGTCGGCACCACGTGGCCCGCGCCTACACGGTGCTCGACACCGTGGCCCTGCAGCGGGCCCTGACCGTCGACCCGGCCGCCGTGGTGCGGGACGTCGCGGTGAGCGTCGATGCGCGGGGCGTGACACTCCGCAGCGGGGGCCGCCTCGGCGCGGGCGTCGTGATCGACGCGCGCGGTTCGGCCGTCGGGCCGGGAGTCCCCGAGCAACGGGCGTACGGGGTGATCGTGCGTCCGGAGGTCGCGGAACCGGCGCTGGGGGGCGCCGAGACCCTGGTCATGGATTGGCGGCATGACAACGGCACGGACCCGCACGAACACCCCACGTTCCTCTACGGCGTGCAGCTCGACGCCGATCGGGTGCTGCTCGAGGAGACGTCGCTCGTCGGCGAGCCCGGACCCGACCAACCCGAGCTGGCCGCGCGACTGCACCGCCGCCTGCAGCATCGCGGCGTCGCGCTCCGCGGCGACGAGGCCGTCGAACGCGTGCGGTTCGCCATGGCCCCGCCGTCGGTAACGCCGGCCGGCGTGGAGGTGACGGGCGCCCGCAGCGCGGCGCTGCACCCGGCCACCGGGTACAGCGTCGCGTCGTCCCTGCGCCGGGCCGACGCGCTCGCCCGCCACGTCGTCGACGGCACCCCGGTGACCTCCCGGGCCACCGCCGCGGTGACGTCGTTGCGGCGACTCGGCGCACAGGTGCTGCTGGGTCTGCCGCCGGACGAGCTCGCGGACTTCTTCGACCGGTTCTTCGAGCTCCCCGTGGCCGCGCAGCGCGCCTACCTCTCCGGCGACGGCGACCTCCCGGGGACGGCGCGGGCCATGGGCGAGCTCTTTCGCGGGGCCGGATCAGGCCACCGACGTGCCATCGTCCGCACCGTCGGCCGACGCGCACGCGTGTCGGTTCCGTGGTTGCCGTGACGGGTGGTGGCGCCGTGACGATCCGTGGCCCAAGATTGACACCATGCGATCGATCTGGAAAGGCGCCATCGCCTTCGGGCTGGTGAACGTGCCGGTGAAGGTGTACACCGCCACCGAGGACCACGACATCAAGTTCCACCAGGTCCACGGCAAGGACGGCGGTCGCATCAAGTACGACCGCAAGTGCTCGGTGTGCGGCGAATCCGTCCAGTACGCCGACATCGACAAGGCGTACGAGTCGCCCGACGGCGATCGCGTGATTCTCACCGACGAGGACTTCTCCTCGCTCCCTGCCGCCGAGAAGCACGAGATCCCGGTGCTCGAGTTCGTCCCGACGGAACAGATCGACCCGATTCTCTACGACAAGAGCTACTACCTGGAGCCGGACTCGACGTCGCCCAAGGCGTACGTCCTGTTGCGGGACACCCTCACCGAGACGGATCGAACGGCGTTGGTGCACTTCACCCTTCGGCAGAAGACCCGGCTCGCGGCCCTGCGGGTGCACGAGGACGTACTCATGATCCAGACCCTGCTCTGGCCGGACGAGGTCCGCGCCGCCGAGTTCGGCTCACTGGACGGCGTGAGTGCGCCGCGGCCGCAGGAACTGAAGATGGCGGGTGCGCTGGTCGAGAGCATGTCCGGCGACTTCGACCCGTCGGAATACACGGACGACTATCAGATCGAGCTGCGGAAAGTTCTCGACGAGGCCATCGAGAACGGCGGTGAGAAGGTCGTCCACGCCGAGCGCGAGGACGAGGACACGGGCGAGGACGCCGAGGTCGTCGATCTGGTTGCCGCACTGCAGCGCAGCGTCGAGGCCGCCGGCCGGTCCGGGCGCGGGCGCGCGTCGGACAGCCGTGACGGTGACTCCGAGAAGGACACCGATACGACTCCGGCCAGGAAGGCCCCGGCGAAGAAGACCCCGACGAAGAAGACCGCGGCGAAGAAGGCTCCCGCGAAGAAGACGGCGGCCACGAAGACCGCGGCGAAGAAGACTGCCGCGAACAAGACTGCCGCGAAGAAGGCTCCCGCCAAGAAAAGCAGTGGTGCAGCGGACCACAGCGAACGCAAAGGCGCGTGACACGAACACAATTCGCCGGTGTCGTATCCGTAAGCCTCACAACGCCGAAGGTGTTATGTCACAGAGAACCCGTCTTTAGAGTTCCTTCCTGACGCCACGCAACGAACGTGGTCGACGTCGGCCGAGTCGGCTGTCGGGGGAACCAGTCGGGGAGAGAGACACATGTTCGAGCACGAGTTCACGACCGTCGCAAACGACGCCCATCTCGTCAGTCCGGTCGTGGCACTGACCGCGGACGCACCGTCGCTGCTGTTTCCGCGCAAGTACGCGGACATCGCCGCTCTGAGCGCAGGCGACGCCACCCTGCTGCGACCGGTCCTCGACTCCGCGACCGCCGACGCGGTGGCGGACATGCCCGAGCCGCGGCACGAGGTCGCCCTGGTGTTCGGCGCCAACGGCTTCGTGGGCGCGCACCTGGTGGCGGAACTGTCGACCCGTGACGATGTCACCACCGTCTACGCCGGTGTCCGCGGAAGCACGGACGTGCCCGCGGCCGATCGGTTCGAGGAGACCGTCGCGCGCTACGACATCACGAACATCGACCGGTCCAAGATCACCGTGATCGAAGCGGTGCCCACCCGAACCCGTTTCGGTCTCGACGAGGCCACCTTCGTCCATCTCCGCGAGACGGTGGACCAGGTCTTCAACTCCGCCAGCAGCACCGACTACGACGCCACCTACCTCGACCTGCGCCGCGACTGGTTCGAGTCCCTGCTGCGCGTCGTGCAGTTCACCCTCGAGTCGCGCCGGAAGCACCTCACTTACATGGGCTCCATCGGGGCTTTCCTCTACTGCAATCCGGAGGACTTCCTGCGCCCGGACTCGTGGTGGTACTCGGGCTACTGCCAGATGAAGTGGATCAACGGCCGTCTGCTGCGGTGGCTGAACGCCGACGCGCTCGCCTCGGTGACGCTGTGCGAGTCCCCGTACGTGCTCGGATCGACCACCGTCGGCAAGGACCCGGGTCGCGTCTACAGCTTCTGGCGCGCCATCGAGCTGGGCAACAGCGTCGGCGCGCTGTGGGACGGGCCGGGCATGAACTACGCACCGGTGGACGTGCTGACGCAGGTCCTCGCCGACAACGCGCTCGCCGACTCCCCGCTCGCGTACCTCGTGCCGTCGAACCCCGAGCCGTACTCGAACGCCGTGCTCGCCGACGCTCTCGGCCTCGATCTGGTGCCGTTCGACGAGTTCGTCCGGCGCGTGAACCAGCACATCCCCCCGGCGCGCACCGCGGCTCTGCTCGGGTCGGACGTCAACGATCTGATCCGCCGCTCCAACGCTCCGTCGGTGCTGCCCGCCGGCACGGACACCTCGTGGTGGGACCATACGGCGCTGTTCGCGAAGTACCTCGCGCACATCGAGTTCCGTGACATCACCGGTCGGCGTACCGGCCTCGTCTCGGCGTGACGCCGCGTCCCCACCCGCACCGCCCGCCGCCCTCCGGCCGGGTACCGACGCAACCGGTGTTCGTCCAGCCGGGGCGTCGGTACGCCGTCCGCACCTGGACCGGGGACCTCGTGCAGTTCGTCCTCGGGCTCGTCTACTACCTCGCCGTCGTCGCGCTCGGCGCACCCGCCGTGCTCCTCGACCGCCTTCTGGGAACCCGGCTCTACGACCGGTTCGTGAGCCTCGCCGAACGCATCGACCACGGCGGGGCGGCATGACCCGGCCGCGGGCTGCGGCGGCCGCCGCCGCAGCGGCGGTGGTCGCCGGGTACTCGTACTGGCGCAGCGCCGCCTTCCTGCGCGACCCCGTGCGCGTTCCTCCGGAGGACGAGGACACCGTCGTCGCCGCCGCCGACGGGTACGTCACCTACGTCAAGCGTGTCGACGACGGTGAGGTCCCCGTCGCGATCAAGAAGCGGCGGTCCATCCCGCTCACCGAGTACGCGGGCGTGGCCGCCGCCGACCCCTCCGAACCCGGCGTCTCGGGATGGCTGGTCGGGACCTACATGACCGAGCACTCGGTCCACCGGAACCGGGCACCCGTCGAGGGCACGGTGACCCTGCGCGAGCACCGCGGCGCGGCCCCGTTCAACCGGTCGATGGCCCGCATGACCGCCAATCTCGTTCTGCGGCAACGGCCGTACGACCGGGACTGCGAGTACCTGCTCACCAACGAGCGTCTCACCATCGGACTGCGGCACGCCACCGGGGCGGTCGTCTACGTCACGCAGATCGCCGACCTGTGGGTGGATCGCATCGTCGCCCACACCCGGCCCGGTGACCACCTCGCCCGGGGTGAGCAGTACGGACTCATCCGGTTCGGCTCGCAGTGCGACGTGTTCCTGCCGGACTCGCTCGTGTCGGCCGTCGACGTCCGGCCCGGCCAGTACGTGTGGGCCGGCGAATCCGTGCTCGCCCGCGTGAGGGCGGCGGCCCGCACCCCCACCGAACCCGACGAACCGACGGTCGGGGCGATCAGGGGCCTCGGCCCGAGGAGGACGACATGACCGCGACCATCACCCGACGCTCCGACGTGGACGTGCGGCCCGTCCGCACCCGTCGCGACTGGGCGCGTTTCCGCGGTGTGCCTTTCCTGGTCTACCGCGACGATCCGAACTGGATCCCGGGGGACGCGGCGGACGTCGGCGACATCCTGGTATCGCCGTCGGCGGGGACACGCAGTCGCATCACCACGCGAGCGTTCCTCGCGTACCGCAACGGTCGCGCCGTCGGGCGCATCGCCGCGATCCACGATCACGTCTTCGATCGGCAGTACCGAGCGTCCACGGTCTTCTTCGGGTATTTCGAGGCGGTCGACGACCCGGCCGTCTCGCACGCACTGCTCGACGCCGTCGCCGCGTGGGGACGTGCACGCTCGCTCACCGCCGTCGTCGGCCCGATGAGCCCGTCGATGCTCTGGAGTGCGGGAGTTCTGGTGCACGGCAACGACATTCCTCCCCTGGTCGGAATGCCGCACAACCCGCCGTACTACGCGGACCACCTCGAGTCGTGGGGTCTGACCGGCGCGAAGGACTTCCACAGCTTCTTCAGCGAGGACCCGCACACCCTGGTGCAGACGCCGATCTTCGCCCGCAAGTACGAGATGGGCAAGAGGTGGAAGGCGCGGTCCTCCGTCACCGTGCGGCCGATGAACCCGGCGACGTTCGACGAGGACCTCGAACGCGTCCGCGTGCTGTACAACACCGCGTTCGCCGACTTCTGGGGCTTCACGCCCGTCGACGCCGACGAGATGCGAGCCCTGGCCGCCACCATGCGGCCCGTCATGGACCCGGAGATCGTCCTGTTCGCCGAACTCGACGGCAAGCTGGTCGGCTTCGTCATGGGCCTGCCCGACGTCAACCGCGCCGCACTCGGCGCCGTCCGGTCTCGGTTCGGGCTGGTGCGGGACCTGCACACCCTGCTGCGCTGGCGTGGACCCGGCGGTCGAGCCCGTCGGGACCACGTCCGCCTGGACATGATGTTCGTCGACCCGTCGTGCCCCGACCGCGGCGTGTCCGCGCTGCTGATCTTCGAGCTGTTCGAGCGTATTCACGACCAGGGCTACCGGTCGGTGGAGGCCGCGCCGGTCCAGTCGGACGGCGGATGGTTCCGCTCGGTGCTCGCGTCCTATCCGGTGGATCCGACGCGGACCTACCGCATCTACGAGCGCTCGATCACACCGTGAACCCGAGCGCGCGCAGCTGCTCGCGGCCGTCGTCGGTGATCTTGTCCGGACCCCACGGCGGCATCCAGACCCAGTTGATCTTGAGCTCCTCGGCCAGACCGCTGCGTACCAGCGCGTTGCGGCTCTGATCCTCGATGACGTCGGTCAGCGGGCACGCGGCCGACGTCAGGGTCATGTCCAGGGTGACCACGGCGTCGTCGTCGATGGCGATGCCGTAGACGAGACCGAGGTCGACCACGTTGATGCCGAGTTCGGGATCGACCACGTCACGCATCGCCTCCTCGAGATCGGCGATGATCGCGGCGTTCTCCGGGGTCTCGGCATTCTCGAGGGTCTCGGACGTCTCGGGGGTGACGGGGGCCTCGTTGGTGTCGGTCATGACTGTCCTCCGATGGGGTGCGGCAGGGTGGGAACGGGGTCGGGAGCGCTGGTGGCGGACTGCGCGACGGCGTCCTTGAACGCCATCCAGCCGAGCAGGGCACACTTCACCCGCGCGGGGTACTGCGCGACGCCGGCGAACGCGATGCCGTCACCGATGACGTCCTCGTCGCCCTCGACGCGGCCGCGGCTGCCGATCATCTCGGCGAAGGCGTCGACCGTCCGCAGGGCGTCGGTCACCGCCCTGCCGATGACCTGGTCCGTGAGCACCGACGTCGCGGCCTGGCTGATCGAGCAACCCTGACCGTCGTAGGAGACGTCGGCCACGGTGCCGTCGACCACGTGCACGCGCAGAGTCACCTCGTCACCGCACGTCGGGTTGACGTGGTGGACCTCGGTGTCGAACGGATCGCGCAGTCCGCGACCGTGGGGGTGCTTGTAATGGTCCAGGATGACCTCCTGGTACATCGCGTCCATTCTCACGGGCGCACCCCGAAGAAGTCCTGCGCACGCACGATCGCGGCTGCGAGTGCATCGACCTCGGCGAGGGTGTTGTACACCGCGAACGACGCCCGCGCGGTCGCGGCCACGCCGAACCGGCGGTGCAGCGGCCACGCGCAGTGGTGGCCCACCCGCACGGCCACGCCCTCGTCGTCGAGGATCTGACCCAGGTCGTGCGCGTGGACCCCGTCGACCACGAAGGACACGGCGCCGCCGCGATCCGCCGTGTCGGTGGGGCCGATCACGCGGACCCCGTCGAGATCGGCCAGCATCGCCAGCGTCGCGGCGGTGAGCTCGTGCTCGTGGGCGGCCACGGCGTCCATGCCCAGTGCCGTCAGATAGTCGACCGCGGCACCGAGACCGACGACCTGCGAGGTCATGGGGACACCCGCCTCGAAGCGCTGCGGCGGCGCCGCGTACGTGGTGGCCTCCATGGTCACGGTCTCGATCATGGAGCCGCCGGTCACGAACGGCGGCATTGCGGCCAGCAGGTCGCGCCGGGCCAGCAGGACGCCGACGCCCGACGGCCCGAGCATCTTGTGCCCGGAGAACGCGGCGTAGTCGACGTCCAGTGCCCGGAAATCGAACGGCATGTGCGGCACCGACTGGCATGCGTCGAGCACGACCAGCGCCCCGACCGCGCGGGCCCGGCGCACCAGGTCCTCGACCGGAGCGACGGCACCCGTGACGTTGGACTGGTGCGTGAAGGCGACCACCCGCGTGCGGTCCGTCAGCTCGAGCGAGGACAGATCGATCCGGCCGTCGTCGGTCACGCCGTACCACCGCAGCGTCGCCCCGGTGCGCCGGGCGAGCTCCTGCCACGGCACGAGGTTCGCGTGGTGCTCGAGCTCGGTGATCACGATCTCGTCGCCCGGACCCAGCGCCCGGTCGAACCGGTCGTCCGCGAGAACGTGGGTCACCAGGTTGAGCGCCTCGGTGGCGTTCTTGGTGAAGACCACCTCGTCGGCGTCCGCACCGACGAACGCGGCGATGGCCGCGCGAGCACCCTCGTAGGCGTCGGTGGCCTCCTCCGCCAACTGATGCGCGCCCCGGTGAACCGCGGCGTTGCACGTGGTGAGGAAGTGCCGCTCGGCGTCGAGCACCTGCATCGGCCGCTGCGACGTCGCCCCGGAGTCGAGGTACACCAACGGCTTCCCGTCGCGGACCGTCCGTCCGAGAATCGGGAAGTCGGCCCGCACCCGGGCGACGTCGAGAGCGACGGACGCGGTCATGCGCTCGCGGCGGACTTCGTGAAGCGCTCGTACCCGTTGGTCTCGAGCTCGTCGGCGAGTTCCGCCCCACCCGACTCGACGATGCGTCCGCCCGCGAAGACGTGCACGAACTCCGGGGTGATGTACCGCAGGATGCGCGTGTAGTGCGTGATCAACAGGATGCCGCCGTTCTGGCGCTCCTTGTACCGGTTGACACCCTCGGAGACGACGCGCAGTGCGTCGACGTCCAGACCCGAGTCGGTCTCGTCGAGGATGGCGATCTTCGGTGCGAGCAACCCGAGCTGCAGGATCTCGTGGCGCTTCTTCTCGCCACCGGAGAATCCCTCGTTGACGCTGCGCTCGGCGAAGGCGGGATCGATGTCGAGCTCGGTCATCGCCTCCTTGGCTTCCTTGACCCAGTGGCGGAGCTTCGGCGCCTCGCCGCGGACGGCGGTGGCGGCGGTCCGCAGGAAGTTCGACATCGACACGCCCGGCACCTCGACCGGGTACTGCATCGCCAGGAACAGGCCTGCGCGGGCACGCTCGTCGACCGACATCTCGAGGACGTCCTCGCCGTCGAGCGTGATCGACCCGGAGGTCACCCGGTACTTGGGGTGGCCGGCGATGGCGTAGGACAGCGTGGACTTGCCGGAGCCGTTGGGGCCCATGATGGCGTGCGTCTCGCCGGACGAGACCGTGAGGTTCACGCCCTTGAGGATCTCGATCGGCTGTGCCGCGTCGTCGGACTGGGCGACGTCGACGTGCAGGTCGCGGATTTCGAGGGTGGACATGTACTTCCTTCGTCTACGAGTGGATGAATGCTGGCGAGCGGCCGGATCAGACGCCGGTGACGGCGAGCTCGGCCTCGATCGCGTCGGACAGGCGGGTCCGCACCGAGTCCACCGGGATCCGGGCGATGATCTCGTGGAAGAACCCACGCACCACCAGCTTGCGGGCCTGGGCCTCCGGGATGCCGCGCGCACGCAGGTAGAAGAGCTGCTCGTCGTCGAACCGTCCGGTGGCGCTGGCGTGACCTGCACCGGCGATCTCGCCGGTCTCGATCTCGAGGTTCGGAACCGAATCGGCACGCGCCCCGTCGGTGAGGATGAGGTTGCGGTTGAGCTCGAACGTGTCCGTGCCCTCGGCCGTCGCACCGATGACGACGTCGCCGATCCACACGGTGTGGGTGTCCGGCTTGGCCGAGGCCGGATCGCCCTGCAGCGCGCCCTTGTACACCACGTTGGACCGGCAGTGCGGGGCGCTGTGGTGGACCAGCAGACGCTGTTCGAGGTGCTGACCGTCGTCCGCGAAGTAGAGGCCGAGCAGTTCCGCGTCGCCGCCGGGACCGTCGAACTCCACCACCGGCGTCAGGCGCACCAGGTCCCCGCCCAGGCTGACCGAGAAGTAGCGGAGGGTGGCGTCACGACCGACCTTCACGTGGTGGGAGGCGACGTGAACGGCGTCGTCGTTCCATTCCTGCAGCGCGACCAGAGTGAGCTGCGCGCTGTCGGCGACCACGAACTCGACGTTCTCCGCGTACGTTCCGCTGCCGCGCTGCTCGAGCACGACGGTGGCCTTGGCGAACGCCTCGACCCGGATCTGCACGTGGCCGAACGCGACCGCGTCGACGCCGGGCCCCTCGACCGTGATCGTCAGCGGGTCGTCGAGTTCGGCCTCGGACGCCACGGTGACCACGGTGGCGTCGGCGAAGGACGTGTAGGCCTGGGCCGCGATGCGGTCCGTGGGCACACCTGCGGTGCCGAGACGAGCGTCGTCACGCCCGACGGTCTCGACGCGCACCGACTCGGGAGCGCCGGACACCGTGACCGTGGTCGAACCGGTGGCCACGGCGGAGCCGTCGTGCAGGCCCCGCAAGCGGCGCAGCGGGGTGAAGCGCCAGATCTCGTCGCGCCCCGACGGCACCTCGAACGCGTTCACGTCGTACGACGAGAACTGCGCGCCCTTGTTGGCGACGATCGCGCGCTTGTCTTCGGTCTGCGGCACGGTCATCCGACCGATCCCTCCATCTGCAGTTCGATCAGGCGATTGAGCTCGAGGGCGTACTCCATGGGGAGCTCCTTGGCGATGGGCTCGACGAACCCGCGCACCACCATCGCCATGGCCTCGTCCTCGGTCAGACCGCGGCTCATGAGGTAGAACAACTGGTCGTCGCTCACCTTCGACACGGTGGCCTCGTGGCCCATGGTCACGTCGTCCTCGCGGATGTCGACGTAGGGGTAGGTGTCGCTGCGGCTGATCTGGTCCACGAGGAGCGCGTCGCACTTGACGGTCGACTTCGACCCGTGCGCGCCCTTGTTGATCTGGATCAGACCGCGGTACGACGCGCGGCCACCGCCGCGGGCGACGGACTTGCTCACGATGTTCGACGACGTGTTCGGCGCGAGGTGCAGCATCTTCGAGCCGGTGTCCTGGTGCTGGCCCTCGCCGGCGAACGCCACGGAGAGCACCTCGCCCTTGGCGTGCTCGCCGGTCATCCACACGGCCGGGTACTTCATGGTGACCTTGGAGCCGATGTTGCCGTCGATCCACTCCATGGTGGCGCCGGCCTCGGCCTTGGCTCGCTTGGTCACCAGGTTGTAGACGTTGTTCGACCAGTTCTGGATGGTCGTGTAGCGGCAGCGGCCACCCTTCTTCACGATGATCTCGACGACGGCCGAGTGCAGCGAGTCCGACTTGTAGATCGGCGCGGTGCAGCCCTCGACGTAGTGCACGTAGGCACCCTCGTCGACGATGATGAGCGTCCGCTCGAACTGGCCCATGTTCTCGGTGTTGATGCGGAAGTACGCCTGGAGCGGGATGTCCACGTGGACGCCCGGCGGGACGTAGATGAACGAGCCGCCGGACCACACCGCAGTGTTCAGGGCGGAGAACTTGTTGTCCCCGGCCGGGATGACCGAGCCGAAGTACTCCTGGAACAGCTCCGGGTGCTCGCGCAGGCCGGTGTCGGTGTCCAGGAAGATGACGCCCTGCTCCTCGAGATCCGCGCGGATCGAGTGGTAGACCACCTCGGACTCGTACTGCGCCGCGACACCGGAGACCAGGCGCTGCTTCTCCGCCTCGGGGATGCCGAGCTTGTCGTAGGTGTTCTTGATGTCCTCGGGCAGATCGTCCCACGTGGCCGCCTGCTTCTCGGACGAGCGCACGAAGTACTTGATGTTGTCGAAGTCGATGCCGTCGAGGTCCGAGCCCCAGTTCGGCATCGGCTTGCGGTCGAAGGTGCGCAGCGCCTTCAGGCGCGCCTCGAGCATCCACTCGGGCTCGCTCTTCTTGGCCGAGATGTCCCGCACCACGGCCTCGCTGAGGCCGCGCTTCGCGGCGGCGCCGGCGACGTCGGAATCCGCCCAGCCGTACCCGTAGTTGCCCAGGGACGCGATGGTCTCGTCCTGGGTGAGCGGGGCCGTGGGAGGGGTCACCTGGTCGGGTGTGACGGTCATGCGGGCTCCTTCCGGAGGCGATCACGGGTGGGGCTGGGCTGAACTGTGGCTGAGGTGTCGGTGTCTCGTGCAACGCGTTCGGACGCCGACTTATTGCCGTCCCGGGAGACGGCGGGTGTGCCGAGCGGCACGTGGGTGGTGCAGGCGCAGTCGCCGTTGGCGATGGTGGCCAGGCGCTGGACGTGCGTGCCCAGCAGGTCGGCGAACGCTTCCCGCTCCGCGGCGCAGAGTTCGGGGAACTCCTCGGCCACGTGCGAGACCGGGCAGTGGTGCTGGCAGATCTGCACCCCGGCGCCGACCGGGCGGGTCGAGGCCGCGAACCCGGCCTCGCTGAGCGCTCGGGCGATCGCGTCCGCCGTCGCCGCCGCGGACTCGGCGGATCCGTCGGCCGGTGTGACATCGCGCACGATGGACAGGATCCGGCGTTTCGCGAAGACGCGGACGGCGTCGTCGCCGCCGATCGCGCGGATCTCGCGCATCGCGGCCCCCGCCAGATCGTCGTAGGCGTGACCCAGACGGGACCGACCATGCGAGGTGAGGGCGAACATCTTGGCGGGACGGCCGCGACCGCGACTACGCGGACCGACGGCCGACGACACCCGCGCCGCCCCGGAATCGACGAGGGCGTCGAGGTGGCGCCGGACGCCCGCGGCACTGATACCCAGGCGCGATGCCACCTCGGAGGCGCTGATCGGCCCCTCCTCGAGGAGAAGGTCGACCACCGCGGACCGCGTGCTGCCGTCCGTCGACACGCCGCCCTCGAGCGGCGCGTCGCCACTCGCGGATCGGTGTTCGGTCGTTTTCACAACACCAGTGTGACGGAATTGGGAGGGCGGTTCCAGCAAGGGCACCCTGGGTAGACGCGTCCGAGTCGGGGCTCGGGCAGGCCGCTCGGTCGCCTACGCTCCGAACCGTGGGTGCAGAGAATGCCGGAGCGACGGCCGAGGCGACGGTCGACCGCTCCCGCGCTCGACGCGCCTCGAGCCAGGTGCGCAGGGTGGTGCGTCGGGCGCTCGGCGTCGACGGGACCTCGCGGACCGATCGGGTGGCCTATCTCCACGACAACGAGCCCGAACGCCCCCCGCTCGACGCCGCCGAGATCCGGGACCTCACCCGCATCCGCCGCTTCGGCGCCGTCGGCGCGGGCATGATGGCGCTCGGCGCCCTCGGGGCGGGCGCACAGCCCGTTCTGCAGAACCCGGTGCAGGGCGTCCGCGTCCTCGGCCTGTTCGCCCGCGCGCTGCCCGCGGCGCTCACCGTCACCCTGATCGGAACGGTTCTGGTGGTGGTCGCCTGGCTCCTGCTCGGCCGACTGGCGATCGGATCGTTCGGCCGCGGCACCTCCCCGCGTCGACTGTCCCGATCCCAGCTCGACCGGACGCTGGCGCTCTGGATCCTTCCCCTGTGCGTCGCACCGCCGATGTTCAGCAAGGACGTCTACTCGTACCTCGCGCAGAGCGAGATCACGGCCCGCGGACTCGACCCGTACGAGATCGGCCCCCAGGCCGCGCTCGGCGTCGACCACGTCCTCACCCGCACGGTGCCCAACATCTGGCGCGAGACGCCGGCGCCCTACGGACCCTTCTTCCTGTGGATCGGCCGCGGTATCACCGCGCTGACGGGCGACGACATCGTCTCCGGCATCTTCCTGCACCGCGCGGTGGCGCTGGTGGGCGTGGCGCTGATCGTGTGGGCGCTCCCCCGCCTCGCGGCGCGCTGCGGAGTGTCCTCCGTCGCCGCCCTGTGGCTCGGTGCCGCGAACCCGCTCCTGCTGTTCCACCTCGTGGCGGGCATCCACAACGAGGCGCTGATGCTCGGCCTCATGCTGGCCGGACTCGAACTGTGCTTCCGCGGCATCGACGCACTCGACGACGTGACACGTCGCCGCACCGGCCGCGCACTTCTCCTCGTCGGCGCCGCCGTCATCGCACTGTCGGCGACGGTGAAGATTCCGTCGCTCATCGCCCTGGGTTTCGTCGGCATGGCCCTGGCCCGGCGTCGGGGCGGGCGGCTTCGAGACGTCGTCCGTGCGGCGGTCGTCCTCGGTGTCGTCGCGGCCGTCGTGATCGTCGGGGTCAGCCTGGTCAGCGGCCTCGGCTTCGGCTGGTTGGGCACCCTGGGGACGGCGAACGCAGTGCGCAGCTGGATGTCCCTGCCCACCCTGCTCGGTCTCGCGACGGGGGGCGCCGGCGTGCTCCTGGGCATCGGCGACCACACGACGGCGGTCCTGTCGCTCACCCGACCGATCGCGTCCGCGGTCGCTGCCGTCGTCATCGCCCGCATGCTGGTCGCCACGCTGCTCGGGCGCCTGCACCCGATCGGCGGACTCGGCGTCTCCATCGGCGCCCTCGTCCTGCTGTTCCCCGTGGTGCAGCCCTGGTACCTGCTCTGGGCGGTAACCCCGCTCGCGGCGTGGGCCACTCGTCCGGCGTTCCGGGTTCCCGTGATCGCGTTCTCCGCCTTCGTCTCCCTGATCGTCATGCCCACCGGCGGCGAGGTGCAGCCGTTCGTGATCGTCCAGGCCGCGCTGGCGACCGTGGTCACCCTCGGCGTCGTGTACGCGGCGACGCGCCGGTCCCTGCCCTGGCGGGCACGCACGACGGTGTCGGACGGGGCAGGAACGCCGCCCCCGCGGGCCGACGCCTACGCTGGACCCTCGTGACCGATCGACCCACTCCGCCCGCCGCGACCACCGAATCGCCCGCGGTGTGCGTCTCCGGCGTCGTCAAGCGGTTCGGCTCCACCACGGCCGTCGACGGTCTCGACTTCACGCTGGGACGGGGCCGCGTCCTCGCACTCCTCGGCCCCAACGGAGCCGGCAAGACCACGACCGTCGAGATGTGCGAGGGCTTCCTGGCCCCGGACGAGGGCAGTGTCAGCGTGCTCGGGCTCGACCCGACGCGCGCATCGGACGAGGTCCGCTCACGCATCGGCGTCATGCTCCAGGGCGGCGGCGCCTACCCGGGTTCGCGGGCCGGCGAGATGCTCGATCTGGTCGCCGCGTACTCCGCCGACCCGCTGAATCCAGCCTGGTTGATGTCGCAACTCGGGTTGGCGGACCAGGTGCGCACCCCGTACCGGCGACTCTCGGGCGGGCAGCAACAGCGCCTGTCCCTCGCGTGCGCGCTCGTGGGGCGACCGGAACTGGTCTTCCTCGACGAGCCGACGGCCGGGCTCGACGCTCAGGCCCGCCTACTGGTCTGGGATCTGATCCGGGCCCTGCGCCGCGACGGCGTCTCCGTCCTCCTGACGACGCATCTCATGGACGAGGCCGAGACGCTCGCGGACGATCTGGTGATCATCGACCACGGCCGGGTGGTGGCGTCGGGAACGCCCGCGGAGTTGACTCGGCGCGGCGCCGAGGGGCAACTGCGCTTCACGGCACCTCCCGGTCTGGACCTGACGTTGCTGCAGACCGTGCTGCCGGAGGGCTTCGACCCGAAGGAGACCGCGCCGGGTTCCTACCTGGTCGAGGGGACGATCGACCCGCAGGTCATCGCCACGGTCACCTCGTGGTGCGCGCGGATCAACGTGCTCGCGACGGATCTGCGGGTCGAGCAACGCAGCCTCGAGGACGTCTTTCTCGACCTCACCGGTCGGGAACTGAGAAGTTGAAGACCGGGAAGCGAGACGGACGAGTGACCACGATGTCGGACCCCAGCGGGTCCTCCGATCTGCCCGGCGGCGCCGCGACCGAGCGCTTCGCCCCCGGCACGTTCACCCCCGATCCCCGCCCGGCGGCCCGCGCGTCGATGCTGGCCGCGCAGACGCGCCTCGAACTGGTGCTGCTGCTCCGCAACGGCGAGCAGCTGTTGCTCACCCTCTTCATTCCGGTGACCCTGCTGGTCGGCCTGACGCTGCTGCCGTTCGGCGATCTCGGCGGTGTCCGGGTGGACACCGTGGTGCCCGCGGTCATGACCGTCGCCGTCATGTCCACGGCCTTCACCGGACAGGCGATCGCCGTCGGATTCGACCGGCGCTACGGCGCGCTGAAACGCCTCGGCGCCACCGCGCTGCCCTCCTGGGGCATCATCGCCGGCAAATCGCTGGCGGTCAGCGTGGTCGTGGTGCTGCAGTCGGTCGTGCTCGGCATCATCGGCGCGGCGCTGGGATGGCGCCCGACTCTGCTCGGGCTCGGCGTCGGTGCGGTGGTCATCGCCCTCGGCACGGTGACGTTCGCCACGATGGGCCTGCTGCTCGGCGGTACCCTGCGCGCCGAGATCGTGCTCGCCCTCGCCAACATCGCCTGGTTCGTCATGCTCGGTGTCGGCAGCGTGGTCTTCGCGACCGACGCCCTGCCGGGCATCGTGCGGACGCTGGCCCGGTGCATTCCGAGCGGTGCCATGACCGAGACGCTCGAACAAGCCGTCGTCGGGCACGTCGACTCGATGGGCATCCTCGTCCTGGTGATCTGGGCCGCCGTCTGCGGTGTGTGGGCCACCCGGAAGTTCTCGTTCACCTGACCGGCGGAGATCGCGCGCACGGGGTCGTCGACCGGCCGGGGGCCGTCAACTACAGCGTGTAGGAGTCGGGCGACTACCATCGGTCCCGTGCGTCGCGCCTACTTCTCCCTCGTCGACCGGCTTCCTCTCCCGTCTGTGCGCGCGCAGCGCATCATCGCGTTCCTGGTGATTCTGACCCAGGGCGGCATCTCGGTCACCGGCGCCGTCGTGCGCGTGACGGGCTCCGGACTGGGCTGCCCCACCTGGCCGCAGTGCTTCCCCGGCAGCTTCACGCCGGTGGGGGTCTCGGAGGTCCCCGTCCTGCATCAGGCCGTGGAGTTCGGCAATCGGATGCTCACGTTACTGGTGGTCCTGACCGCGGCCGCGATCGTCCTGGCCGTCACCCGCGCCCGTCGCCGACGCGAGATCGTCGCCTACGCCTGGCTCATGCCGGCAGGCACGGTGCTCCAGGCGGGCGTCGGCGGCATCACCGTGCTCACCGGCCTGCTGTGGTGGACGGTGGCCGTCCACCTGATCATCTCCATGCTCATGGTCTGGCTCGCCACCCTGCTGTTCCACAAGATCGGCGAGCAGGACGACGCGGTGTCCGTCGCGACCGTGCCTGCACCGCTGCGCTGGCTCACGGCTCTGTCCGCGACGGTCCTCGCCGGCGTCCTGGTCGCGGGCACCATGGTCACCGGCGCGGGACCGCACGCCGGCGACGCGGACGTCGCGCGCCTCGAGGTGGAGATCGTCACCCTGGTGCACCTGCACGCCGAACTGCTGGTGGGCTACCTCGCCCTGCTGGTCGGCCTGACGTTCGGCGTGTACGCCGTGGGCCGCGCCGGGGTGACCCCGCTCAAGCGGCGCCTGCACGTCCTGCTGGCACTCGTGATCTCCCAGTCCGTCGTCGGCATCGTCCAGTATTTCACCGACGTCCCGGCCGCCCTGGTGGCCGTGCACGTCGCCGGAGCCGCACTGTGCACCGCCGCGACAGCTGCCGTGTGGGCGGCCTGTCGAGAGCGCGAGGAGGCGCCCGGCGCCGAGGCTCAGAGCCCGTTGCGGGCCTTCGGGAACCGCGTCTGACCGGCCACCCAGCCGGCCATCTGGGCGAAGTGCCCCTTGCGGGGAGTCACCACCGAGCTGAGGTCGCGGTCCCACTCGCCCACGGTGACCGAGTCCAGGCTGTCCACCACCGCGTGAGCGGTGCGTAGATCCGGCGCCACTCGATCGCCCAGGATGCCGTCCGCTCCGACCAGAGTGACCCGCACCCCCGCCCGCCCGAGCGGCTGCAGAACCGCCGTGGCCGATCCGCCGTGCGCGTCCACGAAGGACGAGATGGACGAGCGCAGGCGTGACGGCGGCGCCGCGGTTTCCGTGCTCTGCGGCGAGTCGCCTTTCGGCGCGTTCTCGAGGCTCTCGGAGGTCATGACTGCGACGATAGCCGATCCGGGTGCGAGGTCGACCGGAGGCTACCGACGAGTAACCTCCGCCGGATCCTTCCCGCCGCCGATGCCGGTGGAAGACTGCGCTCATGCGCGCAATTCTCGTCACCCGAACCGGCGGACCCGACGTCCTCGACCTCACCGACGTGCCCGATCCGACGCCCGGACCGGGCGATCTGCTCGTGCGCGTCGACGCCGCCGGCATCAACTACATCGACACCTACTTCCGCACCGGAACCTATCCGCGCGACCTGCCCTACGTCCCGGGCGACGAGGGAACCGGCGTCGTCGAGGCGGTCGGTGACGGTGTCGACGGTGCCGACGGGGACTTCTCGGTCGGGGACCGCGTGGCCTGGGCCTCCGCGCCGGGCAGCTACGCCGAACTCGCCGTCGTCCCCGCCGCGGTCGCCGTCCGCGTGCCGGACGGGGTGGACGCGCCGCAGGCGGCGTCCGTGCTGCTGCAGGGCATGACCGCCCACTACCTCGTCGAGTCCACGTACCCCGTGCAGGCCGGGGACACGGTGCTCGTGCACGCCGGCGCGGGTGGCGTGGGGCTTCTCCTCACCCAGCTCGTCGTCGCGAAGGGCGCAACCGCGATCACGACGGTCTCCACCGACGAGAAGGCCGAGCTCTCCCGCCGGGCCGGCGCCACGCACGTGCTCCGGTACGACGAGGACATCGCAGCTCGTGTCCGCGACCTCACCGGCGGCGAGGGAGTGGCCGCGACGTACGACGGCGTCGGCCGCAGCACGTTCGACGCGAGCGTCGCGAGCACGCGCGTGCGCGGCACCGTCGCGCTGTTCGGCGCCGCCAGCGGACCGGTCCCACCCGTCGATCCGCAAATTCTCAACCGCGGGGGCTCGCTGTTCCTGACGCGGCCCACCCTGGTTCACCACGTACGGGACCGCGCCGAACTGGAGTGGCGGGCCGGTGACGTCATGCGGGCGCTGGCGGACGGCACGCTGACGGTGCGCGTCGGGAATCGCTATCCGTTGGCGGAGGCGCGGCGGGCGCACGAGGACCTCGAGGGACGGCGGACCACGGGCTCGATCGTGCTGGAGCCGTGATGGCCGGAACGGCCTAGAAGCCGAGCATCTCGCTCACGGTGGCGCCGCCGATCACGGCGTCCACCGCGAGTCCGAGGAACACGACGGCGAGGTAGTTGTTCGACTGCAGGAACAGACGCAACGGTTTGACCGGCCGACCCTTGCGCACCCCGGAGTAGAGCTGGTGGGCCATGACGAGGAACCACGTGCCGGCCACCAGGGCGACGGCCGCGTAGATCACGCCGGCCGCGGGCACGAGGGCCAGCGTGGCGGCGACGGTGAGCCAGGTGTAGATCACGATCTGGCGGGTGACCACCTGCTCGGTGGCCACCACGGGCAGCATGGGAACGCCCGCGGCCTCGTAGTCGTCCTTGTAGCGCATCGCGAGCGCCCACGTGTGGGGCGGCGTCCAGAAGAAGATGACGAGGAACAGCACCACGGCCTGCCAGCCCACCGTGCCGGTCACCGCGGACCAGCCGACGAGGGCGGGCATGCACCCGGCGGCTCCGCCCCAGACGACGTTCTGCGAGGTCCGGCGCTTGAGACCCTTGGTGTAGACGAAGACGTAGAACAGGATGGTCGCCACCACGAGCGAGCCCGCGAGCAGGTTGGCGGCCCACCACAGCCAGAGGAACGACGCGGCGCCGAGGACGACGCCGAAGACCAGTGCGTGGCGGGTGGGAACCGCCTCGCGGGCCAACGGACGACGCGCGGTGCGCTTCATGACCTTGTCGATGTCCGCATCGACCACGCAGTTGAGGGTGTTGGCACTGGCGGCGCCCATCCACCCGCCGAAGAGCGTGGCGAAGAGGAGCGGCAGGTTCACGGTGCCGCGGTCCGCGAGCAACATCGTCGGGATGGTCGCGACGAGAAGGAGTTCGATGACGCGCGGCTTGGTCAGAGCGAGGTACGCCGCAGGCCGCGCGAGCAGTCGACCGGGCAACGACGTCGGTGCCGGCCGGGAGCTCACCTGCGGACTGTCGGCGAACCCGTGTCCACTCGGGCTCTGCCGCATCGCCACTCGAATTCTCCCAACCACATCCACGCGCGCGTCACCATCGGACCGATGGCACTACTACAGGCGATGGTAGACGCCGCCGGTGTCATCGCCCCAATCGGCGGGTACCACGACTGCGCCGCCCACCCCGGGGAACTAGGCTCTTCGGTGTGAGCGGTCACCGCTCGCACCGTTGCTACTGGCCACCCACCCCGACAGTGTCAGGAGACCCTCGCTCGTGTCGATCACAGACGACGTCACCGCCCTCACCAGGGCGCACCACCCCAGCGACTGGACCGACCTGGACACCCGCGCCGTGGACACCGTGCGCGTCCTCGCCGCCGACGCCGTCCAGAAGGTGGGCAACGGCCACCCCGGTACCGCCATGAGCCTCGCTCCCCTGGCCTACACCCTCTTCCAGCGCACCATGCGTCACGATCCGGACGACACCACCTGGATCGGCCGCGACCGCTTCGTGCTCTCCTGCGGCCACTCGAGCCTCACGCTCTACATTCAGCTCTACCTCGGCGGTTTCGGTCTCGAGCTCGAGGACCTGAAGGCGCTGCGGACGTTCAAGTCCAAGACCCCGGGTCACCCGGAGTTCCGCCACACCAAGGGTGTCGAGATCACCACCGGGCCGCTGGGCCAGGGTCTGGCCTCCGCCGTGGGCATGGCCATGGCGTCCCGACGCGAGCGCGGCCTGTTCGATCCCGAGCCCGCGTGGGGCGAGAGCCCGTTCGACCACTACATCTACGTCGTCGCCTCCGACGGCGACATCGAGGAGGGCGTGACCAGCGAGGCGTCGTCGCTCGCCGGCACGCAGCAGCTGGGCAACCTGATCCTGTTCTACGACGACAACAAGATCTCGATCGAACACTCCACCGACATCGCTCTGTCGGAGGACACCGCCGCCCGGTACGAGGCCTACGGCTGGCACGTGCAGGTGGTCGAGGGCGGCGAGAACGTCACGGCCATCGAGGAGGCGATCGAGGCGGCCAAGGCCGTCACCGACAAGCCGTCGATCATCGTGCTGCGCACCATCATCGGCTTCCCGGCACCCACCATGATGAACACCGGCGCCGTCCACGGTGCCGCCCTCGGCGACGAGGAGGTCGCCGCGGTGAAGAAGGCGCTGAACTTCGACCCCGACGCGACGTTCGAGGTCTCCGACGAGGTCATCGCGCACACTCGCGGCCTGCAGCAGCGGGGCCGCGCGGCACACGAGGCCTGGAGCAAGGACTTCGACGCCTGGAGCGAGCGCGAGCCCGACCGGCGCGTCCTGCTCG
Source organism: Rhodococcoides kroppenstedtii (assembly GCF_900111805.1). GTDB lineage: Bacteria > Actinomycetota > Actinomycetes > Mycobacteriales > Mycobacteriaceae > Rhodococcoides > Rhodococcoides kroppenstedtii. The sequence continues at coordinate 74,842 of NZ_FOJN01000005.1, forward strand.
ACCGACTGACGAAGGGCACCCTCCCGGAGGGTTGGACGGACGTGCTCCCCACGTGGGAGCCCGGCAGCAAGGCCGTCGCGACGCGTGCGGCGTCGGGCAAGGTGCTCGGTGCCGTCGGCCCCGTCCTGCCCGAGCTGTGGGGCGGCTCGGCCGACCTCGCGGGCAGCAACAACACCACCATCGAGGGCGCGAAGTCCTTCGGCCCCACGTCGATCTCCACCGACGACTGGGACGCGGAGCCCTACGGCCGCACGCTGCACTTCGGCATCCGTGAGCACGCGATGGGCGCGATCCTCTCCGGCATCGTCATGCACGGCCCGACCCGCGCGTACGGCGGCACGTTCATGCAGTTCAGCGACTACATGCGCCCCGCCGTCCGACTCGCGTCGCTGATGGACATCGATCCCATCTACGTCTGGACCCACGATTCGGTGGGTCTCGGCGAGGACGGACCGACGCACCAGCCGGTCGAGCATCTCGCCGCACTGCGCGCGATCCCCAACCTCTCCGTCGTCCGTCCCGCCGACGCCAACGAGACGGCGCACGCCTGGCGCGCCGTGCTCGCGCGGTCGTCCAGCAGCGGTCCGGTCGGACTCGCCCTCACCCGCCAGGGCGTTCCGGTGCTCGAGGGCACCGACTACGAGGGTGTCTCGAAGGGCGGCTACGTCCTGGTCGAGTCCTCGAAGGCAGTACCCGACGTGGTGCTGATCGGCACCGGATCCGAGGTGCAGTACGCGGTCGAGGCGCAGAAGACCCTCGAGGCCCAGGGCATCGGCGCGCAGGTCGTCTCGATGCCGTGTGTGGAGTGGTTCTTCAGCCAGGACCAGAACTACCGCGACCAGATCCTGCCGCCCACCGTGACCGCGCGCGTCTCGATCGAGGCCGGTATCGCGATGCCGTGGTACCGCATCGTCGGCGGCCACGGCGAGATCATCTCGCTCGAGCACTTCGGGGAATCGGCAGACGCCGCCACGCTGTTCCGCGAGTACGGCTTCACCGCCGACGCCGTCGTGGCCGCCGCGCAGCGTTCCATCGCCAACGTGAAGGGATAGACACCCATGACACAGAACACGAACCTCGAGCAGCTGTCCGCCGCGGGCGTGTCCGTCTGGCTCGACGATCTCTCCCGCACCCGCATCGAGTCCGGCAACCTGAAGGACCTGATCGACACCAAGTCGGTGGTGGGCGTCACCACCAACCCGTCGATCTTCCAGGCCGCCCTCAGCGCCGGGAACACCTACGACGAGCAGGTGAACCAGCTCGCCGCGCAGGGCGCCGACGTCGACACCGTGATCCGGACCGTCACCACCGACGACGTCCGCAACGCGTGCGACGTCCTCGCCCCGGTGTACGAGGCGACGGCGGGCGTGGACGGTCGCGTCTCCATCGAGGTCGACCCGCGAATCGCCCACGACACGGACAAGACCGTCGCCCAGGCGATCGAGCTGTGGAAGATCGTCGACCGCCCGAACCTGCTGATCAAGATTCCCGCCACGGAGGCCGGCATCCCGGCGATCGCCAAGGTGATCGGCGAGGGCATCAGCGTCAACGTCACGCTCATCTTCTCCGTCGAGCGGTACGAGGCCGTCATGAACGCCTACCTCGAGGGCCTCGAGGCCGCCGCTGCGGCCGGCCACGACCTCGACACGATCCACTCGGTGGCGTCGTTCTTCGTCTCCCGCGTGGACACCGAGGTGGACAAGCGTCTCGACGCGATCGGCACGCCGGAGGCGACGGAGCTGAAGGGCAAGGCGGCGCTGGCCAACGCCCGTCTCGCCTACAGCGCCTACCAGCAGGTGTTCGAGGTCGGCGCGCGCTTCCAGAGCATGCTCGACAAGGGCGCACGGCCGCAACGGCCGCTCTGGGCCTCGACCGGGGTGAAGGACCCGTCGCTCCCCGACACGCTGTACGTGACCGAGCTCGTCGCACCCAACACGGTCAACACCATGCCGGAGAAGACCCTGGATGCCGTCGCCGACCACGGTGAGATCACCGGCGACACGGTCACCGGGACCGGTCCGCAGTCGCAGGAGATCTTCGACCGGATCGCGGCACTCGGTGTCGACCTGACCGACGTCTTCCTCGTTCTCGAGAACGAAGGCGTGGAGAAGTTCGAATCCGCGTGGGGCGAGCTGCTGGACGCCACCCGCGAGCAACTCGACGCAGCCAAGAGCTGATCGGTGGCCGACGTTGCCGGGGGCGCCGGGCCGGATCCGACCGGGCCGGTGAACCCTCTCCGCGACGGGCGTGACAAGCGACTGCCGAGGATCGCCGGGCCCTGCAGCCTGGTGATCTTCGGCGTCACCGGCGATCTCGCCCGCAAGAAGCTGATGCCGGCCGTCTACGACCTGGCCAACCGCGGCCTGCTGCCCCCCGGCTTCGCGCTGGTCGGGTTCGCGCGCCGGGACTGGTCCGACCAGGACTTCGGCACGATCGTGCACGACGCCGTGCGCGAGCATTCCCGGACGCCGTTCCGGGAGGACGTCTGGGAGCGCCTGTCCGAGGGAATCCGCTTCGTCGAGGGCACCTTCGACGACGCCGCCGCGTTCGAGCGTCTGAAGAGCACGCTCGCGACGCTCGACGTCGAGCGCGGCACCGGCGGCAACCACGCCTTCTACCTGTCGATCCCGCCCGCGGCCTTCCCCACGGTGTGCGAGCAGTTGTCGGCGTCCGGCCTGGCCACCGGGGACGACGGCAGCTGGCGGCGCGTCGTCATCGAGAAGCCCTTCGGTCGCGACCTGCAGAGCGCCAAGGAGCTGAACGCGGTGGTCAATCGGGTCTTCCCGGAGGACACGGTGTTCCGCATCGACCACTACCTCGGCAAGGAGACGGTCCAGAACATCCTGGCGCTGCGTTTCGCGAACCAGTTGTTCGACCCGATCTGGAACGCCCACTACGTCGACCACGTGCAGATCACCATGGCCGAGGACATCGGCCTCGGCGGTCGCGCGGGGTACTACGACGGCATCGGCGCGGCGCGCGACGTCATCCAGAACCACCTGCTCCAGCTGCTCGCCATCACCGCGATGGAGGAACCGGTCAGCTTCAAGCCCTCCGAGCTGCAGACCGAGAAGATCAAGGTGCTCTCGGCCACCAAGTTGGCCGAACCGTTCGCCGAGACCGCCGCCCGCGGCCAGTACACCGCCGGGTGGCAGGGCAGCCAGCGCGTCAAGGGACTCAAGGAGGAGGACGGGTTCGACGCCGAGTCGAACACCGAGACCTACGCCGCGATCACCCTCGAGGTGGACACCCGCCGCTGGAGCGGAGTGCCGTTCTACCTGCGAACCGGCAAGTCGCTCGGTCGCCGGGTCACCGAGATCGCCGTGGTGTTCAAGCGCGCCCCCCACCTGCCCTTCGATGCGACCATGACCGAGGAGCTCGGACAGAACGCGTTGGTCATCCGCGTGCAGCCCGACGAGGGCGTGACCATGCGCTTCGGCTCGAAGGTCCCGGGATCGTCGATGCAGGTGCGCGACGTGAGCATGGACTTCAGCTACGGGCAGGCCTTCACCGAATCCTCCCCCGAGGCGTACGAGCGGCTCATCCTCGACGTGCTGCTCGGCGAGCCGTCCCTCTTCCCGGTGAACGAGGAGGTCGAGCTCTCCTGGAAGATCCTCGACCCCATCCTCGAGTTCTGGGCGTCGGGCGGGACCGCCGATCCCTACGAGGCGGGCACCTGGGGACCGGAGTCGGCCAACGAGATGATGGAACGCACCGGACGTGAATGGAGAAGACCGTGATCGTCGACCTCCCCGCCACCACGACCGGTGACGTGTCGAAGAAGCTGGTGGAGATCCGCGAGTCCGGCGGTGCGGTCACCCTCGGCCGGGTGCTCACGCTGGTGGTGCTCACCAAGAGCGTGTCCGGCGCGGAGGACGCCATCGCCGCCGCCAACGAGGCCAGTCGAGAACACCCCTGCCGCGTCATCGTGCTGGCCCCCGACGACCGCGACGCCCCTCCCGGACTGGACGCGCAGATCCGCGTCGGTGGGGACGCCGGCGCGTCCGAGGTGGTGATCCTGCGTCTGCACGGCGAACTGGCCGACCACGAGGACAGCGTCGTCGTGCCGTTCCTCCTGCCCGACACACCCGTCGTCGCCTGGTGGCCCGACGAAGCTCCCCCGGTTCCGGGCAAGGACAAGGTGGGCAAGCTCGCCATCCGCCGCATCACGGACGCCACCCACGCGCCCGATCCGCGCTCCGCGATCGCCGGTCGTCTGGCGTCGTACACGAAGGGCGACACCGACCTCGCGTGGTCGCGAATCACCTACTGGCGCGCCCTGCTCACCACTGCGCTCGACCAGGTGAGCGAACCCGTCGAGTCCGTCGCGGTGTCGGGTCTGTGGGAGGAGCCGGCACTCGACATCCTCGCCGGGTGGCTGGCCGGACGCCTGTCCGTGCCCGTCACACGCCGGGTGGGACCGTTGACCGTCGAGATGCGGCTGGTCGGTGGCGGTGTCGTCTCCATCTCCCGACCGCAGACCGGCACCACCGCGACTCTGCGGCGCACCGGCCAACCCGACACCCTCGTCTCGCTCGCGCGGCGCGAGACCCGCGACTGCCTGGCCGAGGAACTGCGGCGCCTCGACCGCGACGAGATCTACGAGGAGGCCCTGGCGTCTCTCGGGAAGGTGACGTATGAGTGAGATCGTCCGCTCCGCCGATCAACGGTCCCTGGCCCGCGCGGCCGCCGAGCGCATCGTCGCTGTCCTGGTGGAGGCACAACGCGCCCGCGGCTCGGCATCGCTCGTCCTCACCGGCGGCGGCACGGGCGTCGCCACGCTGACCGCCGTTCGTGACCTGGGTGGGGACGTCGACTGGTCGGCCGTCGACGTCTTCTACGGCGACGACCGATTTCTGCCCGAGGGCGACCCGGAGCGCAACCACCGTCAGACTCGGGAAGCGTTGCTCGATCACGTCGACGTGGACCCGGCGCGCGTCCACGTGATGGCGGCGTCCGACACCCCGCCCGGCGACATCGTCGCGGCGGCCGCGGCGTACCACCAGACCATCGCGGCGTTCGCGGGTCCGTCCGGGGAGCCGACGTTCGACGTTCACCTCCTCGGCATGGGTCCCGATTCCCACGTCAACTCGATTTTCGCCGGCACGGACGCCGTGCGCGAGACCGAGCGCCTGGTGCTCGCCGTCACCGACTCCCCCAAGCCCCCGCCGGAGCGCATCACGCTCACGCTCCCCGCGGTGCGGCGCTCGCGCCACGTGTTCCTGCTCGTGTCGGGTGAGGGCAAGGCCGACGCCGTCGCCGCCTGCGTCGGTGGAGCCGACCCGATCGAACACCCCGCCGCGGGCGCGGTCGGTCTGGACTCCACTATGTGGTTCCTCGACGAGGGTTCCGCGTCCCGGCTCTGACCGTCACCGACCGGCGGTGTTCGGGTCACCCCCTCGCCGGGCGTCGTCGGTCCCGCCCGGGTGATCCCGACGGCACGAGTACAGGACGCGGCCCCCACCCGACCGTCGCGGGACCCCGCGTCGCCAGGCCGACGAGGCTGCTGCACAGCGGTTCTCGCGCGAGTCGGACATGCGGCCCTCGTTCCGTCGACGGTGCCGACGACCCGATCGGGCCGGCGGCTCATCGAATTCGACGCCGCCGGCCACGGTCCGGTTCCCCGCTGCCGAACTCCGCTACCCGCTGTTGCGCAAGGCAGTGGCGAGCCCGTTCATGGTGAGCAGGATGCCGCGCTTGACCTGTTCCCGGTCGTCCCCCGCACGAAGTTGCCGGAGCAGCTCCACCTGCAGGTGGTTGAGCGGCTCGAGGTAGGGGAAGCGGTTGAAGACCGAGCGAGCGAGAGCCGGGTTGTCGTCCAGCAGTCCGTCGTGTCCGGTGATCTTCAGGTACCAGGACACGGTGCGCGCGTGCTCGTCGGAGATCATCGCGAACACGGTGCGACGGAGCTCCTCGTCCGGCACCAGCTCGCTGTAGCGCGCGGCGAGGCCGAGGTCCGACTTCGCCATGACCTGGGCCATGTTCGACAGCACGGTGCGGAAGAACGGCCACCGGCGGTAGAGATCGGAGAGGGTGCGCAGGCGCTCCTCGTCGTCGCCGACCCAGCCCTCGAACGCGGACCCCACGCCGTACCACCCGGGCAACATGACGCGGGACTGGCTCCAGGACATGACCCACGGGATCGCGCGCAGGTCGTACACGGAATTGGTGGGCTTGCGGGAGGCCGGCCTCGAGCCGATGTTGAGCTCGCCGATCTCCGCGACCGGCGTCGACAGGCGGAAGTAGTCGACGAAGCCGGGGGTCTCGTGGACCAGCGCGCCGTAGGCGGCACGGGCCCGGTCCGCGAGGTCGTCGAGCACGGCGTACGCCGCGTCCGCGCCGTCGCCGAGGCCCTCGACGTCGAGGAGCGTGCTCTCGAGCGTCGCCGCGAGCAGCGTCTCGAGGTTGCGCCGGGCGGACTTCGGTTCGGCGTACTTGGCCGCGATGACCTCGCCCTGCTCGGTGAGGCGCAGCGAACCCGTCACCGCACCGTGCGGCTGCGCAAGGATCGCGTCGTAGCTCGGACCACCGCCGCGGCCCACGGTGCCGCCGCGACCGTGGAAGAGACGGAGTCGGATGCCCGTCTCGCGGGCGGCCTCGATCAGGTCCAGCTCCGCGCGGTACAGCGCCCAGTTGGCGGTGAGGTAGCCGCCGTCCTTGTTGGAGTCGGAGTACCCCAGCATGACTTCCTGGTGCATGCCGCGGGCCTCCACCAGCGCGCGGTACACGGGCACGTCGAGCGTCGCCCTGATGGTCGCGGCGCCCCCACGCAGATCGTCGATGGTCTCGAAGAGCGGCACCACGCCCACCGACGACGTCGGGCCCTCCCCCGGAACGCCCGGATCGAGGATGCCCGCTTCCTTGAGCAGCACGGCGGCCTCGAGCATGTCGCTGACGGAGGTACACATACTGATGATGTAGTTCGGCACCGACTCGGGGCCGTGCCGCCGCACCGCCTCCGCCGCCGCGGTGACGATGGCCAGTTCCTTGGCCGTCTGCTCGCTGAACTCCGCCCGCGCGCCTACCAGCGGACGCCGGGTCTCGAGCTCGGCGGACAGCACGGCCACCCGCTCGTCCTCGCTCAGCGAGGCGTAGTCGGCGTGGACGCCGGCCCAGGCGAGGAGTTCGGCGATCACCGACTCGTGCACCTCGGAGTTCTGCCGCAGATCCAACCCGGAGAGGTGGAACCCGAAGGTGTCGACCGCACGACGCAGGGTCCCCAGCCGGTCGTCGGCGATGCTGTCGTCCCCGATCAGGCGCAGCGCGTGGTCGAGCACGTCGAGGTCGGCGAGGAGCTCCTGCGGCCGCTCGTACGGCTCGGCGTCGCCCACCTGCTCCGGCGGCAACGCGCCGGTCGGCACCGAGTCCAGGACGCGCGACGCCGTGCGGGAGAGCCGTCGACGCAGACCGCGCACGGCGCGGCGGAACGGCTCGTCCGCACGGTATGCGGACTCGTCGCCGGAGGCGTCGGCGAGACGCTGCAGATCGTCGTCGACGTCGATCAGACGCGCCGACATCGACAGCTCGCGCTCGAGCTCCGCGAGGTGGCCGAGATACTTCTCGATCGCCACGGTGGCGGCCCGGCCCGTGGCGGTCCGCACCACCTCGGCCGTGACGTTCGGGTTGCCGTCACGGTCGCCGCCGATCCAGGATCCCGGCCGCAGTACCGGACGCGGCACCAGGTTCGCCTCGGGCCACCGTCGACGCAACTCGTCGCGGACGCGGGCGTCGATGGTCGGGATGACGTCGAACAGGGACATGTCGTAGTACCGCAGGCCCACGTCGATCTCGTCCTGGATACGCAAGCGGGACAGGCGAATCAGAGCCGTCTGCCACAGCGTGAGGATCTGCCGATGGATGCCGACCTCGGTCTCCCGCGCCTCGGCCGGATCGAGCTCGGTCCGCTCCCGGAACCGCATGAGCTCGGTGATGCGGGACTGCGTCTCGAAGATGCTCCGCCGCCGGGTCTCGGTCGGGTGCGCGGTGATGACGGGCGCGACGAGGGCGTCGCGCAGCAGATCCGCCACCCGGTCCGCGTCGAGGTCGGCGGCGTCGAGCTTGGCGTACGTGGCGGCCAGGCTGCTGTCCTGAGGCGGCTCGCCGGCCCGCACGTGCACCATGCGCCGGCGCTCGCGGTGGAGGTCCTCGGCCAGATTGGCCAGCAGGGAGAAATGGCTGAACGCGCGGATGACCGGGATTGCGCGCGCGATGTCGATTCCGGAGAAGAGATCGGCGAGTTCCGAGCGATCGATCTCCGACCGGCGCACCCGGAAGGACTCGACGCGGGCGCGCTCGACGAGATCGAAGATCTCCGGACCCTCGTGGTCGCGAACGATGTCACCGAGAATGCCGCCGAGGAAGCGAATGTCCTCGCGCAGCGGCTCCGTGGCGGGCAAACCGGGATCGACGGTGGTCATGGAGTCAGTATCGTCGCCGACCGGCTCGGACACGGTGCAGCCGACGAGTGCTCCCGGTCACACCGGGGTGTTCGGGGGTCAGGCGAACTTGATCTCGAGGCCGATGCCGAGGATGCAGATCAGCCAGACGATGCCGGTGAAGACCGTGACGCGGTCGAGATTCTTCTCGACCACCGAGGACCCCGACAGGGAGGACTGGACGCCGCCGCCGAACAGGCTCGACAGGCCGCCACCCTTGCCGCGGTGCAGCAGGACGAAGACCAGCAGAGCGATGCTGGTGACCACCAGCAGGATGTCCAGGAACGTGCGCATGATGGACGATCCTACAGGCCCGGTTCCGACCGACGAGAAAGGGCACGTCGTCCGACGTGCCCTTTCTCGATCGGAAAGCGGACGATCAGGGCAGCGGCCCACCGGCCGCGATCGCGCACAGCGTCGCGAACTCGTCGGCCTTCAGGGACGCTCCGCCCACCAGCGCGCCGTCGACGTCGGTCTGTCCGACGATCTCGCCGACGTTCTTCGAACTGACCGATCCTCCGTAGAGGATGCGGACCGCGGCGGCGGTGTCGACGTTCGCCAACGACGCGAGTTCGGTGCGCACCGCGGCGCACACCTCCTGGGCGTCGGCCGCGCTCGCGACCTTGCCGGTCCCGATGGCCCAGACCGGTTCGTACGCGACGACGACCTTCGCGATCTGGTCGGCCGACAGTCCCGCGAGCGATCCGCGCAACTGCTCGAGGTTGTGGGCCACGTGCTCGCCCGCCTCGCGCACGTCGAGGCCCTCGCCGATGCAGACGATCGGGGTGAGCCCGTGCTTCAGCGCGGCCGTGGTCTTGGCCAGCACCGTCGCGTCGTCCTCGCCGTGACCGGCGCGACGCTCGGAATGGCCCACCACGACGTACGTGCAGCCCAGCTTGGCCAGGAACGCGCCGCTGATGTCACCGGTGTACGCACCCTGATCGTGCGGCGAAAGGTCCTGCGCACCGTAGGTGAGCAGGAGCTTGTCGCCCTCGACCAGCGTCTGGACGCTGCGGATGTCGGTGAACGGCGGGATGACCGCCACGTCGACTTTCTCGAAGTACTTCGCGGGCAGCGAGAACGCGATCTTCTGCACCAGAGCGATGGCCTCGAGGTGGTTGAGGTTCATCTTCCAGTTGCCCGCGATGAACGGCGTCCTGCTCATGCGTCACCCTCCAGAACGGACAGGCCCGGCAGGGTCTTGCCCTCGAGGTACTCGAGGGAGGCACCGCCGCCGGTGGAGATGTGCGAGAAGCCGTCCTCGGGCAGACCCAGCGTACGCACGGCCGCCGCGGAATCGCCGCCGCCGACGACGCTGAACGCGCCCTTGGCGGTGGCCGCGATGATGGCCTTCGCGATCCCCGCCGTGCCGGACGAGAACTTCTCGAACTCGAAGACGCCGGCGGGACCGTTCCAGAAGATCGTCTTCGCGTTGCCGAGGACCGCGTCGAAGCGATTCACAGAATCCGGGCCCACGTCCAGGCCCATCCAGCCGTCCGGGATCTCCGAGGACTTCACGACCTTCGAGTCCGCGTCGGCGGAGAACGAGTCCGCCACCACGACGTCGGTGGGCAGGTGGATCACGTCGCCGAACCGCTCGAGCAGGTCCTTGCACGTATCGATCCGATCCTCCTGCAGCAGCGAGGAACCGACCGAGTAGCCCTGCGCGGCGAGGAACGTGAACGCCATGCCGCCACCGATGACCAGGGTGTCCACCTTGGGCGCGAGCGCCTCGATGACCCCGATCTTGTCGGAGACCTTGGACCCGCCCAGCACCACCGCGTAGGGCCGCTCGGGGGTCTCGGTCAGCCGGGTCAGCACGTCCACCTCGGTGGCGACGAGCGTGCCCGCGTAGTGCGGGAGCAGCGTCGCGACGTCGTACACCGACGCCTGCTTGCGGTGGACGACGCCGAAGCCGTCGGACACGAACGCGGCATCGTCGCCGGCCAACGTGGCCAACTCCTTCGCCAGAGCCAGTCGCTCGTCGTCGTTCTTGCTGGTCTCGCGCGGGTCGAACCGCACGTTCTCGAGCAGCAGGACGTCGCCGTCGGTGAGTCCCTCGGCGCGGGCCTCGGCGTCCTGCCCGACGACGTCGCCGGCCAGCTGGACGTGCCGACCGAGCAGCTCACCGAGCTTCGCGGCGACCGGCGCCAGCGAGTACTTCGCGTCCGGCGCGCCCTCCGGGCGACCCAGGTGGGCCACCACGACGAGCTTCGCGCCCGCCTCGAGCAGCGCGTTCAACGTGGGCAGGGACGCCTCGATGCGCCCGGCGTCGGTGATCTCGCCGCCGTCGAGCGGGACGTTGAAGTCCGCCCGTACCAGCACGCCGCGACCGGAGACCCCGGCGTCGATCAGGTCCTGCAGTGTCTGGACCGCCATCGCGTCAGAGGGACTTGCCGACGAGGCCGAGCAGGTCGACGAGGCGGTTGGAGTAGCCCCACTCGTTGTCGTACCAGGAGACGATCTTGACCTGGTCCTCGATGACCTTGGTCAGGCCCGAGTCGAAGATGGACGACGCCGGGTCGGTGACGATGTCCGAGGACACGATCGGCGCGTCGGTGTACTTGAGGATGCCCTTCAGCGGACCTTCGGCGGCGGCCTTCATGGCGGCGTTGATCTCGTCGACCGACGCGCTCTTGCGCACGTTGGCGGTGAGATCGGTGACCGAACCCGTGGGGATCGGCACACGCAGGGCGTAGCCGTCGAGCTTGCCGAGCAGCTGCGGGAGCACCAGGCCGATGGCCTTGGCGGCGCCGGTGCCGGTGGGCACGACGTTCAGGGCGGCGGCGCGGGCGCGGCGCAGGTCGGAGTGCGGGCCGTCCTGGAGGTTCTGATCCTGGGTGTAGGCGTGCACGGTGGTCATCAGGCCCTTGACGATGCCGAACTCGTCGTCGAGCACCTTTGCGATGGGGCCGAGGCAGTTGGTGGTGCACGAGGCGTTGGAGATGATGTTCTGGCTGCCGTCGTACTTGTCGTCGTTGACGCCCATGACGATGGTGATGTCCTCGCCCTTGGCGGGCGCGGAGATGATGACCTTCTTGGCACCGGCGTCGAGGTGGCCCTTGGCCTTGGCGGCGTCGGTGAAGATACCGGTGGACTCCACGACCACGTCGACGCCGAGGTCGCCCCACGGCAGCGCGGACGGTCCCTCGCGCAGCGAGAGAGCCTTGATCTTCTGGTCGCCGACGACGATGGTGTCGTCGCCCTCGAGCGAGACGTCGTAGGGCAGGCGGCCGAGGATGGAGTCGTACTTGAGCAGGTGAGCGAGCGTCGCGTTGTCGGTGAGGTCGTTGACGGCAACGATCTCGATGTCGGTGGTGCCGAGCGCCTTCTGCGCATCGACCGCCCGGAAGAAGTTGCGTCCGATACGACCGAAGCCGTTCACGCCTACCCGAACCGTCACTGTTCGCTCCTTTTGCTTCTGGCTGCGGACCGTGTTGCCGCAGCTGCGTCTGCACCCGGGGGTGCTGTTACGGACACGTCGATCCGACCGCGTCGGTACCGGTCAGCCTAGTGCCCGCGGGCCGTGCTCTCGACGGGTGCCCTCAGGCCTCGTCGAGCAACTCCGCCGTGACCGCGGACTCGGTGTCCGGGACACCGGTGTCCTTCGCCTTGCGGTCCGCCATCGAGAGCAGCCGGCGGATCCGTCCTGCCACCGCGTCCTTGGTCATCGGCGGATCCGCCAACTGGCCCAGCTCTTCGAGCGAGGCCTGGCGATGCTGGACCCGCAGGTGACCGGCGGCCGCGAGATGGTCCGGGACGTCGTCGCCCAGAATGGCCAGGGCACGCTCGACCCGAGCCGCGGCCGCCACGGCCGCACGGGCGGATCGACGCAGGTTGGCATCGTCGAAGTTGGCGAGCCGGTTCGCGGTGGCCCGCACCTCCCGACGCATGCGGCGTTCCTCCCAGGTCAACCGGGTGTCCTGCGCGCCCATGTGGGTGAGCAGCGCGCCGATGGCCTCCCCGTCGCGCACCACCACGCGGTCGGCCCCGCGGACCTCACGCGCCTTCGCGGCGACGCCGAGACGACGTGCGGCCCCGACCAGCGCCAGAGCCGCCTCCGGCCCGGGGCAGCTGACCTCGAGGGCGGACGACCGACCGGGCTCGGTCAGCGAACCGTGGGCGAGGAACGCGCCGCGCCAGGCCGCGCCGGCATCGGCGACGGTGCCGCCCACCACCTGCGCCGGAAGACCGCGGACGGGTCGGCCCCGCAGGTCCAGCAGTCCCGTCTGCCGGGCGAGCGCCTCGCCGTCCTTGGCCACGCGGACCACCCAGCGGGTGCTCTTGCGCAGACCGCCGGCTCCCACCACGTGCACGTCCGCGCCGTACCCGAACAGGTCGAAGATCTCCCTACGGAGGCGCCGCGCGATGGAGAGCTGGTCCACCTCGGCCTCCACGACGACGCGGCCGGCGACGATGTGCAGTCCGCCGGCGAACCGCAGGAGGGCGGAAACCTCGGCCTTCCGAGACGACGCCCTCGACTCGGTCAGTCTGCTCAGTTCGTCCTTGACGTCGGCGGTCATGGCCACGACGAGGTGTCCTTCCTGTCACTGCTGGGGGTGCCGCCGGTCCACGACGCGACGACGTCCGCGAGTTTGGCGGGGTCGTGCGTGCGCAGCGTGTCCGACGCCACGTCGGCGTAGACGACGTCCGCACCGAAGAGGGCGGCCGCGCGGGCCAGATGGTCGCGCTCGGACCCCGGCGGGACCGACGCGGAATCGACCACCACGTGGTGCACCCGAAAACCGGGGGCGTGTTGGGACAGTACGTGCAGATGACGTTCCGCCGAGAATCCCGCGGTCTCCCCCGGCTCCGGGCCCAGGTTCAGCACGAGCACCTTGCGCGCCGCGGTGGCGGCCAGGGCGGCGAAGAGGTCGGGCACCAGAACGTGCGGGAGGACGCTCGAGAACCAGGACCCCGGACCCAACACCACCAGGTCCGCCCGCTCGATCGCGCGCACGGCGGACTCGGTGGCGGGCGGATCGGCCGGCCGGAGGCGAACTCGACGGACTTTGCCCGGAGTGGTCGCGACGGCGACCTGCCCGCGAATCACCCGACTGACGCGCGGGTCCTCCTCGAGACCCGAGACGTCCGCCTCGATGTCGAGGGCCACCGGAGACATCGGCAGAACGCGACCGGCCACGTCGAGCACGCGCCCGAGCTCGTCCAGCGCGAGCACCGGATCGCCCAGGACCTCGGTGAGTCCGGCGAGCACGAGGTTGCCCACGCTGTGTCCGGCCAGCGCGCCGTTGCCGCCGAAGCGGTGCTGCACCACGTCGGCCCACAGCCGGCTCCGGGGGTCCTCCCCCGCGAGCGCCGCGAGCGCCATGCGGAGATCACCGGGCGGGATCATGCCGAGCTCGGCCCGCAGTCGGCCCGACGATCCACCGTCGTCGGCAACGGTGACCACGGCCGTGACGTCGGCGGACAGGCGCCGGGCGGCGGACAACGTGGCGTACAGACCGTGACCGCCACCCAGTGCGACGATGCGGGGCGCGGTCACCACGGAGTCGGAGTTCACTCGCGGCCCAGATCCCGGTGCACCACCCGCACCGTCGTGTCGGCGTCGCTCCGCAGTCGGGCCGCCAGGGCCTCGGTGACCGCGACGCTGCGGTGCTTGCCGCCGGTGCAGCCGACCCCGACGGTCATGTACCGCTTGCCCTCGCGCCGGTACCCGGCGAGGGTCAGCACCAGCAACCGGTGATAGAGGTCGAGGTACTCGTCCGCGCCCGGTTGGTTCAGCACGTAGCTCGCGACGTCCGGGTCCTGCCCGGTGCGGGCGCGAAGCTCCGGCACCCAGTGCGGGTTGGGCAGGAAGCGCATGTCGCACAGCACGTCCGCGTCCAGCGGCAGGCCGTACTTGAAGCCGAAGGATTCGACGGTGACCGCCACTGTGCCGGCCGCCTCGTCGCCGAACGCCGCGGCGATCCGCTCACGCAGGCCGTGGACCGACAGCACGCTCGTGTCGATCACCAGGTGGGCGCGTTCCTTCACCGGGGCCAGCCGGGCACGCTCACGGGCGATGCCCTCGCTCAACGTGCCGTCGGCGCCGTAGTTCTGCAGCGGATGGCTGCGCCGCACCGACTCGAAGCGTCGGATCAGGACGTCGTCGGACGCGTCGAGGAACAGCACCCGTGGTCGCACGTCGGCCGCCGCGAGATCACCGAGCAGGCTCGGTACGTCGCCGTTGAACAGTCGACTACGGACGTCGACCACCAGCGCCAACCGCTCGAGCCGAGGCTCGGCCGACCGCCCGATCTCGATCATCCGGCCGATGAGCTCCGGCGGCATGTTGTCCGCGACGTACCACCCGAGGTCCTCGAGCACCTTGGCCGCCGTCCCCAGTCCCGCACCCGAGAGTCCGGTGACCAGCGCGACCTCGATGTCGTCGTCGCCGATGGCCCGGAGGTCACCGGTGTCGCTGCCGACGTTCCGGAGGTCACCGGTATCACTGTCCGTCCGTGGTGATGTCACTCGCCGACCGATCCTCTTCCCGAGACCGCGCTCGCCGGCTCCGCTGCGGAACGGTCGACTCCGGCCTCGTCGTCGGCCCCATCATCGCGCACCGGCTCGTCCGGTGCGACCGCGACGCCGGGGTCCACGGGATCGGACGATTCGGGCGAGTCGGGTACCGCGCCCACCCCGAGGGCGTCGAGCACGGCACGCGCCGTGGTCTCCCCGATGCCGGGCACCTCGATGATCTCGGACACCTGCGCCTGCTTGAGCTTGGCCACCGATCCGAAGTGCGACACCAGCGCGTTCCGCCGCGCCTCGCCCAGTCCGCGGACGGAATCCAGGGCCGACGCGGTCATCCGCTTGCTGCGCTTGCTGCGGTGGAAGGTGATGGCGAACCGGTGGGCCTCGTCGCGGACGCGCTGGAGCAGGAACAGCGATTCGCTGGTTCGCGGGAGGATCACCGGATCGGCCTCGCCCGGCACCCAGACCTCCTCCAGCCGCTTGGCCAGCCCGACGACGGCGACGTCGGTGACCCCGAGGTCGTCGAGCACCGCGGCGGCCGCGGCCACCTGGGGAGCACCGCCGTCGACGACGAACAGGTTGGGCGGGTAGGCGAACCGACGCGGCCGACCCGTCTGCGGGTCCAGGGCGGCCTCGGGAGCGAGATCGCCGCCGGAGTCCTTGCCGTGCCGGAGGAACCGCCGGCGGGTGACCTCGGCGATGCTGGCGACGTCGTCGGAGCGCCCGTCGCCCGCGGCCTCCTTGATGGCGTAGTGGCGGTAGTCGCTCTTGCGGGGCAGACCGTCCTCGAAGACGACCAGCGAGGCGACCACGTCGGTGCCCTGGACGTGCGAGATGTCGATGCACTCGATCCGCAGCGGGGCGGTGTCGAGGTCGAGGGCCTCCTGAATCCCCTGCAGTGCGGCCGAGCGCGACGTGAAATCGCCGGCCCGCTTCATCTTGTGCTGCTGCAGCGCCTCCTTGGCGTTGCGCGCCACCGTCTCCGCCAGTGCCTTCTTGTCGCCGCGCTGCGGCACCCGCAGCTTGACCGAGGATCCGCGCAGCTCCGAGAGCCAGGCGGTGATCTCCTCCGCGTCCGGCGGGAGCACCGGCACCAGGACCTCCCGCGGCACGGCGGTGGCCGCACCCTCGTCGGTGGTGGCCGACAACGCGGCCTGCTCGCCGTAGAACTGGGTGAGGAACTGCGAGACCAGTGCGGCGTCGCCGCCGGGGTCGATCGCGGCGTCGCCGCCGGCATCGATCGCGGCGGCGCCGCCGGGGTCGGTGGTCGAGCCCGAGTCCGACCCGAGGCCGCTCTCGACGACTTCGCCGGCCTTCTCCACGACCCAGCCGCGTTGTCCGCGAACCCGGCCGCCGCGGACGTGGAACACCTGCACCGCGGCCTCGAGATCGTCGCCGGCGAAGGCGACGAGATCGGCGTCCGTCCCGTCGCCGAGCACCACGGCCTGCTTCTCCAGGGCGCGCTTGAGGGCGCCGATGTCGTCCCGCAGGCGGGCGGCGGCCTCGAAGTCCAGGTCCTCGGACGCGGCCTGCATGCGGTTCTCGAGCTCGCGCACCAGCTTGTCCGTCTTGCCCGACAGGAAGTCGCAGAAGTCCTCGACGGTGCGACGGTGCTCCGCGGCGGACACGCGATCGATGCACGGCGCCGAGCACTTGTCGATGTAGCCGAGCAGACAGGGGCGGCCGATCTGACCGTGGCGCTTGAACACCCCGGCCGAGCAGGTGCGAGCCGGGAAGACGCGGAGCAGCAGGTCGAGGGTCTCGCGGATGGCCCAGGCGTGGGCGTACGGGCCGAAGTACCGCACGCCCTTGCGGCGCGGCCCGCGGTAGACGAACAGCCGCGGGTACTCCTCGTTCATGGTGACCGCGAGCATGGGATAGCTCTTGTCGTCGCGGTACCGGACGTTGAAGCGGGGGTCGAACTCCTTGATCCAGTTGTACTCGAGCTGCAGCGCCTCGACCTCGGTGGTGACCACCGTCCACTCGACGGACGCCGCCGTCGTGACCATCTGGCGGGTGCGCGGATGCAGACCCGCGATGTCGGCGAAATAGGAATTGAGACGGCTGCGCAGGCTCTTGGCCTTGCCGACGTAGATCACTCGTCCGTGCGGGTCGCGGAACTTGTAGACGCCGGGCTCGACCGGGATGGTCCCGGTGGCCGGGCGGTATGTAGCGGGGTCGGGCACGGTCTCCAGGTTAGTCGCCGGGTGCGACACGTCCGCCGCGGCGCCGGGCGGTGGTTCGCGCACCGAACGAGTTCGCCGAAGTGCCTCGGGGAACGCGCGGGCAGGGTGTGATGGACCGATGACGCCCGCCGATCGGCCCACCCGCCGCCCCGTCCGACGCGCCGTCGCGGTGATGATCGCCGCATCCCTCGTCGCGGCCGGCTGCACGTCCGGATCGTCCTCCGACGACTCGTCCTCGGCCTCGGGTACGGCCCCGGAAGCCTGCGCCGCCGCCGGCGGAGGCACACCCGTCACCGGCGCGCCGAGCACCGGAGCGGACGGCGCGCCGGAGATCGGCACCGGCTACCGGAGCGGGATGGTCGCGGTGACCACGCCCGAGTACTCGGTGGCCACCGCCAATCCCCTCGCCACCGAGGCCGCGTGTGCAGTGCTGCGCGACGGCGGCACCGCCGCCGACGCTCTCGTGACCGCCCAGACGGTCCTCGGCCTCGTCGAGCCGCAGAGCTCGGGGATCGGCGGCGGTGCGTTCCTGATGTACCTCGACGGCGAGACCGGAGAGTTGCAGGCCTACGACGGACGCGAGACGGCGCCGGCCTCTGCGACCGGCGACTACCTCCGGTACGTCGACGACGTCCCCCCGACCGACCGCCCGGCGAACCTCGGCGCACCGGTGCCCGACGCCCGGTCCAGCGGGCGGGCCGTCGGGGTTCCGGGTGCGGTGCGCCTGCTCGAGCGCGTCCACGCCGATCACGGACGCACCGACTGGCGCGAGCTGTTCGACCCGGCGGTGCGGCTGGCCGACGACGGCTTCCCGATCGGCGAGCGCATGGCGTCGTCGATCGCCGGGTCCGCGCCGCAGCTCGCGCTCGATCCGCCGTCGGCCGCCTACTTCCTCGAGCCGGACGGGTCGCCGAAGTCGGCGGGCACCGTGCTGACCAACCCCGCGATGGCCAAGACTCTCGGTGCGATCGCCACCGATGGCGCCGACGCGTTCTACACGGGGTCGATCGCGCAGTCGATCGTCGACGCCGTGGCCGACACCACCGCCGGACGCACCGCGGGGCGCCTCACGCTGGACGATCTTGCGTCCTACCGCGTGATCGACCGTGATCCCGTCTGCGGCGACTACCGGGACGCGGTGGTCTGCGGCATGCCGGGTCCGTCGTCCGGCGGAATCGCCGTCGCGCAGACCCTCGGCATCCTGTCCGCGTTCGACCTGGACCGGTACCCGCCCCAGCACACCGAGACCGACGGCGGCGTGCCCGATCCGCGGGCGGCCCACCTGATCGCCGAGGCCGAGCGGCTCGCCTACGCGGACCGGGACAAGTACGTGGCCGACCCCGACTACATCCCGCTGCCCGGCGGATCGCCGGACGCCCTGCTCGACCCGGACTACCTGCGCTCGCGGGCGGCGACCATCGATCCTGGTCGCAGCATGGGCACCGCCGTCGCCGGCGATTTCGGGCCGGTACCGATGAGCAGCTACCGGGGTCCCGAGTCGGGCACGTCCCACATCGTCGTCGCCGATCGCGACGGGGACGTGGCGTCGATGACGACGACGGTGGAATCGGCGTTCGGCTCGTTCCACATGACGGAGGGGTTCCTGCTGAACAACCAGCTGACGGACTTCTCCGCCGCTCCCGACGGCCCGGACGGGCCCGTCGCCAACCGCGTCGAGCCGGGCAAACGGCCCCGGAGCTCGATGGCGCCGACCGTGGTCTTCGACCGGGACGACGCGGGCGGGCGAGGCGATGTCCGCCTGGTCACGGGGTCACCGGGCGGGTCCGCGATCATCCAGTACGTCGTGAAGAACCTGGTCGCGATGCTCGACTGGGGCCTCGATCCGCAGCAGGCCGTGTCGATGGTCAACGTGGGCGCGTCCAACTCCCCGACCACCAACGTCGGCGGCGAGCATCCGGCGGTCGACACCGCGAACGACGGAGCGAACGACCCTCTGGTGCAGGGATTGCGCGAGCGCGGGCACCAGGTGTCGCTCGCCGACCAGACGAGCGGGTCGAGCGCACTCGTTCGGACGGAGACCGGTTGGTCCGGCGGCGCGGATCCGCGTCGGGAAGGAACCGTGGCCGGCGGTTAACGGGCCGGGTCGGTGTACTTCGCCTCGAGGGCGCGGAAGGTGCGGGCGGCGTGGACGGCGTACTCGCGATCGTTGGCCTGGATGGCCATGACGGGGACGTACTCGTCGTCGGGCAGTTCGATGCGTGCCCAGCTCGCTCCCGGCGAGAAGGACAGTCCCTGCACGAGGTCCCAGGGCACGAGCTTCTCCGACAGCAGGTTGCGCACGAGGACACCCTGCGCCCCGACGCGGATGCGGGGTCGGGTGAGCAACAGCACGCCGGCGCCCATGCCACAGCCGATGGCGATAATGGCGAGTTGGTCGACGCGCTGGAAGTAGACACCCGTGTTGCCGGTGCGCAGCAGGATGCCGAGCACGGTGTGGACGGCCACGAGCAGGGCGGCGACGGCGACGGCGTAGCGGGCGCTCTTGCGGGGACGCGCCTCGAGTTCCCAGCCCTCGGCACTCGTCGTCCGCATCGTCTCGGCCTTCTCGTTCATGTGGGTTCCCCTCGGAGGGTGGCCAGGGTCAGCGCGGTGTCCACCGCCGCGGCGACGGCCTGCGCGCCCTTGTCCTCCTTGGACCCGGGCAGGCCGGCGCGATCGAGCGCCTGCTGCTCGTCGTTCACGGTGAGGACGCCGTTGGTCACGGGCGTCGACTCGTCGAGCGAGACGCGGGTGAGTCCGGCGGTCACGGCGTCGCAGACGTACTCGAAATGCGGGGTGCCGCCGCGGATCACGACACCGAGAGCCACGACCGCGTCGTGCGTGCGGGCCAGTTGCTGTGCCACCACGGGGATCTCGATCGCACCGGCGACGCGCACCAGCGTGACGTCGGTCAGACCGACCTCCTCGGCCTTGCGCATGGCCCCCTCGATCAGGGCGGTGCTGACCTTCTCGTGCCACTGGCCGGCCACGACGGCGACGCGCAACCGCTCGGCCCCGGACAGCTGCAGGACGGGTTCGCCGGCGCCGCTCATGTCTAGAGACCTCCTGCGTCGGGAGTGATGGTGGGGGTGTCGAAGGCGTCGAGCCCGATCAGGTCGTGCCCCATCCGGTCGCGCTTGGTGCGGAGGTACGTCAGGTTCTCGGCGTTGGCGCGCAGCGGCATCGGCACGCGCTCGGTGATCTGCAGCCCGTACCCGTCGAGCCCGACCCGCTTGGCCGGGTTGTTGGTCAGCAGGCGCATCGACGAGATGCCGAGGTCGACGAGGATCTGTGCGCCGATGCCGTAGTCGCGGGCGTCGGCGGGCAGACCCAGGGCGAGATTGGCGTCGACGGTGTCCGAGCCGGCGTCCTGCAACTGGTAGGCCTGCAACTTGTGCAGCAGTCCGATGCCTCGGCCCTCGTGGCCGCGCATGTACAGCACGACACCGCGACCCTCGGTCGCCACCATGTCGAGAGCGGCGTCGAGCTGGGGGCCGCAATCGCAGCGCAGCGATCCGAACACGTCGCCGGTCAGGCACTCCGAGTGCACCCGGACGAGCACGTCGCTGCCGTCGCCGTCGGGCCCGGCGATATCACCGCGCACCAGCGCGACGTGCTCGACGTCCTCGTACACGCTCTGGTAGCCGACGGCGCGGAACTCGCCGTGGCGGGTGGGAATGCGGGCCTCGGCGACGCGGACCACGTGCTTCTCGTGCTTGCGTCGCCACGCGATGAGGTCGGCGATGGAGATCAGGGCGAGGTCGTGGTCGTCGGCGAAGACCCGCAGCTCGTCCGTCTGCGCCATCGCGCCCTCGTCCTTCTGGCTGACGATCTCGCAGATGACGCCGGCCGGCCGCAGATCGGCCATTCGGGCCAGGTCGACCGCCGCCTCCGTGTGGCCGGGGCGGCGCAGGACGCCGCCCTCCTTCGCCCGCAGCGGGACGACGTGACCGGGCCGGGTGAAGTCGTGCGCACCGGTGGTGGGATCGGCCAGCAGACGCATCGTCGCGGCGCGGTCCGATGCGGAGATGCCGGTCCCGATGCCCTCGCGGGCGTCGACCGTGACGGTGTACGCGGTGCCGTGCTTGTCCTGGTTGGTCGCGTACATCGGCGGCAGACCGAGGCGGTCGCAGTCCTCACCGGACAGCGGAACACAGAGGTAACCCGAGGTGTAGCGCACCATGAACGCCACCAGTTCCGGGGTGGCCTTCTCCGCGGCGAAGATGAGATCGCCCTCGTTCTCGCGGTCCTCGTCGTCCACGACGACGACGGCCTTGCCGGCCGCGATGTCCGCGATTGCTCGCTCGATGGTGTCGAACCTGGTCACGCGTCGCGCTCCCCACGTCAGGCCGCCCGCGGCGGTGCGGGCGGGGTCGGTCCTATCAGACTACGGTCCGGGCACCGTCGGCCCGGCGATCGGTCGGAGTTCAGTCGGCGTTCTGCAGCCGCTCGACGTACTTGGCGATCACGTCGACCTCGAGGTTGACGGTGGTTCCCGGCTCGGCGGTACCCAGGGTCGTGAGGCCGAGCGTGGTCGGGATCAGGGAGACCTCGAACCACTGGTCGTCGCCGGTTCCATCGAGCGCCGACACGGTCAACGACACTCCGTCGACGGTGATCGATCCCTTGTGCACGACGTACCGGGCGACCTCGCGCGGCAGGGCGACGCGCACCACCGTCCAGTTCTCCGACGGCGTGCGCGAGATCACCGTGCCCGTGCCGTCCACGTGGCCCTGCACGAGGTGTCCCCCGAGACGGGAGCCGAGCGACGCCGCGCGCTCGAGGTTGACCCGGCTGCCGACTCGGAGCGACCCGAGCGACGAGCGCGACAGGGTCTCCTGCATCACGTCCGCGGTGAACGCCCCCTCGCGGACCTCGACGACGGTCAGGCACACGCCGTTGACCGCGATCGAGTCCCCGTGCGAGGCGTCCGAGGTGACCACGGCGCCCTCGACGGTGAACCGGGCGGCGTCCGCCAGGTCTTCCTTCGCGGTGACCGTGCCGAGTTCTTCGACTATTCCGGTGAACATGTCTGCTCCTGCTGGGTTCGGGCTGCGGCGGGGTGGGAGGGGGCTGCGGCGGGGACGAGGTCGAGGCGGAGATCCTCGCCGAGCGCGGTGACGGACTCCCGTCGGAACCGCCGGGCGTCGGCGAGTGTTCCCACCACCGTGGACTCCACGGCGCTGCGGCCTGCGCCGAGCACCGTCGGCGCGAGATACACGACGAGTCGGTCCACCAGGTCGGCGTCGAGGAAGGCCGCGGCCAGTGTGGCGCCGCCTTCCACCAGGACGTCGTTCACGTCGTCCAGCGCGGCCAGGACGACGTGCGGATCGTGGTCGCGCACGACCCTGGTGGGCGCCGAGTCGTCGAGAACGCGCAGACCGGTGGGCAGGTCCCGACGGCCGACCACCACCCGCAGCGGCTGCCGCGCCGCGAGCGTGCCGTCGTCGCCCCGCGCGGTGAGTGCGGGATCGTCGGCCAGGACCGTGCCGGTTCCCACGACGATCGCATCGAGCCGGGCGCGTTCGGCGTGCACGTCCGCGCGCGCGGCGGGACCGGTGATCCACCGGCTGGTGCCGTCCGGTGCGGCGATCCGCCCGTCGAGGGTCGAGGCGAGCTTCAGCGTGACGTGCGGTCGACCGGTGCGCTGCCGGTGCAGCCAGGCCCGCAACGGACCGCGAGCGACCTCGTCGGCGAGGCGCCCGGACTCCACGGCGACGCCTGCACGGGTGAGCGTCTCGCCACCGCCGGACGCGGCGGGCGTCGGATCGGCGAGGGCGTGGACGACGCGCGCCACACCCGCGGCGAGCAACGCCTCGGTGCACGGGCCGGTGCGGCCGGTGTGGTCGCAGGGCTCGAGGGTCACCACGGCCGTGCCGCCGGCCGCGGCGACACCGGCCTCGCGCAGGGCGACCACCTCCGCGTGCGGTCCGCCCGGGGCCGCCGTGGCCCCGGTGCCCACGACGCGGTGTTCGGCGTCCAGGATCACCGCGCCCACGGGCGGATTCGGCGTGCTGATTCCGCGCGCCGACTCGCTGACGGCGACGGCGATCCGCATCGCCTCGTCGACGACCGCCGACGGCAGCGGAACCATCAGGCGGTGAGGTGGGGTGACGCCGACGCCGCGGCGGCGCGCAGAGCCGCCACCGCGCGCCCCGGATCGTCGGTGTTGTAGACGGCGGACCCGGCGACGAAGCAGTCGATGCCGGCCTCGGCGGCCTGCGCGATCGTGTCGTCGTTGATGCCGCCGTCGATCTCGACCACCAGACGCAACTCACCGGCGTCGACCAGTCGGCGCACCGTGCGGGCCTTGTCCAGGACCTCGGGCATGAAGCTCTGGCCGCCGAATCCCGGCTCGACGCTCATCACCAGCAGCGTGTCGAAGTCGCGCAAAATCTCGAGGTACGGCTCGATCGGGGTGTTCGGCTTGATCGACAGACCGGCCTTGGCCCCGGCGGCCCGGATGTCGCGGGCCACCCCGGACGGATCGTCGGCGGCCTCGGCGTGGAAGGTGACGTTGTAGGCGCCCGCCTCGGCGTACGGCGGCGCCCACCGTGCGGGGTCCTCGATCATCAGGTGGCAGTCGAGCGGGATGTCCGTCGCCTTCAGCAGGCTGGACACCACGGGCAGTCCGAGCGTGAGGTTGGGAACGAAGTGGGCGTCCATGACGTCGACGTGCAGCCAGTCGCTTCCCGCGACGGCGGCGGCCTCGTCGGCCAGTCGAGCGAAGTCGGCCGAGAGAATCGACGGCGCGATCATCGGGTGCCGCGGGGTCGGGGACGTATCGGTAGGAGCCACGGGCATGGAGCCTAACCGGGTCCCCGTCACCCCAGCAGCCCCGGTTCCACGACGTCCACGGCATCGTCGATGGCGTCGGCGAGCAGGAACTGGCCGGCGTCGGTGGGGTGATCCCCGTCGTCCTGGATGATCGCCGGGTCGGCGAGCCATCCCGCGTCGAGGGTGTCGACATAGTCCACGTTCGAGGCGAGCGCCGCGGCCTCCACCGCGGAATCGACGTCGCGCAGTTCCGCCGGGACCGGGACGTCGCCGCTCCAGATGGGGCCGACGGCCACGACCTCGGCCGCCGGAGCTCCGGCGTGCAGCCGGGCGAACAGCGTCAGAGCGGCCTCGTACACCTCGGTCGGGTCCTCGTCCACGTCGTTCTCGCTGCCGACCACCAGCACGACGTCGGGATCCGCGGCCACGGCGTCGTCGACCTCGTCGCCGAACGTTCCCCACTCGTCGTCACCCGCCACGTAGCCGGCACCGCCGAGACTGACGTTGATCAGGTCGAAGCCGTGTTCGTCGGCGAGCACCTCCGGCCAGACCACGTCGTTGCCGGAGCCCGACGAGAAGGAGTCGCCGAGGACGGCCACCCGCTCCGGTGAGGCCGTCGCGGCGTTCTCGGCGACGGCGACGGACGCCGGCACCGGATCGGGAGCGGCGACCGGGGCGGTCGACGTCGTTCCGGCCGCGCACCCGGCGCCCAGCAGTGCCAGCCCGGCGAGTACGGCCACCGCACCGCGCGTGGTCATTGCGCACCGCCGGGACGTCGCAGGGCCGCGAAGAACATGGCGTCGGTGCCGTGCCGGTGCGGCCACAGCTGAACGTGGGTTCCGGCCGATCCGTCGCGCCCCGGCGTCGGCCGCGTCGATCGCGGCACACCCGGCACCGTCACCCCGGTGTCGAGACCGATCAACCCATGGCGTCGCACCGCGTCACCGACCACGCCGATCGTCTCGGACAGGTGCGGCGAGCAGGTCGCGTAGACCACGACCCCGCCCGGGCGGACGAGCGCGACGGCTGCGGCGAGCAGCTCGCGTTGCAGAGCGACCAGGCCCGCGACGTCCTCCGGCCGACGACGCCAGCGCGCCTCGGGGCGGCGACGCAGTGCTCCGAGCCCGGTACACGGCGCGTCGACGAGGATGCGGTCGTAGCCCGGCTCGAGACCGCTGGACCGACCGTCGACGGTGTGCACCGTGACCGGCAGGTCGCGCGTCGACGACCGCACCAGATCGGCGCGATGCTCGGACGGCTCCACCGCGTCGACGGTCACACCGTCCACGGCCGCCAGTGCGCCCAGCAGTGCGGCCTTGCCGCCGGGCCCCGCGCACAGGTCCAGCCAGCGGCCGCCGTCGTCACCCTCGAGGGGCGCCTCGACGAGCGCTCGGGCGACGAGCTGACTGCCCTCGTCCTGCACGCCGGCCAGTCCCTCGCGTACCGCGTCGAGGCGGCCGGGATCCCCGCCGTCCAGGTGCACGGCGTAGGGCGACCACGGACCGACCTCGCCACCGGTGACCAGGGCCAGCTCGTCCGCCGAGATCTCCCCCGGCCGTGCGACCAGGTGGACGGCCGGGCGCGCGTCGTCCGCCGCGAGCAGTTCGTCGAGTTCGCCGGCGTCCGCGCCGAGAGCGTCGTGGAAGGCCTGCGCGATCCACGTCGGGTGCGCATGACGGAAGGCCGCGTTCCCCACGGGGTCGCGGTCGGCCGGCGGGGCCAACTCCGCGACCCAGTCGGCCTCGGTGCGTTCGGACACGCGCCGCAGCACGGCGTTGACGAAGCCGGACTTCCCGGGGCCGGCCTCGGCGCGCACCATGTCCACGGACGTCGCCACCGCGGCGTGCTGGGCGATGCGGGTGCGCAGGAGCTGGTAGGCCCCGAGGCGGAGGACGTCGAGCAGCGGCCCGTCGATCTCCTCGACCGAGCGTGATGCCGCGTGCGCGATCACGGCGTCCAGCAGTCCGCGAGCGCGCGAGGCGCCGTAGGCGAGTTCGGTGGCCAGCGCCGCGTCCCGCTCACCGAGACGCCGCTCGCGGAGCAGGGCGGGCAGGACGAGGTTGGCGTAGGCGTCCCGCTCCCGGACCGCGCGCAGGACGTCGCGTGCCGCGACGCGCGCGGGGTCGAGTCCGGCCTCCGCGGGGTTCGGGCGGTTCGCCTGGCGGGGTCGGGTGTTGCTCCGCGCCGGGTTGCCGGCACGGGTCCTGGACGGGCGACGCTTGCCGGAGCGACCCTGATTCTCGCTCATCGGATCACCGCCCCGTCCACGTCCCGCGCTCCTCGTGCCCAGTCGGTCGCCGCCATCTGCTTCTTCCCCTGAGCCTGTACCCAGCTCAACTCCACCGCGGCGGTGGCGGTTCCCACCAGCACGGCCCGCTTGCGCACCTCGACGACGCCGGGAGGCAACGATTCCTCCGTGACGGTCACGGGGCCCAGCTTGAGGCGCTGATCGTGGAGCTCGGCCCACGCCCCGGGTGCCGGTGTGACACTGCGCACGTGGCGGTCCACGGCGACCGCGGGACGGGTGAAGTCGACCCGCGCGGCGTCCACGGTGACCTTCGGGGCCACCGAGACGCCGTCGGTCGACTGCGGCACCGCGGTCAGTGCGCCGTCCTCGAGACCGTCCATCGTCGCCTCCAGCAGCCCGGCGCCGCTCTCGGCCAGGCGGCCGAGCAGATCGCCCGCGGTGTCGTCGGCGCGCACGGTCTCGGTGACCACTCCGAACACCGGCCCCGTGTCCAGCCCCTCCTCGATGCGGAACGTCGTGGCACCGGTCACCTCGTCTCCCGCGGCGAGGGCGGCCTGGACCGGAGCGGCGCCCCGCCACGCCGGGAGCAGCGAGAAGTGCAGGTTGACCCAGCCGTGGCGGGGCAGCTCGAGCAGCGGCGGACGCAGGAGCGCCCCGTAGGCGACGACGGGACAGCAGTCCGGCTCCCACTCGGCCAGCGTGCGCAGGGCGTCGGCGTCGCCCGGTCGGTGCGGCTGGAGCACCGGGATCGCGTGCTCGTCCGCCAACTGTGCGACGGGCGAGCGCACCACCCGGCGACCCCGTCCGGCAACCGTGTCGGGGCGGGTGAGTACGCCCACCACCTCGTGTCGGGGCGAAGCGAGCAGACGTCGCAGAGCGGGCAGAGCGGGTTCGGGAGTTCCGGCGAAGACGAGACGCACGCGGGTCAGCCTATGCGGAGCGGGTCGACCTGGATGCGCAGCGCCGACGTCGTCGCCTTCTTCGCCCCGACCACCGCGCGGGCTTCGGCCAGGGCGCGGGCGAGCGCCGACCCCGACCGTCGGGGCACCCGCAGCAGCACACGTTCGACGGGGGCGGACGGGTCCTCGGCGCTGTCGGCGCCGACCGGTGGGCGCTCCCCCGGCGGCAGGTCGACGGGTCCTAAGGTGACGGTGTCCGGGGGCAGCCGTGCAGCGTCGAGCAGCGTCCGCACCGCGTCGGGCGCACCGTCCACCGCGGCAAGGTGCACGGCGGGCGGGAATCCCACCTCGGCGCGTTCGGCGAGCTCGGCGGCGGCGTGACCGACCGGGTCCCACCGGATCAACGCCTGGACGGCGGGCAGGTCCGCCTCGGCGACCACCACCACCTCGCCGCCCTCCGACGCGGGGACGACGGCGGCCGCCGCGGACATCCAGCGTCGCACCGTCTGCTCCGCGGCCCGCAGATCCGCCCGGCCCAGCATCGCCCACCCGTCGAGCAGCAGCGCGGCGCCGTATCCCCCCTCGGCGACGGGCTCCGCGCCGACCGTAGCGACCACCAGGGACGGTCCGGCGGGCACCGACGCCAGCACCGCGCTGCCCCCGGACTGTCGCACCGTGACGCCGCTGAACGCCCGGCCCAGTTCCTCCGCCGTGCGCCCCGCACCGATCACCGTCGCTCGCAGCGCTCGCGACCCGCAGGTCGGGCACGAGTACGCCGCGTCCGCGGTGCCGCACCAGCGACACGTGGGGCTGCCGACGCCGTCGGCGCCGGGTGCCGACGGCAACGCCAGCGGACCGTGGCATCGGCGACAGCGCGCCGGGGTGCGGCACTTCCCGCAGGCCAGCGACGGCACATAGCCCCGCCGAGGCACCTGGACCAGGACGGGCCGGCCGGCGGCCAACGCCGTGCGGGCGGCCGCGAAGGCGACCGCGGGCAGTCGGGCGGCGCGGGCGGACGGGTCGCGCACGAGGGCGTGCTCGCTGTCGGCCAGCGCGGTGATGCGCGGCGCCGCGGCGCGCACGGTGTCCCGCGCGGCGAGCAGATCCTGCGCCCACCCGGATTCGACCAGCGCCTGCGCCTCGGCCGTGCGCGCGACGCCGCCCACCACCGCCGCGGTCCCGGCGCGATGGGCACGCAGCAGCGCGACGTCGCGGGCGTGCGGATAGGGCGCGCGCGGTTCCACCAGCGACTCGTCGCCGTCGTCCCACACCACGACCAGCGCGAGGTCGTGGACGGGTGCGAACACGGCACTGCGCGTGCCGACCGCCACCCGGGCCGTGCCGCGGGCGACGGCGAGCCAACGACGGTAGCGCTCGGCGGGCCCGAGGCCGGCGGACAGCACCGAGACGGCAGTGGGGTCGAGGACACCGAGACAGGCGGCCTCGACCCGGTCGAGGTCGCGTTGATCGGGCACGAGGAGCAGGGCGCCGCGACCCGTCGCGACCGTCGCGGCCGCCAGGTCGGCGAGGCGAGCCGGCCAGTCCTCCCCCGGCACGGCCTGCCACACCGCCCGCGGCGCCCGTCCGTCGGCGAGGGCGGCGACGAACTCCCGGCCGTGCCGATACCGTGCCCACCCGTCGCTCGACACGGTGGGCGCGGCGGATGCGCCGGACGCTCGTGCCTGCGTCTCGACGCGGGCGTGACGCGGCGGGACGGCCAGGCGCAGCACATCGGACCGCGTGCCCGCGTATCGCGCCGCCACGGCCGTCACCAGGTCGGCGACCTCCGCGGTGAGCACCACTTCCGGGGAGACCACCTTGTCCATGAAGCCCAGCTTGCCGGGGTGGTCGGTCGTGTCCCGACGCTCGATCAGGAACCCGTCGACCAGACGGCCGGCGAACCGCACACGCACGCGGACACCGGGTTGCGCGGCCTCGTCCCACTCGACCGGGACCAGGTAGTCGAAGTCCCGGTCGAGGTGGGCGAGCGCGAGCAGCGGGACCACGCGCGCGATCGGCGCGCACTCCGCCGGCCGCGGAGTGCCGGTCAGAGCCCCGCGGCCGACCGCAGCTTCTCGGCGCGGTCGGTGTTCTCCCAGGGCAGGTCGATGTCCGTGCGACCGAAGTGGCCGTAGGCCGCCGTGGGTGCGTAGATCGGACGCAGCAGGTCGAGATCCCGGATGATCGCGCCGGGACGCAGGTCGAACACCTCGGTGATGGCCGACTGGATCTTCGCGGGGTCGACGTTCTCGGAGCCGAAGGTCTCCACGAACAGTCCGACGGGCGCGGCCTTGCCGATCGCGTAGGCGACCTGCACCTCGACCCGCTCGGCCAGATCTGCCGCGACGACGTTCTTCGCGACCCAGCGCATCGCGTATGCGGCGCTGCGGTCCACCTTCGACGGGTCCTTGCCGGAGAAGGCGCCGCCGCCGTGCCGGGCCCAGCCGCCGTAGGTGTCGACGATGATCTTGCGACCGGTCAACCCGGCATCGCCCATCGGGCCACCGAGGACGAACTTGCCCGTGGGGTTGACCAGCAGGCGCACCGACGACGTGTCGAGCGTGTCGTGGACGAGATCGGCGACGACCGCGTCGAGCACGTGCGTCCGGATGTCCGGGGTGAGCATGTTCTCGAGGTCGATGTCGGCCGCGTGCTGAGTGGAGACCACGACCGTGTCGAGCCGGACCGGACGAGCGCCGTCGTACTCGATGGTGACCTGCGTCTTGCCGTCCGGCCGCAGGTACGGCAGCACCTCGGTCTTGCGCACCTCGGTGAGCCGACGCGACAGACGGTGCGCCAACGCGATCGGCAGCGGCATCATCTCGGGAGTGTCCTTGATGGCGTACCCGAACATCAGGCCCTGGTCACCGGCGCCCTGGCGATCGATCTCGTCGTCCGTGAGGCCCTCGACGCGCGATTCGTACGCGTTGTCGACGCCCTGCGCGATCTCCGGCGACTGAGCACCGATGGCGACGTTGACGCCGCAGGAGTTGCCGTCGAAGCCCTTGGCCGACGAGTCGTAGCCGATCTCGAGCACCTTCTCGCGCACGATGTGAGGGATGTCGGCGTAGGCGGTGGTGTTGACCTCGCCGGCGACGTGCACCTGGCCGGTGGTCACCAGAGTCTCCACCGCGACCCGTGCCCGGGGGTCCTCGGTGAGGAGCGCGTCGAGAATCGAGTCGCTGATGGCGTCACAGATCTTGTCGGGATGACCCTCGGTGACCGATTCGCTGGTGAAGAGCCGACGTGCGGACGTGCTCACAGATGTTTCCTCTCGTACACGGACAGGGCTACCGCCGACCGGGTACCCCGAATCGGTGGGGACAGCAGGACCGGGCGTCACCGACCACTCGCGCACGAATCAGCGCGAGTCGCCGGTGTTCGTACACTGCCCGTCCGCGGTGGTCGGCGCGAGCAGCGGGGTCAACGCGTCGAGCACCCGCGAGGCCATGAGTGCTTTCGACCCGTGCGCGAGCGCCGTCTCGGATCCGTCCGTGGACAGGATCCAGCCGGCGTTGCTGTCCATCTCGAACGCCTTGCCCTCACCGACGGCGTTCACCACGAGGA
Organism: Rhodococcoides kroppenstedtii; assembly: GCF_900111805.1. GTDB lineage: Bacteria > Actinomycetota > Actinomycetes > Mycobacteriales > Mycobacteriaceae > Rhodococcoides > Rhodococcoides kroppenstedtii. Next base: position 105,431 of record NZ_FOJN01000005.1, read on the forward strand.
GGTCGCACTTCTTGCGCGCGAACTTGGCGCGGGCGTGGGTGAGGACGTCGCCGTTCTCGTCACCGGTCTCGGCGGCGAATCCGACGATGGCCGTCTCGGCCCGCAACTCGCCGTCGGCGCGCGCGGCGACCAGGCCCGCCAGGATGTCGTCGTTACGGGTGAGCGGCACGGTGTCCGGCTCGTCCGCACCCTTCTTGATCTTGCTGGTGGCGACGGTGCTGGGCCGGAAGTCCGCGACGGCGGCGGCCATGATCACGGCATCGGCGTGCCCGGCGGCCTCCCGGACGGCGGTCTGCATGTCCTGCGCGGTCCGGACCGGCACCACGGTCACCGCCGACGGCGGCGCGAGGTCGGACGTGTAGCCCGAGACGAGGGTGACCCGTGCGCCGCGCTGGGCGGCGACGCGGGCGAGGGCGTACCCCTGCTTGCCGGAACTGCGGTTGCCGAGGAAGCGCACCGGATCGAGCGGTTCGCGGGTGCCGCCCGCCGAGATCACGAGGTGGCGACCCTCGAGCGAGCGGGGCAGCGCGTCGGCGCGCTCGGCGAGCAGCTCGGCGACCGCGGCGATCTCGTCGGGCTCGGGAAGGCGGCCCGGACCGGTGTCCTTGCCGGTCAGGCGGCCCGACGCGGGCTCGATCACGACGGTCCCGCGCCGCCGCAGCGTGGCGACGTTGTCCACGGTGGCGGGGTGTTCCCACATCTCGGTGTGCATCGCGGGGGCGAACACCACCGGGCACCGGGCGGTAAGCAGCGTCGCGGTCAGCAGGTCGTCCGCCCGGCCCGCAGCGACACGCGCCATCAGGTCGGCCGTCGCCGGGGCGACGACCACCAGGTCGGCCTCCTGCCCGAGTCGCACGTGCGGGACCTCGGGCACGTCGGCGAAGACGCCGGTGTGCACGGGGTTGCCGGACAGTGCCTCGAAGGTGGCCCGCCCGACGAACTGCAGGGCGGACTCGGTGGGGACGACGCGGACGTCGTCCCCGGCCTCGGTGAAGTGACGGATCACTCCGCAGGCCTTGTAGGCGGCGATGCCGCCGCCGACACCGACGACGACGCGTCGGCGCTGCGAGGACAGCGGACTCACTCGCCTTCGACGTGCTCGAGCAGGTCGGCGTGGATCTCACGGAGCGCGATCGAGAGCGGCTTCTCCTGCAGACCCGGCTCGACCAGGGGGCCGACGTACTCGAGGATGCCGTCGCCGAGCTGGTTGTAGTAGTCGTTGATCTGGCGAGCACGCTTGGCGGCGTAGATCACCAGGGCGTACTTGGACGACGTGCGGTCGAGCAGTTCGTCGATGGGCGGGTTGGTGATGCCCAGGGGGGTGTCGTATGCAGCGATCTCGGAACGCGACACGCCTGCTACGGGACTACTCACGAAATGCTCCTGAATGCTTTTCGAACGCTGTGGCCGGAGCGGATGCTCCGACTAGGGACGGTCGTCGCCGGGGACTGCGGGGTCCACCGGGTCGCCGTCGACCAACAAGGATACCAACTGGGCACTCGCTCGCTCGACATCGTCGTTCACCACGACCGTGTCGAACTCGCCCTGTGCCGCCAATTCCTCGCGTGCGGTGTCGAGCCGACGCGCGACGACGTCCGGTGGTTCCGTCCCGCGGCCCGTCAGTCGCGTCACCAGATCCTCCCAGGACGGCGGGGCGAGGAAGACGAGCCGAGCCTCGGGCGCGGCGGCCCGCACGGCGCGGGCGCCCTGGAGGTCCACCTCGAGCAGGACCGGGTCCCCGGCGGCCAGTGCGCGGCGGACCGGTTCGGCCGGCGTTCCGCTGCGGTGCAGACCGCGGTGGATCTCGGCCCACTCGAGCAGCTCACCGGCCTCGATCATGCGGTCGAACTCGGCGGGGGCGACGAAGCGGTAGTCCCGTCCGTCCACCTCGCCGGGTCGGGGCGCCCTCGTGGTGGCCGAGACACTGAAGAACAGGTCCGGCAGGGCCGCGCGAACGCGGGCCACCACGGTGGACTTCCCGACGGCGGAGGGGCCGGCCAGAACTACCAGCCGACCCCTCCCCGGTGCGGTGACGGTGGCACGGTCGGACGCTCGCGCCCGGGTGTCACTGTCGGACACGCGCCTGTCAGGCTTCGAAATCGAACCGAGCGAGCAGCGCCTTGCGCTGACGATCGCCGAGACCGCGGAGACGACGCGTCGGGGCGATCTCCAGTTCGGTCATGATCTCCTGCGCCTTGACCTTGCCCACCTTGGGCAGGGCCTCGAGCAGCGCCGAGACCTTCATCTTGCCGAGGATCTCGTCCTCTTCGGCATCCTTGAGCACCTGCTTCAGATCGGTGCCGCCGCGCTTGAGGCGCTCCTTGAGCTCTGCCCTGGCACGACGTGCAGCTGCCGCCTTCTCCAGAGCAGCAGCGCGCTGCTCGTCGGTCAACTGGGGAAGGGCCACGGTTCCTCCGTCTCGTCGTTTGTGTATCGGTCGGCGTCCGCCGTCCGTCCGTGCCGAACGGCGCGTACGAGACGGTGAGTCCCGCACGGGGTGCGGCGCGGCGGAGAGGTCGGTCGACCGGTGTGCCACCGGTGTCGACCAGCGGCGATAGCGACCGTAGTCGGGCCTGCCCACGATTGCGAACCGGCCCCCCGCCCGTGTCGCGGACGGTGCGTCGGCTATGCGAGGGCCCGTTCGACCTCGTCACGAACCCGCCGTGCGGCGTCGCGGAGCGCCGTCACGTCCGGGCCGTGCCGCGCGATGTCACGAGAAGAGTTGGGCAGCAACAACTTCGATGCACCCTCGAACAAAGACGGCAGGTCGGCGGCCGATGCGCCCTGCGCGCCGAGCCCGGGAGCCAGGATCGGACCCGAGAATTCCCGCAGATCGAGACCGTGTCCGCGTGTCGCGCCGACCACCAGGCCCGCGACGGCGTCTCCGGCCTCCCGGTCGACCGCCTCCGCGGCGGAGACGACGTGCTGGGCCACGGTCTCACCCGACCCCGTGCGCGCGGTCTGGACCTGCTCGCCCTCGGGGTTCGACGTCCGGGCGAGGACGAACAGACCCGCCTCGTGCGCGACCGCGCGCCGCACGAAGGGCTCGAGGGCACCCGGACCGAGGTACGGGGACACCGTCACGGCGTCGGAGGCCAGCGGCGACGCCGGGTCCAGCCACGCGGCCGCGTACGCATCCGACGTGCTCCCGATGTCCCCGCGCTTGGCGTCGGCGATCACCAGGACCCCGGCCGAGCGCAGCGACGCGATGGTGCGTTCGAGCACCACGTAGCCCGCCGACCCGAAGCGCTCGAAGAACGCCACCTGCGGCTTGACGACGGCGACCTCGTCCGCGAACGCCGCCACGCACGTCTCGGCGAAGGCGGCGAGGCCCGCGGCGGTGTCCTCGAGCCCCCAGGACTCCAGAAGAGCCGCGTGCGGGTCGATACCGACGCAGAGCCGCCCCCGGGCGGTGACGGCCGCCTCGAGGCGGGTCCGCCACCGTCCTGCCACGGAACCGGTCACGACCGGGGCGGTCACGACGACGCAGCCGCCGTCTCGGCCACTCCGGTGACCGGGCCCTCCCCGGCGGTGGAGTAGGCCTCGAGTGTGCTGTGCAGGTCCTGCAGGGACCGGACCCCGATGTCACCGCGAATGCTCGCCTCGATGCCCTGCACGGCCGCGGCCGCGCCCTGCACCGTGGTGATGCACGGGATGTTGCGGGCGACAGCGGCGCTGCGGATCTCGTAACCATCGACGCGCGGCCCGTTGTTGCCGAACGGGGTGTTGAGCACCATGTGCACCTCGCCGTCCTTGATGAGGTCGACCACGGTGCGCTCCCCCTCGGCGACCACGTCGGAGTGCTTGCGCACCACGTCGCTGGCGATGCCGTTGCGGCGCAGCATCTCCGCAGTGCCCTCGGTCGCGAGGATGCGGAAACCCAGGTCCGCGAGCCGCTTGACCGGGAACACCATGGACCGCTTGTCGCGGTTGGCGATGGACACGAAGATCGAGCCGGCGAGGGGCAGCGAGCCGTAGGCGGCCGTCTGCGACTTGGCGAAAGCGGTGCCGAAGTCGCCGTCGATGCCCATGACCTCGCCGGTGGACTTCATCTCGGGACTGAGCAACGATTCGACGCTGCTGCCGTCGGCCTTGCGGAAGCGGTTGAACGGCAGCACGGCTTCCTTGACCGCCACCGGGGCGTCGAACGCGGCGTGTCCGCCGTCGCCCTCGGCCGGCAGTACGCCGTCGGCCCGCAACTCGGCGATGGTGGCGCCCAGCGCGATCCGCGCGGCCGCCTTGGCCAGCGGCACCGCCGTCGCCTTGGACACGAACGGCACCGTGCGCGACGCGCGGGGGTTGGCCTCGAGCACGTACAGCACGTCGTCCTTGAGGGCGTACTGCACGTTGAGCAGGCCTCGTACGCCGATACCGCGGGCGAGCGCCTCGGTGGACCGTCGCACGGCGTCGATGTCGGTGCGACCGAGAGTGATCGGCGGCAGGGCGCACGCTGAGTCGCCGGAGTGGATGCCGGCCTCCTCGATGTGCTCCATGACCCCGCCGAGGTAGACCTCGGTGCCGTCGCACAGGGCGTCGACGTCGATCTCGATCGCGTCCTCGAGGAATCGGTCCACCAGCACCGGATGCTCGGGCGTCAGTTCGGTCGAGCGGGAGATGTAGTCGTCCAGCGACGCCTCGTCGTAGACAATCTCCATACCCCGCCCACCGAGGACGTACGACGGCCGGACGAGGACCGGGTAGCCGATCTCGCCGGCGATGCGCTTGGCCCCGTCGAAGGTGGTCGCGGTGCCGAATTTCGGCGCCGGGAGGCCGGCGGCCACGAGGACCTCGCCGAACTCCTTGCGATCCTCGGCGAGATCGATGGCCTCGGGCGAGGTGCCGACGATGGGCACGCCGGCGTCCTGCAGGCGCTGCGCCAGGCCCAGCGGGGTCTGCCCGCCGAGCTGGCAGAGCACGCCCACCACGCCGGGTCCGCCGCGACCGGATTCCTTCTCGGCCAGGTAGACCTCGAGCACGTCCTCGAACGTGAGCGGCTCGAAGTAGAGGCGGTCGGCGGTGTCGTAGTCCGTCGAGACGGTCTCGGGGTTGCAGTTGACCATGACGGTCTCGTAGCCCGCCGCGGACAGCGTGGTGGCCGCATGGACGCAGGAGTAGTCGAACTCGATGCCCTGCCCGATGCGGTTGGGACCCGATCCGAGGATGAGGACCTTGCCGCGCTCGGTCTGCGGGGCGACCTCGGTCTCGGCGCCGGGGTCGAGCTCGTAGGACGAGTAGTGGTACGGCGTCTTGGCCTCGAACTCGGCGGCGCAGGTGTCCACCGTCTTGAACACCGGTCGCACGCCGAGCCGGTGGCGCAGCGAGCGGACACCGTCCTCGCCGGCGAGTTCCGGCCGCAGAGCGGCGATCTGCCGGTCGGACAGACCGGCGTGCTTCGCGCGCCGGAGCAGGTCCTCGTCGATCACCGGCGCATCGATCAGGCGTGCCCGCAGCTCCACCAGCCCGGCGATCTCGTCGACGAACCACGGGTCCACGCCGGACGCCGCGGCGACCTGCTCGACGGTGCCGCCCAGCCGCAGGGCGAGCTCGACATCGTAGATCCGACCCTCCGTCGCGACCTTCAGGTCCGCGAGCACGGCGTCGAGGTCACGGGCACGCTCGCCCGCCAGGACGTCGTCGGTCACCGTCCAGAATCCGGCGGCCTTGGTCTCGAGGGACCGGAGCACCTTGCCCAGCGCCTCGGTGAAGTTGCGGCCGAGAGCCATCGCCTCGCCCACCGACTTCATGGTCGTGGTGAGCGTGCCGTCGGCGCCGGGGAACTTCTCGAACGCGAACCGCGGGGCCTTGACCACCACGTAGTCGAGCGTCGGCTCGAAGCAGGCGGGGGTCTCGCGGGTGATGTCGTTGACGATCTCGTCCAGCGAGTACCCGACGGCGAGCTTGGCCGCGATCTTCGCGATCGGGAAGCCCGTCGCCTTCGAGGCCAGCGCACTCGACCGGGACACGCGCGGATTCATCTCGATGACGATGAGTCGGCCGTCCGCCGGGTTGATCGCGAACTGGATGTTGCAGCCGCCGGTGTCCACCCCGACCTCGCGCAGGATCGCGATGCCGAGGTCGCGCATGGTCTGGTACTCGCGGTCGGTCAGCGTCATCGCCGGCGCCACCGTCATCGAGTCACCGGTGTGCACGCCCATGGGGTCGACGTTCTCGATCGAGCAGACGATCACCACGTTGTCGCGGTTGTCGCGCATCAGCTCGAGCTCGTATTCCTTCCATCCGTAGATGGATTCCTCGATGAGCACGTTGGCCGACGGCGAGGCGTCGAGTCCGCCGCCGGCGAGCCGGTCGAGGTCCTCGTGCGTGTACGCCATGCCGGAGCCGAGTCCGCCCATGGTGAAGCTCGGGCGGATGACCACCGGCAGTCCGAGCTCGGCCACCGTGTCGTGGACCTCGTCCATCGTGTAGCAGACGCGCGAGCGGGCGCTCTCGCCGCCGACCTTCGCCACGATGTCCTTGAACTTCTGCCGGTCCTCACCGCGCTGGATGGCGTCGAAGTCCGCGCCGATGAGCTCGACGTCGTGCTTGGCCAGGATGCCCTGCTCGTGCAGCGCGACGGCGCAGTTGAGCGCGGTCTGACCACCGAGGGTCGCGAGCACGGCGTCGATGGGGTGGCCGGCCGCGGCCTCCTTCTCGATCACCTTCTCCACGAACGACGCCGTGATCGGCTCCACGTAGGTGGAGTCCGCGAACTCGGGGTCGGTCATGATCGTGGCGGGGTTGGAGTTGACCAGGCTGACGCGCAGGCCCTCCTCGCGCAGGACACGGCAGGCCTGGGTGCCCGAGTAGTCGAACTCGCAGGCCTGTCCGATGACGATCGGCCCGGAGCCGATGACCAGGATGTGCTTCAGGTCGGTACGCCGTGGCATTACTTGCCGACTTTCTTGTCGAGGAGGGTCAGGAACCGGTCGAAGAGGTACTCGGCGTCGTGCGGACCGGCGGCCGCCTCGGGGTGGTACTGCACCGAGAAGGCCGAATCGTCCAGCAGTCGAACCCCCTCCACCACACCGTCGTTCGCGCAGGTGTGGCTGACGATCGCGCGGCCGAACGGCGTGTCGAACTCCTCGCCCGCCTCGCCCTCGAGTGCGAACCCGTGGTTCTGCGACGTGATCGCGATCCGGCCGGTCTCGTGCTCGATCACCGGAATGTTCAGTCCGCGGTGGCCGAACTTCATCTTGTAGGTCCCGCGGCCCAGGGCGCGGCCGAGAATCTGGTTGCCGAAGCAGATGCCGAACATCGGCGTCCCGTCGCCGAGGACCTCCTCGGTCAGACGCACCACCGAGTCGGCGGTCGCCGGGTCGCCCGGACCGTTGGAGAGGAAGAAGCCGTCCGCGCCGATCTCGCGCACCTGATCGATGGTCGCCGTCGCCGGCACCACGTGAACGCGGATCCCGCGTCGCGCGAACATGCGCGGAGTGTTGGACTTGATCCCGAGGTCCACCGCCACCACCGAGTAGCGGGCCTCACCCTCGGGCTCGACCACGTAGCCCGAGGTGGTGCTGACCTCGCCGGCCAGGTCCGCCCCGGCCATCGACGGCTGGGACTGCACCCGCTCGACGAGCGTGTCGACGTCGGCCAGCGCGTCGCCGGAGAAGATGCCCGCCTTCATCGAGCCGCGGGTGCGCAGGTGACGGACCACCGCGCGGGTGTCGATCTCGGCGATGCCGACGACGTCCTGGCGACGCATCTCCTCGTCGAGCGTGCCGTTCGCGCGCCAGCTCGAGGCGCGGCGGCTCGCGTCGCGGATGGCGAACCCCGCCACCCACATCTTCGCGTCGTTCGCGGACCCGTCGGGGCCGACGGATTCGTTGTCCTCGCCGTTCCAACCGGTGTTGCCCACCTGCGGTGCGGTCGCGACCACGATCTGGCGGTGGTAGCTGGGATCGGTCAGGGTCTCCTGGTAGCCGGTCATACCGGTGCAGAACACGGCCTCGCCGAGGGTCTGACCCACGGCGCCGTACGCGGCTCCGCGGAAGACCCGCCCGTCCTCGAGGACCAGTGCCGCGGCGTCGGGCTTGCTCACGCCGTCTCCTTCTTCTCGATCGAATCGTCCGGACCGTCGTCCGGTGTGGTGTCGGGACGGTCCACCCACGCGGGGTAGACCGATTTGTCGTCGGCTCGAAAGCCGGTGTCGATCTCGGTGCCGGTGGGCAACTCCCACCGGATCACCAACAGGCCGTCGCGGGTCATGACCTTCCCGGCCAGTCCCCGCTCGGTCCGGATCGCGCGCAGCGAGTCCGTCGGCGCGAACACCGCCGACTCCCCCGTGCGCTCGAGGAGGATGCCCGCCTCGTAGCGCGTGAGGGTGCCGGTGGCGCGATGCCCGAGGTCACCGACGGCGATGCGGTTCTGCCAGCTCGGCGCGATGGTGGAGCCCACGTAGAGGCCCGTGCAGGGCGGGACGAGCACGGCCCCGAGGTCGGCGGGCACGGCCGGCAGCTCACCGATCACGTCCTGCTGGCGTCGCTGTCGGTTTCGCCAGCCCCACAGGATCAGCGCGATCATCGCCAACCAGAAGAGCAGGAAGGCCAGCACGAGCAGCACACGATCCATCAGGACACCTCACTCGTCGTGCGGCGGTGCGTCACGCGGCCGCGCAGCACCGTGGTGGTCACCACCGCCGGCAGCTCCAGCGCGTCGAACGGGGTGTTGGCGGACAGCGAGGCCAGATCCTGCGCCGCGACGGTCCAGCGCGTGTCCGGATCGACGACGGTCAGCGTCCCGGGCTCGCCGACGGCGATCGGACGCCCCTGATCGGTGAGACCGACGATCTCCGCGGGCCGTTCGCTCATGACGCGGGCGACGCCGCGCCAGTCCAGCAGGCCGGTCTCGACCATCGAGGCCACGACCACCGACAACGCGGTCTCGAGACCGAGCATGCCGGGGCGCGCCTGCGAGAACTCGCAGCACTTGTCCTGCTCGGCGTGCGGCGCGTGGTCGGTGGCGACGCAGTCCACGACGCCCGACGCCAGGGCCTCGCGCAGCGCGGCGACGTCGGAGACCTCGCGCAGGGGCGGGTTGACCCGGTTCACGGCGTCGTAGGTCTCGAGACGGGAGTCGTCGAGGAAGAGGTGGTGCGGGGTCACCTCGGCGGTAATGGCGATGTTCTGCTTCTTCGCCCAGTCCAGCAGCTGCACCGTTCCCGCGGTCGAGGCGTGACAGATGTGGACGCGGGCGCCGGCGTCGCGGGCCAGGATCGCGTCGCGCGCGACGATGGCCTCCTCGGCGGAGCGGGGCCACCCCGTCAGGCCCAGTCGTGCCGCGGTGGCGCCCTCGTGGGCCACGGCGTTCTCCGTCAGGCGCGGCTCTTCCGCGTGCTGCGCGACGACGACACCGAGACCGGCGGCGTACTCGAGCGCCCGCCGCATCAGCAGCGGATCGGCGACGCAGTGACCGTCGTCGGAGAAGAGCCGCACTCCGGCCTCCCCGGCGTGCATCGTGCCCATCTCGGCCAGCGCGGTGCCCTTCAGACCCACCGTGATCGCACCCACCGGGTGGATGTCCACCAGCCCGACCTCGCGACCGCGACGCCACACGTGGTCCGTCACCACCACCGAGTCGGCGACCGGCGAGGTGTTGGCCATGGCGAAGATCGCGGTGTAACCCCCGCGCGCCGCGGCGGCCGACCCCGTCTCGATGGTCTCGGTGTCCTCCCGTCCGGGCTCCCGGACGTGGGTGTGCAGATCGACGAAACCGGGCAGCACGATCGCGCCCGCGCCGTCGACCACCTCGGCCGACGGCGCGTCCAGGTCCGCCTCGATCCGCGTGATGATCCCGTCTTCGATCAGTACGTCCACCGGGTCGCCCTCGCCGTACGGACGCACCCGCCGCAGCAGCACGCTCATCGCGTCTCCTCCGATCCGATGAGGAGGCGGAACAGGACGGCCATGCGCACGTGAACTCCATTCTGAACCTGTTGCAGGACAGCGGTTTCGGGGGCGTCGGCGACGGAGAAGCCGATCTCCATGCCGCGCAGCATCGGGCCGGGGTGCAGCACCACCGCGTGCTCGGGGAGCAGCTCGAACCGGCGCTGATTCAGTCCGTAGCCGATCGAGTACTCCCGCGCGGACGGGAAGAACCCGCCGTTCATCCGCTCGGCCTGCACGCGCAGCATCATGACCGCGTCCAGGGCGGGCAGCTCCGCGTCGAGCGACGACGCCACCGTGACCGGCCAGGTCTCGATGCCGACCGGCAGCAGCGTGCGCGGCGCGATCACCACCACCTCGGCCCCGAGGGTCGCGAGCAACGTGGCGTTCGACCGGGCGACGCGGCTGTGCAGGACGTCGCCGACGATCGCGACACGACGGCCCTCGATGTCGCCGAGGCGCTGGCGCAACGTCAGGGCGTCGAGCAGCGCCTGGGTCGGGTGTTCGTGCGTACCGTCCCCGGCGTTGATCACCGCGGGACCCGTGCCGTCGGCGTTCGCCGTCCAGTCGGCGATCCGGTGCGCGGCCCCCGACGCCGGATGCCGGACCACCAGGGCGTCGGCACCCGCCGCGCGCAGGGTCAGCGCGGTGTCCCGCAACGATTCACCCTTGGACGCCGACGAACTCGACGCACTGACGTTGATGACGTCGGCGCTCATCCACTTCCCGGCGACCTCGAACGACACGCGGGTGCGGGTGGAGTTCTCGTAGAAGACCGTCATGACCGTCTTGCCGCGCAGAGTCGGCAGCTTCTTGACGTCCCGGCCCAGCAAGGCCTGCTCGAAGCGCTCCGCCTCGTCCAGGATCTCGGTGGCCTCGACGCGACTCAGGGCGGCCGTGGTCAGCAGGTGCCGGCTCATCGGAGGTCCTCCCCCGCCGACCCCGGCGACCCGGCCGACCGGAGCTCGACGCCGTCCCGGCCGTCGTGCTCGACCAGTAGCACCGACACGTCCTCGGACCGCGCCGTCGGCACGTTCTTGCCGACGTAGTCCGCGCGCAGCGGCAGTTCGCGGTGCCCGCGATCCACCAGGACCGCCAGCTGCACCGCGCGGGGCCGACCCAGGTCGCGCAGCGCGTCGAGCGCGGCGCGGACCGAGCGGCCGGAGAACAGGACGTCGTCGACCAGAACCACGAGGGCGCCGTCGACGCCCGTGTCCGGCACCGAGGTCCGCTCGAGCGCGCGGTGCGGCTTGCTGCGCAGGTCGTCCCGATAGAGCGTGATGTCCAGCGACCCCACGGGCGGCCGGGTGCCGGCGAACTCCTCGATGCGGGCTGCGAGCCGCTGCGCGAGAGTCGACCCCCGCGTCGGAATCCCGATGAGGATCAGTGGCGGCGCGCCGTCGGAGCCGACGGCGGTCTTCTCGATGATCTGATGCGCCATGCGCGCGACGGTCCGGCCGACGTCGGCGGCGGACAACAGCTCGCGGCTGTGCTGGGTAGCGTTCTCGTCGTCGGACACGAGAAACGGGACCTCCTTCTCCGCCTCACGGGACGGATCGTTAAAGGATGTCGAACGAGCAGAGTCTAGCAACGCGCGCGACCGCTCACCGCGCTCGGTGTCAGTCGGTGCGGTCCCCCGCGTCGTCGGCTTGCTGCTCCGCCGCGGGCCGGGCGGCTGTCTGCTCTGCCGCCGGCCGAGCGGCGGCTGTCTGCTCTGCCACCGGCCGAGCGGCGGCGGCCGCACGCACCTGCGGCGCCACCGACACGATCTGCCCGAGCACCCCGTTGACGAACGACGGCGACTCGTCGGTGGAGAGCTGCTTGGCCAACTCCACCGCCTCGTCGACGGCCACCACCGGCGGCACGTCGGTCGCGTTCAGCAACTCCCAGACCGCGACGCGCAGGATGGCGCGGTCGACGGCCGGCAGACGCGCCAGGGTCCACTGGTGCAGGTGGTCGGAGATGACCGAGTCGATGCGGTCCAGGCTCTCCGCCACGCCGGCGACCAGAGTGTCGGTGTAAGCGTTGACGGGAGCGACGGCGTCGTCCTCCGCGGAGAGCGCACGACGGTCCGCGGCCAGGGCCACGGGGTCGAGGTCACGCGCCTCCGCTTCGAAGAGGAAATCGACAGCGCGCTTGCGCGCCTTGTGCCGCGCGCCGAGCTTCTTCGGTGCCGGGCGACCGGTCTTCGCGGACTCGCTCACTCAGGAATTCACACGCCCGAGGTAGTTGCCGTCGCGCGAGTCGACCTTGAGCTTGTCGCCGGTGTTGATGAACAGCGGCACGTTGATCTCGGCGCCGGTCTCGAGGGTCGCCGGCTTGGTGCCGCCGGTCGAACGATCACCCTGCAGGCCGGGATCGGTGTGCTGGACGACGAGCTCGACGGTGACGGGCAGCTCTACGTACAGCGGCAGACCCTCGTGCATCGCGACCTGCACGGTCATGTTCTCGAGCAGGAACCGTGCGCCGTCACCGATGGTGGCCTCGCCGATCGAGATCTGGTCGTAGGTGTCGCCGTCCATGAAGACGTAGTCACTGCCGTCGTGGTACAGGTACGTCATGTCGCGGCGGTCCACCGTCGCGGTCTCGACCTTGACGCCGGCGTTGAAGGTCTTGTCGACCACCTTGCCCGAGGTCACGTTCTTGAGCTTGGTGCGGACGAAGGCGGGGCCCTTGCCCGGCTTGACGTGCTGGAACTCGATGATCGACCAGAGCAGGCCGTCGATGTTCAGGACGAGCCCGTTCTTGAAATCACTGGTGGAAGCCACGTGCTTCGCATCTCCTCGTGTCGCGGTGGAAACTCTTCGGTGGTGCACTTCCGCGTCGGACTCGCCGTCCGGCGCACCGCACCGCGCGCCGCGGAGGGCACGGGATGGGGGCCGTCAGAGGACGGTGAACTCCTTGCTGGTCAGCGTGAGCAGTTCCGGCTCGTCCTCACGGACGATGAGCGTGTCCTCGATCCGTACGCCTCCGCGACCGGAGAAGTACACGCCGGGCTCCACCGTCACCGCTGCACCGGCAAGCAGTGTACCGGTGCCGGTGGCGCCGATTCCCGGCGCTTCGTGGATCTCCAGACCGACGCCGTGCCCGAGACCGTGCAGGAACAGCTCGCCGTGCCCGGCCTCGTCGATGACGGCGCGGGCCGCGCCGTCGACGGCCCGCACCTCGGCGCCCGGCCGAAGCGCCGCCCGCCCCGCGGCCTGGGACCGCGCCACGAGCTCGTACAGCTCGCGCTGCCACTCCTGTGCCGCGCCGAGCACGTAGGTGCGGGTCATGTCGGAGTGGTAACCGCCCACCTCGGCGCCGAAGTCCAGCTTGAGCAGGTCGCCGTGCCGGAGGACCGTGGCGTCCGGACGGTGATGCGGGACAGCCGAATTGGCGCCCGTCGCGACGATGGTCTCGAAGGAGATGCCGTCGGCCCCCAGCCCCAGCATCGTGTGGTCGAGCTCGAGCCCGACCTCCTTCTCCGTCCGTCCCGGCCGGAGCGAGCCCCGCTCGATCAGGGTGGCCAACGCCCGGTCGGCCACCCCGCACGCCTGACGGAGCAGCGCGACCTCGGACTCGTCCTTGACGACACGCAGCTGCTCGACCGGCCGCGCCGCACGCACCAACTCGACGTCCGTCCGTTCGGTCCACCGGGCGTGGTCGTCCACCGACACCACGTGCGACTCGAAACCCACCCGGCGCGCGGGCGTGTCGGACAGCAGGCGCACCGGACCCGCCCGGTCGATCACCGCCCGCAGATCGGGCACCTGGCCCGCCACCTGGATGACGTACCGGCCGTCGGTGCAGATCACCGTGCCGTCCTCCCCCGCCGCCGTGTCGGACGCCGAGACCAACAACGCCGCGTTGGACCCCGTGAACCCCGTCAGGTAGCGCACGTTCAGCAGGTCGGTGACCAGCATCGCGTCCCATCCCGCGGTGCGGACGAGGGAACGGAGGGCGTCGCGGCGGGCGGCATGATCGGCGGTGGGCATCACCCGAACGTACCGCTCGGCCGCGCCGTGACCGGTACGGACCTGACCGGTGTACGCCCGGCGTCACGGCGAGGTGGCTACTGTGTCCTCCATGACTGGCTGGGTGGTACGCGGTGTGGGGATGGCGCTCGTTCACGTGGTGGCCCGGGTGGTGCTGGCTCTGGCCGTCGCCGCCGCGCCCACTCGCGGGTCGATGCTGCAGATGCTGACCCTGGTGGCGGTGCTGCTCGTCGCGATCGTCTGGGGTGCCCTCGACGGCATCGCCGCCGGTCGACGCGGTGAGGCGGACGCCACCGATCACACCATGGTCTGGCTGAAGGCCTCGCTGGTCGCCGGCGTCGGCGCCGGGTTCCTCTCCTGGCTGTTCACCGCCGTCGCGAACCTCGCCGTCAGCGCCAACTCCCTGATCTTCGAGATCACCGCGGGTGCCGCCTTCACGGTGCTGCTGGTGTTCGTCCCCGCCACCATCGCCGTCGCGATCGGCCGGTGGTGGGCGCGGCGCGGGGTGGACGACGGCCCCCGCCGCCGCTCCGCGGACCCCGACGAGCGTCGCGCCGACTCCTCCGGCGGCGCCGGCGACGACACCGCCGACACCGAGGTCTTCGCGCCGGCCCGCGACCGGTCCTGACGATCTAGAGCAGGACGGTCGTCGAGCCCGCCGGGCCCGCGTCGCGCGCGATCGCGGAGTACGCCGCGGCGAGCAGCGACGGATCCGGGCCTTCGAGTCGTCCCGGCCTCGCCAGGTCGTCGAGGACGACGAAGCGCAGCAGCCCCTTGCGGTTCTTCTTGTCGGTCTGCATCCCCTCGAGGAGTTGGCCGAAGGCGTCGCCGTCGTAACCGACCGGCAAGCCCACCAGCTCGAGAATCCGCCGATGGCGGTCGGCCACCTCGTCGGAAAGGCGACCGGCCACGCGGGCGAGTTCCGCCGCGAACACCAGGCCCACCGACACCGCGGCGCCGTGGCGCCACCGGTACTTCTCGCGCCGCTCGATGGCGTGGCCGAGAGTGTGCCCGTAGTTGAGGATCTCGCGCAGGTCCGATTCCTTGAGGTCCGCCGCCACCACGCGGGCCTTGACCTCGATGGACCGCCGGATCAACTCCGGCAGCACGTCGCCGGTCGGATCGAGAGCCGCCTCCGGGTCCGCCTCGATCAGATCCAGGATCACCGGATCGGCGATGAACCCGGTCTTGATCACCTCGGCCATTCCGGCCACGATCTCGTGACGCGGCACCGTCTCGAGCGTCGCGAGGTCCACCAGGACCGCGGACGGTTCGTGGAACGCGCCCACCAGGTTCTTGCCTGCGTCGGTGTTGATGCCCGTCTTGCCGCCCACGGCCGCGTCGACCATCGCGAGCAACGTCGTCGGCACGTGCACCACCCGCACCCCGCGCATCCACGTGGCGGCGACGAAGCCGGCCAGGTCCGTCGCGGCGCCACCGCCGAGCCCGACGACGGCGTCGCTGCGGGTCAGTCCGATCCGGCCGAGCACCTCCCAGCAGAAGCCGGCAACGGGCAGTTCCTTGCCGTCCTCCGCATCGGGAATCTCGATGCGATGCGCGTCCACGCCCGTCTCCGCCAGGGCCGCCCGCACCACCTCCGCCGTCTCGGCGAGCGGCGGCTGGTGGAAGATCGCGACCGTCCGCGTCCCGCGCAGCTGATCGACCAGCTCGGTCAGCAGGCCGCGGCCGATGACGACGGGATACGGATCGGCCGAGTTCACGGTGATCGTCACCGGCTCGGAGCCGACGACCGTTCCGGTCTCGGTGTCGCTGCGGCCGTCGGTGTCCGGGCTCATGTCGGCTCCTGTGATCGAGGGGCGGGTCGCCCCGAAGGTGTGGTCGGCTGATCGGGTGCGGGCATCGCCCCGGGTGGCGGCGCACCCGAACGCGGCGACGCGGAACGCCCGGCTCCCCGGCGCGACCGCCGACGGGCTCCGGTCCGCCGGGGCCGCTCCGGTCGGGTCTCCGCCGGCTCGCGCGGTGCACCCAACCGGTCCAGCACCGCAGCCACGACCCGGGACGGGCTGCGCCCGTCGGTCCGCACCCGGATCGACGCCGCCTCCCGATACAGCGGACGGCGAATCCGCATCAGCTCCCGGTACTTCGCCTTCGGATCCACGCCCGTCAGCAACGGGCGCGACGTGTTCGCGTTCAGCGCGCCCGTCCGACGCAGCCCCTCCCCGACACCGAGTTCGAGGTAGACCACCGTGTGGCCCTGCAGCGCGGCGCGGGTCCGAGGAGACAGCACCGCACCCCCGCCGAGCGACACCACACCCGACTGCGAGTGCAGCGACTCCACGACGACCTGCTCCTCGATCTCCCGGAACGCCGCCTCGCCGTCCACGGCGAAGATGTCCGGAATCGTCCGGCCGGTGCGTTCCTCGATGGCGGCGTCGGTGTCGTACAACTCCACGCCGAGGGCCTTCGCCACGCGACGGCCGATCGTCGACTTCCCCGCCCCCGGCGGCCCGATCAACACGACCCGCGGCCGAACCCCCGGCAGCGAATCCGACCGCCCCCCGGCCTCGCCGGTCATCGCGGGGGGCGCTGGGACACGTTCTCGACGTAGCGACGCACGTTGCCCGCGGTCTCGGCGACCGAATCGCCGCCGAACTTCTCGAGGGTCGCCTGCGCCAGCACCAGGGCCACCATGGTCTCGGCGACCACGCCGGCCGCCGGAACGGCGCAGACGTCGCTGCGCTGATGGATCGCGACGGCCTGCTCGCCCGTCGACATGTCCACCGTCGACAGCGCGCGCGGCACCGTCGAGATGGGCTTCATCGCCGCCCGGACGCGCAGCGGCGCCCCGTTGGTCATGCCGCCCTCGAGACCGCCGGCGCGGTTGGTGGAGCGGACGATGCCGTCGTCACCCGGCGCGATCTCGTCGTGGGCGGCGCTGCCGCGCCGACGCGCCGTCTCGAACCCGTCGCCCACCTCGACACCCTTGATGGCCTGGATACCCATGAGCGCCGCGGCGAGCCGGGCGTCGAGCTTGCTGTCACCGGTGACGAAGGAGCCGAGTCCGACGGGAAGTCCGTGGACCACCACCTCCACCACACCGCCGAGCGTGTCGCCGTCGCGCTTGGCGGCCTCGATCTCGGCGATCATCGCCTGCTCGGTCTCGGAGTTCAGAGCGCGAACCGGGCTGGCGTCGATGGCGTCGAGATCGCCGGGCTGCGGCTCGGGGCCGACGTACGGCTCCGACGCGCCGATCGACACGACGTGGGAGAGCACCTCCACGCCGAGGACCTGGCGCAGGAAGCCGCGCGCGACGGTACCCACCGCGACACGCGCGGCTGTTTCCCGTGCGCTGGCACGTTCCAGAACCGGACGGGCGTCGTCGAATCCGTACTTGAGCATGCCGGAGTAATCGGCATGACCCGGGCGGGGACGGGTCAGGGGCGCGTTGCGGGCGAGGTCGGCCAGGACGTCCGGATCGACCGGATCGGCCGACATGACCTGCTCCCACTTGGGCCACTCGGTGTTGCCGACCTCGATCGCGACCGGTCCGCCGAGGGTGCGGCCGTGCCGCACGCCGCCGATCACCGTCACCTGGTCGGCCTCGAACTTCATGCGCGCACCGCGGCCGTACCCGAGCCGCCGCCTGGCGAGCTGGGCGGCAATGTCCTCGCTGGTCACCTCGACCCCGGCAACCATGCCTTCGAGAACCGACACCAGTGCAGGGCCGTGGGATTCGCCGGCCGTGATCCATCGCAACACGAGCCCCATCTTTTCACGCCGCGGCGCCGAGCCACGCCACCAGGGTCGCCGCACAGAGCGGTGGTCCGTACGGGAACCGGCCACGAACGCCGACCGCTGCCGTGGTGGCCGCCGCGACCAGTCCGAGGACCGGCGCCAGGACCGCCGCGGACACCCACACCTCGACACCCGCCTGCCCACCCACGGCACCGAGCGTCAGACACAGCTTGACGTCACCGCCGCCGATCGCACCCGGCACCGCCGCGGCGGCCAGCCAGTGCAGTCCCGCGTACGCGGCCGCCCCCACGATCGCCGCACTCGGGTGCTGCGCGGCGACCATCACGGCCCCGGCGGCCGGCAGGGTCAGCTCGTCCGGCAAGCGGAGCAGACGGCCGTCCACGATGCACAGCACCCCGGCCCACGACGTGAGGGCGACGACGGCGGCCGTGTCCGCGATCCCGGAACCGGCGCTCACCGCGGCGGCGCACCCGCACGCGAGCGCGATCGCCGCGTGGTCTGTCGGGGTGGGGCGCGTCCACCGGCCGATCGTCGCGACGGCGAGAGCACCCAGAGCCGCGGCGGTCGCCACGACGAGCCAGAGCGGAACGGAGTCGGTCACGGACCGACGCTCGCACCTCGACGCCCCGCGGCACGGCCGCGCATCTCGACCCGGGGACGGCCGCCCGCCCGGGGACGAACGGTCAGTCGCCGAGCAGTGCTCGGGTCATCACCTCGCGCGGCGCCGGACGGCCGGTGAACTGCTCGGTCTGGCCGAACGCCTGGTGCAGCAACATCTGCACCCCGCCCACCACGGTTCCGCCGGCGCGGTCGACGGCTGCGGCGAACGGCGTCGGCCACGGGTCGTAGATGGCGTCGAGCAGCACCGCCACGTGCCCGGCCACGGGCACCAACGCCTCCGCTCCGTCCGCCGGCACGGTGGAGATCACGGCGGCGGCACCCGCGAAGGTGTCGGCGAGCCGCGGGTCCTCGAAGTCGGCCCACCGGGCGTCGAGGCCGCAGCGCGCCGCACAGTCCAGTGCTCCGGTGGCACGGCCGCGGTCGCGGGAGACGATGGTGACGGACGCGGCGCCGCGGTCCGCGGCCGCGACCAGGGCGGGCCGCGACGTGCCCCCCGCCCCGACGACGACGACCGATGCACCGGTGAGATCGGTGACCCCGACGGTGCCGAGCGCGCCGGTCACGCCGTCGACGTCCGTGCAGTCCGCGCGCCATCCGTCGGAGGTGCGGACCAGGGTGTTGGCCGACCCCACCGCGTCCGCGCGTGCGGTGCGCTCCGAGGCGTACGCCAGAGCGGCGAACTTGCCGGGCATGGTCACCGAGACCCCCACCCACTCGGGGCCGAACGAATCCAGAAGCGGCGCGAGGTCGTCCGCGGTGCACTCGATGCGCTCGTAGGTCCAGCCGGTCAGGCCCAGCGCGGCGAACGCGGCCCGGTGCACGATCGGCGACTTGGAGTGGGCGACCGGCGATCCGAGAACGGCCGCTCGACGGGCACCCGGGTCATCGGCCACCTCCGCGGGAACCGGTTCATCGGCCACTGTCGAGGAACCCGCCTTCGACCTTCTGAATGTTGTCCAGGTGGGTCTGATAGTTGTCCGTGAAGAGCGTGTCGCCCTGCGCGTTGATGGTCACGAAGTAGAGCCAGTTGCCCGGTTCCGGATTCTCGGCGGCCTGCACGGCGCCGACGCCCGGGGAGCAGATCGGGGTGGCCGGCAGACCCTCGCTCGCGTACGTGTTCCACGGGGTCACCGTGCCGCGGTCGACGTCCGTGGTGGCCACCTCGGTGGTGTCCAGCGCGTAGTTGACGGTGGAGTCGAATTCGAGCTTCTGCCCGATGGCCAGCCGGTTGAGGATGACGCGGGCCACCTTGGCGAAATCCTGTGGCAGGGACTCGCGTTCGATGAGCGACGCCGCGACCAGCACCTGGTAGGGGTCCAGGCCGGAGTTCGCGCCGGTCTCGAGCAGTCCGGTGCTCTCGTAGAGTTCGGCGCTCTCGGTGACCAGCTGACGGATCATCTCCGCGGGCGAGGCACTGGGGTCGACGTTCCAGGTGCCGGCAGCGATGAGCCCCTCGAGCTGGCGATCGCGATCGGGGACGCGAGAGACGGCGTCGCGGGCCCAGTCGGCGACACCGAGCTCGGCGGGATCGCCCGCCCCGGCTTCGTCGAGCTGCTGATAGGTCACGCACGGAACACCCTCGCCCACAGCGCAACTCGCCTCGGAGATCAGGGTGTAGATGCCCTTGCGCACCGCGCCGGTGTTGACGTCGGTGGTGTCGTGCAGCTGCCGCCCCTCGGCGATCTGGATCTGACCCACACGCGCGGCGGGGTCCACCAGCGTGGCCACCGCATCCGCGGCCGGTAGCCCCTCCTGCAACCGGTAGTAACCCGGCTGGACCGCGGTGATCGCCGAATTCTGCAGTGCCGCTTCGTAGAACGCGGCGGACGATGCGGTGACACCCTTGTCGGCCATCTCCCCCGCGATCTGCTCCGCGGTGTCTCCGGGTTGGACCGCGACGACGACGGTGGCGCCGCCGGGTCCGGCGAAGTCCGCCGCGGGCTCGGCGCCACCCCGGAACGCCGAGAACGCCCACACTCCGGCCGCGCCGACGAGCACCACGAGTGCGATCACCGCGAGACCTCCGACGATCCGTGCGCGACGCTTGCGGCCCTCCGCGGCCCGGCGGCGTCGGGCACCGGCCCGGCCGGCCTCCGGTGCGGGCGCGCCTCGATCACCCACCGGTCGTGGCCGGCCTTCCCGCGCACCGTCGCGTGCTCGGCCGTCCCGCGCTCGTCCGTCGCGAACCACGGGGATGCGGTCGGTGTCCCACTCGTCGTTCACTGCGTGGCTCCTGCGCCGTTGTTCACTGCGTGGCTCCTGCGCCGTTGTTCACTGCGTGGCTCCCGCGCCGTCGTCACCGTTGTCGGGCATCGGTGCCCCCTCCGTCTCGTTCGGCGCGGTCGTCTCGTCGCGCCCGGGCCGCCGACGCTCGTCGAGCCACCCCTGCAGGATCGCCACGGCAGCGGCCTGGTCGATCACCGACCGCTGGTTCCGGGCCCGGATGCCGCTGTCGCGAAGTCCGCGCGCCGCACTCACCGTAGTCAAGCGTTCGTCCGCGAGGCGAACCGGCGTGCCGGGAAGGGCGCGCCCGAGAACTCGGGCGAACCGGACAGCGATGTCGGCGGCCTTCCCGCGCTCCCCTCGCAGCGTGCGCGGCAGCCCGACGACGATCTCCACGGCCTCGTACTCCTCGGCGAGCGCGACGATGCGTCGCACGTCGGACGCGTCGGGGTGGGTCTTCGGGGCGCGCGCCACGGTCTCCACCGGCGTCGCGAGGACGCCGTCGGGATCGGACGACGCGACGCCGATGCGGACGCTGCCCACGTCGATGCCGAGCCGACGTCCCCGTCCCGGATCGTCGGCTCCGGGCCGGTCCGGAACCCCCGATCGGGGTGCTTCCGGCACGGTCAAGACGCGATCTCGGCGATACGCGCGACGACGGCGTCGATCGCCGAGGGGATACCGGCCGCGTCGGAACCGGACCCCTGGGCAGCGTCGGCCTTGCCGCCGCCGCGTCCACCGATGGACGGGCCGAACGACGAGACCAGCTCACCGGCGGCGATCCCGAGGTCGCGGGCACCGGAGGTGGTGGCGACGACGAACGGCACCTTGCCGTCGACGTCGCCGAACAGCGCGACCACGGCAGGCTCGGACCCGAATCGGCCACGGATGTCCAGTGCGAGGGTGCGGAGGTCACCCGCGGCGACACCTGCCGGTGCCGGGGCGGCGACCACGCGCACCGTTCCGACCGTCCGCGCCGCGTCGACGTACGACCCGGCGGAGGACAGCACTGCGGCGGCGCGCGTGGCCTCGAGTTCCTTCTCGGCGACGCGCAGCCGTTCGACGAGGTTCTCCACCCGAGCGGGCACCTCGTCGGTGGGCACCTTCAGCGAGGTCGCGAGACCGGCGAGCAGCGCCCGTTCCTTCGCGAGGTACTTGTACGAGTCGAGTCCGACGAACGCCTCCACGCGGCGCACCCCCGAGCCCACCGAGGACTCGCCGAGGATGGTGACCGGGCCGATCTGCGACGAGTGCTGCACGTGGGTTCCGCCGCACAGCTCGAGGGAGAACGGGCCGCCGATCTCGACGACGCGGACCTCGTCGCCGTAGTTCTCCCCGAACAGTGCCTGCGCGCCCATCTCCTTCGCCTCGTCGAGACCGGTCGTGAACGTGTTCACCGCGTAGTCGGACCCGACGGCGTCGTTGGTGACCGCCTCGATGTCCTCGCGCTGGGACTCGCTCAGCGCGCCCTGGTAGGTGAAGTCGAAGCGAAGATAACCGGGCTTGTTGAGCGACCCGGCCTGCACCGCGTTCGGGCCGAGGATCTGCCGCAGCGCACCACCGACGAGGTGGGTGCCGGAGTGGCCCTGCGTGGCGCCGCGGCGCCACTGCGGATCGGTGTGCGCGGTGACGGCGTCGCCCTCGGTCAGCTGTCCCTCGTCGACGGTGACCTTGTGCACCCACACGGTCTTGGCGATCTTCTGCACGTCACGCACGGTGACGCGCAGACCCGGACCGGTGATGGTGCCGATGTCCGCGAGCTGACCGCCGGCTTCGGCGTAGAGCGGAGTGCGGTCGAGAATCACGTCGACGTCCTCCCCGGCGGCCGCGGTGGGGACGCGGACACCACCGGAGATGAGGGCGAGCACGGAGGCCTCGGTGTCGAGCTCGTCGAACCCGGTGAACTCGGTGGGTCCGCGATCGACGAACTCCTTGTACACCGACAGGTCGGTGTGTGCGTGCTTGCGCGCCCGCGCGTCGGCCTTGGCGCGACTGCGCTGCTCCGCCATCAGCGTGCGGAAGCCGTCCTCGTCGACCTCGAGGCCCGCCTCGGCGGCCATTTCCAGCGTGAGGTCGATCGGGAACCCGTAGGTGTCGTGCAGGACGAACGCCTCGGAGCCCCCGATGCGGCTTCCGCCGGCGGCGGTGACCGACTGCGCCGCGCTCTCGAACAGCTTGGATCCCGAGCTGAGGGTCGTGAGGAACGCCCGCTCCTCCCCCACGGCGACGGACTCGATGCGCGCGAAGTCCTCGACCAGTTCGGGGTAGGACTCGGCCATCGTGTCGCGCACGACGGTGACGAACCGGGACATCGACGGATCGGTGGCGCCGAGCAGTCGAGCGCTGCGCACGATGCGGCGCAGCAGCCGACGCAGCACGTATCCCCGCCCGTCGTTGCCGGGGGTGACGCCGTCGGCGATCAGCATGACCGCGGTCCGGGCGTGGTCGGCGATGACCCGGAAGCGCACGTCCGCCTCGTGGTTCTCGCCGTAGGTGCGACCGGAGAGCCGTTCCGCCTCGGTGATCACCGGACGCACCAGGTCGGTCTCGTAGACGTTGTCGACCTCCTGGAGCAGGAACGCGACGCGCTCGACACCCATGCCGGTGTCGATGTTCTTGCGCGGCAGCGGCCCGAGGATCTCGAAGTCGTCCTTGCCGGTCCCCTGCCCGCGCTCGTTCTGCATGAACACGAGGTTCCAGATCTCGATGTAGCGGTCCTCGTCCGCCTCCGGACCCCCGTCGCGGCCGTACTCGGGACCGCGGTCGTAGTAGATCTCCGAACACGGTCCGCAGGGACCGGGAATGCCCATCGACCAGTAGTTGTCCGCCATCCCGCGCCGCTGGATACGCTCGTCGGGCAGGCCGGCGACGTCCTTCCAGATCTGGATGGCCTCCTCGTCGTCGAGATAGGCGGTGGCCCAGATGCGCTCGGGATCGAAGCCGTAGCCGCCCTCCTCCACGGGCGACGTCAGCAGCGTCCAGGCGAACCCGACGACCTCGCGCTTGAAGTAGTCGCCGAACGAGAAGTTGCCGGCCATCTGGAAGAACGTGTTGTGCCGCGTGGTGACGCCGACGTTCTCGATGTCCCCGGTGCGCACGCACTTCTGGACGCTGACGGCGCGATCGAACGGCGGCGTGCGCTGACCCAGGAAGTACGGCACGAACTGGACCATGCCGGCGTTGATGAAGAGCAGATTCGGATCGTCGAGAACCAGCGAGGCGCTGGGCACCGGGGTGTGGCCCAACTTCTCGAAATGGTCCAGGAAGCGGCGACGGATCTCGTGGGTCTGCACGACGGTCACCCTATCGCGACGACCGCCGCACGATCCGTCGGAGCTTGCCCACCCGCGTCGCCAGATCGCGCTCCGCGCCGTGGGTCGTCGGCCGGTAGTAGTCGACGCCGACCAACTCGTCCGGCGGGTACTGCTGCGCCAGGACACCGTCGGGGTCGTCGTGGGGAAAGGCGTACCCCTGCGCGTTGCCCAGCGCGGCGGCGCCCGCGTAGTGCCCGTCGCGCAGATGCGGCGGGACCGGACCGGCCTTGCCCGCCGCGACGTCGGCCATCGCCGCCCCGAGCGCCGCGGTGACCGCGCCCGACTTCGGTGCCGTCGCCAGGTGGACCGTCGCCTGGGCGAGGGCGAGCCGCGCCTCGGGCATGCCGATCAGCGCGACCGCCTGTGCGGCAGCGGTGGCCGACAGCAGCGCGGTCGGATCGGCCATCCCGACGTCCTCGCTCGCGTGCACCACCAACCGCCGTGCGATGAACCGCGGATCCTCGCCGGCGGTGATCATGCGCGCCAGGTAGTGCAGAGCCGCGTCGACGTCGGATCCGCGGATGGACTTGATGAATGCGCTGACGACGTCGTAGTGCTGATCGCCGTCGCGGTCGTAGCGCACGGCGGCCCGATCGACGCTGGTCTCGACGGCCGTCAGGTCGACCACGGGAGGGTCCTGCGCCGCGAGGCCGACGGCCGTGTCCGCCGCGGCCTCGAGCGCCGTCAGCGCGCGGCGGGCGTCGCCTCCGGCGAGACGGACCAGGTGGTCGAGCGCGTCGTCGTCGACGGTGACGCTGCCGTTCAGGCCGCGCGGGTCGGTGACGGCGCGAGTCAGCACGGCCCGGACGTCGTCGTCGGTGAGGGGCCGCAACTGCAGTACCAGCGACCGGGACAGCAACGGCGAGACGACGGAGAACGACGGGTTCTCGGTGGTCGCGGCGACCAGGAGGACGATGCGGTTCTCCACGGCGGCGAGCAGCGCGTCCTGCTGCGTCTTGGAGAACCGGTGGACCTCGTCGATGAAGAGCACCGTCTGCTCGCCGTGTGCCGCACGGCGACGGGCCAGGTCGATGACCGCCCGGACGTCCTTGACCCCCGCCGAGAGCGCCGACAGCGCCTCGAATCGGCGGCCGGTGGCGCCGGAGATGAGCGAGGCGAGGGTGGTCTTGCCCGTCCCGGGTGGGCCGTACAGCAGCACCGAGGCCGCGCCGGACCCCTCGACGAGACGACGCAGCGGCGCGCCCGGTGTGAGGAGGTGCTGCTGACCGACGACCTCGTCGAGCGTGGCCGGCCGCATCCGGACCGGCAGCGGGCCGCCCGAGCCGGGGACCGGTGCCGGGATCGCCGTCGGCGAATCGTCGTCGGGCGCCGCGCCGGCGGGCTCGAACAAACCCCCGTCGTCCGGGCCACCGCCCGGAGCACCGTCCGGGCTCAGGACGCCGCCCACCGCGATCCCAGGGCGTCTCGGACCTCGTCGGCGAAGTCGGCCAGGTCGGTGTGGCCCACCGACCGCGCGTAGTCGGCCAGGATGGTCCAGCGCGTCGTCAGCGCGACCGCCCGCGGCACGGACAGGTTGTGTCGACGCAGAGCGGCGTTGCGCGCGTCGTCGTCCGGGACGAACCAGAAGGTGGTGAGCCACGCCCAGATCAGTTGCGCGTCGAGCAGTTTGGCGTGCAGCACGGCGTCGTCCGCGAGGTGCGGCCACATCCCGACCACCTCGGCACGCCAGGCCTCGACCATCGCCTCGGCGCGCTCCGGGGACAGCTCGAGCCGGCACAGACACCCGGGGTACGACATCACGGTGTAGGCGATGTCCAGGGTCGCGTCCCGGAAACCACCCCACTCGTAGTCGAGGAACCGCACGCCCTCGTCGTTGACGATGATGTTGTCCGGACACAGGTCCGAGGGCGAGAAGGCGCGCAGTCCGCCGGTGCCGAACAGACGACCCGCGCGGCCGATCGCGTCGGTCACGGCCGCGGGCACGGCGACCCCGAGATCGGCCAGGAGGCCGGGCACGGCGGCCTCCGCCGCGCTGACCTGATCGCCCAATCCTGCGCCGGTCTGGGTCACACCGGCGCGGGCGAGCAGGGCACCGAAGTCCTCCTCGCGGCCGACGGTGGCGGCGTGCATCCGGCCCAGAGCTTGAGCGAGCGCCATCAACGAGTTGGTGACCGCGGCCGGATCGGACTGCCCCAGCAAGGCGGCGAACGGCGCGCTGTCGCCCAGATCGCTCAGCACGAGCAGGCGCTCGGTGAGGTCGTAGGCGATGAGGGCCGGACCGGGGCGGGAATCGGTGGCCAGTGCCGTGGCGAACTGATAGGACGCGGCCTCACGCACGAACGCCGAATCGTCTCCGGCGCCGAGGCCGGTCCGGGCCACGGACTCGTGGGCGCTCACGCGTACCTGCTTGATCACGAGTGTGCGCGGAAGCAGGAACGGGTTCTCGGCAACGCGCACCCGGAGAACGACCGTGCGTCCGCTGCCCCCGAGGTCCACGGGGTCGACCAGGGTGACCGGAGCTCCGGTGCGGCGGGTGAGAAGCTCCGTGGCCGCGGCGACGGCCTCGGTGATCGGGTCTGCCAGCATTGCCGTCATCGGTGTGTCGACCGGTCGGTCCTGCGCGGAACCCACCGGGCCATTCCTCGTTTCCGTCGTCTGGTGCGGCGAATGTCGCCGTTCTTCGGTCAGGCGCGGTCCCACCACGTTGTCGAACACTGTGTCGTTCCCCGAAACGGGCGCGCGAAAACAACCCGTTCGTGCTGTTTCCTCGACCCTATCGCACCGCCGGTGCCGTGGGGGCCGTCACGGGTGCGACGTCCACCGACACGTGGATACGGCTGCGGGCGGAGTCCGTGTAGATGATTCCCCGCAGCGGCGGAACGTCGTCGTAGTCGCGGCCGCGGGCCACGGTGACGTAGCGATCGTCGCACCATTGGTCGTTGGTCGGGTCGATGTCGAACCAGCGCCCGTCCGCCGAGCGCACCGACACCCAGGCGTGGCTGGCGTCGACGCCCACCAGCCGTTCCTTGCCCGGCGGCGGGGTCGTCGAGAGATAGCCCGAGACGTAGCGCGCGGCGAGACCCTGCGAACGCAGGCACGCCGCCGCCACCCGGGCGAAGTCCTGACACACGCCGGTCCGCGTGGCCATGACCTGCGCGACGGTGGTCGTCGTCGTGGTCGAACCCGACAGATACGTGAAGTCCTCGTGGATGCGGTGTTGGAGGTCGAACACCGCCTCCGCGAGCGGACGCCCCGGCCGGAACGACACGGCGGCGTACTCGCGGACGTCCGCGGTGATCTCGGGCGGGTCGAGATCCAGCGCGAACTCGACGTCCAGCGCGGCGTCGGGTCGACCGCCCGGCCGCGACTGCTCCCAGGGCGCCGCGGCGGCGCCGGTGGCGCGCAGCGACGGATCCGGCGCCGTCACCGCGACCAGCGACCGCGCCGTGACCCGCAGATGCTCGTGCGGCGTCGTCACGTGGAAGAAGACGGTCTCGTTGCCCTGGACGTCGACGCCCGACGACGCGTCCGTCGGTGTCGGCGACACGGTCACCGTGGCGTCGAGACACCGCTGCGTCGCGGTGGTGCGGGGGAAGACGTGCCCGCGCCCGTACGACGACGTCACCGGGGCCGAGTAGTGGTAGTTGGTGATGTGCGTGATCGCGTACCACCGCACGTCGGGATGCGGCGGCGCGACCGGGACCGCGGTCACGAGAGCACCCGCCCGGCGCCGTGGCCCGACAACGGTTGGGTGCCGCCGGGCCCGGAGAGGTGCGTCTCGACCACGGCGTCCGCCAGCCGAGTCAGATCGCCGAGCACGCTGTCGAGGACGACGCGCAGGTCCGCGCGACCGCTCTCGGTGTCGACGTCGCCCGGTTCGAGGCGGCGGACGGTCGTCCGGAGGACGTCGAGTGCCCGCATCGGACGCGACGTCACCTCCGCTCCCGGTAATGCCGCCAGGTCCGCGGCGATCCGGTCGATCTGGAACACGATGGACCGGGGATTGATCGGATCCGCGAGCACGAGATCGATCACTGCGCCCAGGGTCGGGACGCCCCGGTACCGACGCCGATAGGTCACGGACGAGTCCGCGGCGGCCAGCACCGCGGACAGCACGATCTCGGTGACGTCGGGCGGGTGGTCCCCCTCGATCGCGGCGGCCGCCAGGGCGGTGATCGCGGCGGCGCGATCGAGTCGGCGTCCGAGGTCCATCAGGTGCCATCCGGGATCGCGGACCATCGACTCGGCGGTCAGTCCCGCGACGGCCAGCATCGAGCCGACGACGCGACTCTGGGTCGCCCAGAGCGTGGCTTCGTCGGCGACGGAGGCGACGGCGGCCTCGGCCAGCACCTGATCGACCCGGTGCAGTACCGCCCACGTGTCCTGGCCGAGCTGGTCCCGCACCGCTCGTGCGCAGCGTGCGAGGGCGGCCACCGACTGCGCCGCCGACCCGAGGCGTCGCGGGTCCACGGTGAGCGAGCGGAACTCGGCGATGACGTCGGCCCGAGTGCCCGCCGCCGCGAACCCGGGCTCGGTGCCCGACACCCGGGTGATGGCCGCGAGCACCACGCGAGACGCGGGCGACTCCACGCCGTACTCCCGTACACAGCCGCTGCCCGCGACGAGCAACCGGCCGACACTCTCGGCCCGCTCGGCGTACCGCCCCATCCAGTACAGATCGTTCAGCACACGGGGGCTCGACACCGGATCGGCGGTCTCACGACGGCGTGCGGTCCGTGGGCCGTCGTCCCGACGGACCGACGTCGCGGTGTCGGAGTCGCGGCGGCCGGGCGAGACCCACACGTCCTGCGCGGCGGTACTGGTCATCGGCTCCGTCAGCGGGTCGGTGACCAGGACCTGGCCGAGACCGCCGGTCATCGTGACGTACCCGGCGCGGGTGGCGACGTCGAACACCCGCAGTCCCACCGGACGCGCGTCGAGGCCGACGCCCGGCCGACGGTGCCCGGCCGGCCCGACCGGAGAGGCCCCGAGGTCCGGAATCTCCCGGGCCGACCACGCCGTCGGGTCGGCGTCCACGCGGGCGAGCAGGTCCGCGGACTCGGCGGCGGTGAGGCGGGCTCCGACCACCGCCTCTCCCGTGGTCGCGTGGTGGAAGACCAGGCTCGACACCGTCGCGCGCAGATGGGAGCGCACCGCGTCCGTGCCCGCCCAGTACGTCGGAACGCTCGGCAGCAGCGGCTCCTCCCCCAACAGCGCGCGCGTGAGCTCGGGCACGGCTGCGGCCAGGGCCGGGTTCTCGAGCACGCCGCTGCCGACGGTGTTCACGACGGTGACCGCGCCGCGGCGCGCCACGTCCAGCAGGCCCACCACGCCCAGTCGGGACTCCGGACGCAGATCGAGGGGATCGACGTGGTCGTCGTCCACGCGCCGCACCACCACGTGGACACGACGCAGTCGCCCGAGCGAGCGCATCCACACCGCGCCGTCCTGCACCACCAGGTCCGCCGATTCCACCAGAGGGAACCCCAGGACCGAGGCGAGGTGCGCCTGATCGAAGGCGGTCTCGGAGCCGGCGCCAGGGCTGAGCACCACCACGGTCGGATCCTCCGCCGCGGGGGGCGCCGCCTCCACCAACGCGACACGGACGGCGCCGACATAGGTGCCGACGGGACGTGGGTTCACCGCGCGGAACTCGCCCGGCACCGCGCGCGCGAGGATCGACCGATCGGCCAGGGCGTATCCGGCGCCCGACGGCGCCTGCGTGCGATCGGACAGGACGCGGAACTCGCCTCCGGCGTCCCGCACCAGGTCGACGGCGTGGAAGAACAGCCGATGGGGTCCGGGCACGGTCACGCCGTGGGCGGCGCGGAGATAGCCGCGGTGCCGGAACACCACCTCGGGCGGCACGAGACCGCGCCGGAGCACGGTGCGCTCGCCGTAGAGATCCGTCAGTACGGCGTCGAGCAGCCGCGACCGCTGGGTGACGCCCGCATCGAGACGAGCCCACTCGTCGGCGTCCAGGACCAGGGGCACGGTGTCGAGTTCCCACCGACCCACCGGCGCCGTGTCCCCGCCGCCGAACGTCACCCCGAGTTCGTCGACGGCGCGGGTGACCCGCGCCTGCGCGGCGCGCAGGCGTGCGTCGTCGTGCGTCGCGAACGGGTGCTCGGTCGCGCTCCCCGCTGCTCGGTCCACGACAGAGGAACCTACCGGGCGCGGGTCAGCCGACGATCGGGGTCCTCTCCGTCGTCATCGCCTGCAGTTCGTCGTCCATGGCACGGTGGACGCGTGCGGCGAAGTCCTCGACGGACTCGCCGTCCGCCGGCTCCATCGCCGGCAACACGGTCGTGGAGATCTTCGACGGCAACGGCAAGTAGGGCAGGAGGCCGACCAGACCCACGTTCAGCCCCCACGGAATCGACACCGACGTGGCCACGGTCTTGACCCGCAGGAGTTTGTCCGCGCGTGTCCACCGGGCCAGGCGCTTGCCCTCCGCCAGCACGACGAGCGACTCCCCGGCACCCGCGGTCACGACCGGGACGATGGGCACCCCCGCCTCCACGGCCACCCGCGCGTAGCCGGTGCGGCCGGCGAACAGCACCCGGTTACGGTCGCTCCACCGCTTGAAGCCGTCGATGTCGCCACCCGGGAAGACCAGCACGTGGCTGCCCGAGCGCAGCGCGTTCACGGCGTTGCGATGGTTGGCCGGCGTGGCGTCGAACAACTCGACCAGTCGGCCCACCTTGAGGGTCCACGCGATCTGGTGCGTCAGGACGGCAACTCTCCGGCGACCGTCGATGCGCTCGTACGCGGAGTAGAAGGCGAGAACGTTGAGATCGAAGACGCCGCCGAACCCGTGGTTGGCGACGAAGAGAACCGGTCCCGCGGGGAGCGGTGCGCGGATGTCGGTCTCCATCCGGTGGTAGAGGCGGGCCACGGCGACCGCCGTCCCCAGAATGCGCTTCGGCACGGCGTCCATGCCCGCATGTTAATTGACTCGCAGTCGACGAGACCGCCGATGGAGCAACAACACGATCGACGCCGCCACCACGATGCCCACCAGGTTGCTGCCGAGCTGCCCCGCCGAGAGCACTGCGATCCGCCACGACCCCACGGTTGCCGCCACCACCGCGAACCCCGCGGCCGGGACCGTGGTCACCGAGATGAAGACACCCACCAGGGCAGCGGATTTCGACGACACGAGCGCCAACATGCCCGCCGCACCCGCGAGCAGCGCGACCACCAGGGAGAACGGCCCCACCTGGTAGATGAAGTCGACCTGCTGCAGATCGTCGATGGAGTCCGGGCGCACCCATCCGACGGCCTCGGCGGCCAGGGCGCCGAGAGCGGTCACCACCATGGCCAGCGGGAAGCCCACCGTCAGCGCGAGGAGCGAACGCCGGATCATCGACCCGCGCCGCCGCACCAAACCGACGGCGAGCGCGGCCAACGGACCGAACTCCGGGCCGACGACCATCGCACCGACGATGGTGACCGGGGAATCGAGGACCACCCCGATCGCCGACAGCAGACACGCGATGGTGAGGAACGCCAGGAACGTCGCGTTGAGACTCGACTCCTCGCGGGTCCGGGCGATCAGCTCGTCCCAGACGATGGCGTCGTCGGGCTCGCCGGGGGCGCGCTTCTCGGCCTCGCGGGCCGCGTCGGCCAGCACCGTCTCGACCGAGGTCAACGCGATCGCACCCTGGTGGGTGAGTCCGAGCCGGCGCAGGTCGGCGATCACCGCGTCGGTGCACTCGCGCGCGAGCAGGACGTCGACGACGTCACCGGCGGGCGTGACGGAGGCGTCGCGCATCACCGAGACCGTCGCCACGCCCGCGGTGTCGTCGAGCATCCGCAGCACGTCGGAGGTGCGGTCGGCGGGACTGATCACCCGGAGGTTCTGCATGCCGCACCCTACGTGGCGGCAGTGCCCCCGTCACCCGTGTTCGACGCGCCCTTCTCGCCGCGGACGACGGGCTTCGCGTCGATACCCGACTCGGTGCGCTGCTGGGCCGTGATGGGCGCCGGGGCGTCGGTCAGTGGATCGACGCCGCCGCCGGACTTGGGGAAGGCGA
The DNA here is from genome assembly GCF_900111805.1 of Rhodococcoides kroppenstedtii. Taxonomy (GTDB): domain Bacteria; phylum Actinomycetota; class Actinomycetes; order Mycobacteriales; family Mycobacteriaceae; genus Rhodococcoides; species Rhodococcoides kroppenstedtii. The sequence goes on from NZ_FOJN01000005.1 coordinate 137,167, forward strand.
TGACCTCGCGGATCGAATCGACCCCGGCCAGCAGCGCCGTGATGCGGTCCCAGCCGAAAGCGATGCCGCCGTGCGGGGGCGCGCCGAAGGCGAAGGCGTCGAGCAGGAACCCGAACTTCTCCTGTGCCTGCTCCGCGTCGATGCCCATCATCGCGAACACGCGTTCCTGGACGTCCTTGCGATGGATGCGAATGGAGCCGCCGCCGATCTCGTTGCCGTTGCAGACGATGTCGTAGGCGTAGGCCAGGGCGGACCCCGGGTCGGTGTCGAAGGTGTCGATCGACTCCGGCTTCGGCGAGGTGAACGCGTGGTGCACCGCGGTCCAGGAGCCGGACCCGACGGCGACGTCACCGCTGGCGGTGGCCTCGGACGCCGGCTCGAACAGCGGCGCGTCGACGATCCAGACGAAGGCCCACTCGTCCTCGTCGATCAGGCCCTGCTTGCGGGCGATCTCACCGCGCGCCGCACCGAGCAGGGCGCGCTGCGCCTTGGCCGGTCCGGCGGCGAAGAAGACGCAGTCACCCGGCTGCGCGCCGACGTGGGCGGCGAGTCCGTCGCGCTCGGCGTCCGACAGGTTCTTGGCGACGGGGCCACCCAGCGTGCCGTCCTCCTGGACCAGCACGTAGGCCAGACCCTTGGCCCCGCGCTGCTTGGCCCACTCCTGCCACGCGTCGAGCTGCCGACGCGGCTGGGAGGCCCCGCCGGGCATGACGACCGCACCGACGTAGGGCGCCTGGAACACCCGGAACGGCGTGTCGGCGAAGTAGTCGGTGCATTCCACGAGCTCGACGCCGAACCGGAGGTCGGGCTTGTCGGAGCCGAAGCGACGCATCGCCTCGTGGTAGGTCATTCGCGGAATCGGACCGCTGATCTCGTGGCCCACCAGGTTCCACAGCGCGGTGAGGATCTCCTCGGCCAGGAGGATCACGTCGTCCTGGGTGACGAACGACATCTCGACGTCGAGTTGGGTGAACTCCGGCTGCCGATCGGCACGGAAGTCCTCGTCCCGGTAGCAGCGCGCGATCTGGTAATACCGCTCGATGCCGCCGACCATCAACAGCTGCTTGAACAGCTGCGGGCTCTGCGGCAACGCATAGAAGCTGCCCGGCTGCAGGCGGGCGGGGACCAGGAAGTCACGGGCGCCCTCGGGCGTCGACCGCGTGAGCGTCGGCGTCTCGACCTCGACGAAGCTGTGGTGCGCCAGCACCTCGCGGGCGGCCGCGTTGACCTTCGAACGCAACCGGATCGCCTTGCCCGGCCCCTCGCGGCGCAGGTCGAGGTAGCGGTACTTCAGGCGCGCCTCCTCGCCCGGGTTCTCGTCGAGCTGGAACGGCAGGGGCGCACTCTCCCCGAGCACCTCGAGCTCGGTGACGTTCACCTCGACGGCGCCGGTGGGAATCTCGTAGTTCTGGTTGCCCTCGGGGCGGATCTCGACGGTGCCGGTGATGCGGACGCAGAACTCGGCGCGCAGACGGTGGGACTGCTCGGCCGCGGGTCCGTCGCGGAACACGGCCTGCACCACACCCGACGCGTCGCGGAGATCGATGAAGATCACCCCGCCGTGGTCGCGGCGACGCGCGACCCATCCGGTGAGTGTGACCTGTCGGTCCGCGTGCTCGGCTCGAAGCGAGCCTGCGAGGTGCGTGCGCAGCACTGGAGTCCTTCCGGGGATGAACGGGAACAGGGGACGATCCTACGGACCACGCGCGGTGACCTCGACGCCGGGAGAAACAGCGCTGTGTCGGGGGAAGGCCCCGTGCGAAGCTGTGAACCGCACACGCCTCGAGAAAGTGGTGACCGATGACCTTCGACCCCGATGCACAAATCGATTCCTCCCGCGTGCAGCGGTCCTCGGGCGGGCGCGGCCGAGGCATCGCCGTGGGCGGCGGGCTCGGCGGCATCGTCGTCGTGGTGATCGCGCTGCTCCTCGGCGGCGATCCGTCGCAGGTCCTCGGCGGGCTCGGGGGCGACGCGGGGACGACGCAGGAATCCGGCAACGGCACCATCGAGAATTGCGAGACGGGCGCGGACGCCAACGCGAACGTCGACTGCCGCGTCACCGCCACCGTGCAGAGTCTCGACCAGGTGTGGGACGCCCAGCTCGCCGCACAGACGGGCGTCGCCTACGTGCAGCCGGACGTGCAGATCTTCCGCGGATCCGTCTCCACCGGGTGCGGGAACGCGACTTCGGAGGTCGGCCCCTTCTACTGCCCGGCGGACTCCACGGCGTACTTCGACACGGACTTCTTCCAGGTGCTCGTGGACCGCTTCGGCTCGAGCGGCGGCCCTCTCGCACAGGAGTACGTGGTGGCGCACGAGTTCGGCCATCACATCCAGAACCAGCTCGGCGACATCGGACGGGCACAGGCGGATCCGGCCGGTGCCGAGTCGGGTGCGGTGCGCACGGAACTGCAGGCGGACTGCTACGCCGGGGTGTGGGCCAACCGCGCGGACGACGAGCCCGCGCCGGGCGGCTCGGAACCACTGCTCGAGCCGCTGACCGACCGCGACGTCGCGGATGCGCTGTCCGCCGCGTCGTCGGTGGGCGACGACCGGATCCAGCAGGCGTCGTCGGGCCGGGTGAACCCCGAGGGGTGGACGCACGGCTCGTCCGCGCAGCGACAGGCCTGGTTCACCGCCGGCTACCGCACCGGGCAGGTCGCGGCGTGCGACACCTACTCCGCCCGGGACCTCGACGACCCGTCGTCGATCCGGTGACCGGCCCGGGCGACTCCACCCGCACGAGGTTGCCCGTCTGCACGACGTGCGGGGTCCAGTACGACGAGGTCGATCCCGAGGTCTGTCCGATCTGCACCGACGATCGGCAGTACGTGGGTGCGGGCGGACAACGGTGGACCACCGTCGCCGAGGTCTCCGCCGAGCACCGCACGGTGGTGCGTCCGGAGATCACCGGCCTCACCGGAATCGGTACCGAGCCCGGCTTCGCCATCGGCCAGCGGGCCCTGCTGGTGCCCGGCGAGGGCGGAAACGTGTTGTGGGACAGCGTGTCCAGCATCGACGACGCCGCGATTGCCCGCGTGACCGAGCTGGGCGGCGTCGCGGCGATCGCCGTGTCCCACCCGCACTACTACAGCGCCATGGTGGAGTGGAGCGATGCGTTCGGCGGTGCCCCGATCTACGTGCACGCCGATGACCGGCGGTGGATCCCCCGCCGCGGATCCGTTCGGACCTGGGACGGGGACACCCTCGAGATCCTGCCCGGGCGCACGCTGATCAACACCCGGGTGCACTTCGCCGGCGGCACCGTCCTGCACTGGCCCGGCCCGGACGGACGCGGGGACCTCTGCTCCGGCGACATCGTGCAGGTGGTCGCGGACCGACGGTGGGTGTCCTTCATGTACAGCTACCCCAACCTGATTCCCGAACACCCCGACACGGTGCGCCGCACCGTCCGCCTGCTGCGGGACCTCGAGTTCGAGACCGTCCACGGCGCCTGGTGGGGCAAGGTGGTCGAGTCCGACGGGAGCGGCGCCGTGGTGCGATCCGCGCGGCGGTATCTCGAACACCTGGGCCTGACGCCCGACTTCTGACGTCCGACCGTCAGAACAGGGTGGGTTGCGGTGTGTCGGCCGGGCGGCGCGGCGCCGGCCGGGGCCGAGCCGCGAGCGGGTCCACGCCGGTCAGCGCATGCTTGCGCCGAAGCGGCTCGACCTTGCCGCGCAACCACGACGTGTACTCCTCGCTGACGTACGCGCCGCGGCCGTAGAGCGTCCGGTACCGCCGCAGCAACGCGGGGTGATTCTCCCCGAGCCAGGCCAGGAACACCTCGCGCGTGCTCGACCGCAGGTACAGCGGCATCACCGTCGCCCCGGTGGCCCCGGCGTCACGCAGGTCCGCCATGAGGGCGTCCAACTGCGCGGGACTGTCCGTGAGGAACGGCACGACGGGTGCGATGAGCACGTGACACCCGAGCCCCGCCTCGGTGATCGCCCGCACCAGATCCAGGCGCGCCCGCGGCGACGGCGTACCGGGTTCGAGCGACGACTGCAGGTCCGGGTCGCGAACGGCCAGACTCACGCTGACGCGGACGTCCACCTGTTGCGCGGCGAGGGCCAGCAACGGCAGATCACGGCGCAGCATGGTGCCCTTGGTGAGGATCGAGAACGGCGTGCCCGACTCGGTGAGGGCGCGCACGATGCCCGGCATCAGCTCGTACCGCCCCTCGGCGCGCTGATAGGGGTCGGTGTTGGTACCCAGCGCCACGGGTTCGCGCTTCCAGGACGCGCGGGCGAGTTCGCGGCGCAGCACGGTCACCACGTTGGTCTTCACCACGATCTGCGAGTCGAAGTCTCGGCCCGCGTTCAGGTCGAGGTACTCGTGCGTGGGCCGAGCGAAGCAGTACGCGCAGGCGTGGGTGCATCCGCGGAACGGGTTCACCGTCCACGGATAGGGCAGCCGCGACTGCTCGGGCACCCGGTTCAGGGCGCTCTTGCACAACACCTCGTGGAAGGTCATGCCCTCGAACTGCGGGGTGCGCACGGTGCGGACCAGGCCCGCGCGCACCAGGCCGGACCGCTCCAACCCCGGCAACGCGCCGTCGGGTGCGTCGAGCGTCTGCGCGTCCCATCGCATTCGAGGCCTCCGTCCGAACATATGGTCGAAGCGGACTCTACCGCGGCACGCGGGCCCACGTCGAACAGATGTTCGTCCGCGCCTGTCCGGCGACCCGTACTGTCGAGTCATGACGCGCCTTCCGACCCCACCGAGCCTCGCTGCCGGTGCGGACCCCGCCGACGTCGTCCGGTGGGTGGCCGAGCACCTCGGCGACCTCGCCCTCGAGGACCCGTCCGACGTCGCGGCCGGAGCGATCCGCGGCGGGCAGAGCGCCGCCGATTCCGCTCTCGCGCTGCTCGACGTGACCGGCTACGCGCGCGATCGCAGCACCGTCCTCCCCCGAGCACGTCGCGGAGCGAGCCGCATGTCGCCCTACATCCGGCACGGTCTGCTCTCGCTGCGGGAGGTGTGGGACGCCGTCGCGGACGCGCCGGCCCGCGACCGCGGCAAGTACCGCGACGAGTTGCTCTGGCAGGAGTTCGCTCGCCACCTCTACGCCCGGGTGGGGACCACGCTGGGTTCGACGCTGGTCCGTGAGCAGCCTCGCCCTCCGCGCCGCCCGTCGGACGTGTGGGCGGACGATCCCTGGCCGGCCGCGATGCGCTGCATGGACGAGACCGTGACCGAGCTGCACGACGACGGGTGGTTGGTCAACCAGACCCGGATGTGGTTGGCGTCGCAGTGGGCCGTCCGAGCCGGCGCGGACTGGCGGGACGGCGAGGATCGCATGTTCTCGCACCTGCTCGACGGGTCCCGCGCCGCGAATCGGCTGGGCTGGCAGTGGACGGTGGGAACCGGAGGCGGCAAGGTCTACGGGTTCAGTCGCTGGCAGGTCCGCAAGCGGGCCCCGGCATTGTGTCGGGACTGCGCCCTGAACTCGGCCTGCCCCGTCGAGGACTGGCCGGACGCCGACGCCGGCCCCCGGGTCGACGGGCCCGATCTCGGTTCGGGGTCGGTACCGGCCGGCCCGGCCGAGGTGGACGGGGAGTCCGCCGAGCAGGTGTGGCTCACCGCGGAATCGTTGGGCGAGCAGGACCCGGCGCTCGCCGCGAACGACACGCGCCCGGCGGTGTTCGTCTTCGACGAACCGTTGCTTCGTCGGCTCCGCCTGTCCGGCAAGCGGCTGGTGTTCCTCGCCGAGACGCTGGGCGAGCTCGGCGACACCCGCGAGGTCGAGGTCCGTCGCGGGACGGTGACCGACGAGCTGGCCGGGCGGTCCCTGGCCGTCACGCACGCGCCGGTACCCGGCTTCGCCCGTCGTGCCGCGGCGCTCGCGCCCGTCGAGGTCCATCCCTGGCCCTGGCTCGTGCGGCCCGGCACCGAGTCGGTGCGCTCCTTCAGTGCGTGGCGCCGCAGCCATCGAGGTCCGCTAGCGTCGGGCGCGTGAACGCAGCCGATGGCCCCTCGCCGCTCGATCCCGTCTCCCCCACCCTCGAACCGCTGTTCCGTCTCGTGATCCGTACCGCGGAACCGGTGTCGGTGGGCGAGACACCGGCCGGGGCGCACACCGTGGCCGCCGTGTCCGGCGGGCTGCTCACGGGCCCCGGCATCGACGCGGTGGTGCAGCCCGTCGGCACCGAGTCCCGTCTCGTGCGGGCGGACGGATCGAGTTCCTACGCCATCGATCTGGTGGCGGCGGCGGACGGCGGCAGCAACGTGATGCGCCTGACGCTGCGGGGGTTCCTCTTCGGCACGGCCGAGGTGATCGGCGCGCTCGACCGCGGCGACGAGGTGGACTCGGCCACCTACTACTTCCGCGGAACCCTCGACGTGTCGACGGCATCGCGCACCCTGGGATACCTGAACCGCGCTCTGGTGGTCACTTCCGGCGCACGGCACGGCTCCGACACGGTGTTCGACGCCTTCCTGGCCACCTAGACTCCCATCGGTCGACGCTCGGTCGCCGCTCAGTCGACGAGGCTCGCGACCTCGCTGTCGGTGAGCGTCCCGACCGGCGCGCGGCCGGCCCGCTCGATCACGCCGACGGCGCGATGCAGCGGCCGCTCGGCCGCACCGGCGTCGCGCGCCTCCGCCCGCAGCTGCGTGATCAACACCGACGCCATCGCCGCCGCCGGAGCCGTCGAGGACCGCGCCAACGCGTCGGCGATCGCGCGCAGGGCCACCGGGCCCAGTTCGCGTCCGCTGTCACCGGTGTAGAGCGCGAGCGGCACGGTCACCGTCGTGCCGTCGTCCCCCACCCGCAGCACCACCTGACTGACCCGAGCGACCCGGACCACCAGTTCCACGCTCGTCGCGTCGGTGACGTTGACTCGCCGGGTGCGCAGCGCCCCGCGCCTCGAGACCACGCCGTGGTCGATCCACAGTCGACGGCGCCCACCGGAGATCACGGCCCACACCGCCGACGCCACGAGGGCGAGCGCCAGCGCGAGTCCGACCTCCGGGGTCAGCAGGAGCGCCGCGACGACCCCGAGCACGAGTCCGAAGCCGGCGAAGATCCCCGCCGCGACGCGCAGACGCGGCAGGATCAGCTCGGGTGGCACCAGGTCGAGGGCGACCGCGCTCCGGTCCGGCACGGCGCTCAGGCGTCCCGGCCGAGCAGGGCCGTCACGCGAGCGACGACGTCCGCGGTCGGGACGGCCTCCTGCTCTCCGGTGGCGAGGTTCTTCACCCCGACCTCGTCGGCCTCGATGTCGCGGTCGCCGAGGACGAGGGCGACCCGTGCACCGGACCGATCGGCACCCTTCATCGCGCTCTTCATCCCGCGGTCACCGTAGGCGAGATCGACCGACACCCCGGCCGCACGGAATCGGTGCGCGAGGACGGCGAGGCGCACCTTCGCCTCGTCGCCGAGCGGCACGCCGTAGACCTGGCACCGCGCGGTGTCCGCCGGCGTGACGCCCTCCGCCGCGAGAGCGAGCACCGTGCGATCGACACCGAGACCGAAGCCGATGCCGGACAACGGTTGTCCGCCCAGTTGCGCCATGAGCCCGTCGTAGCGGCCGCCGCCGCCGATGCCCGACTGCGCACCGAGACCGTCGTGGACGAACTCGAAGGTGGTCTTGGTGTAGTAGTCGAGCCCGCGCACCATGCGCGGGTTCCGCGTGTAGGGCACACCCATCGCGTCCAGGTGGGCGAGCACCGTGTCGAAGTGCGTGCGCGCGGAGTCCGAGAGGTGATCGACCATCAGCGGTGCGTCGGCGGTCATCTCGCGCACGTGCGGACGCTTGTCGTCGAGCACCCGGAGCGGGTTGATCTCGGCCCGCCGACGCGTCTCCTCGTCCAGCGGCAGATCGAACAGGAACTGCTGCAACAAATCTCGGTACTGCGGTCGGCAGGTGTCGTCACCCAGCGAGGTGACCTCGAGCCGGAACCCGGTGAGCCCGAGGCTCCGGAAGCCAGCGTCCGCGATCGCGATGACCTCGGCGTCGAGCGCCGGGTCGTCGACGCCGATGGCCTCCACCCCGACCTGCTGGAGCTGGCGGTATCGGCCCGCCTGGGGCCGTTCGTAGCGGAAGAACGGTCCCGAGTACGCGACCTTCACCGGCAGGGCACCCCGGTCGAGCCCGTGCTCGATGACCGCGCGCATGACACCGGCGGTCCCCTCGGGGCGGAGGGTGACGCTGCGGTCCCCCTTGTCCGCGAAGGTGTACATCTCCTTGCTGACCACGTCGGTCGACTCGCCCACGCCGCGCGCGAACAGACTGGTGTCCTCGAAGACCGGCAACTCGACGTGCCCGTAGCCGGCGGCCCGCGCCGCGGCGGTGAGGCCGTCGCGGACGGCCACGAAGGTGGCCGAGTCCGGGGGAAGGTAGTCCGGCACGCCCTTCGGGGCGGCGAAAGTCCGGTCGTTCTTGCTCATCGGTGTCCTCGAGGCTGGAGTGTCGGTGCGGTGTGCCGGGAGCGGACGCGACTCACGCGTGCTCGGTCCGCAACCCGACCAGGAACGGATTGCCGGCGCGCTCGGCGCCGATGGTGGTCGCCTCGCCGTGCCCGGGCAGAACAGCGACGTCGTCGGCCAGCGGCAGGAGCCGGTCCGCGATCGACCGCAGCAGCTGACCGTGATCGCCGCCCGGAAGATCGGTGCGGCCGATGGAACCGGCGAACAGCGTGTCGCCCGAGAACACGAGGCGCTGCGCGCCGGCGTCGACGCCGAAGACCACCGACCCCTGCGTGTGGCCGGGAGTGTGCGTCACGGTGACGGTGATGCCCGCCGCCTCGACGTCGTGGCCGTGCCCGAGTTCGTGCACCACGGACGGCTCGACGAACTGCACGCCCGCGATCAGCGGCGACAGAGTCGGCCCGATGCCGGCGGCCGGGTCGGTGAGCAGGTGCCGGTCCCCCGGGTGCACGTACAACGGAGCGCCGTACCGCTCGCAGATCGGCGTGGCATCCCACATGTGATCCAGGTGACCGTGTGTCAGCAACACGGCGGCGGGGGTCAGTGCGGACTCGGTGAGAAAGTCGGTCAGCGGACCCGCCGCGTCCTGACCGGGGTCGACGACGAGGCAGTCGCTCGACCCGTCGCGGGCCACGACGTAGCAGTTGGTCTGGAAGAGACCGGCGGGGAATCCGGTGACGCGCACGAGCAGGACTCCTGATGTCGGCGACGGAGAGGTCGTTCCACTCTAGGCTCCGCACCGCCTCGGGCTCTTCTCAGGTGGGTTTGGCAGACTCTTGTCGCCCCGACCGATCCCCAGACGAGAGTAGGACCGCGCCTCGTGCCGACCAACGAACAGCGTCGTGAAGCCGCCAAGCGCAAGCTCGACCGCCAGCTGGCCAACCGCGCCGCCCGTGCCCGCCGCCGCAAGCAGACCACCATCGCGGGGATCGCCGTGGCGGCGGTCGTCGTCCTGGGCGGCATCGCAGTCGCGGTGGGCGTGACGCGCGGCGGAGACGACGCCACCACGCAGGCCGCCGAGACCTCGTCCACCCCGACGCCCGAGGGTCAGCTGCCCGCCGGCCGCTCCACTCCGCTTACGGAGACCGTGAGCTGCGCGTACCCGGCCGCGGGCGAGGCCGCCAAGCCCAACACCGCCCCGCAGACCGAGAACGTCCCCACCACGGACGACAACGTGAGCGTCAGCATGGAAACCACTCAGGGCAACATCGGGCTGTCCCTGAACGCCACCGAGTCCCCGTGCACGGTGAACAGCTTCGCCTCCCTCGCCGGGCAGCAGTACTTCGACGGGACCACCTGCCACCGTCTCACCACCGCGGACAGCCTGAAGGTGTTGCAGTGCGGTGACCCCACCGGCACCGGCACCGGTGGCCCCGGATACCAGTACGCCAACGAGTTCCCCACCGATCAGTACGGCGACGATCCCGCCGGCCTGCAGTCGCCGGTGCTCTACCCGCGCGGCACGATCGCCATGGCCAACGCCGGCGCCGACACCAACGGCAGCCAGTTCTTCCTGGTCTACGGCGACTCGCAGCTGCCGCCGAACTACACCGTCTTCGGCACCATCGACGAGACGGGGCTGGCGACGTTGGACACCATCGCCGCGGCCGGTGTCGAGGGCGGCGGCCAGGACGGTCCGCCCGCGGCGGCGACGACGCTGAACTCCGTCCGGCTCGACCTGGTCTGACGCCCGGAACCCAGACAGCGGTGACATCGAGGCCTACCCGGCCGTGAGCACCCGCGGTCCGTCCTCGGTGATCGCCACGGTGTGCTCCGAATGCGCCGTCCTCGAGCCGTCGGCGGACCGCAGGGTCCACCCGTCGCCGTCCACCACGAGCCGCTCGGTTCCGCGGCCCCACCACGGCTCGAGGGCCAGGGTCGTCCCCGGCCGCAGCACCATGCCGCGGCCGGGTCGGCCGAGGTTGGGCACGTGCGGGTCCTCGTGCATCGTGCGGCCGAGACCGTGCCCACCGAACTCCGTACTGACGCGATAGCCGCCCTCGGCAGCCACGGCACCGATCGCCGCGGACACGTCACCGAGCCGGGCGCCCGCGACGGCGGCCGCGATGCCCGCGTCGAGTGCGCGGCGCGTCGACTCGATCAGCGCGACGTCCTGCGGGTCGGCGGTCGCCGCCCCGCGACCATCGCGGCGGGTCACGACGACCGTGGTCGCGGCCGCAGCAGGAATCTCGGCGGAGACCCTGCGCAAGATCGAGACCGGTCGCATCCCGAGCCCCGGCTTCGGCACCGTCGTCCGACTGTGCGCGGCGCTCGACATCCCCGTCGCCGACGCGGCCGCGGTGTGGGACGCGCCGGGATCGGACCGCGACGACCTGGCCGGTTAGTCGGTCAGGCCGCCGACGTCAGCCGGTAGACGTCGTAGACGCCCTCGACGTTGCGGACGACGTTGAGCACGTGCCCCAGATGCTTGGGGTCACCCATCTCGAACGTGAACTTGGAGATCGCCACGCGATCGCCCGACGTGGTCACCGACGCCGAGAGGATGTTGACCTTCTCGTCGGCCAGCGCCTTGGTGACGTCCGAGAGCAGACGGTGGCGGTCGAGCGCCTCGATCTGGATGGCGACGAGGAACACCGACGACGGCGACGGCGCCCACTCCACCTCGATGAGCCGTTCGGCCTGCTGCTGCAGCGACGTGGCGTTGGTGCAGTCGGTGCGGTGGACGCTGACGGAGCCGCCGCGCGTGACGAAGCCCAGGATGTCGTCCCCCGGGACCGGCGTGCAGCACTTGGCGAGCTTGGCCACCACACCGTCCGCCCCGGCCACCAGGACGCCGGCGTCACCGACCCGGCGGGGCCGCGTGGGAATGGTGGACGGCGTCGACCGCTCGGCCAGTTCCTCCTCGACGTCGCCGACGCCGCCGAGATGCGCGACGAGCCGCTGCACGACGTGCTGCGCCGAGACGTGGTTCTCCCCCACCGCGGTGTAGAGCGCGGAGACGTCGACGTACCGCAACTCGTGCGCGATGGCCGACATGGATTCGCCGTTCATCAAGCGCTGCAACGGAAGTCCGCCGCGACGCACTTCCTTCGCGATGGCGTCCTTGCCGGCGTCGAGCGCTTCCTCCCGCCGTTCCTTGGCGAACCACTGACGGATCTTCGTCTTCGCCCGGGGGGACGCGACGAACGTCTGCCAGTCCCGGCTCGGCCCCGCCGTGGGCGCCTTGGAGGTGAAGACCTCCACCACCTCGCCGTTCTCGAGCCGGCGTTCGAGCGCTACCAGTCGGCCGTTGACCCGCGCCCCGATGCAGCGGTGCCCGACCTCGGTGTGGACGGCGTACGCGAAGTCGACCGGACACGATCCGGCGGGGAGGGTGACCACGTCGCCCTTGGGGGTGAAGACGAAGATCTCCTTGACCGCCAGGTCGTACCGCAGCGACTCGAGGAACTCCCCCGGGTCCGCCGCCTCACGCTGCCAGTCGAGCAGCTGACGCATCCACGCCATGTCGTCGACCTCGGCGGCGTCGCCGGAGTGCTTGCCGCGAGTCTCCTTGTACCGCCAGTGGGCCGCGATGCCGAACTCGGCGGTCCGGTGCATGTCCCGCGTGCGGATCTGCACCTCGAGGGGCTTGCCCTCCGGGCCGACCACGGTGGTGTGCAGCGACTGGTACACGCCGTAGCGCGGCTGAGCGATGTAGTCCTTGAACCGTCCCGCCATCGGCTGCCACAGCGAATGCACGACGCCGACGGCGGCGTAACAGTCGCGGATCTCGTCGCACAGGATGCGGACGCCGACCAGATCGTGGATGTCGTCGAAGTCGCGGCCCTTGACGATCATCTTCTGATAGATGGACCAGTAGTGCTTGGGGCGACCCTCGACCACGGCGCCGATGCGCGACGCCGTGAGTGTGCTGTTGATCTCGGCCCGCACCTTGGCCAGGTACGTGTCGCGTGAGGGGGCACGGTCGGCGACGAGCCGCACGATCTCGTCGTACTTCTTGGGGTGCAGGATCGCGAACGCGAGGTCTTCGAGCTCCCACTTGACCGTCGCCATGCCGAGGCGATGGGCCAGCGGCGCGATGACCTCGAGGGTTTCCTTCGCCTTGCGCGCCTGCTTCTCGGGCGGCAGGAAGCGCATGGTGCGCATGTTGTGCAGCCGGTCGGCGACCTTGATGACCAGGACCCGCGGGTCGCGCGCCATCGCGATGATCATCTTGCGGATGGTCTCGCCCTCGGCCGCGGTGCCCAGGGCCACCTTGTCGAGCTTGGTGACCCCGTCGACGAGGTGGGCGACCTCGTCGCCGAACTCGGCGCGGAGCTGATCGAGGGAGTAGCCCGTGTCCTCGACGGTGTCGTGCAGGAGCGCGGCCACCAGAGTCGTGGTGTCCATCCCCAGCTCGGCGAGAATGTTCGCGACGGCCAGCGGGTGGGTGATGTACGGATCCCCGGACTTGCGCATCTGCGAGGCGTGGCGCTCCTCGGCCACGTCGTACGCACGCTGCAGCAGCCCCAGGTCCGCCTTGGGATAGAGCGTCCGATGCGTGCCGGCGAGCGGCTCGAGCACGGTCTTGACCGCGGTGCTGCGCTGCGCGGTGATGCGACGGGCGAGGCGGGCCCGCACTCGCCGCGAGGCGGACGACGGTGCTTGCGGGGTCGGCGCCTGTGGGGTCGGTACCTGCTGGGTGTCGGCAGCGGCGTCGGCGGCACTCGACTCGGTCGCGGCGGGCGTATCGGGGACAGCGCTGGGCTCGGCGTCCGTCGGCGTTTGTCCGATGTAGCGCGTCATCTCGACCACCTCCCGCAGTTCCGGCTCGCTCAGCCTAGACGGAATTCACTGGACGGAGCCCAGTGTGGTGAGCGAACCATGATTCCAACGCTTCCGGCCGCCCAGAGCTTCCACCTCCAGCACCACGGCGGCGCCCACCACCTCGGCGCCGCAGCGGGTGAGCAGCTCCGCCGCCGCCTCCAGTGTTCCACCGGTGGCGAGGACGTCGTCGACGACGAGAACGCGACGCCCGGCGAGCGCGATGCCGTCGGCCGAGATCTCGAGCTCGGCGGTGCCGTATTCGAGCGCGTAGGACTGCCGGTGGACGGGCGGCGGCAGCTTGCCGGCCTTACGGACGGCGATGACCCCCGTGTTCAGAGCCAGCGCCACACCGGCCCCCAGGAGGAAGCCGCGGGCATCGATCCCGGCGACCACGTCGGCGTCGCGACCGGCCTCGGCCAGCGCGTCGATGACGAGCCGCAGTCCCTCCGCGTCCGCGAACACCGGGGTGAGATCGGCGAACCGGACGCCGGGCGTCGGGAAGTCGTCGGCCCACCGGGTGAGACGCTCCACCGCGAGACCGGCGGGCGAGACCGTCGAGTCGCTCATCGGACGAAGACCCATTTGTCCATGTTCCATCCTGCTCCGGCGACACACGGATTGGCGTCGACCCCACGCATGCCGGACGCCGTCGCGGTGACGACGGGCACGTTCCACAGCGGCAACGTCGGCAGGTCGTCCCAGAGGATTCTCTCGACGTCCGTCCCCGCCGACAGCGCCGTGGCGTCCGAGCCGTCCACGGCGAGACGGTTCAGCAGTTCGTCGACACGCCCGTTCGCATACCCGCCGAGGTTGACGTTCTGCCCGCCGAGCAGCGCCGTCCGAGCGGACCCCGGCGTCGCGGTGCCGGTCGGGCCGAACCCGCCGGCGGTCCCGGCGAGCAGCACGTCGACCTCGCCTGCGCGCAGAGCGAGCGGCGAGAGGGTGTCCGAGGAGGCGTCGACGACGTCGACTCCCAGCGGTCCGCACGCGGCGGCGATGTCGGCCACGATCGCGGCACGACGCGAGTCGGGTCCGCGGTAGCCGATGCGCACGGTCGGGTCGGTGAGCCCGGCCTGCGCGAGACCGGCCGTCACGGCGGCGACGTCGGTGGTGCGGTACCGGTCGGCGGCCACGGCGGCCACACTGCGGTACGGCAGCGTGCCGGGCAGCATCACCCGGCTGTCGACGACACCGGATCCGCGGCCGGTCTCGGCGTCGTAGCCGGGGTGCCCGTGGGCGTCGAACAACGCCGTGCGCGGCACGCACGAGGCGACGGCGCGGCGGGCGGCGGGGTCGACGAACACTCCCGACGTCGCGAAGATCAGCTGCTCGACGCCGAAGCTCGGCTGGGCCGCCGCGGCGAACCCGTCGGGTGCGGCGGCGCCTCCGGGCAGATCCACCACCTCGACGTCGCCCGAGCTCGCCTTCTCGGCCAGGTCGATCCCGGACGGCCACACCACGATCCGGTCGGTCTGGGCCGGGACGCCCCACCAGTTGTCGTTGGGCACGAGGACCAGACCGTCGTCCGCGGAGAACGACTCGACGCGGAACGGACCCGACGCGGCGAACACGGCGGGGTCGACCGCGCCGGACGGCAGGGTCCATCCGGTGTTCCAGGCCTCGGCGAGGCGGCCGACGGCGTCGGCGTCGCCGCCCGCGAGAGTCGAGGTGACGTCCGGCACGCCCGCGGTCCGCGCGGCGACGTGCGCCGGAAGGATGGTGCCGGGACCGAACAGGGATTCGCGGTCGACGAGGGGCCGATCGGCCCGGAAGGTGACCGTGGCCTCCTTCTGCGAGGGCACGCAGTCGATGCGCTCGATGTCGGAGTAACCGGCGGTCTCGGCGGCGTCGAACGCAGTGCCCGACCCCTCGGTGGTCCCGCGTCGCGCCGCCCAGGCGAGCACCAGGTCGTCGCACGTCATGGGGACCCCGTCGGACCAGACGGCTGCCGGGGCGAACGCGTAGGTCAGGACCTGTTGTTGGCCGGGAACCTCGGTGACGGTGCCGATGTCGGTGTCGGCGACCGCGGTTCCCCCCGGCCCGATCATCGAGAACCCGGGGAGAACGCGGGAGAGCGCCTGACGCGCCGCCGAATACGCGCCCTCGGTGGAGCCCGCGTTGTAGGTGGTGATCGGCCCGTTCACGGCGTAACCGATGGACGGGACGCGATCCTCCTCTGTGCTGCACGCCGCCGCGGACACCGCGACGACGACCGCGGCCGCTCCGGCGACCAGACGTCTCGTTCCCCGGGTCATGTCAGCGCCTCTTCTTGGCCCGCTTGCCCGTCGGCCGCGCGCCCGTGCGCGGCCCATCGGTACCGCTCCGCGCGCCCGCGCGCGGCCCATCGGCACCGCTCCGCGCGCCCGCGCGCGGCCCATCGGCACCGCCCCGCGCGCCCCCACGCGGCCCATCCGAACCGACCTGGTCCTTGCGGACCGAGACCGGCGCGGCGTCACCCGCTCCGGCGGCCGCGCGGCGCTCGGCGGCCTCCGCGCGCTTCGCGTGAACCTTGCGGGTGTGGGCGGCGACCGGCCCCCACCGCTCCTTGAGCGACACCACCAGCGGCGTCGCGAAGAAGATCGACGAGTACGCGCCGACCACGATGCCCACGAGCTGGACCAGCGCGAGGTCCTTGAGAGTGCCGACGCCGAGGAGCCAGACGGCGATGACCATGAGCGCGAGCACCGGCAGCACACTGATGACGGTGGTGTTGATCGAGCGCATGAGGGTCTGGTTGACGGCGAGGTTGGCCTGTTCGGCGTAGGTGCGCCGGTTCAGGTGGAGGATGCCGCGGGTGTTCTCCTCGACCTTGTCGAACACCACCACGGAGTCGTAGAGCGAGAAGCCGAGAATGGTGAGAAGGCCGATGACGGTGGCCGGCGTGACCTCGAAGCCCACCAGGGAGTAGACGCCGGCGGTCACGAGGATATCGAAGAAGAGCGCGGTGATGCCGGCGATCGCCATGTCGCGCTCGTACCGGATCGCGATGTAGACGCTCACCAGCACCAGGAAGACCGCGAGTGCGATCAGCGCCTTCTCGGTGATCTGCGATCCCCACGTCTCGCTGACGTCGGTGAACGTCACGGCGTCCGGGGTGGACTCGCCCGCGGAATTCTGGGGCGCGAAGGCGTCGAACAGTGCGGTCTGCAGAGACGACGCCTGCCCGGCGTCGAGCGTCTCGGAGCGGATCTGAATGGTCGCCCCGGCGCCGGTTCCCACGGTCTGCACGGCCACCGGGTCGGCACCGAGGGTGTCGGTGTAGATCTGCTCGACCTGAGAGGTCTCGACCCCGTCGGCGGCGGGGAACTGCACGCGGGTGCCGCCCTCGAAGTCGATGCCGAGGGTGAAGCCGCGCACGAGGATGGACAGCAGCGACACCGCGACAAGGACGCCGGTGACGATGTACCAGAGCCGGCGACGACCGATGATGTCGAACGCGCCGGTGCCGGTGTACAGCCGGGAGAGCAGGCCACGTCCCTGTTCGGCGGGCTCGGGGGCGGTGTCGGTGAGGGTGGTGGTGTCGGCCACGATTCAGGCCTCCTTCTCGGCGCCGGCGGCGGCAGCGGTCTTGGCGGCGGCGGCACGCTTGCGGGCCCGGGCGATCTCCTGGACGGCACCGAGGCCGTTGATCGACGGCCGGGACCAGAACTCGGACCGGGACGCGAGGTTGACCAGCGGCCACGTCACCAGAACCACGATGACGATGTCGAGCAGCGTGGACAGACCCAGGGTGAAGGCGAAGCCGCGCACCTGTCCGACGGCGAGGACGTAGAGCACGGCGGCGGCGATGAAGCTCACCGCGTTGCCGGACAGGATGGTGCGCCGTGCTCGGGCCCACCCTCGTGGCACGGCGGACCGGAAACTACGTCCCTCGCGAATCTCGTCCTTGATGCGCTCGAAGAAGACGACGAACGAGTCCGCGGTCATGCCGATGCCGATGATGAGGCCGGCGATACCCGCGAGGTCGAGCGTGAAGTCGATCCACCGACCGAGCAGCACCAGGATGCCGTAGATCGCGGCCATGGACAGCACCAGCGACAGCGCGGTCAGGATGCCGAGCATGCGGTAGTAGAGGAGGCAGTAGAGCAGGACCAGCACCAGGCCGACCGCGCCCGCGATCAGTCCCGCCTCGAGCGAGGCGAGACCCAGGGTGGCGGACACCGTCTCCGCCTCCGACGCGGCGAAGGACAGCGGCAGCGACCCGTACTTGAGGGTGTTCGCGAGTTCCCGCGCGCTGTCGGCGGTGAAATTGCCGGTGATCTGGGTGGCGCTGCCCGACGGCGTCGCACCCTGGATGACCGGCGCGCTCACCACCTTGGAGTCGAGCGTGAACGCGGCCTGCTGACCGATGTTCGCCGCCGTGAACTGCGCCCAGGTGTCTCCACCGGCCGCGTCGAAGCTGAGGGAGACGACGTTGCGGGACTGCTGCGTGTCGAACTGGGACGACGCGTCGGCGATCTGCTGACCGTCGATGATCGACGGTCCGAGCACGTACACCGCGGTGCCGTCGGTCGAACAGGCCACGAGCGGCAGGGCCGGATCGTCGTTGCCCTGCAGCGGGTCCGGCGCCGAGCAGTCGATGGTGGCCGCGGCCTGCTGCTGGACGGTTGGATCCGC
The DNA here is from genome assembly GCF_900111805.1 of Rhodococcoides kroppenstedtii. Lineage (GTDB taxonomy): Bacteria > Actinomycetota > Actinomycetes > Mycobacteriales > Mycobacteriaceae > Rhodococcoides > Rhodococcoides kroppenstedtii. Next base: position 154,985 of record NZ_FOJN01000005.1, read on the forward strand.
GCTCTGACGCAGCGCCTTGGCTTCGGCGATGGCATTCGCGGTCTCGTCGGGACTCGACTCGGTCGGCGCGGCACCCGGTTCGGAGCCGGCGTCCTGCTCGCTCGGCTCCTCGGCCGGCGCGGTGTCCGTCGGCGCCGTGTCGGTCGGCGCGGCAGGGTCCGTCGGATCCTGCGCGGGGAACGGTCGGTTCTGCGGAGCGGGGTCGGCCGGAGCAGCGGGGTCCACCGGGGCCGCAGGATCGACCGGCGCAGCGGGGTCCACCGGGGCCGCAGGATCGACCGGAGCACCGGGATCCGTGGCCGCGGGGGTTCCGGGCGGCGTCGGGGACGTCGCCTGGATGACCGGCCGGATGTAGAGGCGAGCCGTCTGACCCAACGTGCGCGCCTGCGAGGAGTCGTCGCCGGGCACCGTGATGACCAGGTTCTGACCGTCGATGACCACCTCGGAGCCGGACACACCGAGACCGTTGACGCGCGTCTCGATGATCTGCTGCGCCTGACGCAGGCTGTCCTGGCTCGGCGCGCTGCCGTCCGGGGTGCGTGCGGTCAGCGTGACGCGGGTACCGCCCTGGAGGTCGATGCCCAGCTTGGGGGTAGGCGACTTGTCACCGGTGAGGAACACCAGGCCGTAGATCAGTGCGACGAACGCCCCGAACAGGGCGAGATACCGCACCGGATACGACGATCCGCTGGACGATGCCACGATTGCTGCTTCTCCTCGGATGCTCGGGTCGGTGTCGAAACGACACGGGTCGGCTGGGAACGGGGGTCCGGAGCCCGATCGACCGTACCCTCTCGCGGACACGCCACCGCCCCCGAGGACGTCCTCGGGGGCGGTGGGTGGTTCGATGGGGCCGCTCAGTCCTTGGTCAGGCGGGGCGCCGCGGCGTCGGGGTCCGTGGTGCGGCCGTTCTCGAGTGCGTCGACCCGAGCGCCGGCGTCGACGGTCTCGTCGTGGTCGATGCCGGCGGTCTCCGCGAGCTCGTCGGTCTCGTCCTCGTCGGCCACGACCTCGCGCACGACGACACGCGACCACGTGGTGATGATGCCGGGGGCGATCTCCAGATCGACCGTGTCGTCGGTGAGATCGTCGACCAGGCCGTGCAGTCCGGCGGTGGTGATCACGCGGTCACCGACGCTCAGGGACTGCTGCAGCTCGGAGACCTTCGCCATCTCCTTCTTCTGTCGGCGGATACCCATGAACATGGGCACCAGGAGCGCAAGAATGAGAAGGGGAAACAGCAGTTCCATCGGAAACGTCAATCCTCGTGATCGGGGGTGAATGGTGGCGGGTTCGACCGTGGGAACGGCTGCCCACCGCGTGTCCAGTGTGCCACGACGATGCCCGTTTCGGGCGATCAGGACTCGTCGAACAGGGTCCGCTGGGGCTCGTTGACGCGCACGGCGATGCCGCCGACGGCCAGGTCCGGCGGCGGAACCAGGCCCAGCCGTTCCCACGCCGCGGCCGTGGCCACGCGTCCCCGCGGGGTTCGGGCGATCATCCCGGCGCGCACCAGATAGGGCTCGCACACCTCCTCGACGGTGGCGGGTTCCTCCCCCACCGCCACGGCGAGCGTCGACACCCCCACCGGTCCGCCGCCGAAGCTGCGCACCAAGGCCCCGAGTACCGCCCGGTCGAGACGGTCGAGCCCGAGTTCGTCCACGTCGTACACGTCCAGTGCCGCGCGCGCCACGGCCAGCGTGACCCGACCGTCGGCGCGGACCTCCGCGTAGTCGCGCACGCGGCGCAGCAACCGGTTCGCGATCCGCGGCGTCCCGCGGGAGCGGCCCGCGATCTCGGCGGCCGCGTCGGCGTCGATCCGCACCCCCAGGATTCCGGCCGAGCGCGTGAGGATGCGCTGCAGTTCCTGCGGGTCGTAGAAGTCCATGTGTGCGGTGAAGCCGAAACGGTCGCGCAACGGGCCCGTGAGGGCGCCGGATCGAGTGGTGGCCCCGACGAGCGTGAACGGCGCGACGTCGAGCGGAATGGACGTCGCTCCCGGCCCCTTGCCGACGACGACGTCGACGCGGAAGTCCTCCATCGCCAGATAGAGCATCTCCTCGGCCGGCCGGGCGATGCGGTGGATCTCGTCGATGAACAGCACGTCGCCCTCGACCAGATTGCTGAGCATCGCCGCCAGGTCGCCCGCGCGCTCGAGCGCCGGCCCGGAGGTCAGCCGCAGGGCGCTGCCGAGTTCGGCCGCGATGATCATGGCCATGGACGTCTTGCCGAGGCCGGGCGGACCGGACAGCAGGATGTGATCGGGTGTGCCGCCGCGCTGGGTCGCGCCCTGCAGCACCAGGTGCAACTGCTCGCGCACCCGCGGTTGACCGATGAAATCGTCGAGGGATTTCGGGCGCAGGCTCGCGTCCAGATCACCGTCGTCGGGCCGGACCTCGGCGGTGACGGGCGAGGGGTCCTCGGGCCGATCCACGTCCGTCATCGCGACCGTCCGAGCGTCGACAGGGCCGATCGGAGTGCGGTGGCGGTGGTCGCATCGGGCGTGTCCGCGAGGACCGCGTCGACGGCGGTCTCGGCCTGCTTGACCGGGAAACCGAGACCGACCAGCGCCTCGACCACCTGATCGCGGACCGCCCCCGTGCCGGCGGGACCGGCGGCGGTCGGCGGTGCCGCGACCACGCCGTCGATCTTGTCCCGGAGTTCGACGACCATGCGTTCGGCGCCGCGCTTGCCGATTCCCGGTACCCGCGTCAGCGCGGAGGTGTTGCCGTCGGCGAGCGCGGTGCGCAGCGCGTCGGGTTCGAGCACGGCCAACACGGCCATGGCGAGCCGCGGACCCACGCCCGACACGGTCTGCAGGAGTCCGAACAGGTCACGTGACGTGCCGTCGGTGAACCCGTAGAGCGTCATCGAGTCCTCGCGCACGATCATCGATGTCACCAGCGTGGCCTCGGCTCCGCGCGTGAGCGACGCGAGCGTGGCCGGGGTGACGTTGACGCGGTAGCCGAGGCCACCCGCCTCCACGACGACGTGGTCGAGGGCGATGTCCAGCACGGTGCCGCGGACGGAGGAGATCATCTAGCGCGTCGCTCCCGGAGTGATGGTGCGCGCCCGGTGCGCGGCACGTTGCTGGGCCAGCTTCTTCTCGTACGCCGCCTTGGCAGCGGCGGCCTGCTTCTCCGCGGCGGCCATGCGCGCGAGCATCGGGGCTCGCCAGCAGTGACAGATGGCCAGGGCGAGTGCGTCGGCGGCATCGGCCGGTCGCGGTGCCCGCTGCATCCCCAGGATGCGGGTCACCATGGCGGTGACCTGGGCCTTGTCGGCCGAACCGTTGCCCGTCACCGCGGCCTTCACCTCGCTCGGGGTGTGGAACGCGACCGGAATCCCCCGCCGGGCGGCGGCGAGCGCGATGACCCCGCCGGCCTGCGCGGTGCCCATCGCGGTGCGCACGTTGTTCTGGGAGAACACCCGCTCGACGGCGACGACGGTGGGTCGATGGGTGTCCAGCCAGTACTCCGCCGACTCCGCGATCAGGAGCAACCGCTCGGCCAGGTCCAGATCGGCCGGCGTGCGGACGACGTCGACGTCGAGCGCGGTCACGGCGCGTCCCGCCCCGCCCTCGACGAGACTCAGGCCGCACCGGGTCAGACCCGGATCGACACCCATGACACGCAACCGGACACCGTTCCTTCCGCCGGGCGGGCACCGGACACGAGCCGGGTACCTACGAACTGTTGTTCGATACTGTAACGCCCGGGGCGGAAGTGACCGGCGAGCGACACGGCGCGCTACTCGGCGTCGAGCTCCGCCATGACCTCGTCGCTGATGTCGACGTTCGAGTAGACGTTCTGCACGTCGTCGCTGTCCTCGAGCGCGTCGATGAGCTTGAACACCTTGCGCGCACCCTCGGCGTCCACGGGAACGCTGACCGACGGCTGGAAACTCGCCTCGGCGGAGTCGTAGTCGATGCCCGCTTCCTGCAGCGCGGACCGAACCGCCACCAGGTCGGTCGGCTCGGAGACGACCTCGAAGGTGTCGCCGTTGTCCTTGACCTCCTCGGCGCCCGCGTCGAGCACCGCCATGAGGACGTCGTCCTCGCTCTGACCGTTCTTCTCGAGCGTCACCACGCCCTTGCGCGAGAACAGGTAGGCGACGGATCCGGGATCGGCCATGTTGCCGCCGTTGCGGGTCATCGCCACGCGCACCTCGCCGGCGGCGCGGTTGCGGTTGTCGGTCAGGCACTCGATGAGCACCGCCACGCCGTTGGGCCCGTAGCCCTCGTACATGATCGTCTGCCAGTCGGCGCCGCCTGCCTCTTCACCGGCACCGCGCTTGCGTGCGCGCTCGATGTTGTCGTTCGGCACCGAGGTCTTCTTCGCCTTCTGGATGGCGTCGTAGAGCGTCGGGTTGCCGGCCGGGTCACCGCCGCCGGTCCGCGCGGCGACCTCGATGTTCTTGATCAGCTTGGCGAAGGACTTGCCACGACGGGCGTCGATGACGGCCTTCTTGTGCTTGGTCGTAGCCCATTTGGAGTGGCCGCTCATCGGCAAATGCCCCTTTCGTACCGGCGGAGAACGGATCCAGCTTACGCGGACAGCGAGGGCCGACCGTCGGCCCGCGCCGTGCTGCCGGCCGGCTCCGCGCGCGCCACCGCCGTTCGCACCATGTCGACGAACATCGCGTGGATGCGTCGATCACCCGTCACCTCGGGATGGAACGACGTCGCGAGCACCGAGTTCTGGCGCACCGCGACCACGCGGCCCGCGGCCGAACCCGCGGGAACGGTCGCGAGAACCTCGACCTCCGGGCCGACGCGTTCCACCCAGGGCGCCCGGATGAACACCGCGTGCACCGGCTCGCCGGGCACCCCGGTCACCTCGAGGTCGGCCTCGAAGGAGTCCACCTGACGGCCGAAGGCGTTGCGCCGCACGGTGACGTCCAGCCCGTCGAGATGCACGGCGTCCGGCCGCGTGTCGAGGATCTCGGACGCGAGCAGGATCATCCCGGCGCAGGAGCCGTAGGTCGGCAGGCCGCCCGCGACGGCCGCGCGCAGCGGCTCCAGCAGATCGAACGTGCGCAGCAGCAGCCCCATCGTGGTGGACTCACCGCCGGGAATCACCACGCCGTCCACGGCCGCGAGCTCGGCGGGCCGCCGCACCGGCACCGCCCGCGCGCCCGACGCGGTGAGCGCCGCCAGATGCTCGCGCACGTCCCCCTGCAGCGCGAGAACACCGACGACCGGGTCGGTCATCGCTCGGCGTCCAGGCCCGGCGTGTGAGTGGCAGTGCGGTCGAATCGCATGAGTCCCTCCTGGGTCACGGCCGCGACCATCCGTCCCTCCCGGTCGTAGATCCGGCCCTGGGTGAGCGCCCGACCCAGCCCGGCGGACGGCGAGGTCTGGTCGTAGAGCAACCACTCGTCGGCACGGAACGGACGCAGGAACCACAACGCGTGGTCGAGGGACGCCGTCTGCGTGGCGACGTCCTCGTGCGGGACCTTCGCCGACCCCAACAGCGTCATGTCGGACATGTACGCCAGCGCGCAGACGTGGAACACCTGATCGTCCGGCAGCGGGTCCCGGTAGCGAATCCAGACCTGTTGCTGCGCAGCGAGACTCGCGCTCCGCGTCAGCTTCTCCGACGGGACGAGGCGGACGTCCCACCGGCTCCACTCGCGGAAGAAGAGCTTGCGGGCGGACGACTCGTCGTCGGCGAGATCGGGCAACTCCTCCGGCCCCACGACCGCGGGCATCCGATCCTGGTGCTCGATGCCCTCGTCCTCGACGTGGAACGACGCCGACATGGTGAAGATCGCCTTGCCGTCCTGGATGCCGGTCACTCGGCGCGTGGCGAACGACCGGCCGTCGCGAATGCGGTCGACAGTGAACACCGTCGGCTCGTTCGGGTTGCCCGGCCGCAGGAAGTACCCGTGCAGCGAGTGCACCCGGAACGCGGCGTCGACCGTCTTGACCGCCGACACCAGAGCCTGACCCGCCACCTGACCGCCGAAGGTCCGCTGCAATTCGCTGGGGATTAAACTGCCCCGGTAGATGTCGTTCTCGATGCGCTCGAGTTCGAGAATTTCTTCGATGCCGGCCATGGCTGCCTTTCTGACGATCGGACCGGCCGGGCCCTCGACCCGACCGACACTGCGCGACAGTGTTCCAGAGCGCTCGCCGAGGGGGACAATCGAACCGATGCCGACCTACTCCCCCGTCACCCCGGATGGCGTCGCCGAGGCCGTGACCGACCGTCTTCGACCACTCGCGGGTCGTCGGGTGGTGCTGATCGACGGAGCCGACGCGGCCCGCCCCGTCGACCTCGCCGCACGCGTGGCCGAGCGACTGCGCACCGACGGCCGCGCCGCCGACGTCGTCGACCTCCGCGGGTGGGTCCGGCCCGCGTCGCTTCGGCTCGAATACGGCTGCACCGACGAGTTGTCCTACCGCACGGCATGGTTCGACTACGACGGCGTCGCACGAGAAGTCGTCGCCGCGCTGCACGACCGCGGCCACTGGCTACCCGCCATCTGGGACGCGGAGTCCGACCGCTCGGCGCGGCTCCGCGCCGTCGACGCCGGTCCGGATCAGGTTCTGATCGTCGCCGGTCCGATGCTGCTCGGCCGGGGTCTGCGCACCGACCTCACCGTGGCGCTCACCCTGTCACCGGCGGCCCTGCGACGCCTCACCCCCGAGGACGATCGCTGGACCGTCGACGCGCTCCTGACCCACGCCGACCGGCACGGCGAGACGCCGGACGTCGAGGTGAAGGTCGACCACCCCGATCGCCCGGCGCTGCGTGAGTCCTGAGCGCGCGGGTCACCAGCCGCGTTCGGCCAACCGATGGGGCTGCGGGATCTCGTCGACGTTGATGCCCACCATGGCCTCGCCGAGCCCGCGGGAGACGTCGGCGAGCACGTCGGGGTCGTCGTGGAACGTGGTGGCCTTGACGATGGCCGCCGCCCGCTGCTCGGGGTTGCCGGACTTGAAGATGCCCGAGCCGACGAACACGCCTTCCGCGCCCAGCTGCATCATCATCGCCGCGTCCGCGGGAGTGGCGATGCCGCCGGCCGTGAACAACGTCACCGGCAGCTTGCCGGCGCGAGCCACCTCGACGACCAGGTCGTACGGCGCCTGCAGCTCCTTGGCCGCCACGTAGAGCTCGTCCTCGGGCAGCGAGGTCAGGTGCCGGATCTGGTCGCGCAGGGTTCGCATGTGCGTAGTCGCGTTGGAGACGTCGCCGGTGCCGGCCTCGCCCTTCGAGCGAATCATGGCCGCGCCCTCGGTGATGCGGCGCAGGGCCTCGCCGAGGTTGGTGGCACCGCACACGAACGGCACGGTGAAGCGCCACTTGTCGATGTGGTGGGAGTAGTCGGCGGGGGTCAGAACCTCGGACTCGTCGATGTAGTCGACGCCGAGGCTCTGCAGAATCTGGGCCTCGACGAAGTGGCCGATGCGGGCCTTGGCCATCACGGGGATGGAGACCGCGGCCTTGATGCCGTCGATCATGTCGGGGTCGCTCATGCGCGAGACCCCGCCCTGCGCGCGAATGTCCGCGGGAACGCGCTCGAGGGCCATGACGGCGACGGCGCCCGCCTGCTCGGCGATCTTCGCCTGATCGGCGGTCACCACGTCCATGATGACGCCGCCCTTGAGCATTTCCGCCATGCCGCGCTTCACCCGGGCCGTTCCCGTCTCCGGGGTGTCGGACCGGTGGGTGGCTCCGTTGCGCTCGGGGGCTGCTGCGGTGGTCACGAACGAACTCCTTGTCACGTCGACGCGGCACACGAGGTGCCGAGAACACGACCGACAGTAGGACCGACTGGACCCCTTCGCAGTAACCAGTCGCGGTCGGCTGGCCTGCCCGCCGCTCAGGCGATGGCGCGCACGTCGGGGTCCGTCCGCATCGCGAGCACCGTGTCCGCCTCGTCGAGCAGCTCGGCCATCGCCCGCGGGTACACCGCCTCGCCCGAGGCCGCGACGCGGCGGATGTCGTCGGCCGTACACCACCGGTGGTCGACGACCACGCGACGTTCGAGATCGGTGAAACCGGTCGAGACCGGCTCGAACGCCTCGGCGCGGAGGGCGAAGAACAGCTCCTCGGACTTGATGACCCGGCCGTCGAACGTGAACGTCGCCGTCCGGCGCCACATCGGCCCGCGCAGCTCGTCGGGCGACGCCTGCAGGCCGGTTTCCTCCTGCAGTTCTCGGACGGCGGCGTCGCGGAGCGTCTCCCCGACCTCGACCTCGCCGCCGATCGTGAACCAGAAGTGGACCTCGGGCACCTGCGGATCGTGGCCGCGAAGCAGCAGGACGCGCCCCCGCTCGTCCATGAGGACCACGCGCGCCGAGGTGCGCGTCCGCGCCGCGGCCACCGGCGCCGTCGTGGTGTCGCGCTCGGTGATCTCGAAGTACGTCGGCATCGGCGCCGTGCCCCCGAGCTTCAACCACCGCACCGGGCGACGCGACCGCAGCGCCAGCGTGTCCCGCACCGCGTCGTTGTGGAAGCGGCGGGCGATCTGCACGCGGGCCTCGGCGTCCGCCAGTTCCGACACCAGTTGCGGGGGTAGCCGCGTGAGATCGATCCGGCCGATGGCCACCGACACGGCGTTCTCGGCGCTCTCCCGGTCCGGTCGGTCCGCGCGTTCGGCCCGATCCGCCAGCGAGGTCAGCGTCCGCGCGGGCGTGTCCGGCCCGTCCAGGGTCGCGGCCACCGCGCGCGTGACGACGGAGCGCCGGGCCAGCGCCGCCTCGAGGGACTGCCAGGCACGGTCGTAGCGCACGTGCAGTCGGTCGAGTCGATGCGCCGTGGAGTACGACCACAGAGCCGCGAGCACGAGGAGAACGGCGAGCAGGAGCCCGACCGCGACGAGCGTCGTGGTCACTCCGCCACCCCCACGACCCGGCCGGGGACCGCCACGGTCTCGTAGACCCGCACGATCTGCTCGGCGACCACGGGCCAGTCGTAATTCACGACGACGCGCGACGCTTCCGCGACGAGCGTCCTCCGGCGCACGTCGTCGTCGAGCAGGGAGATCACCTCGTCGGCGAGGGCGTCGGCGTCGCCCACCGGGAACAACGCCCCGGCGGTGCCGCCGCGCAGCACACGGCGGAACGCATCGAGGTCGGACGCGACGACGGGCGCACCGGCCGCCATCGCCTCCACCAGGACGATGCCGAAGCTCTCGCCGCCCGTGTTGGGGGCGCAATAGACGTCCGCCGAGCGCAGTGCCGACGCCTTCTCCGCGTCGGTGGTCTGGCCGAGAAAACGGAAGTGCCGTGCCGACGGGCCGGCCTCGTGACGGAGTTTCTGCTCGTCGCCCCGGCCGACCACGAGCACCTCGACGTCCGGATGCGCGGCGGCGATCCGACCGAGCGCGGCGAGCAGAGTCGCCATGCCCTTGCGGGGCTCGTCGTACCGCCCCACGAACAGGATCGTCCGGCCCTCTCGCGGATAACCCGGCAGCACCGGCGCTTCGCGGAACGCCGGCACGTGGACACCGTTGGGAATCTCGACGGCATCGGTGCCCAGAGCCTCGACCTGCCAGCGGCGGGCGAGTTCGCTCACCGCGACCCGGCCGGCGATCTTCTCGTGGTACGGCCGAAGAACACCCTGAAAGGTGCTGAGCAACAACGACTTCGTGGTGGACGCGTGGAACGTGGCCACGATGGGACCGTCCGCGATCTTCAGCGAGAGCATCGACAGGCTGGGCGCGTTGGGCTCGTGGATGTGGAGCACGTCGAACTCGCCCTTGTCGATCCACGCCTTGATCCGGCTGTAGGTGACCGGGCCGAACGCCAGGCGCGCCACCGACCCGTTGTACGGGAAGCTCAGCGCCTTGCCGGTGGAGACGACGAAGTCCGGCAGCTCGGTGTCGTCGCTCGCGGGTGCGAGCACGCTGACCTTGTGCCCACGCTGGATGAGGACCTCCGCGAGCTCGGCGACGTGCGCCTGAACCCCGCCGGGGACGTCGAAGGAGTACGGGCAGACGATGCCGATCCTCACGCCGTGTCCCCCGTCATCCGCGCCCGACGGGCCTCGGACAGGTCGTCCCACCAGAGCGGCTGCAGCATGTGCCAATCCTGCGGGTGCGCGGCGATGTTCGCAGCGAAGCGATCCGCGAGCGACTGCGTCGCCGACTCGACGCCGCCGGAGACGTCGACGGGCGGCTCCACCGAGAAACCCCACCCGGTCTCGGTGAACCAGCAGTGCACGGGCAGCAGGGCGGCCCCGGTGTCGATCGCCAACCGAGCCGGTCCCGCCGGCATGCGGGTCGGCTCACCGAAGAACGTGACCGGGACCCCGTGTCGAGCGAGGTCCCGCTCACCGAGCAGACACACGACGCCGCCCGCCTCGAGTCGGTCGCGCAACTGCGGGAACGGGGGCCGCTCGCCGCCGCTCAGCGGGAAGATCTCGAACCCCAGCGACTCGCGGTACGCCACGAACTCCCGGTACAGAGACTCGGGCCGCAGCCGCTCGGCGACGGTGGTGAACTGCCCGTGGGTCTGCGTCAGCCACACCCCGGCCATGTCCCAGTTGCCGCTGTGCGGGAGGGCGAGCACGGCGCCGCGACCCGCAGCGAGGGCGCCCTCGAGATGCTCTTTTCCGGTCACCGAGGCGTCGATGCTGCGCGCCTGCGCGGCGAGGTCCATCGACGGCAGCCGGAACGCCTCGCGCCAGTACCGGGCGTAGGACCGCACCGACGCCCGGATCATCTCGTCCGGAACGTCCGCCGGAGCCGTCCCCAGGACCCGAGCGAGGTTGCGTCGCAGCTGCTCCGGGCCGCCGCCGCGGCGAGCGGCGACATCCGCGCCGGCGTCGAAGAGTCGGCGTGCGAGACCGTCCGGCAACGCCCGGACCACCCGCCACCCGGCGACGTACCCTGCGGCGCCGAGCTGCTCGCCGAGGCTCACGGGTTCGCGCCGGGTTCGATCCGATTCCGATCCGGCTGGATGGGGATGATGTCGCGTGCCCCCGCCGAATTCCGCACGGCCAGAACGCGCTGGAAGACGGTGACGATGCTGGCGGCGGCCAGGAAATACGTCGCCACGGGGAGGGCGAACTGCAACCAGTCCCACGACGCGAGCTGTCCGATTCCGGTCAGGCCGGACCCGACCAGCACGATGACCAGGCGGTCGGGCCGCTCGATCCAGCCGCCGTCGGCGGACAGACCGCTGGCCTCGGCGCGCGCCTTCGCGTAGGAGATGACCTGCGAGGTGACCAGGCAGACCAGCATCGCGGCGAGCAACGGTCGGTCGTTCTGGTGAAAGATCGCCCACCAGGACAGCCCCGCGAAGATGGCGCCGTCCGCCACACGGTCGCACGTGGCGTCCAGCACGGCGCCGTACTTGCTGCCGCCGCCGCGCGCCCGCGCCATCGCCCCGTCGAGCATGTCGAACATCACGAAGAGCCAGATGACGAGCGTGCCGATCAGCAGATGGTCGCTCGGGAACAGCGTGACGGCCGCAACGACGCTGACGACGGTGCCGATGATCGTGACCGAGTCGGGGGTCAGGCCGGTGCTGTTCAGCGCTCGGCCGAGCGGCGCGGTGACCTTGGAGGCCGACGCCCGCCCGAAGATGCTCAGCACGTGGTCAGTCCTTCCACGCGTCGGCCAGAAGCGCGCGGGTGTCCCGCAGCAACTGCGGCATCACCTTCGCGCCGCCGATCACGGTGATGAAGTTGGCGTCGCCGCCCCATCGGGGCACGACGTGCTGGTGGAGGTGTTCGGCCAACGAACCGCCCGCAGGCGCACCGAGATTCAGCCCGACGTTGAACCCGTGCGGCCGCGAGACCTTCTTGATGGTGCGGATCGCGTGTTGCGTGAACCGCATCAGCTCGATGCTCTCCGCGTCGGTCAGATCCTCGAGCGCCGCGACCTTGCGGTAGGGCACCACCATGAGATGACCAGGGTTGTACGGGTACAGATTGAGCACGGCGTAGACCTGCTCGCCGCGGGCGACCACCAGGCCGTCCTCGTCCGCGAGCGTCGGAATGTGGGTGAACGGTTCCGTCACGGCCTTGTCGTCGCCGCTGCCCGGCGCCGTCGCGATGTACGACATCCGGTGCGGCGACCACAACCGCTGCAGGCGATCCTCGTCACCGACGCCGTGGTCGACGATGGTGCCGTCGGGCCCGCTCACGCCGACTCCGTCGCGGAAACCAGGTCCGACAACAATGCCGCCGTGGGGGACTCGTTGCGTCGCTCCGCGACCCACGCGCTCACGGCCGCGACGGCCGTGTCGACCGGAACGCCGTTGACCTGGGTGCCGTCGCGGAACCGGAAGGAGACCGCGCCGGCCTCGACGTCGCGCTCACCGGCGAGGAGCATGAACGGCACCTTCTGCGTGGTGTGGGTGCGGATCTTCTTCTGCATCCGATCGTCTCCCGCGTCGACCTCGGCGCGCACGCCTGCGGCCTTCAATGCGCCGACGACCGCGAACAGGTGGTCCTGGTGCGCCTCGGCGACCGGGATGCCGACCACCTGCACCGGGGCCAGCCACGCCGGGAACGCGCCCGCGTAGTGCTCCGTGAGCACGCCGAAGAACCGCTCGATGGACCCGAACAGTGCCCGGTGGATCATGACCGGCCGCTGCTTGGTGCCGTCGGGACCGGTGTACTCGAGTTCGAAGCGCTCGGGCAGGTTGAAGTCGAGCTGGATGGTCGACATCTGCCACGTGCGGCCCAGTGCGTCCTTGGCCTGCACCGAGATCTTCGGGCCGTAGAACGCGGCGCCGCCCGGATCCGGAACCAGCTGCAGCCCGGACGCTTCCGCGACCTCGGCGAGCGTGGCCGTCGCCTCCTCCCACACTGCGTCGGATCCCACCGACTTCTCCGGGTTCCGGGTGGAGAGCTCGAGGTAGAAGTCGTCGAGGCCGTAGTCCTTCAGCAGTCCGAGCACGAACTCGAGCGTGCGGGTGAGCTCGCCGCGCATCTGCTCGCGGGTGCAGTAGATGTGCGCGTCGTCCTGCGTCATGCCGCGCACGCGGGTGAGGCCATGGATGACACCCGACTTCTCGTAGCGGTACACCGAGCCGAATTCGAACAGCCGCAACGGCAGTTCGCGGTAGGACCGTCCGCGCGAGTCGAAGATCAGGTTGTGCATCGGGCAGTTCATCGGCTTGAGGTAGTAGTCCTGGCCGGGCTTGCGCACGTCGCCGTTCTCGTCGAGCTCGGCGTCCAGATGCATGGCCGGGAACATGCCGTCCTTGTACCAGTCCAGGTGACCGGACACCTCGTACAGCGTGCTCTTGGTGATGTGCGGGGAATAGACGAACTCGTAGCCCTCGGCGACGTGGCGGCTGCGCGAGTAGTCCTCGAGCTCCTTGCGGACGATGCCGCCCTTGGGGTGGAACACCGGCAGGCCGGATCCCAACTCGTCCGGGAAGCTGAACAGGTCCAGCTCGGACCCCAGTCGGCGATGGTCACGACGCTCCGCCTCGGCCAGCAGTTCCAGGTAGGCGTCGAGTGCCTCCTGCGACTCCCACGCCGTGCCGTACACCCGCTGCAGCCCGGCGTTGTCCTGATTGCCGCGCCAGTAGGCGGCCGAGCTGCGCGTCAGCGTGAACGCCGGAATGTACTTGGTGGTGGGGACGTGCGGGCCGCGGCACAGATCGCCCCACTCCCGTTCGCCCGTGCGGGGATTGAGGTTGTCGTACGCGGTGAGCTCTCCCCCACCGACCTCCATGACCTCGGGGTCGTCCGCCGAGCCCTTGTCGTCGACCAGCTCGAGCTTGTACGGCTCGTCCTGCAGCTCGGCCTTCGCCGCGTCCAGGGACTCGTACACCCGCCGGGAGAACCGCTGACCGCTCTTGACGATCTGCTTCATCTTCTTCTCGAGCTTCGCCAGGTCCTCCGGCGTGAAGGGCTCGGCGACGTCGAAGTCGTAGTAGAAGCCGTTCTCGATGGGCGGGCCGATGCCGAGCTTGGCCTGCGGAAACAATTCCTGCACCGCCTGGGCCAGCACGTGCGCGGCGGAGTGGCGGATGACGCTGCGCCCGTCCTCGGAATCGGCGCGCACCGGCTCGACGACGGTGTCGGTCTCCGGAGCCCAGGACAGGTCGCGCAGGCGCCCGTCGGCGTCCCGGACCACCACGATGGCTCCCGGTCCCTTGTTCGGGAGGTCCGCGTCACGCAGCGCCGTCCCGGCGGTCGTCCCGGCCGCCACGCTGATGCGGGGTGCGGGACCAGCGGACTCGGTGATGCTCACGGTGATGTGCTCCTCGACTGACGGACTGGGAGGGCGGACGGGATGGATCGGTGACAGCGTATCGGCACCGGCCGACGCCGGTTTCGCCGCGCGTCGCGAGCGCGGGTGGTCAGCGCCCGACCAGGGCCGCCCAGCGCGCCGCACGGTCCGCCGGCGTGCGTCGCGGGCAGCTGGTGCAGAGGTCCTCGCCGGCGTCGACCACGCGGCAGCACGAGCTGCGGCGCAGGAACCGCCGCGACCGCCCGTTCGCCGTGACGTCGACGAATCGCGGAGCCGGAAACGGGTGCCGACGGCGCTCGCTCGTCAGCAGTTCCGCCCAACACGGCGCGTCGTCGACACGATCCAGAGCGGACGCGACGTCGAGAGCACGGTTGGCCACGCTGTCCGACGCGATCGCCCACAGACTCGCTCCCGAGACGGATGGGACCCGACGCCGGACGGCCTCGACCAGGTCCTCCACGGCATCGGCGAACGACGCCCCTGCTCGTGAACTGTCGACGGTGACCGCCGCGGTCGACGACGCCACGGTCCCGGTCTCCCCCACCGTGACCCGGGCCGACTCGTGGGCGAGGTCGACGCACCGGCCCGTCACGGCCAGTTGCGCCGTCAGCACCGTCGCGAGTGTCGAGCTCGAGCCGTACCACCACAGCGTGGCCAGGACGGCCGGCGTCACGTCGGGCCATCGCTGCGCCGCACGCTCCAGGACGTCCTCGAGGTCGAGGCCACGTAGCGACGGAGATCCGGGCGGGACGTAGGACAGGGACGCGGTCCACGGCAGGGCGCGCGACGTGTCGGCGACGACCTCGCCTGCGTCGGTCGACTCGGCGCCGGGACGCGGAGTCAGAGCGGGCTCTGGAGCCACGCCCAGTCCAGGCCGACCCACCCACCGACGAGCTCGAGCGCTCCGAGCACCCACAGGGTGGCGACGACCACGGCGGCCGTGAACACCACACCGATGCCCTTGACCACGAGGTTCTGCTTCTCGAACCACGCCATGAACTCGTCGTAGCGTGCCCGCACCCAGCGGAGAACCTTCTTGGCCCACGCGAACTCCGAGGCGAGGATGCCCAGTCCGGCGAAGACGATGAGCCACCCGGGACCCGGGTAGGGAATGGCGACGATGCCGACCGCGAGGACCAGGGTCCCGACGACGCCGACGCCGATGCGGTAGGCCCGATCGACGGTGGGGCGGGACGCAAGCCCGTCACGCCACCGGCGGTAGCCACTCGGCTCACGAGTCCGCCGGGATGCCGCGGCGGTGGGCCGAACGCTGGTGTCGTCGCTGTGCACGGGCCCAGACTACCGGCGCGACCCGCCGCGGAGACGACAACAGGCCCGCACCGGTGTCGGTGCGGGCCTGTTCTGCGGTGGTCCCGGCTGGGTTCGAACCAGCGACCTCCCCGGTGTGAACGGGACGCTCTTCCACTGAGCCACGGGACCGCGTACGCGCTTCCGGTCGGAACCGGACGCTCGAACGAGGAGGAACACTAGCACGCACCGTTCGCCTCTCCCAAAGCGGCGCATGCCGAGGCCTGACGCCCCGATCCACGGCTGCCCCGCAACCCGGAGAACGGGACGCGAATCCGTCGCACACGCCGTGTGAACAGGCGATTTGTGACTCTCGGACGCAGTGGGCTAATGTTTCGAACCGCACCACGGAGGCGGCAACGCCACCGAGGAGCGTGCGGACGTGGCGCAGCTGGTAGCGCACAACCTTGCCAAGGTTGGGGTCGCGGGTTCGAATCCCGTCGTCCGCTCGAGGGTATCGAGATCTCGATTCAGGGATCCCGTCACCACGGTGGAGTGGCCGAGTGGTGAGGCAACGGCCTGCAAAGCCGTGCACACGGGTTCGATTCCCGTCTCCACCTCGTTACCCGGTCCGTGATCCACCGGGTCCCGCGCGATTAGCTCAGCGGGAGAGCGCTTCCCTGACACGGAAGAGGTCACTGGTTCAATCCCAGTATCGCGCACCAGAGTTCGTCGAATGGCCCCCGTCACCGGGGGCCATTCGTCGTTTCCGAACCGAGTCGCCTCGGTTCACCATCCCGGCGCCGGCTACACCCGATAACGCTCGGCCAACTCCTCGAGTCGGCGCGTCGTGGCCTCGTCGTCGACCACCCGCTGACCGTCCTCCTCGACGACGTGCACGTGGTCGTGCACGTATCGAATCCACTCGTGGTCGGCGACGAGCTGGTCGCTGCCGTACGCCCCGGCCTCGTCGACCGCCGTCTGCACCGCGGCCTTCACCCGATCCGCGCGGGCGAGAAACCACTGCTCGGTCATCCGGTCCGTCATCTCGACTCCTCCGTCGGCCTGCCTGATTGTCGTCTGTGCCACCTGTACCCCACCACGAAAGCGGACTCACACCCCGCGGCCTGCTCGAATCGACCGAACTCGGCCGGAGCACCCCTGTACAGGTGGTTCACTGGAGAGCATGTCGAGCTGGGTGTGGTTCGTGGTCGCCCTGGTCGTGGTCGACCTCGCCGTCGTCGTCACGTGGTTCGCCCTGCGACACCGATCCGCGGCCGCCGCGGTGAACCGCGAACCAGGTCACGCTGTCGACGCCGAGACGCGGACCGAGGTCTCCGCCCTCGTCGGCGAGCACCGCACCGCCGAAGCCATGGCGCTCCTGCGTCGACGGACCGGTATGCCGCTCCGCGAAGCCAAGGACACCGTCGACGCCATGACGGACGGCGCCCGCAAAGCCCGCCACCACGGCGCTGTGTCGTCGCGCGCCGACCACCCCGGCGCGGCATGACGGGCGCAACCACCGTCCGCCCCGCCGACCCGTCGGAGATCCCCCAACTCGCCGCCCTGGCGGCCCGCACCTTCCCCCTCGCGTGCCCACCGGGCACCGAGGAAGCCGACATTCGGCACTTCGTGTCGACGGCGCTGTCGGAGAACGCCTTTCGTGGCTATCTCGCGGACGACGGACGCCGCGTTCTGGTCGCGGAGCGCGACGGCACTCTGGTCGGGTACACGATGCTGGGCCTCCGGCCGTCCGAGGACCCCGACGTGCGCGCCGCAGTACGCGACACTCCCGCCGTCGAGGTGAACAAGATGTACGCCGACCCCGCGGCGCACGGCAGCGGCGCGGCCGGTGCGCTCATGCAGGCGGCGGTGAACCTCGCGCGCGAACTCGGTCGGGCGTCGCTGTGGCTCGGCGTCAACCACGTCAACGCTCGGGCGCAGGCGTTCTACCGCAAGTGCGGATTCGTGCCCGTCGGACACCGTCGTTTCGCGCTCGGCGACGTCCTGCACGAGGACTTCGTCTACGAACGCGTCCTGTAGAGCGAGAGCCCCGGATCAGACCGACGCGAAGCGCGACAGCGCGAGCAGCCTCGACGTCGCGCGCAGGTACTTCTTGCGGTACCCGCCCTGCAGCATCTCCTCGGTGAAGAGCTCGTCGAGCTTGGCGCCCGACACGGTGACGGGAGTGCCGGCGTCGTACAGGCGGTCCGCGAGCACGACGATGCGCAGCGCCACCGACTGATCGGGAGCCGCGTGCACGCCGGAGACGAAGACCTGCTCGACGCCCTCGATCAACTTGCCGTAGCGCGACGGGTGCAGCGTGCTCAGGTGCTTCACGAGCTCGTCGAAGTCGTCCAGCGAGGCATTCTCGATGCGCTCGGCGGCCGCGGTGAGGTCCTCGTCCGACAACGGGTCCGGGGCCGGGGGCAGGTCGCGATGCCGGTAGTCGGGACCGTCGACGCGCACCGCCTCGAAGATCGAGCCGAGCTTCTTGATCTCCCGCAGGAAGTCCTGAGCCGCGAAGCGGCCCTCGCCCAACTGACCGGGCAGCGTGTTCGACGTGGCGACGATGGACACCCCGCGGCCGGACAGTTCCGTCAGCAGCCGGGAGACGAGCATGGTGTCGCCGGGATCGTCGAGCTCGAACTCGTCGATGCACAACACGCTGTGGTTCGAGAACTCCTCGAGCGCCTTGGTGAAGCCGAGCGCGCCCACCACGTGGGTGAGCTCCACGAAGGTGCCGAACGCCTTGGGCTCCGGAGTGGCGTGGTAGATCGACGCCAGCAGGTGCGTCTTGCCGACACCGAAGCCGCCGTCGAGGTAGAGCCCGGCCCCGGTGGCCTGCGTCTTCTTGCCGAACAGGCCGCGCTTGCCGCCCGACCGGATCTTGCCGACCTTGCCGGCGAACTCCTCCGCCTTGGCCACGGCCTCGGCCTGCGTGGGCTCGGCGGGATCGGGGATGTACGAAGCGAAACTGACGTCGTCGAACATGGTGGGCGGAACCATGTTGGCGATCAGCTGGTCCGCGGGCACCACGGGATTGCGATCGACCAGACGTATCGGCATGACGACGAGGTTAACGACGTGGTGGGATGCCTTTTGTGCAGCGTATCGATAATGGGACCTACCTCACAGTGACCGACGACGACCTCGTCCAGCTCTACGCCTATCCGGCCGAGCTCGATCGTGTGCGCATCCGCGTCAACTTCGTCTCGAGCATCGACGGGGCCGTGTCCGTCGACGGACGGAGCGGTGGTCTCGGCACCGACGCCGACCACGCCGTCTTCACCACGTTGCGCGACCTCGCCGACGCGGTTCTGGTGGGGGCGTCGACGGTGTCCGCCGAGGACTACGGCGGTGTGAAAGTGAGCGACCGGGCCCGAACGGCGCGACGGGACCGCGGCCAGGCCGAGGTGCCTCCCGTGGTGATCGTGAGCGGGTCGGCGTCCGTCGAACCGGGCTGGTCGGTGATCACCGACACCGAGGTCCCCCCGGTCGTCGTCGTCTCCGCCGCGGCCGACGCCGACCGGGTGCGGGCCCTGCGCGACGCGGGCGCCCGGGTCGAGCAGCTGGACGGCGACGTCACGGGCGACGGTGTGGTCGCCGTGCTCGATCGCCTCGGGCTGCGGCGGGTGCTCTGCGAGGGCGGCCCCGGACTGTTCTCCACCCTGCTCGCGGACGACGTCGTCGACGAGGTGTGTCTCACCACGAGCCCGGTGGTCACCGCCGGAGACGCCGGGCGCATCGCGACGTCCGAGTCGGCGACGCCCCGGGCGATGAGCCCCGCCCACGTCCTCCTCGACGACGACGGCACCGTGCTCGTCCGGTGGGTGCGCGACCGCACCCGGTGATCGGGCGGGTCTCTGGCACGCTGGTGCGCATGCAGACGCGCCGAGCCGGACGGCTTCCCGCTTCCGTCGGTTCGGTGCTGGTCGCCGCCGTCCTGCTCGGCGCGTGCGGTGCAGGCCCGTCCGCGCGACCGGACGTGGCCGTGGACGGCGGGACCGACGGGGGAACGGCCCCCACGTCGTCAGCCGCGCCGGCGGCACCGCCGGCCCTGGAAGCTCCGGTGACCGATCTGAACTGGAGCGACTGCACCGCCCGCCTGACCGCGACCGTCGGGGTCACGGCTGCGCCGGACACCGTGGTGGAGTGCGCCACCGTCACGACGCCGATCGACACCGAGGTGGCCTCGGACGGCACGTTCGAACTGGCGGTGACACGCGTGCGAACCACCGCCACCCCCGCGGACGCCGTTCCGGTGGTCTACACGTCGGGAACGGATCGACCGTCGTTCGCCGACGTGGCCGCCCTGGCCGCCCAGCCGGACACCGCACTGCTGGCCACACATCCGGTGGTCGGTGTCGACCGCCGGGGAACGGGCAACTCGGCGCCGTTCGACTGCTACTCCGGCGCGACGTCCACCCGGAACGCCCTCGTCGACCTCGGGCAGTACTCCCCCGGCGACGATCCCGTCGAGGCCACCGCGGCGCTGGCCCGTGACGCGACCATCGCCTGTACCGACTTCCTCCAGCCCGACGCGCTGGCGTTCGCGTTGCCGAACACCGCGGACGACCTCGAGGCGCTCCGCCGCGCCTGGGGTGTCACCACACTCTCTCTCGTGGGGTCGGGCAACGGCGCACTCGTCGCCCTCGCCTACGCCTCGGCCTACGGCGACCACGTCGCGCGCCTCGTGCTGGACTCCCCCGCGAACGTCGTCACCGACGCCGTGCCGGCGGCCGAGCAGGTGGTCCGTGCGCGCGAGAGCGCGTTGACCGAGTTCGCGACGCGGTGCGCGGCGCTCGGGTGTTCGTTGGGCGCGGACCCGCGGGCCGCCGTCGTCGACCTGCTCGCGCGGGCAGACGCCGGCGACTTCGCACCGCTGTCCGGCGCCACCGTGCGCGACGCCGTCGTCACGCTGCTCTCCTATCCCCGGACCGCCGACGCGGCCGAGCGGGTCCGCACGGCATCGGACACCCTGGCGGCGGCCCGGTCCGGCGACACGACCGCACTCGCGCGCGAGGTCGATCTGGCGCGGTCCTTCACCGCGACGGACGGCGTGTTCGTCGGCCGCTGCACCGACGGTCAGCAATGGCCGGGTCCGGACCGCGTGCGCGAGTTGTCGTCGGCGTGGTCGTCGCTCTATCCCGCGTTCGGTGCCGTGGCGGCCCGCTCGCTCCTCGTCTGCTCCGCGTGGCCGTCGTCGCCGCCCCCGCCGGTGCCGTCGGCGCCGGGCGTTCCGGTGCTGATCCTCAGCGGCCGGGGCGACGCCGTCTCCGGCACCGAGCAGCTGCCGACCGTCACCGGCGCCCTCGGGTCGGCCGGGACCCGGACCGCCACCGTGACCTGGGACGGCCTCGGCCACCCCGTGCTGGTGGGCTCGGCCTGCGGGCGCGCAGCGGTGACGACGTACCTCTCCGCGGGCGACGTGCCGACGGGTGGGAATGCCTGTCCTGCCTGACGCTCGCGGTACCGTCCCCTCGTGTCTTTCCGTGAATCGCCGGTCTCGTCCGCACTGAGTGCCCTCGAACCGAGGACGGGGCGGACCACTGCGCAGGTCCTCACCTACGCCCTCTGGCCCATCGCGATTCTCACCGCCGTCAACCGGGTGATCGTCAAAGCCGTCAACGGCAACATCACCGACGACTTCCGCCCGGTGTACAACGCCGCACTCGCGTTCCTGAACCGTCGGGAGATCTACACGGCGGACTTCGACTCGGTGGATCCCCACTATCTCTACCCGCCCAGCGGCACCCTGCTGATCGCGCCCATCGCGGTCCTCGACCCGGAGAAGGCCCGCTGGCTGTACATCGGCATCAACGCCGTCGCCGTCGTCGCCGCGCTGTACCTCCTGCTTCGCCTCTTCGATCTGTCGGTCACGTCCGTCGCCGCCCCTGCGGTTCTTCTGGCGGCGTTCTCGACGGAAACGGTCACCAATACGTTGGTCTTCACCAACATCAACGGGTTGCTCCTGCTCGGCGAGGTGCTCTTCATGATGTTCCTGCTGCGGAAGCGGCAGTACTGGGCGGGCGCGGCGATCGGACTGACGATCGCGGTGAAACCCACCCTGGCACCGCTGCTGTTGCTCCCGCTCGTGCGGAAGGAATGGCGAGTCTTCGTCACCGCGATCGGGGTCCCGGTGGTCCTGACTCTGCTGGCCCTCCCGTTGTCGGTGGACCCGTTCGCCTTCGTCTCGCACACCGTGCCCTACCTGCTCGAGACGCGGGACTACTTCAACAGCTCGATCGTGGGCAACGGCCTGTACTACGGACTGCCGACCGGACTCGTCGTCGGTCTGCGGGCCGCGTTCGCGGCCATGGTCGCGGTGTCTCTCTGGCTGCTGTGGAAGTACTACCGCCAGGACGAGCTCTTCTTCGTCGTCACCGCCGGCGGCCTGCTGCTGGTGGCCTCGTTCCTGCTGGCCTCCCTCGGCCAGATGTACTACTCGATGATGCTGTTCCCGCTGCTGATGTCGGTGGTGCTGCGCAACTCGGTGATGCGGAACTGGCCGGCCTGGCTCGCGGCGTACGGGTTCCTCAGCTACGACAGCTGGCTGGTGGGCCGCTTCCCCGAGTTCGGACGCACCCTCGAGTACCTGCGGGTGACGTGGGGGTGGTCGCTGATCATCGTGGTGATCTTCGCCGTGCTCGTGGGCCGCTACCTCACCGCGAAGCGAGAGAGCCGCCTGGACACCGGCATCGATCCCGACTTCCTCACCGCTCGGGCGCCCGTGCGCACCCCCTCACCAGCGACGACGGCGCACGCCGCCGAGACGCATTAGCGTGGTCGCATGACTTCCGCTCGTGACACGAACACCGATCGACCGGCCTACGACCTCACCGACGAGCAGTGGCGGGACAAGCTGACCGCCGCCGAGTACGCCGTGCTCCGCAAGGCCGGAACCGAGCGTCCCTACGTCGGCGAGTACACCGACACCACCACCGAGGGCGTGTACCGCTGCCGCGCGTGCGACGCCGAACTGTTCCGCAGCACCACCAAGTTCGAGTCCCACTGCGGCTGGCCGTCCTTCTACGACCCGGCCGACACCGACGCCGTCATCCTGCGCGAGGACCGCTCGATGGGCATGAAGCGCGTCGAGGTGCTGTGCCGCAACTGCCACAGCCACCTCGGGCACGTCTTCGAGGGTGAGGGCTACCCCACCCCGACCGACCAGCGCTACTGCATCAACTCCATCTCGCTCACCCTGGTGCCGGACGGGAAGTGACACCGCGCACCCACCGGGGCCGCTAGGGTCCCGGGGGTGCGTACCTTCACTTCGGCAGACGACATCACCGGCGCGGTCGGCGAGACCATCGGGACCAGCGACTGGCTCGAGATCACCCAGGAGCGGGTGAACACCTTCGCCGACGCCACGGGCGATCACCAGTGGATCCACGTGGACGTCGAGCGGGCCACGAAGGAAAGCCCGTTCGGTGGGCCCATCGCGCACGGCTACCTCACGCTGTCCCTGCTGCCCATGCTGTCCTGGCAGACGTACACCGTCGAGAACTCCCGCATGGGTGTGAACTACGGCAGCAACAAGGTTCGCTACGTTCACCCCGTGCCGGTGGGGTCGCGGATCCGGTTGGTCGCCGTCCTCGGAGCGGCGGACAGTCTGGCCGACGGCGCCGTGCAGATGACGGTGGACTCCACCATCGAGATCGAGGGTGTGGACAAGCCCGCACTCGTCGCGCAGGTGATCTCGCGCGTCTACTTCTGAGGTCGCTCGGCGAACTCGGGCGGCTGGTGGGCGCGCACGGGAGGCAGTGCGCCCGTCCACTTCTCGATCTCGACGAGAACGTGCTGCCCGGTGCAGCCTTGCGCCAATGAGCTGGTGCCCCGGTCCTCGGTGAGCACGTTCACGTTGCCGTGCACGCACATCGAGCGCGGGTCCGCGGGATCGAGGGGGTCGTACCAGGCCCCCGTCGCCAACTGCACCACGCGCGGCCGGAGGCCGTCGTCGACCCGCAGACCCGCCAGGCACGCGCCGCGATCGTTGAACACCCGCACCACATCACCGTCGGCGAGCCCTCGCGCCCGCGCGTCGTCCGAATGCATGCGGACCGGCTCCCGGCCCTGGACCTTCGAGGCCTGGCTGACGGCACCGTGGTCGAGCTGGCTGTGCAGGCGAGTTCTCGGTTGATTGGCGACGAGGTGCAGCGGGAAGCGACCGGCACGCTCGCCGTGCAGCCACTCCTGCGGCTCGTACCACCGGGGATGCCCGGCGCAGTCGTCGTAGCCGAAGCCGTCGATGGTCTCGGAGAAGATCTCGAGCCGGCCGCTCGGCGTCCGGAGTGGCGCACGCGCGGGGTCGTCCCGAAAGTCCGCGAGCAACGTCAGATCGTCCTCGGTGTCCATTCGGAACGCCCCGTCCCGCCAGAACTCGGCGAACGTCGGCGGAGTGACCCGGCCGGCGGCGGAGACGAACGCGCGCCAGGGTTTGTAGAGATGCCGCAGCCAGTCCGCGGCGTTGCGGCCCTCCGTGAACTCCTGCTCGATGCCGAGCTCGCGGGCGAGCAGGGTGAACGTCTCGTAGTCGTCCTTGCTGTCGGCGAACCGGGCCACCGCGGCCGGCATCGCGACCAACCACGGATCGTTGCGCGTGCAGCTCAGATCGTCTCGCTCGAGCGAGGTGGTCGACGGCACGACGAAGTCCGCGTGCTTGGCCATCGGCGTCCAGAACGGATCGTGGACGATCACGGTGTCCGGGCGGCCCAACGCCTCGCGCAGACGACCGAGGTCCTGGTGATGGTGGAAGGGATTGCCGCCTGCCCAGTGGACGAGTCGAATGTCGGGGAACGTTCGACGCTCGCCGTCGTAGTCGTACGGGGCACCCGGATTCAGCAGCATGTCGGACACGGCCGCGACGGGAATCGACGTCGGCACCCGATTGGTTCCCTGCGGCAGCGTCGGCAACGGGTACGGCACCGGCCCGATGCCGGGCTCGTTCATCGAGCCGTAGCCGTGGCCGAAACCGGCTCCCGGAACACCGATTCCGCCGAGCATCGCGGCGAGCGTCATGCCCATCCACGGGGCCTGCTCTCCGTGACGGGTGCGCTGCAGCGAGAACGTCACCGTGATCATCGTGGTGCTGCGGGCCATGCGGCGCGCGAGATCTCGGGTGACGGACGCGGGGATGCCGGTGAGGGCCTCGGCCCACTCCGGTGACTTCGACATCCCGTCGGTCCGTCCGAGCAGGTAGTCCTCGAACCGGTCGTAGCCGACGGTGTACCGCTCCAGGAACCGCGTGTCGTGCCATCCGTTGGTCGCCAGGACGTGGGCCAGCGCCATCATGAGCGCGACGTCCGAGCCGGGCACCGGGGCGAGGCGCTCGGCGGTCCCCTCGAGGTCGTCGGCCAGCGGCGAGATCGACACGATCCGCCCACCGCGCGCTCGTAGGCGATGCAGGGCGTCGCGCGTCGGATGATGGCTCGTTCCACCGTGATTGACGAAGGTGTTCTTGATCGGCACGCCGCCGAACGCCACCAGCAGATCGGTGTGCTCGGCAATCACGTCCCAGGACGTGGAGCGGGAGAACATCTTCCAATGGCTGCCCATCACGTGCGGCATCACCACGTTGGTGGCGCCGAGCGAGTAGTTGCCCACCGAGCGGGTGTAACCGCCGATCGTGTTGAGGAAGCGGTGCACCTGGCTCTGCGCGTGATGGAACCGCCCGGCGCTCCCCCACCCGTAGGACCCGCCGTAGATCGCCTCGTTGCCGTGCCGGTCGATGACCCGACGGAGTTCGCCCGCGAGAAGCGGGACGAACTCGTCCCAGTCCATCTCGACGTAGGAGTCGTTGCCGCGCAACGCCGTCGGGCCCGGTCCGTGCTCGAGCCACCCGCGTCGCACGGCCGGCCGCCGAATACGCGACGGGTGGGTGACCGAGCCGGGGACGTTGCCGATCAGCGGGGACGGATCACCGTCCTCCGCGGCGGGCCGCACGGCGACGACGTCGGCGCCGTCGGTGTCGACGGAGAAGCGCCCGTAATGGGCCATGTGCGGGACGCACCAATCGTTGCTGTGCGGGACGCACCGAGTGTTGCCGTGAGGAATCGAGCGGGCGGTCACCGCAGGTCGAGTCCGTGTGCGGCCAGCACGTCGAGCAACGCGGTCGGGCGGTCGACGGTGGGAAGCGGGTCCACGAGCCCGAAGGCCGCGCCGACGGCGCGAGCGCCGCCGTCGGCCTCCTCGCTGTCGCCCACCATCAGGGAATGCTCGGCAGGGACGCCGAGATCGCCGAGCGCGGCACGGAAGATGTCGGGGTCCGGTTTGATGGCCCCGACCTCGTAGGACAGAACGAAGGACGTGACGGCGCCGTCGACCCCGAGTCGAGCGAACGCCGGGCGGAGGTCGAAGGCGATGTTGCTGACGATCGCGACGGGAATGCCGCGGTCGGCCAGGCCGCGCAGCACGCGGGCGGTGTCCGGGTAGGGGGTCCACGAGTCCGGGTCGACGACGCGTCCGTACAGCGCTTCGGCGTGCTCGGGCCGATGGACGCCCGACGCCGCCAGCACGGCCAGGTACGCCGCACGATGCATGGCGGGGTCGAGATCCCGACGTTCCCACGCCCGGTGACCTTCGTCGTCCAACGTGACCGTCGCGCCGACGGGTTGGGTGAGCCGGCGCATCAGCTCGGCCTGGTAGTGACCGTCGATCTCCTCGTCGTCGCCGACACGCAAGTCGGCGAACCAGCTCTCGTCCTCCTCCAGCCGGAAGAGAGTTCCCGAGAAGTCGAAGAGAACGGCGTCGGGCGGGCGCGTCACGGCAGGGACTCGACCAGCTGTTCGAGGCTCACCCGCGGTCCGGAGAAGAACGGAATCTCCTCGCGCACATGGCGTCGGGCCTCGGTGGCACGCAGGTCGCGCATGAGGTCGACGATGCGATCGAGCGCCGGCGCCTCGAACGCGAGGATCCACTCGTAGTCGCCGAGCGCGAAGGACGGCACGGTGTTGGCGCGGACGTCCTTGTACCCGCGGGCGGCCTTTCCGTGGTCGGCGAGCATGGTGCGGCGTTCCTCGTCGGGCAGGAGGTACCAGTCGAGGGATCGCACGAACGGGTAGACGCAGATGTAGGCGCCGGGCTCCTCGTTCGCGATGAACGCCGGGACGTGCGACTTGTTGAACTCGGCGGGACGGTGCAACGCGGCGTTGCTCCAGAAGGCCGTGCTGGCGCGGCCGAGTCGCGTGGCGCGGCGGAATCGGGAGTACGCCGACTGCAGGTCCTCGATCTTCTCCGCGTGCCACCAGATCATGAAATCGGCGTCCGCGCGCAGTCCCGACACGTCGTAGATGCCGCGGACCACGACGTCCGTCTCGGCGAGGTCGTCGAAGAAGGCGCGCGCCTCGTCGAGGGCGGCCGCGCGGTCGTCGCCGAGGGCGCCGGGGGTGGCGGTGAACACCGAGTGCATCGAGTACCGCAGGGTCGAGTTGAGCTTGTCGAAGTCCAGACGTGCCATGGCCTCATCGTGCCACCCACGGGTCGCGGCGGAACTGTCAGGAGTGTCACCGACCTGGCCGCCCACTCGCCCCCGCCATGAGGTTAGGCTCCCCTTGCCTTGTCCCCGCCTCGTCCCCGATCGTCAGGAGTTCCGTGCGCCCCGTCGCCCTCGTGATCACGGCCGTCGCGGCCGCCGCGCTCGTGCTGTCCGCGTGCTCGACGCCGGACACCGACGCCGGCGCACCCGATGCCACCCGCACCGTCGACCACGCCCGCGGCGCCACCGAGGTGCCCGCCGATCCCGTCCGCGTGATCACCCTCGAGCCCGTCGAGCTCGACACCGCCGTCGCCCTCGGCGTGATCCCCGTCGGTACCTCCGTGCTGAGCGAGGCCACCGGCGTTCCCGCGTACCTCGGTCCCGAGGCGGAGCAGATCCCCACCGTGGGAACGGTGGCCGAACCGCGCCTCGAAGCGATCGCCGCCCTGGAGCCCGACCTGATCCTGGGCACCGACACCCGGCACGGGGACTTCTACGACCAGCTCGCGGCGATCGCGCCGACCGTCTTCATGGCGTCGCAGTCCGACCCGTGGCAGGACAACGTGCGGCTCGTCGGCCGCGCACTCGGCCGCGAGGACCGCGCGGAGGAGGTGCTCGGCGACTACACCGCCCGCTGCGCGGAGGTCGCCGCCGCGCACGACACCGCCGGCCGGACGGCCCAGTTGATCCGCCCGCGCGACGACGTTCTCACCCTCTACGGCCCGCTGTCCTTCGCCGGCAGCACGCTCGAATGCGCCGGTTTCACCACACCGCCTCGGGCGGAGTGGGCCGACGAGATCAGCGTCGACCTCTCCCCCGAGCTGGTGTCGCAGGCCGCGGCGGATCTGGTGCTGGTGACCACCGTCGACCCCGGGGCCGACGCTCCGCTGCCGGCGCCGATCGTCGCCAACCCGGCCGTGTTCCCGAATCCTCACCCGGTCGATCAGGCCTCGTGGATCACCGGCGTCGGACCCAAGGGCGGCCAGGCCGTTCTCGACGATCTCGAGCGCATTCTCTCGCGCTGAGCCTGCGGTCAGGCGAGCGCGGCCGCCGTGCGCTCGGCGGCGGCGCTCGCCACCGCGACGCAGGCGGGCACCCCGACCCCGTGCAGGTAGGCACCCGCGAGTTCGAGCCGGGGCAGGTCCGCCGCCGCGGCCTCGAGGTCGGCCACGACGTCGAGGTGGCCGGGGCGATACTGCGGCAGCCCGCCGTACCACCGCTGGACGACGGCGGCGGTCGGCGCGGTGTCCACCCCGAGGACGTCCGCGAGATCGCGCCGCGCCGAGTCGATCAGCACGCCGTCCGGCTCGTCCACGATCGCGGCGTCGCCGTAGCGTCCGAAGGACGCGCGGACGAGCTCGCCGCCGCGGTCGGCGAGGTGCGGCCACTTCCTACTCGACAGAGTGAACGCCTTGGCCCGCAACGGCTCTCCGTCGTGACGCAGCTCCCCGGTCGCGACGAGAACGCCCGAGTTGTCGGGCAGGTCCACCCCGTCGAAGCGCAGGGCGACGACGGCGGACGACGCGAGTTCGATCGCGCCGAGGCGGTCCGCGAGAGTCGGGAAGGTCGCGAGGGCAGCGGCGGCGGCGGGTGCGGGGAGGGCCACGACGACGGCGTCCACCACGCCCACGCCGTCGACGGTCCATTCCGAACCGGCCCTCGTCACGGATCCCACCCGCGTGACGACGCGCTCCGCGTCGGCCTCGGCGGCCAGGGCCTCGAGGACCGGACGATAACCCCCGCGCAGCCCGCCGAAGACCGGGCCCGGCGTCGGCGCGGGCCGCGCCCGCAGTACCGCGTCGGTCAGGCTCGTGGCCCCCGCGTCGAGCGCCGCGGCGAGACCGGGCAGCGCCGCGCGCACACCGGTGGTGACCGAGAGGCCGGAGTACACCCCGCCGAGGAGCGGATCGACGCTCCGTGCGGTGACCTGCGGACCGAAACGCTCGGACACGAGATCACCGAGGGAGGCGTCGTCGCCCGGCGTCCATCGGAACGGCGTCGTCGCCTCGGCCTCGATCCGCGCCACGGTCGCCGCGTCGACGAGGTGCGCCACCGACTCCGCCGACGCGGGAATGCCCATGAGCGTCCCCACCGGGAGCGCGTGGAGGGACCCACCCGACCGCACCAGCGGACGGGCCGTCGTCGACGGTCGCACCAGCAGGTCGCTCAGGCCCAGCTCCGCCAGCAGGGCCGGCATCTCCGGGCGGCGGGCGACGAACGCTTCCGCACCGACGTCCACCGGGACGTCCCCGACGTCCACGGTGCGCAGCTTGCCGCCGTCCCGATCGGCGTCGTCGACAAGCAGGATGCGGGCGGACGGCCCGAGGGTCCGTCGCAATCGGTAGGCCGCGACCAGGCCGCTGATCCCCGCGCCGAGAACGGCCACGGCGGTCACAGCGAATGCACCAGCTCCACCACCGACGTCACCACGTCGGGATCGGTGGCGGGGAGCACGCCGTGACCGAGGTTGAAGATGTGCCCGGTCGCTCCCGCCGCGAGGGCGCGGTCGGCTTCGCCGACGATGCGCTCGACCTGGCGGCGCACGGCGTCGGGACCGGCGAACAGCACCGCGGGATCGAGATTGCCCTGCAGACCCTTGCCCGGTCCCACCCGCGTCGCGGCGACGTCGAGCGGGATGCGCCAGTCGACGCCGACGACGTCCGCACCGGCCTCGCCCATCGCCCCGAGGAGTTCGCCGGTGCCCACACCGAAGTGGATGCGGGGAACGCCGGCCGCGGCCACGGCGTCGAACACGCGCGTCGAGTGCGGCAGGACGAACTCGCGGTACTCCGCGAGCGAGAGCGCACCGGCCCAGGAGTCGAACAGCTGGACCGCGTCGACGCCGGCGTCGAGCTGTGCGGTGAGAAAGGTGATCGTGGTGTCGGCCAGGCTGCCGAGCAGGGCGTGCCAGGTGTCGGGATCGGAGTGCATCAGCGCCTTGGTGCGCTCGTGATTGCGGCTCGGTCCCCCTTCCACCAGGTAGGAGGCCAGGGTGAACGGCGCCCCGGCGAAGCCGATCAGCGGAACGTCGCCGAGTGCGGCGAGCAGCAGACCGATCGCGTCGGCGACGGGCCGAACCTGATCCGGAGCAAGCGCGGGGAGCGCACGGACGTCGGCCACCGACCGCACCGGCTCGGCCACCACGGGGCCGGTGCCCGCCACGATCTCGAGGTCGATACCGGCGGCCTTGAGCGGAACGACGATGTCGGAGAACAGGATCGCGGCGTCGACCCCGTGCCGGCGAACCGGCTGCATCGTGATCTCGCAGACCATCTCGGGGTCGAAGCACGACGCGAGCATCGAGGTGCCCTCGCGCAGCTTCCGATACTCCGGCAACGACCGACCGGCCTGACGCATGAACCACACCGGACGCCGCGACGGCGTGCGGCCCGTCGCCGCCGCGAGGAACGGGGCGTCGGGGAGTGTCCGACGCGCGACGTCGTGACCGGAAGCGGGGGCCGAGGTGGTGTTCATCGGCCTCCATGCTGCCAGAACGCCGCGATCCGGCGCGCCTCCGCTCCTGTGCCCCGTGACCGGGCTAACGTCCGATTTCGTGACCACGCCCGATGCCTCGCAACCCGCGCAGTTCCGCGCCGCCATCGAGGCGATGCACCGTGCCACGGTGCACCCGAGCATCGAGGTGGGACCGATCCGGCCACCCCAGCGGCTCGCGCCGTACAGCTACGCCCTCGGCGCCGAGGTGCGCCACCCGGACTCGGAGGGCGTTCCCGAGCAGACCGAGGGCGACGCCTTCGGCCGATTGATCCTCCTTCACGACCCCGAGGGCGACGAGGCCTGGAACGGCACCATGCGCCTGGTCGCCTACATCCAGGCCGACGTCGACGCCTCGCTCGCCGGTGATCCGCTGCTTCCCGACGTGGCGTGGTCCTGGCTGGTGGACGCGTTCGAGGCACGGAGCGAGCCCCTCACCGCCCTGGGCGGCACCGTGACGTCCACCAGCTCCGTGCGGTTCGGCGACATCGCCGGCCCCCCGCGCGCGCACCAGCTGGAACTGCGCTCCTCCTGGACAGCACTGACCGACGAGCTGTCCGTCCATGTCGAGGCGTTCTGCGAGGTCCTCGCCTACGCCGCCGGTCTGCCGCCCGCGGGCATCACCCGCCTCGGTGCGCGCGGGTCGGCCGGCACCGCCGACGCCTAGAGTGGCCGAGGTGCCCGACAGTTCCGACACGCCCGAGACGACAGCGGCCGTCGCCGCCCGGCCCGAGCCGACACCGCTGCTCGCCCCGCGCGACGGGGTGCCGCCGCTGACGGACACGCCCGACGCCGTCCGCGCCGTCGCCGCCGCGCTGGCCGCCGGATCCGGGCCGCTCGCGGTCGACGCCGAGCGCGCCTCCGGTTTCCGATACTCCGCTCGGGCCTACCTGATCCAGCTCCGACGCCGCGGCGTCGGCACCGTTCTGCTCGATCCGATTCCCGTGGTCGCGGCCGGGGACGACGGACGCGACGCCCTCGCCGCCCTCGCCGACGCCATCGGCGACCTCGAGTGGGTCCTGCATTCCGCCGACCAGGACCTGCCCGGCCTCGCCGAGCTGGGTCTGACCCCGGGCTCGCTCTACGACACCGAACTCGCCGGGCGGTTGGCCGGGTTCGAGCGGGTGGGTCTCGCGGCGATGGTCGAGCGGGTGCTGGGGCTGTCCTTGCAGAAGGGTCACGGCGCCGCCGACTGGTCCACCCGTCCGCTCCCCGACACCTGGTTGAACTACGCGGCGCTCGACGTCGAGGTCCTGGTGGAGCTGCGCGACGCCATGGCCGAGGAGCTGGCGAACCAGGGAAAGACCGACTGGGCCGCACAGGAATTCGAACACATCCGCCTGGCCCCACCGCCCGCGCCGAAGCCGGACCGGTGGCGGCGGACGTCCGGCATCCACGCGGTGAAGAACGCCCGCACCCTGGCGGCGATCCGCGAATTGTGGACCGCCCGAGACGATCTCGCTCGCAAACGCGACGTCGCCCCCAGCCGGGTCCTGCCCGACTCCGCCATCACCGCTGCAGCGCAACAGAACCCGTCGACCAGCGGAGAACTGCGGTCGCTTCCGGTGTTCGGCGGCCCGCGGCAGCGTCGTCAATCGCACGTGTGGATGTCCGCCCTCGAACGCGCCCGCGTTCTGCCGGACACAGCGCTGCCCCCGGTCGCCCAGCCGTTCACCGGTCCCCCGCCCATCAGCCGCTGGGCCCGGCGCGACCCGGCCGCCGCGGCACGGCTGACCGCCGTGCGCGAGGCCGTCGCGGCGCTGTCGGAGCGGGTGCACGTTCCCGTCGAGAATCTCTGCGCCCCGGACACCCTGCGACGCCTCTGCTGGGAATGGCCGGGACCGCCCGCGACCGACGACCTCCCGGCCCACGTGGACGCCGTTCTCACCGCCCACGGCGCCCGTCCGTGGCAGCGCGAGGTGGTCGGTCCCGTCGTCACGGAGGCACTGGCCACCGCGGACGTGCCCGAAGTTACCGACGAGTAGCAGACGGTCTACAGTGACGGTGCTCGGACCACCGTCCGAGCCGATCCTCGCCGATCCTCGCGCTCGCCGGAAGGAACCATGTCCGAACAGTCCTCGTCCGCTGCCGCCTCGTCCGCCCGCGGTGTCGTCTTCGTCGACGGCATCCGCACCCCGTTCGGCAAAGCCGGCCCCAAGGGGATGTATGCCGACACCCGCGCAGACGACCTGGTGGTCAAGTCCATCCGGGAACTCCTGCGCCGCAACCCGGAACTGCCGCCCGAGCGGGTCGACGAGGTCGGCATCGCCGCCACGACCCAGACCGGTGACCAGGGCCTGACCATCGGTCGCACCAGCGCGCTGCTCGCCGGACTCCCGCAGAGCGTCCCCGGCTTCGCCGTCGACCGCATGTGCGCCGGCGCCATGACCGCCGTGACCACCACCGCGTCGGGCATCGGGTTCGGGCAGTACGACGTGGTAATCGCCGGCGGCGTCGAGCACATGGGCCGCCATCCGATGGGCGAGGGCGTCGACCCGAACCCGCGCTTCCTCGCCGACCGCCTCGTCGACCCCAGCGCGCTGGTCATGGGCAACACCGCGGAGAACTTGCACGATCGCTACCCGTCCATCACCAAGGACCGCACCGACGCCTACGCCGTCGCGAGCCAGGAGAAGTACGACGCCGCCAAGCGCGCCGGGCTCATCGGCGAGACCCTCGTGCCCGTCGCCACCAAGTCCGCCGCCGGGTGGGGCCTCGCCACCGAGGACGAGCCGCCACGCCCCGGCACCACGCTGGAGAATCTCGCCGCACTGAAGACGCCGTTCCGGCCGGCCGGCCGGGTCACCGCCGGCAACGCCGCAGGTCTGAACGACGGCGCCACCGCGGCGATCCTCGCGGGTGAGGACACCGCGGCCGAGCTCGGCCTGAAGGTCGGCATGCGCATGGTGGGCTTCGCCTTCGCCGGCGTCGATCCCGCCGTCATGGGCGTCGGCCCGGTGCCGGCCACCGAGAAGCTGCTGGCACGCACCGGCCTGTCGATCGGCGACATCGGCCTGTTCGAGATCAACGAGGCCTTCGCCGTTCAGGTCCTCGCGTTCACCGAGCACTTCGGCATCGCCGACGACGACGCTCGGGTCAACCAATGGGGCGGCGCCATCGCCTGCGGCCACCCCCTCGCCTCGTCCGGCGTTCGGCTGATGACCCAGCTCAGCCGTCAGTTCGCCACTCGCCCCGACGTCCGTTACGGCCTGACCACCATGTGCATCGGCCTCGGCATGGGCGGCAGCGTCATCTGGGAGAACCCGAACTTCGACGGGAGCAAGTGACCATCATGACCGAATCCACCACCGCTCCGGCGGAATCCACCACCGCCCCGGCCGCATTCGCCGACGAGGTCGTCACGCACGCCTTCACGCGCATCCTCACCGTCCCGGGCATCGACGGACCCGTCGCGCTCGTGACCATCGACAACGGCTTCGACCACACCAAGCCGTCCACCTTCGGCCCGGCCGGACTCGACGCGCTCGATGCGGCGCTCGACGAGGCCTACGCCGCCGACCCGGTCGCCGTCGCCGTCACCGGCAAGCCGTTCGTCTTCGCCGTCGGCGCGGACCTGAACGGTGTGCCGAAGATCGCCGACCGGGAGGTCGCCCTGACGATGGGGCGTCGCGGCCACGCCGTGTTCCGTCGTCTCCGTGAGTCGTCGGTGCCGACGTTCGCTTTCGTCAACGGCGCCGCGCTCGGCGGCGGCCTGGAACTGGCCCTGCACTGCCACTACCGGACCGTCGCGGACAACGCTGCGGCCCTGGGCCTGCCCGAGACCTTCCTCGGACTCGTCCCAGGCTGGGGCGGGACGCAGTTGCTGCCCAACATCATCGGGCCCTCGGCCGCCGTGACGGTGGTCGTCGAGAACGCCCTCAACCAGAACCGCATGCTCAAGCCGGCCGACGCGCAGAAGATCGGTATCGCCGACGCGGTGCTCGGCGGCGCCGACTTCCTCGAGCAGTCGCTCGTCTGGGCCGCCTCGGTGCTCGCCGGTGACGTCGTTCCCGCCCGGCCCGAGATCGATCGCGGCCAGGCGTGGGACGAGGCGATCACGCGCGCGAAGGGCATCGTGGCCGGCAAGACGCGCAACCACGCTCCGGGTCCCGTCAAGGCCGTCGAACTGCTCGAGCTGGCGCGGAACACCGATCTCGCCGATGCGGCGTCGCTGGACCGCGGGTTCGCCGCCGAGGACGAGGCGCTCGCCGACCTCCTCATGGCCGACGAGCTGCGAGCGGGCCTCTACGCCTTCGACCTGGTCCAGAAGCGGGCCAAGCGTCCCGCCGGCGCCCCCGACAAGTCGGCCGCCCGCAAGGTCACCGGCGTCGGCATCGTCGGTGCCGGACTCATGGCCAGCCAGCTCGCGCTGCTCTTCGTGCGCCAGTTGAAGGTGCCGGTGATCCTCACCGACATCGATCAGGAGCGCATCGACAAGGGCGTCGGCTACGTCCACGCGGAGATCGACAAGCTGCAGGGCAAGAAGCGACTCTCGCCCGACGCCGCGAACCGCCTCAAGGCGCTCGTGTCCGGCTCGCTGGACAAGGCCGCGTTCGCGAAGACCGACTGGGTCATCGAGGCCGTCTTCGAGAACCTCGACGTCAAGAATAAGGTGTTCGCCGAACTCGAGGAGTACGTCTCCCCCGAGACGATCCTGGCGACCAACACCTCCTCGCTGTCCATCACCCGCATGGCCGCCGACCTGAAGCACCCCGAGCGAGTGGTGGGCTTCCACTTCTTCAACCCGGTCGCCGTCCTGCCGCTGCTCGAGGTCATCCGCGGCGAGAAGACGGACGACGCCACGCTGGCCACCGCGTTCGCCACGGCCAAGTCGTTGAAGAAGTCGGCCGTGCTGGTCGCCGACAAGCCGGGCTTCGTGTTCAACCGGCTGCTCACCCGCGCCCTCGGCGAAGTCATGAACGCCATCGACGAGGGCACGCCCTTCGACGTCGCGGACGACGCCATCGGGGAACTCGGCATGCCGATGAGCCCGCTGACCCTGCTGTCCCTCGTCGGCCCGGCGGTGGCGCTGCACACCGGCGAGACGATGGCCGAGTACTACCCGGAGCGCTTCCACGACTCCCCCGGCCTCCAGGCCATGGTGGCCGCGAAGAAGTCCGCGGTGTGGACCTACGGCGCCGACGGCACCAAGACCGTCGATCCGGAGGTTGCCGATCTGTGGCCGCAGGGCGACTCGCCGTCCACGTCCGAGCAGGTCCTCGATCGCACGCGCCGCGCCTTCGCCGAGGAGATCGACATCATGCTCACCGAGGGCGTCGTCGCCGCGGCGCAGGACATCGACCTGTGCCTGATCCTCGGCGGCGGGTTCGGATTCTGGAACGGCGGCATCACCCCGTACCTGGACCGCACCGGCACCTCCGAGGCCGTCACCGGACACCGCTTCCTCGACAAGGGCGTAGCCAGCCTCTAGTTCCACCGACACCTCCGGGTGGGTGCCTCGCGCATCCGCCCGGAGGTGTCGTCGTCTGCGCAGGTTCCCGCCACCCTCACCGGCTACAACCAGTGCACCTGACCAGAACCCGAGCAGGTGGAGGCCGGACTCGAACCTGCTCCCGTTCTCACAACCTGCTCCTGTTACAGCCGAAGCAGGTTGCTGGAACCGGAGCAACTTTCCACCTGCGCAGCTTCCCGCCACCGTCACCGGCTACAACCAGTGCACTTGACCGGAACCTGAGCACCTTCACCCGGGCACGCCCCTGAGAACCGGATTGCGTAGGTTAGGCTACCCTCGTGAAACGTACCCGCCTCGTTCCCCTCGTCGCCGCGACGGCCGCCGTCGCCCTCGTGGCCGGCTGCTCGTCCGACACCGGCCCCGACACCTCCTCGGGCGCCTCGGCCGACGGCGCGTTCCCCGTCACCATCGAGCACACCTTCGGATCCACGGAGATCCCCTCCGCCCCCGAGCGCATCGTCACGATGGGCTGGAACGCCCAGGACATCCTCGGCGCGCTCGGTGTGACCCCGGTCGGACAGCCGCGGTACACGTACGGCGCCGACGAGAACGGCGTGATGCCGTGGGCCCAGGAGTTCTACGACGCCGACGCCACCACGCTGTACGAGGACCCGGCGGCGGGTGATCCGGACGTCGAGGCTCTCGCCGCGCTGGGGCCCGACCTGGTGCTCGCTCCCTACGAGGGCTTCTCGCAGACCTACTACGACACCCTGAGCGGAGTCGCACCCGTCGTCGCGTACCCCGGCGGCGCCTGGCAGACCACGTGGCAGGAGCAGACCACGATGATCGGCGAGGCAGTCGGCAAGCCCACCGAGGCGCAGGACCTCATCGACGGTCTGGGTGAGCGGCTCGCCGCCGAGGCCGAGGCCAACCCCGAGTTCGCGGGCAAGACGATCGCGGTGGTGAACCTCGACACCGACGGCGGTCAGGCCAACGTCTACCTGCCCACCGATCCTCGGGTGCAGGTGCTCAACGAGATGGGCTTCGTGAACGCGCCTGGCGTGACCGCGCTGGCCGACGCCGACACCACCGGCTCGTTCTTCTCCACGGTCTCTCTCGAGAACGTCCAGAGCTTCGACGCGGACGTCGTGGTCGCCTTCACCCCGGAGGGCTTCACCTTCGACTCGGTCCCCGCGCTGGCCACCCTGCCCGCGGTGCGGTCCGGATCGGCGATCGCGATGACCGACGAGCAGGTCATCGCCGGACTGAGCAACGTCAACCCGGTGTCGACGCCGTGGGTGCTCGAGCGCATCCTGCCGCAGTTGAAGGACGCCGCCGGCAAGGCAGCCTGACCGCGACGCGGGCGGTGGCTCGGTCAGATGCCGTCCGGCCGATGGCCGAGCCACCCGAACACCCGACCGGCGATGTCGGCCGGGGTCAGCCCGATCTCCCGATGGATGCGATCACGCGAACCGTGGTCCAGGAACTGTTGCGGCACACCGAGATCTCGACACGGCACGTCGACACCCGCAGCACGCAGCGCCGCGGACACCGATGCCCCGATGCCGCCGTGCAGGCCGCTGTCCTCCACCGTGACCACCAGGCGATAGTCCGCCGCGAGCTTGGTCAGCGACTGCGGCACCGGCAGCACCCAACGCGGATCGACGACGGTGGCACGCACGCCACCCGCGGACAACTCCTCCGCCGTGTCGAGGGCCAACGACGCGAACGGCCCGACGGCCACGAGCAGGACGTCGCCCGGCCCGTCGGTCTCGTGGAGGACGTCGACGACGTCGTCGATGCGGCGCACGGCCACCGTGCTCTCCGGCACGGCCCCCTTGGGGAAGCGAATCGCGGTGGGACCGTCGGACACCGCCAACGCCTCGGCCAGTTCCTCGCGGAGGGTGGCGGCATCACGAGGCGCGGCGACCTTCATGTTCGGCACGATGCCGAGCAGCGACATGTCCCACATGCCGTTGTGGCTCGCGCCGTCCGATCCGGTCACCCCGGCGCGGTCCAGCACCAGCGTCACGGGCAGCTTCAGCAGCGCGACGTCCATGAGCAGCTGGTCGAACGCGCGGTTGAGGAACGTCGAGTAGACGGCGACCACCGGATGCAGGCCGCCGAGGGCCAAGCCCGCTGCGGACGTCAGGGCGTGCTGCTCGGCGATGCCGACGTCGAAGAAGCGGTCCGGGTACCGGTCGCTGAACGCGGCGAGGCCGGTGGGTCCCGCCATGGCCGCCGTGATGGCGACGACGTCAGGGCGCTCGGCGGCGAGCTCGATGAGCTCACGCGAGAACACCGACGTCCAGTCGGGGGCGGCCACGGCGACGGCGCGGCCGGTCAGCGGGTCGATCACGCCGGTGGAGTGCATCTGATCGGCGACGTCGTTCTCGGCGTGCGAGTACCCCATGCCCTTGCGGGTCACGGCGTGGACGATGACCGGTCCGCCGTAGGCCTTCGCGCGGCGCAGCGCCGACTCCATGGCCGACTGATCGTGCCCGTCGACCGGACCGAGGTACTTGATGCCGAGGTCGGTGAACATCACCTGGGGACTGACGGCGTCCTTCAGACCGGCCTTCATGCCGTGGAGCATCGCGTAGGCGGGCGAACCGACCACCGGGATGTTCCGGACGACGCGACGACCCGTGTCGAGCGCGCGTTCGTATCCGGGCTGCAGACGCAGGGTGGCGAGGTGATCGGCCAGACCGCCGATGGTCGGCGAATAGGAACGACCGTTGTCGTTGACGACGATGACCAGCGAGCGGTCCTGGCCGGCCGCGATGTTGTTGAGGGCCTCCCAGCACATGCCGCCGGTCAGGGCGCCGTCCCCGACGATCGCGACGACGTGCCGGTCCGACCGGCCGGTGAGGGCGAAGGCCTTGGCGAGTCCGTCGGCGTAGGAGAGCGAGGCGGACGCGTGCGACGACTCCACCCAATCGTGCTCGCTCTCCGCCCGCGACGGGTAGCCGGACAGGCCACCGTCCTTGCGCAGCGTGTCGAACCGGTCGGCCCGCCCGGTGACGATCTTGTGGACGTAGGCCTGATGACCGGTGTCGAAGATCACGGCGTCGGTGGGCGACTCGAACACCCGATGCACGGCCAGCGTCAGTTCGACGACGCCCAGATTCGGCCCGAGATGGCCGCCCGTGGCGGACACCTTCTCCACCAGGAACTGCCGGATCTCGGAGGCGAGCTCGGTCATCTCGTCGAGGGAGAGCTCACGCAGGTCGCCGGGCTCGTGCACACGTGACAGAACACCCAACGAAATCGTCTCCCCTCGTACGGTCCGACCGGGGCGCGCCGATCGGTCACGCCAGTCTACGTGTCACCGAGCGTCGCGTTACCGTACGACGGGCCACAGGGAGCACCGACGGAACGAGGCACCGAGAACGATGACCGACGTCGTGCAGCACATCCTCGACGACGTGTACGCGCTGTGCGCGCAGGACACCTCCGGCGCCGTCGCCGACTACATCCCCGAGCTCGCGTCCGCCGAACCGGAGCGCTTCGGCATCTGCCTCACCACCGCCGACGGCTACGTCTACGAGGTGGGCGACACCCGGGTGCCCTTCACCATCCAGTCCGTCTCCAAGCCGTTCACCTACGCCCTGGCCCTCGCCGACCGCGGTGAGGAGGCGGTGGCGGCGAAGATCGACGTCGAGCCGTCGGGCGAGCCGTTCAACGAGATCAGTCTCGACCCCGTCACCGAACGCCCGCGCAACCCGATGATCAACGCCGGGGCCATCACCGCCGCGTCGCTCGTGGCGGGCGACACCCCCGGCGAGCAGTTCGAGCGCATCCGTCGGTCCTTCTCCCGGTTCGCGGGCCGTGATCTCGAGCTGGACGCCGCCGTGCACGCCTCGGAAGCCGCCACCGGGCATCGCAACCGCGCCATCGGACACATGTTGCGCTCGTTCGGCGTGGTCGAGTCGGATCCCGACGCGGCCGTCGACCTGTATTTTCGGCAGTGCTCGCTGACGGTCACCGGCCGGGACATCGCCCTGATGGCCGCGACTCTCGCCAACAACGGCACCAACCCGTGCACCGGAGTCGTCGCCGCCGACCCCGTGCTGACCGAGCGCGTACTCAGCGTCATGACCACCTGCGGCATGTACGACGGAGCGGGCGACTGGGTCAACCGCGTCGGGCTCCCCGCCAAGAGCGGTGTCGCCGGTTCCGTCATGGCCGTCCTGCCCGGCCAGCTCGGCATCTCCGTCTTCTCCCCCCGCCTCGACGGGCACGGCAACAGCGTGCGCGGCGTCCTCGCGTGCCGTGAGTTGTCCCGCCGCCTCGAACTCCACTTCCTCCAT
This sequence comes from Rhodococcoides kroppenstedtii, assembly GCF_900111805.1. Classification (GTDB taxonomy): domain Bacteria; phylum Actinomycetota; class Actinomycetes; order Mycobacteriales; family Mycobacteriaceae; genus Rhodococcoides; species Rhodococcoides kroppenstedtii. The sequence goes on from NZ_FOJN01000005.1 coordinate 195,099, forward strand.
GTCGGACGCGCCGCCCGCAGCGCGGTCCGAGCCCGGTACAGCCTCGTCGACGCCCCGTCGCGGCGCCGCCGCACCGCATCCGAACAGCGCACCCTCGCCGAACGGGGCTCGCGCGCACGGATCTTCGAACTGCACGGCGACCTGTTGTTCTCGGCCGCGGAGTCGGTCGTGCGTGCGGTGACACCGGCCGCGGACGAGACCCCGCCGGATGCGGTGGTACTGGACATGCGCCGCGTCGACGACGTCAGCGGAGTCGCGCGGTCCATGCTCGACGCGCTCGCCGATCAACTTCGAACCGCCGGGTGTGCCGCGGGGTTGGTCGATCCACGCGGCACCATGGCGCACACGGTGTCCACGCTCGCCGACCGGAACGGCTCCGGCCGGGTGTTCGCGACCCCGGACTCGGCGCTCCGGTGGGCCGAGGACGTCGTCCTCGATCGGTGGTGCGACGGGCCGCGCCAGGCCACCGAGGTCTCGCTCGCCGAGCACCCGGTGCTGGCGGCGGCGACCCCGGACCACCGAGACCGCATCATGGCGCTCACCACCACCGTCCGGCACGCGCCGGGAACCGTCGTCGCCGACGTCGGCGACCCGGCACTCGGGCTGGCCCTGGTGCTGTCCGGTCGGGTGACCGTGGAATTCGTCTCCGACGACGACGTGGTCCGCCCGGTGTCGACGCTGTCCGCGGGGATGAGTTTCGGCGAGATCCCGCTGATCCGGCGCGGCGAGTTCGGGCTGCGGATCACCGCGGTCGAGGACACCGAGGTGGCCGTTCTCGCGCCGGCCGACTTCGACCGACTCCGCACCGAGGACCCGGCCGCGACGGCGGATCTGGTGATCACGCTGCTGGACCGCGCCTACGAGCAGGTGGAGACGATCGTGGGGGCGCTGAGGCAGCGGACCACCTAGCGGTCGCAGGCCGACTAGAACGTGACCGCGACGATCGGCTGGCCGGTGGGGGCGTCCGACCCGCCCTCGGGCTCGACGGTGACGGCCCAGGTGGTGGCGCCCGACAATCCGGTGACCAGGTGCTCCCGGTCCGCGGTGGCGCTGTCGGCCTCGATGAGTCCGGCGGGCCGGGGCGCGGGGTCCGCGCCGATGAGCCACATCTCGAACACTCGCCCGTCGCCGGGGTCGGCGACCCCGTCGAGCGTGACGACGGCCGCGTCCTGCGTGGGCGACCACGCGACGGTGGCCGAGCCGCCGCCCTCGACGGCCACGGTGCTGCGCTGGACGTCGTCGGCGGCGAGCACGGTCGCGGTCGGCGAGGCCGGATCGGAGCCGAACTGCTGGGACACGACGGCTCCCCCGACGCCGACCACGAGGACGGCAGCGGCGGCCGCGGCGGCGAGGCGCCACCGGCGTGTGCGACGACGATCGTCGAGCGAGACCACCGGGGACGGCTCCGCGACGGGGTCCGGCGGACCGGACGCGGTTTCGGGCTCGACGGCAGCGAGAATCCGCTCCCGCAGATGCGCGGGCGCGGGACTGGCATCCGCGTCGGCGGTGAGTGCGAGGGTGACGTGCACCGATTCGACGACGGCGTCGAACCGAGCGCGCTGGTCGGCGGGCGCCGACGCCACGCGTCGGTCGATGTCGGCGCGTTCGGCGTCGTCCACGGCGTCGAGCGCGTAGGCGTACGCGAGGTCGATCAGGTCCCGAGGTTCCGCGTCGCCGGACGGGGACGAAGGCAGGGAAGGCACGGAAGGCATGGGGTCGAGCTCGTCTTTCCGATGTCGGCCGGGGCCGGCAGGGTCACTCACCGCCGTCCACCCCCAGACATTTCTGTAGCTTGATCAATCCGTCCCGGATGCGGGACTTCACGGTGGGCACGGCGACTCCGAGTCGCTCGGCCACCTCGCGGTAGGTCCATCCGTTGTAGTACGCCATGCGGACGGATTCACGTTGGGTCTCCGTGAGCGAGGCGAGACAGCGCACCACGGCCTCGGATTCGAGGGTCTGGGTGACCGACTCGAGCACCTCGTCGTGCGCGGGGTTGTGCGCCTTGCTGCCGTAGAGCGCCTCGCGGTCGGTGCCGGACTGTTCCGACCGCACCCGGTCGACGGCGCGGCGATGCGCCAGCGTCATCATCCAGGCCAGGGGTGAGCCCTGCGCAGGGTCGTAGCGGTCCGCGGACCGCCAGATCTGCAGGAAGACCTCCTGCGTCGTCTCCTCGCTGAACCCCGGATCCCGCAGGACACGGAGCACCATGCCGTAGACGCGGGAGGAGGTGAGGTCGTACAACCGACCGAACGCGGCCTGGTCACCCGTCGCGGACGCGGACAGCAGCGAGCGCAACTCGTCGGCCTCGGCGGCTCGCCGGGCCTTCACGTCGGACGTCGGCACCACGCAGGCCGCATCGACCGCGCTTGCGTCGACCGCTCCCGATTCGACCGTGTCCGACTCGTCCGCACTCATCGCGCGCGATCCGACGCGGAACAAGATGTGTCGTTCATCGACCACGACACTAGTGGTCATCGTCCACACCTCACTACCGGCCGCGCCGACTCGTCGTGGTCCACCCCCCACACAGACCTTGTGTTCCGTCATCGGGGATTCGGTACCGAGGACCGCTCGGACCGGAACCGAACCGGCCGGAATTCAAATCCGTTGCGACGACGCGCGCCGGCGCGCACGATGTGTGCGCATCGACCGGGTTCGTCACCCGACCCGCGATGACTTTTCGATCCGACAGGAGTCGTCACCGGTATGAATCCCCCCATCACCGACGGGGCGCGCCTCGCCCCGGCCGACGGCATCGCCACCGACCTCGCGATCGAGGCGACCGGCCTCACGAAGACGTTCGGGTCCACCGTCGCGGTGGACGGCGTGGACCTCGCCGTGCCGCGCGGCGGCGTCTACGGCGTGCTCGGCCCCAACGGTGCGGGCAAGACCACCACCATGCGCATGCTCGCGACGCTGACGAGCATCGACGGCGGGTCCGCCCGGGTCCTCGGCCACGACGTGGCCACCGAACCCGACGCCGTGCGGTCGGCCGTGTCGCTGACCGGACAGTTCGCGTCGCTCGACGAGGACCTGACCGGCTGGGAGAACCTGGTGCTGTTGTCCCGCCTGTACGGCTACAGCCGACCGGCCGCACGCGAGCGCGCGGACCTGTTGCTGCAGGTCTTCGACCTGTCGGCCGCGGCGAGCAAGCAGGTCAAGACGTACTCCGGCGGGATGCGGCGACGGGTCGACATCGCCGCCGGCCTGGTCGTCACACCGGCACTGATGTTCCTCGACGAGCCGACCACCGGCCTCGACCCGCGCAGCCGCAACCAGGTCTGGGAGATCGTGCGGTCACTGGTCGCGGGTGGAACCACGGTCCTGCTCACCACCCAGTACCTCGACGAGGCCGATCAGCTGGCCGACCGCGTCGCCGTCATCGATTCCGGTCGCGTCATCGCCGAGGGCACCACCGGCCAGCTGAAGGCCTCGGTGGGCTCGGGCTCCCTGCACGTCCGGGTGGTCGAGTCCGCCACCCGTCCCGAGGCGGCGCGGATCCTGCGGGAGACGCTGCGGACGGACGTGATCGAGGAGCCGGATCCGGCCGCCCTCACCTCCATCGTCGACGACACGGCCGCGGTGGCGCGCGGCCTCACCGCCCTGCACGAGGCCGGTGTCGAGATCGGCACCTACGCGCTCGGGCAACCGAGCCTCGACGAAGTGTTCCTGGCCCTCACCGGCCGACCCACCGACCAGGAGGCGTCCTGACGATGACCACCACCGAGTCCGGCGTCCGCACGGCGGGCGCGACCCCGTCCGTCGCCGACCTGCTCGCGTCGTCCGGGCCGAGGCCCGCGCGCCCGACGGCGTCGTCGACGGCACTCTCCTTCGGCTGGCGCGCGCTGCTCAAGATCAAGCACGTCCCCGAGCAGCTGTTCGACGTGACGATGTTTCCCATCATGTTCACGCTGATGTTCACGTTCCTGTTCGGCGGAGCGCTGGCGGGCTCGACGGGGGCCTACATCCAGTTCCTGCTGCCCGGCATCCTGGTGCAGACGGTCGTGATGATCACGATGTACACGGGCATGACGCTGAACCGGGACATCGAGAAGGGCGTGTTCGACCGCTTCCGGTCCCTGCCGATGTGGCGACCGGCGCCGCTGGTGGGCGCCCTCCTCGGGGACGTCGTGCGCTACACCCTCGCGTCCACCATCGTGCTGGCGCTCGGATTCGCGCTGGGCTTCCGGCCGGCGGGCGGTCTGCTCGGAATGGTGGTCGCCGTGGGGCTGCTGCTGGTGTTCTCGTTCTGCGTCTCGTGGGTGTGGACCATGTTCGCGCTGATGATGCGCAGCGAGACCGCCGTGATGAGCGTGTCGATGCTCGTGCTCTTCCCGCTCACCTTCGCCAGCAACATCTTCGTCGACCCGGCCACCATGCCGGGCTGGTTGCAGGCGTTCGTGGAGGTCAACCCGGTGTCCCATCTGGTGACCACCCTGCGCAGCGTGTCCGACGGCGCGGTGGACACCCACGCCCTGATGTGGACGGGCATCTGGTCGGCGGGACTGCTCGCGATCTTCGGACCGATCACCATGCGGCTCTACAACCGCAAGTAGGTCCGCTCAGCGCACCAGGGCGGCGATGCACTCCACGTGGCTGGTGAGCGGGAACGCATCGAACGCCCTGAGGTGCTCGAGGCGATAGCCGTGCGAGAGGTAGAGACCGACGTCGCGGGCGAAGGAGGCCGGGTCGCAGCCGACGTGGACCACGCGGCGCGGCCCGGCGTCCGCGACGGCGGCCACCACGGCCTTCCCGGCGCCCGCCCGCGGCGGGTCGAGGATCACGGTCGCCGGGTCGGCCGGCAGGTCCGCGATCGCGTGCTGCACCGGCGCCGCTCGGAGGTCGACGGCCGGGAGGTCGGCCAGCGCGGCGCGACCGTCGCGCACGGCGTCGGCCCCGGCCTCGACGCCGACGACCGATCCGCTGCTTCCGGCGTCGCCCGCCACCGCGGCCGCGAAGACCCCCGCGCCGGCGTACAGATCCCACACCGTGTCGCCCGGTCGGACGTCTGCCCACTCGCGCACCACCGCGGAGTACCGGTCGGGGGCGTGGCGGTGAGCCTGCCAGAAGCCGTGGGCGTCGACCGTCCACTCCCGATCAACGACGCGCTGGCGCGCTCGACCCGAGCCGACGACGGCGCGATGGGCGCGGGGTGCGGACCGGCGAGCCCGTCGGGACGACGCCGCCCGACGCGCACCACCACCGGCCCGCGACGACGACCCGGGAGGGGCGATCTCGACGACGTGCCGGGCGCCGTCGGAGTCCAGCGCCACCACGAGATCCGCACCGGGAGTCCAGGTGCGATCGGCGAGTCCGTCGTAGGCGACGGCGGGCGACTGGGGGCAGGCGAGGTCGGTGACCAGCTCCGCGCTGCGCGCGCGGTGGAAGCCGGCGTGGCCGTCGGCGCCCACCCCGAGCCGGAGCCGGGTCCGCCATCCGGTCCGCTCGCCCCACATCTCCACGTCGACGTCGGTCTCGACCCGGGCGATGCGTCGCAGTTGCTCGGACACCACCGCCGCCTTCCACGCCCGCGCGCCGGCCTCGCTCGCGTGAGACAGGTCGCAGCAGCCGGACGCTCCGGGCCCCGCGATCGGGCACAGCGGAGCGATCCGCTCGGGTGAGGCGTCGACGATCTCCACGGCGTCGGCTCGGCAGAAGCTGCCTCCGGTGTCATAGGTGATCAGGGCGCGCACCGTCTCCCCCGGCAGGCTGTGCCGGACGAAGATCACCCGGCCGTCGTATCGCGCCACGCAGAATCCGCCGTGCCCCGGCGTGCCGACCACGACCTCGAGCACGCGGCCCGCCCAGGACTCGCTCATGCGCCGGGGCCGGATTCGCGAGGAGACTCGTATCCGCGCCGAGACCCACCCGGCGCGTTCTGCAGGCTCTCGCGCTTGGCCCGCTCGGACGAGTTGAGCTGCCACGGAACGCTGGTCACCATGACGCCGGGCTGGAACAGCAGGCGACTCTTGAGCCGCAGGGCGCTCTGATTGTGCAGGACCTGCTCCCACCAGTGCCCGACGACGTACTCGGGGATGAAGACGGTGACGACGTCCCGCGGGGAGTCCCGCTTGACGCGCTTGACGTAGTCGAGCACCGGCTTCGTGATCTCCCGGTAAGGCGACTCGACGACCTTGAGCGGAACGGTGACGTCGCTCTTCTCCCAGTCCCGCACCAACGCACGCGTGTCGGCCTCGTCGACGTTGACGGTGATCGCTTCGAGGGTGTCCGGCCGCGTGGCGCGCGCATACGCGAGTGCGCGCAGCGTCGGGCTGTGCAGCTTGGACACCAACACGATCGAATGCGTGCGGCTGGGCAGCACGCCGTCCCACTCGACGTCGGACAGTTCTGCCGACACCGAGTCGTAGTGCTTCCGGATCAGCTTCATGAGCCCGAAGATGAACAACATCGCCGCGATCGCGATCCACGCGCCGGCCAGGAACTTGGTGATCAGCACGATCACCAGCACCACGCCGGTCATGGCCAGTCCGATGCCGTTGACCACGCGGGAGCGCATCATGCGCCGACGGGACGCCGGGTCGGTCTCCTCGCGCAGCAGCCGCGTCCAGTGCAGCACCATGCCGGTCTGGCTGAGCGTGAACGACACGAAGACGCCGACGATGTAGAGCTGGATGAGCTTGGTCACCTCGGCACCGAAGACCACGACGAACGTGATCGCGGCGGCCGAGAGGAAGACGATGCCGTTACTGAACGCCAGGCGGTCACCGCGCGTGTGGAACTGACGAGGGAGGAATCGGTCCTGCGCCAGGATCGAGCCGAGCACCGGGAACCCGTTGAACGCAGTGTTGGCGGCCAGAACCAGGATGAGCGCCGTGACGATGGTGATGAAGTAGAAGCCGGGGGTGAACCCCTGGAAGACGGCCTCCGCGAGCTGCGCGATCAGCGTCTTCTGTTCGTACCCCTCGGGCGCGCCGATCAGCTGGGTCGCGGGATCTTCCGCGTACTTCACGCCGATCTTCTCGGCCAGCACGATGATCCCCATGAGCAGGGTGACGCCGATGGTGCCGAGCAGCAGCAGCGTGGTGGCGGCGTTGCGGGACTTCGGTTTGCGGAACGCCGGCACGCCGTTGGAGATCGCCTCCACGCCGGTCAGCGCCGCGCAGCCGGACGAGAACGCGCGGGCGAGCAGGAACGCGAACGCGATGCCGTAGAGGTGACTGTCCTCGGCCTGCAGGTCGAAGGCCGACGACTCCGCCGACACGTCCTCCCCCAGCACGAAGACCTGGATCAGCCCCCACGCCAGCATGACGAACATGCCGATCATGAAGGCGTACGTCGGGATCGCGAACGCGGTGCCGGACTCGCGGACGCCGCGCAGGTTCACCGCGGTGATCGCCGCGATGGCCGCGACGGCGAACAGCACCTTGTGTTCGGCGACGAACGGCACCGCGGACCCGATGTTCGACGCCGCGGCCGAGATGGAGACGGCGACGGTGAGGACGTAGTCGACCATCAGCGCGCTGCCGACGGTCAGACCCGCCGTGGGGCCGAGATTGGTGGTCGCCACCTCGTAGTCGCCGCCGCCGGACGGGTAGGCGTGGACGTTCTGCCGGTAGCTCGCGACGACGACCGCCATGACGACGGCCACGGCCAGGCCGATCCAGAGCGAGAACGAGTACGCCGTGATGCCGGCCACCGACAACACCAGGAAGATCTCCTCCGGCGCGTAGGCGACCGACGACATGGCGTCGGAGGCGAAGACGGGCAGCGCGATGCGCTTGGGCAGCAGCGTGTGGCCGAGCGTGTCGCTGCGGAACGGCCGACCCAGCAGCAGCCTCTTGGTGGCCGTCGAAAGCTTGGACACAGGCAGAAGCGTAAGCCGTGCCGGACTCGACCGGGGGGCAGGGTGACCGATAGCGTGAGCGCGTCGGTCCTGCCCACGCATTTCTTCCGCCCCGAACGGAGCAGTCGTTGTACGTCGTCGTCATGGGGTGCGGCCGAGTCGGATCGTCGCTCGCCACCGCCCTGTCCCGCCTCGGGCACGAGGTGGCCGTCATCGATCGCGACCCCACCGCCTTCGGTCGCCTCGGCAGCGCCTTCACCGGCCGTCGGGTCACGGGGATGGGTTTCGACCGGGACGTCCTGGTGGAGGCAGGGATCGACCGCGCCGACGCGCTCGCCGCGGTCTCCTCCGGAGACAACTCCAACATCATCTCCGCGCGCGTCGCGCGGGAGACCTTCGGCGTCGAGCGGGTGGTCGCGCGGATCTACGACGCCAAGCGCGCCCGCGTGTACGAACGGCTGGGCATCCCGACGGTGGCGACGGTGCCGTGGACGACGGACCGCTTCCTGCACACCCTGATCCACGACAACGAGCAGACCAAGTGGCGCGACCCGTCGGGCAACGTCGCGGTCACCCGCCTCGACCTCGCCGACGGCTGGGTCGGGCGCAGCGTCACCCTGCTCGAGAAGACCACCGGTACCCGGGTGGCGTTTCTCATCCGCTTCGGCAGCGGGCTGCTCCCCGACCGGAAGACGGTACTGCAGGCCGAGGACGAGGTGTGGGTGGCCGCCGTCGACGGCATGGTCGCCGAGGCCGTCGCGCTCGCGAGCAGCCCGCCCCCCGAGGAATGACGCCCGCCGCCCACCGTCGCACCTCGACCCGAGAAGGAACCCGAGTATGAGAGTCGCCATCGCCGGAGCGGGCGCAGTGGGACGGTCCATCGCCCGCGAACTGCTGCGTTCCGACCACCATGTGCTGCTGATCGAACGCAAGCTCGACCACGTCGACCCCGAGTCGGTGACGGACGCGGAGTGGGTGCACGCCGACGCCTGCGAGCTGGCGACCCTCGAGGACGCCGGCATCGAGTCGTACGACGTCGTCATCGCCGCGACGGGAGACGACAAGGCCAACCTGGTGCTGAGCCTGCTGGCCAAGACCGAGTTCGGCATCGACCGTGTCGTCGCGCGGGTCAACGATCCGCGCAACGAATGGCTCTTCGACGGGTCCTGGGGCGTCGACGTCGCGGTGTCCACCCCGCGGATGCTGGCGTCGTTGGTCGAGGAGGCCGTGTCGGTCGGCGATCTGGTCCGGCTGATGACCCTGCGTCAGGGCAAGGCCAATCTGGTCGAGATCACGCTCCCGGCCACCACTCCCCTGGCGGGCAAGCCGGTGCGGAAGGTGACTCTGCCGCGGGACGCGGCGCTGGTGACCATCCTGCGCGGGGGTCGCGTGATCGTGCCGCAGGCCGACGATCCGCTCGAGGGCGGCGACGAACTGCTGTTCGTGACCACGGTCGACGTCGAGGACGAGCTACGCGCCTGCCTGGGACTCGCGCGACCCTGACTCCCGCTCCGCCGACTCGCGCGGTCGAGGGTCGGCCGCCTCGGCGACGATCGCATCGGCCCGGCGGACGGCCCAGAACGTGACACCGAACGCGACGGCGGCCAGTGGCCACCCCATCGCAATACGCGCGACGGCGAGCCACCCTGTCTCGTCGGCGTCGTACAGCTGGGACTGCACCAGGTACCGCGCGACGAAGACGAGGACCCACGCGGCCGTGGCGATGTCGTACGCCCGCACGGCACGGCGATGCTCGCGCCACTGCCGAGCCGTGCCGTTGAGGTAGCCCCAGATGATGCCCACCAGCGGCCGACGCACGAGGATGGACACGAGGAACACTCCGCCGTAGACGAGCGAGGTGTAGATGCCGAACAGGAAGTAGCCCTTGGCATCACCGGTGCGGTGGGCGATGAACGCGCACAGCGCGACGCCGAAGAAACCCGAGATCGCGGGCTGGACGGGATCGCGGCGCACGAGGCGCCAGAGCAGGATGGCGACGGCGAGTCCCAGCGCGGACCAGATGGCCGCCGTGAGACCGGCGAGCGCGTTGACGGGCACGAACACCAGCACCGGCAGCGTCGAGAACACGAGACCGCTGACGCCGCCGAGTTGGGCGAGCACGGTGGGCGGCGGGGCGTCGGTGTCGATCTTCGGAGCGTCGCTCATGTCTGCTCACCCTGCCAGACGGGGCGGGGGAACGCCGAGACCGTGCTACGGAGTCAGTCTCCGGACCGCAACTCGTAGTAGGGGTTGTAGATGACCTTGCGCCCGTCGCGCTCGCCCACCCGTCCCCGGACCAGGAGCTGCGTGCCGGACTCGATACCCGCGATCTTGCGACGACCCATCCACACGAGCGACAGCGTGTCGGTGCCGTCGAAGAACTCGGCCTGGACGGCGGCGTTGGCGGACTTGCTGCACGCCTCGACGCTGCGGAGGCGACCGATCATGGTGACCTCGTCACCGCGGGAACAGTCGCAGGCGCGTTGCGCACCGGACGCCCGGGACTCCGACTCCATGTCCTCGGCATCGAGCTGGTCGATGTCCTCGGTCAACTTCCGAGCCATGCGTCGGAAGTATCCTGCGGCAGCGGGTGCCATGGTTGCTCCTGGAGCGTTTGCGCGGGCCGTCCGCGACTGGTGTTTCGCTTCTGTCAGCGCCACTGTAGACCCCGACCGCATGCCCCACCACACCCCTCGAGCGTCTGCTGAATCACGTCCGACGACCGACCTCGAGTGGACCGCGAAGGAGCCGCCTCCATGACGGACACCACCCTCGTGATGCTGCCGGGCACCGGATCGGACGCCGCGTTCGTCCGGGCGGCGTTCGGTCCCGCGTCGGCGGCGGCGGGATGGTCGTCGGTCGCGGTCGATCCGACCCCGTCCGACCTGATCGCCGGGTATCGACGCGCACTCGACGACGCGGCCCGCGAGGCTGAACACCGAGGCGGGCGCCTGCTCGTCGGCGGGGTGTCGATCGGGGCCGCGGTGGCGGCGCGCTGGCTCCTCGACCGCGCCCGATCCGGCGCCGCGGACGGCGTGGTGGACGGCGTGATCGCCGTGATGCCCGCCTGGACGGGCGACCCGGACTCCGCCCCCGCCGCGGTCCTGGCGCGCGGCTCGGCCGAGATGCTGCGCCGCGACGGCCTCGAGGTCACCCTGGACCGCATGGCCGCGTCCAGCCCGGACTGGCTGGTACGCACGCTGGCGCCGTCCTGGCGGTCGCAGTGGCCGGCGCTCCCGGACGCCCTCGACGAGGCGGCCGCCTACCCGTCGCCCACGACGAGCGATCTTGCGGCACTCGACGTCCCGGTGGCCGTCGTCGGGGTCGACGGCGATCCCGTCCATCCGGTGTCGGTCGCCCGGGCGTGGACGGCCGCGGCGCGGCGCGGCGCGATCACGACGACGACGCTCGACGAGGTCGGCCGGGACAGCGCCGTGCTCGGACGGTGCGCCCGGGACGCCGTGGCCGTCCTGTCCGAGGCGTCCGCCTGAGGAGGCGGCGGCCGGTCAGCCCAGTTGCTGCATCGCCGACCCGGACGGGCCGCGTCGACCACCACCGGCGTTCGGGTCCTCGGTGGACGGCTGCTGCGGGCCGGCCGCCTGGTGCTGAGCTGCTGCTTGCTGCTGGGCGGCCGCTTGCTGGGCGGCCTGTTGCCGGGCCGCTGCCTGCTGTTGCTGCTGCGCCGCCGCGAGCTGCTGCGCGAGCGCCTGTGGGAGCGTGACCGGCAGCGGAGTGCGCACCGGGTGCGGATCGGATCCCCGATCCACGATGGTGCCCGCCACGACCGCACGCGCCTGCTGGACCAACGGCGACTCGGCACCGACGGACCCCGCCGGACCCGTCGCGACCCCGCGAATCATCCAGCGGTACCCGTCGACCCCGATGAAACGGAGTTCGCCGCCGGCGGTCAGACCCACCACCTCGCGTCCGAACGGTCCGCTCTCGACCGACACCGTCGCGTTGTCCCGCCGCAGGGTGTCGGCCAGTTCCGTGGCCACCTCCCGCCACTGCCCGGGCGACTTCGGCGCCGCGAACGCCGCCACCGTGATCCGCCCGTGCTGGGTGACGATGTGCACCGCCTGCGGCGTGCCCTGCTGCGTCATCTCGACCTGCAGCTGCCCGCCCGCCGGAAGAGGCAACAACACCGAGCCGAGGTCGAGGCGACCCTGCGCGATCTCCTCGCGCTCGCCCTCACGATCCTCGATGGACCACGGGCCGCTGTCGGGATCGACGGTCCCGTCGGCAGCATCGACGTCGTCGGATCCACTCGCGTCGGGACCCGGGTCGTCGGACTCCGGTGCGAGAGACGTCGCGTCCGCCGCGGCCTCCTCGTCGTGCGGGTCCCGCTTCTTCTTCCTGCCGAACATGCTCACTCCTTCTCGCTCGCGCTCGCGGCGGGGCCGTCCCCGGGTGTCGACGTCCGCTGGACCGTCGGCGCATCACCCAGCGCTGCATGACCGCCGCTCGAGCCGTACCCGCCGTGACCGCGCGTCGTCTCGTCCAGGGTGTCCACCTCGACGAATCGGGGCAACTCCACCCGCTGCACCACCAACTGCGCCACCCGATCGCCGCGTCGCAACTCGATGGGCGTCGACCTGTCGTGGTTGATCAGACATACCTTGATCTCGCCGCGATAACCCGCGTCGATCGTGCCCGGGGTGTTCACCACCGACAGTCCCGTCCGCGCTGCGAGGCCCGACCGAGGGTGGATCAACCCCACCGTTCCCACGGGCAACGCGACGGCGATCCCGGTTCCCACCAGTACCCGCGCGCCCGGGTCGATCACGACGTCCTCGGTGGCGGTGAGGTCCACGCCGGCGTCCCCCGCGTGCGCGCGCGTGGGAACGGGGACGGACGGATCGAGCCGGCGAAACGACACGGACCATGCGCCGTCGTCGGGTCCGGAATGGGGGTCGGTCACGGTCGACGACGTTACCCGGCAACCCGCACGCGGCGGACCGTCGCACCGCACGCACTACCCTGGTGACCGTGGGAGAGAACGACACGCAGCGTCCGAACCGGGCGGGCACGGCCGAGACCGTCCTGCACGACGAGCGGCTCGGCGTCCCGCTCTGGTACTGGTTCGCCGGTGTCGGCGTCGCCGCGATCCTTTCCGCCGAGGTGCACCTGGGATCGCCCGGCATCCCGGCCTGGCTGCCGTACCTGGTCCTCGTGCCGTTCGCGGTGTGGATCGTCGCGCGCCTGGGGCGCACCCGCGTGCGCGTGGTGGAGCGCGACGGCGAGCGGTACCTGCTCGCGGGCAAGGCCACCCTGCCGGCCTCCGTCGTCTCGCGGGCGGCCGCCGTCCCTGCGTCGGCGAAGAGCGCGGCACTGGGCCGTCAGCTCGATCCCGCGGCGTTCGTCCTCAACCGGTCCTGGGTGAAGACGATGGTTCTGGTGGTCCTCGACGACGAGGACGATCCGACGCCCTACTGGCTGGTCAGCAGCCGCCGTCCGGACGACGTCGTCGCGGCCCTCGTCCACGGCAGCTGAGCTCGCCCGCGCCGTCCCCCGCAAGACACGCCCGCGACACGACAACGGGCACCCGACGTGGTCGGGTGCCCGGTACGTGATTCCTGCGGATCGAGACGGCTCGATCAGGCCGGCCCGCCGCGCCGGCGATCAGGCTGCACAGTCGCGGCAGATCGGAGCGCCTCCGTTCTCCTCGGCCAGTCGCGACCGATGATGAACGAGGAAGCAGCTCGAACACGTGAACTCGTCCGCCTGCTTCGGGACAACCCGGACGGAGAGTTCCTCGCCCGAGAGATCGGCGCCGGGCAGTTCGAACGACTCCGCGGTGTCGGTCTCGTCGATGTCGACGACGGAGGACTGCGCCTCGTTGCGTCGTGCCTTCAGTTCTTCCAGCGAGTCCTCCGACACGTCGTCGGATTCGGTACGCCGTGGTGCGTCGTAATCGGTAGCCATGACCGTGTCCCCTTACCTTCCTGCAGGACCGGGATGGGTGCCCCGATCCTCTCGATCGCCTTCGTGGGGGATGTGCAAGACGTCGACCGCTTCTTGTTCGACGAACTCGTTCCTCGCGTTCCTACATCCTCGGTCGCACCGCACGCGGTGCTTCCGAACGGTGTTCGTGGCCGAACAGCCATTCGGGTCGAGTTGTTCCCGATAGGTCGTTCCCGCCCCTTCGGGCAACGTGTCCGACGTCCATTCGCAGCCGAGGCCGCTGCGGATGACCTGCGCCGCCGATGGCGCGGGCGGGCCGGCCATTCCTGGCCGGGCCGCCAGACAATAGCCGACGCCCGACCGGATCGAAAGCACCGCGCCATCCTGCGCCCTGTCGGGCGCCGGGCGCGATCCTGCGCCCTGTCGGGCGCCGGGCGCGATCCTGCGCCCTGTCGGGCGACAGCGGCCACTACAGTGAGCGCGACACCCCGCCGGTCCGGCGCCTCCGGGACCTGCCCCGGGCGGGGACCGACGACGGAAGGGCAGCCGCCAACGTGGTTTCGTACATCACCGGGGGATCGTCCACCGACGATCGCGGCCGGCCGTTCCGCCGCCGTCGCCCGGCTCCGATTCTGATCGTGCTGGTGGTGCTTGCCCTGGCCGGCGCCGCGGTGTGGGTGCGAGTACTGACGGCCACCGAGACGGGTACCGAGGCGGTGGCGTGCAACGCGCCCCAGCCGCCGTCCGATCCGACGGCACCGACGGCGGCCGCGCTGGGCGAGGTGGTCGACGCCGGAGTCGTCGACGAGTCCCAGCCGCTCCCGCTCGCGGCCACGAGGGTGCGGGTGTTCAACGCCAACGGTCAGGGCGGCCAGGCCGCCGAGATCGCGGCGGATCTGAACAACTACGGCTACGCCAGCGCTCCCGACGTCCAGGTGGGCAACGACCCGGTGTACGTCGATCAGAACATGCAGTGCATCGCGCAGATCAGGTTCGGGGAGGCCGGCGTCGCCGCGGCCGGCACCGTCGCGCTCGTCGCGCCGTGCGCGGAATTCGTGCGCGACGACCGCGCGGACGACACGGTCGATCTCGCGCTCGGCACCAATTTCCGTGCGCTGCAACCCAACACGGACGCCGAGGAAGTGGTCCGCACGCTCGCCGAGGTGCCGCCCGGTCAGCCCGCACCGGCCCTCGACCTCGACCTGTTGCAGGCGGCGCGCACCGTCGACTGCTGAGACGGCGTCGCCGCGACGACTGCGCCGAGACGACTACTGCGCGCCGGCGCCGTCCGGAATGGGACCCAAGGCTCCGAGGCTGTCCAGCAGGGCCGAGAACGCGTCGGCCACACCCGGCGCCGCCGCCACGGTGACCTCGCCGTCGCTGCTGCGCGAGTGCGGCGACGGGGTGCGCACCCGCGCACCCGCCTCCGCCGCGATCAGCGCGCCGGCCGCCCAGTCCCAGGGCGAGAGGCCGTGTTCGAAGTGGGCGTCCACCTGCCCCTCCGCGACCATGCACAGGTCGAGCGCCGCCGAGCCCACCCGGCGCAGGTCGCGGACCTGCGGCAGCAGGGCGCCCACCACCTCGCCCTGGCGGCGGCGACGGGCCGCGCCGTAGCCGAACCCGGTGGCCACCAACGCCATCGACACGTCGTCGACGTCTCGGACGGACAGGCGGATCCACTCCCCGCCGTCGTCGCTGACCCACGCGCCGCCGCCGAGTCGGGCAGCGTACGTCCGGCGTCGGACGACGTCCTCGACGGCGCCCGCGACGGACCGACCGTCCACCTGCGCGGCGACCGAGACCGCGTAGGCGGGCAGGCCGTAGAGGAAGTTCACGGTGCCGTCGATGGGGTCGACCACCCAGCGCACCCCCGACGGTGCCTGCCTCGCTCCCCCGCCTTCCTCGCCCAACACGTCGTCGTTCGGCCGTCGCTCGGCGAGTCGCTCCCGCACCACGTGCTCGGTCTCGGTGTCCACCACGGTGACCGGGTCGGTGGGCGTGGACTTGGACTGCACGGCGTCCGCCACGGACGGGGCGCCGCCGCGCCCGAAGACCTCGGGTCGGCGGCGTGCGATGTGTCGACCGGCCTCGCGCGCGACGTCGACGGCGATGCGCTGCAGCGACTCCGGGTCGTCGTCGGCACGAGAACGGTCGGCGGGCAGCGGGGTTTCCCTCGACGATGTCACCTCCCAATCCGACCACATCGCGGACCGACGCGCCGCCCCGTCCCGGGCCGTCCCGAGCAACTAGGGTGATCCGCGAGCGCCAGGTTCCGCTCGCCCGCTGCCCGAGGAGGATGCACGCATGTCGAACGGCCCCACCGATCCCGGACCCGTGTCCATCGCCGACCGGACCGGCACCGCCCCGTCGGGCCGGGGGTTCGGCGTCGACGTCGGCGGCAGCGGCGTGAAGGGCGGCATCGTCGACCTGGCCACCGGCGAGCTGATCGGCGAACGGCACAAGATCGAGACCCCGCAGCCGTCCACGCCGCAGGCCGTGGCGGAGACGGTCCGCGCCATCGTCGATCACTTCGACTGGACCGGGGACGTCGGCATCACCCTGCCCTGCGTCGTGACGGGCGGCGTCGCGCGGACGGCCGCGAACGTCGATCGGGCCTGGATCGGCACGGACGCCGGTGCCCTCTTCGCCGAGCACCTCGGCGGGCGCAACGTCACCGTGCTCAACGACGCGGACGCCGCCGGTATCGCCGAGGACAAGTTCGGCGGTGGCCGGGACACCAAGGGCGTGGTCATCCTGCTCACGTTCGGCACCGGAATCGGCTCGGCCATCCTGCAGAACGGCGTCCTGTTGCCCAACACCGAACTCGGGCACATGGAGGTCGACGGCAAGGAGGCCGAGCACCGCGCCGCGTCGCGAATCAAGGAGGAGAACGACCTCTCCTACAAGCAGTGGGCCAAGGAGGTCTCCCGCGTGCTGGAACGCATCGAGGACCTCTTCTGGCCCGACCTGTTCATCGCCGGCGGGGGCATCAGCCGCAAGGCCGAGAAGTGGATCCCGCTGCTGACCAATCGCACGCCCGTCCAACCCGCCACCCTGCGCAACACGGCGGGCATCGTCGGGGCGGCCCTTGCCTCGACGTCCCGCGTCGCCCCCTGACACGGCGGGGTCCGGTCGGTCGGACCGGCCCGCTCGACTCGCGCGGTCTCGAACCGCCCGCGCGGTCGTTACAATGGTCCACGCCCCGGCTGCGATGCCGGGAAATCCGACAGACCTCTCCGCCGGAAGAACACTCTGGCGTGACGCCGCACGACACCGTCACGAAAGGGCGTACGTGGCAGCCACCGACATTCGTCAGACCGTAGAGACCGCGACCGACACCGCGGACGCTGCGGTCGCCGCACCTGCGAAGGCTCCCGCCAAGAAGGCGGCTCGTAAGGCTCCCGCCAAGAAGGCCGCCCCGCGCGGCGCCGCTGCCAAGAAGACGGCGGCGAAGAAGGCTCCGGCCAAGAAGGCCACGTCGCCCGCGGTTGATGACGCCGACGAGAACCCCGGCGACATCGCCGATCTCGACGTTCCGGAAGGCGAGCTCGGCGCCGAGTCCGACGTGGTCGAGGTCGTCGCCGTCGGTGAGGACGGTGAGGACGACGCCACGGCGGAGCCCACCGCGGAGGACAAGGCTTCCGGCGACTTCGTGTGGGACGAGGAGGAGTCGGAGGCTCTGCGGCAGGCCCGCAAGGACGCCGAGCTCACCGCGTCGGCCGACTCGGTCCGTGCCTACCTCAAGCAGATCGGCAAGGTCGCCCTCCTCAACGCCGAGGAGGAGGTGGAACTGGCCAAGCGCATCGAGGCGGGCCTGTACGCCACGCAGTTGATGGCCGAGTCCGCCGAGAAGGGCGAGAAGCTCCCCGTCGCGCAGCGCCGGGACATGAATTGGATCTGCCGCGACGGCAACCGCGCCAAGAACCACCTGTTGGAGGCGAACCTCCGCCTCGTGGTCTCGCTGGCCAAGCGCTACACGGGCCGCGGCATGGCCTTCCTCGACCTCATCCAGGAAGGCAACCTGGGTCTGATCCGCGCGGTCGAGAAGTTCGACTACACCAAGGGCTACAAGTTCTCCACGTACGCCACGTGGTGGATCCGGCAGGCCATCACGCGCGCGATGGCCGACCAGGCCCGCACCATTCGCATCCCCGTGCACATGGTCGAGGTCATCAACAAGCTCGGCCGCATCCAGCGCGAGCTGCTCCAGGACCTGGGCCGCGAGCCCACGCCGGAGGAGCTGGCGAAGGAAATGGACATCACGCCGGAGAAGGTGCTGGAGATCCAGCAGTACGCGCGTGAGCCGATCTCGCTCGACCAGACCATCGGTGACGAGGGCGACAGCCAGCTCGGTGACTTCATCGAGGACTCGGAGGCCGTGGTCGCCGTCGACGCCGTGTCCTTCACGTTGCTGCAGGACCAGTTGCAGTCCGTGCTCGAGACCCTGTCCGAGCGCGAGGCCGGTGTGGTCCGTCTGCGTTTCGGCCTCACCGACGGTCAACCGCGCACACTCGACGAGATCGGCCAGGTCTACGGCGTCACGCGCGAGCGCATCCGTCAGATCGAGTCCAAGACGATGTCCAAGCTGCGCCACCCCAGCCGGTCCCAGGTACTGCGCGACTACCTGGACTGACCGCCTGAGTCACCTCTCGGCGTCAGCCGAACAGCCCGTCGTCGCCGGGTGGACACGGTTCCACCCGGCGCACGGCGCTCACCGGAATCGCCGCGTAGTGGTGCGGGAAGCGCATCGACGCGGGATCGCCGGGCACACCCGGCTCCCACCGCACCTCGCCGGGCAGCGCCTCGGGATCCACGTGCAGAACCACGAGGTCCGTGCGTCCCCGGAAGAGCCGGTTCGCCGGCAGGTGAACCTGCTCCGGCGTCGAGAGGTGGACGAATCCGTCCGTCGTCAGAGACGGCGGCACGATCTCCCCGGCCGCGCGATACGTCGCCCAGTCCTGCTCGCTGCACAGGTGCAGAAGATCCGTCATGTCCGTCCTTTCGGTGCGGGTTCGAGATCCGGACGGGGTCGCCGCTCGACGCCCCCGAGTGCCACCGCGACGACGACGAAGGCGATGCCCAGTGCCTCGCCCGCGGTGGGGAGCTGACGGAGTACCAGGAACCCGACCACCGTCGCCGTGGTGGGGAGCAGGGCCAGCAGGAGGGCGAAGCGCGCCCGGCCGACCGAGCGCAGGACGACCTGATCGAGCGCGTAGGGCACCACCGACGACAGCAGTCCGATGCACAGGCCCAGGAGCCACGTCGCGGGGTGGGCGAAGACGCTCGGATTCTCCAGCAGCTGTGGGGTGAGTCCGATCGGGGCGAGGACCAGCGCCGCGGCGCCCATGCCCACGGCCAAGGAATCCAGCCCCCGCCCGGCGTCGGCGACCACCGTGCCGAGCACCACGTAGGCGGCCCAGAGCGCGGCGGCGCCCAGCGCGAAGGCCACTCCCACGGCGCCGACGTCACCGGTCGCTCCCGCGGCCAGCGCCACTCCCGTGACCACCAGGAGGAGCGCGAGGACATCCCGCGGACGTCGCGATCCCAGGGCGGCCACCGCGACCGGTCCGAGGAATTCGATGGCCACGGCCGTCCCGAGCGGGATGCGGGCGATCGCCTCGTAGAACGCGAGATTCATGGCCACGGTCACCACGCCGAAGCCGGTCGCGGCGATCACCGATCGTCGGGTCCACCGCATGCGCCACGGACGCCGCCACGCGAGCAGGACGACGGCGGCGCCGGCGGCGCGAAGCCAGGCGACCGTCGTCGGGGACGTCGTGTCGAACAGGAAGACACCCACGGCGGCGCCGAGGTACTGCGCCACAGCACCGACGACGAAGACCCCCGGAACCGCCCATCCGGGGAAGGTGCGCGGCGCGGAGCGCGTCTCGTCGGGGGCCACGCCGAGAACGCTAGCGAGGAGCTGCGGCCGGCCGTCGTCGAGGGTCCGAGCCCCGCCACGACGTTCTGCCCTCAGCGAACGTCTCCGCCCCCGAGGCCCTGGCCAGCATGTTTCGTGTTAGTGACAACACATCGTGTCCTGCGTGGGAACAAGGCACGACGGCTATACGTCTGACAGAGTGAACGAACCGCGTCGCACCGGCGCGGAGGACCGATCCCAGGACCGTGAGTCGCGGTCAGTACGGAGGCGTCATGCCCGGATTGATGACAGACACGACCCTCACAGCGGCGGACCGATGCGACCGCTGTGGCGCAGGCGCACGGGTGCGCGCCGTCCTCGCCACCGGCGGTGAGCTCCTGTTCTGCCGCCACCACGCCAACGAGCACGAAGACCGTCTCCGCGAGATGAACGCGACGATCGTCTCCGACGCCGACGCGATGGCCTGAGGCCCCGACTACTCCGACCCGACGGCGGGCGACCACCTCAGGTGGTCGCCCGCCGTCGTCGTGTGTGACGCGGGCACGGCCGATCCACCGGGCCGGCGTCACCAGGACCGCAGGGCGGCGATGCGCTCGGCGAGTTGCTCGGCCGTCGCTATGGCTGTCGGCGGTCCGCCGCAGGTGCGCCGCAGCTCGCCGTGGATGATGCCGTGCGCCTTGCCGGTGCGGTGGTGCTGCATCGCCACCAGCGAGTTCAGCTCCTTCCGGAGGTCAGCCAGCTTTCCGGCGTCCCCCGCCCGTCCGGCACCCGCGGGCGCAGCCGGAGTCGGCGCCGGGGGCGGGGTGGGACTGGGCGCCGCGAGTTGGTCGCTCTGGCGCTTGCGCAGCAGAGCACGCATCTGGTCCCCGTCCAGCAGACCGGGCAGACCCAAATAGTCGGCCTCCTCGTCGCTGCCCGAGAACGTCGCCGTCCCGAACGACGACCCGTCGAAGATCACCTGGTCGAGTTCGGCGTCGGCGCCCAGCGCGGTGAACGCCTTCTCCTCCTCGCCGGGCTCGTCCTTCTGCTGGTTCGCGTCCGCCAGCAGGTCGTCGTCGAGACCGTCCTTCTCGCGGTGCGGCTTGCCGATGACGTGGTCTCGCTGAGCCTCGAGCTTGCTCGCGAGGTCCAGCAGCACCGGGACGGAGGGCAGGAAGACGCTCGCGGTCTCGCCCTTGCGGCGTGACCGCACGAACCGCCCGATCGCCTGCGCGAAGTACAGCGGCGTCGAAGCGCTGGTCGCATAGACGCCGACGGCCAGACGCGGCACGTCGACACCCTCGGACACCATGCGCACCGCCACCATCCACGCCGACGTACCGGCGCCGAACTCGGCGATGCGTGACGACGAGGTCGGGTCGTCGGACAGCACCAGCGTGGGCGTCTCCCCGGTCAACGCCTCGAGGGTGCCCGCGTAGGCCCGTGCCGTGGTCTGGTCCGAGGCGATGACGAGGCCGCCCGCGTCGGGAATCCCGCCGGCGCGCAACTGGTGAAGGCGAGTGTTGGCGGCCGTCAGCACCGACGGCACCCACTCCCCCGACGGATCCAACGCCGTCCGCCACGCCCGCGCGGTCTGCTCGGCGCTCAGCGGCTCCCCGAGCCGCGCGGAGAACTCGTCGCCGGCACTGTTACGCCACCGCGCCTCCCCCGAATACGCCAGGAACACCACGGGACGCACGACGCCGTCCGCCAACGCGTCGGCGTAGCCGTAGCTGTGGTCCGGTCGCGAGCGCGGCAGGCCTTCCTCGTCGGGCTCGTAGGACACGAACGGGATCGGACTGTCGTCGCTGCGGAACGGCGTTCCGGTCAGCGCCAGACGCCGCGTCGCGTCGCCGTAGGCCTCCCGGATGCCCTCGCCCCAGCTCTTGGCGTCACCGCCGTGGTGGATCTCGTCGAGGATGACGAGCGTGCGGTAGGACTCGGTGCGGACCCGGTGCCGGGCCGGATGCGATGCCACCTGGGCGTAGGTGACGACGATGCCGTGGTAGTCCGCCGACGTCGACCCCGTGCTGTTGGAGAAGCGGGAGTCGAACGCCAGACCCACGCGGGCCGCCGCCTCCGCCCACTGATGCTTGAGGTGCTCGGTCGGGGCGACCACCGTGACTCGATCCACGGTGCGGTCACCGAGCAACTCCAGGGCGACGCGCAACGCGAAGGTGGTCTTGCCCGCGCCCGGCGTCGCGACGGCCAGGAAGTCGCGCGGACCCGCGGACAGATACTTGGTCAGGGCCCGTCGCTGCCAGGCTCGCAGCGGGGGAAGAGTCACCCCGGTGGCGCCGCGCGGCGTGTCGTCGACACCGGCCGTCATCGGCCCACCCCGGCTCGGGTCGACGGGGCGAACGGCCTCACGAGAACTCCCTCCGTCCGTGGCATGGAACTCCCGTCCGGCTCACTCGCTTCGTCCCCACCGCTCGCACACACCGCTCTCCTGCACACCGCGGGCAACCCTAGCCGCCCGCGCGACGGACCGACCAATCCCCAGGACGCGGTGACACGCCGCCCGGCACCGCCGCATCTCTCGGCGCCGTCCGTCATGCTGGAAGAACCATGTCCGCGCCCGAGAACCCGAACCCGACCGACTCGCCCGAGACGCCGACGGCCGACGCCCGCGGACCGGTACCGGGTCGGCCGCTGACGACGGCGTGGCGGGTCGTCGCACGCACCGCGAGCAAGGCGTGGGACGACTCGATCTTCTCCGAGTCCGCGACGGCCGCGTTCTGGCAGACGCTGTCGCTGCCGCCGCTGATCCTGGCCCTGCTCGGCAGCCTCACGTCCGTGGCGGCGTGGTTCGGTCCGGACACCCTCGACATCATCGAGTCGAAGATTCTCACCTTCAGCAGCACGCTGTTCAGCGACAACGTCGTGGACGAAATCATCGGCCCGACGGTCCGGGACATCCTCGCGAGCGGCCACGGGCCGGTGGTCTCGGTGGGTTTCCTGCTCTCGCTCTGGGCGGGATCGTCGGCGATCTCCACGTTCGTGGACTCGATAGTCGCCGCGCACGGGCAGCAGGACGCGCGCAATCCCGTGTGGCAGCGCATCTTCGCCCTGCTCCTCTACGTGGGTTTCCTGATCGTGGCGGTGTTCGTGCTGCCCCTCGTCGCCCTCGGGCCGTCGATGATCGGCCGCGTGCTCCCGTCGTCCTGGTACGAGATCGGGTCCACCGTCATCGACGTCGCCTACTACCCCGGCGTGGGTCTGTTGCTCATCGTCGGACTGACCACGCTCTACAAGGTGGCGCTGCACACCTCGCTGCCGTGGCATCGACTGCTCGGCGGCGCGTTGCTCGCCGGCGTGTTCTTCATGGTCGCCAGCGCGGTGCTGCGCGGCTACCTGTCCTGGGTGACCGGAACGGGGTACACCTACGGCGCGCTGGCCACGCCGATCGCCTTCCTGCTCTTCACGTTCTTCCTCGGCTTCGCCGTGGTCCTCGGCGCGGAGTTCAACGCGACCGTCCAGGAGTTCTGGCCCGCCCGCGCCTCGCGGCTCGAGCAGGTGAAGGACTGGGTGAACACCAAGGCCGTCGAGCCGGCCACCGGCGCCCTCGGGCGGCTGGCGACCGGACCCGTCAGGCTCGGTCGCCAGGACGGCCGAGGTAACCGGCCGGACACGGCCGGATCACCACGGCCGGACTCGGCTCAGTCACCCTTGCGCAAGCCGTCGTAGACCTTCTTGCACTCCGGGCACACCGGCGATCCGGGCTTGGCCGACTTCGTCACCGGGAAGACCTCCCCGCACAGCGCGACGACGTGCGTGCCCATGACCGCGCTCTCGGCGATCTTGTTCTTCTTGACGTAGTGGAAGAACTTGGGAGTGTCGTCGTCGGTGGTCTCGTCGGTGGTGACGTCGGGCCGTTCGATGGTCTGCGTGCTGCTCATCCTTCGATTATGACGGTTGTTCCCGACGGCGGCGTCGGACATGTCACGACCAGGATTACTGCACAGTTCGTTCAACAGTGACACAGTGGAGTCATGGCACAAGACGGCACCTCACGCCAGTCCGCCCGAGAGGACGTTCGCCGGGCGGTTCTGATCACCGAGGCACACACGTCGGTCGAGGAGCAACACCGCGCGCGTGTCCGCAAATACCTCTTCATCATGTCGTTCCGCATCCCGGCGCTGGTCCTCGCGGCGCTCGCGTACGCCGCGTGGCAGAACCCGTGGATCGCGATGGCGATCGTCGGCGCGTCGATCCCGCTGCCGTGGATGGCGGTGCTGATCGCGAACGACCGCCCGCCGCGCTCCGACGACGAGCCCAGCCGGTACGGCTGGCGCGCGCAGAACACGACGGCGATCGAGTCGTCCGCTCACCCGGTGGTGACGGTCGACGCGGACGTGGACGACACGCCGACTGCCGAGGCCGCGACCCGCGCGGCGGTCACGGCGAAGCGGCCGGGACCCGTCGGCACCTGAGCGAAGTCCGGCGTCCGGCACCCTGGCTACGCTCGACCGCGTGACCGGACCAGACCCGACGCGTCCCGCCGACTCCCCACCGATCGACGAGTCCGCACTCCTGCGCCTCGCGCCCCCGCTGCGCGAGGCATTCGAGCGTGTCGGCTTCACGGCCGACGGCATCCTGGCGGCATTGGGCACCGAGGTGCACGACGCGCTGGGTCGAGGTGAACCGACCCCGGTACGACGCCGCTGCCGAACGTTGGGTGACCTCGGCGCTCTGGTACGTCTGTTTCTCCTGGCCGACGACGTCGACGTCGAGGCGGCGCGGACCGCACTGGCACCGGTCGACCCGGACGACGCCGAGCGCGCCGGACTGCTCGCGCGCCCGAGCGGCTCGGTCGTCCGCACTCTCCTCGACGTCCGGCCGCTCGACCTCGGCGACGGGAATCGCTGGGTGGTCTCGGACATCGACGGCAGCACCCGCGAGGTGGCCATCGGCGCGGACCACGTGCTCGGCGTCGGCCACGCGTCCCTGTCCCTGGTACGGGCGACCCCCACGCGCACCGACGGGCCGGTGACGCTGCTCGATCTCGGCACCGGATGCGGCGTGCAGGCCGTGCACGCGTGCGCCTACGCCGCTCGGGTCACCGCCACCGATCTGTCCGCGCGGGCCGTGGTGCTGGCGCGCGTGACGGCGGCGCTGAACGACCTCGAGGTCGAGGTGATGGCGGGGCCGTGGTTCGACCCGGTGGCCGGCCGCCGCTTCGACCGCATCGTCGCCAACCCCCCGTTCGTCGTGGGCACCGGGGACGTGACCCACTCCTACCGCGACTCCGGGCTCGACCTCGACGGGGCCAGTCGAGTGGTCGTGTCCACCGCGCCGGATCACCTCGAACTCGGCGGGACCGCCACCCTGCTCGCTGCCTGGATCCACGTCGACGGGGAGGACTGGCGCTCCCGAGTCGCGTCGTGGCTGCCCGATCACGGGGTGGACGCGTGGATCGTGCAACGCGACGTCGCCGATCCCGCCCTGCACGTGGGGACCTGGCTGCGCGACGGCGGGCTCGACCCCCGGACACCGGCGGCGGACGCGCTGGCCGAGCGGTGGCTCGCCCGCCTCGAGGACGCCGACGTCACCGGAGTCGGCTTCGGCTTCGTGTACCTGCGGCGGACCGATCGACCGACGGCCGTGCTCGCGGAGGATCTGCGCCACGGCCTCGAAGACCCCTTGGGCGACGAGGCCCTCGACGTGTTCGACCGACTCGACTGGCTCCGCACCCACGACGTGGCCGAGGAGCGATATGCGGTGCATCCGGCCACCGCGTACGAGGACGTCGCCCTGCCCGACCCCGAGGGTGGGTGGTCGACGGTGGTCCGTCGGGTCCACCGCGGCGACGGGCCGGCCTGGCAGCACGAGATCGACGCGGACGGTGCGGCGGTGCTTGCCGGCCTGCGGGCGGACGGTCTGCCGCTGGCCGACGTGGTGGAACTCCTGGCCGCGGCGCGCGGTGTCGACTCCGAGGAACTGATGCCGGGCGCGGTCGCTCTGGTGTCCGCACTGGTGGTGCACGGGCTCGTGCGCCCGGCCGGTTCCCCGCGACCGCACTGACGGCGAGCCCGATCCTTTCTCTCAGCAACTTCTCAGGGCGAGAGGTGCGAATCCGCAGGCCAGATGGTTTGACGGTCGGCCGCGGTGGGAACTTTCGGGAGGTGTCTCGACGTTGAAGCGGGTGAGACACCACCGATCAGGAGGCACGTCATGACCAGCCCCACCACCGTTCGTCCGCGCCCGAGCGAAGCCGATCTCGATGCCCAGAGCCCGGCTGCGGACCTCGTGCGCGTCTACCTGAACGGTATCGGCCGCACCGCACTGCTCACCGCTGCCGAGGAAGTCGAGCTGGCCAAGAAGATCGAGGCGGGGCTCTATGCCGCCCACGTTCTCGCCACCGGCAAACGCCTCACGGCCGCCAAGAAGCGTGACCTGGCCACGATCGTCCGCGAGGGTCGCTCGGCCCGGGCACACCTGCTCGAGGCCAATCTGCGACTCGTCGTGTCCCTGGCCAAGCGCTACACCGGCCGCGGCATGCCGTTGCTCGATCTCATCCAGGAGGGAAACCTCGGACTGATCCGGGCGATGGAGAAGTTCGACTACGCCAAGGGTTTCAAGTTCTCGACCTACGCCACCTGGTGGATCCGTCAGGCCATCACCCGCGGCATGGCCGATCAGAGCCGCACCATCCGCCTGCCCGTCCACCTCGTCGAACAGGTCAACAAGCTCGCCCGGATCAAGCGCGAACTGCATCAGCAGCTCGGTCGCGAGGCCACGGACGACGAGCTGGCCGAGGAGTCGGGCATCCCGGTCGAGAAGATCGCCGATCTGCTCGATCACAGCCGGGACCCGGTGAGCCTCGACATGCCGGTCGGCAGCGACGAGGAAGCGCCTTTGGGTGACTTCATCGAGGACTCGGAGGCCACCTCCGCCGAGAACGCCGTCATCGCCGGTCTGCTGCACACGGATGTGCGCAGCGTGTTGGCCACCCTCGACGAGCGGGAGCAGCAGGTCATCCGCCTGCGCTACGGCCTGGACGACGGTCAGCCGCGCACCCTCGATCAGATCGGCAAGCTGTTCGGACTGTCCCGCGAGCGGGTGCGCCAGATCGAGCGCGAGGTCATGGGCAAGCTGCGCCAGGGCGACCGCGCCGAGCGGCTGCGGTCCTACGCCAGCTGACGAACCGCATACGACAGTGCCCCGGGCTTCCGCCCGGGGCACTGTCGTATGCGGTCAGCGCAGGCGGCGCGGTCCGAAATCGGCCTGCATCGGTTCCGGGCCGATCCGGATGCGGGCGTCGGTGGTGTCCGCCCCCGTGGCCGACGCGAGCACCGGGTCGCAGATGAGGTGCCGGACCTCCGGGAGGTCGTCGGCCAGGGTCGAGACCCGCAGCACCAGGTCGATAAGAGCGTTCTTGTTGACCGGTGACGCCGTGCGGTAGCCGGAGAGCATGGGCGCCGAGCGCGGGGACTCGATCAGCTCCGCCGCGTCGCGCGGCGCGAGCGGCAGCACGCGGTACGCGCGATCGCCGAGCAGGTCGGGCAGGGCGCCGGACAGCCCGAAGGACACCACCGCACCGAACGACGGGTCGTCCTGCACGCGGACCACGCAGCCGATCCCCTTGGTCGCCATGCGTTGGACGACCATGACCGGGTTGCCGGACACCGCGAAGAGGTCGCGGTACGCCCGGCCCACGGCGCCGGCGCCCACGACGTCGAGGCGCACCCCGGACAGGTCGGGGCGGTGTCGCCACTGCTCGCCGGTCGCCTTGACCGCGACGGGTCCGCCCAGCTCCTCGGCCGCCGCGACGGCTTCGGACTCGTCGGTGACCGTGCGAAACGCCGCCACGGAGATCCCGTAGCACTCGAGCAACTGCGTGGCCTCCTCGTCGGACAGCCACCGCCCCTCCGGGCTGCGCTCCATCCATCCCGAGACGAGGGCCCGAGCAGAGTCGGTGTCGATCCCGCCCGGCCGGGTGACGTCGTCGACCGGCCGACCGAGGCGCGCGGCGTACCGCCAGGCTCGGGTGAGCGCGAGCACCGCCCGCGCCGGATCCGGGTAGGACGGCACCGAGCCGCGCACGAGGTTGCCGTCGTCGTCGCGCACGGCGAGCAGATCGGGAATGCCCTCGGCCGCGAGGAACGTGGTGAGCACCGGCTTGTCACGGCCGCGGACCGCGCCGCCGAGGGCTTCGGCGTAGGACTCGACACGTACGGCGACCGGCGGGACGAACACGGCGAGCACGGCGTCGACCTCCGGCGAGTCCATCGCGCAGGTCACCGCGGCGGCGAAGTCCTCCGGCGTCGCCTGCGCGCCCACGTCGACCGGGGCGTCGGCCCGCAGGCCGTTGTCCCGCGCGGCATCGACGGCCAGCACTCCGAGCGCAGTCGAGTTGCCCACCACCGCGACGCGCGGACCTGCGGGGAGGGGCTGGTATCCGAGCAGGACGGCACAGTCGAACAGCTCGGTGATCGAGTCGACCTGGATGACCCCGGCCTGCTCGAACAGCGCGCGGACGACGGTGTCGTCGACGTCCGAGCCCGTGGCCAGGGCCGGCGGCACCGCCCCGCGCCCGCTCTTGACGGCCACGATCGGCTTGGTGCGCGCCACGCGCCGCGCGATCCGCCAGAACTTGCGTGCGTTGCCGAAGCTCTCGAGGTAGAGCAGCACCACGTCGGTGTTCTCGTCCTGGTCCCAGTACTGCAGCAGGTCGTTGCCGGACAGGTCCGCGCGGTTGCCGGCGGAGACGAAGGTCGAGAGTCCGAGCAACCGCTTCGAGGCCTGGGACAGGATCGCGATACCGAGCGCGCCGGACTGACAGAAGAACCCCACCCGACCTCGCCCCGGCAGCACCGGGGCGAGCGTGGCGTTCAACGAGACGGCGGGGTCGAGGTTGGCGACGCCGAGGGCGTTGGGTCCGACCAGCCGCATGCCGTGGGCGCGCGCCGCCCGCACCAGCCGCCGCTCGTTGGCCCGGCCCTCCTCCCCCGTCTCGCCGAATCCGGAGGACACCACGACGAGCGACCGCACGCCCTTGGCCAGGCAGTCGTCGAGGACGGCGTCGATCTGGGCGGACGGCACCGCCGCGACGGCGAGGTCCACCTCGTCGGGGATGTCGGACACGCTGGCGTAGGCGCGGACTCCGCGCACCGACGTGTGCTCGGCGTTGACCGGGTAGACCGGGCCGGTGAAGGACGCGCGCAGCAGGTTGGTCAGTACCGCGTTGCCGACCTTCTCGGGGTCGGTGGAGGCACCGATCACGGCGACCGACCGCGGTGAGAGCACGTTGCGGACGCTGCGCGCCTCCGCCGCCCGCTCCCGAGAGTTGCGCACCTGCACCAGCGCGTCGGTGGGGTCGATGTCGAAGTCGAGGTTGAGCACGCCGCCGTCGAACGTGCGGCTCACCTGGTAGCCCGCCTGCCGGAACACCGTCACCATGTTGCGGTTCTCCGCGAGGACCTCCGCGACGAAGCGGCGGACACCGTTCTCCGCCGCGGCCCCGGCGAGGTGCTCGAGCAGGATCGGCCCGAGACCGCGGCCCTGGTGGTGGTCGGCGACCACGAAGGCCACCTCGGCGGAGTTGCCGTCGCCGTCCGGGAGACGCTCGTAGCGACCGACCGCGATGATCTCGTCACCCAGAGTGGCGACGAACGCCACCCGCGACGAGTGGTCGACGGTCGTGAAATTGACGACGTCACGCTGCGGCATGGTCGGGTACGGACCGAAGTAGCGCAGGTATCGGGTGCGCTCGCTGAGTTTGCCGTGGAAAGCGACGATCGCGTCGGCGTCCGACGGCACGATCGGCCGCAGGTGCACCACGCGCCCGTCGCTGGCGAGCACGTCGGCGGACCAGTGCTTCGGGTAGTTCTCCGCCTGCTCCCGTTCGCGTGCCTTGGCCTCCGACAGCGGCGGTTCGCCGGCCGGGGAGGCCGCGTCCGCGGTCTCGTCAGTCACGAGGATCCTCCGGGTCGAGTCCGAGGGCGGGGTAGACCGCCCGACGCGTCGCGATGATCGCGGTGTCGACGCGCTCGATCGCGCGGTCCACCGTGGCGACACCGGAGGCGGGCGATCCGCCGGGGCCGTCCCAGGGTGCGTAGTCGACGTCGCCGTCGTCGCTCATGGTGGACGGCAGATCGATGCTGGGGGCGGCGCCGCGCACGCGCTCGCGCCACTCGTCGGGCAGTGCGGTCGACGGGTCGACGTCGCGGTCGAGCACCGCGGCGATGAGGTGCGTCCAGGCCCGCGGCACCACGCGGACGAGCCCGTAACCACCTCCGCCGACGGCGAGCCATCGGCCCTCGCAGACCCGGTCGGCCAGGTCGCGCATGGCGAGGAACGCCGCTCGCTGGCCGTCGACGGTCAGGCCGAGATCGGCGAGGGGATCCTCCCGGTGCGAGTCCACGCCGCACTGACTCACCAGGATCTGGGGTCGGAACGCCGCCACTGCCCCGGGGACCACGGCGTGGAAGGCCCGCAGCCACAGCCGGTCCCCCGTTCCGGGCAGCACCGGCACGTTGACCACCGTGCCCTCGGCGAGGCCCGACCCCGCCTCGGTGGACCAGCCCGTGTTCGGCCAGAGCGTCGCGGGATGCTGATGCACCGAGACCGTCATCACGCGAGGGTCGTCGAGGAACGCGGCCTGGACGCCGTCCCCGTGGTGGGCGTCGACGTCGATGTACGCGATGCGGTCGTACCCGTTGTCGAGCAGCCACGAGATGGCGATGGCCGCGTCGTTGTAGACGCAGAAGCCCGATGCCCAGTCGGCCATGGCGTGATGCATGCCACCCCCGATGCTGACGGCACGGCGCGAGGAACCCGACGCGATGGCCCGCGCCGCGGTGAGCGTGCCGCCGGCGACGACGGCGCTCGCCTCGTGCATGTCCGTGAACACCGGGTTGTCCTCCGACCCGAGTCCGTGCACGGGTTCGGTGGCGCGGGAGCCAAGCGGCAGGTCGACGGGTGCGCGCTTGACCGCGCGGACGTAGGACGACGTGTGCACCCGCAGCAGATCCTCGTCGCTGGCCGCAAGGGGCGGTACCGTGTCCGCGTCGTCGAGCAGACCCAGCGTGGTCGCGAGGTCCATCGTGAGGGCCAGCCGAGTGGGGTTCATCGGGTGGTCGTCGCTCCACCGGTACTTGAGGTAATCCGCACTCCAGACGAGCGCGGGTGTGGTCGACGGCACGGTCATGACGTTCAACCTACGTGTCCGATCTGTCCGACGCGGCCGACCCACGACGTCGATTCCCTACCGGTAGAATTACAGAAGACGAAGGGTGTGATTGTGAAGGATTTGGTGGACACCACGGAGATGTATCTCCGGACCATCTACGACCTGGAAGAGGAAGGCGTGGTCCCGCTGCGGGCGCGGATCGCCGAGCGCCTCGAGCAGTCGGGCCCCACGGTGAGCCAGACCGTCGCCCGCATGGAGCGGGACGGTCTGTTGCTCGTCGCCGGTGACCGCCATCTGCAGCTCACCGAGAAGGGCCGCGAGCTCGCGGTCGCGGTGATGCGCAAGCACCGGCTGGCCGAGCGCCTGCTGGTCGACGTGATCGGTCTGCGGTGGGAGGACGTGCACGCCGAGGCCTGCCGGTGGGAACACGTGATGAGCGAGGAAGTCGAACGGCGCCTGGTCGAGGTGCTGGACAACCCCACCACCTCTCCGTACGGCAACCCCATCCCCGGCCTGGACCAGCTCGGCTCGTCGCGGCCCAGCACCCCGGTCGAGGATCTGGTGCGGCTGTCCGACCTGCCGGCCGGTACGCCGACGGCGGTCGTGGTGCGGCGTCTGGCCGAGTACGTGCAGTCGGACCCGGACACGATCGCGCGGCTGCGGGACGCCGGTGTCGTGCCGGACGCACGCGTGACGGTGTGCCCGAAGCCGGGCGCGGTGACCATCACGGTGCCGGGGCACGACGACGTGGACCTGTCCGTCGAGATGGCCCACGCCGTCCAGGTCAAGACCATCTGACCGTCCGGGTCGAGATCATCCGAGGAGTCCCGTGAAGTACGTGGTGACCGGCGGCGCCGGTTATGTCGGTTCCGTGTGCGCGAGAGTGCTGGTGGACTCCGGTCACGAGGTGGTCGTGATCGACGACCTCACCACCGGCAATCGCGACGGCGTGCCCGAGGGCACGACGTTCGTCGAGGGCCCGGTGGCCGACTGCATCGACGACGTCCTGGCGGGCGCCGGCGTGGACGGCGTGCTGCATTTCGCCGCCCAGTCGCTGGTCGGCGAATCGGTGGAGCAGCCGGAGAAGTACTGGCGCGGCAACGTCGGTACCGCGTTGGCGCTGCTCGACGCCGTCGTCGCGCACGGCATTCCCCGTCTGGTCTTCTCCTCCACCGCCGCGACCTACGGCGAGCCCGAGCGCACCCCGATCACCGAGGACTTCCCCACCCGCCCCACCAACCCCTACGGCGCGAGCAAGCTGGCCATCGATCACGCCATCACGGGATACACCGCAGCGCACGGCTTCGGGGCGACCAGCCTGCGCTACTTCAACGTCGCGGGCGCTCATGGCGGGCTCGGCGAGAACCGCGTGGTGGAAACCCACCTCATCCCGCTGGTGCTGCAGGTCGCGGCCGGCCACCGTGCGTCGATCTCGGTCTTCGGCACCGACTGGCCCACGCCCGACGGCACCGCGGTCCGCGACTACATCCACGTGCGGGATCTCGCGGATGCGCACCTGCGCGCGATCGACCGGAGCATTCCCGGACAGCACCGGATCTTCAACCTGGGCAGCGGCGCCGGCTTCTCGGTCCGCGAGGTGATCGAATCCTGCCGCCGGGTCACCGGTCGGGACATCCCGGTGGTGGATTCGCCGCGTCGCCCCGGCGATCCCGCGGTGCTCGTCGCCTCGAGCGCGAAGGCGATCGACGAGCTGGGCTGGTCGCCCGAGCTCACCGACCTCGACACGATCGTCGCCGACGCGTGGGAGTTCCTGCTCTCCCTGGGCGACCGCGCGCACTCCGCGCGTCGGGGCTGACCTCACCCGTCGGCGGGCAGCCGCACGCCGAGCCCCGTCGCGACGGCACGGGCGGAGTCCACGAGGTCGGTCACGACGGCCGGGCCGAGACCGTTCTGCAGGGCGGCGTCGAGCAGTACGGCCAGCCGGTACCCGGGGTCGGCCGCCAGCGCGACCTCGAGCGCCGTCCCGGCCATCGGCCCGTCTCCGCGCAGGTAGAACCACACGGCCACCATCGTGGCGGGTGCCGCTCGCTGCGGGCCGGACGTCCGGCGGGTCAATTCCACCCACAGCGCACCCGCGGTCGCGTCCAGGCGAGTGCCGGCGAGTCCGAGCAGCGCGTCTCGGATGGACAGCACCGCGAGACCCGCCATCGCCCGCGCCGCCGACACGGAGTCGAGCTCACCGGACAGATCGAGGAGCTCGACGTCGTCGACCACCTCGGCCAGTAGCTCTCCGGGCGTCAGCGGCGCGAGGATCTCGGCGACCTCGGCGCAGTGCCGCTCGAAGCGCGCGCAGTCGTCGACGGACGCCGGGGCGAGAACGGTCAGCAGATCGGATCGGGAGGACCGGATCGGGCGGCCGCTCACGACGGTCGACGCCGCGACCGCCGACGTGAGCGGATCCGGCAACGATCCGTGGCGGTCGTCACCGCCGAGGCTCGACCAGGGGGCGTCGGCCGTGATCGTCGGCACCACGTGGACGCCGAGGACCTCGATGTCGAGGGCGTCGAACACCTCGTGCAGGTCGTCCGCGAGCGAGTCGAACTGCGCCGGGGCGCGGTCACCGACGACGAGCACCGCGACGATCGCGTCGTAGGCCTCGCGGTCGCAGACCTGCGCGCAGCGCTCGATGGCGTGGAACACCTCCCCCGTCGCGGGTGGGTCCGGCAGGTCCTGCCGCACGGTCATGCGCACCGTCGTCGTCGACCCCCGCGAGAGGCAGATCAGGACGATGGAGTGCTCGGGCACGAAGCCCAGCAGGGCGGGCACGGCGGCGAGGAGGTCGCCCACCGTGGCCACGGTGGCGCGCAGCGGTGGGTCGAGCGGGTGGTCGTCACGGCGGTGGGCGGCGTACGGATGTCTGGTCACACGCCGCACTCTGCGCCGCGCCGCCGACCGCCCTCGCCGCGTGACCTGGGCCGACGGGTCGCCCCGAACCAACCTGTGGATGGCCGGGGCCCCGGGGAGAACACCGGTCCGAGGGGGCACCGTGCGACGTGCCACCATCGTCACCATGCGTGCAGTGCTGCAACGGGTCTCGTCCGCGAGGGTGCGGGTCAACGCCCGCGTGGTCGGAGAGATCGGTCCGGGCGTTCTCGTGCTGCTGGGAGTCGCGCCGTCCGACGGGCCGACCGACGTCGAGCACGTCTCCCGCAAGATCGCCGAGCTGCGGATCCTCCCGGACGAGCGGTCCGTGTCCGAGGTTCCCGACGCGGGTGTGCTCGTGGTCTCGCAGTTCACCCTCTACGGCGACACGCGGAAGGGCCGACGCCCCTCCTGGAACGGGGCGGCGCCCGGTCCCGTCGCCGAGCCGCTGGTCCGCGCCGTGGTGGACACCCTGCGCGCCCGGGAAATCACCGTCGCGACCGGCGTGTTCGGTGCTCACATGGCGGTGGAGTCGGTGAACGACGGACCGGTCACCGTGATCGTCGAGAGCCCCGGATTCGGATCCACCACCGCCGGACCGTCGTCGAGCGCGCCCGGCGGCGGGTCGACACCCGCCGACGCCGCGCGGTGAGCGGCAGCGTCGGCTTCGGCAGCCTGGACCAGGACACTCCTTCGGGGAGCATCCAGCCGCGCCACCGTGCGACCACGCACAGCGAGGCCCCCACCACCGTGCCCGCCACCAGGCCCGCGTCGGTGCCGATCAGGGACTGGACCACCACCAGGGTCGCACTGCCGGCCAGCGCGCAGGTGGCGTAGAGAGTGTTGCCGCCGAAGATGGCGGGGACGCGGCCGACGGCGATGTCACGGACCGCTCCCCCGCCCACGGCGGTCACGGCGCCGAGCCCGATCGCGGGCAGCCACCCCAACCCCACGCCCAGGGTCTTCTGAGCCCCGGCCGCCGCCCAGCAGCCGAGCGCGAGGGCATCGACGTACGGGAAGATGCGGTCCCAGCCGCGTCCTTCGAACCGCACGGCGAAGGCGACCAACGCTCCGAGCAACGCGGCGGTCAGGTACCGGTAGTCGGTGAGGGCGACCGGCGGACCGGCCTGCAGCAACGTGTCACGGATGATGCCGCCGCCGAGCCCGGACACCACGGCGAGAACCGAGAATCCGACCAGGTCGAAGCGCATGGCCCGGGCCACCGCTCCACCGAGCAGCGCGTTGGCCACCACGCCGGTGAGGTCGAGGACCCGGAACAGATCCGCCGTCCCGATCACGAAATCGAACATCGGCGCACGATCAGCCGTTCTTGACCTTCTGCACCGCCTCGCGGAACACCAGATCCAGCGTCGCGGTGTCGGGCTCCCCCGCGCCGAACGACATGTACGTGGCGGTGACGCGGACGTCGTCGACCTGCCCGACGAGCGAGAGCATCGACTGGGTGATCTCGTCCGCCCCGCCGCCGGAGGAGACGGTGCGGCGAACGGCCAGCGTGTCGTCCACACCGAGGGGCGGCGGCGGCACCAGCTCGCTGACCACCTCCGCGGTGACCCCGCCGGCCGTCGTGCGGACGGTGCCGCATTCCTCGGTCCGCGAGCGCAGGGAGTCGAGCGTGTCGTCCACCCGGGCGAGTTCCACCGACACCGTCGCGCGGTTCACCGGGTCGGTGCCGACCACCAGCGACGTCGCGTCCGGATCGGCCGTCGGCCGGTCGGGCTTGCACCCGGCCGGGTCCACCGACGCGCCGGAGGCGACGCCGTCGAGGTCCTGAGCGGCCTGCGCCACCGCCTGCGGGGGCAACACCACCGCCTGGTAGGCGGCGGGGAACACCGACGGATCGAGGGTGAGGGCCGCGAGCGCCGACGCGGCCGCGCTCGACGTCGGGGTCGCGCTGTCGCCCGTCGTCGTGGGGGGCACCGACGTCGTCGTCGAGCTCGTCGCCGGCGGCGCGGTGGTCCCGGCGGCCTCGGGCACGCCCTCGACGGTGCTGCCACCG
Source organism: Rhodococcoides kroppenstedtii (assembly GCF_900111805.1). Lineage (GTDB taxonomy): Bacteria > Actinomycetota > Actinomycetes > Mycobacteriales > Mycobacteriaceae > Rhodococcoides > Rhodococcoides kroppenstedtii. The sequence goes on from NZ_FOJN01000005.1 coordinate 230,704, forward strand.
CAGGCCGTGGTGAGCAGAACGGCACCGGCTCCCAGGCATCCTGCGATTCCGAGTCGGGTCCTGCGCAGCAGCATCATGTCCTCATCTCGCCTCGCCCGGGTGCGGCCGCAGCCCGGTGGTCCGGCGAGCATCGCACAGAGCACCACTCGGCCGACCCCGCCCACACCGCGGGGTGTCCGGTTCGTTATGCGGCTCGCCGGCCCCGGTCAGGAGCCGCGGGCGATCCACTCCTCGAGGTGCGGCGACTCCGTCCCGATGGTGGTGCCGTCGCCGTGCCCGGTGCGCACCGTCGTCTCCGGCGGCAGCGCGAACAGCCGCTCACGGATGCTCCCGATGATCGTCGGGAAGTCGGAGTAGGAGCGGCCGGTGGCTCCCGGGCCACCGGAGAACAGAGTGTCGCCGCTGAAGAGTTCCCCGGCCTCGGGGAGGTACAGGCACGAGGACCCCGGCGAGTGGCCCGGGGTGTGCAGCACCTGCACGGTCGTGCCCGCCACGGCGATCGAGTCGCCGTCGGCGAGGTCCCGGTGGCCGACGCCCGGGTGGGTCTGCTCCCACAGCACGTCGTCGGCCGGGTGGAGCAGGATCGGCGCGTCCAGACGCCGCGCCAGTTCCGGGGCGACGGTCACGTGATCGTTGTGACCGTGGGTGCAGATCACCGCGACGACGGTTCGGCCGGCGACGGCGTCGACGATGGGGTCGGCATCGTGCGCGGCGTCGACGATCACCACCTCCGAGTCGTCCCCCACGAGCCAGATGTTGTTGTCGACGTCCCATTCCCCGCCGTCGAGAGCGAAGGTTCCGGACGTGACGACGCGATCGACGCGCAGGTCGCCGCTCACAGGACCACCACCGATCGCAGGACGCGGCCCGCCGCTGCGGCGTCGAAAGCCGCCTCGACGTCCCCCAGACCGATGCGCTCGGTGACGAACTTCTCCAGGGGCAGTCGGCCCTGCCGGTAGAGGTCGACCAGCATCGGGAAGTCGCGCTCGGGCAGGCAGTCGCCGTACCAGGAGGACTTGAGCGACCCGCCGCGGGAGAAGAAGTCGATGAGCGGCATCTCCACGGTCATGTCCGGAGTCGGCACGCCGACGAGCACCACGGTGCCGGCCAGATCGCGTGCGTAGAACGCCTGCTTCCACGTCTCGGGGCGACCGACGGCGTCGATCACGACGTCCGCGCCGTGGCCGCCGGTCAGCTCCTGGACGGCCTCGACGGCGTCGACCGACGACGCGTCGACGGTGTGGGTGGCGCCGAGCTCGGTGGCCCAGTCCAGCTTTCCCTTGTCCCGGTCGACCGCGATGATGGTGCCCGCTCCGGCGAGGCGGGCGCCGGCGATCGCGGCGTCGCCGACGCCGCCGCATCCGATGACCGCGACGGAGTCACCGCGACCGACGTTGCCGGTGTTCATCGCGGCGCCGAGACCGGCCATCACGCCGCAGCCGAGCAATCCGACCACGGCCGGGTCGGCGTCGGGATCGACCTTCGTGCACTGACCCTCGTGGACGAGCGTCTTGTCCGCGAACGCTCCGATGCCGAGCGCCGGGGTGAGTTCGGTGCCGTCCTCCAGAGTCATCTTCTTCGAGGCGTTGTGGGTGTCGAAGCAGTACCACGGTTCACCGCGCTTGCAGGCCCGACACTGGCCGCACACGGCGCGCCAGTTGAGCACCACGAAGTCCCCGGGCGCGACGTGGGTGACGTCGTCCCCGACGGTCTCGACCACACCGGCGGCCTCGTGACCGAGCAGGAACGGGAACTCGTCGTTGATGCCGCCCTCGCGGTAGTGGAGATCGGTGTGGCACACGCCGCACGCCTGGATCGCCACCACCACGTCGTTGGGCCCGGGGTCGGGGACGACGACGGTCTCGGTGGTCACCGGGGCGCCCTTGCTCCGTGCGACGACGCCGCGGACGTGCTGTGGCATGTGAGTCTCCTGTCGGTCGTGTGTCCGTCGGTCCCGAGGTCGGTGCGCCCGCGACGGACCGCGGCGCGCGTTGTCGACCCTATCGGTGCATCCATGCGAATACGGGCATGGCGGGGTCCGAGGCATCCTCGCGGCGTACACGGGGAATGCCGGGCCGCGACGCGATGTTGGACCGTCGACGAACGACGGCAAGTGAGCGCGTCGCGCTGTGGAAAACTGGGTAATCGACCAGAAGCCGTCAAGGCGGCATCGGCGCGACGAGGGAGGACACGGCATGGACGAGAAATCCGGAATGTACGAGCTCGAGTTTCCGGCGCCGCGCGTGCTCTCGGAGGACGGCCTCGGCCCGGTCCTCGTGCACGGTCTCGAGGGCTACTCCGATGCGGGACACGCCGTGAAGCTGGCGACGGCACATCTGCGCGAGACGCTCGAGACGGAACTCGTGGCGGCGTTCGACATCGACGAGTTGCTGGACTACCGCTCCCGGCGGCCCATGATGACGTTCAAGGCGGACCACTTCTCCGACTACGAGGAGCCCGTGCTCAATCTCTACGCCGTCCAGGACGGGGTCGGCACGCCGTTCCTTCTCCTGTCCGGACTCGAGCCGGATCTGAAGTGGGAGAAGTTCACCACCGCCGTGCGGCTGCTGGCCGAGCAGCTGGGCGTGCGGCGGACGATCGGCCTCAACTCCATACCCATGGCCGTCCCGCACACCCGCCCTCTCGGCGTCACGGCGCACTCCTCCGACTCCGAGTTGGTCGGCGATCACCACAAGTGGTCGGGCGAACTGCAGGTGCCGGGCAGCGCGTCGTCGTTGCTCGAGTACCGGATGGCACAGCACGGACACGAGTCCATGGGCTTCTCGGTGCACGTCCCGCACTACCTCGCGCAGACCGCCTACCCCAGCGCCGCGGAGAAGTTGCTGGAACTGGTGGCCGACGCCGCCGACCTGGAACTGCCCCTCGCCGCGCTGACCACGGCTGCGGCCCGCGTGCGGGAGCAGGTGGACGAGCACGTCGAGGGCAACCCGGAGGTCGGGTCGGTGGTCGCAGCGCTCGAGCGTCAGTACGACACCTTCGTCACCGCCCAGGAACAGAAGTCCACGCTGCTGGCCTCGGACGAGGAACTGCCCAGCGGCGACGAACTCGGTGCCGAGTTCGAGCGGTTCCTGGCCGAGCAGACCGGGCTCGACGAGGACAGCACCGACCCCGACGACCGGGCCTGACGGAGCCGTCACATCCACGTAGCGTGACCGTCACACACCCCGACCACACTGGACCGGTCGACGCGCACGCGTCGCCCGATCCATCTGTGAGGAGCGACGACTCATGACGGCCTCACGCACTCGCGCCCTGCGGCCCGTGCCGGACTCCCGGCCGACCCTCCATCACCGCACGGTGCACGGCTACCGCCGCGCCTTCCGGATGGCCGGCGAGGGTCCGGCGCTGCTGCTCGTCCACGGCATCGGCGACAGCTCCGAGACCTGGCTCGAGCTCATCCCCCACCTCGCGGCGTCGCACACCGTGATCGCGCCCGACCTGCTCGGTCACGGACTGTCGGACAAGCCGCGGGCGGACTACTCCGTCGCCGCGTACGCCAACGGCCTCCGCGATCTGCTGGTCACCTTGGGCATCGACGCCGTGACCGTGGTGGGCCACTCGCTGGGTGGTGGGGTGGCCATGCAGTTCGCGTACCAGTACCCGCAGATGGTGCAACGGTTGGTCCTGGTGTCGGCCGGCGGCGTCACCAAGGACGTCCACCCCGCCCTGCGGCTCATGTCGGTCCCCGTGGTCAACGAAGTCTTCAAGCTGCTGCGGCTGCCCGGCGCGATACAGACCCTGCGGGTGGTCGGGTCCGCGATCCAGCGCCTCGACGGCACACCGTTGCACCCCGGCCCCGCGCTCCACGACACGCCCGACCTGCTGCGTGTGGTCACCAATCTGCTGGATTCCACGGCGTACGACGCCTATCGGAAGACCCTGCGCGCCGTGGTCGACTGGCGCGGCCAGGCCGTCACGATGCTCGACCGGTGCTACCTCACCGAGAACCTGCCGGTGCAGCTGGTGTGGGGCGAGCACGACACGGTCATCCCGGTCGACCACGCCACGCTCGCGCACGCGGCGATGCCCGGCTCGCGCCTCGACGTCTTCCGCGGCGCGGGCCACTTCCCGCACCGGGACGATCCGATGCGGTTCCTCCGCGTCCTGGAGGACTTCGTCGCCACGACGACACCCCTCGTTTTCGACGAGACCCGGTGGCGCAGACTGCTCGTCGAGGGAGTCGGCGAGGCGACGATCACGGGCAGCCCGGCCACCCGCCAGGCCGTGCTGGGTGCCATGGGTTCGGACGAGAGGTCCGCTACGTAGCCTGTAGTGATGCTGTTGACCGAGATGGTGCCCCGCTCCGCGTCGGCAGACGAGGTGTACGACGCCTTCACCACCTGGGTCGCCGATCGCGGACTCGAGCTCTACCCGCTGCAGGACGAGGCCGTGATCGAACTGGTCTCGGGCAACAACGTCGTGCTCGCCACCCCGACCGGATCCGGGAAGTCCATGGTGGCCGTGGCCGCGCACGTCGCCGCGTTGGCGGCGGGCGTCCGATCGTTCTACACCGCGCCCATCAAGGCCTTGGTCAGCGAGAAGTTCTTCGCCCTGTGCGAGATCTTCGGCGCGGAGAACGTCGGCATGATCACCGGCGACGCGGCCGTGAACGCCTCCGCCCCGATCGTGTGCGCCACCGCCGAGATCGTGGCCAACATGGCGCTGCGCGAGGGAGCCGACTCCTCCATCGGCCAGGTGATCATGGACGAGTTCCACTACTACTCCGAGCCCGACCGCGGATGGGCGTGGCAGGTCCCGCTGCTCGAACTCCCCCACGCCCAGTTTCTGCTCATGTCGGCCACGCTCGGCGACGTGTCCTTCTTCCGCGACGATCTCACCCGACGGACCGGTCGGCCGACCTCCGTCGTCGAGGGATCCGAACGGCCTGTCCCCCTGGTGTTCTCGTACCGCCTCACCCCGATCGTCGAGACCATCGAGGAACTGGTGTCGACGCACCTCGCGCCCGTCTACGTCGTCCACTTCACGCAGGCGGCGGCTCTCGAGCGCGCCCAGGCACTGACGTCGATCCAGGTCTCGACCAAGGAGACCAAGGCCGCGATCGCCGAGGCCATCGGTGGGTTCCGATTCACCACGGGGTTCGGAAAGACGCTGTCCCGCTTGGTGCGTCACGGCATCGGCGTGCACCACGCCGGCATGCTTCCCCGGTACCGGCGGCTGGTCGAGAAGCTCGCGCAGGACGGTCTGCTCGCCGTGATCTGCGGAACGGACACCCTCGGTGTCGGCATCAACGTGCCGATTCGCACGGTGCTTCTCACCGGTCTGACCAAGTACGACGGCGTTCGGACCCGTCAGCTGCGGGCGCGCGAGTTCCACCAGATCGCCGGTCGCGCCGGTCGGGCCGGGTACGACACGCTCGGCACGGTGATGGTGCAGGCGCCCGAGCACGACATCGAGAACGCGCGCCTGGTGGCGAAGGCGGGCGACGACCCGAAGAAGCTCAAGCGGATTCAGCGCAAGAAGGCTCCCGAGGGGTTCGTCTCCTGGGGCAAGCCGAGTTTCGAGCGTTTGGTCGCCGCGAGTCCCGAGCCGCTCGTGTCACGGTTCCGGGTGAACAACTCGATGCTGCTGAACGTGATCGCCCGGCCCGGAAGCTGTTTCGACGCCATGCGGCATCTCCTCGAGGACAACCACGAGACGCGCGCAGCGCAGCGCCGACACATTCTCCAGGCGGTGCGGCTCTACCGCGGGCTGCGGGACGCCGGCATCGTCGAGCAACTCGACGAGCCGGACGACGAGGGTCGGCGGGCCCGCCTCACCGTGGACCTTCAGCGCGACTTCGCGCTGAACCAACCGCTGTCGACGTTCGCGCTGGCCGCGTTCGAACTGCTGGACCGCGAACAGCCCACCTATGCCCTCGACGTCGTCTCCGTCATCGAGGCGACGCTCGACGATCCGCGCCAGATTCTCTGGGCGCAGCAGCACGCGGCGCGCGGTGAGGCCGTTGCCCAGATGAAGGCGGACGGCCTCGAATACGAGGAGCGGATGGAGCTCCTCGAGGAGATCACCTGGCCCAAGCCGCTCGACGACGTGCTACGTCCGGCGTTCGAGGTCTATCGCGCCGGCCATCCCTGGCTGTCGGAGTTCGCGCTGTCCCCGAAATCCGTGGTGCGTGAGATGGTCGAGCGCGCCATGACGTTCTCCGACGTCATCTCCCGATACGGCCTTTCCCGCTCCGAGGGTTCCGTCCTGCGTTACCTCGCCGACGCGTACCGCGCGCTACGTCAGACCGTGCCGCCGGAGGTCCGGTCCGACGAGGTGCACGACATCACCGAGTGGCTCGGCGAGACGGTCCGCCAGGTCGATTCCAGCCTGCTCGACGAGTGGGAGAACCTCACCGACCCGCAGCCGACGGACGGCGACGCACCGGTGGTGCCGTACGGCGCCGACACCCCCAAACCGATCTCGGCGAACGCGCGTGCGTTCCGGGTAATGATTCGCAACGCCCTCTTCAAGCGCATCGACCTCGCAGCGCGCCGACGCTGGTCCGACCTGGACGAACTCGGGGACGACGTCGATTGGGCCGACGATCTCGAGGAGTACTTCGCCGAGTACGGCGAGATCGGAACGGGCCCGAATGCCCGCGGCCCGCAACTGTTCTCGCTCGTAACCGACGCCGACGGCACGACGGCGCGGCAGGTGATCGACGATCCCGAGGGCGACCACGGCTGGGCCCTGATCGCCCTCGTCGACGTGCCCGAATCGGACGCGACCGGCGAGGTCGTGTTCGAGGACATGGTCGTGCGGGCCGGTTGAGTCGGGCCGAGCCCGGACCTAGCATCGCACCATGGCGATCGAGGTCCACGTGGTTCGGGTGTTCACCGATTCCGAGGGCCGTCACGGCAACCCGCTGGGCATCGTCGATGCCGCCGCCGTGCCGGCCTCGGACCGGCAGGAGTTGGCTCGTCGCCTGAACTACAGCGAGACGGTGTTCGTGGACGTGCCGGGTGAGCCAACCGAGTCGACGGCCGTCCGCATCCACACCCCCGCCGCGGAACTGCCCTTCGCGGGACACCCGACGGTGGGGACGGCGGCCTGGCTCGCGCGGCGCGGAACGCCCGTCACCGCCCTCGACGTGCCCGCCGGTTCGGTCGCGGTCCGCATCGACGGCGACGAGGTGTCGGTCCGTGCGCGTGCCGACTGGGCACCGGAGTTCGAGATCGAGCAGCTCTCGACCGTCGACGCCGTTCTGGCCGTCGATCCCACCCGCTACACGGACGGCCACCACTACGTCTGGGCGTGGATCGACGAGTCGGCCGGGCGCATCCGATCTCGAATGTTCGCTCCCGACATGGGTATCGCGGAGGACGAGGCGACGGGCGCGGCCGCGTTGCGCATCACCGCCCACCTCGGACGAAGCCTGGCCATCGAGCAGGGCCGCGGATCGCAGCTGATCACCACCCTCGGCGACGACGGGTGGATCGACCTCGGCGGTCGGGTGGTCGCGGACGCGTCACGCAAGCTCGAGCTCTAGGGTCTAAGAACACTAGGGACGGCGCGGCGACGACGATAGCTAAAACCTTTCGTGTCGGTGCAATCACCACAACCGCACCGAGAACCGAGAGGTACCCGTCTCTCACGTATACGCCTCCCTCAGCCCGATGGGGCGATCAAGCTCGCGTGAGTTCGACCTTCGGCTATCGATGGTCCACCCGACGGACCGCAGATCGGTGCCAGGTATCACCGAGCACCACAGCCGGGTTAGCTCAACCCGACGCGTCAACCGAAAGGGGCAAGTCCCTCGTGGCTCCCTCCTTCTCCAAGCAAACCCACGGACACCCACGAAAGCGCCGTAATACAAACATGCTTTGTTGTCCATTCTCGTCCGAGCGGTCGGCAGCGAAACGTGGGTAACAACGCCGGCCGTCTGATAGACATACGTCGTGTCTAGTCCGCCCGGCTGGTTCCCCGATCCCGTCGATCCCAAGCTCAACCGCTTCTGGGATGGAAGGCAATGGACGCCGCAAACACGAAACAAAGATTCCATGACCGTCAGCGCTTCGCCGGACAAGACCAAACGGGTCACGTGGATCGTCTGTGGGGTCGCAGCCGCCGTGGTGTTTCTGTTCGCGGCCATAGGTGGAACGGCGAGCGATGAGGGGACTCGGAGCAACAATGTACAGGGTTACCCTTACAATGCCCCCACATCGTCCACTCGCTCGATAACCGCGCCGTCAGTCAGGCCTACACCAGTCCCGGTCGCGCCTGCGGAACAGCAAGTGCCGCCAGCGCAACCGACCAGAGATGCTCCATCTCAAGCGGGTATCGGAGAAGCCGTGCGTGACGGCAAATTTGAATTTCTCGTCACGGCATGGGACGGCGAGACAGCTCAGCTGACAGTCACCAATATTGGAGACCGGCCCCAGTCGTTCGCCATTTCGGCTCAATATCTGTACGACGTCCAGCAGCGGCGGTTTGAACCCGAGTTCGAGTGGGATTCGGATCTCGCTTTCGCGGACCTCAACCCCGGGCAGTCCGTCTCCGGTGCGATCACGTTCGTCTTGAGCGGTGCCGTTCCTGACTACCTGGAACTGCACGACTCGGTCTTCTCTGGCGGCGTAAAGGTCCCACTACGGTAGGTTTTTCTGAGCGCAGTGTTCGCGGCGTGATGCGACCTGAGCTACTTGCTTCGGTTCCGGTGCGGGGTCGGTAACGACTTTTGCAACAGATCCGCACCGGGAAGCCGCGGTGCAGGCCTTAGACGTCAGTCCGTGCGCGTGCCGACTGCGCGCCGGGGTTCGAGATCGAGCCACTCTCGACCGTCGACGTTGACCTGGCCATCGAGCAGGGCCGCGGATCGCAGCTGATCACCACCCTCGGCGACGACGGGTGGATCGACCTCGGCGGTCGGGTGGTCGCCGAGAACACACGGTCGGTGCCCGACGAGGAATCACAGCCGGTCTAGTCGAACCTCACCGCGATCTCGCGGCCCAGGGTCACGCCCTCGGCCAACGGCAGGTGATCCCCGCTCCAGAAGCGGCCGGGGTCGTACCAGTTCGCCCGCCGCCGAGGCGGTTTCAGGCCCAACTTGTCGAAGGGTTTAAGCGGCGTCGGCGATTCTCGCGCGGTGAGCAGACCCATGGCCTCGTAGGTCATGGCCACCACCTCTGCGCAGTACATCGTCTCGAGGCCGCGATCGTCCCCGCGGCCCACGGCCGGGAGGCGACCGGCGAACCACCGCCCGGCGAGCTTCGCCGTCGTGGGGAACGCGGTGCCGTCCAGGCGCGCGATCGTTCGCATGAGCGCGTCCTCCTGCGCCCGCGTGACCGGTGTCTGCAATTGGCGGAACCACGCCCGCTGGTCGTAGCGACGCCCCCACTGCTCCACGGCAGCCCGCAGATCGTGCAGTTGCACGCCGCGCTGGTGCTTCCCGGTCCACATGTCCGGCAGGGACTGTCCCAATTCCGCGTGCCACATCAGCGGCGGCAGATCGTCGAGGACGACGGCCATGCCCACGTGGTTCACCGGACTGTTGGTGAGGGTCTGAATTGCGCGGTCCGCAGCCGAGCGGCCACGGAAGATCCACAGGTCGCCCGTTCGGGTCAGGTCCACGGCCGTATCCAGATCCACCGACGACGGTCCCGAGGCATTCACGCAGGGAAGCCTAGTGGCCGCTAGGGTGCGACCATGCGCTCGTCTCGCGGATCGTCCCGGTTCGGTTCACCACGGACCTGGCTGAAGTTCGCCGGTCTCGCGGGCGCCGTCGGTGTCGCCGCCACGGGCGTCGTCGTCGCACGGTCGGAGCGACGGCGTCGGGACTACGAGCCCGACGAGATCCGCGAGCGGCTCCACCAGCGACTGGCGGTGGCCACCTCCGCGGCGTCGGACGACCCTGTCACACGTCGGCGCGGACGTACTCGGCGATGACGACCCCCGAATCGAACGTGCGCGTGCGGGTCGGCCGGAACCGCCGATCGGCGTAGGACGCCCCACCGAACAGCGGCATTCCCTTCCCCAGCACCACCGGATTCAGCTTCAGGATCAGGCGATCGATCTCGTCGATCAGCGTCCCCGCGAGCGCTCCCCCACCCGCCAGATAGATGCCCCCACCCCCGTCGCCGCGGAGATTCCGCACCGTCGCCACGGGGTCGGCCGTCACCGCGACGTCGGGCGAAGTCGACAGCCGCGAACGGGACGCGACGATCTGCCGCAAGTGCGGATACGGGCTGTCGATGCCCGCGTCGAGCGCCGGGGTGTACGTGTTCCACCCCATGATCACCGTGTCGACGAGCGTGGGGTCGGCGGTGACGCCGAGCGCCCTGCGGACGTGATCGGGCAGCATGTCCGCGTATTCGTCGACCACCACCGCCATGTGGTCGCCCTCGTCGGCGAATGCACTCCACGTGCCGTCGGGGGCGGCGATGAACCCGTCGAGACTCGTGGCGACGTAGTAGATCAGTTCTCGCACTGGCGAACCTCTCTCGACCGGGGTGGGCCCGCCACGCTACGAGATCGACCGACGGCGGCGCGACGACTTTTCGCCCGCTCCGGGCACGCTCAGCCGACCGTGGCGTCCAGTGCGCGCGCGGTGGCCGCGGCCATCTGCTCCACCTGCTCGTCGGTCATGACGAACGCCGGCGAGAACTGAATGGCACCGTTGCCCGCCGCCCGCGCCGAGACACCCTCGCGGCGCAGGGTCTTCACGAACGGCATGGCGTACGTCGGGTCCGCGAACTGCACGGCGGCGACGGCGCCCATGCCGCTCCGCACTTCACCGACCAGGTCGTGCTCGGCGAGCGGCGCGAGATGCCGATGCAGCGACGCCTCCAGCCGCGACGCATGCGACAGGAGATCTTCGCGGACGATGATGTCGAGGTTGGCGAGGGCCGCGGCCGCCGCGCCCGCGTGTCCGCCGTACGTGTAGCCGTGCCGCCACCACGAGCCGCCCTCGTAGAACGGCGCCGCGATCCAGGGTGCCACGAACACCGCGCCCATGGGCACGTAGCCCGAGGTCAGACCCTTGGCGGTGGTCACCAGATCGGGCTCGAGCTCGAACTTCGACGAGGCGAACCAGGCATCGCCGATGCGTCCGAAGCCCGTCACCACCTCGTCGGCGACGAACAGGATGTCGTGGTCGCGGCAGATCTGCCGCACCTCGTGGAGGTAGCCCGCGGGCGGGAGGTAGACGCCACCGGCGCCGATGATCGGCTCCGCGAAGAACGCCGCGATGGTGTCGGCGCCCTCTTTCTCGATGAGCGCCAGCAGTTCCTTGGCGTCGTCCCACGCCACGGTGCGGGCGTCGGTCATGAGCTCGCCGTAGTTCTCCCGGTTGAGCGGAAGTCCGGACAGCGCGGTGCCGGCGACGTGCATGCCGTGATACGCCTTCTGTCGACCGACCACCACCGACTTGCCCGGTCGGCCGACCTGGTGCCAGTACCGGCGCGCCAGCTTCGCCGCGGTGTCGATCGAGTCCGATCCGCCCGAGGTGAAGAAGATCTTGCTGCCCGGCACCGGCGCGATCTCGGCCAGACGATCCGCGAGCTCGAGCGTCACGTCGGGGGTGACGTCGCCGAAGGTCGAGTAGTGCGCGAGGGTGCTCAGCTGTCGGGCGACGGCGTCCGCGATCTCGGTCCGGCCGTGGCCGACGTTGGTGAACCACAGTCCGGCGGTGCCGTCGAGGTACTCGCGACCGTCCGTGTCCCATATCCGCGCGCCCTCGCCCCGAGCGACGACGAAGCGCCCGCCCGACTCGACCGCGTGCATGTCGGAGAAGCCGTGCCAGAACGCTGAGCTGTGATCGGTCACGTCGGTCAGCGTAGACCGGCCCGATACGCTGGACTCAGCCATGTCGACACCTGCCTCCACCTCCCCCACGCGCAGTGACCTCACCGCGCGCCTCGCCGGACTCACCCATACCGACGCCCATCGCCTCGGTCGGCGTCTCGGACGCAGTCGGCGACCCGAGGACCTCGCGAAGATCTCCGCCGACATCGATCGCGCCGAGGTGCGGGTACGGAACCGGCGTGCCGCCGTCCCCGCGCTCGAGTACCCGGAGTTCCTGCCGGTCACGGCCCGGCGCGAGGACATCGCCGCCGCCATCGCCGAGAACCAGGTGGTGATCGTCGCAGGCGAGACCGGCTCCGGCAAGACGACGCAGATTCCCAAGATCTGTCTGGAACTGGGCCGCGGCGTGCTCGGCACCATCGGCCACACGCAGCCGCGTCGTCTCGCCGCTCGGACGGTCGCCGAGCGAATCGCGGAGGAACTGGGCCAGGAGATCGGCGACGCCGTCGGCTACACCGTCCGGTTCACCGATCGCTCGAGCGACGACACGTTGATCAAGCTCATGACGGACGGCATCCTGCTCGCGGAGATCCAGCGGGACCGCATGCTGCGTCGATACGACACGATCATCATCGACGAGGCACACGAACGCAGCCTCAACATCGACTTCCTCCTGGGCTACCTGGCTCGCCTGCTCCCTCAGCGCCCCGAGCTCAAGGTGATCGTGACGTCGGCGACCATCGACCCCGAGCGGTTCGCCCGGCATTTCGCGGTCGACGGCCGGGACGCGCCCATCGTCGAGGTCTCCGGGCGCACCTTCCCGGTCGAGATGCGCTATCGCCCTCTCACCGTCGACCGTGAGGACGAGACCGTCGATCGCGACCCCGTCGACGCCACGTGCGACGCCGTCGACGAACTGCTGCGCGAGCCCGAGGGCGACATCCTCGTCTTCCTCTCCGGCGAGCGCGAGATCCGTGACACCGCCGACGCGTTGAAGGACCGTCGCCTGCGCGGCGTCGAGGTGCTCCCGCTCTACGCCCGGTTGTCCGCCGCCGAGCAGCATCGCGTGTTCGAGCGCCACTCCGGTCGGCGCATCGTCCTGGCCACCAACGTCGCCGAGACGTCCCTCACCGTCCCCGGCATCCGCTACGTCGTCGACCCCGGCACCGCGCGCATCTCCCGGTACTCGCTGCGCACGAAGGTGCAACGGCTTCCCATCGAGCCGATCTCGAAGGCCTCGGCCCGCCAGCGCGCAGGACGCTGCGGCCGCGTCGCCGACGGCATCTGCATCCGGTTGTACTCGGAGGAGGACTTCGACGCGCGTCCGGACTTCACCGACCCGGAGATCCTGCGGACCAACCTGGCGTCGGTCATCCTGCAGATGGCCTCGCTCGGCCTCGGGGCCGTGGAAAAGTTCCCGTTCGTCGAACCGCCGGACCCGCGCAGCGTGCGGGACGGGCTCGGACTGCTCACCGAACTCGGCGCGCTGGACACCGCACCGCATGCCGGTGACCACGACGGGCCGCGGTTGACCGCCCTCGGACGCGAGCTCGCCGGCCTCCCGGTCGATCCGCGGATGGCGCGCATGCTGGTGGAAGCCCACCGCTCCGGATGCCTTCCGGAGATGCTGGTCATCGTGGCAGCGCTGTCCATCCAGGACGTGCGCGAGCGTCCTGCCGAGCACCAGCAGGCGGCCGACGAGATGCACCGGCGCTTCGCGGTCGAGGGGTCGGACTTCCTCGCCCTCCGGGAACTCTGGACCTACCTCGGCAAGCAGCGACGGGCGTTGTCCTCCAACCAGTTCCGGCGGCTGTGTCGCACCGAGTTCCTGCACTACCTGCGCATTCGCGAGTGGCAGGACCTGCACGGCCAGCTCCGGCAGATCGCCCGCGGCATGGGGTGGACCGTGCCCGATCACGACGCGCACACCCCGGCGTCGGACGCCACGATCCATCAGGCGCTGCTGTCGGGCCTGTTGTCGCACATCGGATTACGGGAGGGCGACAAGCGCGACTTCCTCGGGGCACGCGGCTCGACCTTCGCGATCTTCCCCGGCTCGTCGCTGTCGAAGAAGCCACCGCGGTGGGTGATGGCGGCCGAGCTGGTGGAGACCAGCCGGCTCTGGGCGCGCATGGCCGCGCGCATCGAGCCCGAGTGGGCGGAGAAACTCGCCCCCCACCTGCTCAAGCGGCAGTACTCCGAACCGCACTGGTCCACCAAGCGCGAAGCCGCCGTGGCGTACGAGCGCGTGACGCTGTACGGCGTCCCGCTGGTGGCCAAGCGGCCGGTGTCCTACGGGTCGATCGACGCGGAGGTCTCGCGGGATCTGTTCCTGCGTCACGCCCTCGTCCATGGTGAGTGGCGCACCCACCACCGCTTCTTCCATCACAATCAGCAATTGCGCAGTGACGCCGAGGAATTGGAGTCGCGGGCCCGACGCCGCGACATCGTGGTCGACGACGACGCCCTGTACGCGTTCTACGACGAGCGCGTGCCCGCCGACGTGGTCTCTGCGCGTCACTTCGATCGGTGGTGGAAGAAGGCGTCCCGCGCGACGCCGGACCTGCTCGACTTCGACCGCGCGACCGTCGTCACTCCGGCTGCCGCCGCGGTCACCGGCGGCGACTTCCCCGACGCGTGGCGCCAGGGCGAGCGGCAGTTCCCGTTGACCTATCAGTTCGAGCCGGGCCGAGACGACGACGGCGTGACCGTCCACATCCCGGTCGACCAGTTGCCGCAGGTCGCCGACGTCGGCTTCGACTGGCTGGTCCCCGGCATGCGCCTCGATCTCGTCACCGCGCTGATCAAGACGCTGCCGAAGGACCTGCGCCGCACCGTGGTTCCCGCGCCCGATCACGCCGCGGCCGCCGTCGCCGCCATGCGACCTCGCACCGAACCGCTCACGACGGCGCTCTCGCGCGAGCTCACCCGCATGGGTGGTGTCCCGATCGCGGCCGAGGACTTCTCCCCCGACGCGCTGCCCCGGCACCTGCGGATGACGTTCCGGATCGTCGACGGCACCACCGAGCTGGGCCGCGGACCGTCGTTGTCGGCATTGAAGGCCAGGCTGGGACGCGCCGCGGCCACCGCCGTGTCGGCGGCGGCCAAGGACACCGAGAAGGGCCCCGTCCGCCGGTGGACGTCCGAGACGATCGGCACTCTGGAGCCGACGGTGACCCGGACCGTGCAGGGCCGCGCCGTCACCGGCTACCCGGCGCTGGTGGCAGAGAGCGGTGGTGTGGCCGTCCGCGTGCTCGGGTCGGCGGCCGAACAGCGTGCGGCCATGCGGGAGGGGACGCGGCGGCTGCTGCTCGACGCGATCCCGGTCTCGACAAAGTCCCTCCTGGCCGGTCGCTCACCGGCGGCGCGGCTGCACCTCGGCCAGAACCCGCACGGCAGCATCGAGGCCCTGCTCGACGATTGTCGCGCGTTGGCCGTCGACGATCTGATGTCCGCGCACGGCGGTCCCGTGTCCTCGCCGGACGCGTTCGCCGCCCTCGAGTCGGCCGTCCGCCGTGACCTCGCGTCACGGACGGCCGCGGTCCTGCGGCTGGTCGAACCCGTCCTCGCGGCGGCCACAGCGGTCCGACTGGCACTCGAGGGATCGAGCGGCGACCCTGCCGAGGACGTGCGGGCGCAACTGGACGCCCTGATCTTCCCTGGCTTCGTCTTCGAGACGGGCACGGCGCACCTGCCCCATCTGCCGCGCTACCTCAAGGCTGCGCGGCGTCGGCTGGACGCGCTGCCGTCGAGCGCGACCCGAGACGCTGCGGGTATGGACGCCCTCGATCGTGTCTACGCCGCGTACGACGCACTCCTCCAGAGCCTGCCGTCCGCCCGCCGATCCGGTGACGACGTGCGGGAGATCGCGTGGATGATCGAGGAACTGCGGGTCAACCTGTTCGCGCAGGCCCTCGGCACTGCCTACCCGGTGTCCGAGAAACGGGTCCTGAAAGCAATCGACGCCGTGCGCACGGCGCGGCGCTGACGTCGGCTCAGGCCGTGCTCGGCACCGTGTCCTCGCCCCGCTGATGCCGGCGAAGTTCGTCGATCTCGCGTTCGAAGTCCTCGGCGCTGCTGAACGAGCGGTAGACCGACGCGAAACGCAGGTAGGCCACCTCGTCCAGGTCGCGCAGCGGACCGAGGATGGCGAGTCCGACCTCGTTGCTGGGGATCTCCGCGGAGCCCGAGGCGCGGACGGTGTCCTCGACCTGCTGCGCGAGGAGGACGAGAGCATCGTTGTCGACGTCGCGGCCCTGGCACGCGCGACGCACACCCTTGATCACCTTGTCACGACTGAAGGGTTCGCTGACGCCGCTCCGCTTGACCACGGACAGCACCGCCGTCTCGACGGTGGTGAACCGGCGACCGCACTCGGGACACGACCGCCGACGGCGGATCGCCTGCCCCTCGTCCGCCTCACGAGAATCGACCACGCGCGAGTCGGGGTGACGGCAGAACGGGCAGTGCATGTGGCGGTGACCCCTCGGTGCTCACGGGACGATTCCGTTCCGTACGGACGGTGCGACGTCGTCGCCGACGCCGCGCACCAGCCTACCGAGGGCCGTGCCACGATCGATCAGCGCGGGGACACGCCGAGGTCGAGCTGCTCCACGACGGTCGGCTGCGGCGGAACGTCGGCGGCCCGCAGGTTGGCCACTCCGACGAGCCCGAGGGCCGTTGCCGCTGTGACCAGAACCACAGCGGCGACCGACGCGAGACCCCGGACCGGCCGAGACACGTGCGGTGCACGCGACACCCCGACCGAGTGGCCGACGTACTCGACCGCGCCGGCGTGCGGGCGACGCACGTCGCGCGAGACGGCACGACGGCGTACGGGAGCAGACCGACGCGGCGCGGGGGCCGCGACGCGCTCGGCCGTGGCCACGGAACCCCAGTAGGACTCGTCGTCGCAGGTCCAGCGATCGACGGACGGGCGAGAGGTCGCTCCGACTCGAGCGCCGCGAACGGTCTGCAGTTCGGTACTGATCACGACAACCACTCCTCGTGGGTAGGCGGTGGTACCCCGGCGAGCTGAACGCCCACCGGCGTTCGGCCGTTCCGTTCGACCACGCGTTCGAAGGAACGCATGTTCGATGTATAGCAGGGCGGTCCGACACAGTCCACGAAATCGCGACACGGATCGAACAGGTGTTTGATCACCGGTCGAATCCGGTCTAACTTCTACTCACGACGTCGCATCGGACACCGGGGCACCAGACGCCCCATCCGCACCACCGTCCGGCGCGCCCAGCAGCACCCGCCCGCCCCGGGCCGGCCACCGATGGAGGTTCACAGCATGACCGACGAGAGCTCGTCCGCCACGAGTACCGATTCCGGCCTGACCGAGCGGCAACGTCGCGTTCTCGAGGTCATCCGGGCCTCCGTCACCGAGCGTGGTTACCCGCCGAGCATCCGCGAGATCGGCGACGCCGTGGGCCTGACCTCGACCTCCTCGGTCGCCCACCAACTGCGGACACTGGAGAAGAAGGGCTTCCTGCGCCGCGACCCGAACCGGCCCCGCGCGGTCGACGTCCGCCTGCCGGGCGAGAACGGACGGCCGGACGAGGTGGCCTCGACGGGCGACGCCCCCACCGTCGAGCCCGCCGCCCGCGACGCCGGCGCCGAGTCGGACGCCCTGCCCGCGCCCACCTTCGTCCCGGTTCTCGGGCGCATCGCAGCCGGCGGTCCCATCCTGGCCGAGCAAGCCGTCGAAGAGGTGTTCCCCCTCCCGCGCGAGCTGGTCGGCTCCGGTTCGCTCTTCCTGCTGCGGGTGGTCGGCGAGTCCATGATCGACGCGGCCATCTGCGACGGTGACTGGGTGGTCGTCCGGCAGCAGAACGTCGCGGACAACGGAGACATCGTCGCCGCCATGATCGACGGCGAGGCCACGGTCAAGACGTTCAAGCGCACCGGCGGTGACGTGTGGCTGCTCCCCCACAACCCGCTCTTCGAACCCATTCCCGGCAACGACGCCGTGATCCTCGGCAAGGTCGTCACCGTGATGCGCAAGCTCTGATCGTCCCCCGACGACGGCGAGAGCCGGCACCGTTCTCGGTGCCGGCTCTCATCGTTCGTCCGCGAGGGTCAGAGATCCAGGCCGCGCCCGATGATCTCCTTCATGATCTCCGTGGTGCCGCCGTAGATGGTCTGCACGCGAGAGTCCATGTACGCCTTGGCGATCGGGTATTCCTTCATGTAGCCGTATCCACCGTGGAGCTGCAGGCACCGGTCGATGATCTTGACCTGGTTCTCCGTGGTCCACCACTTGGCCATGGCGGCTTCCTGCACGGTGAGCTCGCCCGCGTTGAGCTGCTCGATGTACTTGTCCACCATGATGCGGACAGCTGTGGCCTCGGTGGCGCACTCGGCCAGGACGAACCGGGTGTTCTGGAACTTCCCGATCGGCTTGCCGAACGCCTTGCGGTCCTTGCAGTACTGCACCGTCATCTCGATCGAGCGTTCGATGGCAGCGGCCGCGACCACGGCGATGGACAGCCGCTCCTGCGGAAGGTTCTGCATGAGGTAGATGAAGCCCATCCCCTCCTCGCCCAGCATGTTCGCCGCCGGCACCCGGACGTCGGTGAAGCTGAGCTCGGCCGTGTCCTGGGCCTTCATGCCGATCTTGTCGAGGTTGCGGCCCCGCTCGAACCCGGGCATGTCGCGCTCGACGCCGAAGATGCTGAATCCCTGGGCGCCCTTCTCGGGATCGGTGCAGGCCACGACGAGGACCAGATCGGCGTTGATGCCGTTGGTAATGAACGTCTTCGAGCCGTTGAGCACCCAGTCGTCACCGTCGCGGACGGCGCGCGTCTTGATGCCCTGCAGGTCGCTGCCGGTGCCGGGCTCGGTCATCGCGATGGCGGTGATGAGCTCGCCCGAGCAGAATCCGGGCAGCCAGCGCTGCTTCTGCTCCTCGTTGGTGAGCTCGATCAGGTAGGGCGCGACGACGTCGTTGTGCAGGGTGAACCCGATGCCGCTGTAGCCGCCGAACGTGGTCTCCTCGGTGACGATCGCGTTGTAGCGGAAGTCCTTCACGCCGCCGCCGCCGTACTCCTCCGGCACGGCCATGCCCAGGAAGCCCTGCTTGCCGGCCTCGACCCACACGCCGCGGTCGACGATGTTCTGCTCTTCCCACTCCGCGTGATGCGGTGCGACGTGCTGCTCGAGGAACTTCTTGTACGAGCTGCGGAACAGATCGTGCTCGGGCTCGAACAACGTGCGCTTCATGACTCTCCTCGTGTGACGTGAGTTACCACTTCACGGTAGGTCGGAGCACGAAGGGCGTCGATGACCTGTGCGAGCGCGTTCGGTGACCACCCCCGACCCGATCCGATCCGGTGCAGTGGACGGCGTACAGCACCGCTCACTGCACCCGATCGGCGTGACGGCGGACGGCGCGGCGACTCAGCGAGCGGTGCGCCCCGCCGACGCCCGCAGGATCGGGTAGCCCACCAGGATCCCCACCGACCCCCAGACGATGCCGCCGAGCTCGACGGACCCGATGGTCAGCGTCAGATCGCCGATCCCGGCGACCAGCGCGGCCGCGGCGACCATGAGGTTGACGGGCCGGGTGAAGTCGACGTTCGCCTCCTGCCAGATCCGCACGCCGAGCAGTCCGATGAGCCCGTAGAGCACCAGGGTCGCGCCACCGATGACGCCGCCGGGCACGGTGAAGACCAGTGCGCCGAACTTCGGCGAGAACGCCAGGACCAGCGCCGTCGCGGCCGCGACCCAGTAAGCGGCCGTCGAGTACACGCGGGTGGCGGCCATGACGCCGATGTTCTCGGCGTAGGTCGTGGTGCCCGAACCACCGCCGGCGCCGGCGAGCGCGGTGGCGACCCCGTCGGCCACGAGGGCGTCGCCGGCGACGTCGTCCAGCGAGCGGCCGGTCATGGCGGCGACCGCCTTGACGTGACCGACGTTCTCGGCGACCAGGACCACGACGACGGGCAGAGCGACCAGCACGGCGGAGAGCTGGAACGACGGCCCGGTGAACGTCGGGACACCGACCCACGCGGCCTCTTGCAGCGCGTCGACACGGGCCGGATCGAGCGCGCCGGTCAGTGCGCCGAAGACCCAGCCGACGACGACGCCGACCAGGATGCCGAGCCGCCCGATCAGGCCGGGGACAGCGACGGTGACCAGCAGGATCGCCACGAGCGTGACGGTGGCGACCAGCGGCTGCGACTCGTAGGAGGTCACGGCGGTGCCGGCGAGGTTGAGTCCGATCAGCGCGACGATGGCGCCGGTGACCAGGGGCGGCATGGCGGCGTCGAGCGCACGACTCCCGGCCACCTTGACCAGCACGCCGACGGCGGCGAGAGCGACACCGACGACCAGCACGGCACCGAGCTGGGCCGCCGGACCGTCGCCCGCGGTGGCGGCGAGCGGCGCGATGAAGGCGAACGACGAGCCGAGGTAGCTCGGTACCCGGCCCCGCGTGATCAGCAGGAACAGCGCGGTGCCGAGGCCGGAGAAGAACAGCGTCGTGGTGACCGGGAAGCCGGTGATGGTCGGCACGAGCAGCGTCGCACCGAACATCGCGACGACGTGCTGCATGCCGATGCCGACGGTGCGCGGCCAGGACAGACGTTCGTCGGGGGCGACGACACCGTCGGCGGCCACGCTCCGGCCGTCACCGTGCAGGGTCCACCGGGGGACGAGGCGGGAGCGCGACGAGGCGCGGGGTGCGGTCACGAGTCGTCATGATGACACGGACCGGCCCCCGGGCTCAGCCCAGGACGGCCGACGCCGCCTCCCGCGCCTCCAGGGGTCCTGCGGTGCCGAGGACCGCGCGGGCGGCCTCGCGGCACTGTTCGAGCGTGACCTGCCCCAGCCGAGCACCGACTCCGGCCACCGCGGCCGACGCCGCCGACAGGCTGGTGACGCCGAACCCGACCAGGACGCAGGCGAGCAGCGGGTCCGCGGCGGCCTCACCGCAGACGCCCACCGGCTTGCCCGCGGCAGCTCCGGCCTCGGCGGCGCGGGCGACGAGAGCGAGCACCGCGGGCTGCCACGGGTCGGTCAGGGCGGCGAGGTCGGCGGACATCCGGTCGGCGGCCATCGTGTACTGCGCGAGATCGTTGGTGCCGATCGACAGGAAGTCGACGTGCTCGAGGATGCGGTCGGCGAGCAGCGCGGCCGCGGGGACCTCGATCATCACGCCGGGGGTCAGACCGCGCTCGCGCACGTCCGCGGCGAAGGCCTTCGCTTCGTCGGCGGTCGCGATCATGGGGGCCATCACCCACGGCGACGACGACGTGGCCTCGGCGGCGGCGGCGATGGCGTCGAGCTGGCGATGCAGGATGCCGCGGTCGGCGGCGGCGATGCGAATACCGCGCACGCCGAGCGCCGGGTTGGCCTCGTCGGGATGGGTGGCGAAACGCAGTGGCTTGTCGGATCCGGCGTCGAGCGTGCGGACGACGACCTTGTGGCCTTCGAACGCGGTGAGCACCTCGCCGTAGATGTCGGCCTGCTCGGCGACGGTCGGTTCGACGTCGCGGTCGAGGAAGCTCAGCTCGGTGCGGAACAGACCCACCCCGTCCGCGGCGGTCGTGCGGGCCGCGCGGGCACCGGCACCGTCCTGCACGTTGGCGAGGATGTCGACGTGGTGGCCGTCGGACGTCCGGCCCGGGCCCGTCCACTCGGCTACGCGGGCGAGGTGGGCGGCGGACTCGTCGACGGCGCGACGGGCCTCGTCGGCGTCGGGATCGACCGAGAGGAGTCCGGTGGTGCCGTCCACCATGATCGCGGTGTCGGCAGCGACGTCGTCGAGGCCGGCCACCGCGACGACGCAGGGAATGCCCAGTTGCCGGGCGATGATCGCGGTGTGGCTGGTGGGGCCGCCGAGCGAGGTGGCCAGCGCGACGACGAGCGTCGGGTCGAGGCCGGCGGTGTCGGCGGGGGCGAGGTCCTCGGCGAGCAGCACGGACGGCTGCGCGGGCGTGGGCACCCCGGGCTCGGGCAGGCCGGAGAGCTCGGCGAGTACGCGGTCGCAGATGTCCATGAGGTCGGTGATGCGCTCGGCCATGCGCCCACCGAGCTTCGCGAACATCGCGACGAACTGGTCGGTGGCGGCCACGGCCGCATAGGCGGCGTCGGCGCCGCCCTTGATCGTCTTGGTGCCGGCGCCGAGCCAGCCGCGGTCCTCGGCCATGGCCGCGTTGGCGGCGAGGACCTCGGACGCGGAGCCGGTCGCGAGCGCGGCGCGGGCTTGCAGACGGGCGCCGACGGCCTTCGCCGCGGCGCGGAAACGCTCCACCTCGGCCTCGCGGGCGTCCTCGCCGATCTCGCGCGGCGCTTCGGGGCGAGTCGGGCGTGGGGCGGGGCGGACGACGGGCCCGTACCCGACGCCGGGAACGACGGGGGTCCCGTGGAGCGTGCGCGCGTCGGTCCGCGAGTCGGTCACGGTGGTGGATCCCGTCATGTCGTTCCTCCTGCTGTGTGTCTGTGTGCTGTTGCCGTGGACGAACACCGTCGAAACCTGTGTGCGTCGCGTCTCGGCTCGCGACTGGTGTGATCGAGATTACGCGAACCTCTTGACATGTCAACAAAGACGGGCGTAAAACAACATAAACCAACAACAAACCCACGGATCGGAGGGGCGGAGGTGACCACGACCATGTACGCGGAAGAGCGGCAGAACGCCATCGCGGGCCTCATCGGCCAGCGCGGTCGCGTATCCGTCGCCGACCTCGCGGACACCTTCGGCGTGACCACCGAGACCGTGCGGCGCGATCTGGCTGCGCTCGATCGCATGGGCGTCGTGCGCCGGGTCCACGGCGGCGCCGTTCCCGTCACCACCATCGCGACCGTCGAGAAGGGCCTGGCCGAACGCGAGCACACGCGGACACAGGAGAAGGACCGCATCGCGGCCGCGGCCGTCCGGTTCCTTCCCGACGCCGGCGGCAGCGTGGCGCTCGACGCCGGCACCACCACCGGACGCCTCGCCGCACTGGTCCCGGTCGACGTCGAACTCACCGTCGTGACCAACTCCCTGCCCATCGCCCAGCGCCTCGCCACGGTCCCGTCCTTGTCGCTCCACCTCGCCGGCGGGCGCGTCCGCGGCGTCACGCAGGCGACGGTCGGTGAGGACGCGGTGCGTACCTTCACGACCCTGCGCGTCGACGTCGCCTTCCTCGGCACCAACGCCCTCAGCGTCGCCCACGGCCTGTCCACCCCGGACACCGAGGAAGCCGCGGTCAAGCGCGCCATGGCCGCCGCCGCCGACCGCGTGGTCGTGGTCGCGGACTCCGCCAAGATCGGCCTCGAGTACTTCATGTCCTTCGCCGCACTCGACGGCGTCGACGTCCTGGTCACCGACGACGGCATCACCGATGCCGACTGCACCCGTCTGCAGCAACACGGATTGGAGGTGGTGGTCGCATGATCCTCACCCTGACGGCCAACCCCAGCATGGACCGCACCGTCACGCTCGACGCGGCGCTCCAGCGCGGCGCCGTCCATCGCGCCACCACCACGACCACCGATCCCGGCGGCAAGGGTGTCAACGTCGCCCGCGTCCTCACCGCCGCCGGCCGGCCGTGCACCGCCGTACTGCCCGGAACCGGCTCGGACCCCCTGCTCGGGGCGCTCGGCGCCCTGGGCGTGCGCTACCACGCCGTCCCGACGACGGGTCTCGCTCGCACCAATCTCACCGTGAGCGAACCCGACGGCACCACCACCAAGATCAACGAGCCCGGCACGGCGCTCGCCCCCGAGACCGTCGCCGGTCTCACCGCCTCGGTGCGCGAACTCGCGCAGCGCGCCCAGTGGGTCGTGCTGTCCGGTTCGGTCCCGCCCGGCGTCGGCGCGGGGTGGTACGGCGACCTGGTGGCGGCGGTACGCGAGACGTCGGCGCGCGTCGCCGTGGACACCTCGGACGCTCCCCTGCTCGCACTCGCGGCAGGCTTCCCGCGGACCGCGCCGGACCTGATCAAGCCGAACGCCGAGGAGCTCGGACAGCTCACCGGACGCGACGGCGAGGTCCTCGAACACGCTGCAGCACAGGGCGATCCGATGCCCACGGTCGAGGCCGCCCGGATTCTCGTCGACCGCGGCGTCGGCGCCGTGCTCGCGACCCTGGGCGCCTCCGGTGCCGTCCTGGTCACCGCGACGGGCGCCTGGTTCGCCACCCCTCCCCCGATCACCCCGCGCAGCACCGTCGGCGCGGGCGATTCGTCCCTGGCCGGGTACGTGCTGGCCGACCTCGACGGTGCGGACGGTGCCGGGCGACTCGCCCGGGCCGTCGCCTACGGATCGGCAGCCGCCGCTCTGCCCGGCACCCGCCTCCCCACTCCCACCGACGTCCACGTCGACGCCGTTCCCGTTCGATCGCTTTCCCTGCCCGGCTCGTCCACCCTCGCTCGACACACCTCCTGAGGAAATGAACATGTCCACTCCCACCACGGATGCACCCGGCATCATCGCGGAGGATCTGATTCTTCTCGACGCCGATCTCGGTGCCGACAAGAACGCCGTCATCGAGCGGCTGGCCGGTGTCCTCGCCGACGCCGGTCGAGCCACCGACTCCGCCGCGTTGCTCGACGCCGCCCTGGCGCGCGAGGCGCAGTCGGCGACCGGACTGCCCGGCGGCATCGCCATCCCGCACTGCCGATCGGCCGCGGTCACCACCGCGTCCCTCGGGTTCGCCCGGGTGTCGCCGAAGGTCGACTTCGGCGCCCCCGACGGCGATGCCGACCTGGTCTTCCTCATCGCGGCCCCCGAGGGCGCCGGGGCCGAGCACATGAAGCTGCTCTCCTCGCTCGCCCGTGCGCTGGTCAAGCCGGCCTTCGTGACCTCGCTGCGCGAGGCCCGCACCCCGGCCGAGGTGGTGACGCTCGTCCAGGACGTGCTCGCCCCCAAGCCGGCCGGCACCTCCACGGCCACCGCCGCGTCCGCCGCCTCGGCCACCGCAGCCTCCACCCCGGTGAGCACGGCGAAGTCCGGGACCCCCGACACCGCCGCCGCGACGTCGTCGTCGGCGCCGAAGCACATCGTCGCCATCACCGCGTGCCCCACGGGTATCGCCCACACCTACATGGCGGCCGACTCGCTGAAGGATGCCGGCGACCGCGCCGGCGTCACCGTGCACGTCGAGACCCAGGGCTCGTCGGGCTCCACCGCCCTCGATCCGCAGCTGATCGCCTCGGCCACCGCCGTCATCTTCGCGACCGACGTGGGCGTCAAGGGCCGCGAGCGCTTCGCCGGCAAGCCGGTGATCGAGTCCGGCGTCAAGCGCGCCATCAACGAGCCCGACACGATGGTCGCCGAGGCCCTGCGTGCCGGTGACGATCCGTCGGCGGCCCGCGTGTCGGGCTCCGCTCCCGCCGCGGGCGCCGCCGCGTCCACCGGTGGCCTCGGCTGGGGCACGCGCCTGCGTCAGATCCTGCTGACCGGCGTGAGCTACATGATCCCGTTCGTCGCGGCGGGCGGTCTGCTCATCGCGCTCGGCTTCCTGCTCGGCGGCTACCAGATCACCGAGGTCGCCGAGGACGTCGTCCTGAACAACAGCCTGCAGAACCTGCCGGACGGGGGTCTCGCGACCTACCTCGGCGCGGTCCTGTTCCAGCTCGGCAGTCTGGCGTTCTCGTTCCTCGTCCCGGCGCTGGCGGGCTACATCGCCTTCGCCATCGCCGATCGACCCGGCATCGCACCCGGCTTCACCGCCGGTGCCGTGGCCGTCCTGGTCGGCGCGGGCTTCATCGGCGGTCTGGTCGGCGGCCTCATCGCCGGCTTCGTCGCCCTGTGGATCAGCCGCATCTCCGTGCCGTCGTGGCTGCGCGGCCTCATGCCCGTCGTCATCATCCCGCTCGGCGCGACCCTCGTGGTCGGCGGCCTGATGTTCCTGGTGCTCGGCCGTCCGCTGGCCGCCATCACCTCCGGCCTCACCAACTGGCTCAACGGCCTGTCCGGCTCGTCCGTCATCATCCTCGGCATCATCCTCGGCCTGATGATGTGCTTCGACCTCGGTGGCCCGGTCAACAAGGCCGCCTACGCCTTCGCCACCGCGGGCCTCGCCATCGACAACGAGGCGTCGCTGCGCATCATGGCCGCGGTCATGGCCGCCGGCATGGTGCCCCCGCTGGCCATGGCCATCTCCTCGACGGTGCTGCGCCCGAAGCTCTACAGCGCCGCCGAGCGCGAGAACGGCAAGGCCGCTTGGCTGCTGGGTTCGGCGTTCATCTCCGAGGGTGCCATCCCGTTCGCGGCTACCGACCCGCTCCGCGTCATCCCGTCGATGATGGCCGGTGGTGCGGTGACCGGCGCGCTGATCATGGCCTTCGGGGTCACCCTCAGCGCCCCCCACGGCGGCATCTTCGTCGCCTTCGCGATGAACAACATCCTGCTGTTCCTCCTCGCGTTGGCCATCGGTGCCGTGGTGTCCGCCGTGCTGGTCACCACCGCCAAGCAGTTCGCCGGTAAGAAGGATTCCGAGCTGGTCGACGATCGCGTCGCCGTCGCAGCCTGATTCCTGACACGATCGACCCCATCACACGCACGACACACGAGGAGCAGTTCATGCCCAGCACCACCGTCGCCGTCGGATCCGCCATCGGCCTGCACGCCCGCCCCGCCGCCGTGATCGCCGAAGCGGTCGCCGACTCCGGCGTGGACGTCACGCTCGAGGTCGCGGACGCCGAGCCCGTGGACGGCGGGTCCGCGCTGATGATCATGACCCTCGGCGCGACCAAGGGCACCGAGGTCACCGTCACCGCCGACGATCAGGCCACCGTCGACAAGATCGCGGCGCTGGTCGCCTCCGACCTCGACGCCTGACCGTCCGAGAAGAATCGGGTGCAGTAACCCACCGTCACGGTGGGTTACTGCACCCGATTTCTGCGTTGCGGGTCCGATCAGCGGCGGCGGAACACCCGCACGACGAGCAGGGCGGTGACCCCGACGATCACCAGCACCGACGCCGCGGCCACGACGAGCGGCACGAGAATCGACGACGTCGGCTCGGCCGGGGCCTCCTCGGTGTCGGCCACGGGCGTCGGATCCGACGTCCGGGCCGGTGCGATGTCGGCCGCGCGCAGGACGTCGACGGGCGGCAGCGGGGCCGCCGGATCGAGGCCCTGCTCGGAGGCCAGCAGCAGATCCCCCTCGGCGGTGAACGCCGCGGCCTCGCCCTGGGGCCGAGCGGGAGCGGCGACCACTCGGTCCGCGGGCCGGCCCAGCGCACCGGCGACGTCGCCGTCCGAGACCGACCACAGGTAGACGTCGGTGTAGGTCCGCAGCGCCGCGAGCGTTCCGTCCGCGGTGACGGCGCCGCCGGTCACCAGACTCGACCCGGCGAGCAAGGGCGGCCCACC
The DNA here is from genome assembly GCF_900111805.1 of Rhodococcoides kroppenstedtii. GTDB lineage: Bacteria > Actinomycetota > Actinomycetes > Mycobacteriales > Mycobacteriaceae > Rhodococcoides > Rhodococcoides kroppenstedtii. Next base: position 257,784 of record NZ_FOJN01000005.1, read on the forward strand.
GGCGGTCCCGGTGTCGTCGGGAACGAACTCGGCCACCCGCCGCAGCGCGGTGGGTCCCGGACTCGGTAGGTCCGCGACGGCGACGTCGGTGGAGTAGACGCCGCTGCCGGCACCGTCCTTCGTGACGATCACCGGGCGTCCGTCGCCGCCGATCAGCAGCGCTTCGGCGTCGTGCGCCCCGTCCGGGTACGTCAGCCGCGCCAGGTCGCCCGCCCCGGTCTCGGGGTCGAGGCGGACCAGGCCCACCGTGTCGCGTCGGCGGTCGTTGTCGCCGATGTCGGCGAGAACGAGCCGACCGTCGACGGACGCGAGATCCTCGACGTCGTAGGGGTCGACGGGGTTCGGGATCCACCGTGTGACGGCGCAGGACGGATCCAATTGCGCCACACGGTCGTCCGCCCCGCTGTCCCCGATGGCGTATACCGTCTCCCCGATCACGGTGAGGCCGGAAAGCTCGGCCAGACCGGGATCGGTGGGCGTGCAGTACACCTCGCCCTGCGCCGCAGCCTCGCCCTGCGCCGCAGCCTCGCCCTGCGCCACAGCAATGCCCGGCGCGAGCACCGCGGCTCCCACCGCGACCGCGACGGGCAGCGCCGCCCTACGCACTGTGGGCGTATCGAGCGAGCTGCGACGCCAGCGCGGTGGGTACCGTCGCGTCGATCCGCGTGCCGCCCGACTCGTGCGACGTCGACGCGATCCGACCGTCCGCGTGGATGCGCGACACCAGGTCTCCGCGGTCGTAGGGCACCAGCACGCTGACGGACACCTCCGGCGGACGCACGAGTTCGCCGAGGCGAGTCCGCAGCTCGTCGATGCCCTCGCCGGTCTTCGCGGAGACGAAGACCGCACCGGGCAGCAGGCCGCGCAGTTGTGTGAGCGTCACCGGGTCGGCGGCGTCGATCTTGTTGACCACGATCAGTTCCTCGGGCGCGGCCGCGTTCTGTTCGCGGATCACCTCGACGATCACCTCGCGGACCGCCTCGATCTGCCCGATCGGCAGGGCGTCGGACCCGTCGACCACGTGCATGAGCAGGTCGCCGTCCACCACTTCCTCGAGCGTCGACCGGAAGGCCTCGACCAGCTGCGTCGGCAGGTGACGCACGAAACCGACGGTGTCGGTGAGCACGCACTCGCGGCCGTCGTCCAGCGTGGCCTTGCGCGTGGTCGGATCCAGCGTCGCGAACAGTGCGTTCTGCACCAGCACGCCCGATCCGGTCAGGGCGTTGAGCAGGCTGGACTTGCCGGCGTTGGTGTATCCGACGATCGCGACGGACGGCACGTTGCCCTGCAGTCGCCGCTCGCGCTTGGTGTCGCGCGCCTGCTTCATGCCGCGAATCTCGCGGCGGAGCTTGGCCATCCGCTCGCGGATGCGACGGCGATCGGTCTCGATCTTCGTCTCACCGGGACCACGCAGACCCACACCGCCGTTGCTGCCGGCGCGGCCACCGGCCTGCCGGGACATCGACTCGCCCCAGCCGCGCAGCCGCGGGAGCATGTACTCCATCTGGGCCAGGGCGACCTGCGCCTTGCCCTCACGGGACGAGGCGTGCTGGGCGAAGATGTCGAGGATCAGGGCGGTGCGGTCGATCACCTTGACCTTGACGATCTTCTCCAGCGCCGTCAGCTGCGCCGGGGTCAGTTCACCGTCGCAGATGACGGTGTCCGCACCGGTGGCGATCACCACCTCGCGCAGTTCCTTCGCCTTGCCGGAGCCGATGTAAGTGGACGCGTCGGGCCGATCGCGCCGCTGGACGAGGCCCTCGAGGACCTCGGATCCCGCGGTCTCGGCGAGCGCCGCGAGTTCGGTCATCGAGGACTCCGCCTCCTCGGCGGATCCGGAGGTCCAGACCCCCACCAGCACGACGCGCTCGAGGCGCAACTGCCGGTACTCGACCTCGGTGATGTCGGTGAGCTCGGTGGACAGACCGGCGACGCGCCGGAGTGCGCTCCGGTCCTCGAGCTGCATCTCGCCGGTGGACCAGGTGTTCTCGTGTGCCTCGTCCGCGTCGGCGCGTGGAGTCTCGCTGCGCGTGGGATGTGCATTCGTTGTCGTCATACGTCGTCCATGATCCACGAACGCAGCGCCGTGTGCACGGGCATTTCGGTGTGACACGGACGGCGTCGGTCACCGGCACGCTACGACGCGTGCGCCGCGCGGGACTCGAGCCCGGCCCACCAGGAGGCGGACACCGTCCCCGAGGCGAGCAGTACCGACGGTCCGCGCAGCGTCGCGCGGCCGTCGGCGACCCGGACGACGACGTCGCCGCCGGGCACGGTGACGGTCAGCTCGCCGTCGGTGCGCCCGTCGGCTCGCAGGGCGGCGGCGGCCGCGGCGACGGTCCCGGTCCCGCAGGAGCGGGTCTCCCCGACACCGCGTTCGAACACCCGCATGTGGACACGATCCGCCCGCGCGGCGGTGACGAACTCGACGTTCACGCCGTGCGGGAACACCGCGTGGTCGTACTCGGGCGCCCGTGACAGGTCCAGCGCGGCCAGTCCGTCGGCGTCGAGGTCGGTCGACACGCACGCCAGGTGCGGATTGCCGACGTCGATGCCCGTTCCGCTCCAGCGGCGCCCACCCAGCACCGCGGACGACGCCTCGGTGATGCGCACGGGACCCATGTCGACCGTCACCTGCGCGTCGGTGTCGCCCACGTCGTGCACGATCACCGGGCGGGCGCCGGCCCGCGATCCGACGACGAAGCGGTCCGCGGCCGACAGCCCGGCGGAGCGCACGTAGTGCGCGAACACTCGGACTCCGTTGCCGCACATCTCCGCGACGGACCCGTCGGCGTTGCGGTAGTCCATGAACCAGTCGTCGGCGGCGACCCCGTCCGGCAGCGCGCTCAGCACCCCGCGCTCGCGCAGGGCGCCGGCGGTGGCGACGCGCAGCACGCCGTCCGCGCCGAGGCCCGCGCGGCGATCGCACAGCGTCTGCACCCGCTCCTCGGTGAGGTCGAGCCGCGCGTCGGGGTCCTCCAGCACGACGAAGTCGTTCTCGGTGCCGTGGCCCTTCGCGAAGGCGATGCCGGTGGTCATGACGACGAGTCTCCCACGACCGAACGCTGACCCGGTCGACGCTGACGGGCGATCTCGTAGAGTCCCACCGCCCCGGCGGACGGTGCGCCCAGCGAACTGGCCGTCCCCCCGATCGGGATGGAGACGGTGACGTCGCACGCCTCCCGCCAGGCCGCGGACATGCCGCGGGTCTCGTTGCCGACGACCAGCACGGTCCCCGTCCGGAAATCGTGCTCGTCGATCACGCGGTCACCGGTCTCGTCGGTGCCGACGACGGTGGTCTCGGTCCCGGCCGCGCGGAGCCGCTCGACCACGGCCAGCACGTCCGTCGGCCCGGCCGCGGCGGCCACGGGGATGCCGAACAGCGATCCGGTGGTGGCCCGTACGGCCACCGGGTCGAAGGGGTCCGCGGCGTGTCCGGTCACGACGACGGCGGATGCTCCGAACGCGTCGGCGGACCGGATCAGCGTCCCGAGATTGCCCGGTGACGACGGCCGGTCGACGACGACGATCACCGGCGCCGGTGCGTCGGGAGTCCAGTCGGTGAGGTCCAGCAGCCGCGTGCGCGCGACCAGGAGCACCTCGGGCGGCTGGTCGGCACGCTCCCCCAGCTCGGCCATGAGGTCCGGCGCCACGGACACGATCTCCGCACCCGACCGACGGCCCTGCTCGGCGGCGTCGCCCGCCCACGTCGACAACGCACCCTCGCTGCGGACGAGGACCGCCTCGACGGGCCAGCCGCGGCCCAGCGCCATCGACACCGGCCGTACGCCCTGCACGACGAACAACCCGGTCTTGGTCCGTTTGGCGCGCGTGGTGAGGTACGACTGCCACTGCTGGAACCGCGCGTTCCGGCTCAGCACGCGGCTCACGTCTGCTCTCCGTCCGCGACGGCGGCGAGTGCCCGGCCGAGCAGGTCGGGGTCCTCCCCGCGCAGCCAGGTGATGCGGGGGTCCCGCGCGAACCACGACCGTTGACGACGGACGTAGCGCCGTGTAGCCGCGGCGGTCAGTTCGCGCGCCCGCGCGCGGTCGATATCCCCGTCGAGGTACTGCAGCACCTGGGCGTAGCCGATCGCGCGGCGGGCGGTGACCCCGTCGCGCAGGCCGCTCTCGATCAACGCGGTCACCTCCGTCACGAACCCGTCGGCGAACATCGCGTCGGTGCGGGCGTCGATGCGGGCGTCCAGCTCGTCGGTGTCGCGGTCGATCCCGAGCACGACGGTCCCCCACCGCGGCTCCCCGATGGTGGGTGCCGACGCCGCGAAGGGCTGCCCGGTGAGCTCGACCACCTCGAGCGCACGGACGATGCGTCGACCGTCCGTCGGGAGGATCGACTCGGCGGCGGCGGGATCGCGCCGCGCGAGTTCGCCGTGCAGCGCGGCAACGCCGTCGGCCGCCAACCGGGACTCCCAGCGGGCCCGCACGTCCGGATCGGTGGCCGGGAACCGCCAGTCGTCCAGCAGAGCCTGCACGTACATCATCGAGCCGCCGACGATCACCGGGCGCCGACCCGACGCGAGCACCTCGTCGATCTCCGCCACCGCTGCCTCCTGGTACGCGGCGACCGTGGCCGTCTCGGTCACGTCCAGGACGTCGAGGCGGTGATGCGGGATACCCCGCCGTTCGTCCACCGGGGTCTTGGCCGTCCCGATGTCCATACCGCGGTACTGCTGCATCGCGTCGACGTTGACGATGTCGCCGCCGAACCGCTCCGCCAGGTCCAGCGCGAGCGCGGACTTTCCCGTGGCCGTAGGACCGACGACGGCGACGGGCACCGACGCGCCGGTCACGTCCACGTCCCCACCGTGTAGCCGACGCCGTACGGCGCCGCGCGGTACCACGTCCGCCCGGTGAACCGTCGTCCCGACGCGTCGGCCACCGCCGCCGCCACCTGCCAGGCCGCGCGTCCCGAGACACCCAGCTCGGCGCACAGGGCCGGATCGAGCGATCGGAGCGCCGCGGTGTCCACGGCCGCGAGGGCGTCGTCGACTCGCTGTTGGACGCCCTCGGCGCGGTCGTCGAACGCTCCCGGCGCCCCGGCGGTCAGTGTGGTCGCGCCGTCCGCGACGACGAGCAGGCCCACCCGGTCCGACCCGCTCAGTCGGTCCCCGATGTCCCGGGCGACGGACGCGCAGGCATCCGCATCTGCATCGACCGCGACCAGCATCACGTCGATCGCGCTCGTCGGCGCGGCCCGCTCCCGCAGCCAGCCGACGGTCGACGCGGCCAGGGGGAGCTCCGGATCCGGTGGGCCGTCTGCGTCCGGCGCGGTCCGTACGACCACGTCGACGCCCCAGCCCGCGTACGTCCCCACCACCGAGCGCAGCAGTCCCGCGTGCGTGTCGACACCCACCGCGAGCAGGACGTCGCTGCGGTCGGCCAGGTCACGCACCACGCCGAGCGCGGCGTCCCGCAGCTCGGTCACCTCGTCGCTCGCCGCGCCCATCAGTTCCGGAACCAGCAGCGGCGGCGAGGGAACGAAGGCGACGGCGGACAGCACGCCGCCACGGTAGTCGAGACCACCCGGGAGCCTCGCCGCACGGGTTTCGATGGTCGCGGGCGGCGGGAGGGGGTTGAATGGGCTCGACAACGATCAGGCAGCCGTGACGCGCGGCAGAGACGGAGCGACCATGACCGACCGCGAGAGCAGCAGCGACACCGACACCACCGGCACCGCCGCTCCCCGTCCCGGCCCCCGTCCGGGCCCTCGCCCGGGCCCCGTGCCCGGACACCGACCGCCCGCCCCGTCGCCCGTCTCTCCGTCCGCCGCCGCACCCGCCGAGGCCGCGCACGAGTCCCATCCCCATGCGATCGTTCCCGTGGTCACCGACCCATCCGAGTGGGGCCGCGTCGACGACGACGGCACCGCGTGGGTACGAACCGCCGACGGCGAGCGCGTGATCGGCTCGTGGCAGGCCGGCGATGCCGCGGAAGGCCTCGCGCACTTCGGACGTCGGTACGACGATCTCGCGACGGAGGTCGCCCTGCTCGAAGCTCGGCTCAATTCCGGCGCGGGGGACGCCAAGAAGACCAAGGCCGCCGCCGTCGCGCTCGCGGAGACGCTGCCGACCGCAGCGGTGATCGGTGACGTCGACTCTCTCGCGGCGCGGCTTCGCGCCGTCATCGACCATTCCGACGAGGTCGCCGCCGAGCATCGTCGTACCCGCGACGCACAGCGATCGGAGGCGACGGCGCGCAAGGAGGCCCTGGCGGCGGAGGCCGAGGAGATCGGTGCCGAATCGACGCAGTGGAAGGCGGCGGGCGACCGACTCCGCGCGATCCTCGACGAGTGGAAGACCATCCGCGGCGTCGATCGCAAGGTGGACGACGCGTTGTGGAAGCGCTACTCCAAGGCGCGCGAGGCCTTCAACCGACGTCGCGGTGCCCACTTCGCCGATCTCGACCGCGAACGCGGAGCGGCGAAGGTGCGCAAGGAGGAGCTGGTCGCTCGCGCCGAGGCTCTGTCCTCCTCCACCGACTGGGTCGAGACGGCGCACGTCTTCCGCGATCTGCTGACGGAGTGGAAGGCCGCCGGGCGCGCACCCCGCGATGCCGACGACGTTCTGTGGCAGAAGTTCAAGGGCGCGCAGGACGTGTTCTTCGCGGCGCGCAACGCCGCGCAGTCCGAGCAGAACGCCGAGTTCGAGGAGAACGCGCGCGTGAAGGAACAGCTGCTCGAGCAGTACGGGCCGTCCATCGACCCGGCCGCCGACCTCGAGGGGGCGCGCACCGCCCTGCGCACGCTGCAGGACAAGTGGGACGCTGCGGGCAAGGTGCCGCGGGAGCGCATGGGCGACCTCGAGGGCAAGCTGCGAGCGATCGAGAAGAGGGTGCGCGACGCGGCCGATTCCGAGTGGCGCCGCACCGACCCCGAGGCGATGGCCCGCGCCGCCCAGTTCCGTGAGCGCGTGGAGCAGTTCGAGGACCAGGCACGGAAGGCCGACGCGGCGGGCAAGACCAAGGACGCCGAGAAGTACCGCGCGCAGGCGCAGCAGTGGCGTGAGTGGGCGGATGCCGCTCAGGGCGCCCTCGAGGAGCGCTGATCGAACGGTCGACTCAGCCGTCGCGGCGGGCGTTCCGACGTCCGTCGCGGCGGGTCCGATCGAGCACGGTCTCGCGTGCGGCCTCGTCGAGAATGGCCGCGTCCCGGCGCGCCGAGGCGGCCGCCCACTGCTGTGTGGAGCGGTTCCACACCACCTTGAACCAATGGAACGCCAGCACGAGGACCAGCAGCCACCCGACGATCAGGCCGATGCCGGGGCCGGCGCCGCTGAGGTTCGACGGGACGGTCTGGCGGGACCAGATCGCCAGCATCCCGAGCACCGACGCCACGCCGCTGCCGTAGAGGGCGATCCACGCGAGTGCCCACCGCTGGGTCACCAGCGCGAGCGCGGAGACTCCGACGGCGAACACGAGCGCCAACCACACGAAGATCCGGGACGGCAGCGCGATCGATTCCGCGGCGGCGTCCTCGTCGAACGCGACGACGTCCCACCCGTTCGCCGCGCCGCTGTGCGGCAGCGCGAACGTGAGCAGGAGCAGCAGGACGGCGGCGGCGACCACGACGGCCCGGATACCGGGATCGATGCGTCCGGAGATGCGGCGTTCGGCGGCGGCGAGGTCGGCCGCCGACCGCTCGCGGTCCATCGGCTCCGACCGCTCCCGGTCCGGTTCGTTCGGTTCGGTCACAGTGCACATCCCATCGTCGGGGCCGGCTCGGGAGCCGGGGCGCCGATGCGGGGCAGGCCGAGGCCCACTCCCACCGGCGCGGTGGTCGGTCGCAGTCCGCGTTCGTGACGGTCGCCCGCCACGGTGCGCCGATGCGTCAGCACCGGGGTGTCGGCGACGAGGTGGTAAGGCTTGGCGTCGGTGACGCGGGTGGTGACGACGTCGCCGGGACGCACGGTGCCGTCCACCGCTCCCTCGGGTCGGAAGTGAACCAGGCGACCGTCCCGGGACCGTCCGCTCATGCGTTCGGTCACCGCGTTCTTGCGGCCGGCGTCCGCAGCGACGAGCAACTCGACCTCGGTTCCGACGACGCGGCGGTTCTCCTCGAGCGCGATCTCCTCCTGGAGGGCGATGAGGCGCTCGTAGCGTTCCTGGACGACGGCCTTGGGCACCTGATCGGCCATCTCGGCGGCGGGAGTCCCCGGCCGGATCGAGTACTGGAAGGTGTACGCGCTGACGAAGCGCGCGCGCCGGACGACGTCGAGGGTGTCCTGGAAGTCCTCCTCCGTCTCACCGGGGAAGCCGACGATGATGTCGGTGGTGATCGCCGCGTGCGGGATGGCGGCGCGCACCCGGTCGAGGATGCCGAGGAACTTCTCGCGGCGGTAGGACCGCCGCATGGCCCGCAGGATGCGGTCGGACCCGGACTGGAGCGGCATGTGCAGCGTCGGGCAGACGTTCGGGGTGGCGGCCATGGCGTCGATGACGTCGTCGGTGAACTCGGCGGGGTGCGGCGAGGTGAAGCGCACCCGTTCGAGGCCCTCGATGGTTCCGCACGCCCGCAGGAGGGCGGCGAACGCCCCGCGGTCGCGAGGGGTGTCCGGATCGGCGAACGACGCGCCGTAGGCGTTGACGTTCTGCCCGAGCAGCGTCACCTCGAGTACGCCCTCGTTCACCAACGCCTGCACCTCCGCGAGCACGTCGCCGGGGCGCCGGTCGACTTCCTTGCCGCGCAGCGCCGGGACGATGCAGAACGTGCAGGTGTTGTTGCAGCCGACGGAGATCGAGACCCACCCCGCGTAGGCCGAGTCGCGCTTGGCCGGCAGCGTCGAGGGGAACGCGTCGAGCGAGTCGAGGATCTCGACCTCGGCACGCCTGTTGTGCCGGGCGCGATCGAGCAGCGCCGGGAGCGACCCGAGGTTGTGCGTGCCGAACACCACGTCGACCCAGGGCGCCTTCTGCACCACGACGTCGCGGTCCTTCTGGGCCAGGCATCCCCCCACGGCGATCTGCATCGACGGGTCGGCGTCCTTGGCGGGCCGGAGCTGGCCGAGGTTGCCGTAGAGCTTGTTGTCGGCGTTCTCCCGCACGGCGCAGGTGTTGAAGACCACCAGGTCCGCGGAGTCGCCCGCGGCGGCCGGGACGTAGCCCGCGTCCTCCAGCAGCCCGGCGAGGCGCTCGGAGTCGTGCACGTTCATCTGGCATCCGAAAGTGCGCACCTGGTAGGTCCGCGCCCCCTCTGCCCGGGTCGGAAGGTCGATCGTGTCCACGGCCTCCAGGGTACGGCGACCACGAGAACGGTCCGTCGGAGCGCCCGGGAGGGGATTCCGGGGGCGGTAAAGTTTCCATTACATAACTGCCGACCCACCACGAAAACGGACAGTGGCGGGGAAAACTACCTCTAGGGTCATCGCCATGACCCACCCCGACGGCGAGCGCGTGTCCGGCTCGTCCACCGCCCCCATGATCGCGATGCACGGAGTGCAGAAGCACTTCGGCGACTTGCACGTGCTCCGGGACATCGAACTCGACGTTCCCGCCGGACAGGTCGTGATCGTCCTCGGCCCGTCCGGCTCCGGCAAGTCCACGCTCTGCCGCACCATCAACCGCCTCGAGCCCGTCGACGAAGGCACCATCGCCGTCGACGGCAATCCCCTGCCGTCGGAGGGCAAGGCGCTCGCCGCCCTGCGTGCCGACGTCGGCATGGTCTTTCAATCCTTCAACCTGTTCGCGCACAAGACGATTCGTGAGAACGTCATGCTCGGACCGACCAAGGTCCGAAAGACGAAGAAGGAGGAGGCGGAGCAGACCGCGCAGCGCCTGCTCGAGCGCGTCGGCATCGCCAACCAGGCCGACAAGTACCCGGCCCAGCTCTCGGGCGGCCAGCAGCAACGCGTCGCCATCGCCCGCGCCCTCGCGATGAACCCGAAGGTCATGCTCTTCGACGAGCCGACGTCCGCGCTCGACCCCGAGATGGTCAACGAGGTGCTCGACGTCATGACCTCGCTGGCCAAGGAGGGCATGACCATGGTCGTGGTCACCCACGAGATGGGCTTCGCCCGCCGCGCCGGGGACCGCGTGATCTTCATGGCCGACGGTCAGATCGTCGAGGACACCGATCCCGAAACCTTCTTCACCGCACCGAAATCCGATCGCGCCAAGGACTTCCTGGGCAAGATCCTCAGTCACTGACGCTTCCACTCACCCACTTATCGGAGGACATTCGATGCGTTTCACCCGTACCGCCCGCGCCGCCGCCGCGGTTCTCGCCGTCGCCTTCGCCGCCACCGCCTGCGGCGGCGACGAGGCCACCAGCGCCTCGCAGAGCGCGGAGAGCGGCAACCTCACCGTCGGCATCAAGTTCGACCAGCCCGGCCTGGGCCTGCGCAACCCCGACGGCTCCTTCAGCGGCTTCGACGTCGAGGTGGCCAAGTACGTCGCCGGCAAGCTCGGCGTGACCCCCGAGAACATCACGTTCAAGGAGTCGCCCTCGGCGCAGCGCGAGACGCTGATCGAGAACGGCGAGGTCGACTACATCGTGGCCACCTACTCCATCACCGATGCCCGCAAGGAGAAGGTCGACTTCGCCGGTCCGTACTTCGTCGCCGGCCAATCGCTCCTGGTGAGCTCCTCGAACACCGACATCACGGGCCCGGACTCGCTCAACGGCGGCAAGCGTCTGTGCTCGGTGTCCGGTTCCACCCCCGCGCAGAAGGTCAAGGACCAGTACGCACAGGACGTGCAGCTGCAGGAGTTCGACACCTACTCCGCGTGCGTCGAGGCGCTGCGCAACGGTGCCGTCGACGCCGTGACCACGGACGACATCATCCTGGCCGGCTACGCCGCGCAGTACCCGGGCGAGCTCAAGGTGGTCGGCGAGCCGTTCACCGAGGAGCGCTACGGCATCGGCCTGGCCAAGGGTGACGACGAGACCCGCGCCAAGATCAACGACGCCATCGACGCGATGATCGCCGACGGCTCGTGGCAGAAGGCCTTCGAGGACACCGTCGGCGCGTCCGGCTACCCGCTGCCCGCACAGCCGACCGTCGACCGCTACTGATCGAGTCCCGATCGACGCCGAGCGGGCGGTTCGCACCAGTCGAACCGCCCGCTCGGCGCGTCGGCTCGCCCCCTGCACATCGTCCCCACCCCCGAGGAGTCGTCGGTGGACATCTTCCTTGATTACGCACCCCAACTGCTCGACGCCTTCTGGATGACGATCAAGCTGGCCGTGCTCTCCGCGATCGGCGCGCTGATTCTCGGCACGATTCTCGCGGCCATGCGGGTCTCCCCCGTGCCCGTCGCACGGTGGATCGGCGCCACGTACGTCACCATCTTCCGGAACACCCCGCTCACGCTGATCCTGCTGTTCTGCTCGTTCGGCCTCTTCCAGACCCTCGGCGTCGCGCTCGCGGATCAGCAGTCGCCGACGGGTCAGGCCGACAACAACTTCCGGCTCGCCGTGCTGGGTCTCAGCGTCTACACGGCCTCCTTCGTGTGCGAGTCGTTGCGGTCCGGCATCAACACCGTGCCCGTCGGCCAGGCCGAGGCCGGTCGGTCGCTGGGCCTGACGTTCTCCCAGAACGTGCGCTACGTGGTGCTGCCGCAGGCGTTCCGCGTGGTCATCGCGCCCCTGGGCAGCGTCTTGATCGCGCTCACCAAGAACACCACGGTGGCCGCGGCCATCGGTGTGCTCGAAGCCGCGATTCTCATGCGGGAGATGATCGAGAACGAGGCCGCCATCTTCGTGGTCGGCGGCATCTTCGCGCTCGGCTTCGTGATCCTCACCCTTCCCACCGGCCTGTTCTTCGGCTGGCTGTCCAACCGATTGGCGGTGGCCCGATGACCACGGTGCAGACTCCCACGCCCGGCGCCGACGCGCCGAAGTCCCGGAAGGCACCCGCCGACCGCGCCACCGTCCTCTACGACGCGCCGGGCCCGAAGGCCAAGGTCCGCAACAACATCCTGTCCGGTGTCGTGCTGGCGGTGCTGCTGTTCGGTGCGTACTTCGTCTACGTGAAGTTCGACGAGAAGGGTCAGCTGACGTCGGCCAAGTGGGAGCCGTTCACGGAATCCACCACCTGGACCACGTATCTGATCCCGGGCATCCAGGGCACCATCGTCGCGGCCGGCCTGTCGATCGTGTTCGCGCTGATACTCGGTGCGGTGCTGGGCATCGCACGATTGTCCGACCACAAGCCCGTGCGGGTGATCGCCGGATTCGTCGTGGAGCTGTTCCGCGCCATCCCGGTGCTCATCCTCATGATCTTCCTGTACCAGTTCTACGCCGAGTACGCCGTGTTCAAGTCGCGGTACCTCGCCTTGGCGGCGGTGGTCACGGGCCTGACGCTCTACAACGGCTCGGTGATCGCGGAGATCGTGCGGTCCGGCATCAACTCGCTGCCCAAGGGGCAGACCGAGGCGGCCAAGGCCATCGGCCTGCGCAAGGGCCAGATCATGCGGATGATCCTGTTGCCCCAGGCGGTGACGGCCATGCTCCCCGCCATCGTGTCCCAGATGGTGGTGGCCTTGAAGGACTCGGCGCTCGGCTACATCATCGGCTATGTCGAGGTGGTGCGGTCCGGGCAGCAGGTGGGCGCCTTCTACGGCAACTACCTGCCGGCCCTCATCATCGTGGCCATCATCATGATCGCACTGAACTCGCTGCTCACCTACCTGGCCACCGCCCTGGAGAAGCGACTGCGACGTGGCAAGAAGAGCACCGGCGTGGTGCTGGCCGGTGATGCGACCCAGCAGGGCCTGAGCACGTAGGTCTGCGCCCAGAACTGCGTCAGTTCTCGAGGCCGTCGGTGTCCGCACCGACGGCCTCGAGCTCGCTCTTGGCGATCTCGAACGCCATGCCCTGCGGAAACCCCCGCCGTGCCAACATGCCCACGAGCGACCGCAGCACCTTGTCCCGGTCGGTCGACGCTGTCGCGCGCACCGACGGTGACCGCAGCTTCTTCACCACCAGCTCGCGCGCGCGGTCCCGCTCGTCCTCGGGGTCGATGGTCTCCAGCGCTTCGGCGGCCACCGCGGGATCGATGCCCTTGGTGCGCAACTCGTTTCGCAGCGCCTGCTTGCCGCGGCCGGAGTACGCGTGCCGCGACCTGACCCACTGATGGGCGAAATCGCGATCGTCCACGAGACCGAGTTCGGTCAGCCGGTCGAGCACCGACGCGGTGACCGCCGGGGCGAACCCCTTGTCGGTCAGCCGCGTGGTCAGCTCATGGCGGCTCCGAGCCCGGTCGGTGAGCAACCGCAGAGCAGCATCACGTGCCTGCTCCGCGGTGCCCCCGCCCGCGCCGCCGTCACCGGTCATCGTCAGAACTCGACGGGCGCCGCAGCCTCGTCGGAGGTGCGGACGTCGGCACCGATACCGAGCTTCTCCTTGATCTTCTTCTCGATCTCGTCACGGATGTCGGTGTTCTCGAGCAGGAACTTGCGGGCGTTCTCCTTGCCCTGGCCGAGCTGATCGCCCTCGTAGGTGAACCACGAGCCGGACTTGCGCACGAAACCGTGCTCCACGCCCATGTCGATCAGCGAGCCCTCCTTGCTGATGCCCTTGCCGTACAGGATGTCGAACTCCGCCTGCTTGAAGGGCGGCGACACCTTGTTCTTGACCACCTTGACGCGGGTCCGGTTGCCCACCGCGTCCGTGCCGTCCTTCAGCGTTTCGATGCGGCGGATGTCCATGCGTACGGAGGCGTAGAACTTCAACGCCTTACCACCCGTGGTGGTCTCCGGCGAGCCGAACATGACGCCGATCTTCTCGCGCAGCTGGTTGATGAAGATCACGGTGGTGCCGGAGTTGTTCATCGCACCGGTGATCTTGCGGAGTGCCTGGCTCATGAGGCGCGCCTGCAGACCCACGTGGCTGTCACCCATCTCGCCCTCGATCTCCGCGCGCGGCACGAGGGCGGCCACCGAGTCGACCACGAGGATGTCGAGTGCGCCCGAACGGATCAGCATGTCCGCGATCTCGAGGGCCTGCTCACCGGTGTCCGGCTGGGAGACCAGCAGCGCGTCGGTGTCCACGCCGAGCTTCGCGGCGTAGTCCGGATCGAGCGCGTGCTCGGCGTCGATGAACGCCGCGATGCCGCCGGCGGCCTGCGCGTTGGCCACCGCGTGCAGAGCCACGGTGGTCTTACCCGAGGACTCCGGTCCGTAGATCTCGATGACCCGGCCGCGCGGCAGACCGCCGATACCCAGCGCCACGTCCAGCGCGATGGAGCCGGTCGGAATGACGGCGATCGGTGCGCGAGCCTCGTCCCCGAGGCGCATCACCGAGCCCTTGCCGAAGTTCTTGTCGATCTGCGCGAGTGCCAGATCGAGGGCCTTGTCCCTGTCGTACGCTGCTGCCGCCATGATGGTCTCCTTCTCGACGTTCTCGTCCCCTGCATGTCTGTCGACAAGGTAGAGGGGGGCACCGACAAGAACCGCTCGGCGAGCCGATCCACGTCGTCACTGGGACCTACTCTAAGCGAACACCTGTTCGACGGACAGGCGACACGCCGGACCGGAGGCGGTCACCACCGCGAACGCGGCACGTCGAACTCGGCGCAGAGTGCGCGCCAGACGTCCTTGGGGTCCTCCCCCGCCTCGATGGCGTCGGCCGCGGTGCGATTGCCGAGGGACAGCACCACGTGGTCGACCAGGATGGAATCGCCGTACACCGTGCCGAACTGTTCGGCGACGAGGTCGTGGAATTCGGTCAGACGCACCGTCTCACCGTACCCGGGGAACGAGCGCCGAACACATCCGCGCGCCCTGGCCCGGATCGCCCGAGCCCGACTCACGCACGACCGGCGAGCACACTCCGACAGACGGCCACGGGATCGCGGACCGCGTCGGCTCCGGCCGCCGCGCGCCGCGCGGCTCGGCGGAAGGACGGTTCCCGCAGCACGCGCGCCAACGCCCGAGCCAGCGCATCGACGTCGGGCGGGGACACCGGAATCGAACTGCCCTGCCGCGCCGCGCGATTCGCCAGTTCCCATTGATCGCCGCCGCCGGGCACCGTCACCGCGGGGACTCCCGACGACAGGGTCTTCGCCAACATTCCATGGCCACCACCGCACACCACCGCCGACGCCGAGCGCAGGAGGACGTCCTGCCGACCCGAGCCGGCAACCGCCCAGGACGGCAGGGCATCCCCCTGCCGCCCCGGCACCTCGAGCGCGCTGATCGCCACCCGCACCGGCAGTCCCGACGCCCTCGACCGGGCCGCCGCCGACAGCGCCACGTCCACCGTGGACGCCTCACCGGTCGCGGCCGTGGAGGGAGCGACGACCACCAACGGCTCGTTCCCCGGCGGCAGGTCGAGCACGGTGTCGGTGGGCTCCCACAGCAACGCGCCGACCAGGCGCGCCTCCGACGGCCAGTCGACCCGCGGCACCTCCAACGCGGGGATCGTCGCAATCAGTCGCCGAGCCGGCCCGGGATCGAGCGCCGGCAGTCCCACCGAGATCCGCGCCGCCGACCGCTGCGCCGTCCCGGCTCGCACCGAGCGAGCCGTGAGTCGACGCATCACGCCGTCCCGCATACGCCCGCGCACCCCCGACCCCGGCGCCAGACCGCTGCCGAGCGGAGGCAGGGAGCGAGACGGGCGGTAGAGCGGATGCGGCGAGAGCTCCACCCACGGAATCCCGCACCGCTCGGCGGCCATGCCGCCGCCGGCGGTCAGCACGTCCGCTACCACCAGGTCGGGTGCGAGGTCGGTCAGCACCGGCATCACCTGCGTCGACATGTGGGCTGCACGGCCGTGGATGCGCTGACCGGCATCGGCGTCGTCGTCCTCCGGCCGCGGTTCCAGACCGGGCAGGGGGCGCACGTCGAGTCCCGCCGCACGGCCCGCCTGCCACCACCGCTCGCCGGTGAGGACCACGGCCTCGTCACCCGCGGAGCGGAACCGCTCGGCGAGGGCCATCACCGGAAACGCGTGACCGGCGTCGGGGCCGGCGATCAGCACCACTCGCACCGGGTCAGCGTAGCCAGCCGGGGCCGTCGGAACCGCGAGCCGTCGGAACAGCGAGGCGTCAGAACACGGAGTCGACGGTCTTGTCGGTCCGGTCCTTCTCCCCCGTCATCGACCGGTAGAGGAAGTACAGACCGGCACCGACCACCGCGAGTGCCAGGAGCGGGAAGAGTGCCTTCAGCACGGCGCCCAGGATCACCACGGCCAGCCAGACCAGCACGATCGCCGCGAGAATCTTCCAGAACATGACGTCCACCTCTCGTCGTCGGCGTCGGACGCTACTCGCCGATCACCTGCACTCGATCGTGGCAGACGTCGGGTGCGAAAACCCCCTCCGAACAGCGATTTCAGGGTGGAACTCAGGGTGGTCACCCATCCCGGTGACGACGCGGCCGGGGTCCGGCCCCGAGGTCAGGGACGGTTCGATCGGTCCAGCCGGTCCAGGCCGTACGCCCACCCTTCGAGCCGGTCCGTGGCGAACTGCAGCGCGTCACGTCGTGACGCCGGGCCGGCGGCCGATCCGGACGCCGGGGCGGTCAACAGGGCCGCGGCGGCGACCAACCCGTCGTACTGCTCCACACCGTCACGGAGCCGGGCGGCGGTGGACGCGATGGCGGAGCGCAGGTGCGCGGCGGCGGCCTCGCTGCCCTCGGCGGCCCGCTCCATGGCCACGACATCGTCCGCAGCAGCGGTCAGCGACGCGGCAGCCGCCGCAGCGATACGGGAGGTGTCCTGCACGTCGTCCTCGGCCACCGTTCCCGACCGGGACACGATGCCGAGCAATTCGTGCAGGCTCTGTTCGGACCGACGCAACCGATCGATCGGCTCACGGGCCGCCGATCCGTAGGGAGGCAGGGTGCGCGGCGCGGGCCGCGCAGCCGGCAACAACTCGCCGCGTAGTCGGCGGTAGGCCGCCAGTGCCGCCACCGACGGCACGGCCAGGAGCGCGGTGGCACCGGCGCCGCCGACGATCACCCACTCGGGGGCAGCGGCGACCGCCACCATGGCGGTACCGACGGCGCTGGACCCCGACGCCGCACCGAAGAACGTGGCGCGGCGTCGGGTCCGGCGGATCTTGCGCTCGGCACGCCGCCGGGGATCGTTCCACGTGCGAGCGGACTCGATCAGGGGGCCCGCCGCCCGCGCCACGGTGACGGCGCGGCCCTGGAGTCGATCTCGCATGACGTTCGGTCCGGCGGTCAGTTGGCCTGCGGCCGTTCCGGATTCGCCTGCGGCGACAGATTCTTCGGTGCGGCGGCAGGATCGGCGGTGGGCCCGGACGTGATCGCGTCGCCCTTCATGGACGCGCGAATCTGCTCGAGACGGCTGTGGCCGGCCATCTGGACGCTCGCCTGCTGGACCTCCATCATGCGGCCCTGCACGGAGTTCTGCGCCAGCTCGGCGGACCCGAGGGCGTTGGCGTACCGGCGCTCGATCTTGTCCCGCACGGCGTCGAGGCTCGGCGTGTTGCCGGGGGCCGACAGAGTGGAGTCCATCGACCGAAGGCTCTCCGAGACGCGCTCCTGCATCTTGGCCTGCTCGAGCTGGCTGAGCAGCTTGGTGCGCTCGGCGACCTTGGCCTGCAGCGTCATCGCGTTCTGCTCGACGGCCTTCTTGGCCTGGCTGGCGGCCTGCAGAGCCTGATCGTGCAGAACCTTGAGATCCTCGACGCCCTGCTCGGCGGTGACCAGCTGCGCTGCGAAGGCTTCGGCCGCATTGGTGTACTGCACTGCCTTCTCGGTGTCACCGGCGGCATTGGCCTGGTCGGCCAGAGTCACGGCCTGGCGCGCGTTGGCGTTGAGCTTCTCCACCTCGTCGAGCTGGCGGCTGAGCTTCATCTCCAGCTGGCGCTGGTTGCCGATCACCGAGGCCGCCTGCTGCGAGAGGGCCTGGTGCTGACGCTGGGCGTCCTCGATGGCCTGCTGGATCTGGACCTGCGGGTCCGCCTTCTCGTCGATCTTCGAGTTGAACAGGGCCATCAGATACTTCCAGCCCTTGACGAAAGGATTGGCCATCGGTTCTTCCTGCCTCCATGTGGAATCCGCCGCTACGCGACCCGGCCGGCGACGGTCACCGGCCGCTGTTCATCGACCATCGTTCCACGCGCGCCGCCCGATTTCGAACCTTCGGGTCTCACCCGCGGTCCGCTTACCGAACCCGGGCGGCCGCGCGGCACGTCATGCCGCCGCGAGTGCCCGCGCGGTCGGTGCCGGAATGACGACCCGAGTGCCGTCGTCCACCCGCACCCCGGGTGCGGCCGTGACGGCCCGATCCTCGGCGGGCGCGGGAGCCAGCGCCACGCTGACGTCCGACAGCACGTCGGACAGGGGAACGTCGAGCGCCTCGCAGATCGCGTTGAGCAGCTCGCTCGACGCTTCCTTGCGGCCCCGCTCGACCTCGGACAGGTACCCGAGACTCACCCTGGCCGTGGTGGAGACCTCACGCAGCGTGCGGCTCTGTGCGACCCGAGTGCGGCGAAGACTGTCGCCGAGTGCCTCACGCAGAAGCATCATGTGGCCTCTCCTCGTTTCTCGTGCGGTGGGACTGCCGGAGGCGTCGACCGCCGCCGGATCGAGAGCGTCACCGCCTCGACCGAACAATCCCGTTCTTCGTCCAACGCCGACACCGACCGAAGGGTTCCCGACTCCCCTCGACAATTCGGTTACCCAGCCCTGCCGGGGTGAACGCACCCCACTCGCGCCGGGTGATCGACCCTAACGCCACCACCACCGTGTCGAGCGGACGGTGTCGGTCACGTCGCGCGCGCGTCGGCCGCACCGGCGACCCGCGGCCGCATCGCCGACACGACGTAGTCCACCCCGGTGACGACGGTGAGAATCAGCGCGGCCCACATGAGCGCCATGGCCGCCGGCACCACGGCGGCCGGCAGGGGCATCACGTAGAGCCCGATGGCGACACCCTGCACCAGGGTCTTCAGCTTCCCGCCGCGACCGGCCGGGATGACGCCGTGCCGCAGCACGGCGAACCGCAGGAGCGTGATCCCGACCTCGCGGACACCGATCACCACCGTGATCCACCACGGCAGCACGCCCAGCATGGAGAGCCCCACCAGGGCCGCACCGATGAGGGCCTTGTCCGCGATCGGGTCGGCCATCTTCCCGAAGTCCGTCACCAGACCGTGCTTGCGGGCGAGCTGGCCGTCGATGCGATCGGTGATGGCGGCGATGGCGAACACGGCGAACGCCGCCCACCGCCACCCGACGCTCTGTCCGCCGTCGACGAAGAGGGCCCAGAGAAACACCGGGACCAGCAGGATGCGCAGCACGGTCAGCACGTTGGCGATGTTCAGCAGCGGCGCCGGACGGACCGCACCGGCCGTGGCCACGCCGTCCTCTCGAGGAGCGGCGGCGCTGCCTCCGCCGTGCCCTCCCGGGACACTGCCACCCGGCGCGCCCGGCGAAGTGTCGAACTCCGCGCTCACGTCGGGCAGCCCGCTCGGCGGGGTGGCGACAACGCTGCGGCACTGGGCACAGGCTCACAATATCGGTACCGCCGGGCACTACTGTCTCCCCCATGACATCCGAGCTCGATCCGGACCCCGGCGTCGGCCACGACACGCCCGACCCGGCGTCGCCGTCCACGGAGCGAGTCCGCATTCGCCGTGCGCGGACCTCGGACATCCCCGACATCAAGCGGTTGATCGACATCTACGCCGGTCGCATCCTGCTGGAGAAGAACCTGGTCACGCTCTACGAGGCGGTGCAGGAGTTCTGGGTCGCCGAGGTCGACGGCGTCGTGGCGGGATGCGGCGCGCTGCACGTGCTCTGGGCCGATCTCGGCGAGATCCGCACGGTGGCCGTGGACCCCGCCGTCAAGGGCCACGGCGTCGGTCATCTGGTGGTCACCACCCTGATCGACGTGGCCCGCGAACTGCAGTTGTCGCGACTGTTCGTCCTCACCTTCGAGGTGTCCTTCTTCGCGCGACACGGCTTCTCCGAGATCGAGGGCACCCCGGTCACCGCGGAGGTCTACGCCGAGATGTGCCGGTCCTACGACACCGGTGTCGCCGAGTTCCTCGACCTCAGCTACGTCAAGCCGAACACCCTGGGCAACACGCGCATGCTGTTGACGCTTTGATTCGTAAGAACCGCCACACCGGACCGACACACTCGACCCGAACGGAGCCCCCGTGCCGCACTTCCTCGTCCACTACACCTACTCGCCCAGCACCGCCGAAGGCCGCGACCGCGTGCGCGCCGAGCACCGGGACTGGCTGCGGGAGCAGATCGCGCAGGACCGCGTGGTGACCGCGGGTCCGTACCCCGACGACAGCGGCGCCACCATCGTCGCGCAGGGAACGGACGAGGCCGACGTGCGCGACCTGTTCGCCGACGATCCGTTCGTCCGCGACGAGCTCGTCGAGGCGATCGCGGTGCAGGAGTGGAAGCCGGTTCTCGGCGCCCTGGCCTGATCCGGACGCGACACGGCCCGGCGGAGGTGCTCCGCCGGGCCGTGTGCTGTCCGGGGTCGGATCAGCGCGTGGAGTCCCGATCGATCTCGGACGCGGTGCCGGCGTCGACCGTCGCGGCCTTGTCGACGTCCTCCGCCGACTTCCCGCGCGTCTTGATCAGGCTGGCGACCGTGGTCACGGCCAGGATGCCGACGATGACGCTGAGCGAGAGGCCCGTGGTGATCTCGGGGACCGCGACGTGCTCGCCGCCGTTGATGAAGCCCAGCTCGTTCTCGTGCAGGGCGTGCAGGACGAGCTTGACGCCGATGAACGCGAGCACCAGCGAGAGGCCGTAGGACAGGTAGACCAGGCGGTCGAGCAGTCCGCCGATGAGGAAGTACAGCTGACGCAGACCCATCAGGGCGAACGCGTTGGCGGTGAAGACGATGTACGGCTCGGTGGTGAGGCCGTAGATGGCCGGGATCGAGTCGAGCGCGAAGAGGATGTCGGTGAAGCCGATGACCACGAGCGCCATCAACATCGGGGTGACCACGCGCTTGCCGTCGATCTTCACCGTCAGGCGGTCACCGTGGTACTCCTCCGTGGTGGGGAGCACCTTCTTGACCAAGCGCATGATCTTGGTCTCTTGCTCGACCTCGTTCTCCTCCTCGTGGCCGGCCTCCTTGATCAACTTGTAGGCCGTGTAGATGAGGAAGGCACCGAAAAGGTAGAAGACCCAGCTGAAGTTGTTGATCGCCGCGGCGCCGAGGGCGATGAAGCCGCCGCGCATAACCAACGCCATCACGATGCCGATGAGCAGTACCTTCTGCTGGTACTGCCGCGGGACCGAGAAGGTCGTCATGATGATGAGGAAGACGAACAGGTTGTCGACGCTCAGGGCCTTCTCGGTGATGTATCCCGCGAAGTACTCGCCGCCGTAGGTCGACCCGTACTGCCAGAACACGATGCCGCCGAAGACGACGGCGAGTCCGATGTAGACCGCGGACCAGGTGGCCGATTCCTTGAACGTCGGCTCGTGCGGCGTGCGCACGTGGGCGAAGAAGTCGAAGACGAAGAGACCGAGGATCACCACACAGGTGACGATCCAAACGGTGGTGGACACGTTCATGTACTCGCTACCTCCGGTAGGCCAGCGTTGGGCTCCGGAGGTCTCTCCCGTCGCATCGTCGCCGTTGGGTACAGCGCACGTCGACCGGGGACCCGGATCGAGTCAGGGCTCGATCGTGCTGACGGGTCCGTCGCGAGTTGGGGATACTCCCCTCCGCTGACAATGATGCCACAGAGACGGTGTGGAGCGACCCAACGAGTCATCGACAGACGGTAAAACGCCCGTAAAGAAGCGCAATGAGATCAGCGTCACGGAAAGCCGTCGGCCACCGGCCTACTCGTCGTCTCCACCCTCCGCGGGGTCGCCGCCCTTGATCGACCACAGCAGTCCGTCGAGCTCGTCCGGCTTCACCAGAACGTCGCGGGCCTTCGAGCCCTCGCTCGGCCCCACGACGCCCCGCGTCTCCATGAGGTCCATGAGCCGGCCCGCCTTGGCGAAGCCGACGCGCAGCTTGCGCTGCAACATCGACGTGGAGCCGAACTGGCTGGTGACCACCAGTTCGATGGCCTGCAGCAGCACGTCGAGATCGTCGCCGATGTCGGCGTCGACGTCCTTCTTCTCCGCGGCCTTCTGCGTGGTGACGCCCTCGGTGTACTCCGGCTCCGCCTGGTTCTTGGCGGCGTCGACGACGGCGGTGATCTCCTCGTCGGTGATGAAGGCGCCCTGCAGGCGGGTCGGCTTGCCCGCCCCCATCGGCAGGAACAGCGCGTCGCCCATACCGATGAGCTTCTCGGCCCCCTGCTGATCGAGGATGACCCGCGAGTCCGTGAGCGACGACGTGGCAAAGGCCAGACGCGACGGCACGTTGGTCTTGATCAGACCGGTGACGACGTCCACCGAGGGACGCTGCGTCGCGAGCACCAGGTGGATACCCGCGGCACGCGCCTTCTGCGTGATGCGCACGATCGCTTCCTCGACGTCTCGAGGCGCGGTCATCATGAGGTCCGCCAGCTCGTCGACGATCGCCAGGATGTACGGGTAGGGCTTGTAGACCCGCTCGCTGCCCAGTGGAGCCGTGATCTCGCCGGACCGCACCTTCTTGTTGAAGTCGTCGACATGGCGTACGCGGTTGGCCTGCATGTCCTGGTAGCGCTGCTCCATCTCCTCGACCAGCCACGCGAGCGCGGCCGCCGCCTTCTTCGGCTGCGTGATGATCGGGGTGATGAGGTGCGGGATGCCCTCGTAGGGCGTCAGCTCGACCATCTTCGGGTCGATGAGGATCATTCGCACTTCCTCGGGCGTCGCCCGAGCGAGCAGCGACACCAGCATCGAGTTGACGAAGGACGACTTGCCCGAGCCCGTCGACCCGGCCACCAACAGGTGGGGCATCTTGGCCAGGTTGGCGCTGACGAAGTCGCCCTCGATGTCCTTCCCCAGCCCGATCACCAGCGGGTGGTGATCCTTCCGGGTGCTGGGCGCGGTGAGCACGTCGGACAGGCGCACCATCTCGCGGTCGGAGTTCGGCACCTCGATGCCCACGGCGGACTTGCCGGGGATGGGCGCCAGCAGACGCACGTTGTCCGTGGCCACCGCGTAGGCGATGTTGCGCGCGAGGGCGGTGATCTTCTCCACCTTCACGCCCGGACCCAGCTCCACCTCGTAGCGGGTCACGGTCGGCCCGCGGGTGAATCCGGTGACCGCGGCGTCGATCTTGAACTGCTCGAGGACCTCGGAGATCGCCTCGATCATCGCGTCGTTGGCCTGACTCCGCGTCTTCGGCGGGTCGCCCTCGACCAGCAGCGACAGCGACGGCAACACGTAGTCGCCGTCCACCACCCGGTCGACGACCATCCGGTCCGCGTCGGAATCGGCCGGGCCGGCTGCGTCGGACGGATCGGGCGTGGGGACCGGGTCGGGCTTCGCCGTCGCCGCCGCACGGCGACGCGCGGGCGGAGTGACGGGGACGTACTCGGTGGCGCTCTCGTCCGGCGCCCCGGTGTCCGGGGCGGCATCGGCGGGCGTCTCGACGGACCGGGACGGGGTGCGCCGACGACGTGTCGGCCCGGGCGCGGCGGGCTCGTCGAGATCGAAGCGCGTCGCGACGTCGAGCGGATCGCCGTACGCGCTCGGTGCCGCATACGGGTCGGTGCCGTACGACGCCGCACCGTACGGATCGTCGCCGTAGGGATCGTCGCCGTAAAAACCGTCGGCCGCGTAGTCGTCGTACTCCTCGCCGCCGCTCGCGGTCCCGAAGAGCGACCGCAGGCGAGCAGGTACGTCCCGCACCGTCGTTCCGGTGAGCAGGAGAACGCCGAACAGGATCGCGAGCAGGAGAAGCGGGACCGCCAACCACACGGTCACTCCGTCGGCCAGCGGGCCGCCCACGACGAATCCGAGGACACCGCCGCCGGACGCACGCCCGTCGGCGTCCGTCGGCGAGCCCGCGCCGAGGTGCCACAGGCCCAGCAGCGGCAGGCCCACCAGCAGCGAGCCGAGAATCAGTCGGGGCCGGTCGTCGGGCTTCGGCTCCGTCCGCATGAGCGCGACGGCGAGGGTGACGCCGAGCAGCGGGAGCACCATCGCCGCGCTGCCGACCACCGCGCGCAGGCCGATCTCGATCCACTCCCCCACCGGCCCGCCGGCGGAGAACCACAGCCCGGCCGCGACCACGACGCTGATCGCCAGGGCGCCCAGCGCGAGGCCGTCACGGCGGTGACCGTGTTCGATGTCGCCGGCGCGGCCGACGGTGCGGGTGGTCGCGCCGACGCCCTTGGCGGCGAGGGCCCATCCGGACGCGATCCCGCGACCGACGGCACGGGCGGCGTTGCCGCCGGCCGACGAGCCGGAGTTGGTCCTGCGTGCGGGTGCGCGACCGGCACCGCCGCGGGACGCGGCGGGCTTGCGTGAACCGGTCCCCTTGCTGGAGCCACCGGCTCTGCTCGACCCGGCGGCCTTGCGCGGAGCGGTCGGCTTGCGGGGAGTGGTGACGGTGCGGCCGCCCGACCCGCCGCGCGCGGCGGTCGACCGGGACGATCCGGTCGTACCGGATCGGGACGCGCGCGTACTCGTCTTGCCTGCCATACCGCTCAGGTTAGTCGGTCGAACCTCACCAGGACCATCCGCAACACGAGCACCATGCCGTCAGAACGACCGGTCGAGCGCCTTCACCGCGGCGACGTCGGCCTCGTCCCCGTCGAAATCCAGCGCGACGGCGTCGCGACCGAAGGCATGCAGAGCCAGTTCGGACGCCGGTCCGCGCAGGATCACCCGACGCGACCTGGATCCGAACGAGCGCGTCCCGAACTCCGGCGACTCCCACACCACGGTCACCGGGGCCGACCGGTACGCCTTGCGCCCCATCAGGCCGCCGAGCCCCCACAGGGCCTTCTCGAGCCGGGGGTCGAGGTCGCGGGGCGTCGCGACGCCGTCCCCCCGCCGCACGTCCTCGTGGTGGACGAACATCTCGCCGAGGTTGGCCACGGGATCGAGCACCTTGAACGGCGACCAGATCGGCGGACCCGACCGCACGTCGTCGAGCAATTCGTCGAACGGCCGCGTCGCGACGCCGTCCTGCACCGACTGCGTGTAGCCGGCCAGGGGCGGAAGGAGGATCCCGACGGACGCATCCGGCCGACGCTCGCGGACGACGAGGTGGGCGGCGAGATCGCGCACCGTCCACTCCCCGCACAGGGTCGGGGCGTCGGGGCCGGCCGAGCTCATGGTGTCGACCAGGCGGAGGCGTTCGTCGCGGGCAAGGCTCATGCGAGACGAATCTAGCCGTGTCGTAGCGTCCCAGTCGTGCCGGTCACCGAAATCGTCCTGATCCTCCTGGCGGGCTTCGCGGCGGGCGCGATCAACGCCATCGTGGGGTCCGGAACGCTGGTCACCTTCCCGACGCTCATCGCGTTCGGCTACCCGCCGGTGACCGCGACCATGAGCAACGCCATCGGCCTCGTGGCGGGATCGGCCTCCGGAACCTGGGGCTATCGGGAAGAACTGAAGGGCCAGTGGGGTCGGCTGAAGTGGCAGCTGCCCGGATCGCTGCTCGGCGGAATTCTCGGCGCGTGGTTGTTGCGTCACCTGCCCGAGAAGACGTTCACCGCCGTGGTCCCGGTGTTGCTGATCCTGGCGTTGGTGCTCGTGCTGGCCGGCCCCCGTATCCAGCGGTGGGCCCAACAGCGGTCCGAGCGCAGCACCGAGACCGGCCTCGGCCGGGGACGGTTCGGGCTCCTGATCGTCGGCACGTTCGCCGTCGGCGTCTACGGCGGCTACTTCACCGCCGCCCAGGGCATTCTGCTGATGGGCGTGATGGGTGCGCTGCTCCCGGAGAGCATGCAGCGGATGAACGCCGCGAAGAACCTGCTGTCGCTGGTGGTCAACATCGTCGCCGCGCTGTCCTTCACACTGCTCGCGTTCGACCGAATCAGTTGGGCCGCAGCGGGACTCATCGCCGTCAGCTCGTTGGTCGGCGGAGTGGTCGGGGCCAAGTACGGCCGACGTCTCTCCCCCACCGCCCTGCGACTGTGCATCGTCGCGATCGGGTTGGTGGGACTCTGGCGGCTCCTCGCATCCTGAGAGAGCGCCCGAGCCCCACCCGACCCGGCGTCACTGGTCGGTGTTCACCTCGAGAACCGTCGGCACGATCATGGGGCGACGACGGTACTTGTCCGCCACCCAACGCCCGACGACTCGGCGGACGGCCTGCGCGATGCGATGCGTGTCCTTGACACCCTCGCCCGCGAGACGCACCAGCTCGGCCTCGACCAACTTCGCGGCCTCCTCGAGGGCGGCCGGGTCGTCGGAGAAGCCGCGCCCGGAGACCTCCGGGGTTCCGGCCGACCGACCGGTGGCCGAGTCGACCGCCATGGTGATGGCGATGAACCCGCCTTCGCCGAGGACCAGACGATCGGAGAGCGTCGAGTCGCCCACGTCGCCGACCGAGAGCCCGTCCACGTAGACGTGGCCGACGGGGACCTGACCGACGACCTTCGCCAGCCCGTCGACCATGTCGACGACGACGCCGTCCTCCGCGAGAACGATGCGGTCCTCCGGGACGCCCGTCGCGGCGGCGAGTGCCGCGTTGGCCCGCAGATGCCGCCATTCGCCGTGGACCGGCATCGCGTTGGTCGGCCGCACCGCGTTGTAGAGGTAGAGCAGTTCGCCGGCCGACGCGTGGCCGGAGACGTGAACCTTGGCGCTCTGCTGCGTGATCACCTTGGCGCCGCGCTTGGCCAGACCGTTCACGACGGCGAACACGGAGTTCTCGTTGCCGGGGATGAGGGACGAGGCCAGCACCACGAGGTCGTCGGCGCGCACGTTGATCTGACGGTGCTCACCGCGCGCCATGCGGGACAGCGCCGAGAGCGGTTCGCCCTGCGAACCGGTGGAGATCAGCACCAGTCTGTCGTCGGGCAGCTTGGTGGCGGTGTCCATGTCGACCTCGACGCCGTCCGGCAACGTCAGGTAGCCGAGTTCCTGCGCGATCGCCATGTTGCGCACCATGGAGCGGCCCACGAAGGCGACCTTGCGGCCGTACCGGGCGGCGACGTCGATGACCTGCTGGATGCGGTGCACGTGCGAGGCGAACGACGCCACGATGACGCGGTTCTTCGCCTTGCCGATCACCGTGTCCAGAACGCCGCCGATCTCGCGCTCGGGGGTCACGAAGCCCGGCACCTCGGCGTTGGTGGAGTCGACCAGGAACAGGTCGACGCCCTCGTCGCCGAGGCGAGCGAATCCGCCGAGGTCGGTGAGCCGGCCGTCGAGGGGAAGCTGGTCGAGCTTGATGTCGCCGGTGTGCAGCGCCACGCCCGCGTCGGTGCGGATGGCGACGGCCAGGGCGTCGGGAATCGAGTGATTGACCGCGAAGTACTCCAGCTCGAACGGCCCGTGCTGGGTGGAATCGCCCTCGCGAACCTCCACGAGGTTGGGCCGCTGCCGATGCTCGCGGCACTTTGCGGCGAGCAGCGCGAGGGTGAACTTCGCGCCGATCACCGGGATGTCGGGCCGCAGGCGCAGCAGGAACGGGACGGCTCCGATGTGGTCCTCGTGCCCGTGGGTGAGCACGAGGGCGACCACGTCGTCCATCCGGTTCTCGATGTGCCGGAAGTCGGGAAGGATGAGATCGACACCGGGCTGCTGATCCTCGGGGAACAGCACACCGCAGTCGACGATGAGCAACTTGCCCTGGTGCTCGAAGACCGTCATGTTGCGGCCGATCTCGCCGATGCCGCCGAGGGCCACGACGCGCAGACCCTTCTTGGGGGCCTTGGGCGGGGTGCCGAGGCGGCCGCTGTGGTCGACCGTGCTGCGCGAATCCGGCCGCTGCGTCGCAGCAGAGTTCTGCGGGACGCGCGGCGCGGACGCCGCCGGCCGGGACGCGGGGGGTGCCGTCGGCGGCGCCGGCGGGCCGGCGCGTCGAGAGGCGGATCGCCGCCGGGGCGGTCGGGTCATGTGAGAACTCCTGCGTGCTGGAGATCGACGACGAGCGCGTCGATCTGTTCGGTGGTCGGCGCGACCTGCGGCAGGCGTGGATCACCGACGTCGATGCCGACGAGGCGAAGCCCGGCCTTGGACGCGGTGACGCCGCCGAGTCGCGCGACCGATCGGACGATGGGGAGCAGACGGAGGTTGATCCGCTGCGCGGTGGCCACGTCTCCGGCGGCCCACGCGGCGTGCAGATCACGCAGCGGTCCGGGGACGAGATGGCCGATGACACTGACGAATCCGACCGCGCCGACGCTGAGCCACGGGAGGTTCAGCGGGTCGTCGCCGGAGAAGTACTGCAGGCCGGTCTCCGCGATGAGTTCGGCGCCGGCGGCCAGGTCGCCCTTGGCGTCCTTGACCGCGAGGATGTTCGGGTGCTCGGCGAGGCGTCGCAGGGTGTCGCTCTCGATGGGCACCACCGACCGCGGCGGGATGTCGTAGAGCATCACGGGCAGATCGGTCGCGTTGGCGACGGTCGCGAAGTGGGCGTGCAGACCCGCCTGCGGGGGCCGCGAGTAGTAGGGCGTGACGACGAGCAGACCGTGGGCGCCGGACTCCGCGGCCAGGCGGGCCTGCGCGACGCTGTGAGCGGTGTCGTTGGTCCCGGCTCCGGCGACGATGCGGGCACGGTCGCCGACGGCGTCGACGACGGCGCGGAGCAGGTCGGCCTTCTCACGATCGGAGGTGGTGGGCGACTCACCGGTGGTACCCGAGATCACCAAACCGTCGCAGCCGGAGTCGACGAGGTGGGCGGCCAGGGACACGGCGGTGTCGATGTCGAGCGCGCCGGCCGGTGTGAACGGTGTCACCATCGCGACGGAGACGGCACCGAACGGCAACTTCGGACCCGCGGCGACGGTCGTGTGGTCGGGGCGCACAGTTCCCGCAGCCGTGGCGGGGTCACCGGTGATCATGGTCCGGAAGATTACCCGCCGACCGGGGCGGTTCCGTCCCTCACTCCCCCGGGTACGACGAGCGCGCCACCTCGGTTCCGTCCGGCAGCGTCCGGATCTCGAAGTCACCGAAGACGGCGGGCGCCACCTCGGCGAGTCGGCGCAGGCAGGCGACGGCGAGTCGGCGGATTTCCAGATCGGCGTGCTCGGTCGCGCGCATGGTGACGAAGTGGCGCCACGAGCGGAAATTTCCGGTCACCACCACACGGGTCTCGACGGCGTTGGGCAGCACCGACCGCGCGGCCTGGCGCGCCTGCTTGCCGGCGACGACGGCAGGTGCGTCCGGCCCGGCCGCGGCCTCGAGGGCGGTGAGCAACCGGTCGTAGGCCGCGCGCGACTCGTCCGTCGCCTCGCGGAAGAGGTCACGGAGGGTCTCGTCCGCGTCGATGGCGGGCGGCACGACCATGCGCGCGTCGCGTTCGCTGACCGAGCGTTGCGAGAGCTGCGAGAACGAGAAGTGGCGGTGCCGGATCAGCTCGTGGCTGCAGGAACGCGAGATGCCGGTGACGTAGAAACTCGCGGTGGCGTGCTCGAGCACCGAGAAGTTGCCCACCGCCAACAGGTGACGTAGGTAGCCGGCATTGGTGGCCGTGCGCGGATTCGGCTTGTCCCAGCTCTGATAGCAGGCCCGCCCGGCGAACTCGACCAGCGCCTCGCCGCCCTCGGCGTCCGTCTCCCACGGCACGTCGTCGGGTCGGACGAAATCGGTGAGCGCGATCAGCGAGACGGACAGCGGAGCGGTGTGCACCCGCCGAGCCTAGGAGACGGCGACGCGCAGATCGCCGGCCAGGTCGCCGCGCTCACCCACGGCGACGTCGACGTCCAACCACTCCGCCATCGCGCGCACCGAGCCCGCCAGGGCCGCCGCGACCTCGCCGCGTCGACCCTGCGCGTCGACCGAGTCCTCGCTGAACGCGCCGGGGACGGTCAGCAACCCCGCGGCTCGATCCACACGGAGGTCGACGCGCGCGACCAGCTCGTCTCCGAGCAGGAACGGGAACACGTAGTAGCCGTACCGTCGCTGCGCCTCGGGGGTGTAGATCTCGATGCGGTAGTGGAAATCGAACACCCGCTCCGTGCGGGCGCGGCCGAAGATCAGCGGGTCGAACGGGCACAGCAGGGCCGCCGCGTCGACAGTGCGGGGTCGGCGTACATCGACATGGAGGTAGGCCGGGTCCTTCCAGCCCGCGACCGTCGTCGGCACCACGCGGCCCGCCTCGACGAGCTCGGCCAGCGCGCGAGAAGTCTGCGCCGCGGAGAGCCGGTAGTAGTCGCGCAGGTCGGCGGCGGTCGCGACGCCCATCGCCGCGGCGGACTGCTCGACGAGACGACGTACCGCGTCGTCCTCGGGAATGCGGTGCGACGCGACGTCCGGCGGGAGGACGCGCTCGGTCAGGTCGTAGACCCGAGCGAACTTGGTTCGCCGCGGCACCGTGAGAACGCCACTGGCGAAGAGCTGCTCGCACACCACCTTGACGTCGCTGTGGTCCCACCACGGGCCCTTCGGACCGGGCCGCCGCCGGTCCAGGGCCACCTCGAGTTCGCGCGCCGTGGCAGGGCCGCCGTCACGGATCGCGTCCAGCACGTCGTCGACCAACCGCGGGTGTCGCTCGGCGACATCCCGCGCACCGCCCCACCGACCGTGGATGTAGCGATCCATTCGCCACCGCAACAACGGCCAGTCCTCGACGGGGACGAACGCGGCTTCGTGCGCCCAGTACTCGACCATCAGACGTGGTGAACGCGCGGTGTCGGACCAGGCCGCGCGGTCCAGAGCCGCTCGGTCGTAGGAGCCGACGCGACTGAACACGGGCGCGTAGTGCGCCCGAACGGCGGCCGCGACGGAATCGATCTGCAACAGCCGGGTCGTGGCGAGCACCGACGACACGGCGCGCCGGCCGGACGACGTGGGCTTCAGCCGGCCGAATCCCTGCGCCGCCACCGCGATCCGCCGGGCGGTCGCGGCCGGAAGCTCACGCACGGACGGTCCGCGGACGGCTCGTGTCGACGACGGCCACCAACAACAGCGCGGCTCCTATCAGGCCGACCACCGTCAGTCGTTCGCCCAGCACGATCATGGCGAGGACCGTACCCGTGAGGGGTTCGAGCAACCCGATCACGGCGGCCGTGGACGCGGGGGACGTACGGAGGCCGCGGAACCAGAACGTGTAGGCGGCGGCCGTGGGAAACACCGCCAGGGCCACCAGCAACGCGATGCTCGCGGCGGTGACGGTCGGGGTGGGTGAGCCCCCGGCCATCGTGAATCCCACTACGAGCAGAGACCCGCCCAGCAGGAACGACCATCCGGTCATCGCGGATTCGGACAGCCCGACCACCGGGCGTCGACCCACCAGCGTGATCGCGGCGAACGACGACCCCGACAGCAACGCCGTCAGCGCCCCGAGCAGCGCGGTGCCCGCCGCCACGTCGGGGGGCGCCCCCACCAGGAACACCAGGCCCACGAGCCCGACCGCCACGGTGCGCACCGCGACCGGGTCGGGACGTCGTCGGGCACCGACCGATTCCACGGCGACGCACACCACCGGCGCCGAACCGATGGCGATGAGGGTTGCCGCGGCCACGCCCAGGAGGGAGGTGGCGACGAAGTACGCACCTTGGAACACGGCGGCAAGGACGCCGATGACCGCGATGCGTCGGAGCGCAGGAGCGCCCGTGGGACGTCCGGTCCCACCGGCGATCGCGTAGGCCACCAGGAGAAGCCCGCCGCCGCCCAGGCGGCAGGCCGCGACCGCAGTGGGCGGCAGCCCGGCGGCGGAGCCGAAGGCGGTCCCGAGCACGCCGCCGGTGCCCCACAGCAGGCCGGCCGTCACCAGCGCCGGCACTCCGGACGTCGTCACCGAACGCCTCCTTCCGAACCGTGGTTTACAGTACGCTCGTACTGCAAGGGTGGATCGACCCCACGGAGGTGCCCATGTGGAACCCGTCGCAGTACCTGCAGTACGCCGACCATCGTCATCGACCGTTCGTCGACCTCGTCGCGCGGGTGGACCTCGACGCGCCGCGCAGGATCGTCGACCTCGGATGCGGGCCCGGAAATTCGACCCGGTTGCTCTCGGATCGCTGGCCGGACGCTGCGCTCGACGCCCTCGACTCGTCCGCCGAGATGGTCTCCGCCGCACGCCGCAACGGGCTCGCGGCCGAGCAGGGCGACGTGCGCGACTGGACGCCCGCGGAGGACACGGACCTCGTGGTGAGCAACGCACTCCTGCAGTGGGTTCCGGAGCACCGGGAGCTCCTCGCCGCGTGGGCCCGCGCACTCCCCCGCGGCGCCGTGATCGCCGTGCAGATGCCGGGCAACTTCGGGGCGCCGTCGCACCGCGCTCTCCGCGAGGTCGCCGGCTCCGCCCCGTGGGTCGATCGGCTCCCCGTCGGCCTGCTGCGTCACGACGACGCCGTGGACGACCCGAGCGACTACGCCACGCTCCTCGCTGCGCACGGATGCGCCGTCGACGCGTGGGAGACCACCTACGTGCACCGGCTCTCCGGTACCGACCCGGTGCTCGACTGGATGCGGGGCACCGCCCTGACCCCGGTGTTCGACGCGCTCGACGACGGGCAGCGAGCGTTCGAGGCGGAGCTGGCGGCGCGGCTGCGCGAGGCGTATCCGGCGGGACCCGACGGGGTCACCCTCTTCCCGTTCCGTCGAGTGTTCTGCGTCGCCACGGTCGGTGCCGCCTCCGGGGCGACCGACCTGGCAGGGTGAACGGCATGCACCGCGCCGCTGCGCTCCTGGCCGTCACCCTGCTCGCCTCGACGGCGTGCGGGTCCGAGGTGGCCGGCCGGGCGGTTCCCGACGCGTGGGTCCCGACCGCCGACAATCCGGACCCGTCTCTGGCGCTGGACGGAATCGAGGTGGTGGAGTATCCGCCCGCCCTGCACGTGCTGCCGAACTACCGTGTCGCGTACACCTATTCACCACCGATGGGCGGTCGGCACGACGGTGCGTGGGCCACCTGCACCGGGGTGGTC
Source organism: Rhodococcoides kroppenstedtii (assembly GCF_900111805.1). Classification (GTDB taxonomy): domain Bacteria; phylum Actinomycetota; class Actinomycetes; order Mycobacteriales; family Mycobacteriaceae; genus Rhodococcoides; species Rhodococcoides kroppenstedtii. The sequence continues at coordinate 290,635 of NZ_FOJN01000005.1, forward strand.
TACTCCGTTCCGGTGCGCACGGAGAACATGGTGCATTCGCTCGAGCACGGGGCCGTCTGGATTGCCTACGACCCCGAGTCCCTGGGTGACGACGCCGTGGCCGACCTGGCTCGACGCGTCGACGGGGTGCCGTACACGATGCTCTCCCCCTATCCGGGGTTGGACCGACCGATCTCCCTGCAGTCCTGGGGTCACCGGCTCCAGGTCGACGACACCGACGACGAGCGCATCGACCGATTCGTCAGCGCACTTCGTCTGAACCCGAACACCTTTCCCGAGCCCGGCGCCACCTGCGCCACCCTCCCGAGCTCCTTCGACCCGACCGACCCGCCGCCCTTCGTCGCGGAGCCGGCCGATCCGGACTCGCCGTTGACGGTGCCGGAGTAGGGCCGTCGGCGTCCAGATCGACCGGTCGACGAAATTTTCGTGTCGGACCCTTGTGTCATGGTGTCGGTGACACGAATTCGGGGGGATTCACGTGGACCAACTGCTTGCCGGTGACGGGTTGTCGCCGAACGACATTCGACGGTTCC
>NZ_FOJN01000016.1 GCF_900111805.1 Rhodococcoides kroppenstedtii
CAATACACCAGTTGGGTTTTCGGTCAACGACTGCGCACGGCAGGACTGCTCGGGTCGATGGGTCGGGTGGCCTCGAGCGTCGACAACACGATGATGGAGTCGTTCTGGTCGACGATGCAACGCGAGCTGCTCGACACCCGATCGTGGGACAGCCGAGACCAGCTTGCCTCCGCGATCTTCGAATGGATCGAGGCCTGGTACAACCCGCATCGCCGGCACTCCGGGATCGGCTACTCCTCGCCAGTGGACTACGAACACGCCTACCATCGACGGGTCACCTCACAAGTGGCCTGAACACCCAACCCGAACTGTCCGGGAAACCGGGTCAAGCTCCGTTCCGACACCTCGCGCCCGGATTGGAAACACGTAGCGCAGAACCTGGACGCCGTGCACCTCTCGCTGGCCGGTCTCCTCGCAGCGCACCCCCGGCTATCCGAGGTACCCCCGAACGACAGTCGCGACGGGTACCGCCACAGTCAATCCAGCCCACGGGCCGGCGTCGGACACTGGTCCACCGTCAGTACCGCGTGGATGAGACTGCCCCACAACTACGAGTGGAACGCACTGCACCGGTTCCGCTGACCGCGGTCCGTGGCCTGCCGTGCCTTATCGCCCCGCGGCGCAGCGCCACCGACCGCGCGCAGGGTACGCCCTGCGCGCACCGGCCGGCGCTGCGCACCGCGAGCCAGGTCAGTCCGTGGTCACGTGTCCCCGCCGACGGGCTTCACGCCGCGCGAATTCCCGGTAGCTGGTCGCGGGACGCTCCAGCAATTCGGGCAGCACGGTCAGGTCACCGGCGGGGAGCCCGTTCTTGTCGTAGTACTGCATCATCCTGACGTAGCAATCCTGCGACTCCCTCGGCCAGTTCCGAACACCCTTCGCGTTCGAGGACTGGCGTGCGCCGCGCACGATCTGCAGCGGCGCCGCGACGGGGTTGTTCCGGAGCGTCGTCCCCACCAGCGCGCCGAGGGACGCGACGCTCCACAGGGGGTTGGTGACCACGTTCGGTGAGAACTTCACGGCCGAGACCTTGTGCCCCAGAACCGCACTCCACTCGGCGGCCATCTCGTGGCGGGTGAGTTCCTGCGTGGACAGGTCGTACACGCCGCCGGCGTGCTTCTCGACGGGAGCCGCCAGGATGCGGGCACTGACCTCGCCGACGTCCTCGGCGTCGACTACGCCCATCACCGAGTTCGGCGACGTCGGGTACGGAAGCGCGCCGCCACGAACGAATTCCCAAAAATCCAGGTAGTTCTGCATGAAGTGCGACGCGCGAAGAAAGGTCGACGGGATTCCCGAGTCCTCGAACACGGTCTCGACGCGACCCTTCTCCTGGTGGTGGAACATCTCGGCGATATCGGGGTGGATCACCGAGTGGTACACCACGTGCTCGACGCCGTGCTTGCGCGCCGCCTCGACGATGTACTCCGCGATGAAGACCTCACGAACGATGCTCGTGGGGTTGGCGTGGTAGATCCTCGTCACGCCGTCCGCGGCAGCGACGATGTCGTCTCGCGATCGGACATCGCCCACGACGATCTCCGTCGCACCGTCCGAGAGCGCAACGCGCCCTTGGTCGGCGTTCTTCACGAAAGCCCGACTCGCAATCCCGCGCTCGTGCAGACCTCGCAGCAGCGAGCGGCCCACGCTCCCGCCGGCGCCGGTGATGAGGATCATCGTGCAACCTTCCTGTCGGTGAATCGAATTGGTGGTGTTCGGTGCGCTGCTCGTGCGCCTACGGCGACTGCGTGCTCCGCGCCGGGAGGTGAATGAATCCCCGCGAGATGAGGTCGGGCTTCCACTCGGGTTTCTTATCCGCGACGATCTCGAGGTCGCGGAACTCGCCCGCCAGCATCTCCGCGGCGATCTGCCCCTCGAGGCGCGCCAGCGGCGCGCCGATGCAGAAGTGGGCTCCGACGGCGAAGGACAGGTGCGCCTTGTCGTCGCGGTCGAGGTCGAATCGGTCGGGGTCGTCGAAGCGGGCGGGGTCCCGATTGGCCGATCCGACTCCCAGCGCCACCATCGCGCCGGAGGGAATCTCGGTGTCACCGATCGTCACCGGCTCGCGTGTCTTGCGGGCGATGATCTGCAGTGGTGCTTCGAACCGCAATGTCTCTTCGACGAAGTGCCGCGCCCTGGTCGGGTCCGCGGCGATGATCTCGCGCAATTCGGGGGTTCGGGCGAGCTGAACGGCCATGTGGCTCAGCAGGTTCGTCGTGGTTTCGTTACCCGCGAGGAGCAGGTGCATCAGATTGCCACGCAGCTCGTCCGTCGTCATGCCGCCGTCGGCCTCGTCGATGGCGGTGAGGGCGGACAGGAAATCGTCCTGCGGCTCGGCTCTGCGCTGGGCGATCAGATCGTCCAGGTAGGACACGAGCGGCGCCACGTCTCGGAGCATGTCGGCGCGGGCGTCGCCCTGCACCTCGGGCTCGAAGACGACCCGGAAGCGATCCGCGAGGAGCCGAACGAACTCACGATCCTCCTCCGGAATGCCGAGATAGTCCGCCACGACCAAGCTCGGCAGCAGGTAGGCGAAGTCCTGCGCGAAGTCGAAGGTGCCCTTCTCGCGGCACCGCTGCAGGAGGTCTCGACACAGGGCTTTCACCTGGTCCCGCCGCGATGCCACTTTCGGCGGAGCGAACGGGGGACCGAGCACTTTCCGCATCGTCGAGTGGGGCGAATCGTCCTTGTACATCATGATGTTCGAGAAACTCTCGACCACGGACTTCTGCACGGCGTCGGACGGATCGTGCATCGACACAGGCTCGTCCCAGAAGCTCTCGTGACCGAAGATCGCCGGCTTCTTCATGCAGAAGGACACGTCGTCGTAGCGCGTGACCAGCCACGCGTCGAAGCCGCCGACCTCCTCCATGAACGTCACTGGCGACGACTCCCGCATCATGTCGTACAACGGGTACGGGCCGGCATCGAACTCGTCGTGGAGAGCAACCGGTCGGGACATTCGACGACTCCTGCTTCGTGAGGTGGGGCGACCGACGTCGAGGTCGGTTGCGACGGTCCGTGGAGGTCAGTGCCGGGAGGGCGTCTCGGTGCTGCCGTCGACCGACGCCACGTACGTCGCGAGGCCGTCGAGCGTCTGCCTCAGCCGTTTCGTGAACGTTCCGTTGAGCGCTTTGCCGATGGGACCGACGAGAAGCGGGCTGGTGACGTCGAGGTCGATGGTCACCGTCGTGGTCTCGCCGGTGGGCTCGAGGCCGAGTCGCATGTGAATCTTCGAGCCGGTCGATCCGGCGCCCCGGAAGACGACCTCACTGGGGGTCCGGCACGTCTTCACCTCGAAGGTGATCGTGTCGACGAGGGCGGCCACCTTGATCTTCTCCACCATCGTCGATCCCACGTCGACGGGGCCCGACGGCATCTCCTCCCAGCCTTCGTGCAGCGCGTGCCAATGCTCGAACTTGGAGACATCGGAGATGACGTCCCACACACGCTGCTGCGGCGCGGGAACGATCCTGTCGCAGGAGATGGCGACCATGCGGGCCTTCCTTTCGAAACGGGGAAGCTCAGTGAGCCACTTTTGTGACTCGAAGTCAATATTGACCTCGAGTCAAAACTGTCTTACGTTCGGGCCCATCGACCACCGCGCCTCGTCTGAAAAGGCGCCCGATCGGAAGGCGGTCCGATGACCACCACTGCATTCGAGCCCTCGACCACCGCCCCTCGCCTCGACAGCGGGGCGGATGTGTTGGACAACCTGCGCGCCCTGCTCCCTGACCTGCGAGCAGGTGCCGCGGCCAACGAGCAGGCGCGTCGACTCTCCGACGACACCGTGGCGGCTCTGCGTCGTGCCGGCGCCTTCCGCATCGCCGCACCCGCCCGTTTCGGCGGGCTCGAGACGAACCTGCGCACCATGCTCGACGTCCCCTCGACCATCGCCGAGGGCGACGGCGGAGCGTCCTGGGTGACCACCCTGTCGAACATCAACCACTGGGCGCTCGGGCTGTTCGACGAGCGCGCGCAGGCCGAGGTCTACGCCGACGGGCCGGACGTCGTGATCTCCGGCGTGGTCTCACCGACCGCCACGGCCCGCCGCGTCGAGGGCGGCTACCGAGTCAGCGGCCAGTGGCCCTACGCCTCGGCCAGCCTGCACGCGACGTGGTGCACCGGTGGAGTGGTGGTACTCGACGAGGACGATTCCGTGCTCGACCAGGGCATGGCGCTGATCCCCAGCAGCGACTACACCGTCGACGACACCTGGTACGTCGCCGGCATGCGGGCCTCGGGCAGCAACACCGTCGTGGCCGACGACGTGTTCGTTCCCGAGCACCGGATGCTGTCGATGATGGGCGCGTTCAGCGGGTCCTACGTGGCCGAACGCACCGACTCGGCGTTCGCACGGTCGGCCTTCGGCCCGATGCTCGTGATGGTTCTGGTGGGCCCGCAGCTCGGAATGGGCCGCGCCGCACTCGATCTCGTCACCACCAAGGCAGCGGAGAAGTCGCTCGCCTACACCGTGTTCGAGCGGCAGGCGGATTCCGTCGCGTTCCAGATGATGGTCGCCGAGGCCGCACTGAAGATCGACACCGCGCATCTGCACGCCTACCGGGCGGCGGACGATGTGATGCGGTGGGCCGAAGCCGGGGTGTACCCGGACCTCGTCTCCCGTGCCCGCGTGCGTGGTGACGCGGCGGTGGCGCTGCGCGGCGTCACCGAGGCGCTCAACATCCTTCTCGACGCCACCGGGGCCGGTGCGTTCGCCGATGTGAATGCCCTGCAACGGATCTGGCGCGACTCGAACGTCGGAGCTCGGCACGCGGTGATGCTTCCCCGAGTGTCCGTCGAGACCTACGGCAAGGCGTTGCTGGGTGTCGAGCTGCACGACCACATCACCCCCATCATCTGATGGCGACGTCGCGGACGTCCGCGGACGTGGCGGTAGCCCCCACCTCGTTACGATGAGCCGATGTCCCGGCCCGCCACGAGAAGAGAAGCCCGCACCGCCAAGGCCGCGGAAACCCGTCGACGGCTGATCGAGACGGCGGTTGCCCTGTTCTCCGAGAACGACTACGACAAGGTGGGTGTCGGCGACATCGCCGACGCCGCCGATGTCGCGCACGGCCTCCTGTTCCACTACTTCACGAACAAGCGTGGCATCTACCTCGAGGCCATGCGCGCAACGGCCGAGTCGATGACGGCAGTCTTCACCGACATTCCCGTCGCGACGCCGGATGTGGCAGTCCGAGCGGCCCTGACGGCTCATCTGAACTACCTGCGTGGCCATCGGGGTCTCGCCCTGCGCCTGGTTCTGGGCGGACGAGGCGCCGACCCCGAGGCCTGGCAGGTGTTCGAGGACGCCCGCACCGCGGCACTGCAGGCCGCCGCGCACCTCCTCGGGCTCGAGGCCGACCGGCCCGCCGTACGGCTGGTCGGTCGCACCGCCGTCGCGGCGATCGACGAAGCCACCGTCCAGTGGCTGCACCTCGACGACGACGCGACCGAAGGGATGGACGTGGCCGATGTCGTCGAAACGCTCGTTCACCTCGTCGCCGGCTGCCTCCGCGCAGCACCGATACTCGACCCGACCGTCGACGTCGAGCCGGCCGTCCTCGCCCTGATCGGTCCTGCAGCACCGGTCGACGGCGACGGTACGGAGGCATAGTTCCGGATCGACTCCCGCGCTGCGCAGCGCCCGGAACCCGAACACAGAAAAGCCCCCCATCAGCGATGGGGGGCTTTGCCTGTGCGCCCACAGGGACTCGAACCCCGGACCCAGTGATCAAGGTCCGAACGTCCTCGACCTGCGGCGACGCCGCGCGCTCGAACCGGCCTTCTTCCCCGCTTCGTTGCCGGCCACGGCATGACCGGCTCGGAGCCGACGCCGATTCGGATGGGTCGGACAGTTGGGACATTTCACAATGAATCGGGCGACACGCCGGACCGAAGTCTCAACCTGAACAAAACGTCCAGACCGGCTCGCTCGGCACCGGTACCGATGGATGGCATGAAGATGCTGACGATTTCCAAGGCATGGGCTTCCGCCATCGGCGCCTGGGACGAGTACCTCCGGTCCGCCGGCCACCCCAAGGACACCCGGTACACCCGCACCTACCATCTCCGCCGGTTCGGCGCGGACCACGCGAAGCTCAGCCCGTGGTCGGTCACCCTCGATCACCTGCTCGCGTGGACCGCCAACAAGGACTGGGCGCCGAACACGCGGCGCAGCTACCGCGTGAGCCTGCGCGTCTTCTTCACCTGGGCCCACGCGCGCGGTCACATGCAGTCGAACCCAGCCTTCGAGCTGCCGAAGGTGACCGTCCCGCGCGCGCTTCCCCGGCCGGCCCCGAACGACGTCGTCGACGACGGTCTCCGCACCCTCGACATCCGCGTCCGTCTGATGATCCTGATCCTGACCGACACCGGCATCCGCCGCGGCGAGCTGTGCAGGGTCCACATTCGCGACCTCGAGCGCGATCTGATGGGCTGGACCCTGCGCGTCGTGGGCAAGGGCGGCCACGTCCGCGTCCTTCCGATCGACGAGCGTCTCGCGAGCGCGATTCATCGGATGCCCGGCGGATACCTCTTTCCCGGCCAGATCGACGGGCACCTCTCGGCCGCCTACACCGGGAAGCTCGTTTCCCGCGCGCTCGCCGACGGATGGACCGCCCACACCCTCCGGCACCGCTTCGCGTCCCTGGCCTATGCCGTCGACAAGGACATTCGCGCCGTGCAGGAGCTGCTCGGGCACGCCTCGGTGAGCACCACGCAGATCTACACGCTCGCGCTGCCCGACGCGATGCGCCGCGCAGCCGCCGGTGCCCGGGTGGGCCTCACCGCGGCGTGACGCGGGACAGACCGACAGATAGTTACGTGCGCCACGCATTCACTCTCAGGAGCCCCACCATGCTGCTCGCCCGTCTCACCTCGCTCGCGATCCTCACCGTCGTCGCGACCCTCGCGTTCGTGCTCAGCTTCACCGCCCTCGCCGATCTCGCCGCACGGAACGCGGTGCCGAAGCATCAGGCCTGGATGGTGCCCGTCGTCGTCGACGCGACCATCGTGGCCGCCACCCTCGCCGTGGTGACGCTGCGGCACCGACGGTGGTACGCCTGGTCCCTTCTCGCGCTTGCGGCCACCTTGTCCGTCGCCGGCAACGTCGCGCACGCCTGGTCGGCCGGCGTCGTGGCGGTCGTCGTCGCCGCCGTACCTCCGCTGTTCGTTCCTCCTGGCCATGACCGAGCTGGCGGTGCTCCTGGCCCGCGACCCACAGCGGCGTACACCGGTGACGCCGCTACTTCCCCACGTCGACCACCCGGACGTACCCGACCTCGCCGGCTCCTGGCGGGCAAAGAACGCACCGCACCTCGTTCCGGCGGCGTAACACGCTGGGAAACACGCACACTGGAATCGACCGGTCTGGTAGGAATCCCGGCATGAAGCGCACCCTGATCCCCACCGTGCTCGTCGCCCTCGCCCTCACGGCCGCGTGCACCTCGACGTCCACACCCGAGACGGCCACCCTCGGCGGCGGAGACTCCCCCGCGACCAGCGCCCCCGCCGAGGGCGGCAGCAGCGGCGGGAGTGACGCCCCGGCCGCCGCCGGGTCTGCTCTGACCATCGACAGCAACGGCGCCACCCGCGAGGTGACCATCGAGGGCTACGGCCCCGCCACCCCGGCGCAGTACGGGCTCCCGGCGACCGGCGAGCTGGTCCAGGTGACCGTCACGATCCGCGGCATCGAGGGCACCACCCAGCTCAACCCGCTGTATTTCACGGCGCGCGCCGAGGACGGCACCAGCTACCAGGCCGCGCTCGGCGCGATCGACGGCCAGCTCGACGTCGGCACCGTTCCGGCCGGCGACGTGATCCGCGGGGCCGTGGCGTTCGACGTCACCGGCGCTCCCGTGCAGTCCATTCGCTACACCGACGAACTCGGCGGACAGTTGGGCACCTGGAACGTGCAGTAGGCACGGCGCACGACCTCCGGGCACAGCAAACGGCCCACCCGAGACGTCTCGGGTGGGTCGTTCCAAGTTCGGCACCGACAGAGATAGTTACCTGCGTGCAGCAACCACCCGATCACCCTCGCGCGGTGCGCGACGCTTCACGTTGCCAGCGGTCGAACTCGCGCTCGGCCTTAAGCGACTGCTCCGAGGTACGCCGCGAGGGTGTGCGAGGCGTGCGTGTCGAGATTTGCGCGGCCGCGGTCGTACACCGCGATCGTCGTCGAGATGTCCTTGTGCCGCATTGACACCTGCACCTCGCGCAGAGGGACGCCGGCGTCGATCGAGTTCACGCAGAACGAATACCGGAACGTGTGCGGGGAGACAGTCATCGCAATCCCGGCGACCCGCGCGACCCGCTTCACGATGCGGTCCGCCGACCGCCGCGTCATCCTCGTGCCGTCACGGCGCAGCAACAGCGGCCCGGACGTGCGGCCGGCGATCACCGCGTCGATCGCGCGCATAACCACCGGCGGCTGCGGCACCGTCGCGATGTCACCACCCTTCTGCACGAACTCCATCACCCGGTGGCCCTTGGAGAAGGACAGCACGTGGTCGACGTCGAGCGAGCACACCTCGGAGACGCGCATGCCGGTGTAGCCCATGATCACGACGAGGGCGTAGTCGACCGGGGAGCTGTCGTACGCGGCGCGCGCCACGGCCTGCATCTCCGCTCGGTTCAGGTGGATCTTCTCGCCCACGACGCGGCGGCGTTTCGGGATGCGCAGCAGCCGCGTCGGGTTCTTGATGATCAGGTCGTCGTCGACGGCCAGCTCGTAGAACAAGCGCAACGTGCCCAGGCGGTGCGCGACAGTCGTCGGGCAGTTGCCGCGCTCCTTGGCGAGGTACTTCGCATACACCTCGAGGTGCTGGCGGCGCAGCTGGAACGGCGAGAGGTGGTGGCGGTCGCACCACTCGAGGAACCGGCAGAGGTCGGCGGTGTACCGCTCGCGGGTCTTGCCGTCGTAGCGGGAGAGGAACGAGGCGACGAACAGGTCGACGTCGAAGCGGTCGAGGGTTTCGGTCGCGGCGGGTGCGGGCAGACGGGTACCGTCAGGCAACGGTCATCACTCCAAGCTCAGGATTGGATGGTGGCAAGGCCCCGTTCGGTGTTGGTAGCACCGGGCGGGGCCGCTTACGTTCAGCGACGGTACCCCCGAATCGGACTGTCCGCCACGACGTTTGCGCACACGCACCAGGTCGGTGCGCCAACGCACGAAGAGCGCCCCACCTACCCGAAGGCAGGTGGGGCGCTGTGGCGCGATCCGACAGCAGGGGGGTTGCGTCGAGCCGCGATCGAGACTGTACCGACCCCCACCGACACGTCGCATTGCATCGGGTCAGGACCCGGTGAACACACCGGGCAGCAGAGACCAGAACCACGGCTGGTAGAAGATCCACGGCAGCATGCGACACACCTCCTCCCCCGACTCGGCGTGCGGGTACCGTCCGCCGGGTGACGGACGGTGAGCGGTGGGGTCGCGCGGAGCGGTTGCTGCGCGCGCTGCGGCGGCGGCTGGCGGCCGAGTACAACGGCGCGCACGTTGCCGACGGCGGGTGGACGGCCGGCCCCGAGGAGCTGGGCGCGCTGGCCGCCGAGGCGGAGCAGGCGCGCTACGGCCGCGGCGAGGTAGCCCTCGACCTCGAGGAGCGGGTCACCGCGTGGCTCGGCCCCGGGTGGGACGAAAGTCCGGAGCCGGACCCGTGGGGCCGACCGGGACGCGAATAGCGTCGATCGCATCCCGGACGACCTCGACGACCGGGACCCCGAGCACCTCGGCCCGTCAGGTGCAGCCGCCCGTCCAGCTCCTCCGGAAGCCGGAGGGTCATCGCCTTCACGAGGTCGTCAGACGCGCGGGGGCCAGGCCCAGGTGCGCGGGCCCTTACCCTCGCTGACGCTGCACGCCCAGAAGGTGTCCGTCCCGTCGAGCAGCACGTGCAGGTTCGCCGAGCCGGCGGCTTCCCAGACCCGAATGACGACGGCGGGGAAGACGTCGCCCTCGCGTACCTGGTTGCCGACGTGCGCGACGTACCCGGTGTCGCGGTAGTCGTCGGTCTTGCGGTGCTCGGCGAAGTCGGCGCGCCGCTTGGTGATCGCGGCGGCGTCGTCCGCGCTGAGGGTGTAGAGGACGGTGCGTCCGATGCTGAGTGTCATGGTGCGTCTCCTTCTCGTGACATGCGAAAGCCCCGCACCAAGTCGGTACGGGGCCAGTTGTGGGGCGGGGGGCGGGCGAACTCGTTGTAGTGCTCGCGGCCGCGTTACCCCCCTATGCCGGTTGCAGCTTTCCGGAATCCCCGGACGGTTCGAGCGGGGCATAGGCACCGCTATCGGGCGGGCGAGCCGTCCCGCTCGATGCCGAGGAACGCGACCATGTCGAAGTCCGGGTCGGGTTCGACAGGGGCGGCAACCGCCTGCAATGACAGTGCCGTGATCGCGGCGACATCGTCGGCAGCCACCACCACGCTCGGGTCCGGGGCCGTGTACTTACTCATCACGCCACCTGCTCTCGAACGGCTTCGATCATGAACGATCCCGTAACAGACATGCACTGTTCGGCGTACTCCTGGCCGCCCGCGTAGTTGTAGTGGATGCCGTCTGTCGACGTCCGCGCGGCCTGCGGCGTCTGATTCGGGGCCGCCTCGGAGCCGGAACCGTAGAAGAACGGGTCGGCCGGGTTGTTCGTGTCCACGTAGCCGACGACGTCCTTGCGGGCGGCGACCACATCGAGGTACCCGGCGCGGGTGCGAGCGACGTTGACGTTGGTCAGGTTCTCGGCGGCTCCGGGTTCACCGAAGTTGTACGGCTCCGGCCCCCACAGCACGAACCTGATGCCGGGGTCCCACGAGCTGATCTTGTTCAACCCTGCGGTCAGCTTGTCGATGACGTGCTGCTTCGACTGCCACAGCTCGCCGTCGTTGATCGTGCCGTTGATGAGGATAAGTCGAATCTTGTTCTTGCCTATGGCCTTGATCTTGTCGATGTTCGAATCGTGGAAGAACGGGACGGGGTTGCCCGCCGTGCCGTTGGCCGGTCCGTCGATGTTCTGCCCGCTACCGTTGTTGAGGAGTCCAGTGCCGCCCTGTCCCATGCGGACATGCGCCCACCCGGTGCGTTCCTGAATCCAGTCGCAGATGCTCGCCGTGGAGTACGTCTCGGCGGACCCGGCGACGTACATTCCCGACCCTTCGAGGAAGGAGTCCGACAGCGACAGCATCAGCGTGCGATCGGGTGGTCTGCGCACCATTGCGGTGCCGGGTATGACCAGTTGGTAGTAGGCGGCGTTGGCCTGCCCGACGAAGCGAATGCGGCGGGTCCGGCGGGTGGCGAACTTGATCAGCCGGAACCCCGTCGAATCAGCTCCGGTCCACACCAGCGGTCGGGACCGCAGCGGGCGCATGACACCCGCTTCGTCGGAGACGTACACCTGCGAGTCGTAATGCCCTCCGGTGAGAGCCGTCATGAGCGCCAGGACGTTGCCGCTGATCTCCCATTCGAGGTCGATGACGGCGCCGAGGGTGCGTGGCGTAGGTCGGTTCATCCCGCCGCCTGCCACGTTGGACGGGTTCACCGCCACCATCTGGGAACTCTGCGTGTTCTGCTGCGTGGTCGAGTTCCACGGAACCGTTTTGATGCTGGCGGAGAAGTCACCGCCCTCGTTGTGGTCGGTGGTGTACTTGTCCACCAGCACGTCGGAAGCGGGGTAGACCTCACGCGAGTACGGAGTCCACAGGTCCCGCAGCCTCACCATCCGCACATAGTTCTGGTCCGCGACCGCTTTCGAGAGCTTGGTGTCGACGACCTCCGACAGCCCGGCCGCAGCCTCGAGCGTCGCGTACCGCTGGTCACCGACCGTCGCCACACGGGTGTCGACGGCGTCGCGGGTGACGCCGGCCGTCGAGACCAGCGGAGCCACCGCGGAGTTGGTGACGTTCGCCGACGGGGCGGCCACGCGGCCCACCTCCGACTGCGCCGCCGGATCGTCCTCGGGCCCGGCGAGGAACACCAGCTCCCCGTCGTCGTTCTGCACGTCGACGACGCCGTACCCGCGGGGGCCTCGAATGATCTGCACCGCCGTCGACGACGGTGCGACGTTGATGTGGTCCGCGAGGTTGATCTCGCCGCCTGGCACCGCGTAGAAGAAGATGTCGTCGACCTGGACGGCCTTCGCGCCGTACTTGACGTTCTCGAACTTCGCCCGCCACTGCAGTTCGGACATGTTCGTCGTCGTCGCGTCGGGCGCCGGCACCTTCACGTAGTCCCGGTCGCGATCGACGATGTCGCCGAGCGGACCGATCTCGACCTCGATGCGGGTGAGCGCCTTGAGCTTGGCGACCCCAGCGTCGTTGTACTGCAGCATCTTCCCCGGCTTGACCATCGGCTCGAGCGCCAACGTCGCCGACAGCGGCACCGAATCGGGATGGTCGTCGGCGTCGACACCGTCGATCACCAGGGCGGTGAGGTTCACCCTCACCAAGCACGAACCCAGCGGCATGGCAGATCAGTTCCCTTCGGTCGTGGTGCCGCCGGACGGCGGCGGGTCGGGCTCGACGATCGGCTCCGCGTCGATGACCTCGGGCCCGGGCACGGGCTCGAGGACACCGACGAACGCCGTCACCTTGGTGGCGCCGTCGACGGCGACCGATACTTGCTCGGTCGCCTCGTCGTAGGTGACGGTCACCCCGCCTTGCAGGTGCTCGAACGAGATCTCGTGGGATTCGGGCACGGCGGGTCTCCTACTCGGGGTCGGGATAGTCGGCGGCGCGGAGGTAGTCCCAGCCGCCGGAGTTGACGAGGAAGAACCGGTCGACGCCGATGGTCACGTACCGGTTGTCGACCCCGCGCGGGAGCACGTTCGACGAGTCGACGTACTGGCACAGCGTGGTGGCCGCACCGTTCGCGTCGAGGCGCGACGCGGTGTAGACGTTGCCGACCGCGGAGAACCGGAACGTCGTCCCGGCGCCGACGGTCATCGACGCCGACGCCAACGTCGCGCTGGACGATCCACGGCGCTGGATGGACACCGAGTCCTCCCGCACCGCCATGACGATGCAGTTGTAGCCGGAGGCGTCGGATCGCAGACCGAGGTACGACGGCCGCGAGTTCACCGCGACGAGCGTCGACTCGACCGCGTGGTCGTCGCGGTTCAGCCGGCGGGTGTACTGGTAGTTGGCTTCGCCGTCGCTCGACCCGCTGACCTGGAACACACCGTTGCTGATCTGCGCTGCGATACCGGAACGGCGCACGAGAGCAGACGGCATCGTGCTGCCGTCGAAGTTCTCGTAGTACGCGGTCGGCGCGGGCACCGGGATCACGAGGGACGGTCCGATGCCGAGCCAGGGCAGGGTGTCGTTGGAGAAGTCCAGCGAGCCTGCGGACAGCGTCGTCCCGGCGGTCATGGCCGTCGACCGGCCGAATCGGGTGTTCGGCTTGGCCGGGTGCAGCAGTCCGTCGCGCTGCAGGCCCGCGAGCGTGATGCCGTACAGCGGCCGGACGCCACCCGAGCCGTACTGGTGGATGCCGACGAAGATCGTCTCTCGGTCCTCGATCAGCACCCCGTCGGGAATGGTGACCACGAATTCCCCCGACCCGGACCCAATCACGGCGGTCAGCTCGTCGGAGACCCACAGGATCACGACGTTGCCGTTCGTCGGGTCGAGTCGGCCGATCATCACCTGCATCGGGCACGGCGACGTCACCGGGCCGGTGGCGAAGGTGAACGACTCCCGCAGGCCGCCCCACGTTGCCCGGATGAAGCCCGCCGTAATCGTGTTCGCCGCCGGAACGAACGTCGCATTCGAGACCTGCGGCGACGCGCTGAACGTGTCCGAGTGCGTATGGCTGCCGAGGTTCTCGAGGCCGGTGTTCGACCCACTGGACGGGATGGTGTGACGGTGCGACCCGAGTGAGGTGGAGGACACCGCACCCGAAAGGCTCACACCCGTTACCCGCGGTTGCAACAGCACCCGGTCGAACGTCATCTCCGAGTTGGTCATCGAGTGCGAGAAGGGCCGCAGCGGCAGGCCCTCTTGGAACGTGATGACCGACGCCTGCACGGCCTCGACCTGATTCTTCACCGGCGCGATCGCCCCGGACACCGCACCCGCCACGGCGCCGGTGGCGGCGTTCGTCGCCTCCGTCACCGCGGTGTCGACGGCGTTGTCGGCAGTCTGCTGCGCGGTCTCGGCCTTGACCGTGGCCTGCTGCACCGCGGTCATGTCGTTGTTGCGGACCGAGAACGAGGCGAACCCGGGCGAGAACTGCGGCACCGCGAGGATGCCCGTCCACGTCGACAGCGAGAACCCGGACGTGCGGTGCGCCGTGTCGATCGGGAACGAGGAGGTGTCGGTGTGGTCGAGGATCACCACGTCGTCGATGACCACCTGATACCGGGTGCCGGCCATCCGCAGCTCGGGGGTGGACGAGTTCGAGTACGCGCGCGAGGTGGTCTTCCACTGCGTGCGGTTCATCGTCAGGCCGGACCGAGTGAAGCGACCGATGTTCGTCTTGTCGCCGAAGAAGTCGACGTAGACGCCCTCGGTCATGTCGGCGTTGCACCGTCCGTACAGCGACGTGCGCGGGTTCGGCGGGCACCCGCGCGGGTGCACCACCGCGGCGACGCGGTAGTCGTTCGACGTCGCCAGGAACGGGCACCGGGCGTAGCGGGTGCCGTCGTCCGGGAGCGCGTTCCGGCGAACCTGTGCGGCCTGGTCGTAGACGCCCATCGGCTCGCCGTCGCCGAACTGCACCCAGTTGGCCACCACACCCGGCTCCGGAGAGCCCAGCGTGGTCTCGTTGTCGCCGCGCTTGAAGTTGTCGAAATACTCGGCGCCGACGGCGATCTTGTTCTCGATCGCCGCCACCCGCGACGCCAGCGCGACGTCGCGACCGAACAGCAGGTTGGCGAACGTGCCGAGGTCGGTGAGATCGCCGTCCTCGACGCCGGTGAGCGCCTCGACGATGTCGCCGACCACCGGGATGTCGCCGGTGATCGCCGACAGCGCGCCCAGTCCCTCGCCGCCGGAGAGTATGTCGAGCATCTGCTGCGGCAGCGACGCCTTGCCCGCGGTGCCCTCGAAGATCGCCCCGAACACCAGATCGGCGGCATCCTGCGTCGCGGTGAGGTCACCGCGGTTGCCGAAGGCGTCGAGTTCGTCGCCGGACGCGGAGTACTTCATCGGCATCTGCTCGTACCGCTCGGCCGGGTACGCCTCGAAGTCCGGTGACGCCGACAGCGGCCGCTCGAAGTAGTCGTACGTCGACGACACCTACGCCACCCGGGTCAGGCGCACCCGCAGCTGCGCGAGGTCGGGGCGGTAGGACCATCCCAGGGTCACACCGGCCTTCTTCACCGCCGACAGGTACAGGTTCACGATGGTGCCCGGCTGCACGACACCCTCGGCCGAGCCCGGCTGGATCGCCACATCGGAATGCGCGCGCAACGCCACCTCACGCCACCCTTCGCCGTCCTGGCCCTTGCCGTAGCCGACGATCGCGCCGGACACTGCGTCGTCGCGGCGGATCTCGAGGTCGATCTGGTGGCCGGCGTTCGACTTCACGTCGACGCCGCCAGAGAAGTCGAACCGGTACGGGTACGTCTTCGCCGGGATGGTCACCGCGACGAGCTGCTGCCGGGTCACCGTCGACGCCTTGTCGAAGGCGGCCGGGAACCCCGACGGGGGCACCACGTACTCCTCGATCGCCGACGGCGGGTCGAACCAGTGCAGCTTGCCGTCGGCGCTGCGCCACCGCAGCGACTGACCGTCCGTCGGGTCGCCGTCGACGTCGACCGAATCGATGACCGACCCGGACGGTCCGGGCGGGCCCACCGGTCCCTCGGGGGGCTCGGGCAGGTCGAGGTGCAGCGCGTACGGGCCGCCGGCGGAGCCGGTGATCTCCATGACCGCGTCACCGGCCACGGCGCCGTCGTAGGAGACGGTGCCCGGCTGCAGCGTCGGCGGGTCGCCCTTGTCGCCCTTGAGGCCGTAGGCGTTCTGGTAGACCACCCAGCCGTCACCGCGCCAGACGTACTGGGCGTTGGTGTCGGTGTTGCGGTACGCCCAGTTCAGCTGCGCCTGACCGTAACTCGTGCCGAGCGCGGTCAGCTGCGCGGTGGTGCGCTCCCCCTTGTGGATTGCCCCGGGCGGGCCGGCGGGGCCCGGCTCACCCTGGTACGCGGGCAGGCCGATGACCGCACGCTGCGCCGAGCCGTCCTGGCGGCGGCGCACGTGCAGGTACGTGTCCGTCATCGGCGGCATGTCGGGGGTCTGCGGTATGCCGTAGATTTCGAGGTCGACGGTGATCGTCTCGATCGGGTCAGTTGCCATCGCCGTTGTCTCCGTCCCGTGCGTCGCGCTCGTGGGCGCGGACCTTGTGCTTGAGCGAGCGCAGCGCGGCCTCGCGGGTTTCCTCGAGCGCGACGATGCCGGTGGGGCGGTGCATCAGCCGGAACGCTTCGTCGTCGCCGATGGAGCGGATCTCGATCTCACCGAAGTCGGGGGTGACCTCTATGTCGAAGCGGGTGACCCACTCGCCCTGGTCGTAGACGACGTTGGCCTGCCAGTTCAGGATCGCCTGGGCGAGGTGGTTGGTCAGTCCGTTCTGGCCGCCGGGCAGGTTCGCCACCGTGCCGTTGGCGAGGGGGACGGCGGTGAGGAACGATCCGAGGTCCTGGACCTCGGGGTCGCCGATCTTGAAGCGGGGCTTGACGACGTCGGGCACTACCGCGGCTCCTCGTGGTCTGCGAGCGCCGGCGCGCGCGGAGGCATCCGCGCGGCCATGAACTCGTGGAAGGTGATGTGCACGGGCGGCGGGAAGTCCCACCCCTGCTCAGCTGAGTAGATGTTGTGGTCGCGGTGCCAGCGGGCGTCGTACTCGAGGTAGTCGTCGTACAGCGCCGCCGTCTCCGACAGCGCCCGCACCCGCCTGTCCAGGGTGGTCACCTGCCGCTTGAGGTCGGCCAGGTCCGCGGCCTCGGTGACCCGTCGACGCTCGGCACGGTTGCGGAACCACTGTCCGCCGGGCAGCACCTTCGCCCAGAACGTCGACCCCTCCGCGAGGGTCTGGCCGATGTACCGGTACGCCACCGCCGCCCCGATCACGTACAGAATCCACGGGTACTGATCGACCAGTCGTCCGATCTCAGCGGGCATTGGCGGACCTCCATGCGTTCATGGAGCTGCGGTAGAGCGCGGCGTGCACCACCGCGGCGCCGACGATCCACCCCAGCCCGGTGCGGAAGCCGAACAGCGACGAGTCCGTCAGTGACGCCCGCTCGAGCACGTCCGCCAGCGACCCGATGCCGAAGACGACGTACACCGCGACGAGCAGTCCGTGACCGACGGCGCACACCCGCCAGCGTCCGAAGTGTGCGCCGACCGCCCCCACGGCGGCGCACAGGATGAAGAGGTACCCCCAGGTGTCGAGCGGCGCGGCGCGTTCGACGGACGACAGCACGGCCGGGACCGTGTCGGCGGGCATGGCGACGTAGTCGAGTCCGCGGAAGAACGCGACGGTCAGCATGCCCATCTGGACGAAGAAGGCGTCCGCGCTGTCGATGCGGAAGTCGGCGCGCAGGCGGATGAAGCGAGCCGCGAGCGGGAAGCTCGCGACTCGCCGGAGCACCCGGCGCCGCCACCGCACCATCAGTCGCCGTCGACGCTGGAGACGCTGCCCGTCGGATCGATGACCGGGACCGCGACGGGGATGACCGGGGCGGTGGACGGCAAGCCCTTGGTGGCGCCGAGGTTCAGGGTTCCGAGCGAGGTCAAGACGGAGACGAGGGCGGCGGTGCCGGCGAGGGCGAGGGCGTTCTTCCAGTCGATGTCGGCCCAGCCCCCGGCGACCGGGATGGCGCCGACCAGGGTGCCGGCGAAGGTGCGGGCCGCGCGGTCGAGTATGTCGACGAGCGGGTTGCCGGAGGTGAGGGCGGCGGCGGTGCTGACCGCGACGAGGACGGTGACGAGGGTGGCCAGGCCTGCGGAGCCGAGGACCTGCGTCCACGACACCGACAGCACGGTGCCGGCGAGAAGGAACAGCGTCACGTTCTGCACGAACGTCTTGACGGCGCGGTCGGTGAGGTCGAGGAAGAACGCCTTGGTGCCGAGGGCGGGGCCGAAGCTCACCTCGGTGGTCGCGTGGGTCATGACGGTGGGTCCTTTCGTGGTGGTGCGGGGGTGGGTGGATCAGAGGAAGCCGAGGGGGGTCGTCGGGGCGACCCACTCGACGGTGACCTCGTCGTCGGTGTCCAGGCCGAGTCCGGCCAGGACCGTCGGGGAGACGTCGACGACGCGCTTGGTGGGTGCCGGGCCCCAGTCGGCCGGCCGCAGGACGACCGAGCGGCCGCCGCCGGTGACCTTGACCCGCTTCGAGGCCAGGACCGTCTTGAGGCGCATCTTCTCGGCCGGGGTGATGTCGGTGCGGTCGACCGGTCCGACCCATCCGGGTGTGCCGGTGCGGTGCTGCGCCAGCCCGACGTACCCCCACCGCATGGCGCAGTAGAACGGGTCACGGGGGTTGTCCGCCGGTTCGCCGGAGACGCCCATGTTCCGGCCGCGCGTGGAGGCGTCACCCGGGGTCGCGAAGTGGCTGATGCCGCCGACCCACTTGTTGTCGCGCGGGGTGAGCTGCCGCTCGTCGTCGGAGGGGACGTACCCGGCCGGGGCGGGCGGGGCGGGCGCCGGGGCGACGGGCGCGCGGGGCGGCGAGATCGGCCGCACCTTGCCGGTCTCCCCGACGAACGCGATCGCCGAGTTCGTCGCCGCGGTCCAGTAGACGACGCCGTGCTCGAAGCGCTGCCACTTGCCCTCGGCCCAGTCCATCTCGTCGGACAGCGGCCAGCCCAGCTCACCGCGCTCGTAGTCCAGGGAGGCGTACTTCTCACGGATGGTGCCCTGGACGATGTAGGCGTTGACGGTGGTCGGTTCCTCGGCGCGGTCGTAGACGGTGCCGTGCTGGAATGCCTGCACGACGCCGCCCGCGACGGGGCGGCCCGTCGATCGGGTGAACGGGAGCAGGTCGAGCTTGGGACCGCGCGGGTAGCCCAGTCGCCCGGCCTCGTAGCCGGTGGCGGCGAAGGCGTCGCCGATCGGGCCGAACGGGATCGCGTACGCGGCGCGGCCCTCGTCGACGGTCGGCGACCAGTACACCCACCCGTGCTCGTACTGGGCGAAGCGGCCGGCGCCGTCGGGGGTGGTGACCTCGCGGCCGTCGGAGACCTTGGCGCCGAGCCAGTCGTTCGCGGCGCGGCACTGCTCGATCACCGTGGGCAGCGCGGGGTCCGGACCGGCCGGGACGACGTCGGTGCCCTCCCGGACGAAGCGGTCGACGTGACCGGCGTAGACGTCCCAGGGGAAGTTGTCGCCGACGTCGGTGTGGCCGGGTCCGCCGAGCACGGCCATGTTGATGCCGCGGTGGTCGGTGAGGCCGTTGCGCTTCGAGCGCAGCTCGTCCCATCCGCGCACCACGGGGTCGAAGCCGTACTTGCGGGCGTCGAGCACCTGCAGGTACGCGGCGATCTCGATGGCGTTGCCCATCCGGTCGAGCCACTCCTGCTTGGACCACCGCACGAACGACCCGGCGAAGCAGACGTTGACGACGCGGCCGTTGGCGTTGCCGACCGACCACGAGGCGTCGTCGGTGTCGACGACGGCGACGACGTTGCGGTCGTTGTCGACGGTGTAGTGGTAGCTCACCTGCGAGGACGGGTTGCACAGGTAGTTCGCCAGGGACGCGGCGGTACCGGGACCTTCCTGGGTGTGGATGGCGCCGAAGCGGATGTCGCGGACCGGGCGCGCGTGGTGGTGCGGGGACCACTGGATGCGCTCGTCGTAGGCGGGTTTGGGCATGGTGGGGCCTCCGGATCACTGGTGCTGCGGTGGTGGGGGTGCGCTACGTGCCGAGCGCGACGCGGGAGAGCCAGGCGCCGACGCGGCGGATCTTCCCGAGCGCGAGCGCGCCCGGTTCCTTCTCCGCTTCGCCCGACCCGATCTGCAGGGTGAACTTGCCGTGCACGCTGCGGGAGTACTCGTAGGAGATCTCCATCAGCTTCTCGACGCGGATCTTCCCGCTCGGTGTCTCGTAGCCGACGGGATAGCCCTTCCGGACGTCGCGGCCGACGAAGTACGGTGCGCCGTGGGAGACCTCGACGGATTGCGAGACGAAGCCGCGGTGGTCGTAGAGGGTCTTCTTCATCGAGGCGAGCGCGTTCAGAGACAGGCCCGTCACCGACGATTCGCCGAACGCCTCCCGGAACCGCCACGGTCCCGCCTCGCGGGCGAGCCGCAGATCTTCCTGGGAGTGGAACGCCATCACGACGTCCTTGACCTGGTCTTCGAAGATGCCGAGCTGCAGCACCGGGAAGCCGGGGATGATGCTGCCTGCCGCCGAGGAGATGACGCCGAGGAGCAGGTTCGCCCCGGTGACGATGGCCTGGTTCAGCCAGTCGGGTGACTTGCCGCCCACGGTCACCTTGGTGGCGAACGGGATGTGCGTGACCTCTTCGACCTTGTCGATCGTCGAGTGCTCACCGGCGCGGTATACCGGGATGGCCTCGATCTCGGGGTCCCGCTCCCCCGGTTTCAGGATCGGGTACGTGATCCACTCGATGGCGTCCTGCGCCATGGCCAGGCCCGTGCGGATGAGACCGCCGATCGCGTTCCCGGAGAATGCGATCGGGTCGCCGAGTGGGACGAAGTCGACGATCATCGTCGGCCGGTCGAGGACGGTGAACTCGGGGAACGGTTGCTCGTGCTCGCCGGGGTTGAACCACGTCATCGTGATCGAGAGGTTCTCGACCTGGCAGATGTCGAGGGCCCAGTCGAGGAACTTGTCCATCCGAGCGACGCCGGGCAGCCACCCGGTGCCGTCGGCCAGACCTTTCCGGCGCGGGTTGACCATCAGCGGCCACATCGCGTTGCGGAACAGGTTGTAGGTCTGCGGGTCGAGCAGGTCCCCGGACGGGATCGACCAGAGCGGTGCCTGCACCCGAATGAGGTTCGGCGTCAGCGCCATCGAGAGCAGAGTGGCCGCCGGGGCGAAGCCGCTCCACTCCTTCGGCCACTGGAACTCGGGTGGGAACCACGCATTCGGGTAGATCCGATACCAGTTCAGGAACTCGATCGGGTGCACGGCGACGATCTGAATGAATCGCTTGCGCGTCAGCCGATCTCGCACCCGAGCGAACGTGGTGGTGAACCACACCGTCTGATACTCGGGCAGGTCGACGACGATGGGCCGGACCGCGTACTGCGACTGGCCGTAGAAGTACTCCTCCCAGACCTCGTTGTCCGGAACCGTCATCGTGAGGCTGCCGGCGGCGTTCTCCTTGTCGTTGAACTTGAGCTCGCCGAAGTCGCCGCACGGGGCGTAGAGGTCCATGAACTTGGTCATGAACCGCACCCGCGGGCGCGGGTTGCCGTACGTCGCCTGCTCCTGCGCCGCCTCGGACTGGTACTGCGCGTACGCCTCCCGGCTCACAGCAGACCCTCGTGACGCTGCGGGACGGTCGCCCACAGCTTCGTCGTCGGGCCCGCGCCCGTGATCTGGAACCGCACGCGCGTCACCTCCCCTGCCGGGATCGCCTTCGGGAAGTACTGGGCCTTCATCTGCGCCCACAGGCTGCGGCCGCGGTCCGACGAGCGGGCCGCGCGCTCGCGGATGGTCTGCACCCGGGTGTCGGTGTCGATGAATATCTCGCGTCCGACGCCGATGGTCACCGGCATGGTGACGTCGTTGCCCGCGTACACCAGCCGCAGACGGCCGGGGCCGGTGAAGACGAACTTCGGCCACCCCGGCGACTGCGGCCCCGGGTAGAGGTAGAGCACCCCGGTCCCCGCGCCCGTGGTGTTGGCCCACTCGTCCTCGTCGTCCTTCGACCGGGCGTGCGGCTTGTCGGCGATGAGCATGGTGTCGAACGTCGCGCCGTTCGCCGACGCCGGGTCGGAGCCGTACGCGGGCTTGAACGACCCGCGCCGCGCCGCGACCATGCGCCACCCGGTGCCGGTGGTGAACGCGCACAGCCACCCGAGCCGGTCGCGCGGGACGAGGGACTTGAAGTGCTCCTTGCGGCGCTGGAAGTCGGCGTTCGAGGTGCCGAGAATGTGGATCGGCAGATCGATCTCGCCGTGGTCGACGACGCCGCCGAGGTAGTTCTCGCCCTCGTCCATCGCGGCCGCGTCGAACAGTGCCTTGACGTCGACGTGGCCGAGCCCTTCCGGGCCGGACCCGACCCAGATGCCGGGGTCCCCGACGACGCCGTGGCCCGACAACGGGACCACGACGCCATTTGGGGACACCCACTGCAGGATCGACTTGTCCGCACCGATCATCCGCCCCAGCCTCCGATCGACGCCGCGTCGGAACGCGCCAGGTGGTTGAGTTCGGTGAAGAGTTTGCGGACCAGCTCATCGATCGACATGGTCTGCACGTCGCCCATCTGCACCAGCGGCCCGGCCGGGGCCTCCGCCGGGGGCGGCTTCTGCCCCTCGGCGCCCTGCGGATCGACCGGCGGCTGCGCGAGCGCCGGCGACGGCTGCGACACCGGAATGATCGGCAGGTCCGCGAAGTCGCCGAACCCGAAGAAGTCCAGGGTGTCCCCCAGGGTCTCCTTCGCGAAGTTCGACGCGGTCTCCCCCGCGTAGTCCGACAGCGACATCGACGACGCACCCGACGACGAAGACGGCGTCGACGAGGAGGACGGCGTCGACGAGGACGACATGCCGGCCGACGACGAGGACGACGTGCCGGCCGACGACGTCGACGGCTCGGTGGTCGACGACGACGCCGACCCGGTCGAAACGTCCGGCGACCCGGCCGACCCCATCTCGGTGTTCAGGTCCACCCCGGGCAGCGCGTCGCCGCCGACGAAGAACTCCGGCGGCAGGTGCGCGTGATCGGTGAACGACGGATCGTCCGCGCCGGCGGCTGCGCCGCCGACCTGACCGTTGCCGCGGCCGCCGCCCATCTCGACGTTCGTGCCGTCGGGCAAGGTGCCCGCGGTGTGACCGCCGTACGGGCCGCCGTTGTACCAGCCGAGGTTGAACGACCCCGGCGGGCCCAGACCCGGCTCGAAGCCGCGCTCGGCGAGCGCCTCGGCCATGTTCCCCGTCGCGAACCGGGACCCGAACGGGTCGCGGCCGGTGGCGAAGTTCGCCAGTGCCGACATCGCCCCGGAGCAGTCACCCCAGTTGACGCCGCCCCAGACGTAGTCCGCGCCCTCGAGGCCGTTCTCGCGGGGGAACCGGTTGAGGTCGTCCGCCGAGATGAGACCACCACCGGCCAGGCCGGGCAGCATCCCGGCCAGGAACTCCGGCGAAGGTACCCACCCGGCATTCAGCGCCGCGACCACCGCCGCGCCGCCGCCGGTCATGGCGTCTTCCTTCACCACGCCCTCACCGGCGGAGACCCGCACGATCGGCATGCCGCGACCGTCGACCCCGAGGAGTGAGTCGGAGGTGCCGGTGCCGGGCCCGAACAGGGTCCCGTCGCCGCGGCGCCCCGCGATGGTGCCGCCGGTGCGCAGCGACTGCAGGGTGTAGGCGAACGCGCGGACCGTGGTCATGCCGGGGATCGAGAACCCGAAGATCTTGTCCGGGATCTTGGCCAGCAGGTTGCCGATGCCACGCAGCGCCGGTCGGGCGACGTCGAGGGCGCTCGAGAAGGCGGACCCGATGGCGTTGCCGACGGTGTCGAAGACGCCGCTGATGGCACTGCCGGTGGCGCCGAGGAAGTCACCGACCCCGCGGAAGGCGGAGACGATGCCGTCGAACGCCGGACGCAGCACGTTCTCCCACATCCACTTCCCGGCGTCGGCGACCGCCGTGAAGGCGCCCTGCACGATGTTCCGGAAGGTCTCCGAGTTTTGATACGCCAGCACGACACCGGCGACCAGCGCGGTCAGGGCGATCACGACCAGGCCGATCGGGTTCGCATTGAGTGCCACGTTCAGCGCCCACTGCGCCGCCGTCATGATCCCGGTCGCGGCCGCGCCGGCCACCATCACCGCGCGCTGCGCGACGAACGCCGCGCCCTGGGTGGCGAGCGCGCCGACCGTGGTCGCGGTCGAGGCGACCCAGGCACCGGACGACACCAGTGCCTGCGCCACCGCCGATGCGCTCATCGCGACGAACGAGCCGACCGCGCGGGCCTGCATGGCCACCCATCCGGCGCCGACGGCGAGTTGCGACCCGATCCAGGCGCCGGTGGTCAGAGCCGCCTGAGTGATCGCGGATGCCGACGACGCGACGAACGCGACCGTGGCGCGGGTCGCGGTGAGCGCCCATCCGGCCGCGACGCGTGCCTGCGCGGCGAGCCACGTCCCCGCGGTCTTCGCGGCCTCCACGGTGGCGGCCGCCGACGTCGCGATGAACGAGCCGACCGCGCGGGCCTTCTGCCCTACCCAGTCTCCGGCCTTCGACGCGGTCTCCCACGCCGAGGTGATGCCGTCCTTTGCCGAGACGAACCCGTCCTTGACCGACGAGACACCGTCCTTGACGGAATCGAACACACCCTTGGCCTGCTCGAAGCCGCCGAGCGCACCGGACAGTCCGGTCATTCCGGCCACCGTGGCGATCAGGGACCCGTCGGTCTCGGCCAGGCCGCCGGTGAACTCGTCGAGCATCGGCAGGGCGTTGTCGCCGAGGATGCCGACGATGTTCGACTGGATGCCGCGCCCGAACTCGGTCAGCCGGGTCGCCACGTTGTCGTTGAGGGTCGCGCCCATCTCGTCTGCGGAGCCCGCGGCGTCGCGCATCCGGTCGGGCACGTTGGCCAGGCCGTCGAGGAACTGCGGAATCTGGTCGACCGAGAGGTCCTCGAGCGGGGTGCCGAACAGGGCGATGGCCGCGTTGGCCCGGTCGGCCGGGTTCTCGATGGCCAGTAGTCCCTGCGCGGTGCGCTGCAGCGCCTCCTGGGCGCCGTCGCCGCCGGCCGCGACCTTCGCCGACATCTCCTCGGCGTTGAGCCCGATCGCCTCGTACGCCGCCGTCGACGACGTCGACATGTCGGAGCCACGGATCGTGAACTCCTTGAGCGCATCACCGGTCTTGTCGAGCGCGAACTTCCCGTTCTGCGCCGCGCCGACCAGGATTGAGAACGCCTCGTCACCCTCGAGACCGAGGGCGCGGAAGTTGGTGCCGTACTCGTTGAGGATCTCGGGCAGCTCACCGCGCATCGCCGCGGGGACCTTCTGGAACGAGGACACCAGCAGGTCGAAGCCCTCGTCGGCGGTGCCGGCCAGCCCGTTGCCGATCAGCTGGTTCACCGTCTGCACGGACTCGGTGACGTCGGTGCCGAACACCGACGCGAAGTCCAGGGCCTTCTTGGTGATGCGCTCCATCGACCCGTCGTCGAGGTACGCCCCACCCTCGTCGAGCCCGCCGAGGGTCGAAGACACCGCGTCGATGGCGGTGGTGACCTCACCGAGGTTCTCGCCGTACGCCTGCGCGTAGACCTTGCCCGCCATCTCGCCGTACTGCTTCGCCGCCTCCGGGGTGGACCCCAGCGCTGCGTTCAGCTTGTCGGTGGTCACCTCGTTGGACATGGCGGTGCTGATGCCGCCCACCGCGGTGGACAGGCCCGCCGCGCCGGCGGTCAGCGCGGCCAGCTGCTTGATCCCGCCCCCGACGGACGAGAACATGCCCTTGAGCGCACCGTCGCCGCGGCGAGCCGAGTTCGACACCTCGTCGGTCGCCGACGACGCCCGCGCCTCCGCGGCAGCGAGCTGGTCGGCGGCGGTGGTGGCGTTGCGGGTCGCGGCGGCGACGCCGCGCTGCGCCCGCTCGACCGCCTCCACCGCGGAGGTGTACCGGGCGCCGGAGGTGATGCCGCGGTCGGTCAGCTCCGCGAGACGAGCCTCGGCGACCGTGCGCTTGCCGACGGCGTCGGCGGCCTTGTCGTTCGCCGCCGCCACCCGGGCGGTCGCCTTCTCGACCGCCGCGCGGGACGCCTCGACGCCTGACGCCATGGCCGACCCGATGGCGCGGCCGGCGCGTTCACCGGCACCGGCCGTGCCCTCGGTCAGACGACGCCCGAAGTCCCGGAACGACGGGAGAATCGGAAGCCAGACTGTGTCGTCTTCGTCGGCCACGAGTGCCCTCCCTACGTCGAGGACGGCGGGGCGATCGACCGCAGGTAGTCGACGACGTCCTGCGACGTCGCCTCACCCCGATCACCCACCGTGAGCTTGTCTTTCGACCACGGGAAGGTCTTGAACTTCGGCCACTTCGGGCGTTTGCGCTTCTGCCACACCAGACGGGCATCGAGGTGGTCGAGCTTGTGCCAGATGCCCCACAGCAGGGACTCGGTGTTCGTCCACTGCTGCCCGTCGAGGTGGGCCCGGTGCCACGCCCCGCCGGGTGAGAGATGCTCCTTGAGCACCCGCACCTGGCGGAGCGTGACTTCCCCGCGCCAGAACGCTCCGATGACGTCGAAGTGGTACTCCGCTATCAGCGCGGCTTCGAGCGCCTCTGCATGCGGTTGGAGTACTTGCCGGACCGTGTAGGACCCAGGTTGTCGCGAGTGTGTTCCTGCCACGCGGTCAGGGCCTTGTCGATCTGGGTGGTGCCGCCGCCGGCCGCGCGAAACTCGTCGGCCTGGTCACCGAGGTAGAAGTCGATGATGCCGTCGAGGTCGCTCGGCGCGATGTCCTGCAGCTCGAACTTCTCGGTGTCGGTGATCTCGTTCGGGTCCTTGCAGTTCCACGTCTGCCCCTTGAACACGAAGGGGAACGTGTCGGCCGAGCCGAGTTCCTCTTCACGCTTGGCGGCGATGGCGTCGAGATCGATCTGGAATGCCATGGTGGGTCTTCCTTTTCTGTGCACTGGTGGGCCTTGCTCGATGGAATGACGACGGCGCGGGCGAAGGCCCACCACAGACAACCCGCGCCGCCGCCGTCATCGGGATCAGGCGGGCTTGGACCAGCCCTCCTTGAACTTCCGCTTCACGGACCAGCCCTCGGCGCCGGGGTAGGCGGTCACCGTCACCGGGTAGCCGGTCAGCTCGCCCTTCGAGTAGGTCTGCGAGCCGCGCTCGGTGACCTCACCCAGGGGCACCTCGAACCGGCGGGCGTAGACACCGTCGATGATGTCGATGCCGAAGGCGCGCAGGTCCTGGTCCTTGATGTTGCCGTCGACGAACGAGGTGACCTCGTCCGTGGTGGTCATGTCGGCGGCCTTGACCTTGTAGAACAGCGAGATCGAATCGAACGTCGTCGACCAGATCGTCGTCTCCCACGAGATGACGTCGCTGGTCGTCGCGACGCGGATCGGGGAGTTCGACTGCCACGGCACGAACGGCGTGGTGTCGGTCTCGCGGTTCTCGGTGATGCCCTCGTCGGAGATCCAGCCGGCGTCGGCCCACGGGGATGCCCACACCGCCATCGCAGTGGGGAACGTCGATCCCTTCGGTGCGAAGCGGAGTGCGCCAGTGACGCCGATGCGGGCGACGTTGTCGCCGTAGGGGTTCGGAGATGTCATGACAGATGGCCCCTTTCGTGGGCATGACGAGATGCCCTGACCGGCGAAGGCGCAGAGCTGGATTCACGGGATGTGGTGGACGGTCAAAGGGTCACGGCACGCGCGCCGCGGTGAAGCGCACCGTGGAGCCGAACCGCAGCAGCGAGGAGTTGAAGTCCGGCAGCCGGGTCGGGCGGCGCCGCTCGTCGACCGTGACGCCGGGTGAGGACCAGGCGTTGATCACGTCGCGGACCTGCTGGGCGAGGTCGCGGGTGCGGCCGACAGCGTCGGGGACGGTGCTGTCACCGAACACCACGACGTCGACGTCGTACTGCTCGGTGAGCGGTGGCCCGTTGAACGGCTTGTGCAGCGCACCGCCGCCGGGGATCTCCGCCAGCTGCACGATCGGGGCGACGACGTGCTCGGGGAGATCGGTGACGCACCGGACGTCGCCGATCGCCGGCGGCAGCTGCGCGCACAGCAGCGCGAGGACGTCCGGGAACGCCGTCACCGGTCAGGACTTCGACTGGTCCGCGGGCGACCCGACGACCTCGCCGGCGTCCGTGGGGTTCTTCGTCGCGGCCGCGGAGCCGCCGCGGGGTGCGGTGCGCGCGGAGCGGGCGGTCTCCGGAGCGGCCGACTCGGCCTGACCGCTCGCCGCGTCGTCGGCGGGCGCGGTGTCACCCTCGGTCGCGCCGTCCTCGGCGGCGTCGACCGGGACGGCCATGCCGGTCGAGATGTACCGGTCGGCGAGGAAGTCGTCCTCGATCGTCTCGGTCTGGCCGATCTTGCTGTCGTCGCGGTGGATGGACCACTGCACTGTCTTGCTCATGATGGACGCCTTCCGGTGTCAGTTCGCCCGAGCGGCGCGGCCCAGCGCCCGGATGCGGGGGGTGGTTTCGGTGCCGTACTCCTCGTCCCTGCTGGACGAGACGACGTTGGTGTACGCGCGGCCGCCGGGGCGGACGCCGCTGACGACGGTGATGCTTGCGGTGCCGCCCTCGTTCGCGGTTATCGAGCGCGCCGTGGCCGCGACGCGCTGCGCCTTCCGCGCCACGGCGTCCTGCACGGCCCGTGACCGGTTGATCTTCTGAAACGTTCTGTTCGACAGTCGCATTCGACTCATCCCTTCACGAATCGCAGCGTCGCTTCGAGGTGGTGCACACCGTCCGGGCGCATGGGGTGCGGCCAACGCATGACCTCGGAGATCACCTCGAGTTCGCGGCCGGCCCACAGGACGTGGTCGACGGAGTCGAGGTCGAGGTCGATGCCCGGCTGGGTGCGGAGGCGGAAGGTCTCGACGGTGCCGATGCGGTTCTCGCGGTCGCCGACCTCCGTGGAGGACTCGGGCTGCAGCGACACCAGGTCGTCGACCGGCACCGGCTCGACGTCGTCGTACACCAGGCGCTCGTTGCTGTACCGATCCGCGACCCGCTGCGGCTTCTTGATCGCGATGGTCGAGGTGAATCCGAAGCGGCTCACCGTGGCTCGTCCCCGAAGTACCACTGCGGTTCGGACGACGGTCCGACGCCGAACAGCTCCTTCTGGGCGTTCGTGAAGTACATCGTCGCCGACGGGTTGATCAGCTTCGCCGACTCCGCGATGCCGCCGACCGACGTCGAGTACTCGGACTTGTTGTAGACCTCGTACCCGACGGCCAGCGCCGAGATGACCATCTCGATCGAGACGTGCCGCGCGATCAGTTCCTTCTCGTCCTGCGCAGCGAGGTCCGGCGAGTCCGTCATGTCGACGTGCCGACGGATCAGCACCCCGGCCAGTTGCAGGGCTTCCTCGGCCTCGGTGCGCTGCTCGGTGGTGAGAGAACGCCCCGTGAGGCGTTTCCACTTCGGTTCCATCTGCTGGGTCGTGGCGTACGACGTCAGAGACATGGGGGCGTCCTCTCACCGGTCGATCAGGTCAGCAGGTTGATCAATTCCTGCTTGCTCAGCTGCTCCGCCTCGTGCTCCGGGACGCCGCGCTTGATGGCGTACGCGAGCCACGTCTCCTCGTCCGCGACGTTGGCGGGACGCTCCGGAACGTCGTCGCCGCCCTGGTCGGCGCCGTCGGCGGGCGGCGTCGCAGCGTCGTCTCCATCACCGGGGTCGGCTGCGGAGTCCGGCGCCTCGTCGGACTCGGTCAGGCGAGCGATGAGGTCCTTCTTCGTCAGCTTCTCGGCGTCGGCCTCGGACCACCCGCTGGCGACCGCGTAGGCCACCCAGTCGTCCTTGGACGCGGCCTTCGGCGGCTGCACCGCCTCGGCCCGGTCGGACGTCGCTCCGGGTGCGGACACGCCGTCGACGGAGGCTCCGGTCTGCGTCTCGAGCACCTCGCGGCGAATCGAGTCCGGCAGCTGGGCCAGTGCCAGCTCGTACGCGGCGCGGGCGGCCTCGGCCGCCGCCTTCTGACGCGACCCGGGCGGCACGACCGCGCCGGCCGCGACCAGCCGCCGCGCCTCCTCGACGTCCAGCGTGACGATGTCGCCCGCGCGGTACCGACGGAAGTCGAACGGCTCTCCCGGCTTCGACACCTGCTGATCCCAGAGTGCCGCGACCAGCTCGTAGTCACCCGCGGTGACCGTGTTCGGGTCGGTCATGCGGACTGCACCCCCGTGATCCACACCGCGGCCTTCGGCTGGTCGATGCCGATGACGCGCTTGTAGGTGGTGTCCGAGCGCCACGACTCGGTGGGCCCGCCCATCGGGCCGTTGCCCTCGGGGTAGAGCCCGGTCGAGGTGAGCGGGCGGGTGTCGGAGTAGAAGCCCGCGACACCACGCATGAGCACCAGCACGCGGTCCTTCGGCCACGTGCGGCTCGTGAGCGCGTCCATGCCGAGTACCTGCTTCGGCATCTTGCCGGTGTAGCGGAGGTCCTCGGTCGACAGGTCGTCCTTGTAGACCTTGAGGAACTCCTCGTTGTCGAGCAGCAGCGGCTTGATCGAGCCGGGGAAGACGATGGTGTCCGCCTCGAACCCGAGCAGGTCGTCGCCCTGCGAAGCCGCGGGCTTCGCGTCCGCGACCAGCTCCTGCGCGTTGGCGAGGTCGCGACGGATCTTCGCCGTCGAGCCCGTCCAGGCCGCGGTGGCCGCGATGGTCGGGATCGCCGCGTTGCTGAACGCCGCCCGCAGTGCCCGTTCCTGCGCCCGGATGGCGGTGTTGGCGGCCTGCGTGATCTGGATGTTCACGGCGTCGATGTTGTTCTCGTCGCGCATCTCCTGCGAGACGCGGACGCCGAAGCCCTTCTTGTTCGCCACGGCGATGCGCGGCAGGCCGCGCTGGCCGGCGACCACGGGGATCTCACCGAACTCGGCGACGTCTTGCAGGTCACCGTCGAGGTAGAGCGGGGTCTCCTCCTCGTACTGCACGAGGCCGTTGCGGTTCGGTCCGGCGTTGCGCAGCAACGACTCCGACAGAAACGCATTGCTCAGCAGCGAGAGGATGCGAGCGGGGATTGCCATCGGAGCACCGACGAGCTGCGAGACCGTGGTCCGGCCGCCGTCGCCGACGCTCAACACACCTACAGGCATGAGAATTGTCCTTCCGAGATCGAGTGTGTGAGTGCCGTCAGACGGTCCGCATGAGACCGACGGGGTTCGTCGCGACGACGACTCCGCCCGGCTCGGTGCAGGTGCCGACGATGGTGCGGGCGTCCGGGGTGGCGCCCGCGGGGGTGACCGTGCCGTTCGCGGCGGCCACGAGGCGATCGCCGAAATTGGCGTTCGCCGCGAAGGTCACGGGGACCTCGATGCCGCCGTACGCGACCGAGACGAGCGTCGCCAGGGGCGCCGCGTTGAGCTGCGGTCGGCCGTTGACGACGGTCGGCGTGGTCACCAGCGCGTCGGGGCTCTGCCCGTCGACGACGGCCACGCCGAGCACGCGGGTGGACCCAGCAGCAGCGACGCCGACGCGCGAGGCGCTGCGGCCCTCGACGAGCTGGCCGCCGAGGATGGGCTCGGCCGGGGTGAAGGTCTTCGGTCCGGTCTTGGTGACCTGCGGGATGCCGCTCATCAGAAGCTCCAGTTCTTGTACTCGGGGGTGCTGGTGATGTCCGCGAGCTGAGCGGACGCGCCGACCACCTCGGCACCGTGCGCGCCGTCCTGGCCGTGACCGATCTCGCCGACTGGGACCGCGGCGCCGGCGGGCATGGCTTCCAGGACGTCCTTGATGCCGGGGTCCTTGGCGAGCAGATTCTTCCAGTGCTCGACTCGGGCGGCGGGGATCTTGCCGGCGCTGACCGCGTCGTTGACGACGGCGTCGCGCTCGGTGGCGGCCTCGCGGTCCTCGAACGCGGCCAGGCGGGCCATTCCGGCTTCGAGGTTGCGCAGGCGCTCCTCGTCGATGGTGACGACGCCGGGAACGGTCGACGCGGCCGCAGCGGCCGGGGCGGGTTCGGCCTCGGCTGCCGGTTCGGTCGCCTCGGTGGCCGGATCGGTCAGGCGCTCGAGTGCCAGTTCGAGCAGCTGCTCTTCGGTTGCTTCCGGATCGGCGCCGAGCCGCTCGCGGAGGCCTTCGCTCAAGGTGGTCACCTTGGTCTCCTTCTCCTCTTCGGTTCCCTCCACGCGCTCGGCAGAGGTGGTCATCGCCGCGATGCGCGGCGGTTCGGGGGCGGCGCGGCGGCCGGCGAAGTTGAAGATCGACAGGTCGAACCGGTTCTTCGCGTCCTGCGTGGCCGTGCCCTTGTCGATCCGGTCGACGAGACCGGCGTCGAGGGCTTCCTTGTCCGAGTACCAGGTCTCGGTCTTCATCGCGGTGCGCCACTTGGCGACGCCGCCGCCCGCCTTGTCGGCGTACATCGAGGCGATGTTGTCGCTGATCTGATCGAGGCGGGTGGACATCTCGCGCATGTCCTCGGCGTTGCCGACGGAGACGCCCCAGGCGTCGTGGATCATCATCTCGGCGTTGCGGCGGATCACGACGTCGTCGCCGGCCATGGCGATGAAACTCGCTGCGCTGGCGGCGATGCCGTCGATGTAGGTCGTGACCTTGGCCTTGTGCGCGCGCAGGGCGTTCATGATCGCGATGCCGTCGAACACGTCGCCGCCGGGCGAGTTGATTCGGACGTCGATGCGATCGGTGTCGATCTCGCGCAGCTCGTTCACGAAGTCGATCGCGGTGACCGAGTCGTCCCAGAACGACCACCCGATCTCGCCGTAGATCAGGATCTCCGTCGGTCCGTCGGTGGCGGCGTTGTTGATGCGCCACCACGGTTCGCGGGCGGCGTCGGTGTCGCGGAGTGCGGCGCGGACGCGAGCGTCGATGCGGTTCACGATGGGGCTCCTTCGAACAGCGATCCCTGCGCCGGGTCGATCCCCCGTGCGCGGGGACGGCGGGTGGTCGAGGCAGAGTCGGATGCGGTGGTGTCGTCCGTCGACGGCGCCGGTGTGCCCTTCGACGGGAGGCTGTACCGCTCGCGCACCGCTTCCTCGAGCTTGCGGTCCGGGAACAGGATTCCGGCGTCGACGAGCGTCTTGAGCGCCTCGGCGACCGGAGCGTGCTGCGATCCGATCTCGTCGAAGACGAGCAGTGGGGCCTGCTCCGTCGGGCCCCAGTTCCAGTCGACGATGTCCTCGACGACGTGCTGGTTCGCGATGTCGCGGATGGTCTCGGCGACCGTCTGCAGGGTCATGATGAAGAAGTTCGCGAACTCGGTGCCCAGCGCCCACGACCCGGTCTGCTGGCCGAGGTTCAGGAAGTGCGTCAGCGCGGCGCGGCCGATCTGCTCGTCGTGGTACTTGATGCCGGGCAGCGCGTCGGGCAGGTTGCCGTCGACGCCCTGGAACTTGAGAGTCGCTCCGTACGGCAGTCCGGCGCCGGCGTACCGGCCTGCGCGGGCCTCCGACGCCATCCGACGCCCCTTCGAGAGGTCGTCCGAGGTGGCTCCTTCGGCGCCGGTGTACACCGGCATGCCGAGACCGTTGCGCTCGACCATGGTCGCGTGGGTTCGCAGCAGGCGATCCTTGAGCATCCAGTGCTTGTAGGCAGGGCGCAGCAACGACCGGCCGGTCCAGACGCCGGGCTCTTGGTCGAAGACGTAGGCCACCAGTCGGGACACCGGGATCGGCTCGTTCTTGAAGATCGACATGGACGCCGGGGGCCGCTGCACGATCGACTCGAGCCCACCGTCGAGAGCGACGTTGATTCGCTCGATGGTGTTCTGCTTGCGCGCCGCCAGCTTGCGCAGGTGGAACAGTCCGGTCTCTTCGTCGAGCTGCGCGACCTGCTCGAAGAATGCGTGTCCGTACTTGAACATCTCCATGGCCTGTTGCAGGTGCGCCGTCCACGAGAACCGGCCGCGGGTGCGGGCCAGGGGTGTCTCGTCCGACGGCTCGCCCTCGACGGGCAGCCCGAGATCGGCCGCGATGTGCCGGTACACCTCGGGGCGTGCCCCGTTCGGCCGGACCCGCCAGATCGTGCGCTGGATCGGCAACTGCACCGCGCGGAGCATCGAGGTGACCTGGGCGTCCTCGCGGCACATCTTCGCGTAGGTCTCGATGGACGCCGGCCACTGCAGCTCCGGCGTCGTCTCGGCCTCGTCGACCATCCAGTTCCAGCTGTTACCGCTCCCGTTGACGTATCCCGACTCGAACTCGGGCGCGGTGCTGGGCTTGGTCGGGTCGGTCGTGGCCACGAGCACCTCCTTCGTCAGAATCCGGCGGACAGCATGTCGTCGACGAGGTCACTGGCCGAGGTGGTCTCGGCCGTGTCGAAGTCGGGCGAGGCCGGCGGTGGGTTGTCGGTGATGGTGGAGAGCAGGCCGTGGCGGGCGAGGGTGACTGCCACCAGGGGAGAGATGATCGAGTCGCCTTTTCGGTCGAATCCCCAGCCGTCGCCGATGCGCCGTTTCTTCGCACCCTTGACCGCGTCGATCAGAACGGGATCGCCTGTGTGCGAAACGTCGTCGTCGTCGACCGCGCGCTGCATGCCGACGCACGCCTGCGCCATCGACGCGCCCGTGACGTCCTCGGGCTGGATCTTCTCCTTCATCAGCAGCGGCCGGAGATACGCCGCCGATCCCTTCGAATCGATCACCAGGGCAACGGGATTCCATCGGGCGATGAGAGCGATCAAGTAGGGCACCACCGCGCGCGACGGCTTCTCGTGGTAGCCGACCTCGACGTGCACGCCACCGTCGGTTCGGAGCACCGCGGCAGCGATCGAGCACCACCGAAGCTCCGGGTCCATATCGACCGCGATCGCGATCTGCTGCGTCAGGCCGGGCGCCTTGTCGCTGCGCCGCTGCCACGTCTCCGGGTCGATCGGGGGGACCTTCTCGCTGTCCTCCGTAGGCCAGAACCCGATGCCGAGTCGCTCGACGAGGTACATCCGGCTCGGCATCGACCGGCGTTCCTTGGCGATGTGCGACAGGGTCAGTCGGTACCCGATGCCGGGGTTCGCCGCCATGATCTGGCGCGGGTCGGCCGGGTCGATGATCAGCGAGTCGTCGTCGCGGCGGGTGTCGTCGGCCGAGTGCTCGATGTACGCCAGCGACGGGTCACCACCCGCGACACCACGATTGCGGATGCGCGTGAACGTCATGCCGTGTTCGTGGATCTCTTCGTCGACCGCGGAGCCGAGGTACCAGAGCTGGGCGTTCGGGCGCGCGGACATCGTGGGGAGCAGCGCGCCGACCGACTCTTCGGGCAGGATCATGGCCTCGTCGAGGATGACCGTGTCACCGGAGAAGCCTCGGCCGCCGGAACGGGTGCGCGCACGGAATCGGATGCGGTTGCCGTTCTTCAGCTCGATGCCCTCTTTGCCGTGGGCCTCGTTGATCTTCTTGACCTGTCGGTCGAGATCGGGCGTGTTCTCGATCCAGAACCGCAGCCGCCGAAAAGCCTCGAGCGAGGTGTCGAACTGGTGGGCCGAATGAATGATCAGCCGCTCGCCGAACAGGAAGATGCCGGCCAGCTCGCGCGCCTCGATGATGGCGCCCTTGCCGTTCTGGCGGGATACGAGCACGCCCACCTCGAACGACGACCACTTCCCGTCCGGCTTCTCGCGCAGCGCGACGTCGAGGATGTTGCGCTGCCACGGGTCGAGGTGCAGGCCGGCGGACGCCGCGAGGTCGACCGCGTCCTGTCCGGACGACGAGAGAGCCGCGGGTGCGCTACAGATCCGCGGTGTCTGCCAGGCGTCGGTCTCGCCGCTGCTTGATCTCATCGACACCGCCCTGTGGCCGGTCACCGCCGTCGGCGCCGCGGTACGAGTTGTTTGCGGCCGCGCCGTCGATCGCGGCGACGTTCGTCAGCTGCGCCAAGGTCAGCCGGAACACCGTGACCGTCTGGCGGCGTTCCGCGACGATCGGGTTAATGGTCAGTTTCAGCTCCGCGCCGTCGATCTCGGGAAGCTCGACGGTCGCCCACGCTTCGGACTCGGCGCGGATCAGGCCGTCCATCATCTCGAGCGTGTCGGCCAGTCGAGCCGCCTCGGCGACCAGGACCGCCCGAGCGGCGTCGGTGATCGTGTCGCCGCCGAACGCGGTCCACAGTGCTTCGCCTCGGTCCCCGAGTCCGACGGGCTTGAGCGCGTCAGCGAGCGGGTTCGACGTCATCGAGCAGTCGCCAGTCGCCGATGTTCAGCCGCTCGACGAGGAACACGTTGTCGGGCAGGAACTGCCGCTCGCGCTCGATCATCTCGGGGCGGATGCGATCGGGTACCGCCGGATTTGCCGCGGCAACGGCTTCGTCGCGATCTGCACCCGCCGCCAACCGCGGACCGTCTTCGTCGGTCACGACGAACTGGGCAGCCGACCATTCACACCAGCTCGTCGCATCGGTGCCCCGCAGCGCCAGATGTCGCATCCTGGCGAAGCCCGCCGCCGCGCGCCGCGAGTTCTCGTCGGGGTACGGAGCCGTACCGAGCGCAAGAATCTGGGCGGACTGCCGGGTCGCCGTTGCTACGGTGGCGGCGGCATACGCGGATGCGTCGAACATTGACGCTTCGTCGACGATCAGCAGATCGACCTCGGTTGCTCGTTGTGCGCCGAACCGGGTTCCGAACGTCAGCCGGCCGCCGTTGCGGAACTCGATGCGTGTTCGCCCGAGTGCACTCGTCGTACGGATTATCGAGTCGTCGAGCAATTCGTTGCGCTGCAGCTGCTCTCGCGCGCGGCGGAACGTGTTGCTGGCCAGGGCCTGGCTCGCGACGGAGTAGTGGACGTGACGTCCCTCCACCGCCGCATCGAAGATCGCGCGGGCCACCGCGGCTTC
Source organism: Rhodococcoides kroppenstedtii (assembly GCF_900111805.1). Taxonomy (GTDB): domain Bacteria; phylum Actinomycetota; class Actinomycetes; order Mycobacteriales; family Mycobacteriaceae; genus Rhodococcoides; species Rhodococcoides kroppenstedtii. The sequence continues at coordinate 36,615 of NZ_FOJN01000016.1, forward strand.
CGTCTTGCCCTGCTGGCGTGGGGTCGACACTCCGGCGAGGTACGCGGTCGACGACACAGCTGTCGCCTGCCAGTAGTCGAGTCCCATCTCCTCCGTCAGAAAACCGCATCTCACCGTGTCCACGGTGTAGTCCTCGGAAACGACGGCGGGCGGGCGCTCGGTGGACGTGGTCATGGTCGGTTCCAATCTGCGGCGTGGTGGGCGGCGCTGTACAGGCTGGGTCTATCGGTCACTGGGGTCGAGACGCAGGACGTGGACGAGCCAGTAGACGAAGGCGAAGATCAGTCGATCGATCATGGGGTCGCCTCCACGTTTGCGCTGCTCAGGACGTCATTCGTTCCGGCCCTGGGGAGAGAAAGACAGATCGGAGGTGGGAGAGTCAGGCCCCCCACCCCTCGGATTTTAGGCCGCTGACCTGCGGTTATGCCGTTGCAAGCCTCTGACCTGCGGTTATGCAGTCAGGCCCACTGCAGCAGCGTCCACTGACCCCGGTCCGCCCGCGCCGCCCTCACCGCCGGCGTCGGCGTCGTGCCGTCCTTGCGCGACCGGTTACACGAAGCGTGCAGTAGACGGTTCGCGCGGCGGCCACCGTGATGACGGGCCAGCTCATGGTCGGCATCGAGCGGCTGCGTGGCCTTGAACATCGGCTTGCCGCAATGCCCGCACGGTGTTCCCTCGACGTGCTGTGACAGGAGCTGCTTGCGGACCTGCTGGTGGTCCCAGCCCAGTCCCTTCTGCGACGTCGTCTTGCCTCTGCGCTGTGCAGCCATGGCCACTCACCACCTCGGACATGCGAGTGGCCCGCACCCTGACTTGGGTACGGGCCATCGCCGTGGTCACATCATGCCTGTGGATAACCACATCCGCAACAGGTCACGACGTCGGCGTGTCGGCGACGTTGCTGGCGGCCGTTCGATCCGCGACGCGCCTGACTTCGATCCATGTGATCGAGTGCCCCTCGTCATCGTCAGGGTTTCCACTTACGGTCACATCGGTCCATTCGTCCATACCCGTGCACCGTTCGACCAGGGCACGCAAGTCGCCCAGCTTGATGGTGGTCCGACCCACGCACAACACCGACGTTGTCTCGGTAACTGTCACACTGATGTCCGACTCCATGGTGCTCACACTGCCTCTCGTGTTCGGTTGCTGGGGATCTGGATGAGTTGCTCTGCGAGCCAGTTCCACTCGCGCTGCACCCACGCCGGGTGGCCGCGCCACTGCTGGCCGCACGCGGCCGACGGTGGCCGGCAGTTCACGCCGAAGCAGAAGATCAGCGGCTCGTCGTCCTTGTCGTCGGGGTCCGGGTACCGGATCTGCAGGGTCCGCTCCCCCAGCCCTGTCGCCGTGCGGCCCTGGCACCACGGGCACACCCCGTTCAGGACCTGCCCCGAGCGGACATCGCCGAGCAGCCGCGCCGTCGCCGAGACGATCGGGTGGATCATGGCGTCCACCCACGGGATCGTCTTGTCGTCGCGGTCGTGCGCCTGCGACACCCACGTCGCGATGACGTGCAGCCACGGGCGCGGGTCCTTCGATGCCGCGTTCAGCGGAAGGAACTGGGCACCGAGGTCCGCGACGTCGACGACGGTGCGGGCGACGTCGTCGGCGATGCGGGCGTAGTCGGCGAGCAGGTCGAGCACGAAGACGGTGGCCGGCGCGGCGCGCGGGACGCCCTTCTTGCCGAGGCGGTCGGCCGCTTCCGGGGTGAGTTCGCCGACCTGCGGGGTCTCCACCCAGGAGCGGGCGGTGCCGGGCAGCTTGCAGTTGACGACGTGCGGCCACGACTCCTCGAGGTATGCGAGGTCGCGGTGCACCTGGACGGTCCTGCTCACGCGAGTCTCCTCTCGGCGGCGGGCATCTTCGCCGCGCGGTGTCGGTAGAGCATCTGCTGGTAGAGCGCCTCGCCCTGTCGGACGCGGTCGGTGCGGCCGCCCTTCTTGTAGCGGGCGTGGGCCCACTTCAGGTCTGCGATGGACCAGGCGAGCTGCGGCGGGCGGGCGGCGGACGGTTCGGCGAGGCTGGCCACCGACAGGGCGAGGGCGCTGAGGTGGGTCCAGGACATGCCTCGGGTGATCCGCTCGACCGCGGCGACGTCGGCCGAGTGGACGGCGTCGACGAAGGGCTGGGCGATGGTGTCGATGCGGTCGATGGTGTCGGCGTCGAGTCGCCCGCCGGGGCAGTCGTCCCACACCTGGTCGATCTTCTTGGTGGGCAAGTCATTCTCCGATCGGAGGGGTGGTGGTTCTGGTGTGCCTTCGGGACCTGCGTTTGCGACGGGACCGAGGTGAGTTGGCAACGGGGACAGGTGGGTTCGTCGTGTCACCTTGGGCGGGTGGGCGACCGACCCGACCCGACCCGACCCGGCCCGGCCCGTCCCGACCGGTGCCGACAAGGTCCGTACCCTCACGTCTTGTCGGATGTTGCTGATTCTTGACAAGAGCGCCGTCGGTGCTGGTAGACCCGCGTTTCTGGCGTTCGCCGACTGGGTGTCGGTTCGCGGTGTCGACGGGGGCGTTCACCGACTGGGTGTCGGTTCGCGGTGCAGGAGCGCCGCCGCTGGCGGTCTTCGGGGCGTTCACCGACTGGGTGTCGGCTCGCTCTCCTGCGGCCGAACTCGCCGCCGTGGTGGCGGGGCTCAGGCCGGTCGACGTGGTGGCGCTGCCGGTGGTGGCGGCGCCGGGTGCGGGGTCTCCGGGGCGGACGTTGCTGCGGCTGCGTGCTGGTGGCTCGTAGCCGTTGCTCTGTGCCCACTGGTGGTTGGTGATCCACTCGACGGTGTGCTTGGAGAAGTACGGGACGGAGGGTGCGGTGAGCAGGGTGCGTTCGCCGCGGGGTTTGGTGCCGTCGCTGCGTGCGGAGTTGCAGGAGCGGCAGCAGACCACGTAGGTGTCGACCGTGGCGGGCTTGCCCGGTTCGAGGTGGTCGTACGTTCCGCCCCAGGCGCCGGTCTTGGCGCCCCAGTTGACGACTCGGCCGCAGTAGCGGCAGGCGTCGCCGTCGCGCATCCGCACGGGGATGATCAGCGCGGGGTTCGAGTTGTCGGAGCGTCGTTGGCGTTCGAACTCGACTTCTTCCCTCAGTCGGAGGTGCAGGAAGTCGTGGTCGGTGTCGACGAGCTTGTATCCGACGCGGCCGTCGATGTCGACGGTCGTCATGTAGCCCGCGAAGATCGCTACAGCCACGAGCACGTCGACGCGAGACGGACCAGCGATATGTGCCGCTGTGCCGCGGTTGATCACGTAGTCGGTCAGGTGCGCGCCGGCCTGCTGTGCGCAGCGATTCACGAAGCCGTTGACCTCGTTGACGAGTCGGTCGTCGCAGTCCTCGTGCTCCAAGACTGACAGCACAATCGGGTGATTGGCTGCGGTGTCTCCCCATCGAACGAATGGCACGAGGCTGTCCTTGTCTTGGCGCTCAGATCACGGTGATTAAGGGTCTCGGGGTGGCGGCGCGCGCGCCGCTGCGCGGGCCATCAGCAATCCCCCGGGAGGTGGACAGTGCGGATCGGCCGTTCGGCGCCAGACTGCTCGAGCTGGGCGATCTCGACGGGTCGCACGATGCGGGTGGTGAAGCGGGTCAGCTCGAACACCTCGTGGTCGTCGAACCCTTCGGCCCACAGCTGCACCATCTGACCGTCTGCGTCCTCGCGGGTGTCGTGGACGGTCATTGGGTCGCCGACCGCCTGTCTCAGCTCGTCGTCGCCCAGGCCGGCCACCACGTAGCCGACGACCTCGCGGTATGTCTCGTTGCGGCTGCTGACTTGCCCGGTGGCAGCCCGCACGTCGACGTGCTCACGTCCGCATTCGTCGCACTTCCACAGCCGCGGCATCCGCCCCAGCTCACGGACAGGTCCCTCAGCCCCGCTGAAGCTGGTGCACGGCCAATTGCGCGTGGTCACGACGGGTCCTCCACGACGTGCAGGCCCGGCTCGTGACCGATGCACAGGACGGTGCACGGGTCGCCGTGTGGTTCCGCCATGTAGCCGTACGGTTCGATCTGACAGCGGTTCTTTCCGCCGGGCCCGGCATGGTGCCGGTGCTGACCGTTGGCGTACTGCTCGATCTGTTCGCCGCAGTGCTTGCACTTGAGCGCCGAGAAGTCGTGGTCCTCGTGGGTCTCGCACACCTTGTGGTCGTCGACGAGGTACGTGTAGTCGGTCGACTTGCAAACCTCGCAGGGCATCTTCTCGACGCATGTCGGGCAGTAGTCAGGGTTATCGCGGTCGCCGACGATCCAACCGTTGTCGGGAAGGGAGTCAAATGGAGTGCCGGGATCGCCCCACGCGGAGTAGTCGCCGTAGTCCGTCTCGATGTACCCGCAGCCGTCGCACTTCGCCTGGTAGTAGGTGACTTCGTGAACGCTCACGGTTGACCCCCGACGGACTGCACGGCGCAGGCGTTGCACGGACCGCACGTCTCGCAACCGAGTTCATTCGGTGTGGCGCACGGTCCGCCGGGATTCCAGCATTCGACGGTGCCCGAGCCAGCGCACTGCTCACACGCCAACGACGGATTCTGGCCGGCGCGATGGGCCGCAAGCCCGTCGGCGTACACCTGCCGGGCGACGTCCATTGCCACGAGAGGCGGAACGACGCGCCCTTCGAGTGCCATCGTCAATGGATGCGCTGGTGGCAGGGCGATGATGGCCACGTCGGGGAGGTCGGCGATCACAGCGGCCAGGTGTTCCGCGAACCCGTGCCACGTGTGGAACTCGGGCAGCACTCCGTTCTCGATGCAGCCGAGGCACACGCCGTGCAGTGACCCGTCCGCGGCCGTCTTGACGTGCCATGAGTGCGGTTTGAGGGCCTCAGCGACGAGGTCCATGGGTGTGCTCGTCACCGCGGGTCCGCCGATCGCGCGGCTTCGTTGCGTGCCCGGACGGCCGCCATGGCGGCCGATGCCCGGGCAGCGCTGTAGCGCTCGATGGCTTTGACGATTCGGAGCACGCGGATGTGGGCGCGCAGTTCCCATTCCTCGCGGCGGGTGGCGTAGGTGATGGCGATGTTCATGGCGGACCTCCTTGCGAGTTCGGTGGCTTCGGGTGAGGTGTGCGGGTAGCCGAAGGCGTGCGCCCACTTCACGATTGGCGGGTGTCGCGGTAGATCAGCGCGCCGAGGCCGACGCCAACGGCGGCGAGGGTGGCGGTGGCGCCGACGAGGCACCAGCCGAACGCGGTCACTGTGTGCCGCCGTGGGCGGTGGTGGTGGCTTCGACCGATCGGGCGACGAACCCGTGGGTGCTGGGGTCGTGGACGGAGCGGCAGGCGGCTCCGCAGTACCAGCGGCCGGCGTAGGCGTAGAGGGTGTGGTCGGGGTGCTTTGCCCCGCAGACGCAGCACTTCATCACGACTCCCGTGCGGTGATCGTGTACGTGGCCCGCTCACCCGGTCGGTCCGGCGAGCCCGAGCTGAGTTCTACTCGCGAGTCGTCGGCGAGGTCGAGCGAACGGCAGGCCTGGACGACGGCCTCGAGGTCGCCGACCGTGAGCTTGTCGAGCGCCGTGGTCTGAATCGAGCGCAGAATTCTCGGCCTCGCGCGGGTGGATCGCGGGCCCGTGGCGCGAGCATTGGCGCGGGCGTCGTCGCGGTGGCTCATCGCATCTCCTTGTTGAGTTGGGCGCCGAGCTGGGCGAGCATCGGCGGGTAGTGGCGGACGTGCTCGCCGCGTCGGATGTAGCCGTCGAGGTCCCACAGCGCTTCGCTCATGCCGAGGACGTTGGTGGGCTGGAATGCGCGGGTGACGAGCTTGGTGTGGAGTTCTGCGCCCCAGCCGCCGAGGTCGGATAGGGACATGCCGGTGAGTTGGTCGGCCAGGGTGCGCAGCGGGGACAGCAGCGGGCAGCAGCAGATGGCGTCGCCCTGGTGGGCGACCCAGGTGAGCATCCGTGACCCGTCGGGCGTCCAGATGCTCTTGCCGCCGGTGATGCCGGACGAGTTCGGCCGGCGGGTGCCGACGAGCTGGTCCAGGCGGATGGAGGCAGGCATCGCGGGGTCGGCGACGAGGATCGCGCGGGTGACCTTCGCTTGACGTTCGCGGTACGAGAGCATCCGGAGGGCGGTGTTGACGACGGCGGCGCCGGCGCTGAACCCGCCGACGACGAGTGGGCCGCCGTCGTGCTCGCGGATCTCGTCGGCGAGGGTGACGGCGGCGGCGCGGACGCCGTGCGTGTAGGCGCGGCCGGTGGGGCGCGGGACGGGTCCGAACTCGGCGGTCCAGTCGGCTTCGCCGTCGATGAAGAACCGGGTCTTGTCGAGCTGGTCGGTCAGGGCCGACATCATGTTGCGGCGCGGGTCTTCTCCGATACCACGGCGCAGTTTCACAGTGACCTTGGGCAGCGCGCTCATGCTCCCTTCTCGAAGGACGGTGAGCGGATGGTTCGGTGTTGCGTCGATGACCCGCGTTGCGTGATAACCGCGCATGGTCATCGACACCCGGTCTGCGACGTACAGGAATTGGCACGGGTGATCAGGGGCCGCGCCGCAGACCGTGCATGGGATCACCCTGGGGTCGACCGACCGTTCCCCGCTCATGCTCCGACCCCTTCGCGGAGGACGGTGATGGGGACCTGATGCCGAGCGATGTCCTCGGACCTCACGGACTTCGAACCGCCAGCCAGGTACCACGTCGGCAGCGCGTTGGGGAACTGGGTGCGGTGAAAAACATCGCCGCCCCACTCGATGTCCACGTCGGTGGTGATGATCGACCCGACCGGCAACCCGTCCAGGGCTGCGGTCACCGCCTCCACATCCCCCGTAATCACACGAGGGCGCAGACGGCGAACCTCCGCCACGAGAGCCAGCACCTCAGAGTCCCCCGAACGGAAGTGGGTGTACTTCGACCGTCCGTAGTGCTCGGACTGGGCCTTCCACTCTGGGCTACCCAAGCGGGCGAATCCGGCGGCGTAGGGACGCGGGCAGGCATACTCGGTCGCCCGCCCCCCGCCCATTGACGCCACTTCCAGCTCCGCGTGACACACCCGGCAGTCCGGTATCGGGTCCGCGGTGAAGCGACGTTCGATTGCGTCGAGGTCGAGGGCGGTGTCCGCCCCGGTGGTGGTGCTCATCGCGTCACCACAAGGTGCTCGAAGATGCGCTGGGCGAGTTGGGCGTCGGCAAGCGCGGTGTGCAGGTCGGCGTCTTCGTGCTCGATGTCGAGCTTCTCGGCCAGGGCGGCGAGGCCCATGGGGCGGCCGTCGGTGCCCCATCCGACGTGCGGCAGGGCCATCGACTCGACGCAGACGAGGCGGTGGTGCCAGCTGGGGCACAGTCCGTGTCGGCGGAGCATGGCGGCCAGGCCTTCGGTGTCGAAGCTGGGCACTGCGCCGACAATGGTGGCGCCGCGGGTCCACGCTTCGACCTTCTGCGCGACGGTGGCTTCCTGCAGCGACCAGACGCCCGACGGCAGCGGCTCCGGGTTGGGCCCGGTCGTCGGTCGGTGGTTGGGGTGCCGATCGTGGAACCGGCCGAGTTGCAGTGCTTTCAGGTCGGCCTGGGCGAGGTCGACGTCGGCGACGAAGACTGACACGGTGCGCTCGGTCTTCTCGGTCACGCGGATCATGGCGAGTTCCCAGATCCGACGGTCGGGGTGCAGGCCGGTGGTTTCGGTGTCGAGGAACACCAGCGGTGCGGTGGGCGACATCAGCTGGTTCCTCCTTTCGCGTCGGGGGTGTCTGGTAGGTCGAGTTCGAACTGGCCGGCGACTGGGTGGTGGCCGCGGGCGGCGGGGTCGATCCATCGGTGGATCTGGCACTTGCGTTCGGGGTTCTGTGTGGCCCACCAGATGTCGGCGGCCTGCACGTCGGAGAACGAGGTCACCTCGGCCCCTTCGGTTTCGGGGGCAGGTGCAGTCGGACGTGGGCGGGGCGCGGGTTGAACGGCTTCCCGGCCGGGCAGGTCTTGGAGTGGAGCATGAACAACTTCTCCTTGTCGGCGATGGCCGCGGTGAGAGCGTCGCCGGTGAGGACGTCGACGAACACCGTCTTCTCCTTGCGTCGGCGGCGTCCGCCGGTGCTGCGGGCGGGCAGGTGCGTCTCGGTAGGTTCGGAGACGGCGGTGATCATCACGGTGCCCTCGTCGGGGTCAGGGGACGGGTCGACGGCCACGGGGGTGCCGCGCTCGCGGGTGGTGAACCACAGCACCGGCTGGTTGCACTTCTGGCAGGTCGCGCTACCACCCACTGCGGCCTCCTCGGGTGAACGCGGCGCCGCTGATGCGGTCCGCGGTGTCGGTGCAGCCCATGCGCCGCAACAGGTCACAGCACGCGGACAGCACCGCGGCGTACGGGAACAGGGTGGTGGGCATCGAGGCGACACCGACGATGGTGTGACCGTCCGGGAACTCCGCTGTCGCCGACCACAGCTGCGGCATCGGCACCTGCAGGCACAGCGGCACGAGCAGGTTCGGCGCCGCGGTGCTGGTGAAGTCGACGCTGTCGGCGCCGGCGGCGCGGACCGTGTCGTACACCAGAGTCAGCGCGTCGTCGTACGACGACAGGGCGGTTCCCGGAACGGTGGTCATCGGCGGGTGAACCTCCGCTCGAAGTGCTGTGCGGCGTCGGCCCACACCCGCACCTTCGCGGCGGCGGGTTTGCCGGCAGCGGCACGCACGACCCGCTGCGTCGGCTGCGGCAGCCGCGTGATGCACCGGTCGCAGCAGAACAGCGATCGGCGGAGCACGCGGCCGCAGCCGCCCGGGCAGGCCCGACGCCGGGTCACCACACCCACCACCACGGGCGACCGAAGTCGGCCATGCACTGACGGCAGGCCTCTTCCCAGCGGTCGCCGTCGCGTTCGTGCGGGTGCAGCGGGCAGAACCCCACCGGCAGCGGGTTGCCCTCCACGTCCGTGATGCCGGACATCTCCTGAGCGGGCATCAGCGACGCACCTCCACCTTGATCAGCAGGTCCCGGAATCGGTGGAACGGCTTCTCGCACTCGGCGCACTCGGCGCGGCCGCCGGGTGAGCGGTGCTGCATGTCGGTGAACGCCTTGTGCGCGGTGACGACGTGGTCGTGGCAGATACGCACACGCACCCAGGCGTGCTCGGGCTGGTCGAGGATGCAGCCATGGATGTCGGCGACGTGCTCGGCGCGCTTAGTGCACCGCGGTGTGCCCACCGCGCCCTGCGGCAGCTCGCACGTCTGCTCGACCGGGATTACGGGTCCATCCGTCGGGAGGACGATCCGGTTGTCGGTCATGACGCGACTCCCAGCGACTCGGCGACGCACGCGACGAGGTCCCGGGCGGCCGGCGGTGTGACCGCGTTTCCGGCCATGCGGACCTGCTCGCGACGGTTCCCGAGGACGACGTAGTCAGACGGGAAGTCCATGGCCGCGACGATCTCCCGCGGTTCGAGCATCCGGAACCGGACGTCGTCGAGGTCGACGCCGAGGTTCGTCGCGACGCCGTCGGTCTCACGGGTGGTCCGCGTCGGCATGGGCTCGGACGTCGACGTCGCCCGCTCCCGCCATGTCCCACCGCTGGGCGTGACGAGTCCGTGCCGTTGCAGCGTCGTCACCGTCGACAGCGCATCGCTCGCGGGTGTGGTGCTGCCGTTGCCGTAGTACGTCGTCACCAGGCCGTGGTGGTTCCCGGACGCGGTGACCGTCGCGAGCGCTTCCTTCACCGGTCGGGCGACGGACCCGCCCCCGCGCAGCTCGGCGATGAACGCGAGGCCGGTCTCGCTGCGGGTGGTCATCGTGCGCATCGGATCAGCGGCGATGGCGGCCGACTTCCCGTCGCGTCGTTCGACCGGAACGACGAGCGCCTTCGACGACGTCGTGTGCACCGTGCGTAGCGCGTCGTCGATCGGCCAGGCGCGCATGTAGCCGTCCGGCCGCCCGTGCGCCGGGTGACGTGGGTCGGCGGAATCGTAGGTGTTCCCGGCCGCTTCGACGATCAGTGGGGACCAGTACCGCTCGATGCCCGCCCGGATGCGGGCGAGGGTCTTGTCGGCCAGCGGGCGTTGCCGGTCACCGATCCGTTGGCCGGGCAGGTCCCAGTCGATGATGTCCGACGCCGGACGGAAGGCCGGCTCCACCACCGCATTACGGCACTTCACGTTCGGGCAGCGGTACACGTACTGCGCCCGGTACCTCCCCCACGGTGCCCGGTCGGAGCGCTTCCACGACTGCATCGCCCGCACCGGCCCGCACTGAGCACACACCGCCTGCGGGCGCGCGACACGGTGCAGGTCCGGGGCACGGTTCCCGTGCTGCCAGAACACGATGTACATGCGGTCCCGCGACTGCGGCGCCCCGGCCCGTGCACCTGCGCGTGCATGCTGTTGAGGTAGACGACCTCGTGGTGGTAGCCGAGGGAGTCCATCGCCATCAGCCACGCCCGGAACGGGGTCCAGTTCCAGGCGTCGACGACGTTCTCGACGAGGACAGCGCGGTACCGGTGCACCTCGGTGAACCGTACGACGTCCCACATCGTCGCCCGCGACCGTTCGGCGGCGGCGTCGGGCAGCACCTCCCCGAACAGGTCGGGGGTGGAGTCGGCGCGTTTCTTCCCCTTCGCGATGGAGTGATTGGTGCACTCCGGGCTGAACCAGCCGATGTCGGTGGTCGGGAAGTAGCGGGGGTCGATCTGGGAGAGGTCGGCGCAGACGTGGTCCGCATCGGGGTGGTTCTCGTTGTGGGTGTCGACGGCGAGTTTCCAGTGGTTCGACGCGACGCGGACGGTCACGCCGGGAACCTGGGACGCCCCGGTGGACGACCCACCAGCGCCGCAGAACAGGTCTGTGAGGGTCAGCTCGGTCACGACGGCACCCCCGGCACGAGCTGAGCAGCGATGAGCGCGACGGGCAAGAAGCAGGCGAGAGCGAGGTACGCGCGCGCACGGGTGAGCCGGTGTCTCATCGCGCACCGCCCGAAGCCGGCTCGCCGTAGTACAGCCCTGTGGTGTAGTCGAACCCGGCCTCGTTGATCGCGTACATGCGAAGCGCGACGATGGCCATGGTCTCCACCAGCCTGGCGCGCAGTTGTGACGACGGTGCCTTGCTCATCTGGCGGAAGGCCTGCGCCTCAAGACGCTCGACGCGAGCTTCGATGGCCCGGTCGCGCCGATCGACCGGACTCTGCGGGGACACCGCGGCCGCGCTCACTGGGTCTTCGCCATCTCGTCGAGCACCGCGGTGATGCCGTTCCGGTCTTCGGCCAGCTCCTCGATACGGTCGATCAGTCGGTCACGCTCGGCGACCAGCAGAGCGGCGCGCACCTTGTCCGGTGTCTGCCGGCTGGGGTGGCCGAAGTTGGCGGGGTCGACGTCGTTCCGCAGCATCTCCACGACAGAGAGGGCAGTGGCGAGGTCGTCGACGGTGAACGCGGAGGCGAAGTACAGGCTGTCCGGATCGCCGACCCAGTACCGCGCGAGGTCGCGGAGATCGGGCAGGTGGGTGCCGGGGACGCCGTTGGTCCCGACGTACTCCGCGTAAGCGATTCCGGGCGTGACCATCTCGACGATGACGTTGTCCCAGATGTTCCAGTCGGTGCTCATGCGGCACCGCCGGCGGCGAAGAGGACGAGCCCGAAGACGAACCCGAAGAACACGAGCCAGGCGAGCGCCGTGAGGTTGCCGCGGCGCGTGCCGGGCGCGATCGGCGGCAGCTCGGGGATGGGTGTGATCTGCAGGCGGTCGAAGCGCTCGTACGGGTCGACGTCGTGCTCGGTCGGCCACCCTGCTCGGATGAGGTTCGAGAGGTGTTCCCCGTCCGCAACGACCAGCCCGCCGTCGGCCATGGTGCAGGTCCACACCTTCGGGTTGTCCTGCAACCGATGCATCTCCACGACCTCGATCCCGTTGATGCTCAACGGGATTGCACGCGCGCTCACCGCACACGCTCCAACGGTCCGAACCCCGATCGGGCGTTCAGCGCGTTGGCTGCGGCGACGGCCGGCGGCAGGGTGACGGGTGTGCAGTTCGCGCACTCACCACTGTCGAGATCGACCAGCAGGTCGAGTGAACGGCGTGCACAACGCGTGCACTCGATGTAATCGGCTACTCTGGCCATCAGATTTCCTTCCGGGGGATCACCGCCCGTCGCGAGTTGCAGTCGCGGCGGGCGATTTGCGTTTCAGGCGGGGTTGCGCTCCGCGCTCATGGACTCGACGTCACGCTTGTTCACCAGGAACGGAGCCCGGAGACCCTCGTGCACTTTGTTGCCGCGGAGCTGGCCGCGACGGATCATGCGATGAACGGTTCGGACGTCGACACCGAGCGTGCGCGCAGCCTCGGCTGCGGGGATCTGCTCGAGGTCACTTTTTGACACGTGCACAAAGTTAGCCCAGCGCCGAACGATGTGCAAGAAGTCGCCGAACCGTCCTGTTGCCGGCTTTCGGTTCGTGGTCTAACGTTGGGCGCATGACGACGGAGACGACGTGGGCGGTACCGGTGCCGCGGTTCACGGTGCACGACCGGCTCAAGAAGGCGCGGGAGGCCGCAGGCCTCGACCAGCGCGAGCTTGCGGAGCGCATGGGTGTGTCCCGCGGGACGATCAGCAACTACGAGGCAGATTCCGGCAAGTCGTTGCGCAAGATCGTCATCAACGCGTGGGCGCTGGCGACCGGCGTGCCGGTGGAGTGGATCGAGTCCGGAGACGACGGAGGCCCCCGTCCGGATCATGATCCGGACGGGGGCCTCTGCCCTCGGTGCGCCCACAGGGACTCGAACCCCGGACCCAGTGATTAAGAGTCACTTGCTCTACCAACTGAGCTATAGGCGCCGAAGCGGTTGCCCGCTCCGTGGTGCGAGAAAGACACTAACACCTGCCGGCGCGCGGAGTGAAATCGGCGCCCTGATCAGGGGAAACGGGTCAGCTGACGATCTTGCGGACCACGAGGATCGCGACGACCACACCGACTCCGATGAGGGAGAACTTCACGGCCGGCTCGTTGAGGGTGGCGACGGCGCTGCGCTTGGTGTTCTCGGCGAGGCGCTTCGGATCCACCCGCACGCTCAGTTCGTCGAGGGTGGCGGCCAGCTGGTCGCGTGCGGCCTCGATGTCCCGCTCGATGTTGTCGGTGTTGCGTGCCACGTGGCCCTCCACAGGTGATCGTTGCCCGGTCGAACCTCGAGCCTAGAGCACGGCTGCCGCGCCCTTCTCGACTAGGTTTGCCGGTGTGACCGACTCGAGACTCTCCCCCGGTGATCCCGCGCCCGCACTCTCCCTGCCCGACGCCGACGGCACGACGGTGTCGTTGGCGGACTACCGGGGCAAGCGGGTCGTCGTGTACTTCTACCCGGCCGCCGGGACGCCCGGCTGCACCAAGCAGGCCTGCGATTTCCGCGACAGCCTGGCGCAGTTGAACGACGCCGGCCTCGAGGTGCTCGGCGTTTCGCCGGACAAGCCCGCGAAGCTGGCGACGTTCCGGGACGAGGAGGGCCTGACCTTCCCGCTGCTGTCCGACCCGGAGAAGACGACGCTCGAGGCGTGGGGCGCGTTCGGCGAGAAGACCATGTACGGCAAGACCGTTCGCGGCGTCATCCGCTCGACGTTCGTCATCGATCCGGACGGGGCCGTGGAGGTCGCGCAGTACAACGTGCGCGCGACCGGCCACGTCGCCAAGCTCATCCGCGATCTGAAGCTCTGACCACCCGCTCGAGGAACAGCGCTTCCGCGACGGCGAGATTCTCGATCTCCGACGGGTCCACGCTCTCGTTCGGCGCGTGGACGCGGCACAGGGGTTCCTCGACGCCCATGAGCACGATCTCGGCGTCGGGGAGCGCCTCCTGCAGGGCGGTGCACAGCGGAATCGACCCGCCCTGCCCGGCGACGGCCACCTCTCGCCCGTAGACCTCCTGTATGGACTCGGTGAGGGCGGCGTAGGCCGGCCCGTCGGTACGTGCCGCGAACGGCTGCCCGACGGCTTCCTCCGCGACGGTGATTCGTGCGGACCAGGGCACCCGCGCACGCAGGTGCGCGATCAGAGCGTCCCGGACCGCGTCGGCGTCGGCGCCCGGCGGGACGCGCAGGCCCAGCCGCGCCGACGCCCTCGGTACGACGGCCGCCGCACTCCCGACGACGGGCGGGCAGTCCATCCCCATGACCGTCACGGACGGCCGCGCCCACAACCGGTCGGCGATGGACCCGTCGCCGGCGAGCCCGACCCCGTCGAGGACTCCGGCGTCGGCACGGAACCGATCCTCGGGATAGTCGGCGCCGGACCACGTTCCGGACGCGTCGACCCCGTCGATCGTGGTGTTTCCGGCGTCGTCGTGCAGCGTCGCGAGCATGCCGATCAACGCCACCAGGGCATCGGGTGCCGGACCGCCGTACATGCCGGAATGCACAGCGCCGCCGAGGGTCTCGACGTCGACACGCACGATGGCCATGCCGCGCAACGACGTCGTGACCGTCGGCTCGCCCACCGCGACGTTCCCCGCGTCGGCGATCACGACGGCATCGGACGCCACCAGGTCGGGACGCTCGGCCACCAGGTGCTCGAGTCCGCCGGTGCCGGTTTCCTCGGATCCCTCGCACACCACGACGACGCCCACCGGTGACTCCCCCACGGCGCGCAGCGCGGCGAGATGCATCACCAGGTTGCCCTTGCAGTCGGCCGCACCCCGGCCGTACCAGCGACCGTCACGCTCGGTGAGCGTGAACGGGTCACTGGCCCAGGCGGATTCGGGACCGGCGGGTTGCACGTCGTAGTGCGAGTAGAGCAACACCGTGGGGGCGCCCTCGCGCGCGGGCCGACGACCGATCACCGCCAGCGACCCGTCCGACGTCTCGTGCAGGTCGACGTCCGGAATTCCCGCGTCGACCAACGCCCGACGCACCCAGTCGGCGGCATCGCGGTTGTCTCCGGCGACCGAGGCATCGTCGGCCACGGACCGGAACGCGACCAGCGCGGCCAGTTCCTCCCGCACCCGAGGCATGTCGGCGGACACGGACGCGCGGAAGCGGTCGACAGAGGCAGTCATGGCACCCGAGTCTGCCTCACACGGTCAGCCGCCGAACTCCTGGTTCAGCCACTCGCCGGTCTGCTCCCAGTGCCGGGCCCACGCCTCGTCCTGGAGCTGCTGCGGCGACTTGTTCGGATCCTGGTCCGGCACCGGCACCGCGAACACCGGCGGCGGCACGGTGGAGGTGCGCGGCGTCGGGGACCACGTGGTCTGCGGCGGGACGCTCGGTGACGTCGGCGCGGGCCACGACTCCTCGGTCGCCTCCGGATCCGGCTCTGCGGTCTCGCTGGTAGGCGCGACGACCGGCGCCGGCGGAGCAGGCGGCGGAACGGCCGCGGCGCCGGTGCCCGCCGCCGGCACATCGGCAACGGGCTGCGCCGTCTCGGGGGCGGCGTCGGTCACCGACGCCGTGCGGGCCGGCTCGTCCCCCGGCTTGCCGACGACGACGGCAGCCCCCGCGATGCCCGCGGCCACCAGGATTGCGGCGGCCGACGCGGCGACCAGCGTGCCCGCGCGTCGGGTCCGGCGTCCGTCCGTCGTCGACACGGGGACGGGAGCGGGCTCGTCGTCGACGACGACGGCGAAGGCCTCGGTCACGTCGTCCGACGATGCGGGACCGGCGACGTCCGGCGCTCGAGCGTCGTCGTCCGCCGGTGCCGGACGGGCGTCGGCCGGCGGTGCCGGCAAGGTCTCGCCCGCCTGCGTGAGCGCGGCGGAGGCCACCCGGCCGGGCCGGGACGCATCGGAGGCCGGCACGGACTCCCGCGTCGGCTCGGCGGGTCGACGGCCGGGTGCCGCGGGGACGGGACGCGCGGGACGCAACCGCTGCGGCGCGCTGCGATCCCACGGGGCGGACCCGCGGGAGTCGACGACGACCGTCGGCGACGGCGCGCGGTGGACGGGCACGTCCAGGGCGAGTTCGAGGATCGGTGGCGCGGCGTCGACGTCGGCCGCGAGTCCGGTGACGACGACGCCGGTGACCGTGACGTCCGCGTCGTCGATCAGGCGCCACAGCGAGGGCACGGAGAGACCGATCTGCTCGGCGGTGAGGTCGTCCAGCGTGACGACGGCCGGCGGGCCGACGACCGATCCGTCGGCCGCGGCAAGCAACTCGGCGGTCACCGTGCTGCCCTGTACGTGGTAGGCCAGCACTGCAGCCGGCGTGGTGTCCTTCATGGCGAGCCCTCCCTGGTCTCGACGCGTGTCGGGGCGGTGCCGCCGCAGGCCACGCCGCCATCCACAGGGATGAGCGACGCGGACGCAGCGCACCCGGAACCTCACGCAGTCCGAACCACCCCCGTCGATCCGGGGCGCGAGGGCGAACGAGGCGGACCTTTTCGGTCCATCTCCCTCTCAACGCTGTCCAAACATACCGGATGTTCACAAACGGCGGGGCCGATCGGGGATGCTCGGTGGTGAGGACGCGCCGGACCGATAGTCTCGATGTCGTGGAGTCCACCGCCGGGTCACCGTGGCCGCACCAGCCGAGCACACCCGGCGAACCCGACACCCTCGACGAGTCGGACGTGCGCGACGGCGCCGACACCAGCGAGAACGCGGACACCAACGAGCCCGTGGAACTGCTCCCCCGGCGTCGCCCGACGCAGGAGCGGAGCAAGCGCAAGTTCGACGCCCTGCTCACCGCGTCGAGAGAACTCCTGGTCGACGTGGGGTTCGAATCGTTCACCTGCGAGGAAGTGGCCTCGCGGGCGGGCCTGCCGATCGGCACGCTCTATCAGTTCTTCGCCAACAAGTACGTGATCGTCTGCGAGCTCAACCGGCAGGACCTCAAGGGTGTGCAGCGGGAGCTGGCGGAATTCGACGGCGAGATCCCGTCGATCGACTGGCTGCGGTTCCTCGACGACTTCCTCGACCACATGTCCGGGTTGTGGTCGTCGGACCCGTCACGCCGGGAGGTGTGGTTGGCGATGCAGAGCACGCCGGCGACGCGGGCGACCGGCGTGATCCACGAGCGGGCCTTCGCCGCACAGATCGAGCGGATGCTCGCGCCGCTCACCCCGCGGACGCCGCGGGAGCGTCGCAACCTCATGGCCGAGGTGCTCGTGCACGTCGTCTACTCGATGCTGAACTTCTCGGTCCAGGACGGCCAGACGCACGCCGACGCGGTGGTGGAACTCAAGCGCATCATGGCCGCGTACCTGTCCCTGGCAGAGAAAGAGAGCCGGCGCTGACAGCGCCGGCTCTCTCCCCCGAGTCACTCGGTTCTCACTCCTCCAGGATCGCCACCGCGGCGGCCATGTCGCCGTCGTGCGTCAGCGACAGGTGGATCTTCACCGACGGCAGGAACTCCGCCGCCATTCCGTGCAGCTTGATCGACGGGCGGCCCCAGGCGTCGTTGACCACCTCGATCAACGGGTAGGGGTTGTCACCGATCTGCGGTGCCCGCGCGAAGCGGGATCCGGCCCATGCCTTCAGCACCGCTTCCTTCGCCGCCCACCGCGCGGCGTAGTGCCGCGCGGGGTCGCTGCTCTTGGTGGCCGCGTGGCGGCGCTCGCCGGCAGTGAAGCTGTCGCGGACCATGGTGGTCCCGACGCGCTCCATCTGCTCGGCGAACTCCGTCACCGACACCAGGTCGAGTCCGACTCCGAGGATGCTCATTCGGTCACCGTGCCATCCTGGACGGCGACGCGGTAGACGTCGTCCGCACCGAGTCGGGTGGCCTCGCTGAGCAGCAGGTCGGCTTCGAGCTGGTGCTTGACGGCCGACGGGGTGCCGTCGTGGCCCAATCGGCGATCCTCCGGGCGCCGGTACAGCGCGTCTCCGCCGCACATGGCGTCGGCGAGCCGTCGGCGGCCGGCGACGACGCGGTCCCGCGACGTGCGCAGGTACTGCTCGCGACGGTCGGCCGGGATCGCGGCGACGAACGCCTGCGGGTGCACCACCGCGATCAGCCCGGACACGTGGCCGAACCCGAGGCTGGTCAGCAGACCCGCCTTGAGCGGCAACGAGTTACCGAACGTCAGCGGCCGACGCGCCCACACCAGGTGCTCGAACTCGGCCATCTTGTCGTCGACACAGTCGAGGCTGCGGTTCGGCGGCACGACGCCCTGCGCCAACACCTGGCACAGACCGATCAGCTGGAAGGCGGCCGCGCCGCCCTTGCTGTGGCCGGTCAGCGACTTCTGCGACACCACGAACAGCGGGTTGCCCTCGCTGCGCCCCAGTGCCCGCGCCAGACGCGTGTGCAGCTCGGCCTCGTTGGGATCGTTGGCGTTGGTGGACGTGTCGTGCTTGGAGATCACGGCGATGTCGTCCGCCGCGACGCCGAGCGCCGCGAGCGAGAGCGCCATGGCCGAGTCCCGGCCACCGCGACCCACACCCAGGGCGCCGAGGCCCGGAGCCGGGATCGAGGTGTGGACACCGTCGCCGAACGACTGCGCCCAGCCGACCACACCGAGGACGGGCAGACCCATCTCCAGGGCGAGATCGCCGCGGGCGAGGAGAATCGTTCCGCCACCGTGCGATTCGACGAAGCCACCGCGTCGACGATCGTTGGCCCTCGAGAAGCGTCGATCGCTGATGCCCTGGGCCCGCATGGCCTCCGTGTCGGCCGTGGCCGACATGTCGCCGAAGCCGATGATGCCCTCGTTGCTCAGGTCGTCGAAACCGCCGGCGACCACGAACGTGGCCTTGCCGAGGCGAATCTTGTCGACGCCCTCCTCGACCGACACCGCCGCCGTTGCACACGCGGCCACGGGGTGGACCATCGCGCCGTAGGAGCCGACGTAGCTCTGGACCACGTGTGCCGCCACGACGTTCGGCAGGGCTTCCTGCAGGATGTCGTTCGCCCGCGCGTCGCCCAGCAGCGTGTCGATGTACAGCGAGCGCATCGACTCCATGCCGCCCATGCCCGTGCCCTGCGTGTTCGCCACCAGCGACGGGTGGGTCCAGCGCATGAGCTCCGACGGCTCGAAGCCCGAGGTGATGAACGCGTCGACGGTGCACACGATGTTCCACAGCGCGACGCGATCCACCGAGCTCGCCATGTCGGGCGAGATGCCCCACTTGACCGGATCGAAGCCGGTGGGGATCTGGCCGCCCACGCTGCGGGTCAACTTCATCCGACGCGGCACGCGAATCTCGGTGCCCGCCTTGCGGGTGACCTGCCAGTCGCCGTCGGCGTTGGTGGTCACCACGGTCCGGTCCGGATCCGCCGAGACGAACGCGCGGGCCTCGGCCTCGCTGCCCACCACGAAGGTCAGATCCTGGTCGAGGAACACCGAGGACATCAGCGGCGCGGTGTTGTTCACCATGGCGCCGTCGTCCTCGTACCGGCGGATGCCGCACCGCTCGACCACCACGTCGTGGTAGCGATCGGCGATCTCGGCCTCCGGCACCAGATCACCGGACTCGACGTCGTACCAACCCGGCTTGGGATCGTTCTCCCAGACAACCAGGCCGGTGCTCCACGCCAGCTCGAGAACGCCTGCCGCCGAGAGCTTCTCGTCGACCTCCATCTCGAAGCGCGTGCGCGCACTGCCGTACGGTCCGAGCTCGCCGGCACCGACGATCACGACCAGCTCCGACGGGTCCACGTCGAGCTCCGGCCAGGCCGGGGCGTCGAGTTCGCCGGTGATGCGCGGCGGCTCGGGCAGCGCGTCCACGGTGGCCGGCGCGGGGGCCGGAGCCTCCTCGGCGACGGCCGCGGCGGCGGCCTCCTTGGCCAGCGCGGCCAGGTCGAGTCCGGCCTCGGCGAGACCGCCGGTGAGGTCGACCTCGAGCGGAGCGTCCACCGCGTCGCGGCGAGACTGCTCGTCGCACAACGCGATCAGCTGCTCGGCCATCTCCTGCGTCGACCACGTCCGCACGCCGGCCGCCTCCGCGGCCTCGGCGACCACGTCGTTGTGACCCATGAGCCCGGTACCCCGCACCCACCCGATGCGGGCGTGCGCCAACGTCACTCGCTCGGCCCAGCTGCGCTCGGCCTTCCAGCGGTTGGTCACGGCGTCCAGCGCGGCCTTCGCCTCGCCGTACGCGCCGTCGCCACCGAAGAGGCCGCGGTTCGGCGAGCCCGGCAGCACCACGTGCAGTCGGCTGTCGACGTCGCGGTCGTACCCGATGGTGGACAGTCCGCCGATGAGCCGCTCGACCGACCAGAGGAGAACCTTCATCTCCATCTCGGCGCGGGCGCCGGCGTCGGACAGCTCGCCCGCCACCCGCGGTGCGGCGAAGGGGAACAGCATCGTCGGCGTCATCGCCGGCTTGACCAACTTCTTGGCGCCACCGGCCGAGTCGATCCGATCCGTGCCGACCCACTCGACGAACGCGTCGACGTCCGCGTACGACGCCATGTTCGCGGGAACCACCCAGAGCGCGGCACCGGCGACGGCGTGCGTGCGGTACAGCTCGCGGTAGAACCCGACGCGCTCCTCGTCGAGACGCGACGTGGTCAGGAAGACCGTCGCCCCGCCCGAGAGCAGCTCACCGGTCACCGCCGCGGCGATGGAGTTCTTGCTCGCCCCGGTCACCACGGCCACCTGATCGGCCCACTGTCCGGGCTTCTCGGTCGCGGTCGCGGCCGTGGCGATGGCGGCGTACGACGACGCCAGGTCGGCCAGACCCTGCGCGTCGGCACGGCGCTGCCACCACGCGGCCTGCGCGGCCACGGCCTCGCCGGCACCGGTGAAGGCGTCGACCGCCAGGGCGCGAGCAGCCTCGTCGCCGATCCACAAGCGAGCGAGATCCTCACGCGCCGTGGCCCATCGATCGTCGATCAGGACCGCGCGACGCGCGTCGAACGACGGCGCCACCAGCCGCGGCCAGTCGCTGCCGAGCTCGGCGGAGACCAGGTCGATCAGATCGGACTCGGCGCTGTCCGCTTCCGGCGTCGTCTCGACGTCCGCGAATCCGAGCTGCTCGAGCACCAGACGCGCCGCCGAGGCGAGCACGCCGCTCCGGCCGGTGATGTTCTCGGTGAACTCGCCCAGCGCGGCGGCGTCGACGGTGCCCCCACCGCCGCCGCCCCCGCTGGACGGCATCGAGACCTGGACTCCGCGGCGCTGGCCGACGGCCGTCACGGCGGCGTCGATCAACGCGTCGACGGCGGCGCCGTCGGACGGAGCGGTCTCCCCGAGACCACCGAGCGCCCCACCGCGGACGGACTGTCCGTCACGGGTGCCGAGAGCGACCTCGGCAGTGACGTGGTGTGCCCACCCGTCGCCGAGCTGCCAGACCTTGGTCACCCGCTCGGCGACGGCGCCGGGACGTCGACCCGACGGGCCGAACACCTTGCGCAGGTGATCGTTGATGGAATCGCTCAGCACCGGGCCGTAGGGCCGGTAGGTGCGGGCGAGCTTGTTGACGGTGCCGGCGAGGGCACCCATGTCGGCGTCGGCAGCACCGTCGATGGCGCCGAGCGAGAGCTCGGAACCGAGGTCGACCAGCAGCTGGTTCCGGCGTGAGGACACGCCGTCGCACAGCGCCTCGATGGTGTCGGCGGGGCCGATCTGGTCGAGGCGGAGCTTGGTCCACAGGCCGATGAGCACGGTGGTCGCGTCCGACGCGGTGAAGGCGATGTCGTCCGGGCGAGGACCGCCCGCCGGTGCCGCGGCGGGCGCCGGCGCCGGCGCCGCGGGAGCCGCTGCGGGCGCGGCGGCGGCCGGGTCCGATGCCCGCGTCTCCTCCGGCTCGTCCACGATCTCCGGGTCGGTGTCGGTGGAGAACACCACGGCGGCGTCGCGCTCGATGTTGAGCACCTCCACCGGATGGCCCACGCGGCCCGGCAGTTTCAGCGTGTTGGTGGCCAGGTTCGCGACCGTCGGCATGGCACCGAGGCCCACCTCGACGAACCGCTCGATGCCCAGGCCGCCGTCCGCGGTGTCGGCGAACAGCAGATCCTGCGTCTCGATCCACCGAACCGGGCTGGCGAACTGCCACGCGAGCAGCTCGGTCAGCACCACGCGGCACAGGTCGGACGGGCGGGCGGCCCAGTCGTCCCACGCACCGAGGACGTCGGCGAGCGGCTCGGACGGCACCAGGTCGGCGATCTCCTGCACGAACGCCTTCTCGAGCGAGAACAGGCGCGGCACCAGGTTGGGGATGTAGCGCCCCACCAGGATCGACGGATCGATCGTCTCCGGCAGCAGGTCGAGCAGGCGGTTGCGGAAGTCGTCGACTCCCCCGCGCAGGACCGTGGAGTGGAAGGGCACGTCGATACCCGGCACCAGGATGAACGCGCGCTTGCCGCCGAATTCCGCACGGCGACGGTCGATGTCGCGTTCGAGCTCCTCGAGACCGGCGACCGTGCCGGCGATGGCGTACTGCGACCCGCGCAGGTTGAGGTTCACCACCTGCAGGAACTCGCCGACACGGGCACCGATGGACTCGACGTACGCGATGACGTCGTCGTCCGCCAGGCCGATCTGCGACGGACGGATGGCGGCCATGCGGTAGTCGCTGCGGCCCTGCGCATCACGCGGCACGAGCTGGTGCATCGCGGACCCGCGCTGGAAGACCACCTCGAGGACGGCTTCGAGCGGCAGGACGCCGGCGACCGCCGCGAGGGCGTTGTACTCGCCCACCGAGTGGCCCGCGAGGAACGAGTCCTCCACGAACGCACCGGATTCCCGCAGCTCCGCAACCTGGACGACACCGAGGACGGCCATGGCCACCTGGGTGAACTGCGTCAGGTGCAGCACGCCGTCGGGATGCTTGTGGGTGACGCCGCGCGCCCGCAGCTCGGTCGGGTTGTCCCGCACCACCGCGAGGATGGAGAAGCCCAGCGCGGACCGGGTGTGCTTGTCGGCACGCTCCCAGATCTCGCGGGCGGCCTTGGACCGGCTGCGCGCGTCGAGACCCATGCCGCGGGTCTGAATGCCCTGACCGGGGAAGGCGTACACCGTCTTCGGCGCCGCGATGCGGCCGGTGGCCTGCATGACCAGGTCGCCGTCGACCTTGCAGGAGACCTCGACGACCTCACGGCCGGCCTCGAACCCGATACGGTCCACGCGCACGTCGATCGACGCGCCGGGGCGCACCATGCCGAGGAAGCGGGTGGTCCACGCGGTGAGGCGACGCGGCGGAGTGGTGGCCGACGGATCGACGGCCGTCACCACCTGCTGTGCGGCGGCCGAGAGCCACATGCCGTGGACGATCGGGCTGCCCAGACCGGCCAGACGCGCGGCGGCGTCGGAGGTGTGGATCGGGTTGTGGTCGCCGGACACCTGGGCGAAGGCACCCATGTGGCGCGGCGCGGTGACGGTGACGTCCCGACGGCGTCGACGCGGCGTCTCCACCAGCGCGTCGGTGAGCGACCCACCCGCACGCGGCGGATCGGTGAGCGTGCCGGCACCGGTGCGGCCACGAATGGCGAAGCGCTCCACCAGCGTCGCGACGGCGGGGGCGTCGAGGCCCTCGCCCAGCATCGCGCCGATCTCGACCGAGACCTCCACGACGCGGCCGAGGTCGGTGTCGATCACTTCACCGGCGGTGGCCTTGACCACGAGGATGCTGTGGTGGTCCGGCAGCTCGCCGACCAGGTCGATCCGGTGGTCGAGGTGGACCAGGTCGAGCATGCCCTCGATGACCGAGCCGGCGTCCGCGGTGCGGGCGGCGCCCAGCACGGCGAAGACGGCGGGCCAGCAGGCCCCGACGAGCACGTCCGGGACCACCGACTGGCCGACGCCGTACTCGGCGGGCAGGCCGGAGCCGGTGACCCCGGCGTGATCGGCGGTCAGGTCGGGCGACCAGGCGATGTTGAGACGCGCGGTTCCGTTCTTGACGGTCGGAAGGTCCTGTCCCGCAGCCACACCGAGGAGGGCGGACATGGCGGTCTCGGCGTCGGCGTCGGTCACCAGCGGCGCGCCGCCGTCGACGGCGGAGGCCGGGACGGTGATGCGGATGTCGACCGAGCGGCCCGCGGTCAGCGGCACCGACAGCAGCACGGCGTCGTCACCGGACGTGGTGAGGGTGGCTCCGGTGCCGGGGTGCGTCGCCTGCTCGTCGGAGGTGACCTCCCACTCGCTCACGGCGCCGAGACGACGAACGGGGTTGGGCGCCAGGCGCGATGCCCAGGTGATGTCCGGCGCGGCGAGCACGACACCGATGGCGCCACCGGCGACCTCGGGGTGACGACGCGTGGCGACGGCGACGGGCTCGGCGCCCTCGGCGAGCAACCGGTCCGTGGTGGCCTTCTCGAAGCGGTTCAGCAGATCACCGACGGGCTCGTCGACGCGGTCGATGCCGGCGACGGCGACGGTGCCGGGGATGATGCAGACCTGGTCGGCGCTGTAGCGCGGATCGTGGGCCTGCCACAGGGAGTCGCTGCGCCACCAGCGGCGCACGTCCTTGTCGACGACGGGCACGAAGTTGACCGGCTTGCCCGGCAGGCGGCACAGCGCGACGAAGAACGGGACGTCGGCGGGATGCAGGCGCACCGACTCGGCGTCGGGGTACGCCCGCAGCAGCGCCGCGACGGCGTCGGCGGGACGCTCGAGCAGGTCCTCGTCCGCGAACAGCGTGGGAACCGGTCCGCGGTCGGCCGGGTGCAGACGAGCCTCGCTGCGCTGCAGCATGTCCCGGAAGCGCACGCGCCAGGTGATGTCGAGCCACGGGTTCTCCACGCGCGGGTCGTCGCCCACGGCGAGCTCGACGTAGCGGTTGAGCCACTGCAGGTACGTCATGTCGGCGACGTCGCCGAAGTACGGCTTGGCCGTGGCGTCCAGCGCGGCGACGATCTCGTCGCGACGCGCCGCGACGGCGTCGTCGTCACCGGCGACCTCGTCGAGCAGACGGCCGGTGCGCGACGCGGCGTTGTCGATCTCGTGGATGTCCGCGCCGAGCTGGCTGCGGCCCGATGCCATTCCGCCCGTGGCGGTTCCGGCACCCACCCAGTCCGGGCACCCGGGGGTGTCGACCAGGAGCTGCTTGACCTCGGGGGCCGTGGTGGCCTCGAGGGTCGCCATGGCGGCGGTACCGACGAGGATGCCGTCGAGCGGCATCGCCGGGAAGCCGGCGTCGACGGACCACTGGCCGGTGAGGTACTCGGCGGCCCGCTCCGGGGTGCCGATGCCACCGCCGACGCAGACGACGATGTTGTCGTGCGCGCGCAGCTCGGCGTAGGTGGCGACGAGCAGGTCGTCGAGGTCCTCCCACGAGTGGTGGCCGCCGGCGCGCCCGCCTTCGATGTGCACGATCACCGGGTAGTCGGGCACCTCGGTGGCGATGCGGATGACGCTGCGGATCTGGGCGACGGTGCCCGGCTTGAACGCGACGTGGCTGATGCCGACCTCGGTCAGCTCCTCGATCAGCGCGACGGCCTCGTCGAGCTCGGGGATGCCGGCCGTGACGACCACGCCGTCGAACGGTGCACCCGCGGTGCGGGCCTTCTGCACGAGGCGCTTGCCGCCGAGCTGCAGCTTCCACAGGTACGGGTCGAGGAACAGCGAGTTGAACTGCACCGAGCGGCCCGGCTCGAGCAGCTCCTTCAGACGATCGACGTGACCGGCCAAGATCTCCTCGGTGACCTGGCCGCCACCGGCGAGCTCGGCCCAGTGGCCGGCGTTGGTGGCGGCGGCGACGATGGCCGGATCGACCGTAGTCGGCGTCATGCCGGCGAGCAGGATCGGCGAGCGACCGGTGAGCTGGGTGAAGGAGGTCTCGACGACGGTGCGGCCGTTCGGCAGCGTGACGACGCGCGGCGCGAAGTCGGTCCACGGGCGGTCGACGGCGGGGGCAGCGCCCGGCGTCAGCAGGTGGCGATGGCCGGTGCGCGTCGAGGCGGCGACGACGCCGACACCGTGACCGCGCATGTTCGACGCGGTCAGGCGGGTGAGCGCGTCACCCGGGCCGAGGTCGAGCACCCAGGCGGCACCGGCGGCGACGACGGAATCCACCGCGGCGACCCAGTCGACCGGCTCGACCAGGATGGCGGCGGCGAGGGACCGGGCGCGGTCGACGTCGAGGCCGCAGCGGGTGGCCCAGCCCTCGACGATCTCGACGGCCTCGGCGAGCTGCGGGTGGTGGAAGCCGACCTCGATGGCGAGGGGCTCGAAGACGGGCGAGAACACGTCGCCGCCACGCTTCTTGGCGTCGCGCTCGCGGGTCTCGCGGTCCGCGATCTCCTCGCACCGCTGCTGGATGCGCACCAGCGCGGTGTAGGGCCCGCTGAGGACGACGCGGCGACGACCGTTGCGGATCGCGACGACGGCGGACGCCCCACCCTCGTCACCCTCGTCGACGATCGTCTGCAGACGGGTCGGGTCGACGTTGGACACCGAGACCATCGGGGCGCGATCGCCGGCACCGATGAGACCGCGGCGGCGGCCGACCAGACCGGCGGCGGCACCGATCAGCTGGGCGAGGGCGAGGAGTTCGACGTCGCTGTCACCGCGGTCGGCGACGACGGCCTCGGCGAGAACGCCCTGCGAGTGGCCGATGACCGCGACCGGGGCGGTCGTGGTGTAGTCGAGACCCTGCACGGCGAGGGCGCGCAGGGCGGCGATCTGGGTGAGCAGCACGCCGGGCACCGACACGGCGGCGGACAGCAGAGCTGCGTCCGACGGCCCGGCGGCGGGATCGTCGGCCAGTTCCTGCTCGAGCATCCACGCGATCGGATCGAACCCGAGCGGGCGCACGACGAGCAGCTCGGCGGCCACGGGCGCGAGCACCCGCGCGGACGAGTTCACCAGATCGGTGATCTGCGGCTCGAGCGCGCAGTCGCGCGTCAGTTCGTCCAGCGTCGGCAGCCACGGGGCGCCCTGACCGCCGAAGGCGAGGGCGTACGCCTCGCCGTCGACCACGCGCTCGGCGAGCGAGCTGCTGCGGTCTCCGGACCGCGGGCGGGATGGGGTGCTCTCGTTGATCGTCACGCGTGCGTGTCCTCTCCTACCTCGGGTGCGAGGCGATGGGGGTCGGGGCCGCTGGGGGCGGCGACCTCGGTTCTCGTGGATCCGGTCGGTCGAGCGAGTCCGGTGAGACGACGCGCGCTCGATCCCTGGCGGGGAGCCGTCGCCTCGTGCGGACCAGCCTGGCACAAAATCATGAGGAAATCCTCACGTTCTGTTTGACGTCCTAGTGCTACCCGCGGGTACGTCGTGACGCCGCCCCGACGGAGGGTGCGAAGTGACCGGCGAGTAGCCGAAGTCGTCGCAGACCAGGGGGTATCTCCGCGCCGTCGAACTCGAGGAAACCCTCGGATTCGGGCCCGGGTGTGGGTGACGCATGTCACGACCTGCAGTTGTCTGTGACCCGGCGTCCGGTTCCGTGTCGGCTCTGACTGGGTGTCGGTCCCGTCCGGGCCGCCGGCCCTGTCGGACCCCGGCGCTACCGTCCGAAACGCACGGCGCCCGCCGTGCCCCACATCGGCACACTCGTGCCGCACGCAGATCCGGGGGGAATCTCGTGACCGCATCCATCACCACCGAACCGAACACCACCGAAGTCGGCGCCGCCGCACCCGTCGCCGCGCCGTCGGACCTCACCGCATCGGTTCTGCGCGCCGTCCCGCGCGAGTCGTCGCCGTTCTGGTTCCCGGGCTGGCGGGACACCGAGGCGGCGTTGCTCGACGCCGTCTTCTCCGCCCGCGCGTCGTACGGCGGGCCGACCACGGGAGTCCGCGGCGTCGTCGCCACGTGGCGGACCCATCGGCAGGGACGGACCGACGATCTCTCGGCCTTCGCCGCCTGCGATGGAGACGGGCTCGCCGACCTCCTCGGCAACCGACAGCGGGTGCCCGGCAATCGCACCACCAAGGCAGCAGCGGTGGTGGCTGCGGCCGCCGCGCTCACCGAGGCCGGCGTCCGGAGCGCCGCGGACGTGACCGACACCGAGGCGCTCCGACGCGCCGTCGTCGACGTCCCCGGCCTCGGTGAGCGCACGTGGCTGTGCTTCCTCGGCGCCCTCGGGGTGGTGACGGACGATGCCGAGGCGCTGGTCGCGTCGTTCCTGCGGGAGGTCACCGGGTCCACCGACGATCTGGACACGGCCGCGGTCGACGATCTTCTCGGTGCGATCGCCGGTGAGCTCGCGGTCGACGTCCCCACCGTGCGACACGCGCTGTGGCGCCATCAGCGCGTCGTCACCGGTCGGCGTTCTCCCGCGCCGCCGCCCGTGGCCTGAGCTCGGACGCCCGCGTCACCTCTCCGTCGGAGGTGGCGCGGGCGTCTAGACTCGGCCCGCACGCGCGAGTGGCGAAATGGCAGACGCGCCAGATTTAGGTTCTGGTGTCCGAAGGACGTGGGGGTTCGAGTCCCCCCTCGCGCACCGAATCGACGTGCGGCGAAGTACGACGCCGCGTCGTTGACACACCGGCGCTCCGGTAGCCTGGCCGTGTGGATCGACACGGCGACGGAACTCGGGCCAGGAGTCGACCTGCCCTGATTCTGCTGGTCGTGGTCGCCGCCGGCGGCTGCTTGGCGCTCGGCTGGTGGCAGTGGGAGCGCTTCGAATCGTCGACCGGTTCGGGTCAGAACCTCGGCTACGCCCTGCAGTGGCCGCTGTTCGCCGCGTTCGTCGTCTTCGCCTACCGCCGGTTCGTGCAGCTCGAGGACGCGCCCGAGGAGCCGGAGCCGAATCCCACCGCCGAGCCGACGGAGATCCCCGCGGATCTGCTGCCGCAGCGGCCCACCGTCACCCCGGCGGAGACACTCGGCACGGACGCCGAGTCCCGCAGCCTGCAGGAATACAACCGCTATCTCGCGGAGCTCGGCCGCGAGGACAGGAGCAGTTCGTGAGCACCGCCGATTCCGGATCCGCCGCCCCCGCTCGCACGAAGGATTCGCGGGTGGCGCCTGCGCTGCTCCGGTACCGCGTGCTCGCGTACGCCACCGGACTCTGGCTGCTGGTGCTGACCGCGGAGATGGTGGCCAAGTACGGCTTCGGCGTGCAGGACCTGCCCGGGTGGATCGCCGTCGTGCACGGCTGGGTGTACTTCGTCTACCTCCTCGTGACCCTGGACCTGGCCGTCAAGGTGCGCTGGCCCGTCGGTCGCACGGTGGGCACCCTCCTCGCGGGCACCGTGCCGTTCCTCTCCTTCGTCATCGAGCACCGGCGCACCCAGCAGGTCAAGCGCGACTTCGCCGTCTGACGCGTCCCGACCTGCCCCGCTGCACACAACACGCCCAGGGCGGCGGGAACCCGTCCAATTCGCGGACCTGTGTGCACTGAGGCACGTGCAGTCCCCGTCACCGCCCGACCTGCCCCCCGGACCTGCGCCGCCGCACACGAGTCGGCCCGACTGCCGGGAACCCGTTCATTCCGCGGACCTGTGTGCACTCAGGCACGGGACTTCCGCCGCTTCCGCACCACCGCGAGGATCTCGTCGGCCACCTCGTCCGTGTGTGCCAACGCCCGTGCCACCGAATAGCGCAGCACGAGCCACCCGTCGAGCACCAACTCGTTCTGACGGATGCGGTCACGGGTGAACGTGTGCGGGTCGATGTGGAACTCCCGTCCGTCGATCTCCACGATCACCCGCGCGCGCCGGCACACCAGGTCGCCGTAGTACTTCCCCACCGCGGCGTTGATCTCCATGCCGGCGTGTCTCGCGCTGAGGGCTCGGGCGACCTGGCGCTCCGCCTCGGACAGGGTCCGGGGGCACGCCGTCCGCAACTGCCGCCGCACCGCCGCGACACCGTGCATGCCCCGCGCGGCGTCGCAGAGTTCCGCGACCGCCCGCCACCGCACTCGGTGCGACAGAGCGTGATCGACGAACCGTTCGAGAGCCTCGGCATCCAGGGTGGTCGCCACGTCCACGAAACACTGTTCCTGCGTGACCACCGGCAACAGTGCGCGGTAGACCACGGGCTCCACTACTCGACGGTGGAGCCTGAACCCCGGCGGGCAGCGCGGCGAGGTAAACATCGGAACGGTGGCGTGCACCACCTCGGGCTCGGGGACGAGCAGGCCCCAGAGCCACGCCGCGGTGTCGTGGCTCAACACCGCCTTGGGTTTCCAGGCCACCACCGCCCGGCAACGATCCTCGTAGGTGGGCGGGCGAGTGCTGTACACCGCCGGCAGCACGCGGTGCAGTCTTCCGGTGCGCACGCGATGCTCGAGGGCACCCTTCCCGATCCCGTTGCGCAGCAGTTCGTCTCGTCTGTACACGGTCACGGGCCAAGCTTGACCGTGACGGCCGCTTGTACAGCCCCGAGAACCCATCCCTGTGGATGGACCTGCCGGAGTATCCACAGGACGCCCCGATTACCGGGAACCCGCCGGATCATCCGACCTGTGTGCAACCTGGCAGGTCGAACCCCCACACCCCCGACCATGCCTCCCCGCACACAAGTTGCCCCGATTACCGGGAACCCGCCGGATCATCCGACCTGTGTGCAACCAGGCAAGTCGAACGCGCTACCGCAGCGCCGCGATCGCCGGCACCAACGCGCGGAGGGCGATACCGCGGTGGGAGGCGGCGTCCTTCTCCTGCGGGCTCAGTTCTGCGGCGGACCGGTCACCACCGCCGGGCACGAACACCGGGTCGTAGCCGAAGCCACCCCCGCCCGCACGTTCCCGCGCCACGACGCCGCGCCATTCCCCGCGGGTGACGGTCTCGGTTCCGTTCGGCAGGACCAGCGCGCACGCGGAGACGAAGCCCGCACCGCGCCGCTCGTCCGGCACGTCCGCGAGTTGTGCGAGGAGCAGGGAGGTGTTGGCCTCGTCCTCGCCGTGTCGCCCGGACCAGCGGGCCGACAGCACTCCGGGCATACCGTTCAACGCGTCGACGGCGATCCCGGAATCGTCTGCAACACAGGCCAATCCGGTGGCAGCAGCCCCGTCGCGCGCCTTGATGAGCGCGTTCTCCTCGAACGTGGCACCGGTCTCGGGGGTCTCCGGGTACTCCGGCACCTCGTCGAGCCCGATCAGCTCGATCCCCTCGACGGCCGCGGCGTCCAGCACTCGCCGCAACTCGGCGAGCTTCTTCGGATTGCGGCTCGCGACCAGCAGGCGCACCGAATCAAGCACCGGGCAGCTCACCGGGGTACGGCGCCGCCAGAGCTTCCCGCTGCACCGCGAAGATGCGCTCGCAGCCGGCCAGCGCACTGTCAAGCATCGCGTCGAGCGTCGACCGGGGGAACGTCGCGCCCTCCCCCGTGCCCTGGATCTCGACGAGCGTTCCGGTGTCGGTGGCCACGACGTTCATGTCGACCTCGGCGCGCGAATCCTCCTCGTACGGCAGGTCCAGACGCACCCGACCGTCGACGACGCCGACGGAGACGGCCGCGATGGCGCAGGAGATCGGCTGCGGGTCGGCGAGGCGACCGTGGGCTCCGAGGTAGGTCACGGCGTCGGCCAACGCGACGTAGGCGCCGGTGATCGCCGCGGTCCGGGTGCCGCCGTCGGCCTGGAGCACGTCGCAGTCGAGTGCGATGGTGTTCTCCCCGATGGCGGCCAGGTCGATGCAGGCCCGCAGGGAGCGGCCGACCAGTCGACTAATTTCCTGGGTGCGCCCGGACACCTTGCCCTTCACGGACTCTCGGCTGTTCCGGGTGTGGGTGGCGCCGGGCAGCATCGCGTACTCGGCGGTGAGCCAGCCGAGCCCGGAGCCCTTGCGCCAGCGCGGCACCCCCGCCTCGACGCTCGCGGTGCACATGACCCGCGTGTTGCCGAACTCCACCAGCACCGACCCGGCCGGGTGGGAGGTGAAACCCCGCGTCAGGGTGATGGGGCGCAGTTCGTCGTCGTCTCGTCCGTCTTCGCGTGTGGCCACCGGCCCACCCTATCGGGTGCGGCCGCCGGTCAGAGTTCGACGACGTAGCCGGGTGAGACCGCGTGCACAGGGCCGTCGAACTCGGCCTTGGCCTCGGCGATCACGTCCTCGCGGGACGTCCAGGGCGGGATGTGGGTCAGGAGGAGCTCGCCGACGCCTGCGGTGGCGGCGAGGCGGCCGGCCTCGGCACCGGAGAGGTGAACGCCCAGCGGCCGGTCGGCGGAATCGGTCCAGGACGCCTCCGCCAGCAGAACGTCGGCACCGCGGGCGAGAGTCTCGACGGCGTCGCACACCCCGGTGTCCCCGGTGTAGGCGAGCACGGTGCCGTTCTCGGTGGTGACACGCATGCCGTAGGACTCAGGCGGGTGGTAGACCCGACGCGTCTCGATGGACAGGGCGCCGAACTCGATGACGCCGCCGTCGCGGAGGTAGCGCAGGTCCAGGGTGTCGGACATGTCGTCGATCTTGCCGCCGCTCTCCGCGGACGCGACCCCCAGCCGGAACGCCATGTCGGACGGGCCGAACACCAGTGCTCGCCCCTCGGCCGGCACCGGGTGGTAGCGACGCCACACGAGCAACCCCGGGACGTCGAGGCAGTGGTCGGCGTGCAGGTGCGAGAGCAGGACGTGGACGTCGACGGGATCGGCGTACTTCTGCAGTGCCCCCAGCACGCCCGGTCCGAAGTCGAGGACCAGCGGCGGGGTGTCGGGCGCCTCGAGGAGATACCCGGACGCCGGTGAGTCGGGACCCGACACGCTGCCCGAACAACCCAGGACCGTGAGACGCATGGGGGTCATGCTGCCATGTGATCCCGCCGCTCCGAGCAGGATCGGTCCCCGACGGTGTCGTGTCCGATCCGAGGATTCACCGACCGTGCGGTGACAGCGCCCGGGTCGGATCGGATCGGCGGCGTCCGGACGCGAACATCCACGCCGCGAGCACCCCCGCGAGGGCACCGAACAGATGCCCCTGCCACGACACGCGTTCCTCGGTGGGCAGCACGCCCCACAACAGGCCGCCGTAGACCACGAGAACCACGAAACCCAGTGCCATCTGCCCGATGTCGCGCGTGAACACGCCACGCACGATGAGGTACGCCAGCCAGCCGAACACCAGGATCGACGCCCCGATGTGGATGGATCCCGATGCTCCCGTGAGCCAGGTGCCGAGCCCGCCGACGATCCAGATCACGGCCGTGACCGCGACGGCCCGACCGATGCCGGAGAGCAACAGCACGAAGCCGAGGACGAGCAGCGGGCCGGTGTTGGCGAACAGGTGATCCCATCCGTCGTGCAGGACCGGCGCGAAGGCCACGCCGCTCAGACCGTCGACGTCGCGCGGCCGGATTCCCGCCGTGTCGAGGCGCTGCCCCAGCGCCACGTCGACGGCTTCGATCACGTACAGCACCGCCAGGAAACCGAGAATGCCGATCGCCGCGGCGCTCCACCGCGACCGGGCGCTCGGGGGCGTCGAGCCCGGGGTGCGGGAGGGAGTCACGCTCATGGTCGCCGTCCTGGTCGGTCGGGAAGGGTTCCCCTCCCGCGCTGGTCGGTCGGGAGGATCCCTCCACGGTACCGGCGCGGATCAGGCGCGAACGGAGGCGAAGACGTCACGGTAGGCGGGGATCCCGGCGATCGACGTGGCCGTGAGCACGGCGCGAGCGATCGCCCGTTCGGTGACGACGGCGGCCAGCGCGCAGAGGGCGTCGAGGACGGCGAGGTCCGGCATCATGCGCGCGTCGACGGGAACGGCCTCGCCCCGCGGCGTCGCCCGACCCGTGGCGAGGGCGAAGAACGTGTCGCCGTCGAGCGGCGAGTGCGCGGGACGAATCGCGCGCGCCAGCCCGTCGTGCGCGGCGACGGCCAATCGGCGGCAGCCCGACGCCGTGAGGTCGGCATCGGTGGCCACGAGGCCGATGGTGGTGTTGAGCGAGGTGTCCTTGGCGGCGAGCGCCGCGGCCGCTGCCACCTCGTCGGCGGTCGGGGCGGGCAGGGCGACCCCCGGGTCGCCCCACAGCACCCCGGTGCGGGGGTCGAAAGCCGAGCCGACGGGGTTGGCCACCACCAGGGCGCCGACGGTGAGTCCGGCGGCAGGACCGTCGGTGGCCGTCGCGGACGCCGTACCGACGCCGCCCTTGAGCACGCCGGCCCGTGCGCCGGTGCCGGCACCCTCGCTGCCCTGCTCGAACTCCGACGCCGCCGACGTCGCCGCGGCGTACCCGAACGCGGCGTCGGGCCTCGATGCCCAGGCGCCCAGCGGGAGATCGAAGATCACGGCCGCGGGAACGATGGGGACCACCCGGTCGGGACGCCCCATCGCGACACCGCGCCCGCGCTCCTCCAGGTACCGCATGACGCCGTCGGCAGCAGCGAGTCCGTAGGCACTGCCGCCGGTGAGCACGACCGCGTCGACGCGTTGGACGGAATGCGACGGGTCGAGCAGGTCGGTCTCGCGGGTGCCCGGTCCGCCGCCCCGCACGTCCACCGCGGCGACGGCGGGCCCGTCCGCCAGCACGACGGTGGTCCCGGTGGCCCAGCCGACCCCGTCGCGGTCGTCGGTGGCCACCGTGACGTCGGGCGTCCACGCCCGGTGATGACCGACGGTCAGGCCGGCGACGTCGGTCAGGCGGTCCTGCATCAGGCCATCATGACCTGGACCAGCGAGTCCTGCATCCAGGTGAGCCAGTGGTAGACGTCGAGGTGCGGTGCGCGTGGATCGTCGGCCGGCAGCTCGTCCGGGGTGTCGGCGTCGATACCCAGGGTGGTTCCGAGCGCGAGCCGCACGTCGTTCAGTCCGGTCAACCACAGCTCGGCCTGCTCGGGGGTCAGCGTGATTCGGCCTCCGTCGGCGGGCAGCGACCCGAGAATCGCCGTTCCCGCGGCCCGCTTCGCGTCGATGATCTCGGGCTCGTGCATCCCGCGCAGGGCCCCGTTGAGGTCGGCGCGTTGGGCCAGTGCGTCCGGGGTGTCGGCCGCGTCGGCGCCCTCGGGACGGTGGAAGTCCGGCAGCAGCCGCGCGAGGGTGGCGTCCTCGGGCGCACTGGTGTTGCCCGAGCGGATGCCGGTGAGAGCGGACAGGTCGTCCGTCGGCGCCTGCGCGCTGCGCTCGTCCAACAGGCCGACCACGGACTCGACGAGCGACCGCAGCACCGCGACCTCCCGCGCGTCCATCTCGGACCGGAACTTCACCCCGCCCAACGACGATTTCCGGGTCCACACTCGCACCGAACGGTCTCCCTGCTCTGTCGTCGAGAACTACTGCGTCGAGAACTACTGCGTCGAGAACTGTGTCGTCGCTCGAGAAACTGCGTCAGACGTCGTGCTGCATCGTGGCCCACAGGCCGGCCGCGTGGAGTTTGGAGACGTCGCTCTCCATCTTCTCGCGGGGGCCGCTGGACACCACGGCCTTGCCCTCCGAGTGCACCTGCATCATGAGCGCGGTGGCCTTGTCCTTGCTGTAGCCGAACACCTTCTGGAACACGTAGGTCACGTAGTGCATGAGGTTCACCGGATCGTCCCAGACGATCGTGACCCACGGTGTGTCCGCGGCGACGTCCTCGCGCACCGCCACGCTCTCCTCCGGGACGGCCTGCGGGACCGTCGCGAGCGGTGCGAGGGTGGCGGTCGAGACGGATTCGGGGGCACCCATGGCCCCCAGGATACGGATGGACCGCGCGCGGTTCACCCACCGCGGCGCCCGAGCGCCCTACTGTTGCGCGGTGTGACCTCCACCGCGCTCTTCACCGACCGCTACGAGCTGACCATGCTCTCCGCCGCCCTGCGTGACGGAACCGCCGATCGCTCCTGCGCCTTCGAGGTGTTCGCCCGTCGGCTCCCCGGCGGTCGGCGCTACGGCGTCGTGGCGGGAACCGGCCGGTTCCTCGAGGCGCTGACGCGGTTTCGCTTCACCGACGACGAGATGGCGTCGGTGGCGGAGTTCCTCACCGACGAGACGCTCGACTCGCTTCGGACCTACCGCTTCTCCGGCGACGTCGACGGCTACCCGGAGGGCGAGCTCTACTTCCCCGGTTCGCCGATCCTGTCGGTGCGGGGCACCTTCGCCGAGTGCGTGATCCTCGAGACGCTGGTGCTCTCGATCTTCAACCACGACAGCGCCGTCGCGTCGGCGGCCGCCCGCATGGTCAGTGCGTCCGACGGGCGCCCCCTGATCGAGATGGGGTCTCGGCGCGCGCACGAGGAGGCCGCGGTGGCCGCGTCGCGGGCGGCCTACATCGCCGGGTTCTCCGCGACGTCCAACCTCGAAGCGACTCGGCGACACGGCATTCCGGGTGCCGGCACCAGTGCGCACGCGTTCACCCTGCTGCACACCGACGCCGACGGTCCCGACGAGGCGGCGGCGTTCCGGGCGCAGGTGGACGCGCTCGGGGTGGGCACGACGCTGCTCGTGGACACCTACGACATCACGGCGGGCGTCGAGACGGCCGTCGCAGTCGCCGGTCCGGAACTGGGCGGTGTCCGCATCGACTCGGGTGACCTGGGCGTGCTGGCCCGCCAGGTCCGCGCGCAGCTCGACGACCTCGGAGCCCCGAACACCCGCATCGTGGTGTCGGGCGATCTGGACGAGTACGCCATCGCCTCGCTGCGCGCCGAACCCGTCGACGTCTACGGCGTCGGCACGTCGGTGGTCACCGGCTCGGGCGCCCCCACCGCCGGCATGGTCTACAAGCTCGTCGAGGTCGACGGTCGGCCCGTCGCGAAGCGGAGCGCGCACAAGGAGTCTCGCGGCGGTCGCAAGCGTGCGGTGCGCCTGGCACGCCGCACCGGCACCGTGGTCGAGGAACTGGCGACGGCGGCCGACGCACCCCTGCCGTCCACGGATCCGTACGACGCGCGCGAGGTCGCCGTGCCGCTGGTCCGCGGCGGCGACGTGGTGGCCACGGGCACCGTCGCCGACGCTCGCGACCTGGTGGCAGCGGGCCTCACCTCGCTCCCGTGGGAGGGCCTGGGTCTGTCCCGCGGAGACGCGGCGATCCCGACGGTATTCTCCTGACTCGTGACCACCGCGCTCGTCGTCGTCGACGTCCAGAACGATTTCTGCGAAGGCGGCTCCCTCGCCGTCCAGGGCGGTGCCCGGGTGGCGTCGGCGATCAGCACGCTGATCCAGGGGTCGGACTACGACGTCGTCGTGGCCACCCGCGACCACCACATCGATCCGGGTGATCACTTCTCGGACACGCCCGATTACGTCGACAGCTGGCCGCGGCACTGCGTCGCCGGCACCGCGGGATGCGAGTTCCATCCGGACCTGGACACCTCCGCGGTGGAGGCCGTCTTCTCCAAGGGCGAGTACGACGCCGCCTACTCGGGTTTCGAGGGTGTCGACGACGCCGGCACTCCCCTCGCGGACTGGCTCCGCGCGCGAGACGTGGACGCGATCCACCTGGTCGGCCTCACCACGGACTTCTGTGTTCGAGCCACCGCCCTCGACGGGCTACGGAACGGTTTCGACGTCACGGTCCTGGTCGACTACACCGCCGCCGTGGCGCCGGAGAACGTTCCCGCGGTGCTCACCGCCATCACCGAGGCGGGTGGCCGCACCACCCGCTGACGGCCGTCCGTCGTAACCTTCTCCGGTGCCACCGAAGACCGATCTGCCCACCGTCCCGTCTCTGCTCGGTACGGCGGTCCAGGCGCTCGGCGGCACGGAACGCACGGCGCAGCTCACCATGGCCTCGGCCGTGGCCCACAGCATCGACACCGGTGAGCACCTCGCCGTGCAGGCCGGCACGGGCACCGGAAAGTCGCTGGCCTACCTCGTTCCGTCGCTGCGGCACGCCGTCGAGAGCGGGCGCACCGTGGTGGTCTCCACCGCCACCATCGCCCTCCAGCGCCAGCTCGTCGACCGCGATCTGCCGCGGCTGACCAAGGCCCTCACGCCCGCCCTGAACCACGAGCCGCAGTTCGCGATCCTCAAGGGCCGCGGCAACTACCTGTGCCTGAACAAGCTGCACGGCGCGCCCGTGGACGACCCCGCCGAGGAGCTGTTCGACGCGTTCGTCGTCTCCCGGCTCGGCCGTGAGGTCAAGCGCATCACCGAGTGGTCGTCGGACACCGAGACCGGAGATCGCGACGAGTTGACCCCCGGGGTGTCCGATCAGGCGTGGCGGCAGATGTCGGTCACCTCGCGCGAATGTCTCGGCAAGGCCCGATGCCCCTACGGCGAGGACTGCTTCGCCGAGCGCGCGCGGGTCGACGCGGCGAAGTCGGACGTCGTGGTCACCAACCACGCCATGCTCGCCATCGACGCCATCACCGGGATCGCCGTGCTTCCCGAGCACGACGTGGTGGTCGTCGACGAGGCGCACGAACTGGTCGATCGGGTCACGTCCGCGGCGACGGCGGAACTGTCGTCGTCGTCGGTGAGTGCGGCGCTGAGTCGGTGCGGGAAGCTGGTCGAGGAGGAGATCCTCGACCGCCTCGCCGGCGCGGGCGACGGCCTGGCCGACCTGATCGAGGACCTGCGCGGCGGCCGGTGGGAGGAACTGCCCGGCGGCGCCGGATCCGTCCTCGCCGCCGTCCGGGACGCGGCGTGGGCCGTCCGCAGCGCCATCGGTCCCGCCGAGCGCGGCGCCGCGGCGTCGGACCCCGATGCGGCCGCGGCACGGACCGCCGCGCTCGCCGCGATCGACGACGTCCACGACACCGCCGTGCGCATCCTCGAGACGTTCCAGGAGACCGACCCCGCCGCCCGACGGGACGTCGTCTGGCTCTCGGTCGACGAGTTCCGCGGCGTCGTGCGCCGGGTCGTCCGGGTTGCCCCGCTGTCCGTCGGCGGCCTGTTGCGCACGCGACTGTTCGCCGAGTCCACCGTCGTCCTCACCTCGGCCACCCTCACGGTCGGCGGCAGCTTCGACGGCCTGGCCGTGACGTGGGGCCTGCCGGCGGCGAACCCGTCGCGCGTCGACGCCGCGCTCGCCACGGGCAGCGAGGCGCCCTCGGACGCCGGCACCGTGCGGTGGAATTCCCTCGACGTCGGCTCCCCGTTCGACCACGGGCGCGCCGGCATCCTCTACATCGCCAAGCACCTCGCGGCACCGGGACGGGACGGTGCTGCGCCCGCGCAGCTCGACGAGATCGCCCAGCTCGTGGCCGCCGCGGGTGGCCGGACGCTCGGCCTGTTCTCCTCGATGCGGGCGGCGAAGGCCGCGGCGGCGGAGATGCGCGAGCGGCTCGACACTCCCGTGCTGTGCCAGGGCGACGACGCCACCGGCGCGCTGGTCGACCGTTTCGCGGCCGACGAGGCGACCTCGCTGTTCGGCACCCTCTCGCTCTGGCAGGGTGTCGACGTGCCGGGGCCGTCGCTGACGCTGGTGCTCATCGACCGCATTCCGTTCCCGCGGCCCGACGATCCCCTGCTGGTCGCCCGGCAGCGCGCGATCGAATCCCGCGGCGGCAACGGCTTTCTCGCCGTCGCGGCCAACCATGCGGCCTTGCTGCTGGCGCAGGGCGTCGGCCGTCTGCTGCGCAGCACGGACGACCGCGGGGTGGTGGCCGTCCTCGATCCGCGTCTGGCGACGGCGGGGTACGGCGGGTACCTCCGGGCGTCGCTCCCGCCGTTCTGGGAGACCACCGATCCCGACGTCGTCCGCCGGTCGTTGCGCCGGCTCGCCGAGCGCTGACGCGCGGCGAGCCCCGCCGTCAGACGGTCGCCGGGCCCGCCACCTTGCCGAGCTCGGCGTCACCGGCGAGCAACTCGTGGTGCGGCAGCACCCGCACGGTGTAGCCGACGGCGCCGGAGAGCGGCAGCTCCGTCTCGGCCGCGAACCGGTCGACGCCGTCCACCGGTCCGCGGTGGGTCATGGGCACGGTGACCACGTCGTGCAGCTGCTCGTCGGAGTCGACGCGGCCGAAGACCGCCTGCACCGTCACGTCCGCGGGGGTGAGCCCGCCGAGGTCGATGCCGGCCGACAGGGTCAGCGCCGACCCGAGGACCGGGGTGTCCGGGAGGCCCTCCGCCTCGACCTCGCGCACGGTGACCGCCGGCCAGGCGGCGTCGACCCGTCGCCGGTATCCCGCGAGCGCCCGCGCCCCGGCCCACCCGTCGGCGGCGACGGCGTGGCCGGCCCGCGACGCGGGACCGTAGTACTGCACCGTGTAGTCGCGAACCATCCTCGACGCCAACACCTTCGGCCCCAACGTCTCGAGCGTGTGTCGCACCATGTCCACCCAGCGCTCCGGGATGCCGTCGGTGCCGCGCTCGTAGAACGTCGGCAGGACGGACTTCTCGAGCAGCTCGTACAGCGCCGCCGCCTCGAGATCGTCGCGCCGCGCGTCGTCGACCCCGTCCGCAGTCGGGATGGCCCACCCGTTGCGGCCGTCGTACATCTCGTCCCACCATCCGTCACGGATGGAGAGATTCAGGCCGCCGTTGAGCGCCGACTTCATGCCCGACGTTCCGCACGCCTCGAGCGGGCGGAGCGGATTGTTCAGCCAGACGTCGCAACCCCAGTAGAGGTAGCGCGCCATGGACATGTCGTAGTCGGGCAGGAACACGATGCGGTGGCGCACGTCGTGCCGGTCGGCGAAGCGCACGATCTGCTGGATGAGCGCCTTGCCGGCGTCGTCGGCCGGGTGCGACTTGCCCGCGACCACCAGCTGCACGGGGCGGTCGGGATCGAGCAGGAGCGCACGCAGTCGCTCGGGGTCGCGGAGCATGAGCGTCAGGCGCTTGTAGGTGGGGACGCGACGAGCGAAGCCGACGGTGAGAACGTCGGGCGAGAAGGCCTCGTCGGTCCATGCCAGTTCCGCCTCCGTCGACCCGCGCTCGAGGCAGGACGCGCGCAGCCGCCGACGGATCTCGGAGACCAGCTCCCCGCGGAGGTCGTTCCGCGTCGCCCACAGTTCGCTCGCGGGCACCTCGTGCAGTTTCTCCCAGCCCCGCGCCTCTTCCATCAACTCTCGGCCGGCGACCCGTTCGGCCAGATCGAGCCAGCGCGGCGACGCCCAGGTGGGAGCGTGCACGCCGTTGGTCACCGAGCCGATCGGGACCTCGTCGGCGTCGAAACCCGGCCACAGTTCGTCGAACATGCCCCGGCTGACCCGGCCGTGCAGCAGCGAGACGCCGTTGGCGCGCTGCGCGGAGCGCAGACCCATGTGGGCCATGTTGAACAGGGCGGGATCGCTCTCGCGCCCGAGGGCGAGGATGCGGTCCATGTCGAGACCCGGCAGCAGCGACGAGCCGCTGCCACCGTCGCCGAAGTAGAGCCGCACCAGGTCCGCCGGGAAGCGGTCGATGCCCGCGGGCACGGGGGTGTGGGTGGTGAAGACGGTCGAGGCCCGTACCGCCGCCAGGGCGTCGTCGAAATCGAGGCCGTCCGATCGCAGCTCGCGGATGCGCTCGAGGCCGAGAAAGCCCGCGTGGCCCTCGTTCATGTGGAAGACCGACGGGGCCGGGAGGTTCTCGTACTGCGTGAACGCGCGCACGGCCCGCACGCCGCCCACGCCCGCCAGGATCTCCTGCTTGATGCGGTGATCCTGGTCGCCGCCGTAGAGGCGATCGGTGACGCCGCGCAGGTCGACGTCGTTGTCGGCGATGTCCGAGTCCAGCAGGAGCAGGGGAATCCGGCCCACCTGGGCGATCCAGATGCGGGCCCGCAGGACCCGGCCCGCGGGCATGGCGACGTGGATCAGTACGGCCGCGCCGGCGTCGTCGGTGAGCAGTCGCAGCGGCAGACCCTGCGGATCGAGCGACGGGTAGCGCTCGGCCTGCCACCCGTCGGCGGTCAGGGACTGGCGGAAGTAGCCGGAGCGGTACAGCAGGCCGACCCCGATGAGCGGAAGGCCGAGGTCGGAGGCGGCCTTGAGGTGATCCCCGGCCAGGATGCCGAGGCCACCGGAGTAGTTGGGGAGCACCTCGGAGACGCCGAACTCCATGGAGAAGTACGCGATTCCGGACGGCAGATCGGCGCCGCCGTCGACCTGCTTCTGGAACCAGCGCGGCCGATCCAGGTAGGAGTGCAGGTCCTCCACCAGTTCGTCGACCCGGCGGACGAACCCGTCGTCCTCGGCCAGCGCCGAGAGCCGGTCCGGATCGACCTCGCCCAGGATGCGGCCGGGATCGCGCTCGCCGCTGACCCAGAGAGCGGGGTCGATGCTCTCGAAGAGCTCGAGGGTGGGGGTGTGCCAGGACCAGCGCAAGTTGACCGAGAGTTCGGCCAACCCGGACAGTCGGGCGGGAAGCTGCGCGCGCACGGTGAATCGACGGAGAGCTTTCACGATTCCGAAGCCTAGCGGCGCGGGCGCGCTCGCACGCGGCTTCGCGTTTGCCGACGGGCCGGACGGGTATCGCTTCGGACGAGACCGTGGGTGGCTCGGGTGTCCGGCATGCGCTCGCTCGTCTACGGTTGGACCTCTCAGCCCGTGCACCTGCGACATCCGTCAGAAAAGGGGATCCGGTGACAGGCCGTATCGGCATCGACGATGTATCACCCAACACCTCGTCCGGTAAGTACCCCGCGAAGGCCGTTGTGGGAGAAGCCTTCCCGATCACCGCGGCCGTGTGGCGCGAGGGACACGACGCCGTGAACGCCACGCTCGCGGTGCGCGCTCCCGGGTCGAGCACCTCCGTTCACATCCCGATGACCCCGGGTACCGAGCCGGACGTCTTCCACGCCCTGTTCACCCCCGATCGCGAGGGGTACTGGATCGCGCGTGTCGAGGGGTGGGGAGATCCCATCGCGACGTGGACCCACGCCGTGGAGGCGAAGCTCGGCGTCGGTCAGACGGCGGCGGATCTCGCCAACGACCTCGAGGTCGGCGCCCGGCTGTTCGACCGCGCCGCCGCGAAGGCCCGCAGCGCCGACCGTCCCGTCCTCACGGCCGTCGCCGCCGCGCTGCGCAGCGACGCCCACCTGCCCTCCCGCGTCGCCCCGGCGTTCACCGAGGAGGTCCGTCGCATCCTGCGTGAGACCCCGCTGCGCGAGCTGGTCACCCGCGGCGAGGCGATCAACGTCTGGGTCGACCGGCGCGCCGCCCTGGTCGGCTCCTGGTACGAACTGTTCCCGCGGTCCACCGGCGGCTGGAACGAGGACGGCACACCACGCCACGGCACGTTCGCGACCACCGTCGGCGCGCTCCCCCGCGTCGCGGCCATGGGCTTCGACGTCGTCTACTTCCCGCCGATCCATCCGATCGGTCGCGTCAACCGCAAGGGACCGAACAACACCCTCACCCCCGGCCCGACGGACGTCGGGTCGCCCTGGGCGATCGGCGCCGAGGAGG
Organism: Rhodococcoides kroppenstedtii; assembly: GCF_900111805.1. Taxonomy (GTDB): domain Bacteria; phylum Actinomycetota; class Actinomycetes; order Mycobacteriales; family Mycobacteriaceae; genus Rhodococcoides; species Rhodococcoides kroppenstedtii. The sequence goes on from NZ_FOJN01000016.1 coordinate 79,432, forward strand.
GCGGCCACGACGCGGTCCATCCCGAGCTCGGGACCGAGGCAGACTTCGTCGAGTTGGTCCGCGCCGCCGAGAAATTGGGCCTCGAGGTGGCGCTGGACCTCGCGCTGCAGTGCGCACCGGACCACCCGTGGGCGCAGGCGCACCCGGAGTGGTTCACCGTCCTGCCGGACGGCACCATCGCCTACGCGGAGAACCCGCCCAAGAAGTACCAGGACATCTATCCCGTCAACTTCGACAACGACCGCAAGGGTATCTACGCCGAGGTCCTCCGCGTGGTGCGGCACTGGGTGTCGTTGGGCGTCAAGACCTTCCGGGTGGACAACCCGCACACCAAGCCGCCGGACTTCTGGGAGTGGCTCATCGCCGAGGTCAAGAAGACCGACCCGGACGTGCTGTTCCTGGCCGAGGCCTTCACTCGCCCCGCACGCCTCTACGGCCTGGCCCGGCGCGGCTTCACGCAGTCGTACACGTACTTCACGTGGCGCGTCGCCAAGTGGGAACTGACGGAGTTCGGCACCGAGATCGCGGCGAAAGCCGACCTGGGACGCCCGAATCTCTTCGTCAACACCCCGGACATCCTCCACGAGAGCCTGCAGACGGGCGGGCCGGGCATGTTCGCCCTGCGCGCCGCGCTCGCCGCCACGATGTCCCCGCTCTGGGGTGTCTACTCGGGATACGAACTGTACGAACACGTTCCGGTGCGGCCGGGCAGCGAGGAATACCTCGACTCCGAGAAGTACCAGCTGCGCCCTCGCGACTACGAGTCCGCCCGCGCACGCGGAGAGTCGCTCGAGCCGTGGCTCACCACGCTGAACGCGATCCGCAAGGCACATCCCGCGCTGCAGCAGCTGCGCAACATCCACTTCCACCACGTGGACAACGACGCACTGATCGCCTACTCCAAGTTCGACGCCGTCTCGGGCGACGCCGTCCTGGTCGTGGTCAACCTGAACCCGTTCGGCGCCGAGGAAGGCACGGTCTGGCTGGACATGCCCGCCATCGGTCGGGACTGGCAGGCGCGCATCACGGTGACCGACGAGGTCGGCGGTCAGCAGTTCGAGTGGGGTCAGGCCAACTACGTGAAGCTCGAGCCCTGGCGGCAGGTCGCGCACATCCTGGCCCTCCCGCCCATCGCCGAGCCCGAGCGCACCACGCTCGCTTTCCGGAAGGAACCGTCATGACGACCCCGAAGGACACCGTCGGAGCGCCGTCCGAGGCGGATCTGTCGCGGCTCGCCCGCGGTCACCACCACGATCCGCACTCGGTGCTCGGCGCGCACTCCGTCGCCGGCGGCACCGCCATCCGTGCCCTGCGCCCGAACGCGCTCGAGGTGACCGCCCTGATCGGCGGCCAGGAATATCCGCTCTCGCACGTCGCGCACGGCATCTTCTCCGTCGTCGTGCCGATGGAGGATCCGGCCGACTACCGCCTCCGGGTGCGCTACCCCACCGGCGGCGACACGGTCCACGAGGTGACCGTCGCCGACGGATACCGCTTCCTGCCCACCCTCGGCGAACTCGATCTGCACCTGTTCGGCGAGGGTCGGCACGAGCGGTTGTGGGACATCCTCGGAGCCCACCCGCGCTCGTACACGCTGCCCGACGGCGAGGTCCACGGCACGTCGTTCGCCGTGTGGGCACCCGGCGCCGTCGGCGTCACCGTCGTCGGCGAGTTCGACGGGTGGGGCGGCCAGACCTGGCCGATGCGCGTCCTGGGTTCGACCGGCGTGTGGGAGCTCTTCGTGCCCGACATCGGCGACGGCACGCTCTACAAGTTCCGGGTGCACGGCAAGGACGGCTCGGTCAAGGACAAGGCCGATCCCATGGCGTTCCGCACCGAGGTGCCGCCGTCGACCGCCTCCGTGGTCACCACCAGCGCCTACACCTGGAACGACGACGCCTGGCTGACCGCCCGCGCCGACGCGCAGCCGCATCGCGCGCCCATGAGCGTCTACGAGGTCCACCTCGCCTCCTGGCGGCCCGGCCTGACGTATCACGAACTGGCCGAACAACTCTCGGCCCACGTCCGCGAGACCGGCTTCACCCACGTCGAGTTGCTCCCGGTCGCGGAGCACCCCTTCGGCGGCTCGTGGGGTTACCAGGTCACGTCCTACTACGCGCCGACCTCCAGGTTCGGCACGCCCGACGAGTTCCGCGCGTTCGTCGACCGCCTGCACCAGGACGGCATCGGCGTCATCGTCGACTGGGTGCCGGCGCACTTTCCCAAGGACGAGTGGGCCCTCGCCCGGTTCGACGGCTCACCGCTCTACGAGCACGGCGACCCGAAGCGCGGCGAACAGCTGGACTGGGGCACGTACGTCTTCGACTTCGGCCGCACCGAGGTCCGCAACTTCCTCGTCGCCAACGCGCTGTACTGGATCGACGAGTTCCACATCGACGGGCTCCGGGTCGACGCCGTCGCCTCGATGCTCTATCTCGACTACTCGCGTCCCGAGGGCGGTTGGACCCCGAACGTGTACGGCGGCCGCGAGAACCTCGAGGCGGTGGCGTTCCTGCAGGAGATGAACGCGACCGTCCACAAGCTGCACCGCGGCGTCGTCACCGTGGCCGAGGAGTCCACGTCGTGGCCCGGCGTCACGCGGCCGACCTCGCTCGGCGGTCTCGGCTTCTCGATGAAGTGGAACATGGGCTGGATGCACGACACGCTCGGTTTCATCGGGCGCGACCCCATCCACCGCTCGTACCACCACCACGAGATCACGTTCTCCCTCGTCTACGCGTGGAGCGAGAACTTCGTCCTGCCGATCTCCCACGACGAAGTGGTCCACGGCAAGGGCACCCTGTGGTCCCGTATGCCGGGTGACGACTGGCAGAAGGCAGCCGGTCTGCGCGGCCTGCTCGCCTACATGTGGGCGCACCCGGGCAAGCAGTTGCTCTTCATGGGCCAGGAGTTCGGACAGACCGGCGAGTGGTCCGACGAGCGCGGACTGGACTGGTGGGAGGTCGGCACCGAGGGCGTCGGCAACCTCCACCGCGGTGTGCAGCAGTTGGTGGGCGACCTCAACCGCACGTACGTCGCGAGCCCCGAGTTCTGGACGCAGGACCACACGCCCGACGGGTTCTCGTGGATCGACGCGAACGACACGGCCAGCAACGTGCTGTCCTTCCTGCGCTACGGGGACGACGGCAGCGTGACGGCGTGCCTGTTCAACTTCTCGGGGTCGGTCCACGGGACGTATCGTGTGGGTCTGCCGGAGCCGGGGCGTTGGGTCGAGATCCTCAACACCGACGCCGAGGCGTACGGAGGATCCGGCGTCGGCAACCTCGGTGAGGTCACCGCCACCGACTACTCCTGGCACGGTCGGCCCGCCTCGGCGCAGGTCGCCCTCCCCGCCTACGGAGCGATCTGGCTCAGACTGGAGAAGTGATGGACGGGGCTCGTCGACACCGGTTCGCGAGCCCCGTTCTCGCTCTCGTCTGCGGTCTGACGCTGGCCGCGTGCGGGTCGGTGGTCACCGGCACGCCCGTCTCGATCTACGAGGATCCCTTCACCGTCGCCGGCCTGCCGGTGACCGACGGGCCGTCCGGGCCCCGGCCCGGGGTGTCGCACGCCCAGCTCGACGTCGACGGGTTCTCCGGGTCCGACGTCGACGTGCTCGCGACCGACGCCCTCGACGACATCCAGAAGTTCTGGCGACAGCAGTACCCGATGCTCTTCCGAGGCGAATTTACCCCGGTACGCCGTCTGGTCTCCTGGGACGCCTCGGCCGCACCCGGCGAGGGACCGGTGTTCTGCGGCGACCCGACGGACGGATTCGTCAACGCCGGCTACTGCTCGCTCGACGACAGCATCGGCTGGGACCGCGGCATTCTCATGCCCGCCATGGTCGACGCCTTCGGACCGATGTCCGTCGTCATGGTGCTCGCGCACGAGTACGGCCATGCCGTGCAGACGCAGTCCGGGGCGCTCGGTGACGACGATCCGACCATCGTCGCCGAGCAACAGGCCGACTGCTACGCGGGTGCGTTCATGCGCCACGTCGCGGAGGGCGACTCCACCCACTTCTCGCTGAACACCTCCGACGGACTGAACGACGTCCTGGCCGCGACCGTGGCCGTGCGCGACGAGGATCCCGGGGACCCCGATTCCGTCCACGGTTCGGCGTTCGAGCGCGTCACCGCCGCCCAGATCGGATTCACCGACGGTGTCCCGGCCTGCGCGGCCATCGACCTCCAGGACATCGAGGCGCGTCGCTCGACGCTGCCGCGCGAGTTCGACAATCCGCTGGACACGGGCGAGTTGCCGGTGACCCGCGAGACTCTCGAGGCGTTCGCGACCACGTTCGGCGACATCATGCCCACCTCACCGGCCCCGACGGTCGACTACTCCGGCGCCGACACCGGCTGTCCCGACGCCACGGCCACCGAACCGGTCTCCTATTGTCCTGCCACCAACACGATCGGGGTGTCCGTCGACGCCCTCGCCGAGCGCGGCCGACCGGCGGTGGACGACGACGACCTCGTCGTTCCCGTCGACGTCACCGGCGACTACGGGGCCTACGTGCTGTTCCTCTCGCGCTACGTCCTGGCCGTGCAGAACCAGGCCGGCCAGGCGCTCGACGACGCGCGCGCCGGCCTGCGGTCCGCATGCCTCGCGGGCGTCGTCACCGCGGCGCTCGGCCCGTCGGGAGGCAATCCGGACGCGGCGGTGACGCTCTCCCCCGGCGACCTGGACGAAGCGGTGTCCGGGCTGCTGACCGACGGACTCGCCGCGAGCGACGTCGACGGACGCACCGTCCCCAGCGGATTCGCGCGCGTGGATGCGTTCCGCTGGGGTGTGCTCGGCGGCCGCGACTCGTGCGACGCGCGCTTCCGCTAGTAGAGCGCGGACGCGAGCTTGCGGCGGGCGGACACCACGAGCGGGTCGGCGGGATCGAAGAGCTCGAACAACTCCAGCAGTCGCGCCCGGACCCGAGCGCGGTCGTCCCCGGCGATCCGGCGGACCAGGTCGACCAGCCGTGCGAAGGACTCCTCGGTGCGCTGCTGGTAGAGCAGCGCGTCGGCGGCCTGCAGCCCGAGCTCGACGTCGGCCGGGTCGGCGTCGGCCTGCTCGAGGACGTCGTCGGGAATGGACAGGGTCCGCGCGAGGAAACGCACCTGCCGAACCCCGTTCAGGGCCTGCTTGTTCTGCGGCTCCGCGTCCACGATCGCCTGGAACGCCGCCTCCGCCCCGGCCAGATCACCCTCGGCGAGCGCGCTCTCGGCCGCATCGAACCGCGGATCCTCCGGCTCCGGCGCCGGACCCGTCTCGCCCACCGGCCCGGTGAGCTTGCCCTCGACCGCCTGAGCGATCGCCGCGAGCCACTGACGCAGATTCTCCTCCGGCTGCGGGCCCTGCAGATCGGCCAGCGGCTGCCCCGCCGCGACCGCGACCAGCGTGGGAACCGCCTGGACACCGAAGGCCTGTGCGATGCGCGGACTGACGTCGACGTCGACGTTGGCCAGGATCCAGGTGCCGTTGCCCTCGGCCGCCAGGGCCTCGAGCGTGCGCGTGAGCTGCAGCGAGCCGGGCGAGCGCGGGGACAGCAGGTTGACGATCACCGGGACCTGGTTGGACCGAACCAGAACCTCGGCTTCGAAGTCCGGCTCCGTCACCGCCACGACGACGGGGACGCCACCGGCGCCGGTGGGCGCGGGTGGCGCGGCCGCGGCCTCGGCCTTGGCCTTCAGCGCGGACAGATCGACGGCTCCGGACATGGCGGCAGCCGCGGCGGCGGACGGACGAGCGGGCGGGCGAGAACCGGGTCGAGTCACGCTCCGTATTTTGTCACTTGCGCGGAGTAGGCGTGGATGCGGTCCGGGCGTCCCGCACGTCGAGTCGCCCGGTCCGGTTCGCCCAGATCTCGAAGATCACGGTGCCGAACGGCGGGATGCTCGCCAGGAGTGCGACGACCGTCAGTCCCTTGCTCCAGCGCAGCGCCACCGCGGTGGCCACCGTGACGAGGAGGTACAGCACGAACACCGCGCCGTGGGCGGCGCCCGGGTAGCGGACCGCGCTGTCGATGTTCGGTTCCGGGATGTACTTGATCGCCATGCCGATCAGCAGGGCGAGCCAGGTGAGAGCCTCGGCGACGGCGACGATGCGGAACCAGCGCACGACCGCCGGACGCGGTGGGGTCACCGCCCCACCCGTGGACGGTTCTCCGGTGGTGACGCTGGTGCCTGCTGCGGGCCGAGAATCGGACATACCTGCATTCTGCCCGACGTGACGTGGCCACCTTCAGTGTCGTTCCCCACGATGAGACCCCCTCGCGCGTTGTGACACAGGACACCATCGTCCCCGCACCGGAAAAGGTCTAACGTCAAACTATGAGCACTGCAGCCGCCGCCACCCCCACGTCCGATGCCGTGGCCGCCGGCCTCGTGACCGCGATCGATCACGTCGGCGTGGCCGTGGCCGACCTCGACGGGGCCATCGACTTCTACCGGTCGCACTTCGGCCTCGAGGTCACCCACCGCGAGGTCAACGACAGCCAGGGCGTCGTCGAGGCCATGTTGGCCGTGCCCGGGGCCGACGTCGGCGCCGCCCAGATCCAACTGCTCGCACCGCTCGACGAGACCTCGACCATCGCCAAGTTCCTCGACCGCAACGGCCCCGGCCTGCAGCAGTTGGCGTTCCGGGTGGCCGACGTCGAGGAGGTCGCGGACTTCCTCCGGTCCCGCGGCGCACGCCTGCTCTACGACACCCCGCGCCGCGGTACGGCCGACTCCCGCATCAACTTCGTGCACCCGAAGGACGCCGGCGGCGTCCTGGTCGAACTGGTCGAACCCGCGCACTGACGACCCCTCGAATCGGGGCGCTCCCCGACGTTCGAATCGTGCCGTCGGCCGGTAGGTTGTCGATCATGGCCCCCGACACCGCCTTCGGCAGCAACTCCCTACCGTTCAGCGTGGTCCGCAAGGGATACGACAAGGACGAGGTCCAGCGCTACTTCGAGCGGTTCGACGCCGAGTTGCGCGTCATCGCCACCGATCGTGACGCGGCCGCCGCGCAGGCCCGCGACCTGGCGGTGCAGCTCGAGGACGCCCGCGACGAGATCGACGATCTCCGCAAGGACATCGATCGGCTGTCCGTTCCGCCCACCACCGCGGAGGGCATGAGCGACCGCATCTCGCGCATGCTCCGTCTGGCGTCCGACGAGGCCTCCGAGGTCCGTGCCAAGGCCGAGGCCGATGCCGCCGAGATCGTCTCGATCGCCGAGCAGGACGCCACGCGCATGCGCGGCGAGTACGAGGGGCTCGTCGCCGAGCTGAAGGACCGACGGTCCGCGCTCGAGACCGAGCACGAGCAGACCATGGCCGAGGCTCGCACCGAGGCCGCGCGCATCGTCGAGGCGGCGCAGGCGGAGCGAGACCGACTGGACGCCGAGGCGGAGAAGAAGCGCAGCACGATTCAGGAGGACTTCGAGATCGCGATGGCCGATCGCCGTTCCAAGGTGATGAAGGCCGTCGACGACCTCGAGGCCGACTCCAAGGCCGAGGCGGAACGACGACTCGCCGACGCCACGGCGGAAGCAAAACGGCGCCTGCAGGCCGCCACCGAGCAGTCCGAGCGGCGAATCGCCCACGCGAAAGAGCTGGCCGAGGAACTGCGCGTCCTGCGAGGTCGCGTCCTCGCTCAGCTGCTGGGTATCCGAGGACAGCTGGACTCGGTGCCGGCCATGCTGGCGTCGGTCAACCGGGAGAGCGAGCTCCTCGACGCACCGCTCGCACCGGACGACCTCGAGATCGACGAATCGTTGGAGAACCTCGACCCGGCCGACGAGTCCTCGGAGACCTCGGAGATCCCGAAGAACTCGAAGTCCGGGGACACCGAGACCGACGGTTCCGCCCGCGACACCGCCGACGCTCGCTCCTGACCCGGGCTCGCCCGACCGGCGGGGTCAGGACCAGCGCCGGGTGAGTCCTCGGGTGTGCCGGCCGGACCAGCATCCGGTGTGCCAGTGGCGACGGTCGTCCGCACCGCCGGGGCGGTCGAGCGGCCACACCACGAGGTGCGGAACTCCCGGAGCGATCTCGTGGTCGCACCCGGGGCACCGGTAGGGCTTGACCGCGCGGGCCCCCGGAATCGAGCGGACGGCGTAGTCCTCGTCGCCGGACGGGCCCGTCTCGGTGCGCGCCGTCGCGCCGCCGAACGTCGGAGACGCGTCGGGCCGGTCGGACCGACGGTGGTGGCGGCGGGGCATGACCGACAGCCTAGCGACCGGCGGTCAGAACAGTCGGAACTCGCTGGTCTCGACGCCACGCAGGGCGTCGTAATCCAGTGTGAGACAACGAATTCCGCGATCCATCGCCAGAGTCTTCGCCTGCGGCTTGATCTGCTGAGCGGCGAACACCCCGTGGACCGGGGCGAGCAGCGGATCGCGATTGAGCAACTCGAGATAGCGCGTGAGTTGCTCGACGCCGTCGATGTCGCCGCGCCGCTTCACCTCGACCGCCACCGTGGCACCGTCGTCGGCCCGGCAGAGCAGGTCGACCGGACCGATGGCCGTCGGGTACTCCCGTCGCACCAACGACCACCCGGCGCCCAACGTGTGGACGTGCTCGGCCAGCAGCTCCTGCAGATGCGCCTCGACCCCGTCCTTGACCAGACCGGGGTCGACGCCCAGGTCGTGGCTGGTGTCGAGCTCGACCTCCTCGAGCGTGATGCGCAGCTCCTCGCCCGCCTTGTTGGTCACCACCCACAGGCGCCGGTCGGCGGGCACCAGATCCTCGTCGGTCGTCGACGGATCCGGCACACTTTCCTCGAGCCGGCAGGGCGGGCTCATCCAGTTGAGGGGCTTGTAGGCGCGGTCGTCGGCATGGACGCTCACCGACCCGTCGGACTTGACCAGCAGCAGACGCTTCGCCCACGGCAGGTGGGCCGTCAACCGTCCGACGTAGTCGACCTGACACCGAGCAATGACCAGACGCACCGGATCACCCTATCGAGGTGGATATTCACGACCGGCCTCCGGCCTGCCCGGCACGTCATGTTCGCGGGGTGGCCAGCCTGGTCTCCTCCGCACGTCCCCGCAACGTCACGGACTCGCCGAAACTCCAGTCGTCCCCGTCGATGCTCGTCGCGTGCTCCACCGTCCGCGCCGACGCGACCAGTCGCCCGTCGGCACTCTTGGCCAGCTCGGACAGCCGCGCGGCCTCGTTGACCGGATCGCCGATGACGGTGTACTCGAAGCGTTCCTTGGCACCGATGTTGCCGGCGACGGCGCGACCCGACGCGATGCCGATGGCCGCCGTGCAGTCCGGTACCTCGCGGTCGAGCCGGTCCATGATGGCTCGCGCGGACCGCAGCGCCGCGCCGCAGTGATCGTCGAGTGCGCCGGGAGCACCGAAGACCGCCAGCGCCGCATCGCCCTCGAACTTGTTGACAAAGCCCCGGTGACGATCCACCTCTTCGACCACCACGGCGAAAAAACGGTTCAGCAGGTCGACGACCTGCTTGGGCGGCTGGGACGCGGCGAGCTCCGTCGACCCGACGAGATCGATGAAGAACACGGCGACGTCACGCTCCTCGCCCCCGAGCTCCGGATTCTTCGCCAGGGCCGCCTCGGCCACCTCCATGCCGACGTGACGACCGAACAGATCGCGGATGCGATCCCGCTCGGACAGCCCCTCCGCCATCCGGTTGAACCCGCTCTGCAGTTCACCGAGCTCGGTGCCGTCGTAGACCTCGACGCGGACGTCCAGATCACCCCGCTCGACCTCGGCCATCGCGGCGCGCACGTTGTCGATCGGCGCAGTCGTCGCCAGACCCCCGAGTAACGAGAGTGCGAACCCGAAGACGAGCGTGATGCCCCCGAGGGCCAGGATCGCCACGGCGAATTGCGTCGCCGTCGTGTCGTTCCGGATGAACGACGCGATCGCGATGACCATCAACCCCGCCACCGGAACGCCGGTACCCAGCAGCCAGGTGAGAATCGACCGCCCCATGACACCCGCGATCCGGATGCGTCGGGGGTCGCCGTACTCGAGGGCGCGCGCGGCGGCCGGCCGCAGAGCGAATTCGGTGAGCAGATAACTGAACGCGCACACGGTGGCGCCGCCGAAGGCGATGGTGAACGCCACCTTCGGGATCGAGTTGGGATCGATGATGCCGTCCGCGGTCGTCACCAGAATCAGGCCGACGATCCACAGGCCGATCTGCAGCCGCGTCAACCGCCACGGCATCGCGAGGGTGCGGCGCTGTTCCTTGGGGGTCGGCGGACGGTCCTCGATCGCCCACCGCAGACCCTTCACCGTGCGCTTGGTCCCCCAGAACACACCGATGAGGAAGGCCACCAGCAGATAGGTCGGGATGAGGATGAAGTTCACCCACCAGTACTCCCGTGGCGTCACCACGTTCGGTCCGGGGACCACCACGCTGATGAGCGCCCCGACGATCACCGCGCCGATGGCGTTGGCGCCGAGCAGGAACACCGTCAGCAGGACCTGCACGCGGATGCGGCGGCGGCGCGGCGATTCGTCCGTGTGGCCCAGCAACGGGCTGCCCAGCGGGGCGATGGAACGGCGGGGTTTCTGCGGCATGGTGGGGTGAGAGTAACCCGAGTCGCTGACGGCGGGGCCGCAGGAGAACGCGAACGTCGTGAACCCCGGTTGTCGGACCCCCGGGTCATGATCCGGGCCATGACCACGTCCCGCGTTCTGCTGACCCACGCGTCCGAAGGCGAGCCCGTTCTCGATCTCGCGACGGGCGACCTGTCGTTCGACGGGATGGCGTGGCACTTCCCGGCCGACCTGCAGGACGGCGACGTGGTCGTGCACGTCGCGCGCGGCCGACGAACGGCGGTGGTCAGCGTGGCCACGGTCGTCCGGCGCGCAGGCGAACCTGCCTACTACGCGCACGAGGACCTGCTGTCGCGGCCGGTCGTGGACACGACCTTCTGGCGGGCGACCGCCCGCGCGCTCCCCACCCGGTCGGTGGTCCTGAACGACGGCGAGCGATGGCTGGACGACTTAGAGCGGCTCCGATACCTCCCCGCGCCCTGGCCCGTTCTCGACGCGTCCGCATGCACCGATCCCGCCCGCATCCAGCGGGCCGTTCTCGAGGACGGCGACGTCGCGGACATCGGCCGGTGCGCAGGCTGTCGCGGACGACTATCGACCGGACACCCCCACCTCGAAGGTTCGGTCCTGTTCTTCTTGTGCGACCGTTGCCACGACACGGTGCACCATCCGTTCGGACCGACCGTCGCCGGGCTGGCAGCCCATCACGCGCCCGTGTGTCCCCGGTGCGGCAGCCGCGACACGGTCGAGATTCTCTACGGGATGCCCCCGGGTCCGGTGCCGGACGACGTCCCCATCGGCGGATGCGTTCTCGACCCGAGCGGGCCCGACCTGGCCTGTCGGACGTGCGGTCACTGGTTCCGCTCGGACCGGCTCGAGCCGGCGTAGGCGGAGGCTGCCGCGGGGTACCCACACCCCATGCCGGAACTACCCGAAGTCGAGAACGCGCGCCAGGTCGTCGAGAAGGCGCTGCATCGCGTGATCACGGACGTCGACGACCGCGACGAGTTCGAATGCCGTCCGCACCTGCCCGGCGATATCGCCGGCGCGCTGAAGGGCGGGCAGCTCGTCGCGGCGCATCGGCGCGGCAAGGCCATGTGGTGCGACACGGTCGACGCCGACGGGAACGCAGGGCCGGCACTCGGTATCCACCTGGGGATGGGTGGCCGCATCATCGTGACCGCACCCGACGGTGAATCGACCTCACGCTACGGCGGCGGCGATCCCCATGTCGGCGAGCGTGAGACCGACAAACCCGAATGGACGCGGTTCTCCCTGACCTTCGAGGACGGCGGACAGCTGCGACTGTTCGACAAGCGACGGTTGGGACGGGTCCGTCTCGACCCCGACGTCGACGCACTCGGGCCCGACGCGGCGGAGGTCGGACGGGAGGAGTTCCGGTCGCGGATCCAGGCGAGCACCGCGCCGATAAAGGCGCGCCTGTTGGACCAGTCCGTGGTGGCCGGCATCGGCAATCTGCTGGCCGACGAGGTGCTGTGGCGCGCAAGTATCTCCCCGTCCCGACGGTCGAAAACCCTCGACGACGACACCGTCGACGAGCTCCGGGTGGTGCTGCGCCGCGCAATCCGGTCCGCGATCGCCAAGGGGGGCGTGCACACGGGGGAGATCATTCCGTTCCGGAAGGCCGACGCCACGTGCCCGCGGTGCGGGGCTCCGATGTCGCGTGGAACGGTCGGCGGCCGCACCACGTGGTGGTGCTCCAACGAACAGGCCTGAAACGCACTGAACCCCCCGACCGTGTGGTCGGGGGGTGTCGTGGAATGGTTGTTCGGCGGTGTCCTACTCTCCCACACCCTGTCGGGTGCAGTACCATCGGCGCTGGAGGGCTTAGCTTCCGGGTTCGGAATGGG
>NZ_FOJN01000023.1 GCF_900111805.1 Rhodococcoides kroppenstedtii
GCCAGTGGACTACGAACACGCCTACCATCGACGGGTCACCTCACAAGTGGCCTGAACACCCAACCCGAACTGTCCGGGAAACCGGGTCAAGCTCCCATCCGACTCTGGTGACGTCGACTCCCGAGGCCAGCGCAACGGATGCATAGTGGTCGCGTTTCCTCTCGATCCGGTCCACATGCTCGGCGAGGCCCGGATACTTCTCGCCCGACACATCGGACGACGAACGCAGGCGCAGCCAAATGAGGTAGTTGCTGCAATCGTGGTAGTTCAGCATGGCGGCCCGCGCGGCGCGCTTGTCGCCATCGTCATGCATCAGCCACAGCGCCGTCGACGCAACGGTCAACGCCGTACGTAGCGGTGTGGCGTGGGCGACCGGGAGTGATCCCCCCAACGCGAGGACGGACTTCGTGACAAGTCGAAGATGATCAAGTGCACTGAGAATCGGGATCGACACGGTTTCGCTGTAGCTCCTAAGCGCGCGTTGATCGTTTGCGGCGTACATTAGCGAACCTTGCAACACCTTGACTCGTGAGAAAAGACCGATATACTCATCGATTTCCTGGGCCACCGATCGACAATATTCCATCGCAGTGGCCGGCACCCAGTCGCTCATCGAGCATCAGCGTAACCGCGCATTCCGAGGACCGTTCATTGCACCTGGGCAGAGGACGGCTCAGGTGGGCAAACGGCAGGATCTCGTCGCGGCGATCTGTCAGTTCCGCCCGTCAGTCCATATCGACATTGCTGCCGGTGTCACTGCCGTAGGTGCGGTTCCGACGATCGGGGCGATGGCGGTGCCGACGAGTCGGTGGCCGCCCCCCACCCGTTTGACCAGTCGTTCACGGGGAACGAACTCACCCAGTATTCCGACGACCAAGGCACGGTCGAAGGCCGACCCGCGGACCTCCTCGGGGCGCGGACAGTGTCCGTGTTCAGGACGCGCCGTCCTCAGGTTGCAGAAGGTGGACGAAATCGGTGTAGGACCCCACCGATCGCAACAGCGACCCCACCAAGCGAGCGACGACAGATCCCGGCGCGGTACGCAACTCGTCGCCGGGTGCGGCCGTCGTCCGCCGGTAGTCGTTCTTGGTGTATCGGTCGTAACCGCCCGATCCTCGCCTGGTCGCGTAGGTGGGCCATGCCGACGCGATCGAGTACGCGCCGCGCAACCCGTCGATTACCACCGCGAAACGCCAGGTGCCGGTAAAACCGAACTGGTCACTGACACCGGCGGCGAGATTGATGGCAAGGCGCGTCTGCCCGAGAATTAACTCGTCCATGAGGTATCTGGGTTCGTCGGCCACCTCGGAACGGGGCCGCGACAGATCGACGGGTCGCTCGGACGCCAGGACCACTCGACCGCTTTCCTCAAAGACGATTTCGGCAGCTCCACCATCGCCAGTGAATCGCTGCCCGTCGCGCATTCCTGTCGTGACTGCCACGCCGTTGGGGCGCCGGACGAAGCTGTAGCTTCCCCGAAACGATGGAGGGACCCCCGCAATGCTCTCGCGGTCGTCAGCCGCTTGTAAGAGAGTGTTGACCTGCTGGTTATAGAACTCATCCGAGGCCATCTGCGTGAGCAGGTCCGGCGCTGCACCGACCGGCTCCCCCAGGACGATCAGCATCGGAACGCCGGCGGGAACATCGAGATCGGTGCGCACCGCGTCGACCTCGGCCAGCAGGTCCGATTGAGCTGCCGACGAGCGCTCGTGCAATCGCACAACATCCGGGTCCGACAACACAATGTTGGTCTTGTCTCCACGCGCGTAGTACCGCCCGTCTGCCATGTGCGGTGGGCGCGGAGACTGCGGAATCCGCACCACCAGATACCCTCGGCCCGGTACCGCCGTCGACTCGATCACGGTAGAGGTGACCTGAACCTGTGCGTCGACTCTAGTCCGGGCGATCTGCTCGACGCGCTCCGAAAGACCAGCGGTGTCGATCGCGTGCAACGACGGCGAGGCGCCCTCGTTCTCGGCGACGCCGAACACGATGACACCCCCGTCGATGGAGAACGCAGCGATGTCCTTCGCAAGATCCTTGTTCCCCGACTGCCCAGGTTTCAGCTCTTGTTTCAAGTCGAGGTAGTGGGATTCTTCGAGCGTCCCGTTGTTCGCGGCCGACTGCAACTCGGCTTCGGTCGTCGGCACCCAGCGCAGAGCATCGAACGGAACCAATGAGGGTCTCATTTCCGTCGGGGCCGGGTTCGGGCCGGCGTAGATCGTGGGGCGGCCCCGGCGGGGCCCACAAAAAGGGGGGCCGCCGACGACCAGGACGCTGCTACGGGTGTGGACGATCAAGGCTCGACATCACCCGACTGAGCGCTCTGACCTCCTGTGCTGACGCACCGGCACCAAGCCGGTGCGCCAACTGACCGGACGGATCAGGCCCACCCGGACATGTCAATCGGTACGAGTAGAGCCGCTGGGCCGAGCACTTGGCGCCGAGTTCGTCGTCGACGGGCGGCGACGCGCGCCCGGGGCAGGGCCGGTGGGAGGCGGGGAAAGCCGGCTGACCGGAGTCGATGACGAGCCGTATCCCCCGCCCTTCTTCTGAATGCCGGGCGAACGATCCTGCGACGTCGTCCTGGCGGTGCTACGGCCCGTCGGAGACGGGGTACTGCTCGGCTGTGGCATCGCCGGTCCCTTCGTCGTCGTGGTCGATCGTGCCCTGGTCGGACTGCGTACGTGGGCCGGGCTCTGCGGGGAGCACGTCGATCCTGATGAACTGCAGATACTCGACCTCTTCCCAGCGTACGAGCAGACCACTTCGGGGCGCCACCCGCGCGCGACCGTCGTCGTCGAGAATGAATTCCCCCGAATCGGGATCGACGTCGATGGTGGTGGAGAGGAACAGGTCCTGATCCTCCGGGTAGCCGGCGGTGTAGGACATCAGGTTGTCTTCGTCGCTGGTGGCGTAAGCGCCACCGATCCAAGTTCCGGACTTCAATTTAAGTCGGACCCATCCGTCTCGCTTGCCGTGAAAAAGGTGGTCCCACGCCCGCGGAGCAGGATCGGGGCCGGTGGCGATCGTCGCCCACCACGTACGGTCTCGTGTTCCGTACCCCACGATCGTGCCTCCGAGGAGAGGGACCACCACATACGCCAGGACCGCCGGCCACAACCAGAACGAGAGCCGATCACCGGCAACGACGTGGGGCCACTGCTCGGCCCAGAACCAGTACGTGGCGGGGGCGAGCACCGCATGGAACAACGCGGAGGCACCCAGGAAGCGGAACAACCGATCGGTAAGGTTGGCGCCCCACCGACCGGCGATGCGTTCGTAGGACCAGAAGTACAACGCGCCGGGGACAAGGGCGACGATGAACGCTGCGACGGCTTGGAACGACGACGGCATGCGGAAGTCTTTCAGATCGCGCCACCCGAGACGGGCGACGAGGTACAAATTTGTAACGACATCGACTCCCGCTCCCTGACCTGCACCAGCTCCTGCACACGCGGGGCATGACCCGCCGCACGTTCCGCGTCGGCGAGTACATCCAGCGTGCGCATCGTCTGGCGCAGCAAAAGTGCGTTCGCCGCCGCGCCGCCGCGCCGCCGCGCCGCCGCGCCGCTGCGCGCGGCGTGGCCGGCCTGCAAAACGAGTCGTCCGTCAGCGGCTGAACATTGTTACCGTGAGGACACAACCTCCCACCGTCAACGACCAAGGACAACATGATGGCGAAGAGTTTCGAGTATCCCGCGCCAATCATCGAGGGCTGGGATCGCGGTGCGGCAATTTGCCCCCACTGCCAGCAGGAAGTTCAGGTTGGGGAGAGCGTGCATCACTGGCAGGACGCGCTCTGGCACACCAAGCCCTGCCCGTCCACCCTGTCCGAGTAGTCGGTGGCATGTGGGTGACGTCCGTTCAACTGTACGACCGACGTCTCGGCAGAACAGTTCTGAGGCGGAGCCGCAGAACCCGCCCCGGCGGTCATCCATAACTCGCTGGGTTGAGCCCGACGGTCCTCTCTGGACCAGACGGTCTGCTGTCGTCGGTCTCGATGAGCATGCGTTGCACCGGTGATGGCCGTGGAGATGACATCTCACGAACCCGCGTGGATATGGCGCTCGCTGCGTTCCAAGTGATCACGACGGGGCGGCCTCTTGTTCACAGCCCCGTCGGCGGCTCGCCCAGGTGATCGGGCCAACGGCGCTTTCCCTGGCGAACCTCTGCGTATTTGATGGGTTGGTTGGGGGTCAGACCTACTGGGCCGTGGCGCCGTACCCACATGATCGGCCACCAGTCATCGCCCCGCTTCTCTGCGATCACCGCGGGGGCAGGATGAACCCATTCTTGCTCTCGCGCGAAACGATCCAGGTCTTCGCTGGAATCGGCGATTCGCGCCGGAGGCGACCCGGCCACCATATAGTGCTTGATCGACGGCCATAAAGCGTAGTCCGGCATCCGGCGGAGCATACGGGGCACCGCCGACCTGCGGTAGAGCAACGCCGTCTCGTGACGCCGCGCGGTTCCGCGATCAATTCGATAAGCTCGCATGTGTTCGACCGTCGATGAGGGTCACGGTCGAGCGTTCACCAAGCAGCGACCACCGTCGCCGCCCACGGGTTTCGTCGTGGGCCGCGCATGCGGTGTGGTGTCGCGGGCTGGCCGACGCTCCCGGACAAGGCCCTTCGTCTCATGACGCTCCCCTCTCTCGACCATCCTCTGACCTCGCCCCGCTTGTCGGCGGCGCATCGCTACACTCTGACTCGGGTCGGCTACCGCGTCGGTGTGCAGGCTGCGATCGACGCGCTGACGCGCCGCGACATCGGTGACCGCCTGGCGCACGCCCGCGCCGCCGAGACCGACCGCGACGCATACCGCACCGGACGTCCCGCCGCCGCCTACCGACGCGCTCGTCGAGACGTGACTCGTGAGACGGATCTTGATTCGGATCGTCTGCTGCGCGCCGCGATCCGGGCCGGCATCGCCAGCGAGGTGGCCGCCGCCGCCACCGCCCACTACAACGCGGAGGGCACCGGCGAGGCCATGCACGCCTGGACCACCGCGATCGCGCACGCCGACGCCTGGAACTCGGTTCTAGAGGACGCCGGCATCGACCTCGACGTGCTGCACGAGGAGCTTGACCTCGACACCGCCGCCGACGATCCCGGCGTCGACGCCGAGCGGGAAGCGGTAGAGATGGCCGACGCCCAAGCCGACACCGTCGCCGGAGCGCGTCCCGGTACCGACGCCTCCACCGCCGAGCTCGCCTTTCCTGGGCCGACCGCCCACTCGGCACCCACGGCGGACGCGGACAACGGCCGATCTCTCCCGACCCCGGCGCCGGATCAAGCCACCCACCTCGACCAGGAGGTGTCGCTGTGAACGCCACCCGCACCCCCCTCGAAGGGCGCCGGAACCTCTAGCGGTGCGTCGACGATTCAGTTGGCCCCCGTCCTCGGCTTCATCGCCCTGGTCGCCGCTGCTGACGGCGCACTGCGCGCCGGGCACGCCCTCACCGGCACCGACGCATCCATGCCCGGCAACCCCTTCCAAGCGCTCATCGAGGTCGCTACCGGGAAACTGGTGTGGCCGACCGCGTCCACAGTGCTGCTGGTTCTCGGCATCCTGGCCGTCCTCGCTGTGGTGTTCCTCGCCGGGTACCTGCGGCGGCAGCGGCGCGGACCGAGTGCGTCGATCGACGCACGAGCCAAGCTGATGGCCTCGCCCTCGCAGCTGACCGGGGTGACCGACAAACAGGCCCGCGACAAGGCGCGGCGACTGCGGCCCGAGCTGGCCGAGGTCGCCGACCCAAATTTCGAGGCCGCGACATCGGAGTCGTGCAGGGGCGCACGGTCGTCGGCCGCAAGGACGTGGTCTGTCGTGTAAGATGTTCCACTCGTCGTCGCCGGCCCTCGCATGGGAAAGACGGTGGCGCTGGCGAGCGAAGTCCTGTGCCCGGCCCCCGGCCCCTTGCTCACCTAGAACAACCGCGACGGCCAAGACCTCACCCGAGGCATGCGTGAGCAGGTCGGACGAGCGTGGCGCGAGGACTTGCCGAACATCGCCGCAACGACCGGGCAGCCGGGGCGACTCCTGGTGAACCCGCTGCGCGGCATCGACCGCACCGTCACCGCCCGTGAGGCTTACCGCGTACTTCGCTGCGGTCGGACGGACATCGGACCGTGGCACGGTCCAGCGCGGCGTGACAGGATCGACGGCGTGAGCCAGGGGATACCGTCCGTGTCGGTCGCCGACGTGCCCGGCCGGGCCGAGGCCACGCTGCTCGACGTCCGCGAGGACGACGAATGGCAGCAGGGCCACGCCCCCGGCGCCGTCCACGTTCCGATGGGTGACGTCCCGTCGCGGCTCGCCGAGATCAGTGTCGACGGCGAGTTGTACGTCGTGTGCCGCCAGGGCGGGCGGTCGGCGCGGGTCGTCGAGTACCTGCAGCACGCGGGCATCGACGCGGTGAACGTCGACGGCGGCATGGTGGCCTGGCAGCAGGCCGGACTGCCGGTGGTCGACGACGCCGGCCGACCGGCCACCGTCTACTAGGACCCGGACGAGACGGTCCCGATGATCTACTTCCAGATCTGCGCGCGGTGCCGCCATCGCATCGACGTCGGAACCCGACCGTTGCAGTGGTGCCCGCGATGCCGCGGCGTCCTGCTCTCCCCGGTGCCGGTCGGTGCCCCGCCCGGTGCGGTCCGTCGGAACTTCCGCTGGGTGGCCATCCGGCCGGGCGGTCGGCGTCCGATCCTCCACGTCGCGCCGCCCGGGCCCACCCCGTCGTACGCCGAGATCCCGCGCTGGGGTCTGCCCACCGAGGTGCCGCCGCCCGTGGAGGTGCCGGACAGGGCGGACCGCCTGGCCGGCCGTGCCCCGCGGCTGCTCGCGGCCGCGGTCGTCCTCTTCGCCGCTGCGGCGCTCGCCGAGTTCGGCCGGTACGGCGTACTGCTCGTCAATCGGGAGCGGCTGATCGCCCCCGCGGTGCTCGCGCTGTCCGACGCCGCCGTCTGGTGTCTCGCCGTCATCGGGACCGGCGTCGGCATTGCCGCCGCCGTCGCCTCGGTCGCCTGGCTGCGTCGGGCCCGGTCCGACGCCTACGCCGCCGTCGGTGCCGCCGATCCACGCCGACTGCGAACCCTGTACGCCGGATCGCTGATCCCGCTGGTCAACCTCGTGATGCCGGGAGTCTTCCTCACCGAGCTCGCGCGTGTGTCGCGGCACGGCCCGAGGGTGGCGCCGGTCGTCCCGTGGTGGTGGACGGTGTGGATCGCCAACTGGGCGATGCTGGCGATCGCCACCGCCTTCCGCTTCGGCGACGGCATCCAGGCGCAGGCCAACGGCGTCGTCGCCGCCGCCCTGACCGACGTCGTCGCCGCCGGACTCGCCGCGATCACGCTCGTCGTCATGCGCCGCGCGGAGGACCGCACGACGCGCGGCGATCGGCGCGTGCCGACCCGGTGGGTTCTCGCGACGGGAGATGCCGAGCGAACCGAGAAGGCGGAGGCGGTCCGATGAGCCTGGCACCGTTGGTCGTGGCGCACCGCGGGGCGTCGGGCATGCGGCCGGAACACACCCTCGTCGCCTACGAGCAGGCCCTGCGGGAGGGCGCCGACGGCGTGGAATGCGACGTGCGTCTGACCCGCGACGGGCGTGTGGTGTGCGTGCACGACCGCCGCATCGACCGCACCTCGAGCGGGTCCGGCATCGTCAGCACCCTGACCTACGAGGCGATGGCGGGACACGACTACGGCACGGTCGACGATCCGGCGGAGGTCCTGCTGTTCTCCGACCTGCTGGATCTGGTGCTGCAGTGGAAGGCCAAGCCCGCGCGGATCTTCGTCGAGACGAAGCACCCGGTGCGCTACGGCGGTCTCATCGAGAACGCGGTGTTGGCCGAGCTGCATCGCTTCGGCATCGGCCGGCCGCCGTCCGCGTCGATGTCGCGGGCGGTGGTCATGTCCTTCGCGCCGACGGCGGTGTGGCGGGTTCGTCGCGCGGCGCCCATGTTGCCGACGGTGTTGCTGGGCAACGCATCTCGCTACATCGGGGGTGGTGCGGCGACGACAGTGGGGGCGACGGCGATCGGCCCGTCGATTCGCACGCTGCGGGATCGACCCGCGTTGGTCGACCGCGCGGCGGCGGCCGGCCGGGCCACCTACTGCTGGACGGTCAACACGGCCGAGGACGCGCACCTGTGCCAGGACCTCGGGGTGCGGTGGATCGCGACAGACCACCCCGGTCAGGTGCTGGCGTGGCTCGACGAGAGCCCGGTGCCTCGGCGGGGTTGACGCCCGGGCACGGTAGGTTCAGCGGTCGTGGGCAAGAGCAAGCGGAACAGTGGACCGAAGCCGAACAGTCGTCGCGCGGAGCTGACGGCGCAGCGCCGGGCCGAGCGGGAGGCGCTGGCGGCGACGCCGACGCGGCCGTTCGAGGGGCTGGCGTTCGAGTGCGACCTGGTGGCGATGCGCGAGTTCGTCGCCTCGGCGACCGCGCCGCTACCGCTGACGGACGGCGACCGTCCCACCACGATCGCCACGGTGCTGCCCGGCGCCGTCGGTGCGCTCGTCCGTGACGACGAGGCGCGCCACGCCTTCGTCGCGATGCAGGTGCAGACGTTCTCCGCCGATCTGTCGGCGGACCTCGCCGCGTCGGTGGAGTGGACGCGGACGGCCGAACCGGGCACATCTCTCCAGGCGTCGTCGCCGACCGGCGAGACCCCCGCGCTGCGCGACGTCGTCGTCGCCGACACGCCGCTCGAGATCACCGTCCACAAGGACTTCTCCTGGTGGGTTCCCGAGGGCGTCGAACCCGACGCCGAGGTGGCCGCCACCATCGAGCGCGCGAACGGCGCCATCCTGCCGTCGGCGCGGCTGTCGGCCGACGGTGTGTCCGCCGCGTGGTGGGTCGACGCGGGCGACAAGGCCCACATCCGCTGGGTCCGCCCGGAGGACGAGGACGCCCTGATGATCGCCCTCGCGCGGTTGTCGGCGCGGGGAGAGCTGCACGTCGGGGAGGGCTCGCGGTTCGCCGGATCGTTCCGCACCCACGGTCTGCTGGTGCCCGTGTTCGACCTCGATCCGGAGCGTCATCCCGACGAGTGGGCCGAGGCCACCGCCGAGCTCGGTCGCCGTCTCGACGAGACGCTCGCCGACACCTCCGACCTCACGCCCGACCAGCGACGCGCCCGCGACGGACTGCGCAGCCGGCAGGTCACCCTCCGCTGAGCAGATCCGGGGGCAGCGGCTGATCCTGCGCGATCAGGTCGAAGAACCGGCTCGCCCGCTCCCGGTCGGTGAGCACCACGTTCCCCGAGCCCTCGACGTCCTCGAACCCGGCGATGGGAATCGTCGTGGTCACCGTCTCGCCGCGCAGCGCCCAGCCGAGCGACGCGAGATTCCAGATGTGGTCGCCCTCGTCCACCTGGAGCGACGAGACCAGCGCGCGGGTCAGGGGCACCACGCGGAACGGGTTGAGGAACGTCGTCGGGCTCGTCGCCTTCGACAACAACGACGACAGGAACAGCCGCTGGTTGTTCATCCGGTCGAGGTCGCCGAGCGGTGTCGCGCGCGTGCGCACGAAGCCGAGGGCCTGCGCCCCGGTCAGTTCCTGACATCCCGCGGAGACGGTCAGACCCGCGAGGGGATCGTCGATGTCGTACGGCACGCACAGATCGACGCCACCGAGTCCGTCGACCATGTCCGCGAACCCGCCGAAGCCCACCTCGGCGTAGTGATCGATGCGTACGCCCGTGACCTCCTCGACCGTGCGCGTCAGCAGCGGCGCTCCGCCGAGGGAGAAGGACGCGTTGAGCTTGTCGCTGCCGTAGCCGGGGATCGGCACGTACCAGTCGCGGGGGAGCGAGACCATGGTCGTCGGGCCGGACGACGGCACGTGGATCAGGAGGATCGTGTCGGTACGGCCGGTCCCGATGTCGCCGCCGGTGGCCAGTTGCGCTTCCTGCTCGGGGGTCAGGCCGGTACGGCTGTCCGATCCCACCAGCAGCCAGGTGGTGCCGGGCGTCGCGGCCGGGCGGCCGTCGTAGTTCGCCAGCGCGGGCACGCGGTTCAGGGACGTGTCGGCCCAGACCAGTCCGCCGAGCAGCAGCACCACGACGAGTCCGAGCGCCAGGGCGATCCGTCGTCCCCACCGAGGTCGACGACGGGGGCGGGGCGGGGGACCGACCGGTGCCGGCGGCGCGGGACGACGCGGGGGTGGTGGGGGACGTCGGTCGTCGCGAGGCCGGTCGGTGGTGCGGTACCGGTCGTCGCGGCGCGTGTCGGGAACCGCCGACCAGGCGCGCGGGTCACCCTGCGGGGGTGGCGGGGGTTGCCGACGTGGGGGTTGGCGCGGGGTCCAGTCCGGGGGCGTTCCCGACCGCCGTCGTACCACCGGCGGCTCCTCCGATCGCGACCGGCGCGGATCGGGAGGCGGCCGCCGCCGGGGGTCGAACGGAGGCTGCTGACTCACGACGCGACTCTAGCCGGGAAGCCAGGACAGATGGCCGCGCAGCGTCGAGTACCCGACGAAGGCGACGACGTCGATGAGGGCGTGGGCGATCACCAGCGGCCAGAGCCGCGTGGTGCGCTGGTAGTACCGGCCGAAGATCAGGCCCATGACCACGTTGCCCAGTCCGGCGCCGAAGCCCTGGTACAGGTGGTAACTGCCGCGGAGCAGGGCCGACGCCACCAGGGACCGGTTGTCGCTCCACCCCAGTGCGCGCAGCCGGGAGACCAGCCACGCCACCACCAGCACTTCCTCCGCGGCCGAGTTCGCGATCGCGGAGAGGGTCAGGGTGATCGGCCGCCACCAGACGTCGTTCAGGGTGCTCGGCAGGACGGTGACGTTGAGGTCCAGGGCTACGGCGGCGAGGTAGAACAGCAGGCCGGGGAGGCCGATCAGGGCGGCGAGCCCGACACCGTGCAGCACGTCGGGTCGCCACCGGGCACGGGCGAATCCGATGGCGCGCGGGCCGAGTCCGCTGCGCCAGAGGAAGTACAGGCCGAGACCACTCCACGCGAGAAGGCGCAGCACCGACAGCAGTTGGCGCAGAAAGTCGATGGGTCCGAGAGTGGACTGCGGCACGTTGATCGCGACGCTCTGCTCGGACAGCGCGCCCGACTCGAGCGAGCTCTCGACCAAAGAGAGGACCGACGACAGTCCACTGAGCCCGAACGTGACCAGGAGGACGACGGCGATCTCCCACCGAATCGCGCGGGGAGAGTTCGGGTCCGGCGGGCGGGTGGTCACCGGATCGATTGTGCAGCAGTCAGCTGCCGTCGCGAGCGCGCAGTCCGTTCATGAACGGGCATCCGACGAGGATCCGCAGGGCCCGGCTCAGCTCGGTGCTGTCGGCCACGGGATGGGGGAACGGCACGCGCACGTCCTGATCACCGGTCTCGCTCTCGATGCGCAGACCGATGCCGAAGCGGTCGAGACTGAGCGGACGCGGACGTCCGACCCGCAGCGACGGCGGCAGACGCCGCGCGATGGCGGCGATCATCTCGGCGTGGTCGGTGTCGAGGTGACGGAGCCAGTCGCCCTCGATCTCCCAGAACGGGTCCGGATCCGCGCGCAGGAGGTCCCGAACCGGGACCGGTTCCGCGCCGGTGGAGTCCGCCGCGACCACGGAATCGAGGATCAGCCGCAGCAGCACACCCCCGTGGCCGACGTCGAGCAGACCGGGATGCGGGAACTGCGACGCGACGGCGGCCGCCACGGAGCGCTCGGCGGTCTCGGGGACGCGGCGGAGTTCGCCGCGCAGCCAGACCAGCGACCGAACGCGTTCGCCCAGTTCGAGCGGGGCGTGGTCGGTGAGTTCGAGGACGGCCGGAATGCCGGCGCGCCCGGCCTGGAAGGCGAGGGCGCCGACGGTGCTGTCGGCAGGGACGACCACGACCACCTCGCCGGGCTCGCGCAGGAAGTGCATGGAGGTGGCGACGGGGGCGCTGCCCTCTACGGCGAGGACCGACGTGTCGCTGCGCAGACAGACGCTGCGCACCCGCTCGGCGGTCGACGGTGCGGTGGCGGTGGTGGTGGCGCCGGCCATCTCGGTCCCCCCTCGGTGTGGTCGAGCTGTTCGAATTAGGTAAGGGTTAGCTAACCAGTACGGCCGGGGTTGTGCAACAGGTGGCGGAACTAGACTTCGGCGGTGCCCTCGGTCCCCCTCGTGCTCTCCGGGCAGCGTCCACGACGCGATCCGCGCGCCCTCCTCAACGGTCTGCTGATCGCCCGGGTGGCCGAAGACGCTGACCCGGTCCCGGGCCACCCCTGGATCGGCGGCAAGACCGTGTCGGCGAGCAGCGTGATCCGCGATCCCGAGCCGCCGGCCGCCGACACGATCGTCCGTCTCGACGTCGAACTACCGGACCCCGCGCCCGCCGCGCGTGCGTACCGGGTCGACGTTCCCCGTGAGCACCTCGACGACGCGCTCGCGCTGACGCTGCCGTCCCCACTGATCGTCCGATGCACCGGCGGTGACGTGGTCGAGGTCGCGCAGGCTGTCGACGCGGCCGGGCACCACGGTGCCGTCGACGTCGTCGATCTGGCGGACACCGCACCCGGCGGTGCCGCGGACCGCGCGGCCGACGCCCTCTCCCTCGCCGCCCACGTCGCGCACGGGGTCTACGTGATCGCCGAGACCGCCGATCAGGTCGTCGCGGCGCTCGCCGGCGTCGTGGCGTCGTTGCGTGGCGACGACGTGCGGGACGCCCTGGCCGCCCCGGACGTTCCGGCCCTGCTGCGCCTGCACCCCGACGCCGTGGAGGCCACCCGATCGGTGCTGCTCGGTGTCGAGGTGCCCCGTCCGGCCGAGGTGATCGCCGACCTCTCACGCCGCGTCCCCGAGTGGGCCGACGCCGGAACCGGTCGCGGGGACGGATCGCTCGAGTAGCCTGGCGGCGTGCGTATCGCCTATTTCGGCCCGTCGGGAACCTTCACCGAGATGGCCCTCGCCAAGCTGGAATCCGACGGTGTCGTCGGGCCCGGCGTAGAGCGGGTGTCGGCGTCGAGTCCTCCCGCGACTCTGGAGGCGGTGCGCCGCGGCGAGGCGGACGGAGCCGTCGTTCCCATCGAGAACTCCGTGCAGGGGTCGGTGCCGCCGACGCTCGACGCGCTCGCGATCGGGGACCGGTTGCAGATCGTGGCGGAGACCGAACTCGACGTCGCGTTCACCATTCTCGGTCGGCCGGGGGTCGTGCTGCCCGAGGTCCGCACGGTGCGGGCCTACCCGCACGCGGCGGCGCAGGTGCAGAGCTGGATCGAGCGCGAGATGCCCGAGGCGCAGGTGGAGTTCGCCGCCTCGAATGCCGCTGCGGCCGAGGACGTTGCGTCGGGACTGGCCGATGCGGCCGTCTCCACCGGTCTCGCCGGAGAGCGGTTCGGCCTGCCGGTGCTCGCGGACGGCGTCGCGGACGTGGGGAACGCCCGGACTCGCTTCGTTCTGGTGACTCGCCCGTGCCCGCCTCCGGCGCGCACGGGGTCGGACCGCACCGCCGTCGTCCTCACGCCGGACAATCGACCCGGCACGCTGGTGGCAGCGCTGAGCGTCTTCGCGACGCGGGGGATCGATCTCACCTTCATCGAATCACGCCCCCTGCGAACACATTTCGGAACGTATCGGTTCTACCTGGATTGCGTCGGGCACCTCGACGACCTGGCGGTGGCCGACGCCCTCCGGGTGCTGCACGAGCAGATGGACACACGCTTCCTCGGGTCCTGGCCCAGCCACCACGTCTCCGCAACCTCCGGGTCGGTCGCGGGCGAGGACAGCGCGCGCTGGCTCGAGGACATCCGCCGCGGCGAAGGCACCTCGTGACTGCTCGACTGATTCTGGTGCGGCACGGTCAGACCCATTCCAACGTCGCCCGTCGGCTCGACACCCGGCCGCCGGGAGCGGAACTGACCGAGCTCGGCCACCGGCAGGCCCGCGAGTACGCGACGGCGCTGACGACGTCGCCGACCGTCGTGGTGTCGTCGGTGGCGGTGCGGGCACGACAGACCGCGGCGCACATCGCCGAGATCACCGGCGCACCGCACCTCGTCCGCGATGGTCTCCAGGAGACGCACGTCGGGGAACTCGAGGACCGGACCGGCGACGAGGACCACGCCCGCTTCACCGAGGTCTACCAGCGGTGGTTGCACGGCGACACCGGCGCTCGCATTCCGGGTGGCGAGTCCGCCGACGAGGTGCTCGCCCGGTACGTCCCGGTGCTCGAAGATCTGCGCCGGGAATACCTGACCGACGACGACGCGTCCGTGCACGTCGTCAGCCACGGCGCGGCGATCCGTCTGGTCACGGCAGCGGTGTCGGACGTCGATGCGGACTTCGCCGCCGACAACCACTTGGACAACACCGGGTCGATCGAGTTGCACCCCCGCGCCGACGGGACGTGGGAGTGCGTCCGGTGGGGCAGCTACACACCCCCGTTCGAGGCGAAAGGCAGTCGGACGCCGGACGATCCGATGGGCTAGAGCGGACCCGTCACGGCAGCACGGCGCTCGTCAGGCCTCATCGGGTACGGGCCTCGCCGATGACGGGCAGGACGGCCGGAAGTCCGTCACGATCGTCGAGGATGCTCGGGCGGCCCGGGCGTGCGGGCCGGTCCGGTGGGGTGTCCTCCTCGGCCGGCCGCATAACCGTCGGCACGGTACCGAACGGCGCGCGGTGGCCGGACCGGTCGGTCCCGGCGGTGCTGGTCTCCGCGGGTCCCCCGCCCGCGGACTCGGCGACGCGGCCCACCGCCCCGTCGCCCGCCCACGGAACCGGCCGAAACTCCCCGAGCCCGACGCCGCCGCGGCGGGCGGGTGCGGTCAACGCCGGTCCGCCGGCTCCGATCGGCCCGGCGAACCCCGAGCCGCCGCCGAGCACACCGCTGCCGACGCCACCCGTGCCGAGACCGGGACGATCGCCGACTCCCCCGAAGGCCGCCTGTCCGACCTGCTGCAGCATCTGATGGCCGGTCTGGCCGCCGCTCTGCAGCGCGCTCGTCGCGGCGCGAGTCAGCGCCGGCTCCTCGCCATCGGTCGGCGGAGCCTGAGCGGCGGCGGGATCGGAGGTCGTGGACTCAAGGGCTGCCTCGCCGTCGTCGCGCCGCGCGGGCGATCCGGGATTCGCGTCACGCCCGGCGTCGACGAGCCACGGCGGCACCGCCGTGACGGACGTCGGCGCGACCCCCGGTGCCCCTGACGTGACCGGCGGCGGTGGGTCGAACACCTCCGGTGCCGCGAGCGTCGCCGTCGCCGCCTCGTACACCTCCATCACGGCCGCGGCGCGCACGTCGAGGGCCAGCCGCGCCGCATCGGCGGCCTGCGCGGCACCGGTGGCCGCGCCGCCGGTGGCGTAGGCCGCTGCCCTGGTGCCCTCCACTGCCGCGATCTCGACGGGCGTCGGCATCGTCAGGCGCGCCGCGGACACGGCGGCAGCGTGGGCACCGGCGCGGGTGGCCGTCACCGCGCACCGATCGGCGACGACGGACGCCCAACCGGCCGTCGCCGCCAGACCGCCGGTCGCGGCGTCCGCGGCGACTCCGTCCCACGCCGCGCCCAGGGCGAGCCCGACGCGGGAGAGCGTGGCGGCCACGTCGGCGAACGCGCCGGCGGCGCCGGACCAGGCCGTGGCCGCCGCCGTGGCGGGCACCGGGCCGGGCCCGGCGAGCAACGCCGCCGAATTGACCGCTGCGGTGCGGGGCAGCCAGACCACCCCGGTGGGCCCGGCGGTCATCGCGGCCCGCCGCCCATGAGCGCGGCACCGAAGCCCGCGTCCGTCGCGCGATACGCCTCCGCCTGCACACGCAGTGCCGACGCGGTGCGGTGCAGCTCGGCTGCGCAGGCCGCGGCCACTGCGGTGACCGACTCGGCCGCGGACCAGAAGTGGTGGGCGGCGAGCACCGAGACCTCCTCGGCACCGGCCGGGACGGGCCGCAACGCGGCGTTCACGCCGGCCATCGCACCGCCGAGCCGTGATGCCGCCGCATCGAGTTCGGCGGCCGCGGCGAGCAGGGCTGCGGGGTCGACGATCACGTGACCGGCCACGACGTTCTCCGTTCTCCGCCTCGGGCGCACCCCGGCGAACCGGGGCGTCGACGCGGCGGGCTGGCGGACGAGCAGGGGGACGTCGTGTTGGACGCACGGACGGCCCCGGCGGTTCCCCGCAGGTCAACGGGGGTGTGACTCGAGCTGCTCCGGTTCGGGCAGGTCGCTCAGCCGAAGCCGAGCTCGTGCAACCGCTCGTCGTCGATGCCGAAGTGGTGGCCGATCTCGTGCGCGACGGTCACCGCGATCTCGCGCCGCGCGTCGTCCTCGTCCTCGGCGAGGTCGAGAATCGGCAGGCGATAGATGTGGATGACGTCGGGAAGGTGCCCGCTGTACTCGAACCGCTCGGTCAGGGCAACGCCCTCGTAGAGCCCCAGCAGGTCCTCGGTGGGGTGTTCGTCCTCCACCAGCACCACGACGTTGTCCAGCCGCGACATCAGCTCGTCGGGCAGGGAGTCGAGGGCGTCGTTCACCGCCTCGTCGAACTCCGCGTCGGTCATCGAGACCGGCACGTCAGGCTCCGGGCAGCGGGGCCGCACCCGGAAGCGGCGTCGGCAGACTGCGGCCGTCCGGCACGGGCGGCGGCGGCACCGGCGCGACACCGTCGATGGTGATGTCGCCCTTCGCCGAGCCGACGATCGCCGCGAACCCACCGGACTCGACTTCCTTGCCCACCGAGCAACTGACCCGGCGGCTGCCCGCCATCCAGCTCGACGCGTCCACGTTGTCCCAGAACAAGGTCAGGGTCTTGTCGCGCAGGACGTCGGGACCACCGAGGTACGCCTCGGCGGCCTGTGTACACGTGGGTTCGAGGTAGCGGTCCTGGTCGTCGACCGACGGCAGTCCCCCCGGGAACTGCGCCCCGAGATCGACCACCGAGACCACCTCGAAGGCGTGCGCCGTGCCGCAGTCGACGGGATCGGTGGGCACGCCCGATTCGACCCCCACACAGGTCCCGGCGTCCCACACCGTCGACTGATCCTGGTCGGCGACGCGTCCGACCATCTCCTGCAGCGCACTGGTGGCGCCCGTCTGCTGGATCCCGCAGCGAATGGAGCGTTCACCTTTGGCCCACCCGGCCTGGCTGGGGAACATCAGGCCCACGGAGTAGCGGCCGGTCGGGTCGAATCGACCGCCCGTGTAGTCCTGGACCGCCGCGACGCAGTGTTCGTCGCGCAGCGCGGCGAAACGCGACGCGTCGGGGTACGGCGACCCGGTCGCGAACTCGGCGACGGGGAACGTCGCCAGGTTCACCGTCCGCGCCACCTCGAATCGGTGCGGTTCCGCGCAGGACACCTCGGCCAGGTCCTGACGGTCCGTGTCCGGGTCGTCCGTCGGGGTCCACTGGAGGCAGTCGCCGGCGTCGGAGGAGTCGAAGGACACGGTGCCCGCCGACGAGCCCGCCGCCGTCGGCGCGGGGAGGTTCTCGCTGCGGTCGAAACCGCCGGACACGCCGATGGTCACCGCCGCCGCACCCACGGCACCGATCGCGACCAGGGCCAACAGCCGGCGGGCCTTGCCGGCCTGCACGGTGCGTCGGGACGGCCCGGCCTCGGTGGGCTGGGCGCCGGTGGGCTTGGCGTCGGTGGTCGGGGCGTCGGTGGATGCAGCCTCACTGCTCACCGCCGAGGATTCCACCGTCGGCTCGCTGCCCTCGGTCGATGCAGTAGGCGAGTCGGTCGACTCCGTCGACGCAGCGTTCGAGTCGGTCGACTCCGTCGACGGGGGGGTCGCGGGGTCGCCGGGCTGCGGAGACGAGGGGTCGTCGGGCTTCGGAGACATCGGCACCATCATGCCTGCAGGTAGGTTCCGACGGTATGAGTGGTGCGAATCCCGGGGAACCGGACTCCCCGGAGGCCGCGATCCCGGCCGACGTCACGGATCTGGCGACGCGTGTGTTCGACATGGCGCGCACGGGTGAGGCGACCACCCTCGCCGCGTACGTCGACGCCGGCGTCCCCGTCGACCTCACCAACGAGGCCGGGGACACCCTCCTCATGCTCGCTGCCTATCACGGCCATCCCGAGACCGTCACCGCGCTGATCCATCGCGGTGCCGACGTCGGGCGCGCCAACGACCGGGGCCAGACGCCCCTCGCCGGGGCGGTCTTCAAGGGCGAGGACGACGTGGTGCGGGCGCTCGTCGACGCCGGCGCCGACCCGCGGGCCGGTCACCCGTCCGCCCTGGACGCCGCTCGGATGTTCGGCCGCGACGACTACCTGGACCTCCTCGGCCGATCGGACACGTCCGGCCCAGTAGGCTGACGTCCCGTGATCGACCTCAGAATCGTCCGTGAGGACCCCGACGCCGTCCGTCAGTCGCAGCGCACCCGTGGCGAGGACCCGTCCCTGGTCGATGCGTTGCTCGAGGCCGACGCTGCCCGTCGCGCCGCCGTCGGGGCGGCCGACGACCTGCGGGCCGAGCAGAAGGCGCTGGGCAAGCGGATCGGGAAGGCGACGCCGGAGGAGCGGACGGAGCTGCTCGCCGGCGCGTCCGAGCTGGCCGATCGTGTGAAAGCGGCGGAGGCGGCGCAGAACGAGGCCGACGCCCGCCTGGACGCCGCTCACCGCGCGCTCTCGAATCTGGTCCAGGACGGCGCTCCGGCCGGCGGCGAGGACGATTTCGTCACCCTCGAGACCGTCGGTGAGCCGACCGCGATCGAGAACCCGAAGGATCACCTCGAGCTCGGTGAGGCTCTCGGTCTGATCGACATGGAGCGCGGGGCAAAGGTGTCCGGTGCGCGCTTCTACTTCCTCACCGGCCACGGCGCTCTGCTCCAGCTCGGCATGCTGCAGCTCGCGGCGCAGAAAGCCGTCGCCAACGGTTTCACGATGATGATCCCCCCGGTGCTGGTGCGCCCGGAGATCATGGCGGGCACGGGTTTCCTGGGTGCGCACGCGTCGGAGATCTACCACCTCGAGGAGGACGACCTCTACCTCGTCGGTACCTCCGAGGTCCCGCTGGCCGGCTACCACTCGGGTGAGATCCTCGACCTCTCGGCCGGGCCGAAGCGGTACGCCGGCTGGTCGTCCTGCTTCCGCCGCGAGGCGGGCAGCTACGGCAAGGACACCCGCGGCATCATCCGGGTGCATCAGTTCGACAAGGTCGAGATGTTCGTCTACTGCCGGCCCGAGGACGCGGACGCCGAGCATCAGCGCCTGCTCGCCTGGGAGCGGGAGATGCTGGCCGCGATCGACGTTCCCTACCGCGTGATCGACGTCGCCGGCGGCGACCTCGGCTCGTCGGCCGCCCGCAAATTCGATTGCGAGGCATGGCTTCCCACGCAGAACACCTACCGTGAGCTGACGTCGACCTCGAACTGCACCACGTTCCAGGCACGACGCCTCGGCGTGCGGTACCGCGACGAGAACGGCAAGCCGAAGATCGCCGCGACGCTCAACGGCACCCTCGCCACCACCCGCTGGATCTCCGCGATCCTCGAGAACCACCAGCAGCCCGACGGCAGTGTCCGGGTTCCGGAAGCGCTCGTTCCCTTCGTCGGAACGGACGTGCTCCGCCCCGTCTGATCGGCCGTTCGTCCGCGGTGTCGGTGCCCTCCCGTACCGTCACCGCCGATGTGGCGTCGGGGGGCGCTGCCGGATGGTCGGGGGCGTCGTGGGGGACAGAACTGCCGACATCGTCGATGTGCGTGCTGCGACGGTGGCCATGCTTCGTCGGCCGCTCGACTGGCGGGTTCGTGCGGTCGAGACCGTCGTGATCGACGCCGCGAGCACATGCGTACGCCGACGGTCACTTCAGGTGGCTCCGCTGCGACCGTTGCTCGACGAGTTCCTCCCGGCCGACGGTGACTACACCCACGCGCTGCTACCGATGTTCGTCGCACCGTTTCCGCGGGGCCCCCTTCTGGATTTCGATGTGGAGGGCCCTGGTGGCTCGGCGTCGTTGCTCCCGCGCTCGGAGATCGCCACGCGAGAGGTGGCCTTCGTCGAGGACCTGCTGAGGGAGTGCGGGATCGGCCTGGCGGACGACGTGCGGTCGGTGTTGATCGCGGCTCTGGGGTACAGCGGACCGTGGTTGCACGACGAGATAGCCGGACCGAACGAATTCCTGCGGGAAGGTCTGCCATTCGAGCCGGACAACGGAACCCTGAACAGGTGGCGGGACGACTCGGCCCGGTGCGGCTCTGTTCTTCTGCAGCGGGTGGGCACGGTCGAGCGAACAGCCCCGGAGGCGCCCTGGCTGGTGTTGCCCGAGTTGTTCGCCAACGGGTTTCTCGAGTCGGCCGATCATGCGAGTGCGGCACTGAGCTCCTACGCCGTTCTGCTCGAACATCTCTCGGACCGCGCCGGGACCGAAGGCGTGGGCTCCGTGGCCGAGGAATGTCTCGAAGTGCTGGCCGATTACGCCTGCTCGTACGACCTCATGGCGGTCATGAAGGTCCCTCTGGACGAACCGTTCATCGTGAAGACATCGGAACGTCGAAATGTTCGCGTGGATCCGAAACGCAATTCGGGCCACCAGGATTTGGTGATCGCCGACGCCCGCACCAACCACGTCACGATCAGAGTCGACGACCCGAATGTTCGCCTGGTGTCTGCCGACGCGTACGCGGTCGATTCCGTGGATTACGCGATCGGTCCGCTCGTCTCCCGTCGGAACGATCAATACGTGGCCTTCTACAGCCACGACCCCGATCGCGACTACAGAATTCGGATCGAGTTCCGCCTCGGCTTGCTCCGCCGGTTGGAATCGGTCTCCGTTCTCGCCGCGGTTCTCGTCTGCTCGCTGACGTACGCGTTGTGGAACTCGGATGACCTGGACGTCCGCACGCTCGCACTCCTGGGCGGACCGGCTGCTCTGGCCGCCTCGGTGTTGGTCGGTCGTGAGCAGTCGACGCTCGGCTCCCGGCTTCGTCTCCGTAGCACGTCGATACTCGCCGGCTCGCTCGTCGGTCTGGTGCTCAGTGTCTTCGCGTTGTACGCACTCCGCATTTCCTGAACGAACTCCGACGAGCGTCGGAGTACAGTCGTCCCCTCGAGGAGGATTCATGCCGAAGAACACGGGCCACGGGTCGCGCACAGCGCGTGAGGCGGTAGCCGCCTCACGCGGCACGGTGCCCGACGGCGCATTCGCGTTGCGTGCCTCGTCGGTCGGTAAGTTCACGGAACAGCGGAAATCGGGCGGGCGGCTCACGTCGGCGGCGAAACAGAATCGCTGATTACTCGTCCGGCCACGGCGGCTCGGTGACCAGCACGTCGTCGGCGGGCAGGGACAGCGCCACCTCGACCATGCGCTCAGGGTAGGACGGATACGCCGGTCGGATCCACACCCGCCTGTCGTCGAGCTGGGTCATCACCATGCGTCGCCATCGCCAATCGTGCTGCGGCCGACGAAGATCGAGTTCGCTCGCGACCGGGAGCGGGGCTCGTGCCCAGTACGGCCGCGACAGCGAGGACAGTCCCTGCGACTCCAACACGTCGACGGCATGGTCGAGCCGGACGTCGGCGGCGATCACGTGCCCCACCGGGTTGACGGCGTCGACAAGCTCGCCGTCGTCGGCCGCGAGGTCGGACACGGTCCACCCGACCAATTCGCCGTCGGACGCGCGGGTGACGGGGAGGCGACTGCGCCAGCGATCGATGTCCACTGCGCCGACGGTACCGATTCCGGGTGCGCCGCCACCGACTCCGTCGTAGCATCCCGGCATGCTTTGACGACGCCCACCCGCCCTCGACGTGTCCGTGGTGCTGTACGCCGCATCGCGTGAATTCGTGCCGCTGTACGCGGTCTATGCGCTGCTGTTTCGCGACTCCGGTCTGTCGGTCGCGCAGATCTCCTCGCTGTTCGCGATCTGGACCCTCGTCTCGTTCGTGCTCGAGGTGCCGTCCGGTGCGTTGGCCGACGTCGTGTCCCGACGTCTGTTGCTCGTCATCGCCGCGCTTCTCGCGGCCGCGTCGTTCGCGACGTGGATTCTCGTTCCGACCTATCTCGGATTCGCCGTCGGGTTCGTGCTCTGGGGCATCGGCGGAGCTCTGCAGTCGGGGACGTTCGAGGCCCTGATCTACGACGCGTTGGCTCGCGACGGGCGGACGTCGTCCTACGCAGGCCTGGCCGGAACGGCCGAGGCTGCCTCGACCACATCGACCCTCGTGGCCCTCCTGGTGGCGAGCCCGCTGCTCGCCACCGGATCGTTCGAGCTGGTCGGCTGGGCCAGCGTCGGTGCCGCTCTGATCACCGCTCTGGTGGCCCGACGCCTGCCGGACCCGCCGCGCGGCACGTCGGACGAGGATGCGGAGGACCAGCCGGGATGGCTCGACGCCCTGCGCTCCGGAACGGCGGAAGTCGTCGCGTCTCGGGCGGTGGCCCGCGGGGTGATGCTGGTCGCGGCGGTGGCGGGGGTGCTCGTGGTCGACGAGTACACCCCGTTGATCGCGGACGATCTGGGGGCTCCGACCGAGACGATCCCGCTCCTCCTCGCGATTCCGATGGTGGGACAGATCGTCGGGACCGCGCTCGCCGGACGGGCGGCACGGGCCTCGTCTCGCACGACCGCCGCGATGGTGGTCGTGGCTGCCGCGGGGTTGGCGGTGGTGGCGTCGGTCGGGTCGGTCGGGGCGTTCGTGGCGCTGGGGGTGACCACCGGCATCCTGTGGGCGCTGTCGATCGTCGCCGAAGCCCGTCTGCAGGACGCGATCACGGGAACGTCCCGTGCCACGGTGATGTCGGTGGCCGGTGTGGCGTCGGAGGGCGCGGGGCTGATCGTGGTCGGCTGGTACGCGTTCGGGCCGTCCCCGGTGACAGCGACCGCGCTGCTCGCGGTGGCGACGGTCCTGCTCATCGTTCTGGCGCGCGAGCCTCGCTGACGTCGGACGGCGCGGCGATGCGGCGGGCAGCCAGGGCGACGGCGACGGCCTCGTCGCGGTCGACGCGCGCGAGGGCGAGTGCGCCGATGTTCATCGTGGTCAGGACGCGGGCAGTGGTCTCGACATCGCGGTCGCCCCGCGCGGTCAGTGCGGCGCAGAAGGCGTCGAACAGCCGACGGCGGTACGACGTGACGACGGCCGCGAGAGCGTCGTCACGTGCCGCGGGGCCGGCGGTGGTGTCGACGAGCAGGCACCCGCGTCGGCGATCGTCGGCTGCGGCGAGATCGCGAGCCAGGGAGGCGAAGTAGGCGTCCGGTCCGCCGGGGCCCGCGAGAAGGGCGAGGCGCGGGGCGACGATTTCCGACAGGTAGTCGTCCACCGCGGCGTCGAACAGGCCCCGTTTGCTGCCGAACGCGTGGTAGAGGCTCGATCGGGCGAGTCCCGTCGCCGCTTCGAGGTCGGGGAGGGACGTGCCGTCCAGCCCCTTGTCCCAGAACAGGTCTCGCGACGCGCGAATCACCTGCGCCGTGTCGAACGTCGGGCGTCTGCCCATGGTGTGACACCTCCCGGAGTCGAAGCGTACGGTTTAGTGTACCGAACGATCCAAAACCGTCGTTCCAGAAGAACCGAGAGGTGACCGCAGTGCAGAGCACGCAGATTCAGCTGGTGTCCCGTCCCACGGGGTGGCCGACGCACGAGAACTTTCGCACCGTGACCGTCGAGCTGCCCGAGCTCGAGCCCGGACAGGTGCGGGTGGTCAACGAATTCGTGTCCGTCGATCCCTACATGCGCGGCCGGATGAACGACGTGAAGTCCTACGTTCCGCCCTTCGCTCTGAACGAGACCATGACGGGCGGGGCCGTCGGCCGTGTCGTGGAGAGCACCTCCGACGAACACCCCGTGGGCAGCCTCGTCTCGCACCAACTCGGGTGGCGTGACGTCGCGCAGGCCGACGCCGCACAGTTCCGCGTGGTGGAGGCCCTCGACGGGGTGCCGTCGTCCGCATACCTGGGCATTCTCGGTATGACCGCGCTGACGGCGTACGTCGGCCTGCAGGACATCGCGCACCTCCGCGACGGCGACGTCGTCTTCGTCTCCGGTGCCGCCGGCGCGGTCGGGTCGGCCGTCGGTCAGATCGCCCGCATCCTCGGCGCGAGCCGGGTCATCGGGTCCGCGGGATCGGCCGAGAAGGTCGAGCTGCTCACCAGCAAGTACGGCTTCGACGCGGCCTTCGATTACAAGCAGGGATCGGTCCGTGAGCAGTTGGCCGAGGCCGCACCCGACGGCATCGACGTCTACTTCGACAACGTCGGCGGTGACCACCTCGAGGCGGCGCTCGCCGAGTTCCGCGACGGCGGTCGGGCGGCCCTCTGCGGCGCGATCTCGCAGTACAACACCGAGGGCCCGACGCCCGGGCCGAACAACATGGCCAACATCGTCACGCGCGGGCTGTCCCTGGTCGGGTTCACGGTCGGCAACTACCTCGATCGATTCCCGTCGTTCGCGCAGGAGATGGGGACGTGGCTGCGAGAGGGCCGCGTGCAGTTCGACGAGACCGTCGTCGACGGCATCGAGAACACCGTCGATGCCTTCCTCGGCATGTTGCGCGGCGAGAACACCGGCAAGATGGTCGTCCGCGTCGACACCGGCTCCTGACCCGATCAGGCTCACGACGTCGGATCGGCGTCGTGAGCCGATAGGCTGCGGTTCGTGGACCCCGTCTATCGCACCGTCATCGGCATCGCGCGCACGGTTTTCGCCGCTCAGGGACTGAAGTTCGACGTCACGGGCGCCGACAACATCCCGGCACGTGGTGG
Source organism: Rhodococcoides kroppenstedtii (assembly GCF_900111805.1). Classification (GTDB taxonomy): domain Bacteria; phylum Actinomycetota; class Actinomycetes; order Mycobacteriales; family Mycobacteriaceae; genus Rhodococcoides; species Rhodococcoides kroppenstedtii. The sequence goes on from NZ_FOJN01000023.1 coordinate 24,629, forward strand.
GGCGGTGATCGCCATCAACCACACGGGGTACCTGGACTTCACCTACGCGGGCCTGCCGGCTCGCCGTCACAAGCGGTACATCCGTTTCATGGCGAAGAAGGAAGTGTTCGACAACTCGAAGTCGGGTCCGATCATGCGGGCCCTGAAGCACATCCCCGTCGACCGCGCGGCCGGTGCCGAGTCGTACCGGGCCGCGGTCGATGCGTTGTCCCGCGGTGAGTTGGTCGGGGTGTACCCGGAAGCGACCATCAGCCGTAGCTTCGAGATCAAGCAGTTCAAGTCGGGTGCCGCCCGCATGGCGATCGAAGCGGGTGTGCCGCTGGTGCCGATCGCGATCTGGGGAGCTCAGCGGGTGTGGACCAAGGGACACCCGAAACGGTTGGGACGCACCAAGACCCCCATCACCATTCGTGTCGGAGAGCCGATCCAACCCGACCTGCCTGCTGCCGAACTGACCGAGCGTCTGCGCTCGACGATGCAGGCGCTGCTGCTCGACGCCCAGAAGGATTACGAGCACCCCGCCGGTGCGTACTGGGTTCCTGCTCGTCTCGGCGGTAGCGCTCCGACGCTCGAGGAAGCCGATGCGCTGGACGCCGCCGACGTCGAGGCCAGGAACGCCGCGCGCGAGGCGCGCGGCCAGGGACTCGACGGCGCCTGAGAACAGCGCCCTCCGCACGCGCCGGTCGGGACGAACTCCCGACCGGCGGCCCCGCCTGTCCGGTCCGTCAGCTGTTGGGGCCGGCGATCTCCAACGCGATGTTGTCGGGGTCGCGGAATTCCAGGATCGCCATGCCGGCGTCGCCCAGGTCCTTGACGGGCTCGTGCTCGATCCCCAATTCGTCGAGGACGGCCGCGGCATCGTGCACGTCCTGCAGGCTCGCCACCGTGAAACTCAGGTGATCGAGTCCGACACTGTCCTCGGCGAAGGTGTCGCCGGCCGGCGCCACCGGACGCAAACCGAGCAGACCGCCGCCGAACTTGTAGATGACCCCGCCGAACAGGAATCCCAGGGCTTCCCGAGTCTCGGCGTCGGGGTTGGGCGGAAGCTCGAACGCCACCTCGAATCCGAAGACGTCGTCGTAGAACTTGCGGGAGACGTCGATGTCTCGAACCGTCAGCCGAACGTGGTTGTAGTCGGTCGCTGCGATGGGCACTGGTTGCTCGCTCTCCGTGCGCGGGCAGCCCGACGGTCGGGCCGCGGACGCGCACAGCCCGTATTCGGAGCGGTGCATGTGAGCGATGACGACGCTGAACCAGGGAAACACCCGGTCTGACCAGGCGATTTGCGTTGTGGGGTTCTGGTGCGTAACTTTTGTCGAGTCAGAGCGACACGGACGCCGACCCGGAGCCGAAAGGCTGGGGTGAACGAGGCAGCACGGGGTCGCCTGATTCGGACAGAAAAGGTTCGTCTGCACGTGGTGTAGGCTGAGCGTACAGTCCAGAACTTCTGTTTCGAAGCCTTCCCGGCGGTGCGGTTTGACTGCGGTGTCGGGTGGTGGTTAGTCTGGAACGGTTGCCCCGGATCCGGTTCACCTGTGGTGGGTCGGTGGTGGTGTGCGTGTGTTCTTTGAGAACTCAACAGTGTGTCGATGAATGTCAGTGCCAAATTTTTTTTGGTTCCGGTTCTTCTCCTTCTTCCCGTCGGGGGAGGATCGGTTTGTCAGTACATTTTTGGTGTGCTGGCGTGAGTTTTATTGCTGGATTCGGCTCTTTAGTGTTGATTGCACTGCTCGGGTGCCTGCTGCTTGTGTGGTGGGTGTTCGGTGGTGTGATTGGAGTCTTCAACGGAGAGTTTGATCCTGGCTCAGGACGAACGCTGGCGGCGTGCTTAACACATGCAAGTCGAACGGTAAGGCCCTTCGGGGTACAC